>NZ_JAVLVT010000001.1:1097515-1189428 GCF_031628175.1 Lipingzhangella rawalii | reverse complement strand
GCCGCCCCCCCCCCCCACACCCACCAAGGCAGATGGGGTCGCCTCGGGTCAGGGCATGGATTCGTAGGCCGGCAGGGTGAGGAAGTCGGCGTACTCGTCGGCCAGGGCCACCTGCTTGAACAGGGTGACCGCCTGGTCGAAGCGGGCGGCGTCGAAGGAGGATCCCGCTGCGGAACGAATCGCGTCAAGTTCCTCGGTGATCACCTGGTTCACGAACTCGGGGGTGACCGTGGGCCCGTCCGCGAGCGCGACACCGGAGTGGATCCACTGCCAGATCTGGGAGCGGGAGATTTCGGCGGTCGCGGCGTCCTCCATCATGTTGAAGATGCCCACGGCGCCGTTCCCGCCGAGCCATGCGGCCAGATACTGGAGCCCGACACTGACGTTGTTGCGCAACCCAGATTCGGTGATCTCGCCGGGGGTGTCCTGGACGGCCAGGAGGTCGCTGGCCGACACGGACACGTCCGGGCGCTGCTTGTGGATCTGGTTCGGGGACTCACCCAGGACCGCGTCGAAGATCTCGCGGCAGACCGGAACCAGATCGGGGTGGGCCACCCAGGAACCATCGAAGCCGTCGCCGGACTCGCGGGTCTTGTCCTCCCGCACCTTGGCGAAGGCGGTCCGGTTAACCTCCTCGTCCCGACGGCTCGGGATGAAGGCGGCCATACCGCCGATGGCGTGTGCACCACGCTTATGGCAGGTCTTCACCAAAAGCTCGGTGTAAGCCCGCATCAGGGGGGCGGTCATCGTGACCGCGTTGCGCTCGGGAAGCAGGTACTCACTGCCGCGGTCCCGGAAGGTCTTGATGATGCTGAACAGGTAGTCCCAGCGGCCGGCGTTCAGACCGGAGGAGTGCTCGCGCAGCTCGTAGAGGATCTCTTCCATCTCGAAGGCGGCGGGGATCGTCTCGATGAGACACGTGGCGCGGATCGTGCCGCGGGGGATACCCAGAGCGTCCTGGGCCTGGTTGAAGATGTCGTTCCACAGCCGGGCCTCGAGATGGCTCTCCATCTTGGGCAGGTAGAAGTAGGGTCCCTTGCCCTTGTCGAGCTGGCGCCGGGCGCAGTGGAAGAAGTACAACGCGAAGTCCACGATGCCGCCGGCGACCCGCTGTCCATCGACGAGGATGTGCTTCTCGTCCAGGTGCCAACCGCGGGGGCGAACGACGATGGTCGCCAGGTCCTCATCGGGCCGCAGCTGGTAGCTCTTGCCCTCGGGGGTGGTGAAGTCCACCTGGCGGTCCAGGGCATCCCGCAGATTGAGCTGCCCCTCGATCATGTTCTCCCACAGCGGGGTATTGGCGTCCTCGAAGTCGGCGAGCCACACCTTCGCGCCGGAGTTCATGGCGTTGACCGTCATCTTGCGGTCGGTGGGACCCGTGATCTCGACACGGCGGTCGGTGATTCCTGGGGCCGGGTCGGCGACCCGCCAGTTCGGGTCTTCGCGAATGTCCTTGGTTTCGGGGAGAAAGTCGAGGCTCCCGCCAGCCGAGATCTCCGCCTGGCGACGCCGGCGGGCGCTCAACAGCTCCTGCCGGCGTGGCTCGAAGGCTCGGTGTAGCTGTGCCACGAGCTCGAGCGCGTCCGGGGTGAGGATCTCTGAGTAGCGGTCGTGGCGGGGGCCGGTGACCTCGATCCCGTTGGTGGCGCCCATGAGTACCAACACCTTCCGCTATACAAAATCAAGTTCTGTGATGTGGAATTAACGTTACCGGTGCGTCGCCAAGACGGTCAACGCGACGATCCGGACTGTGGCCTGGGGAACAGTGGCCCTGGGTGGAGCGTTGGTACAGATATCGACAGGAACGCCAACAGGAGCACACGGGACACCCCGGGCCGTGGTGGCCGCCGCGGCCCCAGAAATTCGGGTGCCCGTAGCGTGTTCCCGTGGCACGATCCCAGGGAAGAACTCGCGCCACAACGGCGTTACAACGATTGGATACGAACATAGCTTTGCGTAGTAACGACACCATCGATGACACCCAGCCCCAGCCGGGTGACCTCGAACTCGAGGAACGGCACGCGCTGCGCCGAGTCGTCGGGCTCTCCACGGAGCTCGAAGACGTCATCGAGGTCGAGAATCGTTCCCTACGAATCGAACAGGTTGTGCTGGTCGGGGTGTGGACCTCGGGAACCCAGCTCGACGCTGACAATTCCCTACACGAACTGCGGCAGCTGGCCGAGACCGCCGGTGCTGTGGTCCTCGAAGGCGTGACCCAGCGTCGAGGACGCCCCGACCCAGCCACCTACATCGGCCGAGGCAAGGCGAACGAGCTGGGCGAGATCGTGGCAAGTACCGGCGCGGACACCGTGATCTGCGACGGGGAGCTGGCACCGGGACAACTCCGGCAGCTCGAGGACGTCATCAAGGTCAAGGTCATCGATCGGACCGCCCTGATCCTCGACATCTTCGCCCAACACGCCAGTAGCCGTGAGGGCAAGGCCCAGGTGGAGCTCGCGCAACTCAGCTACCTGCTTCCCCGGCTGCGCGGATGGGGCGACTCCCTGTCCCGGCAGGCCGGCGGTCGGGCTGGTGGCGCGGGCGGTGGCGTCGGCCTGCGTGGCCCCGGTGAGACCAAGCTGGAGGTGGATCGGCGGCGTATCAACACCCGGATGGCAAAGCTACGTCGTCAACTCGCTCAGTTCGCCACCGCCCGGGACGTCAAACGGGACCGGCGCCGGACCCGTAAGGTCCCGAGCGTTGCCATCGCCGGCTACACCAACGCGGGAAAGTCCAGCCTGCTGAATCGGCTCACGGGCGCCGGCGTGTTGGTTGAGAACGCCCTGTTCGCGACCCTGGACCCCAAGATTCGCCAGGCCCGGACACCCGACGGGCGCCACTTCACCCTCAGCGACACCGTGGGCTTCGTGCGCCACCTGCCACACCAGCTCGTGGAGGCGTTCCGATCAACACTGGATGAGGTCGCCGATGCCGACCTCATCCTGCATGTCGTTGACGGCTCCCACCCCGATCCCGCGCAGCAGATCAGTGCGGTACGGGAAGTACTGGCCGACATCGAGGCCCAGGACATCCCCGAGCTCGTGGTCATCAACAAGACCGACACCAGTGACGAGACCGTGTTGACGGGCCTGCGGACCCAGGAGCCCTCCGTCGTGGAGGTCTCGGCCCGGACCGGGGCCGGTATCCCACAGCTCGTCGAGGCGCTGTCCACGGCGCTTCCGCGGTTGGACAGCGAGATCACAGTGGAGGTCCCCTACCACCGCGGAGACCTGGTGTCTCGTGCGTACGAGGAGGGCGAGGTTCTGGAGCTGGAATACACCGGAACCGGTGCCAACCTCCGGGCTCGAGTTCCCGAGGTCCTGGCCACGGAACTTCAGGAAGTCGCGCAGCCGGTGGGGTGACCGACGCCGTATCCCAGTGCGAGGGGGTGGACGCGTCGGTACGCTGGCGGCGACGGCCACCCCGTCCCTGGGATGTCCACATACACCACCCGCGCCTGCGGTTGGAACTGCTGGGCGACCTGGTGCACGTTGTTGTCCGTGGGCAGGCCCGACCCCAGGTCCAAGAACTGGTCGATGCCCACGTCCCGAGCCAGATAGCGCACCGCCCGGTACAGGTATTGGCGGTTCTGCCGCGCGATGTCCACACACCCGGGGAAGGCCTCCAGCGCCTGCTGGACGAACACCCGGTCCACCTCGAAGTTGTCCTTGGACCCGAGATGCATCCCGTAGGCGCGGGCGGGCGTGGGCCGATCCGTGGGAATATCCGGCGGAAAGTCCCCGGGGGGAGCGTCCCCCGGGGAACGCTTCATGAACGCGTTGGGCTCGGACATCGGGGCCTCCTCGTGGTGTCACACGGGCGAATCCGGGCAACTCGCGGGTAGCCTAGCCCGGGCCTGAGAACGCTCCCAAGCGGTGCAGGTCGGCAGCCTCCCCGCGGATAACCCCACCGTCTGTCGACGCATCCCAGAACCACCATCGCGGTAACGTCGCCGCCACAAACCCGTGGTCCAGGGCCGTGTGGCCGTGCTAACGTCCCCGCGCTCGATCCCGGAACCCGCTTGGCGTGCAGACGATGGTCGTAGCCACGTCCTCCCTCCGGACCCAACTCCGGACATCGACTGAGCCTCGCCACGGCGTGTCCCGTCCCCACCGCGGGGTAGGCACGGGAAAAGTGCGGTCCGTGGACGCGGTACCTCGGGAACGCCGATCCCGGTGTCCCGCAGTCGACCCCTGCCCTGCGCACCTCCCGACCACGCTGGGGAGCATCACCTATGAGTGACCCGTCCGAGTACCGCCACACCTTCGATTTCGACGTCACCGATCCGGCCCTGCACGCCGCCTTGAAGCTGCACCAGGGGCTGACCCGCCAAGGGCCAGGCTCCACGGAGACCACCCGCACCCTGATGGAGCTGGCCCATCCCCTCCCGGAACGCCCCCGAGCGCTGGACCTGGGATGCGGACCCGGCCCCGCCACACTCCTCCTCGTCCGGGAAGCCAACGCCGAGGTCACCGCGCTGGACATCTACCAGCCCTTCCTTGAGGAGCTACGTTCCGCCGCCGAACGGGCCGGCCTGGCCCAGCGCATCCATCCCGAGAACCGGTCCATGCGCGACCTCGACTACCCGGACCATTCCTTCGACGTGGTGTGGGCGGAAGGATCGGCGTACAACATCGGCTTCGACACGGCCCTGCTCTCCTGGAAACGCCTCATCGCCCCCGGAGGGGTGCTCGTGGTCACCGAATGCGGCTGGATCGTGGACCATCCCGACCCAGCGGCGCGGGAATTCTGGGACGAGCTGTATCCGCTGCGCAGCACCGCGGACAATGTCGCCGCGGCCACCTGGGCCGGATACACGGTCACGGCCACCTATCTCCTGCCGGACCGTGACTGGTTCACCGAGTACTACACCCCGCTGGAACACCGCATCGCACGGGTGGACCCGGCCGACACCCTCACCGCCCAGGCCGCAGAAGCCCTGCGCCGGGAGATCGACCTGCGGCGCCGCCACGGTGCCAGCTACGGCTATGTCGGCTACGTGTTGCGCCCCCACGGCTGAGGTGGCCCCGAGCCCGGACAGCAGACCGCCGCCTGCGGTGACGGTGCATCCGGCATCGTGCGGAAACGTCCGGCTCACTGATGCCTATACGGCCGCCACCATGCGCCGCACCGCCTCGGTGATCCGCTCCGGTGCGGTGGCCAGATTCAGGCGGGCGAAGCCGGTGCCCGGCGCGCCGAAACCGGGGCCGGGCGACAACGCGACGCGTCCCCGCTCGTGAAACACGGCCGCAGGATCGTCCCCCAGCCCGAGCTCGCGGCAGTCCAGCCACGCGAGATACGTCGCCTGCGGCAGGTCGTACCGCACCTCCGGCAGGTGCCGGGCCAACAGATCACCCAGCAGGCGCCGATTGGCGTCAAGCTCGCCACGTAGCTGGTCCAGCCACCCCTGCCCGTGCTCGAACGCAGCAGTCGACGCGAGCACACCCGGCAGGCCCGCCCCCATGGACACCTCCACGCCGATCTCGGCCACCACGGGCTGTGCCGCCGATCCGGGAACCGCCAACGCGGCCTTCAGCCCGGCCAGGTTCCACGCCTTGGAGGCCGACACGAAGGTCACCGAGTCGGCCGCGGCAGGGGAATTCAGCATGGCGAACGGCACGTGCCGGGCCTCCGGGAAAGTCAGCGGCGCGTGGATCTCGTCCACCAGAACCCGGACCTGGTGCCGTTCGGCCAGATCCGCGATGTGGTGCAGCTCCTCGTGGGTGAACACCCGCCCGGTCGGATTGTGCGGATTGCACAGCAGCAGGACCTCCGCACCGGAAGCGAGGTCCCGCTCCAGCCGATCCAGATCCACTTCATACCCGTCCGAGCCGCGGGCCAGCGGGCTTTCCACAACGGTGCGGCCGATCCGCCGCATCCACGAGAAAAACGGTGGGTAGGCCGGGGTGTGCACCACCACCCGGTCTCCCGGAGCGGTCACCAGCTCCACCACCTCGACCACACCCCGCATCACGTCCGGAACCAGCCGCATCGGCTCCGGTTCCGGACGCCACCCGTAACTGCGCCGCGCATAGGACGCGAACGCCTCCGGAAGCGCGCCCGCGTCCGCATACCCCGTGTCACCCCGGTGCAGCGCCGAGACCAGCGCCTCCTCGATCGCGGGAGCCAGCGGGGTGTCCATCTCCGCCACCCACATCGGCAGCACGTCCGGCGCGTAGGCCCGCCACTTGGCGCTGGTGCGGTGCCGCAGCTCCTCCCAGGTGAAGGAGGACAGCAGTGTGCTCACAGACGCTCCCTTCCGTTGCGGGGCCGTGGTGCGTGCGGGGCCGCGTCCGCGAGCCTACTGCTCGGGTCAGGTCAGCTGGGCAGGTTCGCCTCGATCGCAGACACCACCTGTGGATCCTCGGGCTCCGTTCCCGGACGGAACCGGGCCACCACCGTCCCGGCGGGGGACACCAGGAACTTCTCGAAGTTCCACTGCACGTCACCGGCCTCGCCGTCGGCGTCCGGTGCGGCAGTGAGCTCCACGAACAGCGGATGGCGCTGCTCGCCGTTCACGTCGCACTTCTCCAGCATCGGGAAGGTGACGCCGTAGGTAGTGGAACAGAACTCCTGAATCTCCTCGGCGTTGCCGGGCTCCTGCCCCATGAACTGGTTGCACGGAACCCCAACCACGCAAAAGCCCCGATTGGCGTAGCGCTCGTGGAGACGCTCCAGCCCCGTGTACTGCGGGGTCAGCCCGCACTTGGACGCCACGTTCGCCACCAGCAGCAGCTGCCCCTCCGGCAGCCGAGTCGGGCTTCCATCCAGCGCGCGTACCTCAATGTCGTGAATACCCATGGGGCCGAGCCTAGGCCCGATCCGAGGCCGGCGGAACGCAGGGTGGACCGGGGCCGGGGCTGAGCCGCCGCGCCGGGGTGGGATTGTGGCGGCCCTGGCGTCTCGGGGTGAACCCCCAGCGCATGGAGGCGAGGAAAGGCCGATGGTGGGCTGGAAAGGCCGATGGGGGTGGGGTGGGTGCGGGGCCGGTGACATAGCGCGGTGGGGCGGGCCTGATCGCCGGCAGGCCCGGGCCAAGACCACCAAACTCCCCGCCCGCAGCGGCTAGGTATTGGACTCCTCCGTTGCACTGGCATCCGGGAAGGGCGCCTCGTGGTTGGCCATCCTCGTGATCCAGTCACGGGTGTGCTTTTCCACCTCCGTATCCGGGACCGTGCGCTTGGGACCGTGCTGCGTCGACCCCTTCCGCGCCACGACCCGAGGGCCGTTCCCACCCTCCTGCTCCCCGGAGAAGTAGCTGTTGTGGAACGCAAAAGAAAACAGCCGCCACTGGGTACCCTCCACGTTGGACACGAACCGGAACCACAACGGAGACGCGCGACGCAGGGGCGCATTCTGCGCGGTTTCGGCGTTCACGCTGTAGGGGTCCTTGAAGTTCACCGGAAGTCCGAAGGCCCCCAGCCGGAAGGGGGGCTGCGATGTCCCTTCCGTCAAGGCAATGTATTCGGGAGTTTTCACCTTGGGTTCGTACCGCGTTTCGGACTTCCTGTTGGATCTTGTCGCCCGGGCCAGCCGGTACTGGCGCCCCACATGCTCCGCCAGCCCCTCCCAGGTCTCGTGCTGGTAGGCGCTGATGCCCGCCGCGGTGTACTCCGGGCTCAGCACGGGATACCAGGGGCGCCGTGTTGGATCCGCCCTGTCCGCCTGCGCCTTCGGGGTGAGCGTGGCCGCGTGCTCCAGGCTCTCCCGCAGCGCCTCGGTGTAGGGACGAGCCACGGCAGGGCTGCCTGATTCGGCACACAGCCCCAGATGCTCCAGCTGCTGGTAGAACTCCAGCCCAGGGGTTCGTGCCCGCTCACCCTCGCTCCACAGTCCCGGGAGTGCACCATCGCTGTCGGTAATACGTAGCCCTCCGAAGCCGCGCCGGGTGCGGGCCCCAATTCCACCAAAGGTGCACAACAGCCACAGGGAGGACATCACCAGGCTGTTGATCGCCTCGTCCTCGGCCGTCCGTCCCGAACGGGCACTGTGAGCCCAGCGGATCTTCAGCGAAAACTCTCGGCCCGGAGGGGTGGGCGTCATGTCGTTCCCCCCATTGTTGTGCTGCGTGTGCCCCTGACCGAGGAGGTAGCCGACCCACGGTTTGGAGCGCCACGTCTCGGGCCTGGGTGAACTCTTCGAGCGCTGCACCGGATCCGGGGCCTTCGGTAGCCGGAACTGCACCCGGGACTGGGCCGTGGTGCCGCCGAACACGGCTTCTTCCAGTTCACCCAGCGCTTCGGGATCATTGCCGATCCGGGTCCCCACGAGCGCCCGGAACCAGTACCGCAGGGCGCCACGGAGCGAGGAGACACGCAGTACGCCGTCGGGGCCGTTGAACACGGGGGTGGTCGTGGTGAGGGTGAGGGTGGTCCAGGGCATGGCAGTCCTCTCCGAAAGGCCAACAGGGGTGGGGCCGGGGGACGCGTCCCCGCCCGGGCCGGACGGGGACGCGAGGTGTCTGCGGCGGCTGGTGGCAGCAGCGGGGGTACCTGGGGATCACCGGTCATCCCGCGATGGTCACCCCCGGGACTCGATGTGGAAATAGCCGTACCCGGCGGTGGTGCGCCCCCCGATCCCGAACTCGTCCCCAGCGAGGCTCAACCACTCCCGCGCCCGATCCAGATCCGGCCCGGGGCCGAGCAGGTCCACGTGGAAATTGCCGGACAGGGACAGGAACGGAGCAGGCTCCGGCTGGTGGTGCTCCGCCGGTGGTTTCGGCGACGCGGATTCCCGGTCCTTCCGTAAGGACGGTAGGGAACTCTGGTAGTAGGGCTTCTGGTGTGGTGTCACCACATCCCGGTGCACGGTCACACCGGTCGTGCTGCCGTTGCCTGTGGACTGACTCGGCCCTGGTAGGGCATCCAGGAACACGACCGAGCCGCGGCGTGGGGTCGTCGCCAGCTCCGCATCCTCCGCGGACTGGCCCTCCGGCCGGGATCCGACCAGCGGCCCCCCGAGAATCCGCACCTGCTCGGTCACGGCCGCGCCCGAGCTACCAGCCGCCGCGGCGACCACCCCCTTCAACGCCGAGGCTGGGATCATCGGAAACCCGTAGGTGCCGTGCAGCGCGATCCCACTCTCCAACATCCCGTAC
Source organism: Lipingzhangella rawalii (assembly GCF_031628175.1). Lineage (NCBI taxonomy): Bacteria > Bacillati > Actinomycetota > Actinomycetes > Streptosporangiales > Nocardiopsidaceae > Lipingzhangella > Lipingzhangella rawalii. The sequence continues at coordinate 1,180,331 of NZ_JAVLVT010000001.1, read as the reverse complement.
TCCAAGCCCAGCCCCACCGCGATACGCCACTCCGTACGCAGCAGCAGCCGGAGCACGGTGAGCGGGCCGCCACCCTCGCCGGTGGAACTCGCGGACTGCCCGCCGGCGCACCGCTGAAGGTAGGCCTCCCGGCGGGCGTGTACGGCCGCCAGCAGCTCGGAACCATGGGCCAAGCCCAGACTCATGTTGCTAGCCCAGCAGTGAAGCGGGGCGTCTCCCCGTTCGGTGCGTGTTTCCGGAAAGGCGGTGCGGCGCAGGACGATCAGGGGGTTCGCCGTAGTTCCTGTCCGGCGCTGATCCTGATGAAGCTGCTTGAACTTTAGGGTCCGAGACCTACCACCCTGATTTTTGGAATTTGAATTGCCTTCAGAATTCTGATTCTGTGTCCCTTCGAATTCGGTAATAGCAGGGGAGAGCGGTCCCATCAGCTCCTCGTCTTCGGAAGACTCTCCCGGTCGACTCAGTGACACTGATTGGCTTCGTCCGGTGTCGGCTCCGGTCTCCGCCCCGCCCATCACGACTCTCCGGAAAGCTCGGGTTCCTTGTGCAGTGCATCGGCCAATCGGCTGAGCCAGATGGCCAGCTCGTCCACCTCAGCGGACATTCTGGCGTACGTGCCGGTATTCGCGTTGGCGAAACGCTGCTGAAGAATCATCCCAGGGTCGTCCTGGTTTTCCGGGAAGTCGACGAGCCCCAGATCTCGAAGGTGGTGGGCTATACCGATCACCAGGTCTCGATAGGCCCGCTCCACAGCCTTTTCGTTTCCCTGTTTGGATCGTAGAAAGGCGTACGTGGCAGCCAGGCCACTGGCGCGCAAGCGCGCCGGCAGTTGACGCATGCGTGACCGAGTCTCCGCGTCCACACCGTGAGATTGACTGAGGATATTGTGTGCGGCCCGGGACTTGTCCTGGTCAATGCGTTGGAGTTCATTCATCTTTGTCCCCGATCAGTCGGGACCACAGCTGTCCCTTTCCGATGGTCTCGTCGCCACCGAGTTGCCAGGAGGTTCCATCAAGAGCAGTGCGGAGCTGTTCCGCGTACAATGCCGTAACGGTGCCGTCGTCATCCGCGCCGCTTGCGTTGCTGCGCAGTGTCAGTGTTGCGGCGAGGACTGAGTCCGTCGGTAGGTACTCCGCAGTGAACGGCCCGTGCTCCACGGTCTTCGTCTCGTCGTTCAGCTGGACTCGAACCGTGTGTTCGGTGCACTCCCGCACCAGCTGGGACATGGCGGTATCCCCGACTACCAGCAGGTCCTGGTTGAGCTGGCTGCGGAAATAGGAGAAGGGGTCCGTGGTCTGCCCCTCGTGCGGAGTGGGCAGGGCATCTGCGCCGATACGCTGCGACCACGAACCTACGGCCTGGTGCTCCTCCAGCGGGACGACACACGGCCCCAGCACATGGCCCTTGCCCTCCGCTTTCGCACTGTTCCAGCGAGAGGTCGATGTGTAGCCCGACCCTGGTGGGGGAGTGGGTACCTCGGGGATCTGCGGCGATCCCTTGAGCCCCTGATACTTTCGCGCCAGCCGCCCCAGTGCGAGTCCGGAGGTGGCCCAAGCGAACGTGTGCTGGAGGGTGGGTACCGGCATCGCCACCAGCTGCGCATCCCCCACGAGGAGGTTGCCTGCCGCGGGGTCCTGGTCCACGTCGTCGCCCCCGCTGCGCGGAGGCGGGCCGAACAGCCACGTGACATCGTCCTTGTTCAGGAGATCGTGCTCCTGGCGGCGTAGCGCCTCGTTGATGCTGCGCCGCAGCGCTCCCTTGAGGCTCTGGCCCCAGACCACGGGATAGTTGGTGGCGGCCTCCCGTTGGATGGGGAGGTCGATTCCCCGGTCGGCGTCGGCGGCGCCGGCGTGTAGTGGGGACTCGGTGTACAGGTACAGCAGGAAAGTCTGCACTACCACACTCCTGTCAGGACGATGCCGAATCCGGCGGTGTCGAGTCGTTCGTCAACGGCCGGGCCCAGTGCCCGCCCGTGGTGATCGTGGGACCAGTCCACGGCCGCCTGTGCACTGGGAAACCGCAGCCAGTACACGGAGCCCGCGGGGACGGTGGTGAATCGCCGGGTACCACTGAGCCGCTGGCGCCGGTTCGGGTCCGCCGTCGCGGTGGAGACCACGTGGGGATCGCCCAGAGCCGCGGCGACAATGCTCACCTCCGCCGGGATCGGCGGCAACCAGCCCTCAGCCCAGGCGGCCGGGGTGGCCAGGTACAACAGCAGCTGCCCGTCCGGAAACGCCAGAGGAGCGTCGGGCCAGTGCATCCCCGGGATGCGCTCCAGCTCGGCGAGGCGGCCCGCGCCGCCGAAGCCCACCGCGTGTGGCAGCTGTTCGTCCGCGCAGGGCAAATCCTCCACCTCGGCGAGGAATGCCCAGTCGTACTGGAGCCGCCAGTGCGTGGTCTGGTACAGCATTCCCGTGCGGGCGATCCGATGGTCGTCCAGCGCCAGCCCCAGCCGCCGTTCCGAAACCAGCGGGTCCGTGGCGCCATACCGGAATTCGCTGGCGGGGACGGGTTTCGACGCTCCGGGCGTGAGGGTGTCCCCGTGCAGGTAATTCCGCAGGAGCGCGCTGCTGCCCCAGCCGGTCATGGGCTCGGTCTTCCCGGGCACGTTGTGGAGGTGCAGTGGATGCAGGGGCTGGCGTCCCTGAAGGGTGAGCTTCTCGTGCAGGTCGGTGACCACACCGGCCCAGGGGGCGGCACTGTCCGAGGGGAGGTGCCTGCGCTGGAGTAGGGCTTGGTCGGTGCCGTCGGTGGTGTCGGTTCTGGCCTTGTTGGTATCTGTGCGCACCAGATCCCGCGGCATCGGCAGGTAGCTGCGCCATCCCTGCTCGGGGTCGAACTCAGCGAGGAGTGGGCCGCGGACGGCCGCCGGGTTCCGGTGCGCGCCGGCCTGGTGGCAGGCCGCACCGATCGCCCCGGCGACGGTTGTGGGTCCCGGACGCACCGTGTGTGCACTGCCGCCCGTGCCACCGACGAAGGGACGCCCGTCCCGAACGTGCACACTGTCCTGTGGGCGCAGCGCGAGCCAGGTGCTCACGGCTGTGGATGTGCTGCTCATCGTGCCTCCCGCCCCAGAAACGCCGCCACCCGGGCGGGGGTGGCCCAGTCGATCTTTTGGCCCGTCCGGCTCAGCTGCTCCAGGGCCGTGCTGAATTCGGCGGCAGCGTCCCGGTGCTCCTGTTGGGACAGCGGCCGCGTTCCGTGTACGTGCCGTGCCACCAGGCGCCGCACCTCCTGTCCTGCGATGCTCTGCTCCAAGGCGTCCAGGCCGTCCCGGCTGCGCTCCAGATCCGCCACCAGCCTCGGGGAAAGCCGGGCGTCGAGGGCCGGTGCAGGGTGGTTGGGGTGATCCGGCGTGGAGTGGCTGGGTGCCGGAACGGTAGCGGCGGGAAACAGGCGGAGCCGCTCCGCTCCGGTCGGCTGATCGGGCGTGGGCTGCCACGCCGTGACGCAGGTGGCGGCCGAGCCGGACGGCTGGACGTAGCCCACAGCCAGACCGTGTTTCCCGTCCCGGCTCTTGGCCTGTTCCAGAGCCTCATGGGCACGTACCAGGGCGTCCTGGAGTGGGCTCGCATGGTGGAAGAACAGCAGCGCGGTGCTGACCGTGGGAAGCGCTGGCGGCAGGCCGTCCCGACACTGCTGGGCGACCCGCAGTGCCGTGCGCGCCGGGAGCAGCGCCAACAGGTCGTCCCCACCGGCATACACAACACTGCCGAGGTTCTCGACACTGTTCACGGTTCTTCGTTGCTGGCCAGCCGCCTGTTGCAGGAGCTGTGAGACGTCCCGGTGGCCGTCCACCCCCGGCGTGACCCGGGAACCGTCGCGACCGGGGCTGTGCCCCTTCAGAAAGTCCCCCATGGAGTCGAGGTCCTGGACGAGTACCGCCAGGTGGGTGGCCGGGATGGGCTGCGGGGGCGTCATGGTCGTGCTGAGTTCGATGAGCCGGGCGGCAGCCTGCTTTCCGCACGTCACGGCATCAGCGAATTCGGGATCGGAGCTACCGTTCCGGTACCGGCGTTCCAGGCGCTGTCGGTGCCAGGTTTCCGGGTACACCCAGATCCCCGCCCCGGCGCGCAGCCATTCGGCGACAGGGTCGGTGTAGGGGCCGGGTAGGCCGGGCACCGGATACTCGGAGTAGGGCTCCTCGCCGAGCACGGTCCCGACCGCATCGTGCAGTTTTCGGGCGGCCTCGCTGATGTCGTGGTTCCACTGCTCCAGCAGGGCCGCGCGGTAGGGCGCAGAGGCGATGGCGTTGGTGGCGGGGAAGCCGGACTGCTGGGAATGTTCCCCGTTTCGCTGGTGCCAGCAGCGCTTCACCCATCCGGTCACGCTGAGCTGGTCGATGTTGGTGCGGGTGGTCCGGGCTGGGTCCCCGGCGCTGTGTCGGGGTGGCGTGTTCGGGGGCAGGGATGCCTCGGGCCACTGGGGGCTGAGCTCGCAGGGGTTCCTGCCCCTGGTGAGGGACTGTTGGAAGTCCCGGGCTTCCTTCCGGGCGGCCAGGGCCCGGTTGGCAAGGTCCCACTGCTGTGGGTAGTCGCCCACCCCGGCCGGAGCGCAAGCCCACTGAACCTTGGGCCATCCGGGGTCCGGCTGCGCGGGCACATCGCGGAAGGTCCGCTCGATCCAACCGGTCCACAGCTGGTGGAGGTGTCGTTCGGTGTCGGTGGCGGCCGGTGCGCCCTGGCCCGCGGGAACGAGCGCCACGATCCGGTTGGGGGCGCCGTCCGTGATCTGTGGAGCGTCGGGTGTAGGAAGTGCTGGGGGAAACACGAGCGTGGCGTGATGCGCGGTGGTGAGGTGGCTGGCGGCCTCGCGGCCGAACTGCGCCACGATCTCACTGCCGGCAGCCAGGTCAGCTGTGCGTCGGGACTCCTCAATGAACCGTTGAACTCCGGAAATTGCCAGGACTACAAGATCATCATTGGCCAACAGAATCCCTAATCGAGTCCTCGGTGCAAGACGTGATAATGCGTCATCGTAGCGACCTGTGTGTGCAGATGTGTCACCTGTGCGTGAAGATTTCGGTGTGTTCGCTGAAAACGAAGACTGTGTCGAAATGATCATGGAGATCACCAAATATGTGCAGGTCAGAAAGATGTGCTAAAGCAGAATTCCGTTCGGTGATGCGACAGACGCATGCCGTTGGGGTGCCGGAATCGCACGTCCCACATGCGGTTCGTCACCGGTATCGCCACCTCCACACGGAATTCGGGATCTGGACAGCGTGAACCCACGTCCTCCCGCAGACTGGGTGGCCCGCTACGGATACCGAGATGCGGCCGGTCCTGTGGCTTGCTAGCGTTTCCACGATGCACGAACACCCCGATGACCTCGATGAACAGCAGCTACGTGCGGCCCTGGCGGAGTGGGGAGATATCGCCGCCCAGTTGGACTACACCGCGGTCGGGTTCGGCGACCATCACTGGACCGTCACCGCCGCGGACGGGCAGCGACGTTTCGTGACGGTCGCGGACCTGGACCACAAGGAACACTGCGGCCATGGCGTCAGCGGTCGGGACGGGGTGCGTCGTGGGCTGCACCGCGCGATGGACACCGCCGCGGTGCTGGGCACGGCCAGCGGGTTGGATTTCGTGGTCGCCCCGCTGCCCACCCACGAGGGTGCGACCGTGGTGCCGCTGGGCCAGCGCTATGCGGTGAGCGTGTTCCCATTCACCTCGGGGGAGGCCGGATTCTTCGGGGAGACGCTACCCCCGCAGGACCGCACGCAGGTGATCGAGATGCTCGCCGCGCTGCACGGCACCACCCCGCCGGAGTCCACCCCGGAGATTCCCGCGGATATTCCGGGCCGCCATCGCCTCGAACAGGCCCTGGACTCCACCGACGTGGCCTGGTCCGGTGGCCCCTATGCGGAACCGGCACGGGAGCAGCTGGCCGAGCATGCCGAGGCCGTACGCGCCAAGCTCGCGGATCTGGACCGGCTCACCGAGACCGCAGCCCGCCCGGAGGCGGGACTCGTCGTCACCCACGGGGAGCCACACGCGGGCAACCTGCTGCACAGCGGTGGACGTCAGCTGCTCGTGGACTGGGACACCGTGGGGCTCGCTCCCCCGGAACGCGACCTGTGGCTGGTGGCCGCCGAGCCGCAGGACCTGGACACCTACGCCCAGCTGACCGGGCGCAAGCCGGACCCGTCGGCGATGGCCCTGTTCTCGCTGCGGTGGGCCCTGAGCGACCTGGTGGAATTCGTGGACTGGTTCGGTCGCCCGCACGCCGAGACCGACGACACCGAACAGGCCTGGGAAGGGTTCACCGACACGCTGGCGGAGCTGAGCGGCTAACCCATCCCGGGACGGCCAGATGGCCATCCACGTGGCTGCCCTCGAGGATCAGGAACTGGATGGGGCGAAGGCTGTGTCGGAACCCGCGTACGAGCCCGTGGTGTTCCCACCTGTTCGGAACGGCTGGTGACGTCCCATGTCCGGTGATGCCCAGACCGGCCGCGCCTACTGGGTCGACCTCCGGCCCTCGCCCGCCCTCGTCGCGCTGGGCGGGATCGGGGTGGTGCTGATCCTGGTGTATGCCGGTGCGTAGACCGTCTCCGTGTGGGGGTGGGATTGTGGCGCTTCTGGCATCTGGGGGTGGACCTCCAGTGCATGGAGGCGAGGAAAAGCCGATGGGGCCCTGGCCGTGCTCGGTCCGTGGCATCGTGCCCGCGGGCTGGCGGGCACGATGCCACCCCGGTCTGGCCGGCCCGGGCCACACCGGGGGGATGTGCGGCCCGGGCCGGGGATTGGCGACTAGTCGGTGATGGTCACCGGCTGCGACGGATCGGTCTCGTTATGGATCTCGTATTCGGCGCTGAACAGTGCCTCGTCACTGGTCGGGCAGCCGAAGTTTCCGGTGGTTTCGTTGATCGGGATCGGGGCTTCGTCGAATACCAACACGCCCGGGTCACCGGGGATCCACTCGCCCTCGATGTCCACCGGGCCACCGGGCGCAACCTGGAGGTCGCAGGTGGTCAGGCCGGTGACGTCGACGTGAATACCCCCGGGCTCGCCGTGTTCGGCGACGGTCAGGGTGATGGTTGGGTCCTCGCCGTGCTGGGCTTCGATGTTCCAGGTGCCGGGTGTGGTGGTCACGTCGGCGCCGACCAGGAACATGTCCACGTCACAGTCGGAGAAGACCGGAGCGGATAGCTCTCCACCCACACTCCCGTCCGGGTTGTGGTTGTCGGGAGCCTCCGGGATCTGGTTGACCTCCACCGGGTCTGACGCGGAGCGCTGCGATTCCGACACCGCACAACTGACCTCGGGCGCGTCGGTTTCGAAGGAGCCGTTTCCCACCTGCACGGCATGCAGGTGATGGCCCGCCGGCTCCACTGTGGTGGAGCCGGAGTCGGCGTGCGCGGGGGCGGCAGCCAGCACCAGAACTCCGCATGCTGAGGCCGCGGCCGCGGCGATGCCGGGGATACGGGTTGGGGACAGGGTTCGGCCATGGTCGCGCATGGTGCCTCCTGTTGACGGGGCTCCGGCCCCGTTCCGGAGAGCCGGAGCGGGTTATGGCCGGCCCCGTTGCCGGCCGGGGGATCACGCCCGCTCCGAGACCTGGGGGCAGGCCGGAGGGGCGCGGAACCGATCCGGTGCCGGGGTGCAGCGGATCGGCCCGTCAGGGGGACGAGGCGGGGGGCGCTGCTTCGGCCTGCCGGTTGGCGGGGGCCGAGCCACCGTCCTCGTCGGGCTGGTCGGGCTGGGGAGGTTCGGGGGTAATGGGGGCGGGAGTACTGGAGGGGTCGGCCCGGCGGCGGCCGCGACGCCGGCGCCGTGGGGCACGCTGGCCCGGGTTCCACGCGAACACGGCGCCCGCGCCGAGCATGACGAGCAGGGCGCCGATGAACAGTCCGCCAAGGTTGGACAGGACGAGAGACCCCAGGGCGCAGATGCCGCCGAGGAGGCCGGTGATGTTCTTCTGGTTGGGGGTGAACCAGGCGATGAGTCCCAGCGCGATGATGAACAGGGCCAGCATGTAGGTGGGCATACCGGCCAGGGCGACGCCCGCCACCCCGATCTCCAGTGGGCCGAGGGGAAGGAGCGCGAGCTCGACACCGCCGATGATCATCAGCAGGCCACCCCAGAACGGGCGGCTGCGGCGCCAGGCGCGCCAGCGCAGCCAGGCGCGCACCAGCACGTTGCGTCGACGCGTGGGGGATTGGTCGGGCGCTGCCACTAGGTCACCTTGTCCGTCTGGTCGGGGGGTGCGGGGGCGGGCGACACCCCGCCCCCGCACGGACTCAGAAGCACTCGTTGTTGCCGAATCCGACGTTCAGGCTGAGGTCGTTGAGTACGAAGGAGCCCGCCGTGGTGGCGGTGGCTTCCTGCTCCAGTCCGGAGACGTTGATGGTGTCCGACTGCATGCCGAACATGCCCGGAATCTTCTGTCCCTCGTCGGGGCCCTTGTCCATGTCGGGGGCGTTGACGCCGATGTCCATGTTCTCGAACTCGGCGTCCCCGGCCATCTGGTGCATGTCCACAAGCAGCGTTTCGGCTTCGACGGGGCTGCCCCCGGTGCCGGCGGTCAGGTTCATGGTGACGGCCGGAAGTCCGGGCAGCTCGTCGTCGATCAGTACCGACTGGCACATGGAATGCAGTTCGGCTTCCTGGATCGCGGCGGTCGCCATCGGGATGGGTTCGTCGTGCCGGTCGGCGTTGATCCCGCCGTACTGTTCGAACCCGGTTCCGACGAGTTCATCGGCCGAAACCTTGAAGGTTAGGTCGGAGACGACGAACTGAGCCGCGATCGCTCCGTTGGCGAGGGCGAACAGTACACCGCCGATGCCTACCGCGCCAACGCCGGCGAAGGCGCCGAACCGCTTCCAGCTGACGTGCCCGCCTTCGTCGGGAGTGACGGTTGTGTCGGTCATGAGGGAAAACTCCAGGGTTGGTGCCGATGTCCTGGTGGCGCGCTGTTCCCCCCAGGCAGCCACGCCGGTTCGCTGGGACGGATCGCCAGTGATCCACCTCATTGACAATGAGGATTGTCACATTATGTACTGCGATAGCGGTGAGTTCAATAGCTATGGGAGAACACGTTTCATTCCCGCGGGGCTGGCGCTCCTGTGGTGTCCGGATCTCCCTCCATGTCCAGCATTTTCGCTGGGTTCGGAAGGTGGCAGGCGCGGGAGCCGCTCGGGCGGCTAAGGAAATCCAGAACAGGTTTCACTTCGTTTGGTTGGGCGTGGCCGGATCCGCCCGAACAGTGAGGCGTGACAGTGCGCCTGACGGTACGGCCCGGCAGTGCGGCCGCCCCGGACCTTGGGGCGGCCGCACACTGACGCATGGGCCAGGACACAACACGGCTCTGGAGCCACCACCCCGGTGCGGCCCCAGAGCCGGAACCGGGGATGCCTCTCAGGCACCCGCCGCCGCGACGTGCCCCAATCCGCCGTTCACCGGAAGCTCCACCCCGGTGGTGAACGTCGCCACGAACCCCAGGAACAGCACCGCATCCGCGATCTCCCGCACGGTGCCATGCCGGCGCATCGGGGTCAGGTTGTCCCCCATCTCCATGAGGGCGGCGCGTTCCTCCGACGAGGCCGACGCGAAGCCCATGGTGGGAGTCTCGATGAACCCGGGGGAGACCGTGTTCACCCGGATGCCCCGCGGTAGGAGCTCCGAGGCCATCACCTCGGCGAAGGCGCGAACCGCCGCCTTGGTGCCGGCGTAGACACTCATCGTGGGCGAGGGTGCCTGGTTGGTGACCGAGGTGGTGAACACAATCGCGCCGCCCGAGCGCATCAGCGGGCTGAGGCGCTGCGCGGAGAAGAACGCACCTTTGGCGTTCACGGCGAACATCGCGTCGTAGGACTCCGCGGAGACCTCCTCGAACGGTGCCACCTCGGCGATCCCCACGTTGACGTGCAGGAAGTCGAGTGCCCCAACCGTGTCAGCAACCAGCTCACCGAGGCGTGCCGTGTCCGCATCGTTGGTGACATCCGCCTGGAGGACGTGCGCGCCCTTTCGGTCCGCCAGCTCGGCGCGCACCGCCGCGACGTTGTCCGCGCTGCGGCCGGTCACGATGACTTCGGCGCCCCCGTCGAGCAGCGCGTCAACGACTGCACGTCCCATTCCGTGCGTGCCACCGATCACGGCGCAGGAGGTTCCGGATACGTCGATCATGTGTTCCCTTTCGTTGGTGTGTACTGCCCATATTCGATGCTCCGACGACGCTGCACCAGTGGCAGGAATGCCGGTAGTCACCAAATTCCTGCCGTAGTCTGGTGGGGTGGGTGTGGGAACGGTTGCGGTTGCTGTGGTGGAGCCCGGCTCGGTGTCCATGTGGGACACCTACGAGGTGGGGATGGCCTGCGCCGTCTTCGGGGTGGACCACAGCGACCTGGTTGACCCCTGGTACGAGCTGTGGCTGTGTGGCCCAGAACCCGATGCGTCCGGGAACGCGGCCGGTCTCGTGCTGCACCCCGACCACGGCCTGGATGCCGTCGCCGCGGCGGACACCGTGATCGTGCCGGGGGTTCCCGAAGAGTGCATGGACGGTACGCGGGAGGTCCCACCAGAGCTGACCACGGCCCTGGTTCGTGCCCACCGGGCCGGGGCTCGGATCGCCTCCCTGTGCAACGGTGCCTTCGCGCTGGCGGCCGCCGGACTGCTGGACGGGCGCCGCGCCACCGCCCACTGGGTGCACGTGCCACTGCTGGCCCAGCGCTATCCCGAGATCGAGGTGGACGACTCGGTTCTCTACGTCGAGGACGGGACCGTGCTGACCAGTGCCGGCCTCAGCGCGGGTATGGACCTCTGCCTGCATCTGGTGCGGCTGGACCTGGGCGCGCACGTCGCCAACGAGCTGGCGCGCCACCTGGTCATGCCGCCGCACCGGCCGGGCGGCCAGGCCCAGTTCGTGCCCTCACCCATGGCCGAACCCCGAGATTCGAGTCTGACCCCGGCCTTGCAGTGGGCGTTGCGGCGGCTCCACGAACCGATCACCGTGGCCGATCTGGCGCGCCAGGCCGGGCTGAGCGTGCGCACGCTCCACCGCCGGCTGCGGGACACGACCGGAAGTACGCCGCTTCAGTGGCTGCTGACCCAGCGCATCGCACGCGCCCAGTCCCTGCTGGAGACCACGCGCCTGTCTGTGGAGCAGGTGGCTCAACGCAGCGGTCTGGGAACGGGAAACACCCTGCGCTACCAGTTCGCCCGCCATGTGGGGGTGTCCCCGACCGAGCACCGGCGGGCGTTCCAAGGCACCCGGTAGTCTGCGAGCGGTCCCGCAGCGGTGCACTGCCCCGAAGCCGAGCATGTCCGCGGGGACCGTGGCGCGTCGTGGGCCTGTGCTCGCCGGCGCTGTCGACATGGAGACAAAGGAGCCCCTCATGACACAGCCCCATGACTCCGCGCTGCGGCAGCGCGTCGCCGAGTTGGCAGGATCGCATGCGGGTACGGCTTTGGTCGCTGGATGGTCCGCTGGTGAGGCCGTGTCCTGGCCACTGCTCCCGGAGGTGGCTCTGGCCGCGCTGTGCGTCGCCGATCCGCCCTCCGGGGTGCGGCTGTCGATAATCGCCGCGGCCAGCAGCGTAGCCGGCGGGGCACTGACCTACGGTCTGGCCACTCGCGGCCGCATACCGCCGCAGCCCCTGACCACCCCTCGGATGCGCCGCACCGTCGCCGAACAAACCCGGGACGAGGGTCCGCGGGCGGTGCGGCACCAGCCGCTGGCGGGGATTCCCTACAAGGTCTACGCGGCCCAGGCCGGGGTGTCCGGAGCCGGCCTCGTTCCGTTCGTGCTGGCCAGTAGTCGTGCGCGCGGTACCCGAATCCTCGCGGCGGGGCTCGTCCTGAGCGCCCTCGGGCTGGCCGGGTCCCGCTACCGGCGCCGGTACGGGGCCTACCTGGTCACGGTGGGCGCCGGGTTCACGGTGGCTCTCGGTCTGGTGGTGCGCAGTTGGCGGGATTGAGGCAACCCGGGGCCCGATCGGTGGTGTCTGCGCCGGGGTGCGTCCTGGACTACCCCGGTTCGGGGCGGGGAGCCAGAGACAGCAGCCGGGCCAGGTACGGAGCCAGAGCCAGGCCGACGTAACCCAGCAGCAGAAACTCCAGGAACTCGCCGGCGGGATGCTGGCGCACCGCATCCGGGAGCAGTCCCAAGCCGAGCCAGGCCAGTACCACCAGCGCGATTCCGAGGATGGCTACCGCCAGGCGCCGTGCCAGGGTGGGACAGACCTGGTGGTGGATCACCAGTGGGGCGGTGAGCAGGGCGGCGAGCCCGCCCATATACATTCCCGAGGTGTGGGTGGTCAGGAGCAGGTGCACGGCGAGTGGCGCCGTGAGCCCCAGGCTGAGCAGCAGCCACAGCGGCCACCGGGCCAGGACCGGCACGAGGTAGCGGTCCACCAGCAGCGCCAGTGCGAGGACGACGGCCGCGAGGAGCAGCCCACCCGCGATGTCCACCGGAACGTGAACCCCCAGGTACACCCGGCTCGCGGAGATCAGGGCGACCAGCGTCGCCGCCAGAATCCACAGCCAACGGCGCCGCACCCACAGCGCCAGATAGCCCCAGAACGTCGCACTCATCTGCGCATGTCCGCTGGGGAAACTGGCCCCGCCCGCGGTGGCCACCGCCGCCTCGCTGCGTGCTGCTTCCGGATCCAGTTCGAAGGGACGGGGCGTGTCCACAAGCCCCTTGAGCTGTGTGTTCACCAGGGAACTGAGGAGGAGGTACACGCCGACCCGCCGGCCCAGCTCGGGGTGCACGGCCAGGTAGATCACCGCCAGCAGCAGGATGTAGGTCTCGGCGTCACCCAGGTAGGTGACGGCGAGCATCACCCGGTCCAGCCAGGGGGTGGCAAGCTGCTGCACGGCGGTGATCGTGTCCACGCGGGCCTCCGAAACATCGCGGGCGTGCCGACCAGTCTGGCCGACACGCCCGATCGCGGCGAGGCCCCGCCCCGTAGACGCCGCGCATCAGGGTGCGCGGGTGCGGAGCCGGGTCAGTGGCTCCCGGCGAGTTCCCCGCTGAGCCGGTCGTGTAGTGCGGCACTGCGCTGGTTCAGCCCCACGATCTCCACGGTCTTGTACCGTTCGGCGTATTTGGTGGTGATTGCGTCCAGCGCGGCCACGGTGGAGGCATCCCAGATGTGGGCCCGACTCAGGTCGATCATGACGTGTTCGGGGTCGCCCGAGTAGTCGAACTGGTACACCAGGTCGTTACTGGAGGCGAAGAACAGTTCCCCGGTGACCAGGTAGACCACGTGGCCCCCGTCCGGGTCGGTGACCGAGGAGACGTCCACCAGGTGCGCGACCTTGCGGGCGAACAGCACCATCGCGGTCAGTACGCCGGCGATCACACCGATCGCCAGGTTGTGTGTCGCGACCACCACGACCACGGTCACCACCATGACCAGGCTCTCGCTCACGGGCATTCGCCGCAGGGTCGTCGGAGCCACCGAGTGCCAGTCGAAGGTCGTGAAGGACACCATCACCATGACCGCGACGAGCGCCGCCATCGGGATCTGGGACACCCACGGGCCGAAGGTCAGGCACAGCACCATGAGGAAGATCCCGGCCAGGAAGGTGGACAGTCGGGTGCGCGCCCCGGAACTCTTCACGTTGATCATGGTCTGTCCGATCATGGCGCAGCCGCCCATGCCGCCGAAGATGCCGGTGACGATGTTGGCGACACCCTGCCCGAGGGACTCGCGGGTCTTGTTGGAGTGGGTGTCGGTGATGTCGTCCACGAGCTTGGCGGTCATCAGCGACTCCATCAGCCCCACCAGCGCGAACGCGAAGGCGTAGGGGGCGATCAGGGCCAGGGTGTCCAGGGTCAACGGCACGTCCGGGATGCCGGGGGTGGGCAGCGCACTCGGCAGCTCACCCTTGTCGCCCACCGTGGGCACGGCCAGGCCCGCCCCGATGGTCAACGCCGTCAACGCGGCGATGGACACCAGCGGGGCCGGAACAGTGCGGGTGATCCGGGGAAACAGCACCATGATCGCGAGGGCGGCGAGTACCAGCGGGTAGACGATCCAGGGAACGTCCTGAAGCTCGGGAACCTGGGCGAGAAAGATGAGGATCGCCAGGGCGTTGACGAATCCCACCATCACCGAGCGCGGAACGAACCGCATCAGCCGGGCCACACCCAGTGCTCCCATGGTCACCTGGAACACCCCGCCCAGGATCACGGCCGCGATGAGGTAGCCCAGCCCGTACTCCAGGGAGAGTGGGGCCACCACCAGGGCCATGGCCCCGGTGGACGCGGAGATCATGGCGGAGCGTCCACCGACGATGGAGATCACCACCGCCATCAGGAACGAGGCGAACAGACCCACACTGGGGTCAACCCCGGCGATGATCGAGAACGAGATCGCCTCGGGGATCAGGGCCAGCGCCACTACGAGACCGGCCAGTATCTCGGTGCGCAGGGTGCGCAGTGGGGGGATCGAGGGACGGGAGATATGTCGGCGCACAGGCGTCGGCAAGGAGAACATGGAACCAATCTCGGCATGGCGACGCGCGAAGCGTCGCTCGTCGAACAGTTCGGACGTCGGACGCGCTGGTGGGGTACGGCTCCCAGCGCGGGCCCCGGCCGCGGATGTCACGCGGCACACGGGGCCGGGCCCGTCCGTGCGGCGACGCTGCCACGGAACCGGCGGTGTCGGTCAGACCGACGCCAGCGGAACGGACGGGAAGGTCAGTCAGTAACCACGCTGTGTGGGGTAAACCAGACGTGGCATGGGTATCAACCCTACAGTTACGTCACTGTTGGGTCATGCCACCGGCGCTGAGAGCGTTCTCACAGATCACGAACCGGCACTGTGGGGTCCATACGCACGGTATCCACCCCTTCCCGCGCCAGCCCGGCACGATGGGAACGCTCCCAAGCATCTCCCATGAGATCGTGGAGTCAGCGGTTACCGTGTCCGTCCCGACAATCGCTGGCTCCACGAACAACAGGGGGACCTGCCCATGTCCGCAGCGCCAACCACCCCTCCACGGCTCCGGCTGCGACCACCCCGACACCGGGTGGAGCGCCGCGCCATCAGCTACTGGACCGTACGCGCGGCCCTGGTAGCCGTGCCGGTGGTGCTCCTGCCACTAGTACCCACGATCGTCCTGACCACCCTGTTCGATGTGGCGGCTCTCAACTGGTTGTGGGCACTCGTGGCCGCCGTGGCGATCGTCGCCCTGGGCGTGGTCGTGGTGATGCCGCAGTGGCGCTTCCGGGTCCACCGCTGGGAGGTCACCGACGACGCCGTCTACACCCTGGCCGGCTGGCTGTGGCAGGAGTGGCGGGTGGCCCCCATGTCCCGGATCCAGACCGTGGACACCCAGCGCGGCCCGGTCCAACGTGCCTTCAGACTGTCCACCGTCACGGTCACCACCGCCTCCGCCGCAGGGGCCCTCCGCATCGACGGCCTGGACGCCGAACGCGCCGCCGAGGTCGCCGAACAGCTGACCGACGCCACGCAGGCCGTTCCGGGAGACGCGACGTGACCGAGGAAACCACCACCGAGACCCATCCCGCCCCCGCCTGGCACCGCTTGAGCCCACTCACAGTGTGGGCCGGCGTCGTCGTGCTGGTCACGCTGTTCGGGATTCCGGGCCTGGTCCTCGCCGTGATCGTGGGGATCGCCGCGCCGAGCTGGCTGTGGGGCCTGCTGGTCGTGCTGGCCACGACACTGCTCGTGGGCAGCGGCATCGGATTCGACATTCTGAGATACCGGCGTACCCAGTACCAGGTCACCCCCGAGCGCATGGAGCTGCGTTCCGGTGTGCTGTCCCGGGCCCACAGGTCCCTGCCGCGGGAACGCATCCGCAGCGTCGACGTAGCCAGCCCCATCTGGGCGCGTCCCTTCGGGCTGTGCCGGGTCACAGTGGGCACCGGACAGAGCGTCACCTCCGGCTCCGACCAACTCACCCTGACCTGTGTCACCGTCGCCGACGGGGACTGGCTGCGCCGTGTCCTGCTGCATCAGGACGACGAACCGGCCGTGGAGGAGGCGGCACAGCGTCAACCTGCGGGCGAGGAGCCCGCGGGCAGTGACCTGCCCCAACGCGGCGAGTTGGCTCGGATGCGCACCCCATGGTTCGGCTACGGCGCCGCCGCGCCCGGGCCGGCCGCGCTCTCCTACTCGGTGCTCGGCGGGCTGGCCGCCTCGACGGCCCAGTTCCCCATCACCTGGATCCTGGACCAGTTGGACATCGAGACGAACCGTGCCAGCGTCCCCGTCGGCCTCACCGCGCTTGCTCTCGCCCTCGGTGTTCTCGCTCTCGGCGCGCTGGTCGCACTCGCGCTCCAGGTGGAATCCTGGTGGGGCTACCGTCTCACCCGCGAGCCGGACCGCACGCTGCGGGTGCGCCGCGGACTGCTGAACCTCTCCTCGGTGTCGGTGGAGGAGCGACGCCTGCGCGGTGTGCGGCTGAAGCACTACCTGCCGCTGCGCTGGTTCGGCGCGGCGAGTGTGGGTGCGGTCGCCTCCGGACTGGACCAGGAGAGCGGCCAGGGCGGCCAGGGCGGTGGCCTGGTTCCCAAGAGCGCATTGTCTCCCGAGATGCCCCGGGCCGAGGCGAACCGGGTGGCCGCAGCAGCGCTGCCGGGGGTGGACTTCTCGCGCCAGCTGACCGCACATCCGCGCGCGGCCCTCAAGCGTCGGTTGGTGCGTGCGGGAGCGGTCGTGCTCGCTGCGGTGGTGCTGCTGGCCGCCGCCATCACGATCGCGGTGGTGGCGACGCCGCAGCAGCTGCCCGCCGCGATCTGGTGGGGAGCCGCGGTGCTGGTGCTGCTGGTCGCGGTGGCGGCGGTGACCTATGCGGTCAGTAGCTACCGCGGACTGGGATATGGCCTGGGAACGCGGCAGGTGTACCTGCGCCGCGGCGTGGTGGCACGCGCCACCGTGGCACTTAACCGGGACGCCGTCATCGGCTGGACGGTGCGCCGGTCCCCGTTCCAACGCCGACTGGGACTCGCCACGCTCGGAGCGACAACCGCCGCGGAGGCAGGTGTGTTCCACGCCGTGGATGTGGACCTGCACGGGGGGCTCGCCCTGGCTGACGAAGCGGTGCCGGAGTTGCTCGCCCCGTTTCTGGAACGCGACTGAGGCAACGACGGGACAGGTTCTGGTCGGCTCCCTGTGTCGGGGTGAACACGAACGGTGTGCGAACCGGGCGCCGGACCGACGATGCCCGGCCCCGCCGGAGGATCACCACCGGGATCCGGCCGGAGTCCGGGAGGCCTCGACGGGAGGCCCCGTGGGATGGGGTGGCCGGATGTGGCCCCGGGGGTGGTTTCCGGCGCGGGTCGAGACCCCGGCGGGACACTCACCCGCGCAGCAGCCTGTGGGGGCCGTGCTGGTGGGCGGGCGCGAGTCTCGCTCACCAGCACGGCGCGAAGGTGGTCGCATCCGTGGTGACCTGGACCGATGGGCATCTGGCGCGGGAGCTGAGCCGTGCGGCCGCGGGTCGCGTCGGACCGAGCGGCCCGGGCTGGGTGCGGGGGTCACGAGCGGCCGTCGAGGGCAGCCCGCAGGCGCTGTTGCTCCGGGCCGGTCAGGCCAAGGTCCGTCGCCGCACTCAGCAGCTCCGGAGCGTTGCTGTTCGGGTTCACGACCAACACGGTGTGTCCACTCGCGTCCCAGGTCAGGCTTAACGGTCCATCAGCAGGGTCGGGGTCCGGATCCATCACGATGTCGACCATCAGTCGGGGGGAACCTTCGCTCTCGATGACAACGGCGTTCGGTTAAGCACCGTGGTCGTACGCGGAGCCGTCACGTGTGGTCCAGGTTACGGATGCCATATTTCGGGGGGGAACAAAACCCGGAATCCCGGTCAGTGCTCCCCGTCGCTGAGCTGGCGCACCAGGTCGATCCGACGCCGTAGCTGGGCGGCGACCTCGTGGATCGGGGTGTCGGGCCGGGCCGGCATCATCGAGCCGGAACCGTCGGCCGTGGTCATCCGGTAGACGAGGGTCCCGTCCGGGCGGGGAAGCCAGGTGAGGTCCTCACCGTCGCGTAGGTCCAGCGAGCCGTTCGGCACCGGCGTGGGGGCCGGCTGCTGCGGCAGATCCCGTCCCAGGGCGGTGAACACCTCCTCCGGGTCCACCCCGCAGGCACGGGCCAGCTTCAGCCACACCTCGTCGCTCGCCTGTTGGGGCTGCTCGTCGCGGAGCCCGGTAGTGACGGCGCGGTACCACACCTCGCTGATCCCGGCCTGCTGCGCAACGGAACGCTTGCTCAGCCGCGCCCGCGCGCGGGCGGTCTCGATGATCTCGCCGGCTCGGCGGCGACTGTCGGGAGTATCCATGCCTTGAGTCTCCACGCATTCCTACGCATCTGCAAGCGATTGTTTGCTCTGGCCCGGTCGAGAAGATTGAAGAAAACCCGACGTCAGAGGCGATCTGACGCAGTGTAGTCGATCTGTTTTGGTTCACTTCGGGTGCGTAGTTTTTGCCGTAAGTGCTTGCGTAGAACGCGTGCTCCTCTCTAGATTCGCCTGCATGGTGAATCCACATGCGCTGCGGGCGCTGCGTGAGAAAGACCAACAGAGCCAGGTTGCCCTGGCTCGCGCGACCGGTATCAGTCCACAACTACTTAGCGACATCGAGGCGGGGCGTCGCAGCGGCCGGCTGCACATCCGTGCCCTGGCCCAGGCCCTGGGGGTGCCCCTGTCCGCACTGTGTTACCGCCCGGAGAACCCCGAGGAGACCGAGAGGACCGCGGCATGAGTGGGGCACCCTGTCAGGCCTGCGAGCGAGCGACCGGGGACAACGCTACGGTCTGCCCCGCCTGTGTCCAGCGCCTGAGTCAGGATCTGGAGCAGGTCTACGGGGTGGACACCGCCCCGGGGCTGGCCGCGGAACTCGACACCGCGGTCGCCAAGCAGGCACGCATGGGCCGGAACCGGACCGAACGAACCGCACGCGGCACTACGCCCGCTCTCCCGGTGGATCTGGGGGCGAGCGAGGCCGCCGCAGTGCTCCGCAACACGTTGTCGTCCTGGTGTCAGGCGGTGCACCAGGATCGGGGCGGCAGCCTGCCGAAGCACCGGCTGTCCACCATGGCCCGGTGGCTGCGCTCGCACATGGCCTGGCTGCGCCGGGCCAGCTACGGCGGACAGGCCACCGACGAGATCTGTGCCGCGGTGGAGCAGGCCCGGCGGCAGGTGGATCTTCCCGAGGAGCAGGCCCTCGCGGCCGTGTGTACCTGCGGCGAGCGGGTCTACGCACCTCGGGGGCAAGCCAGTGCCGTGTGCCGGGCCTGCGGGGAGTCCTGGAGTACCGAGGAACAGCGGGCCCAGCTGCGCGGTCTCGCCGCCGAGGTTCTGGCCACGGCCGCGGACCTGGCGCGCATCACCTCCCGGCCGGAACGTCCCGTCACGGCCGCCATGGTGCGCGGGTGGGCACACCGGGGGCGTCTATCCGCACGGGGCAGCAGTGGCGGTGCCCCGTTGTACCGGGTCGGGGACGCACTGGACCTCCTCGATGCAAAAAGTAGTGCGTAGTTCTTGCGTACTGCGCAAACAAACGCTACTGTGTGGTTGTGTCGAAGGAAAGTCCCCACGGGCCCGGGCCAACCACCCGGGCCCGTTTCGTGCCTTCGGCCTCGAACCGACCGGCGCCGCGCCGGTCGACGGAATCCGAAACACCCAATCCAGCGATCAGAACAGGAGAGTCCCCATGCCTGGACTCAACGCACTTGGCAGCCAGCTGCGCCGCGGCGACGGTGAGGACCCGGAAGGCTTCACCGTCCTCGCCAACGTCACCAGCATCACCGGACCGGAGATGGAGCGGGAAACCGTCGACGTCACCTCGCACGACAGCCCCGGCGGCTGGATGGAGTTCGTCGGTGGCCTCAAGGACGGTGGTGAGGTCGAGATCGAGTTCAACTACGACCCGAGCGAGCCGACCCACGCCGTCCTCCAGGAGGACTTCGACGCCGCCCGGCCCCGCACCTACCAGGTGGTATTCCCCGATCCCGATCAGCACGCCTGGCAGTTCCAGGCCATCCTCACCAACCTCAGTGCCGAGATGCCCCACGACGACAAGATCGAGGGGGAGATGACGCTCAAGGTCACCGGTAAGCCGGAACTCACCACCGTGAACGGGGACGCCTGATGAGTCTGCTGGACAAGTCGGCGATTCTCGCCGCCGGGGATCTGCCCACCGAGGAGATCCACGTCCCGGAGTGGGGCGGCACCGTGCGCCTGCGCGGGTTGAGCGGCGCCGAACGCAGTCGGCTGGAGGCGACCATGATCGCCTCCAAGGGCCAGAGTGTGAACGTGCGAACCGAGGCGCTGCGCACCTTGCGTGAGCGGCTGCTGGCCCTGTGTCTGGTGGACGCGAACGACAACCGCCTGTTCACCGATGATGAGATCTCCGAACTCGGCCGCAAGTCCGGAGCCGTGCTCCAGCGCCTGTTCGAGCGGGCACAGCAGCTGTCCGGGATGGGGCAGGACGATGCGGAGGAGATGACGGGGGAATCCGCGGGCGGCCCGAGCGAAGGTTCTGCTTCCGCTTAGCCGCCCACCTCGGAATGACCGTCGGTGAGCTGCTGGGGCGGATCAGCTCCCGGGAACTCTCGGAATGGATGGCCTACGAGCGGGTGACCGGTCCACTGGGGCCCGAACGCGCGGACCTGCACGCAGCGATCGTGGCCTCGACTGTCGCCAACGCCAACCGGGGCAAGCGGGGCCGGGCCGCCAAGCCAGCGGACTTCATCCCGCGGTGGGACCGCAGGGAGCAGTCCTGGCAGGAGCAGCTGGCCACCGTTCAGCGCATCAACACCGCATTGGGCGGATCCCAAACCGGGTAGAACCGCCGAGCCCGGGATTCGAACACTGTTCGAATCCCGGGTGGTCCTGTCCCTCCCTGCCTTAGGAGAGTTTGATGCCCAGCACGATTGCACGCTCCCCCCTCCTCGCGATCCAGGACGCCATTCGGCAGCGCCTGGAGTCCGCGCCGGACCTGGGGGCCGAGGTGTACGAGTACGTGGAGCCCGAGCCGTCCTACCCGCACGTGCTCCTCGGAGCGGCCACCGAGGAGCCGGACAACACCCACGGTGCGTTCGGTCGCCAGTGCACCCACACGGTTCAGGTCTGGTCCCAGCAGCCGGGGCTGGCCGAGGCCAAGCAGGTGGCCGACCGGGTCACCCAGCTGTTGGACCACCAGCCTCTCGAGCTGGACGGTCCGTGGCGGGTGGTGGTGTGTGCCTTCGCCGAGGGCCACGCCGAACGGGACCCGGACAGCCCCGACCTCACCCGAGTTACGGCCACCTTCCGCATCGTGACCAGCCAGGCAGCGCAGTAGCCGGGGCGGTGCCGCGGTGCCGGGGCCTGCCCCCGGCACAGCCGCGACACCGCCCGGGCCTGCCCCCGGCTACTCTGCGGGCTCGGGTGCGGGCTCGGTGGCGGGGTCTTCCGTGGCTGCATCCCCGGTCTCCCCGGCCTCCGCCGTATCCTCCGACTCCTCGGAGTCCGCCGAATTCTCGGTGTCCTGATGCAGCGGCGCGAAGTCACAGGTGAGGCCGCCCGAATCACCGCTCTCCCAATTTACGCAGACGATCTCCTCCCCGTTGACCTCTTCGGTAAAAACGTCGGTGTGTCCCCACTCCGGGCCGGTGTTGTCATCATTGGCGTCTGCGGAGTTGTTTCCGCATCCGGCGAGGAGCAATAGGGTCAGGAGGGGGCCGGCGAAAGCGGTTGGTGTACGCATGCTGCTACTCCGTCAGTTCGGTGGTTGGGGATTCTTCGGATTCTCGTTCCTCACCGGATTCGGGCTGAGATTCGGTGTCCCGATACGGCGCCTCGAAGTCACAGGACAGGCCGCCTTCGTCATTTCCAGTCCAACGGATGCAGGGGACCTCCTCTCCGTCGATCTCTTCGGTAAAGACTTCGGTGATTCCGGTGCGGGGGCCATGTTCATCGTCATCGGCGTCTGCGGAGTTGTTTCCGCATCCCACAATGGCAGTGATGGCGGCTGCGGAAATTGTGAATATCATAGCTGATTTTGTTTTGTTCCAATGACTTCTAATGAAAAGCGAGATCGAGTTTCTTGATGTCAATGTCGCCAATCTATGAATCCCTTCTTGTTTTTGTTTGGTGGTAGATGATGGCTACGGCAACGATCGAACGTTCCGCAGAGGCTCTGGAGGGTATGGAGAGTGAGTTAAGTGGTGCCGCGAGCAGTGCGGAGAAGCTGGAAGAAAACCTGAGCAAGGTCGCGGATTCCGCCGGGGAGGTCGAGGAGGCGGCCAACCAGGCCTCGGAGAAGACCAAGGACTCCTCGGATCGGTGGAAGACCGCGGCGGACACCGTCGAGTCCCTGGGTGGCGCCCTGGAGAAGTCGAGTGGGGTCGTCGGTGAGTATGGAGAGAAGATTGGCCTGTCCGAGGATCAGACAAAATTCTTCGGAAAGGCGCTGGAAAACGGCGGAAACGCCATCCAGGGCTTCGCGAAGGGGATGACGTTCGCTCGGAACATGGCCGCCGGGTTCAGGGTGGTCCTGTCCGCGATGTCGGGCGAGAACATGAAGAAGATCGGCGCGAAACTGCGGACACTCGGTACCTCCGCGTTGACGATGGGGAAGCGCTTCCTGATTGCGTCGGGGCAGGTGATCGCGGCCATCACTCGCATGGTGGTGGCAACCCTGGTCTCTGCTACGAAAATGATCGCCGCGTGGCTGATGATGGGCGTTAAGGCCATGCTGCACGCGCTGAAGGTGGCCGCGGCCTGGCTGATCTCCATCTGGCCGATCGCACTGATCGTCGCCGCGATTGTGGCCGTGGTCGCGTTGATCATCTACTACTGGGACGAGATCGTCGCCGCGACCAAGGCCGCCTGGGAATGGGTGAAGGACACTCTGGCCGGGGTGTGGGAGTGGATCGTCGACCTGTTCTGGAATGCGGTCGACTGGATCTGGGACGCCGTCTCCTCCGGCTTGCAGTGGCTGCTCGACCTCTTCCTGAACTGGCATCCGCTCGGCATCATCATCAGCCACTGGGACCAGATCGTCGAGGCGTTCAACACGGGCATCGAGTGGGCCAAGGACCTGGTGGACAAGGGCGTGCAGGCCGTGCTCGGCTTCCTGCGCGGGATCGGACGCATCCCCGCGATGGTCGGCGGGTTCTTCTCCAGCATGGCCAGCGCCGCCTCCGCGCAGATCCAACGGTTCCTGGGCTTCGTCCGTGACATTCCGGGACGGATCACCTCCGCGATCGGCAACCTCGGATCGCTGCTGCTGGGCGCGGGCCGGGACATCATCAACGGTCTGATCGACGGCGTCAAAGACATGATCAGCAATCTGAAGAACACCTTCAGCGGCGTCACCGACATGATCCCGGACTGGAAGGGACCCGCCCGGGTCGACCGGAAGCTGCTGGCGGGCGCCGGCGAAAACATTATGGGCGGGCTCAGCCGGGGCATCGAAGGCAGCCTGCCCGAGCTGCGGCGCACCCTCAGCGACGTCACCGACACCATCCCCGCCAACGTGGGCGCCTCGGTACGGCACACCGGCGGCACCGACCAGCGGGTGTCGCTGGACGTGACCGGCGCCGACGAAGAGATGAAGCGCATGATCCGCAAGATGACCCGACAGGCCGGGCTGTGAGGAGGGGGTGGAGGACATGGCGCTGTTTCCGCTGGCCCTCGTGGTGGAATTGGGAATCGACGGCTCCTGGGTGGATATCACCGGGGATGTGCGCACCCGGGAGGATATCGCGATCGTGCGTGGCCGCCCGGACGAGGGTGACACCGTGGACCCCGGCAAGTGCACCGTGGTGCTCAACAATCGCCACGGCCGCTACAGCCCACGAAATCCCCGGTCCCCGTACTACGGACTGATCGGACGCAACACCCCACTGCGGGTCGGAGTTCGTACCGAAGGCGAAACAATCGTGTGGCGTTTCCACGGGGAAGTGTCGGCCTGGCCAGCACGCTGGGACCTCTCCGGAAACGACCGCTGGGTGCCGATCGAGGCCGCCGGAATTCTGCGTCGGCTGGACCAGCAGCACTCCGCACTCCAGACGGCATTGCGGCGTGTGATCCAGGCGCACCGACCCGTGGCCTACTGGATCCTCGACGATCCGGAGTCGGCGGGGAGCCGAGGGGCGTCCGCTGTTCCCGGGGGACGCCGGATGCGGTGGGCGGAACGGGATCACAGTACCGGCAGCGTCCACAGGATGACCCCGCAGTGGAAGGAGGCCGAGCTGGCCCCATGGCTGGAGGAAACCGTACGCACCGACAAGGACCGTGGAATCGCATCAGGGTCCGTACCCGGGGTCACCTCCAGCTGGGCAGCCGACATGATCCGGGTGGGCCGAGGCGGGCAGGACAACGTCACGATCGCCACCCAGACCTCCGGGGGAACCGAGGTGACGTGGTACCTCCTTGAGGATCCGACCGTGTCCCCCCGTGAGGTAGGCGTATCGGTACGGACCGATGCGGAGGGTGAAGCCGAACAGACCACAGTCCTGGCGAGCGCGCCCGCATTGTGGATGCTCGACGACGAACCGCACCACGTGCGTTTCACTGTGGCGCCGGAGGGGGCCGGGGCCGCCTGGAGCGTGTCCGTGGACGGGGACGAGGTGCTGTCCGGAACCGCGGACGTGCCGGCTGCCCCCGTCACCCAGTGGGCCTACGAGTGGTGGGTGCCCGACGAGGACGTCTCCGAGCACCTGGGGTTGGGTCACGTCACCGTTTGGGGGACCGACCGGCCCAGTACCAGCGCGATGGTGGCCGCGATGCGGGGGCATGCCGGCGAACCGGCCGCGCGCCGCATCGAACGGCTGTGCGCCGAGGCGGACATTCCGGTGCGGATCGTGGGTGATCCGGACGAAACCCTGCCCATGGGGCCGCAGGCCCCGGACGGGCCATTGGACCTGGTGCGTGAGGCCGCCGAAGTCGACGGCGGTGTGCTCTACGAGTCCCGCGAGGAGTTCGGCCTCACGTACCGGACGCTGCGGTCCATCTACAACCGCGGCGCACAGTTGGTGGACAACCAGTAACCGAAGGAGAAGAAATGAGTTTGAGTGTTGAGTTCCGGAACCGCCTCCTGAACGGCATTGGCGTCGACACCGCGGTGAGCGCCTCGCTGCACTCCACCGAGAACGAGCCCGATGACGGCTCAGGGGAGATCTCCGGGGGCTCCTACAGCCGCCAGGCGATCACCTGGGCCAACGCCGCCGACGGTACGGCAACCCTGGCTGAGGCCGTGACCTTCAACGTTCCCGCGGAGGTGACCGTGTACTGGGTCGGCCTCTGGGACACCGACGGGGTGTGGCTGGGTGCGCTGCGCACATCCACCGACGAGTACTTCGCCGGCCCCGGAACGCTGACGGTGGACCCGGGAGCGATCGCCCTGGTCAACCAGTCCTAGGAGGGGCATATGGCCACGATCGAGAACTCGCTGTCCGGGACGGCGGGTTCCACCCCCAGTTCCGGGTCTCTGGCGGCGACCGCGCGGGCCGGACAGCTGGACATCCTCGCACCGGAGCGGGCCGCCTATTCGGCCGAGCACGCGGTGCAGCACCTTTCCACGATTCGGTTGGAGAGCGGCCCCCACCTGGGCAACACCCCGCTGCTGGAGTTCGGGCTGCCCGACGAGCAGTGGACGGTGCGCTTCTACGCGTGGATTCCGCCGATGCCGGAGACGGACGACGAGGCCCGTCTCCTGCTGACCGTGGGGGATACCCACTTCCTGGCGCGGGCCAGCGCAGGTGGAACCCTGCAACTGAGAGCCCAAACGGCACTGTCCGGGGGCCTGCTGTCCTACACCTTCTCGGGTACGGCTCAGAGCGTTGCCGAGTGGGTGCGGCTGGAGGTTCACCGGGACGGTTCCGACATTGTGATCCGGGCCTACCCGGAGCACGATACCTCGGGCGGTGCCGTGTACACCTGGCAGGGAGTCGCGCCGGCCGACACCGCCCACCTCGGGGCCTACCGGTACCGGCACAGCAGGCTGTACCGGCTCGACGACGCCGACACGGACTTCGACGGCACCCCGATCACGGATCTCCAGAACGCCCTGCTGGATTTGGGCTACGAGCTTCCGGTCTGGGGGGCCGACGGCGTCTTCGGTAACGAGACCGCCCAGGCCGTGGAACGATTCCAGGTTGACCACGGCCTGCTCGTGGATCGGATCGCGGGGGCGCAGACCCTCGCGGTCATGGACATGGAGCTGGCCGAGCAGGCCGGAGATCCACCCCCCGCCCCGGTCTTCCTGTCCCATCTGGTGGTACAGGCCGGTGGCGGCTCGGTGGGGCCGGCGACGGCTCCCCAGGTTCGGGCACACTCGATGGTCCCGGTGCTGGCCTCCGCGGACGTGGACGCCTCTGTGGGAGTGACCGGTGCCACGACCGAGTTTCTCGCCGTCGGGACGGCGACGACCGTCAAGCGGGCCGTGACGACTGCCGTGACCACCCCAGTGCTGTTGTCCGGCGCGGTGGGGGCCAAGGGGGCGCAACCCGTCGCCACCTTCACAACCGAGGTGCGTGGCTTGGCCGTGGTCACCCAGTCGGTGGGGCTGGCCGTGGACTATGCGGCAGGACATGTCAGCGCCCCGTTCGAGCCTGTTGAGGACGACCAGGCGATTCGCAACGATGTCGTCGTTTCCGGGGCTGGGGAGGACTACCGGGTCACCGTCACGGACGGCCCCCTGGGAACCGAAGCGGTGGGAACCTATGAGGAGTCGGTGGAGCTCAACGTGCACACCGCCGACCAGCTGCCCGCGCAGGCGGGGTGGCGGGTGCATCTCGGCACCCACGACGATGCGCGCTATCCCACGGTGCGCATCGACCTGACGGCGAATCCGCAACTCATCAGCACCGTGGCCACCCGGGACTGTGGGGACAGCCTCCAGGTGCTCAACCCGCCGGAGTGGCTGCCGCCCGGGCCGATCGAGCTGCTCGTGCAGGGCTACGAGGAACGTATCAACCTGCACCACTGGGAGGTGGTCTTCAACGCGAGCAGCGGCGAGCCCTGGCTGGTGGCGCAGGTTGCCGACGCCGCGAGTTCCGGGTCCGCCTCCCCGGACCGGGCCGACACCGCAGGATGCCTGCTTCTGGACGAGGCGGACGCGAATGTGGAGGAGGTGCGGGTGCTGACACTGACGGGACCGCCATGGATCACCACTGTCGAGCACCCAGACGACTTCCCCTTCGACATTCTCTGCGCCGGGGAAGCGATGCGGGTCCACGAGGTCGTCTCCGACAACGATTCGGGCGCTGTGCAGACGCTGCTGGTTTCCCGCGGCATCAACGGAATCCACAAGGAACACCCGGCGGGCACGGAGCTACGACTCGCCCAACCTATGACCGTCGCACTGTGAGAGGAGAATGTCATGCCGTTTCCCTGGCGCGCCGGAATGCGCGTCACCGCCGAACGTCTGAACGCCCATGCCCCCATCTTCGTGTTCAAGGATGGTCATGAGCAGCGCACCAACAGTGACACCCCGCTGCCGGACGCGGATCTAACCCTGGAGCTGGACGAAGGGGTGTGGGAGGTTACCGCGGTCTTGGATTTTCTGGGAACCAGCGAGTCTGAAGGGATCCGGGTCGCGTGGGAGACGGATATGCCGCGGCTCTCCATTCGCCGCACCGCGGGCCCCGATGCTGACCACGCAGATCGACGGTCAACGCGGATGACGCATGCGTCACATGCACCGGATACCCACGCCCATTATGGAAATCACCAGGGAGGACAGTTACGTAGTCATGCTTGGGAATCCTTCGTCGTGCAGGGTCCCGGCAGTCTGACCCTGTTGTGGTCCCAGCTCACGGCCAGCTCCGAAATGGCTCGCCTGGCCTCGAGCAGCTACCTCAAGGCCCAGCGGATCGGGTGAGCGGGATCGGTACCGACAACGACCCCTTCTCCGGCGTCATCACGGCGCGGGATGTGTACGGCGCGGTTCGGGAGATCCAGGCCGAGGTGCGATCCGCGGTGGCACGTATGGACCGGATCGAGCAGGCCCAGGAGGCGTTGCGCAGCGAGCAGGAACGCCACCGGGTGCGACTCGATGCGATCGACCGGTGGCGCTATGCGCTGCCGATTAGCTCATTTTCGGCCGTAGCGGCGGCTCTCGCGGCTATCATCACAGCCGTCGCAGGCTGATCCCCTCTTACGAACCTGCCGGTTCGCCGGCCGGTGGTCGTGTCTGTCCAGAGGAGGACACACATGGTGACTATTCGATCACGAAACCGTTGGGGCGCCCGGGCGCCGCGGTCCCGGACCACGACGACGTGGACGTCGCGGGTCGGGGCCACGGTGCACTACAGCGCGGGCCCACCCACCCAGAGTGTCCGGGCGATCCAGGATTTCCACATGGACGGCCGGGGCTGGGACGACATCGGCTACAACTTCCTGGTGGACCGGGAGGGCAGGGCCTACGAGGGGCGGGGATGGCTGGTGACCGGTGCGCACGCGTCGGGCTTCAACACCTCGCACATCGGGGTGTGCTTCATCGGCTCGGACGGGGAGGCCACCGCGGCGGCCAGGTCCACGATCCGGGCGCTGTACGACGAGGCGTGCCGCCGGTCCGGGCGGCACCTGGACCAGACCTGGCACGGCGGGCTTCCGGGGCAGTCCACGGCCTGTCCCGGAAGTGACCTTCGGGTGTGGGTACAGAGCGGAATGCCCGCCGATGGCGGGGGAGTAGGGGGAGAAGAGATGCTGGTGGGACTGTCCAAAGGAGACCGAGGCGAGCTGGTGAAGTATCTTCAGGCCAGCATCACCTACGCCGGTGGCGAGCTGCCGCGCTTCGGGGTGGACGGCCACTACGGCGACGAGACCGCCGAGGCCCTGCGCCAGGTCCGCGCCTCCGTGGGGTCCGAGGCCAAGCCGGGCTGGGGCGACACCGTCACCGGTTACGGCGCCGCGCAGCTGCACCGGGCCGTGGCCCGCGCCGAAGCAGGCCGCTGATTCGGCGCCACGGCTCGACCCGCGCGGGGGCGGCGACCTTCGGTCGCCGCCCCCGCGGCTGGCCATGCCCCCACACCTAGCACCCCCATCGGCCTTTCCCCTCCCTCATAGCCCGGGGGGCGCCCCCGAGACGCGATAACCACCTCAATTCCACCCACCCTGCCCGTTCACTGCACGGCTAGTGAGCGCGGAATCGCGGAATGCAGTACGGATTGCACATACGGTATTCGGGAATCATCGGCATCATAGGTGGACATATGGTGCGTACCGGCAGCGTGTGGTGCCGGCATTGTCGGGAGTCCGACGAAACCTCCGGCCTGGCGGCCCCGTCCGAGTGACCGAGTGCGTTAGTGCCGGATCCGGGAGGTGGCGTGCCGTGGTGATGCTTGCGATCGCGCTGCTGGCATCCATGCTGGCGGTCGGGGCCTGGTATGCCGTGCACCGCAACCAGCGCAGGCAACGGCAGCGGGAGCTTCAGGCCCGGTTCGACGAGCTGCGCGGTGGGATCGCCGAGACGGCGCTTCAACTCGACGAGCTGACGGAAACGGCGCGGCGCGATATCGAACTGGTGCGAGGGTCGTTGGCCGCCCCGGAGGACACGGAGGCCCTCGGCGACGCCCCTCAGGTCTTGGCCCGCGCCGAGGAGCTGCTTCAGCGCCGAACGGAGCTGGTCAAACCTGCCCTGGACAGGCAGCACCCCGGTGACACGTCCCCCGATGGGCTGGAGCCGTGGCGGGACTATGGCGAACACCTGCGGGCGGTGTATGCGGAGCTGCGGGCCGAGGAGCAGCGACTCACCACGGAACTGGCTGCGGCCGAACAGGTTCCGGATCAGCTGAAGCAGGCGCATGAGCTGGTCAGGGAGGTGCGCGCGGCCCTGGGGCGGGGTGAGGCCGCCGGCTACACCGTCTCCACGGAGGCCAACACGGCCGATATCGCCGCCGAGCGTCTCGAGGAGGTGGAGCGCCTCGTCGCGGAGTGTCTCCTGCGTTCTGCGCACGCCAACCTGGTGGAGCTGATCCGCGACCTCTCCGCCACCCGGGATGATCTGAACGCGCTCCGCCGCCGCAGTGCCGAGGTGGAAACCCGCCTCGCGGAGCTGGCCAAGAGCCTGGACGCCGTGGACACGCGCGGGCAGGAGGCCGCGGCGTGTCAGGCCACGCTCACCGAGCAGTGCGCGCCGGGGGTGTGGGCCGGTCTCGCGGAGTACCTCGCCGAGGGTGGGAAACACGCCGAGCAGGCCCGGGCCGAGCTGGATCGTGCCCGCCGGGCCCTGGATGCCGGTGATCCGGGCCAGGCCGAGTCGGTGCTGCCCGAGATTGACGACCACCGTGCCCGGGCGGAGGCCGCCTACGCGGTTCCGATCGAGCGTCAGGCCACGGTGCAGCGGCTGCGGGAGTCCCTGCCGGGGACGCGGGAGGAGGTGCGCAGCCGTCTGGCCCGGGCGGAAGGTATCGCCGAGGAGGACGAGGCCCTGCATCCCATGAGCAGGGTGCTCGCCGAGCTGCACCGGCAGGTGGACGCGGTTGACCTGACGGTGGATAAACCCGAGTGGCTGTTGTGCGAGTGGCGTCTCGCGGAGATCGACACCCTGGTGACGCCGCTGACCGAGTTGGGTAGCCATGCGCTGCGTACGGTTCGGGATGTTCGCACCGAGTTGGATCGGGCGCGTGCCGCCCGGGAGGAGGCCCGGGAGGCCCAACGTGCGGCGGAAGTGGAGCTGGCCTGGCATCTCAACGGGCGTCGTCGTCCTCGCTGGAACGAGTAGCGCCGCTGCGGCGTCGGGGCACCTGATAGCTATCGCGTGTTGACACCCGCTTATGTGAGCGTTAACAATGTGTGTCACGCCATTCCAGGGATTGATCTGGGTCACAGAAGAGGTGTCCGATGGTGCAGGCTGAGGCGCGACCACCCGTTATGGCGGATGTGGCGCGGGTGGCCGGTGTCTCGCACCAGACGGTGTCGCGGGTACTGAACGGCCATCCCAACGTGCGGCCGGACACCCAGGCCCGGGTGCAGGCCGCGATCGAGGAGCTGGGGTACCAACGCAACTCCTCCGCGCGAGCCCTGGTGACCCGTCGTAGCGGGGTCCTCGGGGTTGTGGCGTTTGGGACCAATCTCTACGGGCCGGCGAGCACCCTGGCCAGTATCGAACACGCGGCTCGGGAAGCCGGCTACTTCGTCAGCATGGTCAGCCTGCGTACGATCACGCCGCAGACCGTCCATGAGGCGGTGGAGTTCCTCGGCCAACAGGCGGTGGAGGGCTTCATCGTAATCGCTCCGCAGCGCAGTGCGGTGGACTCCCTCGCGCAGCTGCCCACCTCGCTGCCCATCGTCGTGGTCGAGGGCGGGGATGCTCCCGGGCACACCGTGGTGTGTGTGGACCAGGCCGGAGGTGCC
The DNA here is from genome assembly GCF_031628175.1 of Lipingzhangella rawalii. NCBI lineage: Bacteria > Bacillati > Actinomycetota > Actinomycetes > Streptosporangiales > Nocardiopsidaceae > Lipingzhangella > Lipingzhangella rawalii. The sequence continues at coordinate 1,149,063 of NZ_JAVLVT010000001.1, read as the reverse complement.
GCGGCCGCCACCCGGCACCTGTTGGAGATGGGGCACACCACGGTGTGGCATATCGCTGGCCCCGCGGACTGGCTGGAGGCGGAGGGACGGGTCGCCGGCTGGCGGACCGCCCTGGCCGAGCGGGGGGTGACGCCACCCCCGCTGCTTCGCGGCGACTGGAGTCCCCGGTCGGGATATCACGCCGCTCGCCAGCTGGTGGAACGCGGCATCGACCAGGTTTCGGCCGTGTTCGTGGGCAATGACCAGATGGCGCTTGGGGTCCTCCGCGCCTTCGATGAGGCCAAGATCGATGTTCCCGAGGATGTGAGCCTGGTCGGTTTCGATGATGTTCCCGAGGCCGCCTACTTCAGCCCGCCGTTGACCACTGTGTGGCAGGACTTCTCGGCCGTGGGGCGGCGCAGTATCCAACTGTTGTTGGACCATCTCGCGGCGTCCGAACCGAACGCCCAACAGGTGACCGTCCCGACCCAGCTCGTGCAGCGCAGCAGTGTGGGGGTCCCGCACCCCCGGGCAGCAACGACCAACGGCTGACCGCGAAACCGAGGAGAACGTGGAGAGGTGGGTAAATGTGAGCGTTAACAAAACGGTGGGTGACGTTGTGGTCGGCATCGACTTCGGCACCCTGTCCGGCAGGGCCGTTGTCGTCCGGGTCGCTGACGGAACCGAATTGGCCAGTGCCGTCCACCCCTACGCACACGGGGTGGTCTCCGAGCGCCTCCCTGGCGCCGACACCGCCCTGCCCCCACAGACAGCACTCCAGATCCCCGAGGACTACCGCGAGGTGCTGCGCCGGGCGGTCCCCGCGGCCCTGACCGAAGCCGGGGTGTCGCCCCACCAGGTCATCGGTATCGGAACCGACTTCACCGCCTGCACCTGCTTGCCGACCCTCGCCGACGGAACCCCCCTGTGCGAGCTGGACCGGTTCGCCGACCGCCACCACGCCTACCCCAAACTGTGGAAACACCACGCCGCCCAGCCCGAGGCCGACGAGATCACCGACCTGGCCGCCAAGCGCGCCGAGCCGTGGCTGCCCCGGTACGGCGGCAGGATCTCCGCGGAATGGGAGTTCGCCAAGGCTCTCCAGGTGCTGCGGGAGGATCCCGAGATCTACCGCACCACCGCCCGCTGGATCGAGGCGGCGGACTGGATCGTCTGGCAGCTGTGTGGGCACGAAACCCGCAACATCTGCACGGCCGGATACAAGGGAATTCACCAGGACGGCGCCTGGCCCACCCGCGAGTACCTCGCCGCACTGGAGCCCGAGTTCGCGGACTTTGCCCGCGAGAAGCTCGACGCTCCGCTCTCCCAACTCGGCGCGCGCGCCGGGAACCTCACGGAGCAGGCTGCCGCCTGGACCGGGCTGCCCGCGGGAATCGCCGTCGCTGTTGGCAACGTGGATGCCCACGTCACGGCCGCAGCCGCCCGGGCCACAGCCCCCGGGCAGATGCTGGCGGTGATGGGCACCAGCACCTGCCACGTCATGAACAGCGAGAACCTCGCCCACGTGCCCGGAATGTGTGGCGTCGTGCGCGACGGCATCGTTGCGGGCCTGTGGGGATACGAAGCCGGGCAGAGCGGGGTCGGCGACATCTTCGGCTGGTTCGTCGACCACGCCCTCCCCGCCGACTACGCAGCCCGGGCCGCAGAACGGGGAATCGACCCCCACCAGCTGCTGTCCGAACTCGCCGTGGACGCTCCCGTGGGCGCGCACGGACTCGTCGCTCTGGACTGGCACAGCGGTAACCGCTCGGTACTCGTTGACCACGATCTGTCCGGGGTGATTGCCGGTCTCACCGTGGCAAGCCGACCCGAGGAGATCTACCGCGCCCTCGTCGAGGCCACGGCCTTCGGAACCCGCACGATCGTGGAGGCCTTCACCGCCGCTGGGGTTCCGGTCCACGAGTTCATCGCTGCGGGCGGTCTGATCCGCAACCCCTTCGTAATGCAGACCTACGCCGACGTGCTGCGCCGCCCGATCAGCCTGATCGGGTCCGAACAGGGCCCGGCCCTCGGTTCGGCCATCCACGCCGCCGTCGCCGCCGGCTCCTATCCCGACATCCACGCCGCATCCACGGCGATGGGCCATCTGGAACCCGCGGTGTACCAGCCCGACCCCGAACGCTCCGACGCCTACGACCATCTCTACGGCATCTACACCGAACTCCACGACCACTTCGGACGTGGCGGCACGGAAGCGCTACGTCAACTCCGCCGGATCCGAAACGAGGTGACATGACGTCCCCGACCACCAGCAACGACGCAGAGGTACAGGCGCTGCGTCGCGAGGTCTGCGCGCTGCACCAGGAACTGGTGCGCTGGGGCCTCGTGGCCTGGACCAGCGGAAACGTCTCGGCACGCGTCCCCGGGACCCAGCTGATGCTGATCAAACCCAGCGGTGTCTCCTACGACGCGCTCACCCCGGAGACCCTCGTTCTCACCGACCTGCACGGAACCCCCCAGCAGGACGGAGCCACCCCGTCCAGCGACACCGGCGCGCACGGCTACGTCTACCGCGCCATGCCCGACGTCGGCGGGATTGTCCACACCCACAGTCCCTACGCGACCGCATGGGCCGCCCGCAGTGAGCCCATACCGTGCGCCGTCACCGCTATCGCCGACGAGTTCGGCGCAGAGATCCCGGTGGGGCCCTTCGCGATGATCGGTAACGACGAGATCGGACGGGGCATTGTCGACACCCTGTCCGGCCACCCCTCACCGGCGGTGCTGATGGCCCAACACGGGCCGTTCACCATCGGCCCCACCCCCCGGGCCGCGGTGAAAGCCGCCGTGATGTGCGAGGACGCGGCCCGCACCATCCACCTCGCCCGGCAACAGGGCCAGGTGGAGCCACTGCCCCCGGAGCACATCGCCGCGTTACACCACCGCTACCAGAACGTGTACGGGCAGCGCACCGAGCACTCCGACCCCACGGAAGGCAGGAACCAGTGACCCAGACCCCCGCGCAGCGTCCCCGGATCGGCGTGCTGGGCATCATGCAGGAACTGTACGACGACATGCTTCCCGGCATCACCGAACGCCAGGCCGAGTACACCCAGCGCGTTGCCGACCAGCTTTCCGGAGTCGCCGAACTCGTGCTCGACACTCCCGCGCGCAGCCGCGCCGACGCCGAACGGGTGATGCGCCGCTTCGAACACGAGGGACTCGACGGGGTTCTGGTGGTGATGCTCACCTACGGCCCCTCCCTGCGGGTGACCCGCGCCCTGGGCGAAGCACGGATTCCCCTGGCCCTGGCCAACATCCAGCCCGACCCGGCGGTCAGCCCCGACTGGGACATGGCCGATATGACCTACAACCAGGGCATTCACGGGGCGCAGGACACCGCGAACGCCATGGTCCGCGCCGGTGTGCCGTTCGAGGTCATCACCGAGGACTGGCAGAGTCCCGAGTTCCGGGACCGGGTGGACCGGTGGGCCCGCGCCGCCCGCACCGTCAGTGCCTGGCGCCGGCTACGCGTGGGCATTTTCGGCTACCCGATGAACGGGATGGGCGATGCCCGGGTGGATGAGTCCGCACTGATCCGTGTGCTGGGGCCGCAGGTGCACGTGATCGCGCCCGGCCAGCTGTACCGGACCATGGGTGACTGCGACACGGAGTCCGTGACCGGGTTGATCGCGGCCGAGGACGACCGGTTCCGGGTGGACGAGAAACTCAGCGTCACCGAGCGGGAGGATCACGCGCGCATGCAGATCGCGATCGAGCGGCTGCTGCGCCACCACGGGTGTGACGCCTACTCCACCCACTTCGATGCGCTCGGCGAGGACGGGCGGTTTTCGCGTCTCCCCATGGCGGCCGCCTCCAACCTCATGGCCCGGGGATACGGCTTCGCCGGAGAGGGCGACGTTCCCGCCGCCGCGCTGGTGTATGCCGGGCACCAGCTCGCCGGGGACGCGCACTTCACCGAGATGTACGCGATGGACTTTCCCACCGACTCCATCCTGATGAGCCATATGGGGGAGGGAAACTGGCGCGTGGCCCGCACGGACGAACCCGTGGAGCTCATCAAACGCCCACTGGACATTGGGGGCCTCGACGACCCGCCGACGGTGCGGTTCCGGATCCAGCCCGGGCCGGCCACCGTCGCGTCGCTGGTCTGTCTCGGCGGCGACCACTTTCGGCTGGTGGTCAGCGAGGGCGAGATCCTGGACAGTCAGCACCTGCCCGCCCTGGAAATGCCCTACGGCCAGTTCCGCCCCGCGAGCGGGGTGCGAGCCTGCATGGACGCCTGGCTTCGCGCCGGCGGAACCCATCACCTGGTGATGAACCTCGGGCATCATGCCGCCGGCTGGCGCCTCGTCTGCGAACTCGCGGGCATCGAGTTCCGGCAGGTGTAGCCGCCGCGCCACCCGCTCCGGCCCGAAACCCCGACCCCGAGAATCCCAGGGAGGACACCGGCCACCACGACCCAGCGCAGCGCACGACGAACAACCGCACTGACGACGGGGAGACACATCGAATCCGGGCCCCTGGGGGCGGGGGTATCCGGCCACCGCGCAGAACCGCCGTAGGAGGCAGCATGCGCGACGCGTCACCCACCCAGCCGGGTTCGGGACTGGCCCGGCGGGGTTTCCTGAAGAGTTCCTTCGTCCTCGCCGGCCTCGGCCTGGCAGCGTGCACTCCCGCCGATGCCGTCCTGGACACCCGGGTTCGGCTTCGCCAGTGGAATCTGTTCTCCGGCGGCGACGGCAACCGGATGATCCAGATGCACGAAGACTTCCAGGCGCAACATCCCGACCTGGATTTTCGGGCCACCACGTTCGAGTGGGGCGCCCCCTTCTACACCAAGGTGGCGATGGCCGCCGCCGGTGGCCGTGCCGCGGACGTCGCCACCGTCCACCTGTCACGGTTGGCGAGCCTCGCCCCGGGCCGACTCCTCGACCCCGTCGACGAGGGGCTCCTGGCCGAGGCGGGGATCGACGCCTCGGTGTTCCTCCCCAACGTGTGGGAACAGTGTTTCCACGACGGACAGCTGTACGCGATCCCACTGGACACCCACACCCACATCCAGTACTTCAACCCCGAGATCTGCGCCGAAGCCGGACTGCTCGACGGGGACGGCCGGCTTACCGAGGTGAACGGCCTCGAGGAGTTCCTGGACATGTGCCGGGAGATCGCCCAGGTCACCGGCGATATGGCGGTGTCGCTCGACACCACCTACAGCTGGCCGATCTTCTGGGCGATGTTCCGGCAGCAGGACGGTGAGCTCTCCTTCACCGACGATGACTTCCACCTCGACGACGAGGCCGCCTACACCGCCTTCGAGGCGCTGTACCGGCTGTCCGAGGAAGGTCTGGCACCGCGCTTCGCCGACGGCCAAGGGGCCACCTCCAACTTCGACAACCTCCAGGCAGGGCTGCTACTTCAGGGCAACTGGGAGATCGCCAGCTTCGAGGCGACCGGCACCCCCTACTCGGCCACCCAGATGCCCAACTTCTTCGGCAACCGGCGCACCCGTGGGGACGCGCACTGTTTCGTGCTTCCGCACCAGGAGAACCGGGACCGGGACCGCACCCGCGCGGCCCTCACCTACGCCGCCTGGATGGTGCGCAACAGCCTCAGCTGGGGCGAGGGCGGTGGACACATTCCCGCCTACCAGCCGGTGGTGCGCAGCGAGGAATACCAGCCCCTGGAACCGCACGTCCACTACGCCGAGGCGGCCGCGAACACCGAGTTCGAACCGGAGGCGTGGTTCAGCGGATCAGCGAGCCAACTCCAGTCCGAGGCCGCCGCGGCCCTCAACGGCATCCACGCCGGCACCGCCACACCCAAGGACGCCCTGCACCAGTTCCGGCGCAGCTTGCGTTCCCTCGTCACCACCCCCGCCCCGGTCTAGCGAGGAGTTGCCATGGCGACCTCGGCCGAAGCCCCCACACCCCCGCAGGCGCACCCCGCCACCCCGGCCTCCCCACAACCACCCGGCACGCCCGGCCCCCGACCCCGACGGCGCCGTCCCTCCTGGGCCGGCTTGTGGTTCGTGCTGCCGTTCGTGGCCTGCTACGCCCTGTTCCTGCTGTGGCCGTCCCTCACGATGTTCGTGGACAGCTTCACGAACCGCAGCCTCGCCGGCGGCGAAACCTCCTGGGTGGGACTGGACAACTGGGCCACAGTGCTCACCGATCCGGCGATGTGGCAGTCCCTGTGGATCACTCTGCTGTTCACCCTGATCAGCGTCCCACCCCTGGTCATCCTCGGTCTGGCGCTGGCCCTGCTCACCGACCACGCACGGCGAGCCGGCTGGTTCCTACGACTGTCGTTCTTCGCGCCTTTCGTACTGCCCGTCGCCGTCATGACCGAGATCTGGGGCTTCATGTATCAGCCCGGATTCGGCATCATCAACCAGTATCTCGGTGCCCTCGGCCTCCCACAGCCGGAGTGGCTCGGCAGCGAGAACACGGTACTGATCGCGATCGTGATTGCCACCGTGTGGTGGACCGTCGGCTTCAACTTCGTGCTGTACCTGGCGGCCTTGCAGGGAATCCCGCGGGAGACCTACGACGCCGCGTCGATCGACGGTTCCGGAGCCTGGCAGCGCATCTGGCACGTCACCCTGCCCCAGCTACGCAGAACCACCGTGCTGGTGATCGTGCTGCAAATGATCGCCTCGCTGCGGATCTTCGACCAGGCCTACCTCCTGGGTGGCCACTTCGGCGGTCCGAACTTCGCCTCCCGCACGATCATCCACTACGTCTACGAGACCGGGTTCGTGAACTTCCAGATCGGGATGGCATCCGCCATGGCCTGGGTCTTCTTCGTGATTATCGGCCTGATCTCAGTGTTTCAGTTCCGCCTGCTGACCCGAAACGAGGACTGATCCGGATGCCCGAACACCGAACCCCCCACCAGCATTCCACCACCCGCGGGCGTTCCCCCCACCGCATTCCCGGGCGTCCGTTCGGCCGTGTCACCACCGGCAGCCTGGTGCTGTACCTCGTCGCGATCTCCGCGGCGGTGTTCTGGCTGGCCCCGCTGCTGTGGGCCCTGTCCACCGCCACCAAACCCGAGGGTGAAACCAACGCCATCCCCGCCCGATGGATCCCCACAGACCCCACCCTGGAGCACGTCGCACAGGTGCTCGGGCGTGGCGAAGTGCTGCGGTGGATCCTCAACTCCGTGGTGGTTTCCAGCCTCGTCACCCTACTCACCCTGGTGCTGTGCTGTCTGGCCGCCTACGGGTTCTCCCGGTGCGTGTTCCCCGGCCGGGCCTGGGTGTTCGCACTCGTCATCGGCGGCATCCTCATCCCACCCCAGGCGGTGATCGTGCCGCAGTTCATCCTGATGACCCAGCTCAACATGGTGGACACCTACTGGGGGATCGCGCTGCCGCAGGTGGTCACCCCGATCTTCGTGTTCATCCTGAAACGGTTCTTCGATGGGATCCCCCGCGACTACGAGGACGCCGCCCGCATGGACGGGGCCGGCCACCTGCGGGTTCTGTTCAGCGTCATCCTCCCCCTGTCCAGACCGATCCTCGCCGCCGTCGGCATCTTCGTGTTCATCGGCGCCTGGAACAACTTCCTGTGGCCGTTCGTGGTCGTCCAGGACCCGGACCTGATGACCATCCCCGTCGGACTCGGCACTGTGGCCAGTGACTACGGCTTGCAGTACGCCCCGTCCATGGCAGCCGCCGTGATCGGCGCACTACCCCTGCTCATCGTCTTCCTGCTGTTCCAACGCCAGATCGTCACCGGAATCGCCGGTGCCGGAATCAAGGGGTGAACCACCATGCACCACACTGTTCGTCAGCGGCAGCGTCAGCGCCCGCTCCGTGCACTCGCCGCACTGGCGGCCCTCGCCGTGACCACGCCGCTAATCACAGCAGGCACCGGAGCCGACGGCACGATGGAACGTCCCCCCAACAACCCCGGACTCCCCCTGGTGGGCTACCTCCCCGACCACGACCCCACCTTCACCGCGGGACTACGGGTGCATGACCCCGTGCTCGTCCCCGGAGACCGCGGCAACGGCGCCGACTGGTACGTCTTCGGAACCGGAAATCCCAACGAGAACGACGGCACCATCCAGATCCGCTCCTCCCGCAACGGCATCCTCTGGGAGTACCAGGACACGGTCTGGGAGGAGATCCCCGACTGGATCTCCACCGAGATCCCCGGCGTGGAAACCCTGTGGGCACCGGAGGTCTACGAAGACGACGGTACCTACTACCTGTACTACGCCGCCTCCACGTTCGGATCGAACCGCTCCCTGATCGGGCTCGCCACCAACGCCACACTCGACCCCAGCGACCCCGACTACGCCTGGGAGGACCACGGCAAAATCCTGGAGAGCTTCCCCCAAGACGACTACAACGCCATCGACCCCGGAATCGTGGCGGACAGCGACGGCACACACTGGATGGTTTTCGGCTCGTTCTGGAGCGGTATCCACATGGTCGAGCTGGACTGGCCCGCCGGAACCGTGGCCGATGACGCCGAGATGGTGCATCTCGCCGACCGGCGCGACGGCACCAACGCCATCGAGGCCCCCACCATCGTGCAGCGAGGCGACTACTACTACCTGTTCGTTTCTCTGGACCACTGCTGCACCGTGAACAGCGACTACAAGATCGCGGTGGGTCGTTCCGAGGCCATCACCGGTCCCTACGTGGACGCCGACGGTGTCCCGATGCTCGACGGCGGCGCCACCGTCCTCGTGGCCGACGAGGGCACCATCACCGGATCCGGCGGACAGTCGGTCACCGACGATGGTGGCCTCCTCGCCTACCACTACTACGACACCGATCTGGGCGACGACTTCGACTTCCGGCTCGCACTGCGCGAGCTGCACTGGACCGCGGACGGCTGGCCCTACGTGGACTAGGTCCTGTGTTCTGAACCGTTTCGGGATCGCGTCTCCGCTCCTTCCTGGGGCGGCTTCGCCAGGATGCCTTTCGCACCTCGGCTTGCGCGGTCTCGCCCTGGAGCGCCGCTCCCTGACCCGAAAGCGTTCCAAAAACACTCCCCAGCCGACACGCCCGCCGTCCGGGCCGCCGACATCCGGCCCGGACGGCGGGGCCGGCCCCCAAAACCCCAGCCCACCCGAGCCACAGCCATCCCGACCGAGGAGACCAATCGCCATGCTGAACGCCTCCATGACCATCGACCCCGCCTTCCGAATCGCCCCGGTGCACCGCCGCACCTTCGGTTCCTTCGTGGAACACCTCGGTCGTAGCGTCTACACCGGCATATTCGAACCGGACCACCCCACCGCCGACCCGGACGGGTTCCGCACCGACGTGCTGGACCTGGTGCGCGAACTCGGGGTGAGCACGGTCCGCTACCCCGGTGGGAACTTCGTCTCCGGCTACCGCTGGGAGGACAGCGTGGGCCCGCGCGCCCAGCGCCCCACCCGGCTCGACCTGGCCTGGCAGGCGGTGGAAACCAACGAGTTCGGGCTGGACGAGTTCATGCGCTGGGCCCACAAAGCCGGGGTGGAGCCGATGATGGCCGTCAACCTCGGGACCCGTGGCCTCGCCGAAGCCGTGAACCTCCTGGAGTACTGCACCTACCCCGGCGGAACCCACCTGTCGGACCTCCGGATCGCCCACGGAGCCACCGATCCCTACCACATCCCGATCTGGTGCCTGGGCAACGAGATGGACGGGCCGTGGCAGATCGGCCACAAGACCGCGCTCGAATACGGGCGGCTGGCCGCGGAAACCGGCCGCGCCATGCGGATCCTACGCCCTGACCTTGAACTCGTGGCCTGTGGCAGCTCCCACCACGGCATGCCCACCTTCGGCGCCTGGGAACGCACCGTGCTGGAGGAAACCTACGACGTCGTCGACTACATCTCCCTCCACGCCTACTACGAGGAGCACGATGGGGATCTCCCGAGCTTCCTCGCCACGGCCACCGATATGGACGCCTTCATCGACGAGGTGGTCGCCACCGCGGACAGTGTCGGGGCGCGCCTGGGCCACAACAAGCGCATCCAGCTGTCCTTCGACGAGTGGAACGTGTGGTATCGGGAACCGGAACGCCCCGGCGCGACCGTGCCCGCGCCGCAGCCCGGGGAACGGTGGCCCCAGGCGCCCCGACAGCTGGAGGATCACTACCACCTGGCCGACGCCGTGGTGGTGGGCAACCTCCTGATGTCCCTGCTGCGACACAGCGACCGCGTCACCGCCGCCTGCCAGGCCCAACTGGTGAACGTCATCGCCCCCATCGTCACCGAACCGGGCGGCCGGGCCTGGAAACAGACCATCTTCCATCCCTTCGCCGCGATGTCGGCGAACGCCGCTGGTGACGTGCTGCGGGTCGAGCCCGTGTCCCCAACCCGCCACACCGACCGCTACGGAGCCGTTCCGGTGGTGGACGCGGTCGCCACCGTCGACGAGGAATCGGGTGCCCTGGCGCTGTTCCTGGTGAACCGCGCGGTCGACGAGGCCGTGCGCGTCGATACCACCCTGCGGGGACTGGACGCCGTGGAAGTCAGCTCGTGTGTGTCGCTGTACGCGACGGACGGGGATGTCTACGCCACCAACACCGCCGACGATCCCGAGCGCGTATCCCTGCGCCCCAACACCGATGTGCACCTGACCGCGAACGGGCTCGGCGTGGAGCTGCCCCCGGTGTCCTGGACGATGGTCACACTCACCGTTCGCGAATAACCGACTCCCGCTGGGACCTCCACCCGCGGTGCCGCAGCCGAAGACCCCGCTTACGGTGCGGCACCGCGCGGTCCCGGCGCCCGCCGGGCACGCGCCGGCGCGGCCGGGCGCCCCGGTCAGCTCAGTCGCACAGCTCCTCGCCCACCTCGATGACGTCGTCCAGTGGCTCCTCGCCGGTGACCATGCCCTCGTCGGTTTCCTCCCCGGTCCGGCGGATCTCGGCGGGGTCGATGTAGTCTCCCGATTCCTGGGCGGCCTCGTTGACCGCGTAGTCGTTGCCTTCGGTGCGGAAGAACACGGCGCCGTTCTCGTCGCAGTACACCGTTCCCTCCGGTGGCATGAACGGCCAGGTGCGATCCTCCTCGGCAAACGAGTCGTTGGAGATCTCTCTACCGTCTCCAGCATCCGCACTGCCACAGGCCGTCACGCCGATCCCGAGCACGGCACCGATGGCGACCACAGCGACTCGATTCGCCTTCATTGTTGTCTACTCCAAGCCAGGTCACGGGGAGTTGGGTTGGGGGAGACGGAACACTCTGCGGTGGCCCAGCGCACGAGGTGCTCAGTCATGACTGACCTTAGCGCCCCGAGGACCACTGGCAAACCCCGTGTCCACACCAGCGGGCCGATGCGGGCGGCACCCGGGGTCGGGATCTGGCCGATACCGGACGAATGACATTCCGGGCAAGAGGGGTGTCCTAAACTTCCCCCGTGGCTCATCAGCGATCTTCTCCCTCACCCGAGCCGCGGGCCGGTTCGGGCGTGCCGGTGCGGATCGTGGTCGCCAGCGCGGTTTTCCTGACGCTGGTCGGGGTGCTGTGCGGGGGGATCTGGGCGCAGGGAGGGTTCGCTGCGGGCGAGAGGCTGCCCGCCGAACCTGGGGAGTCCATCGACAATGACCTGTTCACACTCACCGCCCACGAGGCCACACTGGAGCACGAAGAATCGTTCGGGCGCGTTCGGCAGCAGGTTGTTGTGCACGGTGAGCTCGCCTTGCACGACGACGAGGCGGTCCGCAGCTCCACCATTCTCAACAGCCTGCTCGACCTCGAACTGCTTCCGGGGGGCCATGCGCCGGACCCGTCCGCGGAGCTGCTGCTGGAACGGCGTGTTGAGGCGGGGGCCGTGTCCCTGGTGCAGCCGCGCTCCACGGAGGACGTGCGGCTGGTCTGGTATGTCCCAGAGGAGGTGGAAACCGTCGACGAGATTCGGTTGGTGGTTCAGGACGCCGAGTACGGTGCGGGATTCATCGACGACCAGAAGCGCTGGTGGAATCCGGACGATACCGCAGCCGGGCAGTACGTCCTCCCGGTGGCGGGGGAGTAGCCCGGATGGCGGAGTCGACACGGCGCGGACGAGGGCTCCGGATCCTGGTCACCGTCCTGGGCAGCGTGGTGCTGCTGGTGCTGATCGGGCTGGCCCGCGGGCTGACCCTGTCCTCGGCCGAGCAGACCGAACCCATCTCCTACACGGGAACGGCCGCGGAGGAAGTGGACGCGGTCCGGTTCACCATGGACGTTGGCGAGGTACGGTTCGCGGACGCGCTTCGCACAACCGGGCTCCGAGCCGATGACGGGCAACGCTACGAGGCGAACGGGGTGTGGCTGGTGGTCCCGGTCACGCTGACGGCCACCACGGAGCCGTTGGCGACCGTCCACACCGTCCGCCTGGAGTCCGGCGGGCACGCCTACGGACTGGCCGCAGAGATGCAGCCCAGCTCACCACCCCGACTAGACCCGGGTATCCCCGAACAGCAGACCTTCTACTTCGAGATCCCCGAAGAGCACCTCGACGACCCCACGCTGCGGGTGATCGCCGGTGGATTCGACGCCCGCCTGTCGGCCGAGGCCGTGGTGGACCTCCAGCTGGATGAGCAACAGCTCGCGAACCGCGTCGCCGAAGCGGCCGACGAGATCGAAGTCGAGGACACAGACACGTCCCCGGACGGTGGAGTGGCCGAGGACCAGGAGGTGGACGCGGGTGCCTGACCAGCCCTACCCCCCACCCGAAGGCAGGCCGCCCCACCCGGGCCCGTGGGGGCCCGGACCGCAGTCCGGGCCACCCCCCGGTGGGCATCCCCCGGCGCGCCCACCCCACCCACCGCCAGGTCCACCGCCCGGGCCACCACCCCCCGGGTATCCCGGGCGGCCCGGTCCACCCCCCGGAGGCCCACCCGGGGGTCAACAGCCACCGTCCGGATATCCGCCACCACCCGCCCGGCCCGGACCGCCAGCCCCGCCCGGCCCCGGTTCCGGGTGGGGCGGTCATGCACCCATGGGTAGCCCGCCGTACCCCCCGGGGCCATCCACAGCCCGCGCAGCGATGCCGCCATGGTGGCAACGCACTCACATACCGTTCATGCTCGGGATCGCCGTGCTCCTGCCCCTCACCCTGGGCGGGCAGTGGTGGTTGGAACAGCGTGACCTGTCCCAGGCCGGGACAATCCCCCCAGCGGCTCCGCTGGTGGAGGGCACGTCCGTGGAACTGGCGGGCACCCACTGGGAGTTCCTCGGCGCCCAGGCCGAGGCTGAGCCGCAGCCCGGTGTCCGGCGCGTGGACGTGGGTTTCCTGGTCACACCGGAGGACGACGTCGCGGGGGAACGGCTGTACTCGCACTGCTGGTTCCGGGCCAAGGACGACCAGGGGCGCACCTGGGAACAGCTCTACAGCTTCGACCAAGGGGAAGACGCCGGCACCACCGGGGGTGGCAGCTGCGCCACCGGGGATTTCAGCCCGATCCCGGGCGGCACGGAGGAACTCCTCGCGGCGAGCTTCGAGGTCCCCGAGGAGGCGGTGCAGGATCTAAGGTTCGAGATTGAGGTCGCCACCCACGACCCAGAGCTGGATATCGAGCCGGGCGCCGACCCGGGCGATCTGTCCGAGGTGCTGGAGGAGTTCGAGGAGCTGGCAGTAGACAACGATCCCACCGAGGACGGCGTGGATCTCGACGCCAACCCGCCACGTCCGGTGGCGGCCTCGTTCGCCTACCGTGAGTTCGAGGATTAGGCCGGAGCTTTCTGGCTGGTACGACCCGGTGCCCGCCTGGCGGTTGTCTCGGCGGTGACCCCGTGCGCGCCGTGTTGTTCCGGTCCCAGAACGGCTGGGCTGTGTCCCTCAGCGGGGCAAGCGGCGCCCACTCAGTATCGGTGTGGTCCTGACCTCCGAGCACCCCATCAACAGCGTCAGTGCCAGCCCACCAACCCACCAGCCCACTTCACGGGCATGTCAACGGGCACTGCCGAGCCACGGCGGCTGGCCCGGAAACCGCCGGCTCAGATCCGGGCCGGCCGGGCCCGCTGTCCCGGTTGCCGGTCGAGCATCCTCCGCAGCACGACCTCAAACGTCGCCGCCAGCAGGCACACGCGCAGCACCTCGTGCAGCGCGTCCACGGCGATGCTGAGCGGTGCCAACCACGGCCACCACCAGCCGAGGAAGTCCGCGGGACCCACCGCCAGCAGCACGCCACGCTCCAGCCAGCTGAATCCCAGTTCCAACAGTGCGTAGTACAGGCAGAACGACAGATAGTAGATCGGGCTCGTGCGCAGAATGAACCGGAAGGCATTCAGAAAGGGAAGATACTTCTCCCGCAGGCCACGGCTGGCCCGTTCCCCCAGCTGGAGCAGCACGCCCGGTGTACGGGCCAGTGCGGCGTCGTGTACGCGCTGCGCCCTGCTCCCGGGCCGGAACAGGGTCTCGGTGCGGTCGACGTCGGCGCCGAACACGACCGCTGCGATGGTCAGCCACAGCAGTGGTTGGATCAACCCGTCCTTGAGTAGCTCCCAGGTCCAGACCACGGCCGCGGCGGTGCCCAGGACGAGGTCAATGACGGGCAGTGCGGTCAGCTCCGCCAGCTGTTCCAGCAGGGTGTGGAACATCGCCGTGGCCTCCACCCAGACCAGGCGCTGACCGAGCCACTCCCAGAGGGTGCTCGCCAGCTCGACGACAGTGACCACGAAGAAGAACGCGAACACCGTCTCGAAGAACGCCGTTGCAATACCCAGCGCCTTGCTGTTGTTGCGGAAGTAGAACTGTTCGCACACGGTGCGGCACAGGAACGCCACCGCGAGGACCAGCAACGGCACCCCGAGCGGGTTGAAGTCGAGGATGGCCACGTAGCCGTCCAGTCCCGCCTCTACCTGGGCCCGGGCGGCGTAGGCGCGGAGTTCCTCGGCGAACAGCCCCCAGGCGCTGTAGAAGATCAGGAAGGGCAGTAGCGACATGGCCACGGCGTCGACGATGCGCCGTTCCCGCTCGTTGACGTTCGGCCGCTGGTCGGCCCCCGTTCCGCGGGCCCGGCGGGAACGTTCCAGCAGTTCGTGGTCCAGCACGGGAAGTCCCGGGCGCAGCATCAGGAACATGACGATTGTGGTCGCCAGGGTCACGAGTACTGCGAGACTGAACGCGAGCAGGCCGAGAGTCTGGTTCTGGAGACCCAGCCAGACGATCCCGCGCAGCATGAGCCCGTGCAGGAGGGTTCCCAGCAGATACACGAACAGCAGTGGTGCCCAGTACCGCCTCGCCAGGTCGAGGGTGTACAGCGGAAGCGAAGCGGCAGAGCGCGCCATTCTGGCCATCGCCGGACAATCCTAGTGGATGGGGTGCGGTCGGGGCGCTCGGCCGGTGGCCGGTCTCGGTCAGTGTGGGTACGGACGGAGGTGGTTGACGTGGCACGCGGGGACGGCGACGGATGGGTCGTTCTCGATGACGGAACCCGCAGGTGGGGTCGCTACGGTGCGGCGGGGCTGCTCCTGTATGGGACGGATGCGGCCGGGCGGGACCGCGTCCTGTTGCAGCGGCGCGTGTGGTGGAGTCACCAGGGTGGGACCTGGGGCGTGCCCGGAGGCGCGCGGGACAGCTCGGAGAGCTCCATGTACGCGGCGGTGCGGGAGTTCACCGAGGAGGTCCGGGCGGAACAGGCCGGTGCCGACTGGGGGCCGGACGAACTGGGCCGTTGGCTGTCTCCGGTCGGGATTCATCGCCAGGACCACGGGCGATGGAGCTACGACACGGTGCTGGCGCGGTTGCCCGGGTGCCCACCGATGCACCCGGGAAATGGGGAGAGCTCCGCGGTGGAGTGGGTCACGCTCGACACGGTTACCGACCGCACGCTGCATCCCGGGTTCGCCGGGGTGTGGCCGCAGCTTCGCGGTCTGCTGCCCGCCCGGATGGTGCTGGTGGTGGACGCGGTGGCGCCCACGGCCAGCGCCAACGGTTCGACAGGGAATGGGGCCGGCCACGCTGGCGGCCCGGCCACGCTGCACCGGCACCTGACGACGCTGGCGAGTACGGGGCTGGCTGCCGAGGCCCTGCCGTACGAGGTGGGACGGTGGGAGCTGCGACGTTGGTTTCCCCGGGTGCGCCTGGTCGTGTCGGGGGAGCAGCAGCCACCCCCGCCACAGGTCCCGGAGGTCGAGGTCGTATCGACCCCTGGTGGCACTCCCACGGACGGCTTTGGGGCCGGGGCCGCGGCCGTGGTCGAGGCGGCCCGAGTGGCGGACGCCACAACCGTGGTGGTCGTCACCGACGATCCGCAGGCGCGGCAGCGCTGCGCCGACGCGGGAGCGCATGTGTGTTCCAGTGCTTGGCTGGAGTGGGCACTTCCGCGGCATCCGGCACGTTGACCGGGTGGTGGGGATCGGGCCTCAGGGGTATGTCAGGGCACAGACCCGATGCAATTCGGGCTGCCGTGCGGCACGCTGGGAGGAGGCCAAGCACATGGCCCACCCGGACGTGGGGATCCGCTCACGAGGTGAGGAGCAGATATGACGCTGGAGCGCGGGAACTCAGGGATGTCCCCGGCCGTGGCCTCGGCGACGATGAACTGGCCGTGGGGGGTAGCCCTGCTCTCGGGCGGGGTGACAGGCGCGATCAGCCTGTTGACGAGCCTGTCCGACGGCGTGCTGGGAGCGATCTCCCAGGGAACGATGACCGGCATCTTCTTTTTTGCCCTGGCCGGCGGTGCGTGGATGTTCCTCAGTGGCAAGGGGGATCGACGCGCCCGACGCTACGCCGGGAACCATCCGTGGCAGGTCGCC
The DNA here is from genome assembly GCF_031628175.1 of Lipingzhangella rawalii. Lineage (NCBI taxonomy): Bacteria > Bacillati > Actinomycetota > Actinomycetes > Streptosporangiales > Nocardiopsidaceae > Lipingzhangella > Lipingzhangella rawalii. The sequence goes on along the minus strand of NZ_JAVLVT010000001.1, from coordinate 1,132,401 downwards.
GCGGTGCCCGCCGGGCTTGGGGGCGCCGGGGTGGCCCTCGTGACATACATCTCGGCGGCACTCGGTGGGGCGCTGATCAGCGGGTTGTTCGGAGCCCTCGCGTACGGCGTCGGAGTGGGTGCGGTCTTGTGGCTCCTGCTCGGCATCATCGCCGTGGTTGCCGGAAACAAGTCGACTTGAGTGGACGGGGTGGCGTCGGTGTCCCCGGCGCAGCCGAACTAGACTCGGGGGGCGGTGCCGCATGCCCGCGGCCGGAGCCGGACACGGGGGGCCACACGCTCCATGTCGACTGACACGCCCAACAACGCAACGCGGCAAAAGATGGTTGATCGGGTCCGCGGCCTACTGCGGATGGCCGAGGACCCATCGGTAACCGACGAGGAGAGTCAGGCCTTCACCGCGAAGGCTGCGGAACTCATGACTCGGCACGCCATTGCCGAGGCGGAGGCCCGCGCCGAGCGGGGGGAGGAACCGGAGGCGATCTCGCGGATGGACTTTCCGGTGTCCGGTGTGGGCGGGCACGGGAAAGCGCGGGTGAAGGCGCTCGGTGCCGTTGCTGCCGCCTATGGCTGCCAGGCGGCCGTGCGCGGCAATACCTCGGCGAGCACCGAGCGGACGCTCATCATCGTGGGGACCAACACCGCACTGGACGCACTGCGTGTCCTTCTCCCCTCCATCAGCATGCGGATGGAGTCCTCGGCGCGGTTCTGCGCGCGTGAGCACATCGCCAGTATTCGGGCCCTGCGTAATACTGACCGTTCGCAGCTCGCGACCGAACGCAGCCGCTACTACCGGTCCTTTCTCCGCGCCTACGGGTTTGCCGTGGCGCAACGGATCAAGGAGTTCCGCGCGCGTCTGCGCGAGGGGGCCGACGGTGCCGGAGACCCGGAAGAGCGTACGGACGCCGGTGGCGAGGAGCAGGCCGAGACGTCCTCGCGCGGGGCCGAGCTGGTGTTGCGTGAGGACGTGCATCGGGTGCAGGAGGAGTTCCAGGAGCGGTTCGGGCAGCTCAACCCGACCAAACCGGAGCGGACTCACCATCGGGCCGGGGCGCGTGCCGGGTACCTGCGTGGGCGCAGTGTCGAACTGGGGATCGGGACCTCGGTGGGTTCGGGTGGCGGAAACGCGCTACCCGAGTGAACTGTCGGCCGGCTGCCGCCCGCGTGCGGGGGGTTGGTTGGGTCGGTGTCCGGTGACCGGTGACCGGACATGCATGCGGTGTGCTCTCGTGTGGCTGACGGTCGCGCATGTTCGGACCACGGATGCGTGTTCTGTCTGATTTATGGGGATTGATCCCACGATTGGCTATTGGCTGACCTGCTGAACCGATCTGTGGATAACCCTGTGGATTTCCGGCCGATACACGTATCCACGTCCTTCTGCCTGTGGAAAAGTCGGATTCTGCGGCGGGAAACCGTCGTGTTCGGCCGAGTCCGAGTTCTACGGGGCAGCATTCCGCAGTCGCCAGGGCAAAAAGGGGGGCCGGGTGGAGTGCCGGCCACACCGGGGTAGCGCGATCAGCGTGCGGTGAACGTGCGGGGGCGCGGCGTCGGCAGGGGTTTGCCGGGATCTGGGCCGGGCTTCGAGCTACATATGGGTGGATCTGCCGCACTCTGGCGAGGAACGCCACAGATGTACGTGACATGGGACACATCTTCGGTAAGACTGGGGAGGGACCCAAGTACAGGTCGAAAGGGATGCGGATGTCCGTGGCCACGCTCTTCCAGCCACTTCGCCAGCACAAGCTGGCCATGCTGACCACCTACCATCCGGACGGTGTCACTTCGGTGGACGACCTGACCCGGATCGCGCTCGACAATGACCGTGTCCTCCTCGCCGTTGCTGAGGACGCGGGTGCGGCCGCGCGTCTGGACGGCCACCCGCTGGCGGACCTCACCCCGTGTTCGGCGGACGGCACCCGAACGGGAGCACCCATCCGGGTGGAGGCCACGCGCCTGCGGGGAACCGAGGCCGAACGCGCCGCCCGGCTACTCACGGTCAAGTTTCCGGTGCAGCAGCGGCTCGGGCCTCCGCTGTCCAGCCGACTTCTCCGCCGGCGCACCGTGTACTTCGAACTGCGTCCGCACACGGAACAGGCTCCCGCGGAATGCGCGGAGGGCTGGCCCGACTGACGCGACGTCCACGGACGGGCACCCACGGACCCCGGCCCGGTCGGGCGCCGGCGCGGAGCATCCGCGACCCGGCGGGCACGGCGTGGCGGCGTGGCGGTGTGACACAGCCAGCGAGTGAACCGCCGGAGGCTCCTCCGGGGATGGGGATCTGACCGCGAGCCGCGCGGCCGCGCTCCTCTCCGGCTGGGTGGTGGTGCCGGTGCGGCCGCTCCGCCCATTCACCCCGACGGCGGGTCGACGGGTGCCCCGGAGGTTCGCCCCGGGAATGACCGAGACGGGCGGCACCACACTGGCCTGGGCCTGCTGCGCACCGTGTGCCTCGCAGGCGTGGGATAGCCGCCGGCACTCGGGACCGCATCAGGAGGGGATCGGCGGCATCGTTAGGATCGGGACGGCCGTTCGGTTCGTAACAGACCATCGGGGTACCGACACCGTATGCATGCTCCCCCTCCTCAATCGATGCCGCCCTCCGTTCCTGCCCCGCCCGCGCGACGCCGCGGGCTCCTCATCAGCCTCATCGCGGCCGCAGGTGCGCTACTGGTGGCGATAGTCACCAGCGTGGTGTGGTTGGTGAGTGCGGCTGACGGCGGCCCCCACTACGCCGCACTTCCCGGATGTGACGATCTGGATTTCGGAGGGGCGGTGACCGAACCACCCGTCCTGGATGACTCGGGGGAGTGGGACACGCGCTGGCAGCCGGGGCCGCCCGAGTACTGGCAACACCACGAGGCCGGTATCCGCGAGTTTCCGGCGCTGGAAACCCTGGAATGCACATACCGGGAGTCCATCGGCGATCGTGGCGCAGTCGGGTTCGGGGTTGAACTGACCCGGATCGACCCGGATGAACTGGTGGAGGACGGCGAGCGGCTGGAGGACTTCCGCGCGGACTGGTACGACTTCTTTACGGAGAGGGCCCGCGAGGACACCGAGTACGGTGTGGCGACAACCCTGACCGAGATCGGGCTCGGCGACGGCGGTATCCAGATTCGGGCCGACTGGTCCGAGGGGGAGGAGTCCGACGGCAGCCCTGCGGCGAATTCTGGTGACGGGTACAGCCACGTCCTGTTCCACGAGCGCAACGTGTGGTTCGACCTGTGGTACCAGGGCCCAGAGGGGATGACCCCCGCGGAGATGGAGGAGTGGACGGACCAGGTTGCCGCTGACCTCCTGGACACGGTGGCCGAGCACACACTCACCGTCACCGACGATATCGCCACGTGTGACCGCCTCGGCGACGGAGCGATCACGGACCTGGTCTCCGGCCACCAAGTGGGGGACGAGGTGGAGCTCTCCCTGGCCGAGTACCTGCCCGCATCGGAGAGCCGGGAGGCCGGCCCTCCCGAGCCACCCGTCGCGACCGACGACGAGTCGCGCATTCCGCACGGCGTGTCCTGCCACTATGGCCCATCCGCCGACCGCGATACCGGCGGTGGAGAATTCGTCTACCAGGTGCTGCGGTTCGGCGACGCAGCCGAGGCCAACACCACACTGTGGGAGTTCGAAGCGGATGAGCTCCACGGAGAGAACATCGTGACCTGGGACGGCCCGGGGACGCAGTCGGCCTACCTGCCCGAGTTCACCACCGCCTACTTCCGCGTCGACGACACGATCGTGCTCGTGTACTACGACGCGGACAGCGCACGCCAGGCGGGATACGGGGGTGAGGACGGCCTGCGCGAGATCGCAGAGCTACTCCACGGGTGAATCCCGCCAGCCAAGCGCCGGTGTGCGCGGCTGCTGCTCCGGTGTCCGCGCTCCGCTCGCTGTCGCCAGACGCACCAGCGCTGTGCAGCGGGCGTACTCCGCCGGGGTGAACGGAAGCCCCTCGCGTTCCAGGACCAGCACGCCCCCGTCCGGCGCACTCAGACACATGCTGGTACCGGCCATCTCGTCCCGCTGGAGGTACGTGGGCGGTTCCGGCTGCCATACGGCCCGCCGTGCCCCGGACATACTGGTCAGCGCGTCCTCCAGGGAGGTGCGGGTGCTCAGCAGGGCACTGGCCAGCCCCAGGGCGCGGGTTGTGGTGTCGCTCAGATGGTGGGCATCCGCGGGTTCCACCACCGGATCGCGCCCTCCGGCCTGCGCCACGGCGGTGCGCAGGTCCGGTGCGCAGATTCCCGGAGGGCAGGTCACAACGAACTCGTCCACCGCCTCCCGGTACCCCTGGTGAACATGCACCACCCGGATGTCCACCCCGATACGGGTCAGGCGTGCCGTGAGCGCGGCCAATCCCCCCGGGACGTCAGCGACGCCCACACGGATGCGCCACAGCGCATCCCCGGACTGTGGATCGCGCTGCGTCCCGGCCCGCCGATCCCGCCACCACCGGTATCCCAGGAGTCCCCCGAGCAGCGCGGCCCCGATCGCGACCAGCGCCACGCCTCCGTACTCCCGGTGCCCCAGGCTCAGTACCACGAAATGCGCCGCACCCCCGGCACAGAAGATCGCTGCCAGCTCCAACAGTTCCCGGCGCAGCCCGGCCTGGTGTTCCGCGCCGTGGTGGTCCCGCTGCTTATCACCCATGCCCGCCAGCATGCCCCGCCGGCATTGCCGCGTCGTTGCGCTGTGTGTCCCGCTCGTAACACATGGCTGTGATTTGGGTCATGGTGGGGTCGGGGTGGGGGGCCGAGCGGTGTGCGGCGGCAGGGCCGGCGGCGACATGTCCCAGAGCCCCGAGCCGGATCCACCACGTCCCCAGATCTGGGGAATGCACACGCGGCATGCGGAGTTGTCACTATGCACAATGACCAGGGTGGAGACCAGCGGAGACCGAAGCGCCGGGCACCGTCGATACGTTCCGGAACTCCGTGGCTGCGCCGCGCGTGCGGGAACGTGGGGCGCACGACCCCGGGTGGTCCACGTGCCGGGGCGCCCGGTGCCGCCCCCGAACCAGGGCGCAACCACGCGCCAACGCGACGACATCGCCGGCGCCCGCGGAAACCGTCCGTGTCCCGGATGACGCCACGCGGTTCTTCGGGTCCCGGCACGTCGCCCGTGTCGGACCACAACCCCCAGCCGATGCCCAGGAGCAGCCATGCGTGAGAATCAGGAAAACGCCGTCGATGCGGCAACGGCCCAGGCGCTGTTGGACACGGAGCCGGACCGTGACCGCACACACCTGTTCGTGGACGTCCGCACCCCCGGTGAGTACCAGACCGCGCACATTCCGGGTGCGATCAACCTACCGATGGACCAGCTCACCGCGAACCTGGACCGGATCGTCAGCGAGGCCGGCGGACGCCTCGTTCTGGTCTGCCAGTCCGGGGCACGGGCCGAACAGTGCCGAACCAGGCTCGCCGACGCCGGGCTGAGCACGGCCACGGTACTCAACGGCGGAATGGGGGCCTGGACCGCGGCCGGCGGTCCCGTGGTGCACGGTGAGCAGCGCTGGAGTCTGGAGCGGCAGGTACGCCTCGTGGCCGGCCTGATCGTGCTCGTTTCGGTACTGGCGTCGATTGCCTGGGAACCCGCGAAGTACGTGGCAGCGTTCATCGGAGCTGGACTGACCTTCGCCGCGCTCACCAACACGTGTGGGATGGCGATTCTGCTGTCCAAACTCCCCTACAATCGGCCCGCGACCAGCGAGGACGTGGAAACCTCACTCCAGCGGCTGCGCGGCGAGACGTCCTAGGTGTGTTGTTTGGGAGGTCTGCGGGGCGGGGTGCTGGTCGGGCAGCCCCGGTGGGCGTGGTCACAGGCCACGCACGCTCCGGTGCCGTATGGGGGCTGCTGGCTGCGCTGATGCGCGCCGATCCGCCCAGGCGAGGTCCGAGGGCACCACTCGCACCCACCCGTTGGCTGTGGTGCAGTGGACCACTGTCCCCCACCCTGGGGCACTGCCAGGGCGGACGGCCTCCCCGATCGTTGGCCGTGGTGTGGGGGAGTGCGTCCCATCGCGGGGGTGCCCTTGACGCCGGCCGCGCGCCCAGGCCCGTTGGCCGCCGGCGGCGTCGCGCCCTGGGGGCGCTCCCCCGCACGACGGCCAACGGAATGGTGGGGGCCGGGGTGATCCTGGGGCGCATCCCGTTCCCTCGCGGGGGAGAGCGTCCTCCCTTGCACAACGGCCAGTGGGACCGGGGACGGGGTGAACGTCGTCGGGCCAGGTCCAACCTCGCTTCCAACTCCAAGAAACAGGTCCCTAGACCCGGTTCCGAGCGGCCACAGCCGTGGGAACCCTGGGGGAACACCGGGGGAGACGGCTAGTCTCCTCCCGGTGTTGACCGGCTCCGGCCGGACGTGACCGCATGGCTCAGGCCCGGTGCCACTCGGAGGTGGCACCGGGCCTGAGCTGCGTCGATGCTGGTTGTGGGCGGAGGGTGTGGGATTCGAACCCACGAAGCCCGCTATGGACTTTGCGGTTTTCAAGACCGCTGCACTCGGCCGCTATGCGAACCCTCCCTGTCGACGGTGCCGTGGCACCGCCATCGGCTTCGATGCTAACCGACGAATCGCCTTGCCCGGAGCAGTAGTTCCGCACCGGATCCGAGGCCACCTCGCGTATAACGGGCCGTAGGCCGACGGGTACGCGAACAGGGTGCAACCTGGCAGGAGCAAACCGGGTTGGTAGGGGTGTGAGTGCTATCGCAGAAGCCGGCGGGAACCGTGCCAACACCGACACCGTCGAGGACTGGTTCGTTGGTCTCTATGACACACACCGTGCGCTGGTGTTTTCGGCGGCGCTGCGGCTGTGTGGACGCTGGCCCGACGCCGAGGACCTGACCGCTGACACCTTCCTGCGGGCCTACCGGGCAGCCGCAGGCTACACAGCCGAGCGGCGGGCCGAACTGATGAGCCGCGCGTGGCTGATGACGATCCTGATGAACCTGTGGCGCAACCGCGCCCGCAGCCAGGCACATCGGCCACCCCCGGACCGGCTCCCCGACGACGGGGTGGACGAAGCCGATCCGCGTCAGGACGTGCCCGGAACCGTGGAGCAGCGCGAAACCACCACCGAGCTGGCGCGGCTGCTGAACCACCTGCCGGTCGCCCAACGGGAGGCGGTGGTGCTGCGCCACGTACTCGACCTGTCCACACGTGAGGTCGCCGAGATCCTGAACGCGCCCGAGGGAACCGTGAAGTCGCACGTTTCGCGGGGGCTTCGCCGGCTGCGTGAACTGACCGAAGGAGACGCGCAATGAGTAACGATCCACTCCTGGAGGGCCTCGCCGAGCTCACAACCGATGCCCCGCCGCAGTTGCTCGACCGGGTCGCCGCCCGCTGGGTCACCGTGGACGGTCCACTCGGAGACGTGTTCGTGGCCTACACCGATCACGGGATCGCCTATCTGCGACCCGCCGGCGCGTCCGCAGCCGACGATTTCCGGGAGCGCTTCCGCCGGCCACTGCTGCCGGGAGCACGTCCCCCGGCGGGACTTGCTCCGGCGCTACGCAGCGGCGCCACATCCGGACTGGAGATCGACCTACGCGGGCTCACCGCGTTCCAGGCAGCGGTCCTGCGCACCACCCGGGAGATCCCACGCGGCCAGCTGCGCCCCTACGCCTGGATCGCCCACCAGCTGGGACGGCCACGGGCGGTCCGTGCTGTGGGGAGTGCCCTGGCCACGAACCCGGTGCCGCTGCTGATCCCCTGCCATCGCGTGACCCGCGCGGACGGGACCACCGGACAGTACATCTTCGGTGCGCACGCCAAACAGCATCTCCTCGCCGCGGAGGGTGTGGATCTTGAGTACCTGCACGCTCTCGCCCGGAGGGGGGTGCACTACCTGGCCAACGCCGATACCACGGTGGTGTGTCACCCCACCTGCCCCGCCGCACGGCAGACTCCCACGGCCGGCCGTCGGGAATTCCGCACACTCCCGGAGGCGCGGGCCGCCGGCTACCAGCCCTGCGGGCACTGCCGGCCGGCTATCGGGGGCCAGGGATGACCGGCGTCCTCGAGGCAGCGGTGGCCGCGATCGCGGGTGGCCTCAGGTGGGCAGGATCGAAGTGCTGGAGCCCTCGCCGTCCGCACGGCCCGCCGCGGCGGAACGATACTGCCCGGGCACGGGTTTCTGTTGGTTGGCGCGGGCCAGCATTTCGGCGTCGCAGCTGGCACACAGCGGGATATGTCGCATGCCCACGATGGACAGCTGGGTGCCGCGCGAGTACTGGGTCACCGCCTGGCCCCGCATGTGGATGTCGTCGCCACCGCAGGTCGCGCAGGTGTGCGGCGTGTCCCGGGGCCACCGCGCCCCACATGCCTCGCAGGTGATGTGGATCCCGTCCTCAGTGCGCTCCCCGGAGAGATTGTCCTCCTCCGCGCAGTCCGGGCAGGTCAGCTGGCGGGGCATCGCCGTGCTCCTCGGTGCGGTACGGGTAGCTGGTACGTCCAGCCTAGCCGGCTGCACTCGTGGCCGGGGCAGGCGCGGGTTCGTGCCGGTCCGCATTCACGCCATGTCCGGCCGGTGCGGACACGGGGCCGGCCGGTCACCGGTGTCACCGGGGGAGGTTCAACAGGGCGTTCTCCACGAGCTCCGGCATGGCTGGATGGATCCAGTACTGTCCCCGCGCCATCGTGTCGGCGTCGAGACCGAATTGCATGGCCTGGATCAGTGGTTGAATCAGCGTGGGCGCCTGGGGGCCGATGATGTGTGCTCCCAGCAGGTGACGCGTGTGTGGGTCGGCCAGGATCTTGGCGAATCCGCTGGTGTCCTCCAATGCCCAGCCGTAGGCGATGTCGGCGTAGTCCTGCGTGGCGGTGACGAATGGAACGGCCCGGCGTGTGGCTTCCTGCTCGGTGAGCCCCACTGAGGCGATCTGGGGATGCGAGAAGACGGCGTGCGGGACAACGCTGTGATCGGTACTGATCGGAGCGTCGGGGTGCAGCACATTGTGCTGCACGGTGTGAGCCTCCCGGTTCGCGACGTGCTTGAGCTGGTACGGCGAGCTCACGTCTCCCAGTGCCCAGACACCGGGCACATGCGTGGCCTGGGTCGCGTCCACCTGGATACGACCGTCCTCGGTGAGGTGGAGCCCGCCCGCGTGGGCGTGCACAAGATCGGAGTTGGGGCGGCGCCCGGTGGCCACCAGGAGCAGGTCGGTCTCCACGGTCTCGGGCCCGCCGGGGCCGTCCAGGTGTAGCCGCACAGTGGTGCCGTCGGAGTCCCGCTCTGCCAGGCGGGTCTGTCGGTGCAGCCGCACGTCCCAGCGCTGCTCGGCGAGCTCGGTGAACCGTCGGGAGATATCGGTGTCCTGGGAGCGCAGCAGTGCCCCGGAACGTCCGATCACGGTGACGGTGACCCCGAGTGCGGAGAACACGTGCGCCAGCTCTGCGGCGATGAAGCCGGTGCCCAACACGGTCATCCGTTCGGGAAGCTCGTCCAGGCGTAGCACCGAGTCGCTGGTGTGGTAGCCGACCTCGGCCAGCCCGGGAATGTCGGGGGCCGTGGGGCGGCTGCCGGCGGCGACCACCACGCGGTCCGCGGTGACGGTCTCGGTGTCGGTTCCGCTGCGCACCTGGATCTCTCGTATCCCGGTGAAGTGGGCGGTGCCGTCGTACAGGGTGACGTTCTCGTTCTCGTGTGCGCGGTAGTACCAGCCCCCACCGGAGATGGGGTCGATCCGGTCGAAGATCCGATCCCGGATCTGTGGCCAGGACGCCCCCTGCAAGGTCAGCTGAACCCCGAGCTTCGTCCCCTCCTCCGGGCTGGACGCCACGTCGGCGGTGTGCACGTACATCTTGGACGGAATACAGCCGACGTTGAGGCAGGTGCCGCCAAACGCTCCGGTGGAACCGACCCCCTTCTCCACGATCGCGACGTCCCAGTCCGCGAACCGGTCGTCCAGGATGGCGTTGCCCGAGCCCGAGCCGATGATGAGCAGGTCGAAGTGCCGCATGGCTCCATCCTGCCGGTTCCCTCCAGTGAACGGGGGGATCGGCGCGGCATTGGCCCTGACCCACGCTCGTACCTCGGTGCGCGTGCTGGCCGGGGTGGAGTTGCGGCGGCTCCGGCGTCTGGGGGGTTATCCCCAACCCATGCGGGTCAGGAACCACCGATGGGCTGGTCCCGGAGTGGAGTGTAGTGCCTGTTCTGCTTGCTCTGCCTGTTCTGTCAGCTCTGGTCGTTGCTGGTGTCGTGGCCGACCTCGGGGCTGGTCATTTCGCCGTCACCACTGACGTATGATAATGGTTATCGTTATCAATCTGAGGAGGGATGAACCCGTGAAACGCGGCAGCGCGCTGCGGGTGGCGGTGGTTTCCGGACTGCATCGGACGGCACGGCAGGGCACAGTGGACGCTCTGCTCACAGCCGTTCCGCGGTCCGTGGGCGTCCACCACGACTTCGCGGAGATCGACGACGGGCTTGTCTACCGCGTCACCCGCGACCGGTGGGGCATCCGCGACCGCGTTCCGGTCGACCTCGCCCACGCCTGCGCCTCCTGCACCCTGCGTGAGGATCTGATCCCACTGCTGCGACGACTGGCCACCGAGAGCGAACACGAGCTGTGCGTCGTGGAGACCTGGGACTCGGTGGAACCACACACCGTCGCCGAGGCCATCAGCCTGGAGGAGAACCTGGAACTGGGAACCGTGCTCACCGCCGTGGACGCCGAGTACGTGTCGAACGACCTCACCACCCACGAGCAGCTCGACGAGCGCGGTCTCGACATCGCCCACAACGACGACCGTGCCGTCGCCGAGGTGCTGGCTCGCCAGATCGAGTACCCGAACGTGGTAGTCGCCACCGGCCTCCCGGACCCGGTGGTCTCCGGGCCCCTTCTGGAACAGCTGAATCCGGCCGCCGCGATCCTGGCCCCAGGCCCCCAGCTCGCCGAGGTCGCCACACACGGCTTCGATCCCGCGGCCGCCACCCAACGCACGAACCCCGCCTGGGCGCAGTACACCCCCGGTCACACCGGCCGAGTCCGCACCGTCACCTGGACCCGTACCCGGCCCCTACACCCCGAGCGGCTGCACAACGCCCTTGAGGACATCGTCGCCCGCTCCCTACGGGGACGCGGCCGGTTCTGGATCGCCAGCCAGCCGGACACACTGCTCGTGTGGGACTCCCACAGTGACCTCATTTCCGTGCACAGCGGTGGCCCGTGGCTGGCCTCCCTCCCCGAGGCCGCATGGGAGATGGTTCCCGAGATGCGGCGCGCCTCCGTCTCCCTGGAATGGTGCCCCGAGGTGGGCGACCGCCGGCAGCATCTCGCCTTCACCGGCGTGGACCTGGATGCCGAGGAGCTGGTGGCACGCCTCGACTCCTGCCTACTCACCGACGAGGAAGTCGGAACGAGTTTCCCCAGCGACCCCTTCGCCGACGTACCTCCGGAAAGGCAACCATGACGAAGAAGTACACCGGACGTATTGGTGGGCGGGCGTCCCGCCGAAGCTTCGCCAACCCACTGGGCGACGCGGACTACGTCGACTACAAGGACACCGCGCTGCTGCGGAAGTTCATCTCCGACCGCGGAAAGATCCGCAGCCGCCGGGTCACCCGTATCACCGCCCGACAACAGCGCCTCGTAGCCCGGGCCATCAAGAACGCTCGGGAAATGGCGCTGCTGCCCTACCCGTCCACCCCGGCCACGACCAGCAAAACGTCCTGACCCGTCGCACCACCACCAGAGTGAAAGCCACACATGAAACGAAACGAGACCCGAACCACCGTCAAACTCAGATCCACGGCTGGAACCGGATACACCTACGTCACCCGCAAGAACCGCCGCAACACACCGGATCGGCTGGTCCTGCGCAAGTACGACCCCCGAATCCGCAGGCACGTCGAGTTCCGGGAGGAACGCTGAGCAGCGCCCGCACCGCAGCACCAGGGAAGGGAACATCCATGCGTAGGAACATTCACCCGCCCTACGGCCCGGTCGTGTTCCGGGACCGCAACGCCGGCTACTCCTTTCTGACCCGTTCCACCGCCACCAGCGAACACACCGTTGACTGGGAAGACGGCAATACCTACCCGGTGGTCGACGTGGAGATCTCGTCGGCGAGCCACCCCTTCTACACCGGCCAGAGCCGTGTCGTGGACACCGCCGGGCGGGTCGAGCGGTTCAACCGCCGGTACGGACGTCCCGCGTAGCCCCAGAGCTCCAGAAACCCCCACCAGCGGCACCCACTGCCGATACCACATCGAGGAGGCCCGGCATGGCCGTCCCCAAGCGCCGCATGTCCCGCGCGAACACCAGAAAACGGCGCTCCGCGAATGCCGCGCAGCGCCCGCAACTCGTCCCGCTGGAACTGAACGGCCGCACCGTACGGGTCCCGCCCCGTCTGGTCCCGGCCTACCGGCGTGGGCTGCTCACCCCGCCGCGGGACTGAGACGCCCGCGCCTCCGGGCTCGGCCAGTGACCTCCCTCGGCTGGAACCGAGCCCGGAGAGCCTGGGGTCGGATTGTCAGGGACACACAGCCAGACCCCAGAGAATCTGCCGGGCGGGTATACCCGGTTTGGACGCTCGGCGCCTCCCGGGCCTCCGCGCCGTCCCGCCCCCGCTGACGATGTGGGATCGTGGGGGCATGTGGTGGAGTGCGCAGCAGGTTCGGGACCGGTTTGCCGACAGTCGGGTGGCGCGGCTGGCGACGACCGACGCCAATGCGCAGCCCCATGTGGTCCCGGTGACCTTTGCCGTGCACGAGGACACGGACACCATCGCGATCGGTATCGACCACAAGCCCAAGCGCACACACAACCTCAAACGCCTGTCGAACATCGCCGAAAACCCCCGGGTGTCCCTGCTCGTTGACGACTACACCGAAGACTGGGACCAGCTGTGGTGGGCGCGCGCCGACGGTACTGCGCGGGTCGAGCTGGACGGTACCGCCTGGCACGACGCGTTGGACTGGTTGATCGCCCGCTACGCCCAGTACCGGCAGCAGCCCCCCGTGGGTCCGATGATTCTGGTGACGGTGCACCGCTGGTCCGGCTGGTCCGCGCGGTAGTACCGAGGCGTCACAGCCGCACACCCGGGCCGTCGTGCGGCGCCTCACCGTAACCGCAGGTGGGATCGGGAACGACGGTTCGCTCGAGAAGTACGTTTCAGAACGTATATTGAAACGATACGCGAACGTATTTTTCGTGTGGATTCATGGTTGTGTCTTCATGCTGCAAAAGTGTCCGGGTCGTGGTGATATCAGTCAGTATTGCCAGTGTCTCCGTCGTTTTGGTGCTGGTATCCTCGGTCTCGTAAGAATCTACCGAACCCCTCCGGTCCTGCGCTGGGGCGTGGGGAAGAAGGTGGATTCCAGGTGTTGTTCCACTCCGCCCCCAGTCCCCGGAGGGAGAAATTGGGATCAGAAATAGGTGGACTTCCGAGTAATACGAGATTCCTGCATATCGGTCCATTCAAGACCGGGACAACCGCAATCCAGGGAGCATTCAAGCTCGCGCTGGACCGGCTTCCGGAACACAATCTCCGATATATGGGTACTGGGCGGTACGTCGGGAATGGAAGGCAGCCCGCCAAGGCGGTTCAGCAGGTGACCGGACGTCCCCCCATGTTCGGTGAGGTCCACAAGGACAAGAACCTGTGGAAACGCCTCGTGCGCCAGGTTGAGGGGGTCACCGACGAGCGGGTCCTCATCAGTAGCGAGTTCTTCTCCGAAGCCAAAGCCGGCAAGGTTCGGCGCATCGTGAAGGATATGGGAGGAGACCAGGTCCATATTGTCGTGACCCTGCGGCCCCTGTCCAAGGTTCTCCCAGCCCAGTGGCAACAGTACGTGCAGAGCGGCCTTCGGGTCGGCTACGAAGAATGGCTGGACGGACTCTTCAATAAGCCGCCCTACACCTGGCCGAGCCCGACCTTCTGGCGGCGGCACCACCAGGCAGAACTCGTCGAACGCTGGGCTCGCGTGGTCGGCCCCGAGAACACGACCGTCATCGCGATCGACGACTCCGATCGCGAAATGCTTCTGCGTAGCTTCGAGAACCTTCTCGACCTTCCGGAGAATTTCCTGGTTCCAGACGAGAGTCAGGGAAACCGTTCGTTGTCCTACGGAGAAACCGAACTGCTGCGGAACTTCAACATACAGTTCAAGGGGAGCGGTTGGCGAAAGCGACTCTATGGTCCATACGTCCGTCGAGGTGCGGTACGCACCATGAAGACTGCCTACCAACCGCCCCGGGACGAAGCAGTGATTCCCACCCCTGAATGGGCTGTGCAGCGGGCAGCCAAACTGGGGGCGGAGTCCGCGGAGACCATCGCCTCTCTCGGAGTTCGCGTTGTCGGGGATCTGACGGTGCTGGAGGAGTTCCCAGAGGGCCGGGTGGGTACACCCGACCCCGTGCCGAAGGTCGATTCGCGGGCAGCGGCACACGCCGTGTTCGGTGCCATCGCGGCCAGTGGGGACCAACACCCCGAGTCAGTGCCACTCCAGAAGCGGCGCCTCGCCTACGTTTCCACGCGAGAGTTGACGCAGGAACTCCGGGAGCGCTGCGTCAAGAAGATCCGCTCGAGGTTCCAGCGGTCCACGAAGAAGAAGGCGTAGGGTCCCCGCCAGCACTGCGCGCTGCGGACCCCTGCCCTGGGGATGTCCCCACGGGTGTGTCCATTCCCGCGTTCCGGACACCAGGGCGGGGCCGCACCGCCATCCGCGCGTCTCCCACCTCCGGGGCCTGCTCACAGACCTCGGCGGTGGCCCGTGGACTCCGATGGCTCCGGCTTGCCTGCGACAACGGCCCGAGCAGCCCACATCTCGCTCACGGCTCCGGGGGTGCGGAGTGGGGGTGGCTTTCCCGCCGCGACGGTGGCTCCACCGAGGTCTGCGGCAGCGGATCGGACGTGGGGGCCGTCTGCGCACGGTGTGCCTGTGTGGGTTCCGGCATCGCGTCGGCGAAGCCAACGTAGGCCGCGTCGCCTACGCCCCCCGGTGGCTGCACGGCTAGGTCACTGGGATTCGGCGTCTGCGCTTCGTGGTCCCATTCGCCGGAAGTCGGGGCATCGTCCGGTTCGCGATGGTCCTCCAGGATGTCGGGGATGTCGAAGCGTCGCCGCAGCCACGCGGCCAGGGCGACATGTCCCCGACCGTGGATACGCTGCACTTCCTCATCCAGAAAGCGCTCCCGGCTCTCGTCGTCCCGATCCGTGCACTCGTGTTCCAGCACCCGTTCCCAGTCGCGCCACAGCTGCGGGACCGAGCCGCCCTCGGGTGCCTCGCCCGTGTCGGTGTCTCCGCGAGGGGCCGGGCGTGGGGCGTCGACTGTGTCGGAATCCGTGTCCGCGGAGCCCCACCCCGGGCGAAGCGCTTCGCTGTCGCCGGAACTCGTGTGCTCGAGGTGCGGGTCCGGAGCCAGCCAGGACAGCCCGGAGAGTGCGGGATCGGGGGGTCGGGAGTCGCGGTCGCCGGTCTCGCGCATCAGGTCCCGGTACACGTCCGGGATTTCGTGGCCCGTGGCTGCGGAGGACAGGCGCGTGAGGGTGCTGATGTTGCCAACCGCCTCGTCGACCCGGTCCGGGTTTCGGGCCAGCCACCAGACCACGGCCCGCCCCGGATCGGCCAGGGCGTCATCCCCGAGATACGCGCGTTCCAGACGTTCCAGCTCCCGCTCCTCCTCACGGGCTGCCTTGCGTTTGCGTACCTCGCTGAGCTGTTCCAGCCTCTGCTCATCGGCCGTGGGCAGCTCCACCCGCACGTCCACAACCCGGAGCCCGCGGATGTCGGGATGGGCACAGCGGATGTCGTCGAGCGCGGCAGCGAGCCGGGACTGTACCGTCTCGTACTCCTCGGGCTGCTCGTTCCCAAGAAACGTGCGCACCTGTTCCTGGACCGCGGTCACCGCAGCCGCTCCGGCCGACGTGTCGTCCCGGGCCTCCCCGTACCAACACACCACCGCCGAGAACAGAAAATGGTAGTCACTGCGGGCACTGGGGACGGGGTGCCGCACGATGTGTTTCCGGCGTTCCCGCGCCTCCGGTTCGACAGCCACCGGAGGTGGGGCAGGCGCCGGTGGTGGTTCCGGCTGTGGTGGTGGGCTGGTCGAGCGGGAGGCCCAGACCAGGCCGCCGCCGAGGAGGAGGCCGGCCACGCCCACCAGGGCCCACCAGCCGACGAGGAGCGCGGCGAGCACCACCGCGGCCGTCGCGGCTCCGATCGCCATGCCAAGACGTACCGTCATCGCAGACTCTCCTTACCGTTGTGGTGTGGGTGCATCACGAGAACCGGCCTCGCTGCGGTCCGGACGGGAACGGCCGCACCGCAGCTCCCCGATGAGGGACAGGGCAGGTTCCCTACGCTCGGCCCGTGTCTGTGCGTCGGGCGCCGCCAGCACCCAGCGTCGTGCCGTGGCGTAGAGGACATCGGTACGGCCCGCCGTGCGCCCAGCCCGCAGCACCAGATCGAGCATGTGGCGCCATCGCGAGTCGGTGGCGGCTGCCGCCAGCCATCGGCGGGTGTGCAGTCGTGCCGCCTCCGGGTCGGTGCGCATCGCCCGCTCCGCGCAGGTCAGAAAGGCATCGCGTTCCCGCGTGCAGCGAGGAAAGGCACCGCCGTCCGCGGCCAGCACCTCCGGCGCGGTGATCCGCGCAAACAGCTCCCAGTCCCGGGGACGGGGGGTCTCCCGGTGAGTCAGCTGCCGCAGCGCCAGCCAGCGCGACGGGGGATCCCGCACCAGGTCAACGAGCTCCTGTTCCGCGAACCTCGCGGATTGGCTGTCGGCACGCGCCAGGTGCAACAGTCGGACGATGGCCTGCCGGGGGTGACTATGGTGCAGCACCCGGGCACACACGAGTGTGGCCACTCGGGCTCTGGCACCGGGAAGATCCCGATCCCGTGACCACTGGTAGAGCTGGCGGCGTACCTCCCGCCCGGCTGTCGGATCGGTTAGCGCCGAAGTCAGGAGGAGCACCGCCTCCGGCTCGGACGTGTGCCCAGACTCGTTGTCCTTGGCAGCAGGCGTCCAGCTCTGGACCAGGCCCAGTACCAGGTCCAGTCGGTCACCCCGCAGGCACATCTCGGCGAGACGGCCCGCGATGGTGTTGCGATCGCGTTGCGGCCACGCCGTGTCCCGAACCAGACTCGACAGCCACGTCACGAATACCGGATGCAGGTCCGGATGGTCATCCCAGAACCGGTGCCGGATTGCCGCCGCGTAGTTGAGTTTGGGAAAGGACACACGCCGGCTGGGGTGCACTGTGACACCGAGGCGGCGCAGCAGTGTGGTCAACCCGGCCCGCTCCAGCGGTGGCGGTTCCTCCGCGTCAGGAGCCCGCACCTGGGCAAGCAGACCCTGCGCGGCCCGGTGCACCTGTTCCAGCGGCATGCCCGCACACACCGCGGCCGCGAGGAGCACGGTCCGTTCGGTGGTGGAGCTGTGCTGGTGCAGCAGCTCGTGCAGTGCTTCGCTCCAGTCCTGGAAGGATGCCTGGGCCTCGGTGAAGCATTCCGCAAAGCCGGCCCGGCCGTGTCGAGCGATGTGTGCCTGCACGGTGAGCTCGGCGAGCTCGGCGGCCTGTCCCGCGGTGGCCTGCACCAACAGCTGCTGGGCCTCCGCTGAGGCCAGCACGGTCTCGTCCGCCGGAAGCCCCCCGTGCCGCAGGTGGGAGCGCACCACTGCGGTTGCGTCCGGAGCATGGATATGGACTGTGCGGCCGGATGCCTCCGGCCCCAGCACCACCTGTTGCTCGGGCCGCAGAACGATCGCGAGGCGGGCGTTGGCGGACTGGACCTCGCGCTGGAATCCGGGGAGCTCCGTGGCCAATCGGGACAGCCGCGTGGAGCCCACGCCGCGGAGATCCAGCAGCAGTAGTTCTCCCTCCTCCGGAGGCTCGGTGAAGAACTGCTCCTGGGGCCCGTCCTCGGTTTCGGAATCTCGCACCTGCCGGATTCCCGCCCCGGTGGCGCCTGTGCACGTCAGCCAGTACAGGGACGCGGCCCACCGGCCACTGCCGGACGGTCCGGTGAGGTACAGCGTCGTGGAGTCGGGCGTCGTGTCGGCTGACAGTGCGGGGAATCCGCGGGGAGCGACGAAACGCGTGGTGTGCCAGGTGACGTCCTGCGCGGTCAGTACCCCGTCCTGGCGGCGGCGTCGTTGGGTTCCGGGGAGTCTCAGCAACTCGCGCAGTTGCTCTTCGGGCATGTCTGCCAGGGACACGTTGAGGTTCACCTGGGTCCCGGAGCCGCTGTTCACGTTCTCCGCAGTGCCCTGGACGTGCGTGCCCACGGTCGGTCGTGGGTCGCGGGGGTCCGCCGTCAGTGGTGGGGGATGGGTGCCGGGGTGTGTGGCCATGCACACGTCTCCTTGGGCTCACCGGGGACAAGCGGCTCGTCCGGTGGCGACGCGACACACGGCACCACCGGACCGGTCGGACCGGCACGTGGCCGGCCGGGCTGTGCGATCGGGGCGGTGCTATTCCCCGTCGCGGGTAGGCTGGTCGCCCTCGTCGCTGGGTGCGGTTCCGTGCCTGGGGCCGAGGTGATTCACCTGGTGGCCGCTGCCCGTGTTCACGTTGGTGGCGGTCCCGTTGACGACCGTGCCGACGTTTCCGGTGATCCCACCGAGGTTGTTCTGCGTGTCCACACTGGTCTGGTCCCCGAGGTTGATGTTGCCGCCGGCGTGGGCCTCCTGGACCGCCCGCCCGGAGACGTCGCGCACCGTGTTCAGGGTGTGGGCCGCGGGGGTGTTGCCCGTGTTTGCGGCGCTGCCGTCCTCGCCCGGAATGGGGGAGGGGCCGGCGGCCGTCGTAGCACCGGGCGGCTGTGGTTGATCGGCGTCCGTGTCGGTCTGGGTGGGGCGGGTGGAGGGGCGTGGGACGTAAATGAACGCCTCGGCACGGAAGTTCTTGTCGGGAAGCTCGGCGGTTACCGGATGGAACAGGCTTGGGTTCAGGGCCACATAGCCGCCGAGGACCGCGTCGTCGTAGACACGTCCGGTCAGCCCCGCGGCGAGGAAGGTGGTGTCCGGGTCGGAGTCGTCCAGGGCCCGCCGCAGCACAGGCGAGTCCAGTACCCGGTGGGTTTCGTTCATGGGGGTGCCGATTCCGTCACCGGCTTCGGTTCCGCCGCTGTCGGGCAGCGGCCCGATGCCCAGCGCGGCACGTAGACGGAGCCGAAGCGACCGGTCTTCGGCGGCCAGCTGGGGTTGTGCCGCGGCGAGGACTGCTTGCAGCTCGTCCAGGAGCGGGTAGACCAGCAACGGCAGATAGGGCGGCTCCACCCCCACCAGGTAGCCGTCTCCGGTGTGCTGCGGAAACGCGGCGGTACGCCACTGCTCGGCCAGACCGCTGCGGTTGAAGGCCTCGCCGAGTGAGTCCAGCAGGCACTGGTTGAGCAGACGCTGGTGCCGGGAGCTGGCCCGGCTGTACTTCTCGGCGTCCACAGCCAGAACGGCGCGGTAGGTGGGCATGTAGCTGCTGGTGCTGTGTCGGACGGACGTGTCCATCGATGGCTCCTCGGTCGGTTCACAGTGCGGTCCCGCCCGACTCTGGTGGCTATCGCACGTGGACTCTGTCCAGAATTCGACACATCGCCCCTACTCGCCGTGCTGACAGTGCCCGCTGCCCGCCCCAACAGTGCCACTGCGCTACTGCTCCCCAGCGGCCCGTCCGGCGCCCCATGCGCTGGGGAGCACCCAGAGTTGCCGGAATCTCCGTAACCCCACCCCGACACGATCCCCAGGCCCCGGCACCGATGCCCTGCGCCCCACGCCCACCGCACCCACAGTCCGCTGGGCGTCGTGTTGGGGAGCGCCCCGGAACAGGACGCCACGGGTGACTACCGTGGTGCGACGCCGCCGGCGGCCACCCCGGCGCGTGCGGGTGCGTACGTACCGACACCACAACTCCCGGGGCGCCGCCCGGGAACACCGGCACGGATCCGGACCCGGATCGCCGCGCTGACCCAACTGTGACACCACCCCCACCCTCGGGGAGAAGGGTCCGCCAAGCTCACACCAGCAGCAACACGGCCATCGCCCCCGACAACACCCACCGAAGCCGCCCGACCAACAACCCGGCCCACAAACCTGCCCCGAAGTACGGTCTAGCTCTCGCTCGCCGCGAGACGGTACAGCCGGTCCAGATCCAGTACCGCGATGGATTGGCGCCCGGTGCGAATGATGCCCTGGCTGCGCATCCGGGAGAGTTCGGCGGCAACCGAAGCACGGGACAGGCCGATCCATTCGCCCAGCTCCTGTTGGGAGAGTCCCAACTGCAACACGGTGCCCCTGGGGGCGGTATTCCGCTCGGGGGCGCACCGGTTCGGCCACCCGGTGACGTCCAGGCCCAGCATGCCCGCCATACACACCAGCGCACTCGCGAGGCGTCGGCTCGCGGGAAGTCCCGCTACCACCGCCCGCATGGAGTCGCTCTCGCTCTGGCGACGAACCATGTGCTGCCACAGCACCTGGTCCAGGGCCAGTTCGCGAATCATCTCCCGGAACCGGTCCGCGGGCAGGGCTCGGGTCAGGCAGGGGCCGCCGGAGGCTGCGACCGTGGCGGTGCGGGGAAGTCCGGACAGCGCGGCGAATTCGCCAAGGGACTCCCCGGGGCCGCGGAGTGCCAGGAGGGATTCGGCCCCGTCGGGGCGGTGGGTGTAGACCTTCACGGTTCCCTCGACGAGCAGGTAGACGGTCCGGTCGTGGTCGTGTTGGCGGATCAGTCGCTCGCCCGGGTCGAACCAGCGGGTCGCCCCCGCTCGGAGTAGGTGGGTCCACTGGTCGTTGTGGACGAGTGCTCCGAGGCCCTGCCGGTGCATTGCGATTCCCCTCCTGTCGGTGCACGGATCCACCGACAGCGATTCCCCCGTGTGGCGCCGGGAGGCTGATCACGATGGCCGGATACGGCCAGCACGCCGTGCATGCGGACCGCGGGTGCGGGGAGGGTGGCGGGATCCTCGGGCTCGCCGGATGCGTGGCCGGCATCCGGTCTGGGTTCGGCGTGGCCGCGGCCAGGACGAGACCGGGCGATTGCCCGTGCCGTGTGCCTGGTGGTTGGGCGCCGGTGCTGGCTGCACTGTGCCACGGCCCGCAGGTTCACTACCGGGTTCAGGAAGTGACCGGCCGGGGCGGTCTCGTGCCGGCGGTGGCCTGGAGCGCTCAGGCGAAGAGGTCGGTGGCGGTGTGGGCGTCGAGTGCGCGGTCGAGCCACGTGGTCAGCTGTGCGGGGTCCTGGCAGTCCAGGATGCGGGCGCGTACCTCCTCCGGCACGGTTACCCCGCGGCGTTCCAGAATTCGCAGTACATCCGCGGCCCGCCCCCTGGCTTCACCCCGGGCTTCACCCCGGGCTTCCCCGCGGGCCTCGTATTCGGCGGCAAGCCCGGACTGGTAGTCGAACTCCTGGGTGTGCATGAGACTCCTCCAGATCTGCTGGGCGACCGTGGCGCCCAGCCCCGCATCGGTGAACAGCGCCAGCGACTTCGCGGTCTCGATATCGATGGTAGCCAACGCCTCGGCGAGAGCCGTGAGTTCGCTTTCCGGGGCCGGGTCCAAGCGGTGCACCAGCACGGTGAACATCGCATAGACCACGTCCCGTCCCGCCTCGGTGGCGTCCGCGACCGTCGGAATGTCCTGGGGCCCCAGCCCGATGGCCTGGAAGACATTGGTGGGGCGACGTGCCGGACCGATCCGGAACGGCTGCCGTGCCCAGTTGGCCGTGCTCTGGTTAGGGCTCAGTACCAGCACTGTCACGTCGCAGCCGTAGCGGGTGCGCAGGTAGGCGAGATAGTAGAGCCACGCGTCCCACTTCTCGGGATCCGGGTCGGTCTGGGACTCCACGACCACGATGTGTTCGGGCGGGCCCGCATAGTGCAGCACCGTGTCGGGGTAGCGGATCATGGGTCGAACCTCGGTGAGGTCCACGTTCAGTACCGTCGCCGCGCCCAGGACGGGCGGTGGTTCGTCGAACACCTGTGTGTAGAGGCGGCCGAGTACCTCGGCGTGATCCCGGATCACCTGGTGCAGGGCCTCGTGGGGGGAATCAGGCATGACGCAAGGTTAGCGGCGGTAACCGTGGGTTTTCGGAGGTTCGGCGAATTGGGAAGGTTCGCCCGGGGCTGTGGTAGTCCGATGGGGCCTGCCCGGAGCGGTTATCGCTGACTCAGGTCTTCCCAGTCGTGGGCGAGGCGGGTGAGCTGGTTCATCAGCTGTTCGCGCGCCTCGGGCGGGTAGCCCGCGAGGAGGCGCTCGTCGAGTTCGCGGGCGCGGTGGTTGGTTTCGGTGAGCACTGTGGCGCCGTGCTCGGTGAGGTGGAGGAGCTTGCGTCGGGTGTCCGTGGGCGAGGTTTCGCGGCGGATCAGCCCGCGGTCTTCGAGACGGCGGGAGATGTCGGCCATGGTGGAGCGGTCCAGCGCCGTTACCGAGGCCAGGGACCCCTGATCCACGCCGGGGTAGTGCCGGATCGCGGTCAGTACCGCGAACTGGGGGCCGGTCAGGGTGGCGTCCACGGTCTGGGCCCATACCGCGATGTAGGCCTGGTACAGCCGCCGCACCAGGTACCCGGGAGCTGCCATCAGCTCCGGTGGGGTGGAGGGGGTGCCCGGGTCCGCGGTCCTGCCGGTTTCGACGGCGGTGCTGTCGCTGCGGTCGTCACCGTTCACAGTTCGCTTCCCTTCCGGATTTCCGTGCGGTTCGGGCCTTCGGCGGCAGGCCACGCTGCGGCGAATGTACCCGTCTTCCGGGTGGGACGACGCCCGATACAGCCACCTGCCTGGTCCCCGGTCCGCCGGTGTGGCAGTGCGGATGCGTGTGTGCGGAGGTATCGCCTGCGGGGTCCACGGTGGTTCTTCCGGGCCTCGGCCGTGGTGTGACACCGCTGTGGGTGGGGGAGACACACGCGCGCAACGTGAACGGAATCACAATTCAACGTGCCACACCCTTGACGATGCCCAAGCTCGTCCATGATAGTTGGTGTCCGGATAGTCCGAGTACGGATTATCAGCATCCGGACTAAATCTGTGGTGGAGCACTCATGGACCAGAACAGCCTGAACGACCTCTGCGTTCGCCAGCTCACGCTCAGCGGGGTCCGTGACGGAGAGACACTCGCGGTACTCTCCCGCGGCGCCGAGCGCAGCGACTACGCCGACGCCTTCCTGTTCGCCGCGCAGGAGCTCGGTGCCAACACCTTCCATATGCGCCTGCCCACGGCCCGCGACACCTCCGGAGCCTGGGCGGTGGGCGAGTCCGGGCTGGCAGGCAACCCGGTCGCCGTGGAGGCCCTGAAGCAGGCCGACATGCTGATCGACCTCACCTTTCTCCTGTTCAGCAAGGAACAGTTCGCCATTCAGGACGCCGATACGCGCATCCTCACGGTCGTCGAACCCGCTCCCCTCCTGGGGCGCCTCATGCCCACCCGCGAGCTGAGGGAGCGGGTTGAGGTCGGCGCCGAGATCCTCGCCAAAGCCCAGACCATGCGCATCACCAGCCCCGGCGGCACCGACGTCGTCTATCAGCTCGGCGTCTACCCGACCATGAGCGAGTACGGGTATACCGACATCCCCGGCCGCTGGGACCACTGGCCGGCAGCCTTCGTATTCACCGGTGGCGCCGACGACGGCGTGGACGGCACCATCGTGCTCTCGCCGGGGGACGTGCTGCTGCCGTTCAACACCTATGTACAGAGCCCGGTCACCCTCACGATCGAGAAGGGCTTCATCACCGACATCCGTGGCGGTCTGGACGCGGAGTTGTTGGCCTCCTACATCGCCTCGTTCGAGGATCCCCGCGGCTACGGCATGTCGCACGTGGGTTGGGGACTCGACGAGCGTGCCCAGTGGCACGGGCTGACCCAGTTTCCCGGCGGCATGGGCATGGAGCTGCGTTCGTTCTACGGCAACGTCATGTTCTCCATCGGCCCGAACAACGAGCTGGGCGGCCCCAACGACACCCCGTGCCACTTCGATATCCCGATGCGCGGGTGCAGCCTTTTCCTCGACGACGAGCCGATCGTGCGGGACGGCGACATCGTCGTACCCGAGATGCGCCCAGCCCGGCGCCGCTGAGGCCACGTTCCCACCGGCGCCGGAGAGGACAGGAGACAGCTGTGCCGGATCACCGCATCGGCATGATCGTGCCGAGCTCGAACCTGACCATGGAGACCGAGATTCCCCGCATGCTGCGGGCCCGGGAGACCCTGCACCCGGAGGAACGCTTCACGTTCCACAGTGCGCGCACCCGGATGCGCCAGGTCACGCCCGAGGAGCTACGGGAGATGAACGCCCAGAGCGACCGGGCGGC
This sequence comes from Lipingzhangella rawalii, assembly GCF_031628175.1. Lineage (NCBI taxonomy): Bacteria > Bacillati > Actinomycetota > Actinomycetes > Streptosporangiales > Nocardiopsidaceae > Lipingzhangella > Lipingzhangella rawalii. Next base: position 1,108,152 of record NZ_JAVLVT010000001.1, on the reverse strand, counting down.
AGCGGAGCTGGCCGACGCCCGCCCGGACATCGTGACCTCGGCCTGCCTGGTGGCGATCATGGCGCAGGGCCCCGGCTACCACTGCACCGCCGAGGACGCGATCTCCACGGTGTTACGCACCCACAACGCCACGGCGCCCGTCGTCTCCAGCGCCGGCGCACTCCTCACGGCGCTGTCCGCCCTGCGGGTTCGTCGGGTCGCGATCCTCACGCCGTACCTGAAACCGCTGACCAGGACGGTTATCACCTACATTGAGAACGCGGGATTCGAGGTTGTTGACTCGCTCAGCCTCGAGGTTCCCGACAACCTTGCGGTCGCCCGACTGGATCCGGCCGACCTGGAGGAGCACTGGCGCAGGCTGGATCTGCGGCGCGCCGAGGCGCTCGTGGTCTCCGCGTGCGTACAGATGCCGTCGTTGCCCGTGATCCAACGGATCGAAGACCAGGCGCCCGTTCCGGTGCTCTCCGCGGCCACGGCCACCACGTTCAGCGTGCTCCGCGAGCTCGGTGTGGCCACGACCGTGCCGGATGCCGGACACCTCCTCAGTGGGGCGGTGTCCCCCGCATAGGGCGGATCCGCCCCGCCGCCCCCGCCGTCGAGGCCCGGCGGGGCCGGCGACACCAGCCCGGCCCGTCTCGGGAGGAGGCCACACCGGCGGGTTCGGCGACGAGAACAGGGCGGCGATGAAGCCCCCGTGACGACACACGACAACCAGCCACAGGGTGGCTGAATCGTGGCCCGGCACGTCCCTGGGCCACGACCCGAGCTGCTGTGTACACCAACCGATCGGGGGAAGGCATGCGTAGCTTTCTCGAAACCAAGGGTGTGCGTCCCTCGCTGCACACCTACTTCATCACCGCCATGTCCTACATGGCGCTCGGCCTGTTCTCGTCCCTCATTATCGGGCTGATCATCCAGACCGTGGGGGAGCAGACCGGAGCGGGATTCCTGATCGACGCCGGCACCCTGGCCATGGGAATGCTCGGTCCGGCCATCGGCGTGGCCGTGGCCTATTCGCTGAACGCCCCACCCCTGGTGCTGTTCTCGGCAGCCGCCACGGGCGCTGCCGGTGCCGAGCTGGGCGGCCCCGCGGGCGCTTTCCTCGCCGCGGTGCTCTCCGTGGAGGTCGGAAAGCTGATCTCCAAAGAGACGAAACTGGACATCGTGGTGACGCCCGCCGTCACTATCCTCGTCGGCTTCGCGCTCGCCTGGGCCATCGGCCCCGCCATCGACAGTGGCCTGCGCCAGTTCGGCGGGATGATCAACTGGGCGACCGAGCAGGAACCGCTCGTGATGAGTGTGCTGATCGCCGTGCTGATGGGGCTCGCGCTGACGTTTCCGATCTCCAGCGCCGCCATCGCCGTGATGCTGGATCTCGGAGGCCTCGCGGCCGGCGCCGCTACCATCGGGTGTAGCGCGCAGATGGTCGGCTTCGCCGTGGCCAGTTTCCGGGAGAACCGTTGGGGTGGCCTCGCCTCCCTCGGAATCGGTACCTCGATGTTGCAGGTGCCCAACATTCTGAAGAACCCGCGCATCCTCATTCCCCCGACGCTCGCCGGCGCGATCCTCGCTCCGTTCGCCGTGATCATCTTTGGTATGGAGAACAACGCCGCCGGAGCCGGAATGGGAACAGCGGGGCTCGTGGGCCAGATCATGACGATCACCACCATGGGCTTCAGCTACCAGCTGCTCGCGTTGATCGCCATGTTCCACGTGCTCCTGCCTGCCCTGCTCGCCTGGGGGTTCTCGGTTGCGCTGCGGCGCATCTCCTGGATCAGGGAAGGCGACCAGCTGATTCACCAGGGATAGGCCCACCGCACCTCGCAGTTGGGCCGGCAGCGGGCCGGCTCGTGCAGATCGCTTGGAGGAAAGAATGCCATCCAGCCAGTCCCACGAGGTGACGATCGCGGGAGGCGGTCTCGGCGGCCTGACCGCCGCCCTCGCGCTGCGCCAGAAGGGGATTCAGGCAACCGTGCTGGAGCAGGCCCCCCAGCTCGGGGAGGTCGGCGCGGGAATCCAGACCGCTCCCAACGCCAGCCGGATCCTGATGCGGCTGGGGCTGCGGGAGCAGTTGGAGGCGATCCACACCGAACCGCAGGACCAGGTGCGCCGCCGTTGGCAAGACGGCAGCGTCATCGGACAGACCACGCTGGGAGACCGGTGTAAACGGGAGTACAACGCACCGTACTGGCACTATCACCGCGCCGACCTGCACCGTGTCATCCTGGATGCCTGCCTCGCCCCGGAGGGGCCCGGGCCGGTGGTGCAGGTGCGCACCGGTAGTCGGGTCGTTGAGATCGACCAGAGCACCCCAAAACGACCCACCGCCGTCACCAGCAACGGCCAGCGGATCCCTGGTGACGTCCTGATCGGCGCCGACGGTATCCAGTCGCGGGTACGCGACGCCGCGGGGTTCCCGGACACGCTGCGGTTCTCCGGCGAGATGGCCTACCGGGCGCTGATCCCCGGAGACCGGATCGCTGCGGATCCCGCCACCCGCTGGTTGATGGACCGCTTTCAGAGCACCATCTGGTACGGGCCGGACCGGCACCTGGTGCACTACATGATCCGCGGCGGCGCCTACCTGAACATTGTCGCCATCGTGCCCGCCACTCCGGGGCTGGATCAGCAGTGGTCCGCTCCGGCCAGTGCGGACGAACTCGTCAATGCCTTTCCCGGCTGGGACGACCGGGTGTCGGCCATGCTGTCGAAGGCCGAAACTGTCAGCGCCTGGGCGATGTACCATCGCCGCCCCGATCCGGTGTGGGTGGACGGCCGGGTGGCCCTGCTGGGCGACGCCTGCCACGCGATGTTGCCCTACCAGGCCCAAGGGGCCTCGCAGGCCATGGAGGATGCCGCCGTCCTCGCGGAGGAGCTGGGGGCCGTTACCGCGGCGCACGCCCCGGACGCCCTGATGCGCTACGTATCGCGACGCGCCACGCGCGCCGCCATGGTGCAGGACGCCTCCCTGCGCAACATGGAGCTGTACCACCTGCACGACGGCCCGCGGCAGCGCGAACGCGACGCGAAACTACGTGACTTCCACGGAGAGTCGGCGATCTCCTACGACCTGCTGTGGCGTGGCACGCCGCTACGCGACGAGGACACCGAGTCCTTCACTTACCAGTTCGTTCGCTAACCAGCACGGGACAGCACACCACGGGCCGCCCCGCCACACCGGGGTGACCCCGTGGCCGAGGAGCCGAAATGAAGCCAGCTGCCTTCGCCTACCATCGAGCCCGCGACGTTGACGGTGCGACCGCGCTGCTTGCCGAACTCGGCGCGGACGCCAAGGTTCTCGCCGGTGGCCAGAGCCTGGTACCGATGATGAACTTCCGCCTGGCTCGGCCACGGCATCTCGTGGACATCGGGAGACTGCACGAGCTCAACCACATCACCCGAGACGGCTCCGCCCTGCGGATCGGGGCCCTGACCACCCACCACACCGTGGAGACCGCAGGGCGGCAGCTCGGGCCCGAGTTCGAGGTACTGCGGGCCGCCATGTCCTGGGTGGGCCACACCCCGATCCGCGCTTTGGGAACGGTCGGTGGCAGCCTCGCCCATGCGGACGCCACGGCCGAGTGGTGCCTCCTGGCGGTGCTGCTGGACGCCAGCGTCACCGTGCGGGGGCCGTGCGGCAGCCAGCGCAGCATCGCCGCCGCGGATCTGTTCCTGGGCTTCTACACCACCACGGTCGAACCCGACGAGCTCATCACCGAGGTCACTTTTCCGCGGCCCGCACCTCGTGCAGCCCTCACCGAGTTCGCCGAACGCCACGGGGATTTCGCCACCGTTGCCGCAGCGGTCGACCTCGACCTCGACGGGGACACCGTGCGCGGCGGCCGGGTCGCACTCGGCGGCGTGGCCCCGGTTCCCGTCCGGGCCCGTGCCGCCGAGGAGGTGCTCCGGCGGGGCGAGGTCGCCAGTGTGGACCTGTTCGCCGAGTGCGCCGCCGCGGCTGCTGCCGAGATCGACCCGCCCGACACCCCCAACGGCGATGCCGCCTACCACCGGAACCTGGCCCGGGACCTGATCGAACGCGCCTGTGAGGAGGCTCTTGCCCGATGAGCACCACCGCGCCGCACCACACCGAGCCCCGGTTCGACCGCGACGGAACCTGGGTGGGTGCCTCCGTTCGCCGCCGGGAGGACCCCCGCCTGCTCACGGGCCGCGGCCGTTTCGTTGACGACATCGCACTGCCCCGTATGGCCCACGCCCAGTTCGTACGCAGCACCGTTGCCGCCGGCACGGTCACCGAACTCGACCTCACCGCGACCCGGCGCACCCCCGGTGTCATCGCCGCGTTCAGCGCCGTCGACCTCGACCTGGGCGATATCACCGCGATCCTGGAACGCCCGGCCGCGGAGTTCGTACCCACCGATATGCCGGTGCTGGCCCGCGACCGGGTGCGATTCGTCGGCGAGCCCCTGGCCATCGTCATTGCCGAGGACCCCTACGCCGTCGAGGACGGAGTGGAGGCCGCGCGGGTCACCTACGACACCGCCCCGGCCGTGGTCTCCGCGGACCAAGCCCTCGCTGACAGCGCCCCGCTCGTGCACGACAACGCCCCCAACAACACCCTGCTGGACGTGTCCCTGTTCGCCACCGAAGGCATCGACGATGTCTTCGCGGCCGCCGACCACGTGGTGCACGTCGAAGCCAGCTCGAGCCGACAGAACGCGCTCCCGCTGGAGACGCGCGGGGTCGTTGCCGCTTGGGACGACCGGGACGAACAGCTGATGGTGCAGACCTGCACCCAGGTGCCGCACCAGGTCCGCACGGTGCTGGCCCGTTGCCTGGGCCGTGACGAGCGCACCGTGCGGGTGCTCGCCCCCGACATGGGGGGTGGTTTCGGGCAGAAGTGTGTGGTCGGCCGGGAGGAGATCGCCGCCGCGGCCGCGGCCCTACGCCTGGAACGCCCCGTCAAGTGGATCGAGGACCGGAGAGACGCGCTGAGTGCGGCCTTCCTCGCCCGGGAGCAGCGCTACGACGCCCGCGCCGCCTTCGACGCCGAGGGGCACATCCTCGCCCTGGACGCCGACATCGTCTGCGATATGGGTGCCTACTCCTGCTACCCGTTCTCCGCCGGCATCGAGCCGCTGATGGCCTCCGCCGAGATGCCCGGGGTGTATCGGGTCCCGGCCTATCGGGTGCGGGGGCGGGCGGTCACCACCAACAAGGCTCCCAGCGCGCCCTACCGGGGGGTCAGCCGCCCCCAGTACGTGATGGTGATGGAGCGGCTGTTCGAGCGCGCCTCCCGCGAGCTCGGCCTCGACCCGGTTGAGATCCGGCGGCGCAACGTCATCACCACCTTCCCCTACACCGGGGTCAACGCCGTCACCTACGATCCCGGCACCTATCTGGAGTCGCTGAACCTGTGTGAACAGCTGGTGCGGGACGAGGGCTGGTACGAGCGCAAGGAACAGCTGGCCGACGCGGGGCGCATTCTCGGGATCGGCTACTGCTGTTTCAACGAGCGCACCGGATACGCCAGCGATGCCTTCGCCAAGCGCAAGATGACCGTGGTTCCCGGGTTCGACCTGTCCCAGGTGCGGATGGACCCCAGCGGCGGGATCGTCGTCACCTCCGGCACCATGAACCACGGTCAGAGCCACGAGACCACGTTCGCGCAGATCGTCGCGAGTCGCCTGGGTATCGACGTGGCCAGGGTGAAGCTCCAGCAGGGCGACACCGACCGCGTCAGCTACGGCTGGGGGACCTTCGCGAGCCGCTCGGTGACGATCGGGGGCAGCGCCGCATCGCTGGCCGCCGACCGGCTCGGTGCGAAACTCCTGCACATCGGGGCACACCTGTTGGAGACCCAGCCCGACAACGTCGAGCTGCACAACGGTGCGGTGCGTCAACGCGACGACCACAGCAGGAAGCTTCCCTTCTCCGAGATCGCCACGGTGGCCTACCTGCGCGCCGACCTACTGCCGAAGGACACCGAGCCCGGTCTCACCGCCGAAGCCAGCTTCGATCCTGCCGGGGACGGCACCTTCGCCAACGCCACGCACGCCGTGGTCGTGGAGCTGCACCCCGGAACCGGGCAGGTGGAGATTCTGCGGTACCTGTGCGTGGAGGACTGCGGCGTCACGATCAATCCCCAGATTGTGGAGGGGCAGTGTCGCGGCGGCATCGCCCAGGGCATCGCCGGAGCCCTCTTCGAGCAGATCACCTACGACAGCAACGGTGAACCGTCCTGCGCCAGCTTCATCGACTACAAGGTCCCCACCGCCGCCGAGATCCCGGACGTCGAGATCCACCACCTGGAAACCCCCTGCACGCTCACCGAGAGCGGCGCCAAAGGTGTCGGGGAGGGCGGAACCATCGGCGCCCCGGCCGCGGTACTCAACGCCGTCAACGACGCACTCCGGCCCACCGGCATCGAGCTCGACGCCACGCCCATCACACCGCAGACGGTGCAACGAGCCCTGGAGGCCCGCCCATGAGCGAGCAGCACCTGATCACCCTGACCGTCAACGGCCACGACCACGAACTCCTCGTTGCCGCCCGCCGCACCCTTGTCGATGCCATCCGGCACGACCTGCGGCTGACCGGCACCCACGTGGGATGCGAACACGGCGTCTGCGGCGCCTGCACCATCCTCGTCGACGGAGCGCCCGCACGCGCCTGCCTGATGTTCGCAGTCCAAGCCGAGGGACGCGATATCCGCACAGTGGAGTCGCTGGGCAGCCCGGAGGCCCCCAACGACCTCCAGCGTGCCTTCTCCGAACACCACGCCTTGCAGTGCGGATTCTGCACCCCCGGTTTCCTCATGCTCGCCGAGGGCTTCCTCACCGAACATCCCCACGCCACCAAATCCGAGATCCGGGCCGCGGTCTCGGCCAACCTGTGCCGCTGCACCGGCTACCAGCCCATCGTGGAGGCCGTGGACGACTGTGCGCGGAAACGCCGCTGCGCACCAGGCCCAGCCGCCGCACCCAGCGCAACGCAGGCAGCAGACACCACCACTCCTGCCGGCCCGGCCAGGGCCGCGGCCGATCCCGGACACGGCCAGCCCGACACGCCCCGGTCACCCTAAGGAACCCACCATGAAACTAGAGAACACAGTCGCGGTCGACGCCCCACCGGACCAGGTCTTCGCCTTGGTCAACGACGTCGAGCGGGTGGCGGGCTGCGTCCCCGGCGCTCACCTCGACGGCCGCGACGGGGACACCTACCACGGAACCGTCACCGTCAAAGTCGGCCCGGTCACCGCCAGCTACTCCGGAACCGTGCGTTTCCTCGACGTCGACGCCACCAACCGCAGCCTGCACGCACAGGCGCGTGGCGTCGACACCCACGGAAGCGGCGACGCCGAGGCCGAAGTGCGCCTCGCCATCACCGACAACGGGGAGGGATCGCTCCTCACGATCGACGCCGACCTGCTCATCCGCGGCAAGATCGCACAGTTCGGGAAGGGAGCCATCGCCCTCGTCTCCGAACGGCTACTCACCCAGTTCGCCACGAACCTCGCCGAACTCCTCAGTCACGACACCGCGCCGGGAACCCCACCGGCCACCGGAACCGTCACATCCACCGACACCGCGGGGGGCGAGGACGCCACGGGGGCCGTCCCCGCCCCCGCAGCACCACCGAGCGCGGCGACCACGACCACAGACCAGCTCGACGGCCTGAGCCTCGTCCTCGGGCCAGCCGCCCGCTACCTCCCGCACGTGGCCGCCTTCGGCGTCGGCGTGCTCCAGGGGTGGCTGCTGGGCCGGCTCTCCGCCCAGAAGAAGCAGCTCCGGTACTTCCGGGAGGTCCACCGTGGCTGAGGAGACATCGACCCACGGCCACCACACGGACGCCACCTACGCCCACGCGGGCTTCGGCGGCGACGTTCGACGCGGTAGCCGCCCCGCCATCGTCGTGGTGGATCTGGCCCGCGGCTTCACCGAGGACAGCTACCCGTCCGGCGCCGACCTCACCGACGTCGTCGCCGCCACGGCACGCCTCATCACGGCCGCCCGCCCCGCCGGAATACCGGTGCTGTACACCACGATCGCCTACACCCCCGCCGAGCTGGCCGGGGACACGGTGCGCTGGCTCGACAAGGCACGCGGCATGCGTGCACTCACCGAGAACAGTGACGCGGTCGCCCTGGACCCACGCCTACCCATCCACGACACCGACCCACTGCTGGTGAAGAAGGGGCCATCCGCGTTCTTCGGCACCGCGCTCGCGGCGATGCTCACCGGACTCAACCGGGACACCGTGCTGATCTGCGGTGCCACCACCAGCGGCTGTGTGCGCGCGACCGCCGTGGACGCCGTTCAGTCGGGATTCTCGGTGCTGGTGCCCCGCGCGTGCGTGGGCGATCGTGCCCAAGGTCCCCACGAGGCGAACCTGTTCGACATCCAGGCCAAGTACGGCGACGTCATCGATCTCGACGACGCGTGCTCCTACCTCACCGCGCTCACCACCGCCTGACCCGCCACCCCGCGTTCCGGAGGAACCGCCATGACTGACCGCCTGCTCACCCAGGAGGCCCTCGCCGATCTCGCCGACGTTCCCGCCACCGGGCGGTGGGTCCGTTCTGGTGACCTGCGACTGCACCTACTCGACTACGGCGGAGACGGTGTGCCCCTCCTCGTACTTCCGGGCATCACCAGCCCCGCCATCAGCATGGACTTCGTTGCCCGCGAGCTGACCGACCTCGTCCGGCCGATCGTGGTGGACCTGCGCGGACGTGGCCTGTCCGACGCCGCACCCGAGTACACCCTGCACGCCTACGCCGACGACGTCGACGCGATCATGACCGGTCTGGAACTGGACCGTCCGATCGTGCTCGGCCACTCCCTGGGCGCCCGTATCGCCGCCGTCGCGGCGGCTCGAGCGCCCACCTCGGTGCGCGGCAGCATCCTGGTCGACCCGCCCATGAGCGGGCCGGGCCGCGGCCCCTACCCCACCACACTGGAGATGTTCCGCAGCCAGCTACAGCAGGCCCAACGAGGCACCACCGCGGCCGAGGTCGCCCAGTCCTGGCCACGGTGGTCCCAACGGGAGCGGGAACTGCGCGCCCGCTGGCTCGCCAGCTGCGACCCGGAATCCATCGACGCCACCCACCGTGGGTTCGAAACCGAGGACTTTTTCGCGACCTGGCCGTCCGTGCCCGCGCCCACGACGCTGGTGTACGGGGCCGACAGCCCGGTGGTCACCGCCGAGGGGGCCGCCGAGGCTGCGGCCACCAACCCGGCCGCGGCCCTGGTCGCGGTGGAGGACGCTGGCCACATGGTGTTCTGGGACAACCCCACGAGAGCGCGGTCCGTGGCCCGGGAGGTCCTGACCACACTGGGGTCCCACCCAACCGGCGCATCTTCCTGACCGGCGGCCCCACGGGGCGCGCCGATCCGCGGGGCCGGCGTGCCGCTAGCGGGGTGGCGCCGGCGCCTGCGGGGGCGACTGGGGTGGTGCTGCCGGGGGCTGCGGGTACGGCGGTGGATCCCAGGTCTGGGATCCCCGCACCCGCACGACACGGGTGCGGACCGCCTTGTCGTGCACGGCCTGGCGGTACGGTTCGTCCCACAGCGGCCACAGCACGTCGAGGAACCAGCCGACACAGCCGACCCAGCTCAGCCCCCAGTGCACCAGCACCCGGCCGGCAGCCAGGCCTGGGGAGGGCCGTTCGCCGGTCTGTATGGAGATCACCTTGATGCCGAACAGGAGCTTGCCCACGGTGCGCCCCGAGTGGGCGTGCATGAGCCAGAAGTAGGCGAAGGCCAACAGCATTGTCCCCGGGATCAGCAGGACCATGGCAATCGCCGGCTCCGGTGCGTCTTCCATCTGCTGGCCCTGGGCGCCCGTCAGGTCGATCACGAGGAACATGCCCCCGTAGAAGACGATGAGGAACATCGCCACCACCAGAAGGAGGTCCACCACGTAGGCACCCGCCCGGGCTCCGTACCCGGCGGGAGGCGGCCCCGGAAGCTGCGCGGCCGGGAGAGCCCAGGGACGGTGCGGAGATGTGGGGGGAGGATAACCAGGAGCTGGACCGGTGCCAGCGGGGGGTGGGGCCGGGTGTGGCTGCTGGAATGGTTGGCTCATGTCGGAATACGGATTTCCGGTCGTATGCGGGATGAATGGTGACAAGCCGGGGGATTCTCGCACGGTTTTTCGATCATGGCGACTTCTTTTCGGGCGGGGAGGCGGGGGCTGCACGCCGAACATGCGGGATGGCGGTCCGAATCCAGCTCGCCGAGGTGAACCCGGAACCGGCGTCGATTGTCCGGCATCCGCGGGCGGCCGAGATCGTTGATGGGGGTTTTGTGCACTGGATCGCATTGGTGCCCAGTTCGCTGGCCACCAACTGGGCATCTTCGATGATCTCGCCGTCAGTGGTGCGGGGGGTGTGGTGGGGGCGGCGGCCTGCCGGGCCGGGCAGGGGGCGCTTCCCGGGGGGTTGGGTGGGGGTTTGTCTGGTGCGTGTCTCCCTCATCGGCTTTTTGTCGCCCCCATCGGCTTTTGAGGGCTCTGGTCGTCTGGGGGTGGCCCCGAGGCGCCATAGCCGTCTCGGGGCCACCCAGGTCGGGCGAGGGAGCCGGGGGTGGTCGGTGGTTCGGGGTAGTGTGGCCTGCCTCGGGCGCCTGGCGGGCGTGCGGGGTGCGCTTCACTACCCGAACGGGGTGCTGCGT
>NZ_JAVLVT010000001.1:1045938-1097415 GCF_031628175.1 Lipingzhangella rawalii | reverse complement strand
ATGAGGAAACGGGCACGGCGCCGTTGGATCATGGAGTTGCTACGACAACACGATCCATGAAAGCGCCATGCCCGCCTCCACATCTTCGCGCACACGGGCCCACGCTGCGACCGAGACCGCAGAAGAACCCCTCACCGGCCTGCTGGACCACCTCTCCACGGTCCCCGACCCCCGCCGTCCGCAGGGCATCCGTTACCCGCTGCCCGCGATCCTGGCCATGGTGGTCTGCGCGATGAGCGGCTCCGGCCACGACACCGCGACCGCCGCGGTGGAATGGGCCCACCGCGCCGATGACGCCCTGCTGATGCGGCTGGGCCTGGGCTTCGATCCCGTTACCGGCCGGGTGCCGGTGCCCACCGAGCGCACGGTCGCCGAGGTTCTCAACCGACTCGATGCCCACACCATCGCGGCGGCCGGGGCCGCCCACGCCGAGGCCATCGCCGCCCAAACCGGACCCGCTCCCGACGCCAACAAGGGGCACACCCCCGATGACGTGCCCGAACGCGAGCACCGCCGCCGGTGCAGCACTGGCGTGACCCGGACGCGCCAAGCATGCCTGGCCGCCGACGGCAAGGCCATGCGCGGCTCGCGCCGCGGCGACGGCACCCGTGCCGGGGTGTTCCACCTGGCACGCCACAGCAACGCGGTGGTCACCACCGCCCAGGCGATCGGCGCCAAGCACACCGAGACCGCCGCCTTCACCGGGCCCTGGACCGCCTGGCCGACGACGACCTCACCGGGTGCCTGATCACCGCCGACGCGCTGCACACCGTGCAGGCCCACGCCTCCTACCTGCACCGGCGCGGGGCCCACTACCTCTTCTACGTCAAGGCCAACCGGGCGGCACTACACGCGCGCCTGGCCGACCTGCCCTGGACGCAGGTGGGCTGGGCTCACGACGAAGGGTGGCAGCGCAACCGCGACCGCTTCGAGCGCCGCCGCATCAAGGTCCTGGCCGCCGACGGTCTGGGCATCGCTTTTCCCCACGCCGCCCAGGTACTGCTCATCGAACGCCGCATCCGCCGCATCGGCACGGCCCGCACCGCGACAAAGACGGTTCTGGCCCTGACCGACCTGCCCGCTCACACGGCGCGGCCCGCTGAGCTCGCAGACTGCCTGCGCCGGCATTGGTCCATCGAGGCCGTCCACCACATCCGAGACGTGACCTGGAATGAAGATGCGCGTCGAGCCCGCACCGGGGCGCTGCCGGTGGTGCTGGGGTGTCTGGCCGACATCGCCCGCCAGGCCCTTCAGGCCGCGGGGTGGGCCAACCTCGCCTCCGCACGCCGCGCCCACACCGACCCGGACAAAGCCCTGCAACTACACCGCATTCCGCGGATCAGCACATCACCGCCAGGTGTTGCGGGGTGGGGGGTTGTTGACGCTGGGGGCTGGGTGAGATGAGGAGAGCAGGCCCTTGGTGGCGATGATGAGAAGTGCGAGCGACTCATCGAGCCGTCTGAAAGGACCTGCTCTCGTGTCTCACCGTAATGCGCCGCTGTCTGTCGAGGGCCGTCGCCGCCTGATCGAGCGTTGCATGAGCCGCCCGATCGCCCACGTGGCCGCCGAGATGGGCATCTCGCGGGCGTGTGCCTCCACATGGGTGAACCGGTATCGCCGCTATGGCGCAACCGGCCTGTACGAGCGTTCCTCGGTCCCGCACCGCAGCCCCCGGGCCGCCTCGGGCGAGGTCGTGGCCATGATCGAGACCTGGCGGCGCGAGTACACGTGGCCCGCGGCCCGGATCACCGCAGAGCTGGCCGCCCACAACATCGTGCTCAACCGGCGCACTGAAGTTGCTTCGGTTCAGTTGACAGGTGGTGAGCTTGGGTTCTCAGGCGGCTTCGCTGGTCAGCGAGGGTGAATGCGGCGCTGAGGCCAGTGCTGCGGTGTGACGACGTTCATAGTCGGCGGGGCTGAGCTGGGCGTTGGCCGAGTGGCGCCGGTGCGCCCCGACCAGTCCCGCGGCGCGCATCAGGCGGGTGATGCGGTTGCGCCCGGCACGGATGCCGTCCATCTGGCGCAGGTCGACCTGGATGCGCGGGGCGCCGTAGGTGCCGCGCGAGCGGGTGTGGTGGTGGCTGATCCGCTCGGCCAACGCGGCATCGGCCCGCTCGCGGGCTGAGAGGCCACCTCCGGTCCGGTTGGCGTGCTTGTCGTAGCCCTGCCGCGACACGCCCAGCAGCCGGGCCATACGGGAGACACTGTGGCGTGTTCTCTCCTCGTCGATCAGCCGGAACATCTGGAGCAGCTCATCCTGGCTGACTTTGTTTCCCGCGGCGCATACGACCGCCACCTACGCCGGATGCGCACGAAGTACCGGCGGCGGCGAGAGCAGCTGGTGACGGTACTCGCCAAGCACGCTCCACACGTGCACGTCAGCGGAATCGCCGCGGGCCTGCACGCCGTTGTCGAGCTTCCCCCGGACACGGAGAAGGTAGCCCTCCGTGCCGCCAAGCGCCAGGGCCTGGCACTGGACGGTCTCAGCGGCTACCGCCATCCCGACAGCGCGATGCCGCGCCGAGATGGCCTCGTCATCGGTTACGGCACCCCGTCTGACCACGCCTTCACGGCGGCTATGGAGTCCCTGTGTGCTGCGGTGGCGTTTTCGTCGTGAGGGAAGCTGTGTCCCCGAATGCCCCGAGGGGCGTGCCGCAGGCTGGCGCAGGCGGTCGGAGCATATCGGACCAGGTACGGGTCCCCAACGCGTGGATCCAGGCCGGCCCGTCCCGACTCGGGGTGATGATCCGCCCTCCCTCGTTCTCCTGCTCGTCCACCAGGACCGGTCGCCACACGGATCGGGGGCTCCCTCCGGAGGGGCCTCGTGGCGGCTTCCGGGGGAGATTGGTGTGCGGTCACCCGTGCGGGCCGTGTTGGCCGCCGGCGGTGTTGCGCCTTGGGGGCGCTCCGTCGCAGGACCACCGGCACCACCATCCCCGCAACGGATAGTTCCCATGTCCGAACCCGCACCCGGCCTCCGAACGAAAACGGGGGCTGCGACCACCACCGCCAGCCCGGAGCACGCGGGACCCACCGCCGAAACCACCCGCCGGCGGGCACCTCAGCCGCACCCGCCAGCGCATCCTCGCGCTCAACGCCGTGGCAACGCGATACCCCAGTCGGCCCGGGGCCACCGGGGCACACTTCGTGTGGATGCTTGTCCGCCCCCGGTGTGCAGTCACTCGGACGGGTGGGGCTTATGGGCCAGGACCAGCCGGGCCCGGGGAGTTCCGTCCGTGCGGCGTCCCAGAGTTTCCATGGGGATGGTCGTGCTGGTGAATCCGGCGTGGTGCAGGTCGGTCCGCACAGCGTGCAGTGGCCAGGTGCGGTAGTACATGACGAACGGTGGGTGCCACACCGCGTTGCGCACCCGCATCGCCAGGTCGAACCCGGTCAGGGCCCAATTCGCGAGTGAGGTGGCAGGCGGGGGCGCACCGAGTGGGAACGCGAACAGGCCGCCGGGGCGCAGAGCCCGACACACCTCGGCCATCAGTGTGGGTCGTTCCTCCGGCAGGAAATGCCCGAGGGAGCCGAAAGTCACGATCAGGTCGAAGCCCGGGCGGAAGGGTAGGACCCGAACGTCGGCCCGCACCCACCTGGAGTCCGCGGCGGCTTCACGTGCCTGGGCGAGCATGCCGGCACTGACGTCAACGCCCACAACCGGTCCCATGCACAGCGAGTGGAGGGAGCGCATTCCCGCTCCGGTGCCACAGCACATGTCCAGGCCCCGCTCGAACGGGCCCAGCGGGCGCAGCGCCGCGGTGGTGGCGTCGATAACGGGATCCGGGGTGCGAAACGGGGTGTGGTCGAACTTTGGCGCGAGCAGGTCATAGCCACGTTCGACCGAGGACAGCGCCTGGGTGGCCAGTTCCCAAAGCGACGGACCGTGTGGTGAAAACACCTGCCAAGACTACTGTCGCCACGGCGAGGTGGCCGAGATCGGGGCGCGTGCGGTCGCGGGTTGTCCGGCAACGCCTGCCACATGGCCCGATTCCAGCGATGCGGGAAGGGTGAGCGGGGTTCGTGCAGTTCGATCGCCGGGATCTGTGGCGGCACGCCCTGCGACGGGCCATATCGCTCGGCACCGGTACCAGAGCCAGGGGCGTTTCCCATAAGCGCTGCGCGGTTGAAGCTGTGGCCTTGACGATCGCCGAGGCTGTGGTCCTGGTTGCGAGCCATTCCGGTGTTCTCGGCCAGAAGGTAGGGAATTGCGGCGATCATCCGGTGATGCGCTCCCACCGGCGGGCATAGCTGTCGCAGCCGGGCGGCGCTGCCACCCGCGAGCTCCGTAGCCGGAATCGCAGCCCCGGTGGGGCGGCACTGTGCGGCTAGTCACCGCCGGACGCCTCTGGAAGGATCCGGCGCAGTCCGCTGGGGCCACCCCGTGGCTGCCACTCACGTGGGTAGCCGACCGAGACTTCGTGAAACGGGACCTCGTCGTGCACGGTGGTGCGGGGGATGTGCAGGTGGCCATAGACGGCGGCCCGGGCCCGAAAACGTACATGCCAGTCGGCGGTGTGTTCGGTACCGCACCACTGGGCGAACTCCGGGTAGCGGAGTACCTGGGTCGGGGCGCGAACCAGCGGCCAGTGGTTCACCAGCACCGTGGGCAGCTGTGCCGCCGCCTGTTCGAGTCGCGCTTCGGTGCCGTCCAGCCGCGCGGCACACCACGCCGCACGTGTGGGATAGGGGTCGGGGTGCAGCATCGCCTCGTCGGTGCACACGATTCCCGTCGCGTACGCCTGTGCCAACGACTCCTCGGGCGTTGAGGTTCCCGGCGCGAGAAAGGTGTAGTCGTACAGGAGAAACAGGGGAGCGACACAGACCGGGCCGTCTGGCCCCGTCCAGACCGGGTAGGGGTCTTCCGGCGTGATGACGCCGAGGGCGCGGCAGGCTTCCACCAGGTACAGATACCGCTCCTCACCGCGGAGTTGCAGCGGGTCCGCGCGATGGGTCCACAGTTCGTGGTTTCCGGGGACCCAGATGACGGTGGCGAAGCGCTCACGAAGCGTTTCGAGGGCCCGAGTGACGTCCGCAGCGTGCTCTGCCACGTCACCGGCCACGATCAGCCAGTCCTGCGGAGTCCAGGGGCGCAGCTGCGCCAGCACCTCCCGGTTCGCGGGGTGGGAAATATGCAGGTCACTGATCGCCAGGAGATTCTCGGAGTGGGGAACAACCGTGATGGTGCTGCACCTGCCTCCCTCTGGTCCGGCCGGGTGTTGTGGATTCCCGGCGTTCGACGACGAGAACGCTACCCCCCGGGTGGGGGATAGGAGAACAGCTCGGCGAGGACGAATGCTGGGAGCCCCACTGCGTATCCGTTCAGGAACGGCCATGGGCGAGCGGGTATGCGTATCCCCGCCAGTCGTGTTGGCAGGCCCAGAGACGGTAGGCCGGTGCTGGTGGTGTTCGGAAAGTCGCTGCCTGGCCAGGGCGAGGTGTGGGGCTTCGCCGCGAGCGCAGCCCGGTCATGGAGTGGGGTGGTGACGGTAGCAGGGCACGAGATGGGCTGTGCACTGGCTGTTCCCCCGCACTGGGAATGCCCCATGGGCTATGCCCTGGCTCCAGGCGCGGTTGCGGGTGCACCGGATCGCTGCGAGGAATACACGGCAGCGCATTCGCTCGTCGTAACCAGCATTATCTGTCGCCTGACCTGCTGCTGTGAAAGTCCGAGCGCTGAGGAAGGGCCGTTGTTCCCTGGCTTCGTGCGTGCGCAAATGTTCGGGACGTGACTCTGGGCTTTACGAGTGTGGCCAGGAGGGCGATATGGGTAGTGTGTGTCATATTCGGTCAAATCAGGCATACGGGGATGCATGAGATCATGAGTGACATTGATGATGGGGCGCACTGGCCCCCGCCCGGGGTGGACTTCTCCAAGCCCAGCATGCCCCGTGCCTATGACGCGTTGCTGGGCGGCAAGGACAACGTGGCCGTCGACCGGGAGCTCGCCGAGCACGCCGCTGCACAGATTCCGGGTCTGAAGGAGGCTGCACAGGAGCAGCGCCGCACCTTGATCCGCGGGGTGCGTTTCCTGGCCCGCGACGCCGGGGTGGACCAGTTCCTGGATCTGGGCAGCGGATTGCCCGCCGCGCAGAACACGCATCAGGTCGCCCAGGAGTACAACGCCGACGCGCGGGTGGCCTACGTGGACAGCGATCCGGTGGTGCTGACCCATGGCCGCGCGCTGCTGGCGGAGAACGGCAACACCACGGTGGTCACCGCAGACGTGCGCTACCCGAAACAGGTCCTCGCCGATCCCGAAGTGGACGCGCTGCTGGACTTTCGCCGCCCGATAGCGGTGATGCTCGTGGGCATGATGCACTATCTGTCCCCGGATATCGCCGAGGAGGTGATGGCCGAGTATCGGGAGGCTGTGGCGCCGGGGAGCTACCTGTTCTTCACCTCGATGGTCGACACCGGTATTCCCGACCAGCAGGAGCTGGCGCGCATTAACCGGGAGAACATGGGGGTGGGCTGGGCCCGCACGCCGGAGGAGATCACCCACCTGCTGGGTGACTTCGAGCTGGTCGATCCGGGGCTTGTATTCCCCGTGCTGTGGCGTCCGGACCAGCCGGTCGACCCGGACCGTGTGCCCACCGACAGGCGGTTGACCGTGGCCGGGGTGGCCCGCAAGCCGGACTGACGGCTCAGGCGCGGGAGCGTTTCCCGGCCGAGCGGGCCCACGTGTCTCGGCACGCCCCGCACATGCCGCCTCCCGACCATGACGGTTCCAGGTGATTCTCGACCCCCGCGGGCACCAGTGTGGGTGTTCCGGACAGCGGACAATGGACAACACTGCCACCGCGTGACTGGATTTCGTGGCGGGTGATCGAGTGTTCTGCGTTGTCCGTTCGTTGACGAGTTGAAGTTCTGTCTGAATGGCGGAACGGGGGCGGTGGACGCGGTCCTCGGTCGTTCGTGATGGGGATCGGCGCAGGCTGAAGTCCCGCGCGGGGCACGTCTCGGCGTAGGTCGTGGCCCAGCGGGCGCGGATCGGTCTGCGGTGTGCTCAGGGACTCGGAGGGGCAGGCTGCCGAGAAGCTCGGGGTGTGGCCTCAGACGGTGGACATGGGGAGTGATCGCTCCATCGGTGGCGGGCTTGCGGTGCCTTCCGCTAAAGAGCGACGAGGTCAGCCCCGCACGACCCGTCGGGGCACCGACACCCCGGTCACACAGCTGGAACCGGCAGTGCCGGCAGGGACAGACAACGACAACCCCACACCGTTGGTACGGGCCACGACCACCGACCAGATCCCCACCACCATCCCCCCCATATCGTCACCCGAAGAGCACCGCAGAACAGTAGTGGGGCCGCTCTCGCCGGAAGGCCCCTACAGTGGCGTGTTCCAACGGTCCTGGAAGGCGACCTCGGCCAGTGGTCTGCGCGGCCCGGGTGCGAAATCCTCACCACGGAAGTAGGCGACCGGGATCAGCCCGGCCTGCGACACGCCGTCAGGGATGGCGAGCAGCCGGGCGACCTCCGGTTCGGCACCGAGATGGATCATCGTCAGCGACGAGCCGAGCCCGCGGGCGCGCAGCGCCAGCATGAGGCTCCAGGCCGCCGGCCAGATCTCCCCGTAGGTCGCCGACGCGGCCATATTGTCCAGGTCGGAGTCGTAGCCCAGCTCGGCGAACAGCGCACGGTTCTCGGCCAGGCCGCCGACGTGGCACGGAATCACCAACACCGGCACCTGATCCAGGTGCTCTCCCAGGTAGCGGCTGGAGTCCGCGACTTTCCTGGTGCCGACGTCGTCGGCCGGAACCTGGCTCGCCAGCGCGCCCACGGCCGGCAGCGCCATGCGCCGGTAGATCTCGGCGATTGCGGCACGGGTGTCGGGCTCGGTGACCACCAGCCACCGCCAGAGCTGGAAGTTGAACCCGTTGGGGGCTTGCAGCGCAATCTCCAGGCACTCTCGGATCACCGTGAGCGGGACCGGGCGGTCCAGGTCCAGTCGACGCCGCGCCGCCCGGGTGGTGGTCAGCACGTGGTCAACGCTGGCCAGATCCAACTCGTCAATACGCATTGTCGGCTCCTTCTGCTACTCGCGGGACGGTGAGTCACGCCGGGTTCGTGGCTGCTACCCACAGCGCCCGGTTCGGCAGGCGGACGCGCCCGTCGGGCTCCGCGAACGGTTCCCACGCCTCACTGGTCACCCGCTGCCAAACGCGTTGCCGCACGTCCTCGGGCCGGTCGGCAACCAGTGCGGTCACCGGTGGTGCCACGTCGCGCAGGAACTGCGTGCACGCCTGGCGTGAGGCGAACTCCCACACGAGCGTGCGGCTTCCGATGTTCACTTCGGTGAACCCGGCGTGCGCCACCAGCGCGGCCAGCCGCTCCGGGTCACCCAGCGCGAACGGTCCGGGGCGGTCCTTCGGTGGCGGCGGCAGCTGCAACTCGTCCAGCATCACCGAAAGCGAGGCAGCGAAACCGACCTGCTCCGGCGGGCCCCACACACTGGCCGCCAGCCGCCCCGCCGGTCGCAGTGTCGCCCGCAGGCGCCCCAGCACGCCGACAACATCGACGGCGTACATGAGAGCCGACCGGCTCACCACGGCGTTGTAGTACGCCTCGGGCAGCGCCAGCGTTTCGATGTCGCCTTCCAGAATGTCCACCTCGACCCCACCGGCGGCGGCCTCGGCAACCCGCTCGCGCGCGAAGGCGAGCATCGGCGCGGAGAGGTCCTGGAGGGTGAGCCGGCCGCCCGGGGCGATCGTGTTCACCACGGTTACCCCCGGCTCGGCGTAGCCCGCGCCGACATCCAACACCGCGTGGCCGGGGCCCACGTCGGCGAGCTCGACCAGTTTCCGGCTCATGCCCTGCCCGCCTTCGTCGGTCTCCATCGTGGCGACCCACCGTCGCCAGCCCGGTGCGGCGTCCTGCCACTCCTGCTGAAGGGCCTGCTTATACGCCCGCGGGTCGAAGGTCTCAGCCTGTGTCATGGCGTATCACTCCTGGTCACAAGTTGGTTCACGCGACGGTCGGCGCCCGGTCGGGCCACCCACTGCCCCCACCGTGATCCACATTCGGCCGCAGAGCATCCGTGAGCTCACTCATCTGCCTACGTAGCCTCTACGCTGGGTCCATGGAGGGCGACACGGTCTCGTTGCTCACGGCAGGCGAGCGTGCGCTGGCCATGGCCGACTGGGCGGAGGCCCGGGACGCGTTCACCGCCGCTCTGGAGGCCGAGGAAAGTCCAGAGGCGCTGGACGGGCTGGGGGAGGCGCTGCTGTGGCTGGGCGAGGCCTACGACGGGATCGAGCTGCGCGAACGGGCGTACGCTGCCTACCACCACGCCGGTCAGATCGCCCGGTGCGTGCCGGTGGCACTGTGGCTGTGCCGGCTGCATGCGGCCAACCACGGCAACCCGACGGCGGCCACGGGCTGGCTCGCGCGGGCGCGCCGACTGGTCGACGAGTACGACTTGGCGGCCTGGCGCCCGTGGGTCGTGCTCCACGAAGCAGCCTTCACCACCGCGGATCCCGTCGCCAGTGAGGCGGTGGCACGCGAGGTGTTCCAGCATGGCCGGCAAGTCGGCGACGACGACCTGCGATTGTGTGCCCTGGCCGAGCTCGGGGCCAGCCTGGTCGCCCAAGGCCGGGTGGAAGACGGGGTGAGCTGCCTGGACGAGGCGATGGCCGGGTCACTGGGTGGAGAGGGCACGCACCGCGACACAGTGGTGTGGAACAGCTGCACGACGATTATCTCGTGCAGTGCCTGCGGGCAGTTCCCACGAGCGGTGGACTGGGTCCGTGCCGCCGACCGCTACGCCGCGCGCGTCGGTCCACCGTACCTCTACGCGTCGTGCCGCACGCTGTACGGCGAACTCTTGGTGGAGCTAGGGGACTGGGTGCAGGCCGAGGAGGAGCTGTATGCCGCCCAGGCGGCCGCCCGAGCCGCGATCCCCGCGCTGCACAACCAGTCCGCGGCGGCACTGGCACGGCTGCGGCTGGCCCAGGGACGGCTGGAGGAGGCCGAGCGCCTGGTCACCGGCCTCGAAGACCAGCCACCGGCCACCGGGGTGATTGCCGAACTTCATCTTCAGCGGGGACGGGCAGCCACCGCCGAGGCGGGGCTGCGCCGTGCCTTGGCCGGGCTGGGCGCGGATCGGCTGGAAGCCGCCGCGTTGCTGGAGCTGTTGGGCCGCGCCGAGCTGGCCCAGGGGCACCCGGACGGCGCCGCGGACCTCGGGCGCCGGCTGGGTAAGCTCGCCGCCGCCTACACGTGCGACGTCGCGCAGGCCCGCGGGGCGCGCCTGCGGGGACAGGCGCTACAGGCAATCGGCGAGCACGACGAGGCACGCGCACATCTGGAGATGGCCCTGACCACGTTCACCCGGCTGGAAATGCCGCTGCACGCGGCACGCACCCGCCTACTGCTGGCCGAGACTCTCCGGGAGATCTCGCCGGAGGTTTTCGCCGACGAGGCGCGCACCGCGCTGGCCGCCTTCGACGCTCTCGGTGCCGCACACGACGCCGACGGTGCGGCGGCGCTGCTGCGTGAGGCCGGGGTGCCGGTCAGTCGGCCCGGCCCGAAGGGGCGCACACTGTTGACCAGGCGGGAGACCGAGGTCCTGGAGCTCGTGGGCGAGGGCCGGTCGAACCCGGAGATCGCCGACCGGCTCTACCTCAGCCGCCGCACCGTTGAGCAGCACGTGGCCAGCATCCTGGCCAAGCTCGGGGTCCGTAACCGCACCGAGGCCGCCGCCGAGGCGCTGCGGGACGGGTGAGTCCGCGACAGCGCGCCGGGATTCCCCTGCCCGTCGTTGACCACGACCTGCCACCAGTCGAGCACGAACAGACCTACTCCGCTTCTCCCACCGGCCGCCGCCAGCCCTGCCAGCGAGCCTCCGACCGGCCAGGCACAGACCTGCCAGCCAGTTCACTGTACCTATCCCAGGGCGAACCCGAGGCGGTGCTCGACGTCACCACCGCCCGCATCCACGCCCGTGGAGTCCTGCCACCCGGCGCCCTGCCCCGGCCCCCGCGCCCCCGGGGCAGGGCTTCGGGTAGGTGGGTACCGCAGGCTGCCGCGACGCGGCGATCGCGCCACCGGTAGCCCGACATGGGGCCGGCCCCGATTCCCCCGTCGCGCCGCGCATTCAGCCGGTGGTGACGGGGACGAGCCCTGCCGTCTCCTCGTCGGTGAACAGCCGCGAACGGATCACGAAGCGGTATCCGGTTGGCCCCTCGATCGAGAACCCGGCGCCTCGACCCACGGTCACGTCGATCGTGATGTGGGTGTGTGACCAGTACTCGAACTGGGCCCTGGAGATCCACACCGGGATGGACTCACCCGTCCCGGCGTCGATCTCGCCGAGCAGCACATCGGCTGGCCCCGTCCGGAAGGTCCCCTGCGTGAAGCACATAGGAGCGGATCCGTCACAGCAGCCACCGGACTGGTGGAACATCAGGGGCTGACCGTGGTCCCTCCGCAGCTGCCGCAGCAGCGCGGCTGCATCCGCGGTGACGCTGACTCGCTGCGTTGCCATGTTCACCTCAGAACAGTCCCAAGCCACTCTCCGAGTAGCTGACCAGAAGGTTCTTGGTCTGCTGGTAGTGGCCCAGCATCATGGCGTGGTTCTCGCGGCCGATACCGGACTGCTTATACCCGCCGAACGCGGCATGGGCCGGATACTGGTGATAGCAGTTCGTCCAAACGCGGCCCGCCTGGATATCGTGGCCCGCCCGATAGGCGGTGTTGACGTTGCGGGACCAGACGCCCGCGCCCAGTCCGTAGAGGGTGTCGTTGGCGATATCCATGGCGTTGTCGTAGCCGTCGAAGTCGGTGACGGAAACGACTGGGCCGAAGATCTCCTCCTGGAAGATCCGCATCGAGTTGCTGCCGCGGAAGATGGTGGGTTCGACGTAGTAGCCGCCGGAGAGGTCGCCGCCCAGGTCGACGCGATTGCCGCCCAGCAGCACCTCCGCACCCTCCTGCTTGCCGATGTCGATATAGCTGAGGATCTTCTCCAGTTGGTCGTTGCTGGCCTGCGCGCCGAGCATGGTGTCGGTGTCCAGCGGGTTGCCCTGCTTGACCTTTTTGGCCCGTTCGACGGCGGCGTCCAGGAAGTCACCGAGGATCGGACGTTCGATGAGAGCCCGGGAAGGACAGGTGCAGACCTCACCCTGGTTCAGGGCGAACATGGTGAAGCCTTCCAGCGCCTTGTCGAAGAAGGAGTCCTTCGCGGCGGCGACATCGGAGAAGAAGATGTTGGGGCTCTTGCCGCCCAGCTCCAGAGTGACGGGGATGAGGTTCTGCGAGGCGTGCTGCATGATCAGGCGCCCCGTGGTGGTTTCCCCGGTGAACGCGATCTTCTTGATCCGGCGGCTGGACGCCAATGGTGCCCCGGCCTCGGCCCCGAAGCCATTGACCACATTGACCACCCCGTCCGGGATGAGGTCGGCCAGCAGCTCCATCAGGACCAGCACCGACGTTGGGGTTTGCTCGGCGGGCTTGAGCACCACGGCGTTACCGGCAGCCAGGGCCGGGGCCAGTTTCCAGGTGGCCATCAGAAGCGGGAAATTCCACGGGATGATCTGACCGACCACGCCCAGCGGCTCATGAAAGTGGTAGGCGACCGTGTCCCCGTCGATCTCGCTGACCCCGCCTTCCTGGGCGCGGATGACGCCGGCGAAGTAGCGGAAATGGTCGACGGCCAGGGGCAGGTCCGCAGCCAGCGCCTCCCGAATCGGCTTGCCGTTTTCCCAGGTCTCGGCCACGGCCAGCATGTCGAGGTTGTCCTCGATACGGTCCGCGATCTTGTTCAGCAGGACCGCACGCTCCGCCACGGAGGTGGCTGCCCAGGCCGGGGCGGCCTGATGTGCGGCGTCGAGGGCGCGGTCGATGTCCTCGGCGGTCGACTGGGCCACTTCGGTGAAGGTCGTGCCATTCACGGGCGAGGGATTCTCGAAGTAGCGCCCCTGGGCTGGAGCGGCCCACGTCCCTCCGATCCAGTTGTCGTAGCGGGACTTGAACGAGACGGGGCTGCCCGGGGTGCCGGGCTGCGCGTAGACGGCCATGAATAGCTCCTCGAATCCACTTTCCTGGTGACGCAGGTCACTGTCACGAGGAGCGTAGGGGAGCGGGGGTTGCACCGAGGTTGCACGGTCCGGCCCTAGTGACTGCGGCGAGTGGAACACCTACGATGCGTTCCACCACACCCGGCCTGCCGATGAAGGGAGGGTGCATGGCGCCGCCCGCTCGGCCCGACGAGCCCCAAACCTGGAGTGCCCTGCCTCCCTTACTCAGGGACTCCTGGCAACGCTCCTCGTCCTATGTGGCGGATCCTGCCCGGGCACTGGCCCCGATCGAGTTTCCGGAAGACGACCTCGCCGACTACCGTCGAACGCACCCCCTGGCCGTCGTACGCCCGGTCCTGGACCAGCTGTTGCTGCGTCCAGCCGCTGATGCTGGCCTCATCGTCGCCATCGGCGACGCCCACGGCCGACTGTTGTGGGTGGATGGTGCACCCGCCATGCTGCGCACCGCGGAGAACAGCGTCTTCCAGGCTGGTGCCAACTGGTCCGAGCAGGCCATCGGGACCTCAGCCCCGGGCACGGCTCTGGCGACCGGACGCAGCGTCCAGGTCCGCCAAGAGGAACATTTCGCCGCTGCGGCGCACCAGTTCTCGTGTTCGGCGACCCCCATCCGCTGCCCCCACACCGGCGCCCAACTGGGAGTCGTCGATCTCACCGGCGGAGCAGAAGCCGTCGCCACCCACGCCCTGCCCCTGGTGAACGCGGCCGTCTCGGCGGCGGAGGCGGAGCTGCGAATGTGGCCCGCGGCCCGCAACCGCCCCCGGTTGACCACCCTGGGCTCCCTGGCACCGCAGCTGAGCGCGGGCGCCGCCGACGAGCCGCTCGCCCTGCGCCACGCCGAACTGCTTGCACTGCTGGCGTGGGACGCAGCCCGGCACCGTGGCGCCCGAGGTGCCGGCCTGTCGGCGGCCCAGCTGGCCAACGACCTCTACGGGGAGCCGGGACACGAGGTCGCGCTGCGTGCCGAGCTGGTTCGGCTGCGCAAACTGCTGCGGTCGCGCCCCGCCGCGGGCGAGGTGGACCTCCGGTCCCGCCCCTACCGGCTCTCCGGGCAGCTCGACTTGGATGCCGTGCTGGTGGCCGACGCGCTGACCCGCGGCGACCGGTCCACGGCCCTGGATCTCTACGGGGGAATGCTCCTACCCTCCTCCGAGGCTCCCGGAATCATGGCGATCCGGCATGAACTGTCCGTCCTGCTGCGCGAAACGATTGTGCAGGACGGCAGCGCCGCGGAACTCTGGCGCTACCTCCAGCTGGAGGAGGCGCGCGGAGATGAGGAAGCGGTGATCACGGCGCTGCGGCTGCTGCCGCCCGACGCTCCGCAACGCGCGGCTCTCGTCGCGCGACAACGTTGCTGAGCGGTTCGGAATGCTCCTGGTGCAACGTCGACGCAACGTCGCTGTGGTTAGCGTCACGTCAGCCAGCGGGAAGCAGCAGCGTAAGCCCGCTGGGCGCCACCTGCCCCATTGGGAACCGTGGCGTTGGGTGCATACACCGCACCGCTTCCAGAGCCAGGACGCTCTTTGGCCACCGTCCATGTATATGTGTGGCGTCGAGGCTCAGTCACGTCCTGGGGTGGGTGTGCGGGAGATGTCGGTGCGGTCTTCCTCCGTCGGATCGACGGGTCCCGTGCGGTCAGCCCTGAGGCGCAGCCCGTCGTAGATGATTGACACGAGCGACACTACGACGATCAGTGCGATGATTCCGAACACCGCGGGGTCGGGGGTGAACCCCGGGCGCAGAACGTCGATGACGAAGACGACGATCGGGGACAGTGCCAGACAGGTTGACACGGCGAGACTGGGAGCCATCTCGATACCACGTTGCAGGAGGTAGGTGGCGGTCGCGATCCCCAGGAGGGCCACGGCGAGCACGATCAGGATGCTTCGGGTGTCGAGGGTGACGTCGCTCTGGGTGGGCAGTACCGCCATACACGTAGCGACCAGGAGCGGGAACCGGACCGAGAGGACGAAGCTGGACGGAACGTTCTCCTCGGCGAAGGCTTTGGACAGCAGCACCGTGGCCGTGATGCTGATGCTGCACACGATGCCGATGGCCACGGCCATGGCCAGTTCGGGGCGCCCGTAGGGCCCGTGGGTGACCTGCTCGCTGACGACGTACACGCACATCACGGAGGCCACGACAAGGATCACGCCGTGGCAGGAGCGGGTCACCCGACTGACCGGGAACCCCCGTACCAAACAGTAGGCGGTCATGCTCAGCGGCCCGATTCCCTGGGTTAGGGTCACCGCGACCGCAGGTTCCAGGTACTTCACCGCCAGGAAGTAGAACAGCCAGTTGAACACGCTGGTCACGTTCAGCCCGACCACCAGGCCAGGGCGTCGGAACACGGCCCGGTAGGGGCCGAACCCGGTCAGCGCGAGGCTGATCACAACGAAACAGACCGTGACGATGGAGAAGCTGAGCCCGACGACCAGGAACACGTTGGTGGTGGCCAGCCAGGTGTTCAGGGCCACGCTCTGGGAGGAGGCGAGCAGGATGTAGCCTCCCACACACGCCACCCCGAGAAAGTACAGCGTCGCCTTACTCACGCGGTGGTCACCGTGTCAACGCTTCGCTCGTACATCGCCGCTTCGATCTCCCGGATCCTCCGGACCGCGGCGTCGAGTTGGCTACGGTCGTGGGCGGTCACCATGACCACGCCCGCCGAGGTGACCAGGTCGCGGGTCATCTCCTGAAGATCACCTACCTCGTAGTGGTAGTCGACGTGGACGACACCGTCTACCTTCAGGAACTCCTCCAGCTCCAGCCGTCGCACCCGACCTGGTTCCCGGGCGATGAGAAAAACGTATGCGGCATGCCGGCGGCGCATCTCCACGTTGTGGGCACCGCGCCGTTCCCTAAACAATTCGGGATGCAGTGACGAGTGCACCAGGTAGCTCACCTGGGAGTGGCCCAGGCAGGACTCCACCACGTAAGGATCTGCGCCGCCGGCGATCCGAGCGCCGACCTCGATGAGGACCGGCCCCCGGTCGGTGTGCATGACTTCGGCGTGGAACGGTCCGTTGACGATACCAAGGGCCGTGCAGGCCGCGGCGACATAGTCACTCAGCTCGGTGAATCCGGGGTCGCCGACGTAGAACAGGTACTGCGTATCGTATACACGAAACCCGTTGTTGTTGATCTTGTCGGAGCGCCAGCCTTCGGTGAACACGTGTTTGCCCTGGCAGGCGATTCCGTTGAGGACATACTCTGTCCCGGTCAGGTATTCCTGGCACAGTGCCGCGTCGTTGGGCGCGCCGAAAATGTTGGCCTGTCCCAGGATGCGTTCCAGCGCCTCGTGGGCCTCCGCGCGCGAGGAGCAGATGTGGACCCCGTCCGTTCCGGCACTCGCGAGCGGCTTGAGTACCACCGGGTAGCTCTCGTGCCGGTCCAGCCATGCGTCCAACTCCTCGGGGGTGTGCACACGGGCCTGGGCGATGTTGGCGAGCCCTGCCGCCCGCAGGCGTTCCTGCATCTCGAACTTGTCGCGGCGTGCGACCGACGTGTGGATGTCATTCCGGAACGGAAGGTCGAGCCGCTCTGCCAGCTGGTCGGCAAGGAGGACCCCGCCCTCACTACCGGCCAGCACCAGCCGAACCGATTCACAGCGCAGCTGCTGGGCGAGGCCCGCGCTGTCCTGCTCGTAGTGGACGATGTGCCGATTCGCGTTGCGCGCGGCGCTGTCGTTGTCCTGGAGAAAGTACCGGGGTGGAGTCGTATCCGACTGGATGTGGACGACCGGATAGCCGAGCGCCTGCATGGCAGGGATCAGGTACCGGCCTCCCGAATACGCATCCACGATGGCGACCTGGTCCTTGCGCTCTAGTCTCGGCATGCCGATCCTTTCGTCTCGTCACGGGTGGCTGTTTTGGAGTCCGGAGCGAAGACCTCGCGGATCAGCTTCGTCAACGGGCCCGCGTCGGCCTGCCAGTAAAAGTGGCCGCCGTCGAATCGATGGAACCGCACGGATACCGAGGAGTGGCTGTGCCACGCCTGGATGCGGTCTGTGTGCAGAGGGTCGTCCCGGCCGATACAGACGGTAAGGGGAACGCCGATCCGGCAGTCGGGGTCGGGCGTATAGGAGTGGTGGAGCCGGTAGTCCGACCGGATGAGCGGAAGGGTCTCCGTGAGCATCCGGGAGGCCAGCGGTTCGCGGGCTGCCGGCCCGCCCAAGTGCTGAAGGTGTGCGAGGAGTTGCTCGTCGTCCAGCTCGAAGTAACGCTGATGGATGGTACCGGCGGCACTGGGTGGTTCACAGCCGGACACCATGACACTGTCGAGGGGCACTTGCCCGCGTTCGGAGAGTCGCCGGGCCGCCTCGAACGCGAGGGCGCCACCGAGACTGTGCCCGAAGAGCCCGACGCGGTGCCCCCGACCCCGGTCTTCGACGTAGCTGACCACGTCGGTTACGGCCTCGGGGAACGTCTCCCAGGGGGGCTCGTCGTCGCGGGTGAAGCGTCCGGGATACTCGATGGGCACCCACGTGAGGACATCCGCCATCGCACGGGACCAGGACAGGTACTGGTGCTGCCCACCGCCGGCGTGCGGCAGGCAGAAAACCACAGATGCGCCCATGGTCAGGACGCCCCGGCAGTGATGCGTGTGCGGACCAGCTCCGTGAGGCGTTCCACGGTCGGAGCCTTGACGACGTCGGCCAGATCCAGTTCGACCCCGGTCTCGGCGCGCAGCCGGGTGATCAGCCGCATCACTGCCACCGAGTCACCGCCCACGGCGAAGAAGTGCGCCGTGGGCTCGACCTCGTCCAGTCCGAGCACCTCGGCGAATATCCGCTGTACCGTGGCCGCCGCACCGTCATCGACCAGGGTGTCCCCATCGGGCTTCGCCGTGGGATCGGAGATGCTCGTCTGTGCCCACCACCGTGCGCGCAGGGCATCGTGATCCCGTTTGAGATTCGTGGTCAGCGGAAGCTCGGAGAGCACCATCCAGTATGCCGGAACCATGGGGGCAGGGAGGGCTTCCGACAACTGCCCACGCAGTGCCTCGGGTTCGGGGAGGATTGCGGGATCCGCCGGGGCGATCGAGGCAAGCAGCTTGGTTCCGTGCGCGGTGTCAACCGGAGTGACCGCGGCCTCGCGCACCTCGGCGATGTGGCGCAGGTGATGGGCGACCTCCGCGGGTTCGATCCGGTAGCCGTTGATCTTGACCTGGTCGTCGCGGCGGCCAACGAATTCCAATGCGCCGGTGTCCGGGTCAAGGCGTACCAAGTCTCCGCTCCAGTAGCAGCGCTGGCCCTCGAACTCGCCGAAGGACTGCCCAGTGCGGTCGGGATCCCCGAGGTAGCCAGGGGAGAGCTGCACACCGCCGATGAGTAGCTCGCCCACCTCGCCGGCACGGCATTGGCGTGAGTCCTCGTCCACAACGATGGTGCGTACCCCTGGCAGGGGATGTCCGATGTTGGGACGCTGCCCGGGGCGAACCCGGGCGATGCTGGTATTGACCGTGTTCTCCGACGGTCCATACACGTTGAACGCGCTCACGTTTGCGCTTGCCACCGTTTCCCACAGGTCGGGCTCGAACCGTTCGCCGCCCACGATCAGGACACGCAGAGCTTTCGCGTTGCGGAACAGTGCCGCCTCCTCGACTAGGACGCGCAGCTGGGAGGGCACGAAGTCGGCACTTCGAACCGCATGCCGTTCCAGATAGTCGACCAGACGCTGTGGAGAGAGCCGCACCGCGTCGCTGAGCACGTGCACGGTGTGGCCGTGGGCGGCCAGCGCGAGCCGTTCGATAGAGCTGTCGAAGGCGGTGGAGGCCACCATCGCGGCCGGCCCGTCAGTCACACCGTCAGGGGCGTAGATGAGCCGCTGGTGATTGTCGACCAGGTTCGTCAACGCGTCGTGGCTGATCTGGACCCCCTTGGGGGCGCCTGTGCTCCCGGATGTGTGGATGATGTAGGCGATGTCGGGGGCCGATCCTTCCGCCGAGGCAGGGGGAGCGTCCCGGGGGGTCACGACCGGGCCGGCTCCATCGTCCAGGATGACTGCGGAGACTCCGGATGTGTCCAGGACGCGGGTGATCCGCTCGTCCGGCCAGGCCCGATCGAGCGGGACGTACACGCATCCCGCTCGCCACACCGCATACGGTGCTACCACCGTGTGCACCCCGCGGGGCAGGAGTACCGCTACCCGGGTTCCGGGATCGGTCACCGTACGAATCCGCTCCGCCAGCTCGTCGACGTGTTCGTCCAGCTGGCCGCGGTTGATCTGGGTTTTCTCAGCGACAACTGCGGGGTGGTCCGGCGCTTGGGCGGCGAGTGCGCGCAGCCGTGCGTCGAGCGGGGCGCGGCGAGGGAGCCGCTGTTCCTCGCTGGACATGTCAGGCGTCCTCTCGAAGGTCGACGGGGTCGATCAGGGCAACCCTGACCTCTCGGGTGCCCGAGTAGGGGCGTCGCCCATGGCTGATCAGTAGGTTGTCGGCGACTAGGACGTCGCCTGCACTCCACGGGAACGCGACTTCGGAGGCGGCGATGGCCTTGCGAACATGGTCGACCAGCTCGTCGCTGATCGCTGTACCGTCGCCGAACACGGCGTTGCGTGGCAGTCCGTCCACGCCCAGGCTGTCCACCATCGCGGTCCGCATGGCGGGGTCGAGGTTGGAGGAGTGGAACAAGTGGAGCTGGTTGAACCAGACCTCCTGCCCGGTTCGGGGATAGTGTCGCGTCGCCGGGCGGGTCTGCCAGGTGCGTAGGTGATCCGGATCGGTCCACTCGTAGTCGATGGCGTTGATCCGGCAATAGGATTCAACCTCCGCACGTGTTTCGGTCTGGAATGCCTCCTGCCACGAGAGGTCGAATCCCCCGTCGAAGTTGCGCACGTAGCGGATCTCCCGTTGGCGGAGCTCACGTAGGACGTCGGCATCCAGCCGGTGGACGATCCTCGTGTTCGCCGCCAACGGCGTCTCACCTCCGGAGTCCGAGGGGCGTTTGGCGAAGAACAGGATCTTTCCCGGAACCGTAAGCTGGAACGAGTTCTCGCTGTGCGCGGCGATGCCCTTGGTTGCTGGATACTCGGTGCTGGTGTAGACGTTGCTGGCCGTGCGGGTACGTTTGGTCGATCGTTCTCGGTAGTCAAGCGGTCGTCGGGCGAGTGATGTCACCAGCCCGGCGAAATCCTCGTCGGTGCGGATCGGGAAATCCCGAAACAGCAGCGCACCGAACTTCGCTAACGTGCCTTCGATGTCGCCACCAAAGAATCCGACAATCGTTGCCGACGACTCTCGCGGTCGGACCATACTCAGGTGTGGTTGCTGGTCAAGACCGGAAACCGGTCCGACGTCGTATCTGTTGGTCAACTCCACTGGCCCCTTTCGGCTGCCTGAGTCAGGGGAGCGGACGCGATGCACTCCCCGGGGAGGTTTTCCGGATGCTGGTCGAGGTTGAGCTGGTGCCAGCGCTCGAGCATGTAGAGGGTCCACAGGGCGTAGCTATGCTCGGGGCGGTATTCGGTGACGAGCCTGCGCAGTGCATCTGGTGCGAAATAGCCTCGCTCCAGGGACGCCTCGGACAGCAGGGTCCTGATCACGACGGGACGTAGCGACGCGGTCAGCCATTCCTCCAACGGAACGGCGAGCTCCTGCTTGCGGCGTTGGACCACGTCGACGGGCAGATAGCGGGAGGCGAGGCGCTTGAGGAGTCGTTTCTCCACGCCGTCGTGCAGGTTCAGCTCGGCGGGGACGCGCCGGGCGTACTCCACCAGACGGTGATCCAGCATCGGGCTGCGCGGTTCCACCGAGTGCGCCATGGCCATCCGGTCGATCTTCACCAGCTGGGCGTCCGACAACCAGAACGTGGCGTCGACCTGCATAGCCCGTTCCAGCTCGGAGGCAGAGTCCAGGGTGCGGGCGAACCGTTCGGTGAGATGGTGCCCCGGCTCGTCCGGTAGGCGTGTGCGGAACCGCGGATGGTACAGGGCATCCTTGGTGGCACCCGGCACACCGTCCGCGAGGACCGCCGCGTAGCGCTGCGCAAGGTCGTCCTGGTGCGCGGAGGCCAGGAGGCGCTGGTACCGCGCGTAACCGCAGAACATCTCGTCGGAGCCGTCCCCGGTCAGGACCACGGTCACGTACCGACTTGCCAGCTCGTACATCGTCCAGGCAGCGATGGCTGAGGGGAAGGCGTAGGGCTGGCCCATCCGTATCAGGATCTGGTCCGCCACGTCGCTCGCCTCCGCGGGATCCACGAGGCGCGAGTGGTGCTGGGTCCCGAAGTGTGCGGCGACTCGTTCGGCCTGGGACCGCTCGTCAAATGCCGAGGACGAGAATCCGATGGAAAAGGTGTGGAGTCCGTGGCCCAGGTGACCACTGGCCAGGCTCACGACCAGCGCGGAGTCCAGCCCCCCACTGAGCATCGCCCCGAGTGGCACCTCGGATTCCAGTCGCTCGGCGACCGCCCGTGCCAACAGGGTATCCAGCCGTTCGACGATGTCCGCGGGTGGCGTTGCGCGTAGCGATCCGTCAAACGGCTGGCACCAGTAGGTCTGGACTTTGGTGCCGTCGCGGTCGAGAGTCATCAGGCTCGCTGGTGGAAGCCTGCGGGCGCCACGAAAGACTGTGTGGGGGGCCGGTACGATCCGATAGCTGAGGTACTGGTCGATCGCCACCGGGTCGATGTCCCGTGACACCTCGCGGCACGTCATAAGCGCGGATAGCTCGGAGGCGAAGGCCGTTCCGCCTCCGGGGGTTTCCGCGTAGTACAGCGGTTTCTTCCCGAGTCGGTCGGTCACGAGCAGTAGCCGCGCGCGCCTGGTGTCGTACAACGCGATCGCGAACATGCCGCGGAGGTAGTGGACAAAAGCGTCTCCGAATTCGGCGTAGAGGTCGGGGATTACATGAACGTCACTGGTTCCCCTGACCACCCGGCCACGTGTGGCCAGCAGAGCGCGGAGTTCGTGATGGTTGTAGATCTCCCCGTTGACCACGCACGTCACCGTGCCGCCCGTGTCCCAGGCGGGTTGCTGCCCGCCGACCAGCCCGATGACGCGCAGGCGCGTCACCCCGAGTGTCACCCGGTCCGTGGTGTGTACCGCAGTCTCGTCCGGTCCGCGGTGCTGCATCGCTGCGCACGCCGCACGCACGAAGCCCTCCCCCTCGGCTGTGCGGCCGCCGAGCCACTGTCCCGCGATCCCACACACCTCAGGCTCCCGGCAGGTTGAACCGGCGTTTGGCAGGACCGGAGCGCAGGGCGTCCAGCGTGGTTGCAACCACGTCGATCTCACCCACGATCCCCGCCTCCATCATGGCGGCGACGTCGGGAGCCGCCTCCCGCACGGCCTGGTTCAGCGCGCGCCGTTGCTCCTCGGCAACGTGGTCGGCGACGACGTGCACACACAGCGTGCCGCCTTCGCTCACCTCGAAGGGGTGGCCGGGGAATACGCTGGCCACGGCCTGACTCAAATCGTGGCTACTGATCCGCTCCCCGTGCTTGACGTCTCCCGTCGTTCGGCCCAGGAACCGCGCGCAGCTGGTTACGGAACGCCCCTCCACCTCGGCTTTTCGTAGGTCGGCGACGAGATCACCGGTGACGTAGCGAATAGCGGGAAAGTACTCACGGGCCATTGAGGTCAGGACGAGAACCCCATCTCCATGGGGGTGACAGTTCCGCATATTGACGTTTCCATCCGAATCAGGTTCCGCGACCTCGGCGACGATGTGGTCGTGGAAGACGTAACGATGTATGCGGGTATCGAGGTAGGCGATCGCGCCGACCTCGATGCTGCCAACGATGTCGAGAACATCTTCGGTGGCGATACCGAACCGTGCCGCAACATTGGCGCGCCAGGCCGGAGGAGCGAGGTCGCCGACAACGATGATCGTGCGGGGACGTGCGGTGAGGGCCGGGCCGGCGTGCAGCATCTGGTCGAGGATCATCGGCATGGTGAAGAGCACGTCCGGCTGCCAGCTGTTGATGGCGGCCACATGCTCGGATAGCGGTGCGGTGAAGTCAACGTCACGGGTGTCCATGCCCAGGTCCGCAAAAACCCTGTAGGACAGGGCCGCGGCGTGTCCGGTGCCCAGGTCACAGACGACGCGCGTTCCAGGCGTCCTCCGGGTGTGCAGGAAGTCCGCGAACAGTCGGCGCCGCTGCGCGGTGTAGGCGTCATCGTCCCAGTCGCTGTACTGGATACGTTTGCGGACCCCACGCGCGGTTCCGGAGGTGTGAAAGATGGAGGCTCCGGGCAGCTCCGGACCCGTGTAATAGTGGCGTTCCAGGATCGGCTGATCGATGAGTGGCAGGGTGCCTAGTTCTCCGGGCTGGCCCCCGCTGCGGCGCAGCAGATCCGCATACCAGGGAAAGCGCCGCATGTGTCCCGTCACGACACGTTCGAGCGTGCGCGGTGCGTTCTCGATGGAGGCGTACACCGACATCAGCCCTCCCACCGTTCGGTCTGGCCGAGAAAGTCCGGCACCGGAGTGACCTGGTTGTCCCGGACGGCGATCTGGTAGACGTGATGCCCCACTGCGAGATCGAGGACGCCGAGACCGAACGGGGAGACGATCCACGGGCGATCCAGCCTCGGGGCGAGTGTGCCGAGGAGGAGCCCTGCGATGGTCCCGTCGATGAAGTCCCGATGACCGACGTCCTGTTCTGCCAGGTGCGGTGAGGTGTTGGCGGTCAGACAGTGCTCGACATCGTCAACAACGTTGCCGGCAGACAGGAGTAGGTCCGGTGCCAGATCACGCAGGGACACGTTCAGGACGCACTGTCCGGGCCGCAGTAGGGAGGGATCCGTCAGCCAGGGGCAGGAGGCAGTGGTGGCGAGGAATACGAGGTCGGCGCGGGCAAGGGCCGGCGCCACCTCAGTCACCGGACACGCGGGGATCTCCAGTTGGCCGAGGTGATGGGACAGGGCCTGGGAATAGCGCGGCTCGAGGTCGTACACCTCCGCAGCACCGAGCGTCCATTTCAGGTCGGCCAGGAAGTCGGCGAACGTCCTGGCGAGCACCCCAGCCCCCACGAACAGCACCCGTTCGGCCGATCGGCGGCCCAGGATCTGCTCGGCCGCGAGGGCGGCGGACGCCGCGGTTCGGGCGGCGCTGATGTGCGCTGCCTCCAGGCAAGCGAACGGATAGCCGGTGGTGCCGTCGTTCAGCACGAGAACTGCGGAAGCCCGGGGAAGGTTTTCTGAGATGTTCTCGGGAAAACTGCTAACCCATTTTATTCCCGCTACGCCGCGTTCCGCGAGGAAGGAAGGGAGGGATATAATTCGTGCATCTGGCTTTTCCGGAAATCGCAGGAAGCTGCTTCCGGGGTTCGCCGAACGTCCACAGTGGTGTTCCAGATAGGTGTCCCGGACGATACTGACGATGTCGGGCCGGGCGTCCTCGATGATCCTACGGGCGGTTGCACCGCCGACTACGGAGAAAACCATCGTTTTCCTCGCCTGAGCTGGGGTAGGGCGCGGTCAGGATGCGGAGGCCATCGATGTGGTCGGGGCTAGAGGGGCAAGCGCCTCCTCGTCAAAGTATGTTCGAACCCAATCGTCGTCGTAGACGGTGTCGAGGTAGCGATACCCGGTGTCCGGGGATAGCGCCATAACCAGTGATCCGGCATCGATCTCGGATCTCATCTCCAGAATTCCCGCGACAATCGACCCAGTGGAACCCCCGGCGAGGTATCCGTAGCTGCGGGCAAGCGTTCGACAAGAGCGGATCGCATCATGCTCCGAGATCTCGATCTCTCGCTCAGCGCAGCCGCGCCGAAACAGTGGGGGTTTCTGACTGGAACCGAGTCCGGGAATCTGACGCGGTTGCGACGATCCCCCGAACGTCACCGACCCGACAGAGTCCACCGCGATGATCCGGGTATGTGGAGAGTGTTTGCGAAAATGGTCGACGCAGCCCATGAGGGTGCCGGACGTCCCCACCCCGATAAACAGGTAATCGACCTGGGGAAACTGCTCGAGAATCTCGACGGCGGTCCCGTCTCGGTGCGCCTCGGGGTTGGCAGGGTTTTCGTACTGGTTCAGCCACACGATGCTCGGATTAGCCTCCGTTCGGCGCCGAACCGCCGTGAGTCGGCCCTGGAGGTACCCTCCGTTCGCATCAGGCTGCTCGACATGGACCACCTCGGCTCCAAAAGCCCGTATGGCTGCCAAGGAAACCCGAGATATGTTTGGGTCTACCACGCAGGTGAATCTGTAGTTCTTCGCGGCCGCTATCATGGCCAGGGCCACACCGAGGCTCCCGGACGATGATTCGATTATGTGACCGCCGGGCTTGAGCGTGCCCCGCAGCTCGGCGTTCTCGACCATGGCCAGCGCTGCTTTATTCTTTATAGAACCAGCAAGGTTCATCCCTTCGATTTTCAGGACGACCTTGCTTGTTTCTAGGAAATCTGGAAGTTCGAGAAAATGACTGGTGCTTGATATATCCGGCGATTTTGCATGGAGCACAGCCGTGGGTCTTTCGCTCAGTAGCTCAGGATGTGGAGCACGGTCGTGATTCGGGTGTATGCATTAATGATTGTCGTTCGTTCATGCTGGCGCTTCAGGAAGATTGGCCGCGATTCCTATCCATTTGGGTGGCCCTCATTTGTCTGAGTCTCAAATGTTACTCGCATTTAGAATTCGGGAGATGCTGATGGGTTCGCGTCAAGGGCCACTCTATTCCATTGTGGGCAGGTGTCAACCGTTTCTGCGGATGAATCCAAGGTTAGGTAAGTAGTGGCCAGATATCGGATAGCATTCGGATTTGGTCATGTATGTTCTCAGGTCAGCAAGGCGGAAGTGATTTTCGGGTCGCGTGTTACGAGTCGGATCCGGGGTTCTGGTCGTCCGGTTCTGTGGCGGAGGTGAATTTCGTGCCCAGGCGATGGCTTGGCCCGCTCCAGCCGTCGCCAGAACTGTGCCGGCCGAGGCGCAGGGCTGATTCAAAGTCGGTGGTGTGACGGCTTCGCGCAGGTCACACAAGCATGACGATCGCGGTGATCGGCCGACATACAACAACGGAGCTCCTGTAGAAGCGCGGGGACACAACTCTCCGGCTCCCCAGGAACTCCGTTGCCCCACCACTCTGCCACGCCCCAGCCCGCCATCGGCGACCTCGCCGTACGCCTCGCCGCCGTGCACGATCCCCGAGACGCGCGCGGCACCCGCCACGAGATCGGCTGCGTACTAGCCACCGCCCTGTGCGCGCTGCTGTGCGGATCCCGCTCGCTGCGCGCGATCGGCCAGTGGGCCGCCAACGCGCCCCAGCACACCCTGGCCCGCCTGCACTGCCGCATCACCGATACCGAACTGGGCGCGCGCACTGCGCCCAGCACCTCCACCATCCGCCGCGTCCTTGTGGCCGTGGCACCGGGGAGCCTGGCCGCCCTGGCCCGCCCCGAATCGACCGGTTCCCTGGCCATCGACGGCAAGACCCTGCGCGGATCGGCCACCGCCCATGAGGCCGCCGCCCACGTCCTGGCCGCTTTGGACCCCGGCGGCCGCATCGCCGCCCAGGTCCCCGTGGCCGGCACGACCAGCGAGATCGCGGCCGTGGAGGAACTGCTGGGTCCGCTCGACATCGCCGGGACCGTGATCACCGCCGACGCACTGCACACCCAGAGGGCCACCGCCCGCTATCTCACCGAGCAGCGCGGCGCCGACAACATCCTGACCGTCAAGGCCAACCGTCCCTCGCTGTTGGACCGGGTCAAGCGGTTGCCGTGGGCGCAGGCCCCCACCGGTGACACCGATCGCCACCGCGCACACGGCCGGGCCGAGACCCGCACCGTCAAGGCCCTGACCGTGGAAGGCCTCGGCTTCCCATACGCGACTCAAGCGGTGCGCATCCGCCGCCATGTCACCGACCTGCGCACCGGAAAGGTGTCATGGACCTTGGCTTATGCAGTCACCAGCCTTGGGGGCGAGCAGGCCGGACCCGCCCGTTTGGGCGCGCTCATGCGCGGCCATTGGGCGATCGAGGCACTGCACCATGTCCGCGATACCACCTTCGCCGAGGACGCCTGCACAGTCCGCAGCGGCCACGGGCCGGCCAATCTCGCTCCGCTGCGTCGCCTGGCCGCGCTCCTACTCACCGCGCTCAAGCGTCCGACCGTTCCCGACGCGATCCGGTGGGTCTCCTACGAGTGCTTCACCCGCCCACTCGACCTCATCGGGATCGCCTGACCAGCAACAACTGCGACGATAACCGACTTTGAATCAGCCCTGGGTTTGCATTGGGGCCATCGTGCGGCGAGATGCGCACCGAGTTCTTTGGAGTCGCGGGGTTCGCGGAGAAACTCATGGGCTGTTTGAGTCAGATCGTCGAGGTCGGGGAGTTTCTTCAGCTCCGCGGCGCGCGTGGGGTTGCCGCGCAACTGACGGTCGATCACGCGTGCGATCGACCGTCGTAGGAACAGACAGTCCCCGGCCGTTACCACGTGCACGGTGCATCGCATGAGGGTTGCCCGCACGACGTTTCGCTGGAGCAATGGCTGGACGAGATCATCCGGATCGAAGGATTCCAGACGGGACCACAGGCCGAAGTAGGGGGGATTCGGCTGCTGGGACTGGAGACCGACCAGGTGTTCCAGAGCCTCCTCGACCGAGAACTCCGCGCGCCGGTTCAGGAGCTGTCTGTCCAACAGTGCCCGGTTGAGTTCACGCCGACTGAGAACTCGCTCACCATTGGCCATCATGGCTTACATGCTAGGGGTTTTGGGGGTTGGCGGGAACCCGTCGTGCAACTGCGGAGTACTCCTGACGCCAAGATCTCCTCACGGGGTGTCCCACGAATTTCCCGATTCCAAAAAGGGGAAGTTTCCGGCCAGTTAGTGATGGTTCCGGCCGAAACCGGTGTTCACCTCGTCCAACGCCGCGACCTCGTTGCCGCCCGTGCCATACACCCTGCGGGCCGCCGCCAGTTGCACCACTGGTGCGGGGTCGTTCGACGCCTCAACCGTTTGCGAACTCAACACTGCTCCCTGCTCCGTCGATGGACTGGTGATGGTCACCACGGTCGGTGGCGGTGCTGACGCCGCACCGCCACCGTGCTGACGCGGGAGCCGGTGCGGTCAGGGCGGTGTGTCAGCGCCATCGCAGGCGGTTGTCAGGCCCGGTGCCCACGGTGGTCGCATGACAAGCTCAGCGATAACGCTTTCCGGACTGCGTAAGACGTTTGGGGACCGGACTGTCCTCGACGGCATCGATCTGGATGTTGCTGCGGGAACGGTGTTTTCCCTGCTCGGTCCGAACGGGGCGGGCAAGACAACGACGGTGAACGTGCTGACCACGTTGTTGAAGGCCGACGGCGGGACAGCACGGGTCGCCGGCCATGACGTGGCGACCGACGCCAAGGCGGTGCGCGCGGCGGTCGGGGTCACCGGACAGTTCGCTGCGGTCGACGAGCTACTGACCGGGCAGGAGAACGTGCAGCTGATGGTGGACCTGAGCCGGGTGCCCGCCAGGGACGGCGCAAGGGTTGTGGCGGAGCTGCTGGAACGGTTCGACCTGGTGGAGTCGGCGCGGCGGCCGGTATCGACCTACTCCGGGGGATGCGCCGGAAACTGGATCTGGCGATGACGCTCGTCGACAATCCGGGGATCATTTTCCTGGACGAGCCGACGACGGGACTGGACCCGCGCAGCCGCCGCACGATGTGGTCGATCATCCGGGGGCTGGTGGCCGACGGTGTGACCGTCTTCCTCACCACCCAATACCTCGAGGAGGCCGATCAGCTCGCCGACCGGGTCGCGGTGCTCGACCAGGGCCGCCTCGTCGCCCAGGGCACGCCCGAGGAGCTCAAACGCCGGATCCCCGGGACGCACGTTCGGCTTCGGTTCGCAACCGAGGCCGAACTGGACGCGGCCGCGCGTCTGTTTGCCGACTCCACCCGTGACGACGAGCCGTTGACCCTGCGGGTGGTGGGGGACGGCGGGACGCAGTCGCTGCGGCGGCTGCTGGACCGGCTCGACGAGCACGCACTCAGCGCCGACGAAGTCACCGTCCACACCCCCGACCTCGATGACGTTTTCCTCGCCCTGACGGGACACCCCACGGAGGCCGCACAATGAGCACCACATCCCATTCACTGGTGATGCTGCGCCGCAATTTCAAACACGTCGCCCGCAACCCGACCTCGGTGTTCAACGCGGTCCTGATGCCGATCGTGCTGATGTTGATGTTCGTGTACATGCTCGGTGACGCCTTCAGCGTCGGGGTCGACTACATCGACTACGCCACCCCGGGCCTGCTCATGCTGGCGATCTGCTACGGCTTGGGCTCCACGGCGACCACGGTGAACTCCGACATGACCAACGGCATCATCAACCGGTTCAAGGTCATGGACGTGTCTCGCAGCGCGGTACTCACCGGACACGTCATCGCCAGCCTGCTGACCAACGTCGTCGCCGTCGCGGCGCTCCTCGGGGTGGCGCTCCTGCTCGGGTTCAGCCCGTCGGCGGGCATGCTCGAGTGGCTCGGGGAGACTGCCGCACTGCGCGATACGCTCGGCACCGATCACGGCCGCCTGCATGTGCTACCTGGGCGGAGAACGCCTGTCTGCCTCAGGTGGGGCGAGTAGCCAATCAGGAGGCAGTCGCTTCGGCCAGCAGCGCTTCCCGGTTGGCCAGAATGAACTCCTTCAACGCGGTCGGCTTCAGGTCGATCGAAGCCAGCTCCTCGCCTCGCAGCTCAACCCGATCCAGTTCGTAGCCACCCCGGGAGGGATCGCTGAACTCGGCTCCGGTGCGGGCGGATTCGTCCAAGGTCGCCAACCGGGCAATGAAGAAGTGCTGCACCTTCACCCCGGAGTTCGAGGGTGAGCTGAACAGAAACACCTGCGAGGTCCCAACCGCTGTCGCCCCCAGTTCTTCGGCGAGTTCGCGGTGCAGGGCCGCCTCAATCGACACGTCGCCCTCGTCGACGCCGCCGCCGGGGGTCGTCCAATAAGGCGACTGCTGCGGCTTGGTCCGTTTGATCAGCACCAAGCGCCCCTCATCATCGATCAGGATCGCCCGCGCCGCGCGCCGCTCCACTGACACGGTCACCTGTTGCGTCATGGCTGGAACTCTACGGTGAGTCCCCGGCTACGTGACTGCGCCATCTCGTGCGGACCGGTACACCATGGTGGAATCCGTCTCGCTGGTCTATGTGGGGATGACGCTCTTGTCCCTCGATGCGTACATGTTGGGTGTGGCGGCGAGTTCAACCGACCGCATCACTTGCGACCGTGAGGGGGCGCCGATGGCCACGAT
The DNA here is from genome assembly GCF_031628175.1 of Lipingzhangella rawalii. Lineage (NCBI taxonomy): Bacteria > Bacillati > Actinomycetota > Actinomycetes > Streptosporangiales > Nocardiopsidaceae > Lipingzhangella > Lipingzhangella rawalii. Next base: position 1,067,177 of record NZ_JAVLVT010000001.1, on the reverse strand, counting down.
CGAACGGTCACGGCCGCCTTATGACGTCCAATCCGCGGTCAAATCACGGTCACACGAGTCGAAGCCTGGCTACGGATCTCCGCCGCCAGGCTTCTCACCAGGTCTTCCGTGGTGGGCGATACTGGATTCGAACCAGTGACCTCTACCGTGTCAAGGTAGCGCTCTAACCAGCTGAGCTAACCGCCCTCGGTGTTCGAGGTGGAGACGGGATTTGAACCCGTGTAGACGGCTTTGCAGGCCGTTGCCTCGCCTCTCGGCCACTCCACCGGATTCGGAATGCTGATGCCGCCCTCGGGAGGCGACCCCCAGTCTCCGAGCGGACGACGGGATTCGAACCCGCGACCCTCACCTTGGCAAGGTGATGCTCTACCAGCTGAGCCACGTCCGCGCCTCGTGGTCTCCGGCTTTCGGCCGGTGACCGCGTGCAGTTAGAACTTTAGCGGAATCTCGGCGCACCGCAAAACTGGGAGCAACGCGGGCGTTGGTACGACCAGCTATGTCCCACTGTGCGGTACCTGGGTTCGAGGTCCGGTCTGCGGCGTACGTGCCTCGTGCGTCTGCACTGTCGTCGATGCGTCCGAGGCCTGGGCATCATGCTCGGTTGATGCGCAGCACCCTGGTGGTGTGGGTTCCACCTCGGTGGCTTCGTCTGGGTGCGGGCCGGCATCGCCACGGGGGGCGGAGGACGCCACATCCTGGGGCACCTCGATACGCTGTGCCCCGCTGTAGACGTTCATGGAGGCCCCACGCAGGAATCCCACCAGGGTCATCCCGGCATCGCTGGCCAGGTCCACGGCCAGAGAGGATGGCGCCGAGACCGCGGCCAGGGCGGGAATCCCGGCCATGAGGGCTTTCTGGGTGAGTTCGAAGGAGGCCCGCCCCGACACCAGCAGCACCGTCTGCCGGAGGGGTACCCGTTCCTCCCGCAATGCCCAGCCCAGGAGCTTGTCCACGGCGTTGTGCCGGCCCACGTCCTCGCGCGCCGCGAGCAGGTTCCCGTCCGTGGTGAACAGGCCCGCCGCGTGCAGCGCCCCGGTGCGTTGGAACAGGCGCTGGGCGGCGCGCAGCCGGCTCGGAAGGTCGCCGAGCATCGCGGGAGTGAATCGGGCCGCATCCGTGTGCACCGACCAGTGGGACACGGTGCGAACCGCGTCCAGGCTGGCCTTGCCGCACACGCCGCACGAGCTTGTGGTGTAGAAGTTACGCGTCAGGGAGGTCTGCGGCACCGTAACCCCCTCGGCCAGGGCCACATCAACCACGTTGTAGGTGTTGTAGCCGTCCTCGGTGGCGCCTGCGCAGTAGCGCATCGTGTCCACGTCCGTCGCCGAGCTCACCACTCCTTCGGTCAGCAGGAACCCCATGGTCAGATCGAAGTCGTCGCCGGGGGTGCGCATCGTCACGCTCAACGGGGAGCCCGACAGCCGGATCTCCAGCGGTTCCTCCACGATGAGCGTGTCCGCGCGGGTGTCCACGTGACCCTCCCGAATCCGCAGCACACGTTCCCGCGCCGTGACTCGTCCCATCCAGTGCCCATCCTTTCCCATCGAGGTCGGGTTTTCACTCTAGGCGGCCGCGCCCATCGGCCCCAGCGCAGCCGACGCGATAGAAAGTAGGTGCGTACCTGGTAGGGGACACCACGGCAGCCTCGGGGAGGGGCACAGGCGATGATGATGTCGGCGTCGGACAGCCACAGTCTGGCCTGGGCAGCCGCACGAAGTACGGCACGTGAGCTTGGCGCGACCGTGGCACAGGAGCACGGAGACCAGAAGCTGGCGCACACGGTTGCCCTCGCACAGGCGCACGGGGCCGCCCTGGCCACCGATCTCGTCGCCACCAGCGACGTTCCCACAGTCGACACCGCGGCCATGGATGGCTATGCCGTATGCGGAGCGGGGCCGTGGACCGTGCTGGGGCGTACCCTCGCCGGGGCCGCCCCCACGGTGACTGCGCTCGCTCCCGGGCAGGCCCTGGAGATCGCGACCGGGGCGCCCGTCCCGCACGGAACCGAGAGTGTGCTGCCCTACGAACAGGCCGAACATGCCGGTGACGACCTGTCCGGGAACATCGCTCCGGGGCGCCACGTCCGGCGCCGTGGGGAGGACATCACCGTTGGCCAGATCGTGCTACCGGCAGGAACCCAGGTCACGCCGAGTGTCAGCGGGCTCGCCGCCAGTCTCGGCTACGACGGGCTTGAGGTCCGGCGTCCGCCGGTGTGCCTGCTGGTCACCGGGGACGAGGTCCGCACCTCCGGGCAGCCGGGGCCGGGCGAGGTCCGCGACGCGATCGGTCCGGTGGTGCCGGGGCTGGTGGGTTGGGCCGGCGGCACGGTGACTTGGCAGCAGCATCTCGGTGACGATGACGCCGAGCTGGGCCGTGCCCTGGCCCGGGCCCAGGCCGAGACCGCGGCCCCGGTGATCGTGGTGGGCGGGGCCTCCTCCGCGGGCCCCGCGGACCATCTACGGTCCGCACTACAGAAACTGGGCGCCGACATTGTCGTGGACGGGGTCGCCTGCCGGCCCGGGCACCCCCAGCTGCTCGCCTGGCTGACCTCGCCACTCAGCCCACCCAGCGTGGTGGTCGGCCTGCCCGGGAATCCCTACGCCGCGCTGGGAGCGGCACTGACCCTGCTCGTCCCGGCCGTCGCCGCCTGCGCCAACCGTGTCGACCCCACCCGCAGCCCGGCGCTGAGTTGTGTCCGATCCACCGAGATTCGTGCGCATGACCGGGACACGCGTCTGGTCGCCGTGCGGTTGCGCGCCGACGAGGCCGGGCAGGCCCCCGTTGCCGCACCGGTGGGCCACGACCGGCCGGCCAGCCTGTGGGGCACGGCCAGCGCGGACGCGCTCGCCGTGGTGCCGCCGCGGTCGTCGCACAGCACGGTCGATCTACTGTGGCTGCCGCGCTAGCCGCACCCGGACGTCTTCCCGCCCTCCCCGGAGCCGCCGCGGTCCGCCGTGCGTGTGCCGGACGCCCTACACGGCTCAGTACACTGCCAGCGACGCCGTTCGCCGTCCCAGCCGGAGCCCGCCGCCATGTCCTCAGTACCACCATCGACGGGCCCGGGGCCTGTGCGCATCCCCCGTCCGACGCCGCTGCGGGAAAGCGCCTACGAGGCCCTGCTGGAGCTGATCGTGCGCCGGGAGCTGGAGCCCGGACGCCACCTGGTCGAGAGTGAGCTGGCGCAGCTGCTGGGCGTGTCCCGCCAGCCGGTCCGGGAAGCACTCCAGCGCCTGAACACCGAAGGCTGGGTCGATCTGCGCCCCGGGTTCGGTGCGTTCGTGCACCAGCCCACCGCCGATGAGGCCGAGCAGCTGTTCCACGTGCGGGGGCTGCTGGAGACCGAGTCTGCGCGGCTGGCCGCCGAGCACCACACCCAGGAGGGCTTGACGCACCTACGGGAGCTGCTCGGGTGCGGCTACCGTGCGGTGGAACAGGGCGACATCGAGGCCGTCGTGACCGCCAACGCCGACCTGCACCGGCGGATCACCGAACTGTCCGGGAACGCGGTGCTCGCCGAGCTCGCCGAGCGGGTGGCGCGCCGGGTGCGCTGGTATCACACATCGGTGGCCGCCCAGCGGGGCCGGCGGGCCTGGGACGAACACGCGGCCATCATCGAGGCGATCGCCGAGCGGGACGCCGTCGAGGCGGCGCGGCTCATGCACGAGCACACGGAACGTACCCGGCACACCTACCGTGCTCAGCACGGAACCGGTGAGGGTGGCACGGGTGCACAGCCCCGCTGAGGCAGGCCCGCTGTCGGCACCGATCGGGATACGAGGGCATGCCCTGCTCTGCCCCGGTTCGGTCACCCCGGTGCGGACGGGGACTCCCCCCGGGCACATGGCCGGGGGGAGTTGCCGGCCACCTACGTGAGGGGCGTGTGTGGCACCGCCCGGTCGGCGGTGCCACGGCCACTGGCACGATTGGCACGGTCCCGCCTGCGCCGAAGCAGGACCCCGGCCTGGACTGCCGCGCCGGCGACGATGACGACGCCGAGCAAACTGGTCACGTGCAGCCCGCTGGTGAATGCGGCGTGGGATGCCGACAGCAGTTGGTGGGCCAGCTCGTCGGGCAGGTTCTCCGCGGCCAGACTCGCCCCACCGAGAGTCTCGCGGGCCTCGGCCATCGCCGTGTCGGGCACGTCCGGGACCGTGTCGAGCTGGATCCGGTAGACCGCCGTGAGAACACTGCCCAGGACCGCGATGCCCAGGGCTGCGCCGAGTTCGTAGGCGGTCTCGGAGATGGCAGACGCCGCCCCCGCCCGGTGCGGCGGCGCCTCGCTCAGGATCGCGTCGTTGGTCACGGTGTCGGTGAAGCCGACACCGATCCCCAGGACGGCGAAGCCCGCCATCACCAGGGGGGCGCCCCCGTCGGGGGAGAGCTGGGTCATGACCGCGAACCCGAGCGTAGCCATTCCCAGACCGGAGGCCAGCAGCGTTCCCATCGGCACCCGGCGGGCCAGTGGTGCGGCCACGAAGCTTGCCGCCACGGTGAGGACCATCCCGGGAAGCAGCACGAGCCCGGCTCGCATGGGATTGAGGCCGAGTACCAGCTGGAGGTACTGCGTCAGCGCGAACAGGGCGGCGACCAGGGCGAAGGTCAGGATCAGGTTCGTAACCACGGCCGTACTGAAGCGCCGCAGGGCGAACAGCCGGACGTCGATCATTGGGTTGTCCAGGCGCAGCTGTCGGCGCACGAAGAGCAGTCCGACGGTCAGTCCCAGGAATATTGCGGCCAGCGCCAGCAGTACCGGACCGCCCTCGGCCAGCTTCTTCACCCCGTAGACCACCGGGAGCAGTGTGGCCATGGACAGGGCCACACTCGGCAGGTCGTAGCGTCCCGGATTCGGGTCGCGGGACTCGGGGAGCAGCAGCCGCCCCAGGACCAGGGTCGCGGCCATCACCGGGAGGTTGATCAGAAAGACCGAGCCCCACCAGAAATGCTCCAACAGCCAGCCACCCAGGATCGGACCCAGGGCCGCGCCGGCGGAGAAGCCCGAGCTCCAGGCGGCAATGGCGATGACGCGTTGCCGCCGATCGGTGAAGATGTTGCGGAGCAGCGACAGGGTGGCCGGCATCAGGGTTGCGCCGGCCATGCCCAACAGTGCCCGTGCAGCGATCAGCATCTCTGGAGTGGTGGCGTATGCCGCCATCAGTGAGGCGAGACCGAACCCGAAGGACCCCAGGAGCAGGAGCCTGCGCCGGCCGATGCGGTCCCCGAGGGTGCCCATGGTCACCAGGAGCCCGGCCAGCATGAAGGAGTAGATGTCGACGATCCACAGCAGCTGGGTGCCGGTGGGGGACAGGTCCGCGCTCAGGTGGGGCACGGCGAAGCCGAGCACGGTCATGTCGACCGAGATCAGCACCACCGGCAGGACCAGCACGGCCAGACTCAGCCAGGCCCGCCCGCCGGCCCGGGCCGGCGGGGCCTCGGACGCGCTCGGGGGCGTGGCCATCGCGGAACTCATGTCGTCTCCTGGGTTGGGCGCTGCCAAGTCAGCGCGAATTTACCGTCCAGACGGTTTAGAAGGAAAGGAATTTAAACCGTCCGGACGGTATAGTACCGTCTGCGCGGTATAGTTCGCAGCGTGAGCTCTACGACAACGCGCGACCGCATTCTGGACGCCCTCTCCGACATCCTGATCAGCCAGGGCAGCTCGGCAGTGACCCTGGAGTCGGTGGCTGCCGCGGCCGATGTCTCCAAGGGCGGACTCCTGTACCACTTCCCGTCCAAGCAAGCGATGATCGCCGGGTTGGTGCAGCGGCTGTCCGAAGAGGCCGAGCGCGAGTTCGCCGCTGCGGAACAGGCCGAGGAAGGCCTGGTGCGCGCCTACCTGGAGGGGTCTCTTCCCAGTTCGCCGCGCGAAGTTGCCCTGTACTGGTCGCTGATCGCGTCACTGCGCAGCCAGGAGCTGGCCTCCCCGGACCTCATGCACCACGTCCACGAGGTGTTCAGTCGCTGGGCCCGCATGCTGCACGCAGCGATCCCCGACCCGGTTCTGGCCGAGAACATCCGCCTCGTCGGCGATGGCCTCTATCTCACGGCCATTTCCGGGTTGCCGATGCCCGACGAGACGGTGGTGCGCCAGCTTATGGACCGCCTCGTCCACCAGGCGGAGCAGGCACAGGAAGCCAACCCAAAACCCGGCCCCGACCAAGCCTGAACTGAGGGCTGGCCGAGAAACCGAGGGTGCCCACGATCTCGGGCTGGGAGCCCGCCATTATCTGTGGAGGCTGGTTCGGTCCCTGGCGTAGCCCCGCGGCGGTGGCAGCTCAGGATCCAGCTGTCGGCGAGGACATGGGGTTGGCCGGGAGCTCCTCGACATCCTGCATCTCTTGCCCACCCAGGCCGAGGTCGGTGAACAGTCGGCCCAGAGAGTCGTCCATCCGGAAGTCGGCGATGTGCAGGCCACTGATTCCGGGCAGGCTCAGGGCGTGTCGCGCCTGCCCCAGAGTCACCTGGTAGGCCGCCTCGGCAGGATCGGCGGCGTTGTCCACCCATTCCAGGGTCTCTTCGGGAATGTGGATTCCGGGAACCTCCCGGTTCATGAACCGCAGTCCGCGAGCGCCGCGGGTCAGGCACACGGACTGCAACAGTGCGGTCTTGCGGGTCAGGCCCACCCGCTGGGCCAGTTGGGTGAACGCCTCCAACCGTTCGGGGTGATAGCAGATCTGGAGCTGGAGGAAGCGCGCCCCGGCGGCGGCCTTGGTCTGTGCGCGGCGTACCCGCTGTTCGAACGGGGGAACGGCCGGGTTTTCCACGGCCCCGATGAACAGGTCCGGTGCGGGGTCGATCACCCGCCCGGACATGTACTGGCCCGCGGCCATCCCCGCCGCGGTCCGCACCAGCTGAGGGGCATCCAGGTCGAACACCCGACGGCTTTCCGGCTCATCCCCGGCCGTGACGTCGTCCCCGGTCAGACAACACACTGTTGTGACATCGTGCATGGCCGCACCCATGATGTCGGCCTGGAGCGCCAGTCGGTTCTTGTCCCGACACACCACTTGCAGGATGGGTTCCACGCCGAGTTGCCGAATGGCGATGGCTACGGCCACATTGGAGGCGTGCGCGTGCGCGGCGGTGTTGTCGGTGGCGTTGATCCCGTCGACATAGGGCGCGAAGTGTGCGACCTGGCTTCGCACCGTGGCCATGCCACCGCCGTCGATCACCGGAAGCTCGGCCGTGACCACCGGCCGGTGCCCACTCCGCAGCAGTTCCGCGAGCTGACTCACGCCACAACCTCCGCTTCCGCGCCGACCACGGTGGTCTGCACCTCCCGCGGCGACTCCTCATCTGCGGGACGGGCCGCAGCCGGCAGCGCGGACGAGGACCCGGACTGGTGGTGGGAGTGCTGGCAGGTGGCCACCGGCACGTCCTCGCCGGGAACCTGCTGCGTGTCCGCCGGTTTCCCGGCCTCGTCCCCAATCTCGGGAGTGGTCTCCTGCCAGCTCACCGGCGTGACTTTGTCCCGGCCCGTGACGAGGTTGGTCCACGACGAGGTGCCCCAAAGCTGGTTGTCCACCGGGGGACGCAGCTCGTCGAACTCCTCGCGCCACGCACGGGGAAGCCATTCGGCCCGTCCCTGTGCCTTGAGCCAGACACAGCGCATCTCCGGGTTGACCTCGCAGCCCCCGTCCTCACGCACCCCGCCGCACGGGCCGTTGCGCAGCTGTTTCGGGCAGGTCATCGGGCAGGTCATCCCCGTGGAGTGCAGCACGCACTGACCACACATCCGGCAGTCCCAGATCGGCTTCTTGACCGCGTGTTCCACAAGTGGCAGCAGTGTGCTCATGGCTGCGCCCCGTTCCTGGTCGTGGGGATGTCGTGGCTGGTTGGCGCTGTCCGGGTGGGTTGTTGGATCGGGTCGTCCGAGTGTCCCCGAGGGTCCTGGCACTGGCAGCTCCGCAGGCGGAGAAACCCGTGTCACGGAGTGGACGTCGGGCCACTCTGCGTCTAGGCTGTCCAGTATCAGGTGTTGTTTATTAAGCAACTTGATGCATATAAAGAAACATTTGGTTCTGACAGTCAGCCTAGATCCGGCGATCTGTTGCGTCAATAGATACTCGTTGCGTTGTACGAAACTAGGCTGGGGTTCGTGTCCCCTTGACACGGCGACGGCAACGCGGGACGCTCTGTTGCGCATAGCGAATCCCGTTGCGTAATGAGATAGGTGGAGGTCCGGATGGCAGTTGTCGAGAACCCGGAGATCCTGCTGTACAGCCGGGTCCGGAAGTCGCCCTTCTTCTACGCGTCCCGCCGGCACGGCGTGGCGAAGTACAGCGTCTACAACCACACGTACCACCCGCGCCACTACGGGGACCCGTGGGCGGAGTACTGGCACCTGCTGAACGGGGTCACGCTGTGGGACGTCGGGGTGGAGCGTCAGGTGGAGATCACCGGGCCGGACGCCTTCGACTTCACCAACATGCTCGTGCCGCGGGACCTCACCAAGTGCCAGGTCGGCCAGTGCAAGTACGTGTTCATCACCAACGAGGAGGGCGGGATCATCAACGACCCGGTCCTGCTGCGGTTGGGGGAGAACCACTTCTGGCTGTCCCTGGCCGACTCCGACGTGCTGCTTTGGGCTCGGGGGCTGGCCTACTTCAGCGGAATGGACGTCACCATCCGTGAGGCCGACGTCGGTCCGGTGCAGGTCCAGGGCCCGAAGTCCAAGGACGTCATGGTCGACCTGTTCGGCGAAGACGTTCTGGACATCCCCTACTACTTCCTGGCGTCCTACGATCTGGATGGCCTGGACGTAGTCGTCTCCCGCACCGGCTACACCTCCGAGCTCGGTTTCGAGATCTACCTGCGTAACGCCAGTCGTGACGCGATGAAGCTCTGGGACAAGGTCATCGAGGCCGGAACTCCGCATGGAATCCAGGTCATCGGTCCGTGCCACATCCGGCGGATCGAGGGCGGAATCCTGTCCTGGGGTTGCGACATCGACTACAGCACCAACCCCTTCGAGGTGGGCTACGGCTACGAGGTGAGCTGGATGGTCGACCTCGACCAGGAGGCCGACTTCATCGGCAAGGAGGCCCTGCGTCAGATTCGGGACAACGGGGTGAGTCGCAAGCTCGCCGGGGTGCGCATCGATGGTCCGAGCCTGGGCTCGTTCAACGACGGATCGATGATCGACGCCTACCCGGTGCGTCGCAAAAACGATCCGGACGGGGAGGTCATCGGCAAGGTCACCTCGGCCTGCTTCTCGCCACGGCTGGAGCAGAACATCGGCTTCGCCCTGGTCTCTATCGAAGACGCGGCGCTCGGCACCGAGTTCGTGGTGGAGACTCAGCACGGTCCGCAGAACGCGACCGTGGTGGAGAAGCCGTTCATCGACCCGAAGAAGAACACACCCAAGCAGGACCTGCGCCAGCTCGTGGCCGGTAGCTGAGTGTCGCGGGAGGCGGTCCGCTCGTGCCACGGACCCCGCGAGAGGACCGCCTCCCGTAATCGCAAAATGTGCAACATGATGCGCTTTGCGAAACAGGAGAGTTCTGTCCGTTCTCCCGGCGTGCCCGTCGAACTCGGGGGTTTCCGCTGGTGTTTCCCCCTTGACGCCACGCGGAATACATCAGAGGCTGTTGCGTACATTGCCACATGTTGCGCTAATAGAAACAGGTGCGAGTTAGACTGGGAGCGCAGCGCATGACCACGCACACCCACCCCACCCCCAGGGCGACGCCTGAGCCGCCCGCGCAGCCCCCGCGGATCGTGGTGATCGGTGCGGGCATCGTCGGCTGCGCCCTGGCCGACGAGCTCACCATGCGTGGGCACACCGACGTGACCGTCCTCGACCAAGGCCCCCTGTACCACACCGGGGGATCCACCTCCCACGCACCCGGACTGGTGTTCCAGACCAGCGGCGCCAAGGTGATGACGGACTTCGCCCGCTACACCGTGGACAAGTACACTCAGCTCGCTGACGATCAGGGGCGGGACTGCTTCGCGCAGGTCGGCGGGCTGGAACTGGCCGCAACCCCCGAACGGCTTGATGAGCTGCACCGTCGGTGCGGCTGGGCCCGCTCCTGGGGCCTGCCGGCCCGTGTACTTTCCCCCGCCGAGTGCGCCCAACTGCACCCGCTGGTGGAGGCCGACCAGATCCTCGGGGGTCTACACACTCCCACCGACGGGGTCGCGAACGCCGTCGGTGCCGCCGCGGTCCAGGCCGGCGCCGCGATCGAGCGGGGCGCTCGATTCCTACCACACCAGGAAGTGGTCGACATCGAGGTGCGTGGCGGCCGCGTCGAAGCCGTCGTCACCTCCACCGGCCGGTTCCCAGCCGACCTCGTGGTCTCCTGCGCGGGCATGTGGGGGCCACTGATCACACGCATGGTGGGCATGCAACTGCCGCTGCTGCCGCTGGCCCACCAGCTCGCCTGGACCGGCACCGTTCCCGCACTGAGCGCAGATCCCGCTGCCCACCAGAACCTGGCCCGGAACCCGATCCTGCGCTACCAGGAACGCGACCTCTACTACCGGGAACACTTCGATCAGGTCGTGGTGGGCTACTACGGTCACCGGCCGATGCCTGTGGCCCCCGCCGACATCGGCGGCCCCACCACCGAGGCAGCCGGCAACGCCCCCGAGCGGCTGGCCACCATGCCCTCGGTGCACGACTTCACCGTCGACGACTTCGCTCCCGCCTGGGACGACAGCCGGGCCCTGCTGCCCGCCCTCGCCGAAACCAAGGTGGAGGACGGCATCAATGGCCTGTTCTCGTTCACACCCGACAACATGCCGCTGATCGGAGCGTCCGCCGAGGTCGACGGCTTCTGGGTGGCCGAGGCAGTCTGGATCACCCACTCCGCCGGGGTTGCTCGCGCCGTGGCCGAACGCATCACCGACGGCGAATCCACCTTCGACCTGCACGGCTGCGACATCACCCGCTTCCAGCCACACCAGCTCGCCCCCGATTTCATCCACGAACGCGGCTGCCAGAACTTCGTCGAGGTCTACGACGCTCTGCATCCGCTGCGGCCCATGGACTCCCCCCGTCCGCTGCGCACCAGCCCCTTCTACCAGCGCGAACGCGAACTCGGCGCGTTCTTCCTGGAGGCCAACGGCTGGGAACGGCCGCACTGGTACGAGACCAACTCCGAACTCACCGAGCAGTACCCCGCCCCCGAACTCGGGGACTGGGCGAGCCAGTTCTGGTCACCGACCATTGCCGCCGAGGCGCAAATCACCCGCGAACGCGTGGCCATGTACGACATGTCCTCACTGATGCGTCTGGAGGTCGCCGGCCCCCGTGCCGCCGAGTTCCTCCAGTACATGACCACCGGCAAGGTGGACCGGGCCCCGGGCGCGGTGACCTACACCCTGCTGCTGGACACCTTCGGACGCCTACGCGGAGACATCACGGTGGCGCGGGTCACCGAGGACATCTTCCAGCTGGGCGTCAACAGCCCGATGGATCTGCACTGGCTCCGCCGGCACGCCCCGGACGACGGCACGGTCCAGATCCGCGACCTCACACCCGGCACCACCTGTGTGGGCCTGTGGGGGCCACACGCACGCGAGGTACTGGCCCCCCTGGCCGACTACGACCTCACCAACACGGGGCTGCGCTACTTCCGCTGCGCCCGCTTCCATGTCGGCAACGTGCCCGTGCTCGCCATGCGCGTGTCCTATGTCGGGGAACTGGGCTGGGAGCTCTACACCACCGCCGAGCACGGGCTGCGGCTGTGGGACACGCTCTGGCAGGCCGGGCAGGACTACGGCATCATCGCCGCCGGACGTGGAGCCTTCAACAGCCTGCGCCTGGAGAAGGGATACCGTGCCTTCGGCGCCGACATGACCGATGAGCACGACCCCTACGCGGCCGGAGTCGGCTTCGCCGTGAAGCTGGACAAGGGAGACTTCCTGGGGCGGTCAGCGCTCGAACAGCGTGCGGACCAACCCCCGCAGCACCGCCTCGTCTGCCTCACCCATCCCCACCCCGGCGACACCGTCATGGGCTCGGAACCGGTGTATGCACCGCACGACAGGGCCACCGGCACCACCATCCCGGAGACGGCCGTGGGTTACGTGACCAGCGCCGCCTACGGCTACACCCTGGGCACCTCCATCGCCTACGCGTGGCTGCCCAGCGAACTGGCCGAGCCCGGAACCCCCGTCGACATCGGCTACTTCGACCGCCGGGTGCGAGCCACCGTGACACCGGACCCCCTGTTCGACCCCGGAATGGAGAGGCTGCGGGTATGACCGCACCAGAAACGGCCCCAGACATCCTGTGGCGCCGCCCCGAGCCACGGGACTCCTACGATGTGATCGTGGTCGGCGCCGGCGGCCACGGACTGGCCTGTGCCTACTATCTCGCCGCCAACCACGGAATCACCAACGTCGCCGTGCTGGACAAGGGCTGGCTGGCCGGTGGCAACATGGCCCGCAACACCACGATCATCCGATCCAACTACCTGCGCGGCCCCAGCGCCGGCCTGTATGAACACGCCCTGAAACTGTGGGAGGGCCTCGAGGACGAGCTCGACTACCCGATGCTGTTCAGCCAGCGCGGAGTGCTCAATCTCGCCCATACGACACACAACGTGCGCGAAGGCATCCGCCGGGTCAACGCCAACCAGCTCAACGGCATCGATGCCGAGTGGCTCACCCCCGAAGAGATCAGCAAGGTCGCTCCACTGGTCAACACCAGCCCCGAGCTGCGTTATCCGGTGTTGGGAGCCACCTATCAGCCCCGGGCGGGCATCGCGAAACACGACTACGTGGCCTGGGGCTTCGCCCGGGCCGCCGACCGGCTCGGCGTGGACCTGATCGAGGACTGCGCGGTGACGGGTTTTCGCACCAGTGGTGACCGGGTGGTTGGAGTGGAGACCACGCGGGGCCCCATCTCGGCCGGGAGGGTGGCTCTGTCCGCGGCGGGCCATACCTCGGTGCTGACCGACCAGCTGGGTATCCGTCTGCCGTTGCAGAGCCACCCGCTTCAGGCCCTCGTCTCCGAACTCCTGGAACAGGTGCACGACACCGTTGTCATGTCCAACACCGTGCACGTCTACGTCAGCCAGGTTCACAAGGGGGAGCTGGTGCTGGGTGCGGGGATCGACGCCTACAACGGCTATGGCCAACGTGGCTCCTTCCACGTGCTGCAACATCAGATCGCGGCGGCCGTGGAGTTGTTCCCGATCTTCGCTCGTGCCCACCTACTGCGGAGCTGGGGTGGCATCGTCGACGTCAGCCCGGACGCCTCGCCCATCATCGGCCTGACCCCCTATGCCGGGCTGTATCTCAACTGCGGCTGGGGAACGGGCGGCTTCAAGGCGACCCCCGGTGCCGGCTGGGTGCTGGCCGACACCGTTGCCAACGACCGGCCCCACCCACTGGCCGCGGCCTACGGCCTGGACCGGTTCACCACCGGAGCCCTCGTTGACGAACACGGTGCGGCCGCAGTGGCCCACTAGCGGGCCGGACGGTGCCGCCACCATGGCGCGCCGGTCCGGTGCCAGCTGCACAAGCTGCCACGACAGTTGGGAAGGAGGCCCGGTGCTACTGATTCCGTGCCCGTGGTGTGGCCCCCGGGAGGAGGCCGAGTTCCGCTATGGCGGGCAGGCCCACCTCAGCTATCCGGACGACCCCTGGCAGCTGGACGACGCGGCATGGGGTGACTACCTGTACATGCGCGCCAATCCGGAGGGCGAGTTCGCCGAACGCTGGTTTCATGCCCACGGGTGCCGAACCTGGTTCACCGTGCGGCGACACACCGTCACCAACGCGATCACCCCCGAGACCCCGGGCGCGTCCTCGCCAGTCCGCACGGAGGTGCACCCATGACCCGGGACCGCAACTACACGATCACCGTAGACGGCCGCCCCGTTCCCGCAGGCCAGGGCGACACCGTCGCCTCGGCCCTCATCGCCGACGGGGTGCGCAGTCTCGGCTTCAGCCCCTACCTGAACCGCCCCCACGCCATCTGGGGTATCGGCTCCGGCGGTGCCTGCGCCCACGTGCAGGTGGAGTCCGGACCCGGTGAGCCCATGGTCCCGGCAACCACTGTCGAAACCTATCCGGGACTGCGGGTGCGGTCCCTACACGGTCGGGGAGAGGTGAGCCTTCCGGAAAGTGACGACGGTGAGCCGCGGCACGACCACACCTGGGCCCACTGTGACGTCCTGGTCGTGGGGGGCGGCCCCGCCGGACTGGCCGCGGCCCGCGCGGCGGCCGACACCCGAGCCCGCGTCATGATCGTCGACGATGCCCCCGACCTTGGTGGACACCTGCGGCACGCTCCACGACGCATCCACGGCCGCAGTGCCCTGGACTGGGTTCGACACACCGCCGAGGAACTACGGGAGCACGGCGACGTGCAGGTCCTCACCCGAACCACCGTCACCGGCCAGTACCACCACGGCGAACTCATCGCTCTGGAACGCCGTACCGACCACCGGGCCCCCGCCACGATACCCACGCACATGGCGCGACACCGGCTGTGGCACATCCGCGCCCGCCAGGTCGTGCTCGCCACCGGATCCATGGAACGTCCCCTGGCCTTCGCCGGAAACGACCGTCCCGGCGTGATGCTCGCCGGGGCGGCTGTGGGCTACGCCTGGGCCCACTCGGCTCCCCCCGGCGAGCGTGCCGTGGTCATGGGCGCCCACAACGAGGCCCTCGTGGCCGCCCGACACCTCGCCGAGGCGGGCGTGGACATCAGTGCGGTGGTCGATGCACGCACCGATCCCGGACCCGCCGGTGCGGCTCTGCTGGACGAGCTCTGGCGTGGGGGCGCCCAGATTCTCCAGGGACACGCGGTGACCGAGACCCGCGATCCGGAGGCGAGCGGCGCCGTGACCGCGGTACGCGTGGCACCCATCGACGGGTCGGGACGAGCCCGGGGCGAGGAGACCGAGGTGCCCTGCGACCTCGTCGCCGTCTCCGGTGGATTCGATCCTTGCCTGGCCCTGTGGACCCAGGTCGATGGCGGGACGCGCTACGACCCGGCCCATGCCGCCTTCCTGCCGGAGGAGTCCGCGGCCCCGGCCACGGTGCGCTGTGCGGGAGCCGCCCGCGGGACGCGGGATCTGGACGCCGCCCTGGCCGAGGGTGCCGCAGTGGGGCACGCGGCAGCAGAACAGCGGGCCATCCCCACCCGCCCGACACCTGCGGAGCCGGTCCACCATCCGCGCGAGCTGTGGCTGGTGACCACCCCCCACACGGTGGAGACCGAGGTTCTCGTGGATCCCCACCGGGACGCCACCCTGGCCGACGTTCGCGCGGCTCTCGACGCCAACCTGCGCAGCATCGAACACGTCAAACGCCACACCACCATCGGAACCGGCCCGGAACAGGGCCGAGCCTGGGGGGTACTGGCCAGTGCGGTGGTCGGCCAACTTCTGGACACCACCCCGGAACAGCTGGGGACCCCCCGTCGACGTGCACCTCTGGCCCCGATCCCGTTGGCCACGGTCGCCGGTCGGGACCGGGGAGACTTCTTCGATCCGATCCGCCGTACTCCCATGCACCAGTGGCACCTGGAGCAGGGGGCGGTGTTCGAGGACATCGGACAGTGGCGCCGGGCCCGCTACTATCCGCGCTGGACCGCTGACGGTCAGGTGGAGGACATGGCGGCGGCCGTGCGGCGGGAGTGCCGTTCCACACGGGAGTCGGTGGGGATGCTCGACGCCTCCACCCTGGGCAAGATCCTGGTGGAGGGGGCGGACGCCCCGGAGTTCCTGGACCGAATCTACGCCAACATGATGTCCACACTGCGTATCGGCAAGTGCCGCTACGGGGTGATCTGTGGCGCAGACGGCATGGTGCGCGACGACGGGGTGTGCGTACGGCTGGCCGAGGACCGGTACCTGGTGACCACGACCAGCGGCAACGCCGATTCAACCCTGGCGTGGCTGGAGGAGTGGCAGCAGACGGAGTGGCCGCAGCTGCGGGTGCAGTGCACCCCGGTCACCGAACACTGGGCCACCATCAGTGTGGTGGGTCCCCGCTCCCGGGAGGTGTTGGGACGGCTGGCGCCGGGGCTCGACGTCACAGCCACGGGCTTCGAGTTCATGGGGATGCGCAACACCGAGATAGCCGGGGTTCCGGGACTGGTGCTGCGCGTGAGTTTCAGCGGGGAGCTGACCTACGAGATCAACGTGCCCTCCTGGTACGGCCTGGGGGTATGGGAGGCCGTGCTGGAGGCGGGTGCACCCTACGACATCACCCCCTACGGAACCGAGACCATGCACGTGCTGCGTGCGGAGAAGGGTTTCATCGTGGTGGGGCACGAGACCGACGGCCAGGTCTCGGTGCAGGACGCCGGCTTGGGGTGGGCGGTGTCCACGCGTAAGGACTTCGTGGGCAAGCGCTCCCTGGCCCGTGCGGACCTGGCGCGGGACGACCGTGAGCAGCTGGTGGCCCTCGTGCCTGCGGACGGTGCGACGGTGGTCGCAGAGGGGGCCCAGCTGATCACCCATCCCGCCCCCGAACCTCCGGTGCCGATGGTGGGCCATGTGACCTCGAGCTACGACAGTCCGGCCCTGGGCACGCCGTTCTCCCTGGCGCTGCTCAGCGGGGGACGCGGCCGACACGGTGAGCGGCTGTATGCCTACCACCTGGGACAGACCGTGCCCGTCCAGGTGACGGACCCGGTGCTCTACGACCGAGAGGGGACGCGTCGTGACGGATAGCCTGCTCACAGCCCCAGCAACCCAACGTACACCCGTGGTGCGGCACTCTCCGGTGGGGCATCTGGCCGACCAGATCGCCGCGACGGGATCGGAACAGACTGTACGGCTGCGCGAGACGCCCTATCGTGCGCAAGCCGAACTTCGGGTGTCTCCGGCCGAGGCAGAGGTGGCCGATCGACTCGCGAGCCAGTTCCTGGGCTGCCCGTTGCCGGCGCCACAGCGCGCCAGTGGTGCCGGTAATCCCTGGGTGCTGTGGGCCGGCCCCGGCTGGTACCTCGTCGTGGACGAGGATCCCGCCAGCACGGGCTGGGGCCTGGTCTCCGGGCTGCGGTGCGCGCTCGGTGGGGAGTACGGCCAGATCTGCGCCAGTGTTGTCGATGTCTCGGCGCAGCGAACGATCCTGGAGCTACGCGGCCCACGGGCACGTGACGTGTTGTCCCACGGCTGTGCCCTGGACCTGCATCCACGGGAGTTCCGGCCCGGACACTATGCGCAGACACATCTGGCCAAGGCGACCGTGGGTCTGCTCCAGACCGATACCACGCCCACATACCGGATCCTGGTGCGCTGCTCGTATGCCGACTACCTGGCGCGCTGGATCCTGGATGCGATGGCTGAGTATGTGCAGGTCACGAATGACCAGTGTGCAGAAAAGTGATAAGTGTCACATTTTGTGCACAACGAAGCCAAGGTTAACGAGATCGTGTTCCCATTTGGGGGTTCTTGTCCAGGGACCGCACAGGCAGAGCCACTATCGTGGCAGTCATGGCCAACAACAACGACCACGCACAGTACGCGACCAACGGCGACCGCCAAGGGGACGTCGAGCGAGGGTCGGGTGGTGGCAGCGCCTCCAAGGAGGCACCAGTGAAGTCGGTTGACCGCGCCATCCTCGTCCTGGAGATTCTGGCGCAGTACGGGGAGGCCGGTGTCACCGAGATCGCGGGTGAACTCGGAGTCCACAAGTCGACAGCGTTCCGTCTCGTGGGAGCGCTGGAACGGCGTGGACTCGTGGAACAGCCGGGACTGCGCGGTAAGTACCAGTTGGGATTCGGGATAATACGGCTGGCTGGGGCGATGGCTGCCGGTCTCGACCTCACCCAGCAGAGTCGCAGGGTCTGTGAGGATCTCGCGGCAGAGCTGGGGGAGACCGTGAACATTGGTATTCCCAGCGGCGACAGTGTGGTCAACATCGACCAGGTCCGTGGAGCCTCGGCCGTTGTGAGTCAGAACTGGATCGGACGGCAGTGCGCCCTCCACGCCACATCCAGCGGCAAGGTGCTGCTGGCGCACATGTCGCTGGTCGAGTCCCGCAGGATCCTGCGCGGCACGCTGGAGGAAGTTACCCCCCAGACCGTGACCAATCCCGACATGCTTCGGGCCCAGATGGAGGAAATTCGCGAACGCGGATACTCCGTGGCGGTGGAGGAGCTCGAGGTTGGTCTCAACGCCGTGGCCGCACCCGTACGCGGGCTCAGCGGCGAGGTGATCGCCGCTGTCAGTGCCTCTGGCCCCTCCTATCGGATGACCGAGGATATTCTGAACGAACTCGGGGAGCGCGTCGCCAAGGCCGGCGCCGAAATCTCCACACGCATGGGGCATATGGACACCGAGACGACGCCCCAGTAGCCCGGTGGCCGGAGGGGGCGAACTCCTCCGGCCACCCGGCTATTTCGGGTGCGGCACCCGGATGTTCCAGCCAGGCACAGACCCAGCGAGGCTGTCACCGTGACCCGGCCCTAACCTCCGGGACTGGCCCGCACATACGGAGGCGGAGACGGGAATCGAACCCGTGTACAGGGCTTTGCAGGCCCTTGCCTCAGCCACTCGGCCACTCCGCCAGAAACAGACCGCACCGAGTTCCGAACAACCGGATCTCCTGTGCGGTCAGTGGAGCGGACGACGGGATTCGAACCCGCGACCCTCACCTTGGCAAGGTGATGCTCTACCAGCTGAGCCACGTCCGCGTGCGCCACCGGAATGTAGGCCGGGCTCGGTGCCGACCATGCCGTCCGGTGCCTCGTCCCCGACTCTAACGGATTTCAGCGCAAGCTCAAACCGGAAACCGGCGCGACAGCTCTCACTGTTTGCGGAAGCTGGCGGAAACCGCATTGAGGTCCGGCCTCGGAGGTGCGGACAGGTACTGTCCGACCCGGCGGATGACTCCACTCATCTCATAGGCGACCAGCCCCACATCACACTCGGCGGAGGAGACCAGGGCCAGGCAGGCTCCCTCGCCGGCTGTCGCCACGAACAGCAGAGCTTCGTCCATCTCGATCACGCTCTGCCGGACCTCCCGAGCGCCGAACTGACGGCAGGCGCCCCGTGCGAGGCTCTGCAAACTCGAGGAGATGGCGGCCAGATGTTCGGCATCCGAACGCTCCAGCTGCGACGACGATGCCATCAACAGGCCGTCGGTCGAGAGCACGATCGCGTGGCGGGTGCCCTCGGCACGGGCGAGCAGGTCGTCCAGGAGCCAGCTGAGCTCACCGGCGGTGGCGCTAGGTTGCGTCATGGTGGTTCTCGTCTCACAGACGTTGACGTGGCCTCTGAAGAGTTGCCCGGTTGATAGTAATCCGTAACCTATCGGATAGGCGGTTCCAATTCCCAGAAAACCCCACAGGTGGCGTCGTGATCGTCGTACCTCGAGCCGTTACCGTACCGTCACAAGGGCGTGTCGAGGAGAGACAGGCGAGGATGCGGCCGGTGTTGGCCACATTTGACAGGATCGGACCCACAATCCCGACGGGGAGCGGCAGCAGACGAAGGGGCCCACCGCGATGCACGTATGGATAGCTGACGCAGACCATCCACAAGGGCACCTCGTGGAGGCGCACCAGGCCCGTGTGTCCGTCTTCGATCACGGCATCACCGTGGGCGACGGCGTGTTCGAAACCGTGAAGGCCATCGGTGGCGTCCCCTTTGCCCTCACCCGCCACCTGCGGCGTCTCGCCCGTTCCGCGCAGGGCCTGGGCTTGGACAGCCCCAACCTGGACCTGCTACGCGACGGCGTGACCCGGGCACTGGACAAACATCCGGGCCTGGACCCGGCGCGGGTACGCATCACCGTGACAGCCGGAACCGGCCCACTCGGCTCCGACCGGTCCGGTGGCGCGCTCACCTACCTGGTGGCGCTTGCCGACTTTCCCCAGATCGCGCCCAGCGCAGACATGTGGGTGGTGCCCTGGACCCGCAACGAACGCGGTGCGCTCACCGGCCTCAAGACAACGTCCTACGCCGACAACGTACTGGCCCTCGACTACGCCAAACAGCGCGGCAGCGCCGAGGCGATCTTCGCCAACACGGCCGGCAACCTTTGCGAGGGCACCGGCAGCAACATCTTCGTCGTCCTGGACGACGAGCTACGCACCCCACCCCTCAGCGCCGGCCCACTGGCCGGAATCACCCGCGAACTGGTCCTCGAATGGTGTGGCGGCGACGAGGTCGACATCCCCATGGGCGAGCTGCCCCGGGCCACCGAGGCGTTCCGTACCTCGACCGGATGCGATGTCCAGCCGATCCGGGCGATCGATGGGGTGCCACTGCCAGCCGCACCCGGGCCCGTTACGGCCAAAGCCATGACCGTCTTCGCGGAGCGTTCCGCCGGCGATCTCGACCCCTGAACCCGCAGGCAGTCGCACCGCGGAGCGCCTCCGAACTCAGGAGCAGAGGTGCTCCGCGATCTCCGCATCCAGATCCACGAAGTCCTTCTCCTCACCGGCAGGCACAATCTCATAGGTCCGGTGCAGGAACTCCGCCAGCGGAGCCATCGGCGCATCGAACTGGGCCTGGCCGAACGGCGACGACAGGGCGATGTTCACGATGCGCTCCTCGCTGCCCTTGGACGGCCACACCCGGATATCGCCCTCCCCAACAGGACGAACGATGCCAACGGTGAGCAGCTCACGCGCGAAAATCCACTCGACCGGCTCGTCCTCACCCACGTGGAAAGCCACCTTGATGGCGTACGGATCCTCGGCGGTGTAGTCCAGTCGCGCCACCAGGGGCACCGACGCACGGTCAGGAACCACGAGCCGCAGGCCAAACTCGGCGGTGGCAGTGGTACCACTACTGTTCATGATCGCCAAACCTTCTCTTGTCCGGTTCCGCTGCGCGGGCTGATTGAACGTCTCACCTGCTCCAACAGCGCAGGCACGCACCTATGACGCGCAAACGCGAAACTTTCTCCAGGGGATTTGGTCGGCACGCGGTATCGCATCGTCGCTGATGTCTCCGACCCTCCGTGCACTGTAATGACCTGCGGAAACCAAGAAATTCCCCGCAGTATGTGCATTGGGTCACGGATCGGACATTTCGTCGAGTTCGGATCCGCGTCCAGAGAAGTCGGATCGGCTCAGTGACAGCCCATCCCGTCCACCGTCGACCCCAGCCGATTCACGCCAGCCAGCGCAATGAGATGTCGATCACACCCCAGCTGCGTGCACACACGCCCACGATGGCGCAGACACCCACACAGATGCGCTAGAGTTTTCCCAGGCGCTGACACACAGCAGCCCCACGGGCGGTTAGCTCAGACGGCTAGAGCGCGTCGTTCACACCGACGAGGTCACTGGTTCGAGTCCAGTACCGCCCACGAGC
>NZ_JAVLVT010000001.1:718900-1045838 GCF_031628175.1 Lipingzhangella rawalii | reverse complement strand
TTGGCCTCGTCGCTGTCGAACTCCCAGTGCCAGGGCTCGAAACCGTCCTGCGCCCAGTCGGGATGGTGCCAGCCAAAGTCTGGGCCGTGGTCCCGCATCCAGGCGTGTTCCGGGGACGACTCGTCCTCAACTCCGCCGCACAGGTCCACGGCGAGGCCCGCACCATGCACGCTGGTGCCCGGCGGTGCCGCCATGCCCTCCTCCAACTCATGGAACAAGCGAAGCTGTGTATCGAACGGGCGGTAGGAATCCGCGACACACATGGGCCGTCCAAACTCCGCGCGGAAGGCGCCGTCCAGGTCGATGAACGCTGCTGCTGCGTCGGCGCGTAGGCGTTCGCCACCCTGGGGCAGTGGGCACAGCACGGAGTCCGGAAGCTGTCCGTTCGGGTGGGCTTCCGCGTCTCCTCCGGTGCATTCGGATCTCTCGTCCGGAACCACGGTTGTCTCGGGGGAGTCGGCTGCGGTATCGCTGCTGGTGGTTCCGTCTCCTTCCCGGGCCACCTCAAGGTCCGGGGTTGTTCGCGCGGGTGTGGCCCCGTCGCCCTCTGACGCGGAATCGGCCTGCTCCTGCGCCGTTTCCCGCTGGTGCTCCAGCGCTGCGTTCTGGTCGTCATCCCGGGCCTCCGCCAAGCGGTTCTCGATCTCGGTCCGTTCGGCCAGCAGGTCGCCCTTGATCTCCTCCTGCTCGGCTACGGCCGCAAGAGCGGCGTCCTTGGCCTCCTCGGCATCGTCGGCAGCAGCCCGTTGCTCCTCCTCCGCATCCCTGGCACGGTCGCGAACGGTGTCTGCGGCGACGCGCGAGGCGCGGGTTCGGTCTACGGTGGCCTCCTGGGCGTTCGAGAGCACCGTGAGGTGTGCGCTGCGAGCCAGGACGTCCTCGGGGCCTTCGGCATCCAGCCATGCCTGGGCCAGGTCCAACTCGGTTCCCTGGTAGGCCGAGATCGCGTACTGCACGGTCTCTGTGCGGGTGTCGTCGTACCGTGCGCGCGCCAGGGTCGAGGCGGTCTCGGCGCCCTCAAGCGACTCGGTGGCCTCGTCCAGGTGTTCCAGCTCTGTGACGTAGGCGCGGATCGCGTCGTCCGCAGTCTCCTGGAGGTCTTCCAGCTCTTCGGACACCTCGGCGAGTTCCACCTGGAGGCTGGCAAGCGAGTCGGTGTGATCCTCGCCTTCGGAAGAGGGCGATCCGGCCGACCGTGGGGTGATCGTTTCCGCAGGTGTAGTCGTTGCGGCCATCGCTCCTGGTGGAGCTACGAGCACGATCGTCAACGTCACTACCGCAGCGCGGAGGGGGCGTGTCTGTCCCGGACCACAGCGCTCTGTCATGCCTACCTCCCTCGGCTCGGGGTGAACCGTCTGCCTAGGGGGGCGTGTCCACACTGCCACCGCTGGCCATGCCGTGCCCGGAAGCCGGCAGGCGTGTTCAAAAAGTTATGTGTGGACTGTGTGGGCGGAAACGGAGCAAAATGGTAGGAACGTGCGTACGGAGAAGCTGATCTTGGCTGTCCGGCGTCTGGACACGGGTGGGAGAATCCGTGAATGATCCAGACTTGAGTGGAATCGACAACTCGGTGCTGTCTGGCCGGGTTGGTACGCTATCGGTCGTATCGGTGCAGGTTCACTCCCCGTGTTCCGGCGGAGCTCACGACCGTCGAGCACCTGCGTACAGCCCCCGCCGGCCTGTGGGCGCCCCGAAACGGTAGGCGCCCGGTGTGGTTGGTGGTCCCATCCAGTGGCGTCGGCGATGTGGGCGTGGCGTGTGAGGACGCGTCCGCCACCCGGAGCGGTGACAGGAAGGTTGCGAGGGTCAGTGCTGGCACGAGGCGCGAAGAAGCGAGCCGAGTCGGCTGCCCAGGCCGAGAGGTCCGGCCAGGGAGGTGGCGCGTCCCGGAACCCGGGCGACGCCGAGGCGCGGCAGGGACCGGGTCGATGGGCCCTGTCGAGCTGGCGAGTACGCACCCGCCTGGTCGCGCTGATCGTCATTCCGACCGTGATCGCGGTAGCCCTGGGCGGTCTTCGGATCAACGAGAGTTTCGCGGACTGGCGTACACACGAACGGATCGAGGAGACCGCCACCTTGGGGATGGCAGTCTCGCAGCTGGCCTACGAGCTCGGGCACGAACGGCTACTGACCGCCGCCTATCTCGCCGACTCGAGCCGCGACCGGGGGGACGAGCGCGCGGAGCAGATGGAGGTCGTCGACGAGACCGCCCAGGTGGTGTTCTCCCTCGCGGACGATCTCGAGGATCCCGGAAGTGATCTCGCTCGCAGCAAGCTCGAGAACGCGCTCGACGGAATCGAGGAGCAGAACCTTACGCAGCTTCGCGATGAGGCGACATCGCTGACGGTGCAGTCCGCCGTCACGCGGTACCGCCAGGTCATCACCCCGCTGCTCAGCTTTATCGAGGAGATTGCCGAAGGAACCGACCAGCCGCAGCTCAGTGAGAGTGTCCGTACGTTCAGCGCCACCACCAAGGCCCAGGAGCACCTCTCCTACGAGTCGGCCCTTATGCTCAACGCGTTGCTGACCGGAGACCTGTCTGGGGCGAGTCAGGACGCCATTGCGAGCGCCCGCAGCAGCCACGACAACGAGATCCAGAACTTCATGTCCACGGCCACGGTGGACGAGCGCATGCACTTCGTGGAACTCTTCAGCGGTTCCGAGATCAGCGAGATGGGGACCACTCGACTGCGAGCGATGATGCGGGCCCGGACCGAGCAGTCCCTGGGTGAGCTGAGTACCCAGGAGTCCGCGGACCGTTACCAGGAATCCGCGGAGGCCTCCAACGCCTTGCTGCACAGTGTTGCCGCGTCCGGGAGCCACATGAACGAGGTTCTGGGTGTCGACCGCGATGTCCACGAGGCGGTGGCCGAGCGCGGCTCGGCGGCCCAGGGTTCCTTTGGCAGCTGGGTCGCGGAGGAGGCGGCCGCGTTGCGGGATGACGCCCGGCAGTCGGCCATACTCGAGTCGAGCGCCATCGCGTTCGTCGTCCTCCTGGTTTTCGGTATCACCCTGGTCGTTGCCCGGTCGATGGTGCGGCCCCTGCGTCGCCTGCGGGAGAGCGCCCTGCGGGTTGCCGAACAGGACCTGCCGGACGCCATTCAGCACATGCGCGAAACCGAGGGCGGACGAGCGACACCGCAGATCGCCCCGACTCCCGTGCACTCCAGCGACGAGATCGGTGAGGTTGCCCGGTCCTTCGACGAGGTGCACACTGTCGCCCTGCGTCTCGCCTCTGACGAAGCCTCGCTGCGCAGTAACGTCAACGCGATGTTCGTGAACCTGTCCCGGAGAAGCCAGACCCTGGTGGAGCGCCAACTCCGGCTGATCGAAGGGCTGGAGCAGAGCGAGCAGGACTCTGACCGCCTGGGCGACCTTTTCCAGCTGGATCACCTCGCCACCCGGATGCGGCGAAACAACGAGAACCTGCTGGTGCTCTCGGGGCAGGAGAACACCCGCAAGTGGTCTCAGCCCGTGCCGCTGGTGGACTTGCTGCGCGGCGCCATTTCCGAGGTCGAGCACTACGAACGTGTCAATGTGCGTGCTCCTTCGCACATCCAGGTGCTGGGCCGCCCCACCAATGACCTCATCCACCTGGTGGCGGAGCTGGTGGAGAACGCCACCAGTTTCTCTCCGCATGACGCGCCGGTCCTCGTGACCGCGCAGGCGCTGGACTCTGGCGACGTACGGCTTGAGGTAACCGATTCGGGAATCGGTATGCCCCCCGAGGAGCTGGAGGCCATCAACGAACGCCTCGCGCAGCCACCGGTGATCGACGTTTCCGTGTCCCGGCGAATGGGGCTGTTCGTGGTGGGACGTCTCGCGGCCCGGCACGGTATTCACGTGCGGCTGAGCCAGGCCCAGGGGGGCGGGATCACCGCGATGGCCGTGTTGCCCGCAGATCTCCTGATCAGTCCGGACAGGGCCGGTCCCGACCGAGGGGCCGGGATCGGGCGCAGCCCTGTCCCCGACACCTATGCTGAGGCCACGGCCGCTTTCGCCGCGACACCGGCTCCTCCCGAACCCAGCTCGGACTGGCAGGCCCCCGAACCGGAACGTGGGGTCTGGGAGCAGCGCGACAAGCCCAACGGGCTTCCCCAGCGCCCGTCCAGCCCGGGGGCGGCAGGAGCCGCTCGGGAGGAACGTCCGCAGGAGGAGCACCCGCCCAGCGGACAGGATCTGTGGACACGCCCCAGCGCCCCCGAGGACCAGGTGCAGTCGGCTGCGGGGGCTGAGGACCCGTCGGCGGTGTGGCAGCAGCCCCAACAGCCCCAGCAGCCGCAGCAGTGGCCTGCGGAGCACGAGGCGGGCTCGGGGGCTGGTTCTGGTGCGCCGCAGCAGCCGCAGCAGTGGCAGGGGCCGGTTTCTGGGGAGTCCTCTGGGGCGCGGGGTTCGGTGTTCCAGCCGTCGGATTCGGGTCAGCACCGTCCGGGTGAGCAGGTGCAGTCGGCTGCGGGGGCTGAGGACCCGTCGGCGGTGTGGCAGCAGCCCCAACAGCCCCAGCAGCCGCAGCAGTGGCCTGCGGAGCACGAGGCGGGCTCGGGGCCTGGTTCTGGTGCGCCGCAGCAGCCGCAGCAGTGGCAGGGGCCGGTTTCTGGGGAGTCCTCTGGGGCGCGGGGTTCGGTGTTCCAGCCGTCGGATTCGGGTCAGCACCGTCCGGGTGAGCAGGTGCAGTCGGCTGCGGGGGCTGAGGATTCGTCGGCGGTGTGGCAGCAGCCCCAACAGCCCCAGCGGCCGCAGCAGCCCACAGAGTGGCCGACCGGTGCCCAGCCATCGGCGTACCAGCCCACCGAGGATGCGACGCCACCAGGACGGCCAGCAGACCCGCCCCCGCCTGCCGCGACGACTCCGCCAGGGACCGGAGACCATACCGGGCGTCCCGCGGAGCAGGGGCACAGTTCGGGGGAGCCCTCCGCAGCGTCCTGGAACCGTCCTCCGGAACAGCCCAACGAGCCGTTGCGCCGAGCACGGATCGGTTCCCAGTTCGAGGTGCGTGAGGGATACGGTTCCACTGCCCATCTGTCCTCGCGGAATCCGGGCAGCAGCAGTGCGAGTCACAACACGGTGCTGCCACAGACGCCGGACGCTGGCGGACAGCCTCCCCAGCTGCCGATCTACGACGCGATCGAGTCCAACTGGTTCCGTCGGCGTACCGTGCGACCCGCCACCGCCCCGGAGACCGGACCGATGCAGGCCATGCAGCCGGAGCCGGAGCAGCAGCCACAACCACCCCGACCGGGGGGACATCCCGGTGCCAGCGATCAGCAGCCGCAGGCTGCGCCCCAAGCCGAAGTGCCCGATCCGCAGGGGAACGGTGCGGCGGCAGCCGGCGCTGAGCCGCCCGCGGAGGAGACCTGGCACTCACAGGCGGACGCTGGCTGGCAGGCCGCCGAAGTCGTGAACCAGCCATCGGCGAGTGGTATCACACACGCCGGCCTACCGAAGCGGGTGCCCAAGGCGAATCTCGTTCCGGGTGCTGCTCCGGATCCGGCGACCCAACAGCAGCTACCCTCCCGTTCTGCCGAGCAGGTGCGCAGCAGGCTCGCGGGTCTGCAACGAGGGGTTCGGCAGGGACGGCAGGATTCCGCCGGGGGAGACCGGCAACAGGAGTAAGGCGAGGTCGGGCACCGGCCGGGACCCGGAGGAGGAAAGATCGTACAGTCCATATGATCAGTAGAGGACGACGTTGGTAGCCACAAGTGATGATCCCCCGGCAGTGGCTAGACCATCCACCGCTCGGGGTTGACAGGAGAGACACGAGCAGATGAGTCAACCGGTGAATGAGCTCAACTGGCTGATCACTGATTTCGCGAATCGCGTGCCGGACGTCGCGCATGCGATCGTGGTTTCGTCAGACGGGCTTCCATTGGCGGCGTCGTCAGGATTTCCAGCCGACCGGGCCGATCAGCTGGCGGCGATCGCCTCTGGTCTTTCGAGCCTCACCCAAGGCGCCTCCCGGGTGTTCGAAGGTGGTGCTGTCACCCAGACCGTGGTTGAGATGGAGCAGGGGCTACTGCTACTGATGTCCGTCAGCGACGGTTCGGTGCTGGCGGTGCTCGCCGCGGCGGAGTGTGACCTTGGGCTTGTTGCCTACGAGATGACCCTGCTTGTGGACCGTGCGGGGCGGGCCCTGACGCCGGCGGTGCGCAGCACCGGTTCCCGCTAGTCGCCACCGACAGGAGGAGAAGGTGGTCCCCACAGATCCCGGTAGTCCATCCTGGTTCGGCCAGCAACCGCCCTCGCCCAGTAGCGAGTCGCATGGCGGTGCACAGGCCGGTCCTCGTTCGACTCCACCAACCACAGCCCGTCCCGGTCCACAGCCGGCGGCCGACACCGCGTCAAGCTCCCTGGTGCGGCCCTACGCCGTGACTCGCGGCCGAACCAAGCCCCGAGCTGAGCTGCCGCTGGAGGCACTGATCTCGACCACGGCCGCTGCCACCTCGGACCCGGGAGGGTTGACTCCGGAGTGTCAGTCCATCAGTGACCTGTGCCGCGAGTGGCGCTCCGTTGCGGAGATTTCCGCGTTGTTGCACATTCCACTCGGAGTGGCGCGGGTGCTGGTGGCAGACATGGCAGATCAGGGACTGGTCCAGGTCCGGACATCGGTCGAAGGCGACAGCCGCCCCAATGTCAACCTGCTGGAAAGGGTGCTCAGTGGACTTCGCAAGCTCTAGCCCGACCGGCGGCGATGGCAACGCAGCGGCGGCAGCGTCGGCGATGACGTCGGTGAAGATCATTGTCGCCGGCGGTTTCGGCGTGGGTAAGACGACCTTCGTCGGTTCGGTTTCGGAGATCGTCCCACTGACGACCGAGGCCGTCATGACCAGTGCCAGTGTGGGCGTGGATGACCTGGCTAAGACGCCGGATAAGCAGACCACGACCGTTGCGATGGACTTTGGCCGGGTCTCGCTTGACTCGGACCTGATCCTCTATCTGTTCGGAACCCCTGGCCAGCACCGGTTCTGGTTCATGTGGGACGATTTGGTCAAGGGCGCGATCGGCGCCGTCGTTCTCGTGGACACTCGCCGTTTGGCCGACTGCTTTCCCGCAATCGACTACTTCGAGGAGGCCCGCCTCCCGTTCATCGTCGCAATCAACGGCTTCGACGGCTACTATCCGCACATGGCCGGGGAGGTGCGGGAAGCGCTGACCTTGAGCGACCACATTCCCATCGTTCAGTGCGACGCGCGGGACCGCCAGTCCACGAAGGCCACGCTCATCCAGTTGGTGGAGCACGCGATCAGCGTTGGCGATCCCGGTGGACAACCTCAGCAGACGACCGCGACCGGCGGGCAGGCCAGTTGGGGGTAGATCCTGGTGGGGCGTCTGTACCGGTCGCCCGCCGTGCTCCGGTGCGTTGGTGCCGGAGCACGGCGGTGGCCGTTCAGCTGGGTAGCCCCAGCTCCCGCGCGATGAGCATTCGCTGCACCTCGGACGTCCCCTCCCCGATCTCCAAGATCTTGGCGTCCCGGTAGAAGCGGCCTACGGGATACTCGTTCATAAAGCCATACCCGCCGAAGATCTGTGTCGCGTCCCGAGCGTTGTCCATGGCCGCGTTGGAGGCCACCAGTTTGGCGATCGCGGCCTCCTGCTTGAACGGGAGTCCGGCCCGCATCCGCGCGGCCGCGTCGTAGTAGGCGAGGCGGGCGGTGTGGGTTCGCGCCTGCATGTCGGCGATCTTGAACTGGATACCCTGGTATCCGCCGATCTGGCGTCCGAAGGTTTCCCGCTCCGTCGCGTAGCGGAGACTTTCGTCGATGCAGCCCTGCGCGAGTCCGACGGACAGGGCTGCGATCGCGATACGTCCCTCATCCAGGATGCGGAGGAACTGGGCATATCCCCGCCCACGTTCCCCCACGAGGTTTTCGGCCGGGACACGGCAGTCGTCCAGGACGAGTTCGTTGGTGTCCGAGGCGCACCAGCCGACCTTCGAATATCGTTGTCCGATGCGAAGTCCCGGGGTTGTTGTGGGAATCAGGATCGTGGAGATTTCCACACCCCCCTCGGGGGGCCTGTCGGTTACCGCCGTGACGGTGGCGAGGGCCGTGATGTCGGTGCCGGAGTTCGTGATGAAGGACTTGGTTCCGTTGACGATCCAGGTGTCGTCGTCGCGTCGTGCAGTCGTGCGAGTTCCCCCGGCATCGGAGCCCGCACCTGGTTCGGTGAGGCCGAACGCGCCCAGACGCTGTCCCGAGCACAGCTGGGGCAGCCAGGTGGCGCGCTGTTCCTCGCTGCCGAAGCGGTAGATGGGCATGGCACCCAGGGAGACCCCGGCTTCCAGGGTGATCGCAACGGAGGAGTCCACGCGCGCCAGTTCTTCCAGGGCCAGGCACAGTGCCGTATAGTCGCCGCCCATGCCGCCGTACTCCTCCGGGAACGGCAGCCCGAACAACCCCATCTGTCCCATTTTGGCGACGATGTCATAGGGGAATGCCTCGCGTTCGTAGTAGTCGGCGATGACAGGGGCGACCTCGGCGCGCGCAAACTCCTCGACGCTGCGGCGCAGTTCTTCCAGTTCGGAGGTCAGATGTGGGTTGTTCACGGCGTGTGCTCCTCGTGGGATGACGTGGATCGTTCCGGATCCGGGTTTTGGGGATCCGGGGTGATGACCGCCAGGACCGCGTCCATGGCGACCGTGGTGCCGGGGTGGGCACTCAGTTGGGTGAGGACCCCGCTGACCGGAGCCGTGATGGTGTGTTCCATCTTCATGGCTTCCACGACCATGAGGGCGCTTCCGGCTTCGACGTGGCTGTTCGGGGGCACGGCCACGGACAGCACGGTTCCGGGCATGGGGCTGCGAACCGTGCCGTCCGCGACGGTTTCGTTTACGCGAAGCGAGGGGAGGCGCCGCGCTTCCCGTAGGCGCCAGGTGGCCCCGTCGCGGCCGAGCCAGATCTCCCCGTCGGATTCGGCATGCTGGTACCGCACTGAGGATTCCTCGAAAGTGAGTCGAAGTTCGGTTCCCGCAGCACAACGGTCCACCATCACCCTGCCGAGGCGTGTGTCTGCCACGGTCGCGTCAAAAGCTCGGCCAGCAGGTGCGGTGTCGTCGGGACGCAGATGCACGGGAACGGGGGCACTGTCGGTGGTTCCTTGGAACCGCCAGGTGGTCTCTGCCCGCTCTCCGAGTCGCCAGCCGTCCGGGAGGGCGAAGCGGTTACCGGACGGGGACTCCCGGTGCAGGGAGAGCTGACGCCCGATCGCGGCGGCCACGTAGCACTCCAGCGGAGGATGGACGGCAGTGGAGGGCAGTACGTCTGCGCGCACCTGTTCCGTCAGCTCGGTACTCAGATGAGCGGATCGGACCTCCGGGTGTCGGAGTAGGCGGCGCAGGAAATCCACATTGGTGCCACATCCGAGCAGGGTGTAGGCAGACAGCGCCCGATCCATCCGCGCCAGGGCGGCCGGGCGGTTTTCTGCTTTCGTGACCAGTTTCGCAAGCATCGGGTCGTAGGACGTCGTGACGGTCTCGCCGACGGAGATTCCCGAGTCGACCCGGACACCGGGCAGGTCCGGTTCGTGGAGGAGGAGGACCGGGCCGCCGGTGGGGAGGAAGTCATTGGCGGGGTCCTCCGCGTAGATGCGTGCCTCCACCGCGTGGCCATGCAGCACGATTCGCTCCTGGGAGAACGGCAGTGGCTCACCGGCGGCAACCCGGAGCTGAAGTTCGACCAGGTCCACCGGGCTGCCGTCCACGGTCACGACCGCCTCGGTGACCGGATGTTCCACCTGGAGGCGGGTGTTCATTTCCAGAAACGAGTACTCGAGCGGCTGTGCGGAAGCCTGGTCGGAGTAGGGATCGGGGCTGGCCACGATGAACTCCACGGTTCCCGCCCCCACGTAGTTGCAGGCACGTGCCGCCGCCACGGCCGCTGCTCCCATCTCGGCGCGCTGTTCCTCCGTGAGTAGGGGAGAGGGGGCTTCCTCGACGATTTTCTGGTGGCGTCGTTGTAGGCTGCACTCGCGTTCACCCAGGTGCACCACGTTGCCGTGACGGTCCGCGAGGACCTGGACCTCGATGTGGCGGGGCCGTTGGAGGAGGCGTTCCACCAGGAGGGTCGCGTCGCCAAAGGCCGCTTTGGCTTCGCGGCGCGCCGCTGCGGTTGCCGCGGCGAGGTCCTCGGCCGACTGGACTATCCGCATGCCCTTGCCACCACCGCCGGCAGAGGGCTTGATCAGCAGCGGGAAACCCACGTCGCTTGCGGCCGCGGCGAAGTCCCCGTCCGACATCGCCTGCCCGGAGGTCTCGGCGAATCCGGGTAGGAGGGGGACCCCCGCTTCGGCGACCGTTGCCTTCGCACTGATCTTGTCTCCCATCGCCTCGATGGCCTCCGGCGGTGGCCCCACGAACACCAGGCCGGCCTCGGCACAGGCGCGGGCGAAGGACGCGTTCTCGGACAGGAAGCCGTATCCGGGGTGGATCATTCCGGCGCCACTGCGCTGTGCGGCGGCGATGATTGCATCCGCATCGAGATAGCTGTCGGCCAGGCGCGCACCACCCACGCGGACCGCGTCGTCGGCGACAGTGACATGGGTGGAATCGGGGTCGCCGTCGCTGTAGATCGCGACCGACCGCATTCCGAGCCGGCGCAGCGTTCGTACGATCCGCACTGCGATCTCGCCGCGGTTCGCGATCAGGACGGTGTTGTCGTCGTTGTCGTCGCGGTTCGGGCCTGTCTCAACGGTCATTCTCGTTATCCCTACTCTCGTGCTGCCCTGACTCACATCCGGAACACGCCGTAACCCGGAGAGTCGAGCGGAGCGTGTCGTGCCGCAGCGAGCCCCAGGGCAAGCACGGTGCGGGTGTCCACGGGGTCGATAACTCCGTCATCCCACAGGCGGGCTGTGGAGTAGTAGGGGTTGCCCTGCCGTTCATACTGCTCACGGATAGGTGCCTTGAACTCCTCCTCCGCCTGGGGGGACCATTCGTGCCCGGAGGCGTCCAGCTGGTCTCTACGGACCGTCGCCAGGACGGATGCTGCCTGTTCCCCACCCATGACCGAGATGCGGGCGTTGGGCCACATCCACAGAAAGCGGGGCGAGTAGGCACGGCCACACATGCTGTAGTTGCCCGCGCCGAACGAGCCACCAATCACGATCGTGAACTTCGCGACCCGGGCACACGCGACCGCGGTGACCATCTTCGCTCCGTGCTTGGCGATCCCGCCCGCCTCGTAGTCCCGACCCACCATGAACCCGGATATGTTCTGGAGGAACACCAGAGGGGTTTCCCGCCGGTCACAGAGCTGGATGAAGTGGGCTCCCTTCAGTGCCGACTCGGCAAAGAGGATTCCGTTGTTGGCGACGATGCCCACCGGATGCCCGTCGATGTGAGCGAACCCGGTCACCAGCGTGGTTCCGTATTCGGCCTTGAACTCGATGAACGCACTTTCGTCCACGACGCGGCGGATTACCTCCCGCACGTCGTAGGGGGTGCGGGTGTCGGTGGGGATGAGTCCGTAGAGTTCCTCCGGGTCCGCCGCGGGCGGGGCGGACGGGCGCACCTCCCAGGCCGGGGGTGCGGGTGGTGCCAGCGTGTCCACGATCTCGCGGACCGTCGACAGCGCGTGTGGGTCGTCGTCGGCCAGATGGTCGGTAACCCCAGACACCCGAGCGTGGACCTCGCCACCTCCGAGCTCCTCCGCGGTGACTTCTTCTCCCGTGGCGGCTTTGACCAGTGGCGGCCCGCCCAGGAAGATGGTGCCCTGGTCCCGGACGATGACGGCTTCGTCGCTCATCGCCGGAACGTAGGCACCACCGGCGGTGCACGAGCCCAGGACCGCTGCCAGCTGCGGGATTCCCAGCTGGGACATGGTTGCCTGGTTATAGAAGATCCGTCCGAAGTGTTCCCGGTCCGGAAACACGTCGTCCTGCATGGGCAGGTAGGCCCCACCGGAGTCGACGAGATACACACACGGCAACCGGTTGTGCAGTGCGACCTCCTGGGCGCGCAGGTGCTTCTTGACCGTCATCGGGTAGTAGCTGCCACCTTTGACCGTGGCGTCGTTGGCGACGATGACGACCTCGCGTCCCCGGACACGTCCCACCCCGGTAATGATCCCGGCAGCAGGCGCCTCGAAGTCGGACGAGCCGTACATGCCGAAGGCTGCCAGTGGCGACAGTTCCAGAAAGGGGGAACCGGGGTCCAGAACCGCGTTCACCCGTTCCCGGGGCAGCAGCTTGCCGCGCTCGGTGTGCCGAATCCGAGACTTCTCCGGCCCTCCCAGTGCTGCTGTGGCCAGACGCTCCCGGAGTTCTCTGGCCAAAGCGCGGTTGGTGGCATCGTTGGCCGCGAACGTGGAGCTTTCGGGGTCGACTCCCGGCGCGGGTCCGCTGCTCATTGGGCCTCCGAAGGACGGTTGTGCGGCATGGCTGTTAGTGGTCGCTAACATAGGGGATGTTAGTGATCACTAACATCGGTGTCCAGAGTGTGGGACATCCGGATCGCGGTGGAACCGCAGGAGGCGGCAGCGTGGGAACACACGAGACCAGCACCCGCAGGTCGGCGATTCTGATGGCCGGAGCCGAACTTTTCGCGACCCGTGGGTTCCACGGTGTGTCGATCGAGGATCTCGGGCGCGCGGTGGGCACGACAGGGCCGGCCCTGTACCGCCACTTTCCCGGCAAGGATGCACTCCTGGCTGCGATACTGATCGACGTCAGCGAACGACTCCTCGCTGGGGCCGACGAACGGTTGCGCGGGTCCCCTGATCCCGACGATGCCCTCGACGCCCTGCTGGCGGGACACGTCGAGTTCGCGCTCACCGAGCCGGCCCTCATCACCGTGCACGATCGGGAGCTGGACAATGTTCCACCCGAGCAGCGGCGGATTGTGCGCCGCCTACAGCGCCAGTACGTGGAGTGTTGGGTCAGAGTGCTGGGGCAGTTGCGCCCGGACATTCCCGAGGGCCGGCTGCGCGCCAAGGCGCACGCGACCTTCGGACTCCTCAACTCGACGCCACACAGCGCCGGCGATCTGGCCCTCGCAGAGATGAGCACGCTGCTTCGATCCATGGGCCGCGCCGCACTCTTGGCCTAGACCCTGCCACTCCGCAGCAGGGGCCACGGTTTGTGCCAGGTGAAAACAATCGCCGAATACCGACCAACGTTTCGGTCGGCTGCCACAATGCTGGGGACATGGGTTTGCTTCCGGGCAGTGATTCGCGCGGATGTGACCGGAGACAGCGCCGCGCGGCCCAGTCTGGCGTCGGCTTTTCCCGGCCCCATGATCCCTGGACACCCCCAGTGGGCGAAACCGTTCGCAACTCCCCGGGAGGGGAGACGCTGTTGGGATGGGGCCACGCATGGAGACGTCCCGGCCTGGACATGAACAGGGTCGGAACCCACCACCATTACCGTTACAGGGGCAACTCAGCTCAGTGGGGGTTTGCTTTCGGCCATACTCGGGCAGTTCCGGCGTTGGACACCGGTGTCCAACAACGGGGGGTGAGGTCGATGTCGCGTCCGCGCATCGTGGTGGTAGGTGCGGGTTTTGCCGGGTTGAACTGTCTACGGCGACTGGAACGTCGAGTGCCGCGGGGCAGTGCCGAACTTGTCCTGGTGACGCCCCAGGACTACCAGCTCTACCAGCCACTCCTGCCCCAGGTTGCCTCTGGCCTCGTCACTCCGCAGTCCATCTCGGTGTCGCTGCACCGGCTCCTGCACCAGACCCGGATGGTTCCGGGCTTCGCGGTCGGGGTGGATGTGCAGGCGCGCGCGGTGCTGGTGCGTACGATCTCCGGCGCGCTCACTTCCGTTCGCTATGACCGATTGGTGCTCGCTCCGGGCAGCCGTACGCGCCAGTTCCCCATCCCCGGTTTGACGGAGCATGCCGTCGGCAACAAGACACTCGCCGAAGCCGTGTACCTTCGGGACCACGTCCTCGCGCAACTCGAACTCGCCAATGCCAGTGACGACCCGGCCGAACGGGAAGAACGCTGCCGGTTCGTTGTCGTGGGCGGAGGATACACCGGCGTCGAGACCGCGGCCTCCCTGGAGCTGCTCTGTGAGGAGGGAATGCGTCGGTATCCCAGGCTTCGGGAGAGCGTCGACTGGCACCTGGTTGACGTCGCGGACCGGCTGATGCCGGAGTTGGGGCAGAATCTCGGTGATGACGCGTTGAATCTGCTGCGTAGCCGGGGTATCCGAGTGTCCCTCGGGGTTAGTGTTCGCGAAGTCAGCGCGGACAAGGTCACACTCACCGATGGCCGGGTCCTCCCGAGTCGGACCCTGATCTGGGCTGCGGGGACCGAGCCCAGTCCGCTGATGGCTGCGACCGGCCTGCCCACCCAGAAGGGAAAACTCACGGTGGGCTCGGACCTGGCCACACCCAGCCATCCGGAGGTCTTCGCGTTGGGGGACTCGGCGGCAGTCCCCGATATGAGCTCCGACGACGGTGCGCTGTGTCCACCGACCGCACAGGCAGCCAGCCGGCAGGGGCCCGTGGCGGCGGACAATGTCATCGCCTCGCTTCTGGGAAGGCCGACCCGCAGCTACCGGTACCGGGACCTGGGGCTCCTGGTTGATCTCAGTGGGCGTGACGCCGTCGCCAAGCCACTTGGGATCGATCTCACCGGTACGCCGGCACTCGCGTTGACCCGCGGCTACCACCTGTACGCGCTGGCGTCCGGGCCCGCCCGGGCCCGGGTGGCAGCGAACTGGGCGATCCGAACGGCTTTCGGGGGAGAGGTGTCTCGCCTCGGCTTCCTCAGCGGTTCCCGCGCAGCAATGGGTGTGGCAGAGGAAACGGAGTGTGTCCAGCCGGATGAGGCCCGGCGGCAGATCGAGCAGCTGTCGGCCACAGATCCGAATGGTTAGGGCCTGCCATGTGGAGTTTGGAGCGAGGCTGGGCCTGGACTGGGGCCGCTCGTCCCGCACCCTGCCCGCAGTCCCGTTTGCCGGGGTTGGGGCATTCCCCACTCCGTCCCCAAGCCGGCTCGCCGTCGTGTGGGGAAGCGCCCCCCGGGCGCGACGCCGCCGGCGGCAGGGACGGCGCTGACGGGTGGGCCGTTGTCGTCACTGGCATTCTGTCCCGGGGATGGTGGGGTGCGTTCCTCCGGCCTGCCCACGGGCTGTCCTTCACGTCTGGCGGCGCTGCCGCGCGCCATGGCCCAACGGGCCAGATGTACTGTCCCCTGGGGCTAGGTACGCGGGTCAGGTCCGGGTGCGGCCGTGTTCTGCGAGCAGCCACGGCCTGGTCCGAGCCCGTGCCCATACCTTTTCCTAGCTTTCTGAGTCCCCTGAAGGCTCGGGGCGACTGCGGTAGTAGAGCACTGCCACCACCGTGCCACCGGCAATCAACATGCACGCGGTCACCAGTGGCCACGGTCCCCACCGGTCCAGCGCCTCCCGCAGAAGACGGCGACTTTCCGAGTCTGGATCGGCAAGCACCACGAGAACGTACAGCGAGGCCACCAGGGTGACCAGCCCGTAGGTGACCCAGCGCCACACGCTGGATAGCCGCAGGCGCCGTTGCAGCACTCCGCCGGCCTCCACGATTCGGGTGACCCGCAGCACCCGCAGTCCGCTTACCATGAGAATGACCCGCAGGACCTGGATGGGGCCCAGTGCCAGAACCACCGCGGGTACCGTGACCACGGCCACTGTGAGCGTCCACTTGTGGTCCCGAATCCAGGAGAGTTTGTCCTCCGCGAGCAGGATGAGCAGGATCCATTCCGCCCACAGCACCACGCCGGAGATCCAGTTCCCCACAGCCCCGATCGCGGCCAGGTTTCCGCTTCCCCACATAGTCAACAGCATGGAGGGGACGGACACCAGGGCCGCGAGTACCACGGGTACGGCGAGGCGCTGCTCGAGCCGCGCCGCACGGTGGTTGGTCGTGGTCTCCATTCGTCCGGAATATACCTGGTGCTTTATGTTGTCGCAGCGCAGGGCTTCACTTGGTGCGGATCACGAACGTACGAGTCGTGCGATCACCTCGGAAACCGCATGCACCTTCGCTCGGCTCCGGCCTCACCCTGTGCGGTGGCGTGGGCGGCATGGTGTTCGGGGTGCTTCCCCTTGGTCTCGCCGTAGCTATCGGCAGCCGGGCTCGTGTCCGGTGCGGCGGGTGCCCCAGCATGCATTCCAAAATACCCTGTGGAGGTATATTGCGGATTCACGTGGCGTCTACTGGGACGTATAGCGAAGACACGTGGGTTCCTGGAGTCATCTGACCAGAGTCGGCCAGGGGCAGGTATCCGCCCATCGTGGAACAGGAAGAGTCACGTGCGCGGCTGGGGTTCCCTTTCTTGGAGTGGCTTCTGTGCAGGTCGTGTGGCCGTGGTGTCCTGATCTGCATCACTCCGTATCGACCATCGTGAAAACTGTGCCCCAACTGCTCGGATTTCCCGGGCTGCACGTGGTTGCGGAGATCGCAGAGATCCCGTTTACAGCGAGCGTATGCCTCGTGCTAAGGTCCACAACGTCGCCCTGAACCGCGATACCTGGGGATCGAGCGGTCCTCTGTGCCGGTGGCACCGATGTCACCACAGTCGTGCACGTCGATTCACGCTCCTGGTTCGTACCGAGGTGTTTTGCGGTGGGGTTCGGTCGTGGATCGTGGTGAGTTTCCCCCTCGGCTGGCACGGAAGAATGCCGCCTCTCCGGATTCGTTGGGCCCGAATGTGACCGGGCCTCTGCATGTGGTACTTCCTGTCAAGGAGAAACTTTAATGATGTCCAACAATGTGGCGCAGGCGACGTGGTTCACGCGGCCGATCGTCACCAAGTCCTGTGCGGCCGTGTTCGCGACCGGGATGTTCGTGGCTCTGGGCGCCGCCCCTCTCAGTGCCGATGACGGTGCTCCGGCCCGGGCTACCGCGGTGCACATCGAGCTTCCTGCGGGTGGGTTTGTTGCGGAGGCCTACAGCGGGTCTATCGGGATGGCTACCTCCAACAACGAGGGCCTCAACCAGTGGGACGGGGAAAGCGATCCCGACGGGGCACTGGAGTTCCACGACGGCGTGGCAGTTGGACAGGCCGGTGCCAGCCATTTCGAGGAAAGCAGTGTCAATCCTGAGTACGGCAGCGCCAGTGCGCTCGCAAACTTGAATCTGGTGCTCCCCGAGGGAGTGGCTCCCGGTGCAGTTTCCCCCGAGCCGACCGGGGATTTCTACGGGTACGCGGTCGCTGTATTCGCGGGTGCCAGTGCCGAGATCGATATGGACGGAAACATTTCGGCCGAATATGACGACACCGTCAACACCGACCTGACTTTCTACGGAAACGAAATCAATCCGGGCGAATCCATTGAGTTCTCCTTGGACGGCGATGAGGCTGACTTCGGAGCGGACGTCGGCGCGGTCGACTTCCTGGTGGAAAGCACTGTGGTGGAAGAGACCGGGGAGGCTCGCGCGCACGCCCGCATCGACGTTTCGATGAGCGGTACCGCCTACGACACCGAGGGTGACGTCCTATATGAGGGCGACTTTGCCAATCTCACCCTCGCCGAAAGCACCGTTGATCTGACCGGTGAGCCCGGTGACGGCGGCGGTGACGGTGACGGTGACGGCGGCGGTGACGGTGACGGCGGCGGTGACGGTGACGGTGACGGCGGCGGTGACGGTGACGGTGACGGCGGCGGTGACGGCGGCGGTGACGGTGACGGCGGTAGGTCGGCCAGTCCCCCCAGGCGTGCCTGGGGACTCCCGGAGCCCCGGCCAGCCCCACCCACGGCCGGGGCTCCCACGCGTTGCACCTTGAATCAGATGTCCGCGGGTCGGACGATAAGAACATGAGTGAGACCGAGGGTGGCGCTACCCAATCAGACAGTGATCTTCTGGCCGAGATTCGGGAGTTGGTCACTGAAGAGCGGGCGTTGCGCGAGCGGCCCGAGCATCGTCTGACCCCGGATGAGCGCCGTCGAATGCGCACTCTGGAAGAGTCCCTGGACCAGTGCTGGGATCTGCTGCGGCAGCGTCGCGCCCATGCCGAATACGGCGAGGATCCACGGCAGGCACACCCGCGACCGGTGTCCGAAGTAGAGAACTACCAGCAGTAGCCTGGCGTGTCCGGCCTGCCGGCGCGTGCTCTCCCGCAACTGGGTGGTGGCGACCGAGAACACGCGCCGGAGGCGAATCAACGCAGCACGGAACGCCCCTGTGCGATCGGCAGCGTGATCGACGCAGCGTTGGTGTCCACGGTCACATCCGTGCCCGGGGGATATCTCAGCGTGAAGTCGTGATCGGTGGACAGCAGGACAACCCCGATCCGGTGTCCCTCCTGGAACACATAGTCCTGGGTGTTGAGTTGCCAGGAGTACCGGTACATCCGGTCGCTGACCACCGGCTGCCCCCGTTCCAGGGAGGTTCGGTTACGCGCGTCCAGCGATCCGCGTGTCACAATGTGCTGCTCGCTCGTCTCGGTGACCGGATAACTGCGGATGGTACATCCAGGATCGGCTGGAACCCCGTCGCCAAAGCACACCTCCTCGTCCGGGTCGTACTCCACGGCGCCGGTGGCCCGGGTGTCGGTGCCGTAGTCCACCAGAAGGGCTGTCAGGTAGGGCGAAGGACCGTTCATGGCCGCGCGCAGGGACACCTCGGGCGTGCCGCTTATTCGGACATCCTCGGACAGTTCCTCGGACAGATACACCAGGGCGTGATCGCCGGAACTGGATTCCGGCGCGGCGGCCAGCTCGTCCGCGGTCACCGTGCGTCCCTCATCCGTGAACGACTCCTGTGGTCCGCGCCCCGGTCCGGGCTGTGGCGTCAAGCCCCCCGTGGCGGTGTCCGCGTTCGGAGAGGCTCCATTCAGGTGCATCCGTACCGGCTGGGTTGTGGCGACTGGCCAGGTCTCGTGGGTCGTCCAGCCCAGATCGGCGTTCTGCACGTCCACAGGGGGATGGTCCATGATCCCGGTGTCCAGGTCGTAAAGCCAGTGGTCGAACCACGCGTGGAGCTGGTCCAGCCACTCCTCGATCCGCAGGTTGAACGGGTTGACGTGCCCGGCCTGGTACAACCACAGCTTGCGTGGCACCTCGTGTTCGCCGAGTTTCTGCCACAGACGCAGCGCCTGGTCCGCGTTGACATTCCAGTCGGTCAGGCCGTGGGCGAGAAACACGCTGGCCGAGATCTCGGAGACGTCGTTGCGGTAATTGCGCTCGTCCCAGAAGTCCGTGTAGTCGCCGGTGTGCCGGGCCTGGTCGGTGGTGATGCTCTCCAGAACGGGCTCGCAGATCTCGTCATCGTCCCGCGTGTACACGGCCTCGGCCAGCACGTCCGCGTCCTCGCCCTGGAACCCGGCGGGCGCCCGCACAGCGCCGTTCTCGCGAAAGTACTCGTACCACGACGAGATCGCGCCCTGGGGGACGATGGTGCGTAGCCCTTCGACACCGGTGGTCGCGGCCGCGATGGACAGTGTCCCGTTGTAGGAGATACCGGTCATCGCCGCGTTGCCGGTGGACCAGTCCGTAGCGGTCACCTTGTTACCCTCGGGATCTGTGCCGGTGGTGCGGCCGTTGAGCCAGTCCACGGCCGCGCGCACTCCCGCGGTCTCGTTCGGTCCACCAGAGGTGGGACAGCCGGTCGCATCGTTGGATCCCAGGCTGTCCAGCTGCGCGACGGCGTAGCCGCGGGGCAGGAAATAGTTGTCGTAGTAACCGCTCAGGTGATTCGGCTCGTCCCGGGCTGTGATGGACGCAGTCCGGTCGTGATCGTCGGGGATGAGCTTGGGGCGAGGGCCAGTCGGAGGCACCGTTCCCGCGTCCTCGTCGTCACGGTCGACATCGTAGAAGTCGAGGGGATTGAGACCGGCCCAGTAGGGGCTGGGCTCGATGATGGTTGCTACCTGGAGTCCGTGTTCGGTCTCGCCGGGGCGCAGGACACGAAGACGCACCGTGTCCGGGTTGCCATCACCGTCGCTGTCCACATCGGTCTCGATATCGACTTCCTGGTACACGGCGTCGGCGTAGTCAAATACGGGCTGGGTGCGTTCGTCGGTGACCGTCAGTTCCGGGGTGTCGCCCCGGGCTGGCGCCATCAAAACCGTTCCCATGAGTACGGTCGCGGTGGTCACACTGGCGATCCGCCCGATCGGGCGGTGGGGAGATCGCATGTGCTCTGTTCCCTCGGGGTCGTTGGGCAGGGCTGGCGTCATCCCAAGCCGCTAAGGTCACGATTCGGGCGCGGATCAGTCGCGAGTAGGTGTCATTCCGGATGGGGGAGTCCGGTATCGGGGGGTGGATCGTCAGAGCCGGCCGCTAGAGTGCCAAGGGTGATGCACAGAGACATAGGTACTACGGCTGGTGGGAACGCGAGCCTCCAGCAGGTCGAACACATCGTCTGGGACTGGAACGGCACCCTGCTGGATGACAACCACGCCAATATGGCTGCGCTCAACCAGGTCTGCATCGAGTTCGGCCTGCCCACGGTCAGTCTGGAGTACTGGCGCACAGTCTTCCGTCGGCCCCTGCGGGAGTGCTACACCGAGCTGCTCGGGCACGAACCCAGCGATGCGGAATGGGAGAAGGTGCAGGTCATCTACGATGCCGAGTATCTGCGGCATCTTCCGGACTGTGGACTGGTGCCGGAGGCGCCCCGAGCCCTGAAGCAGTGGAGCGGCGACGGCGGATCGCAGTCCCTGCTATCCATGGCCAGCCACGAGCACCTGGAGCCACTGGTGGGCCAGCGTGGGCTCACACCACACTTCACCAGGGTGGACGGGCGACGGTTCGACAGTCCCCACGACTCCAAAGCAGAACACCTGGTGCATCATCTACGGGGCCAGGAGCAGGATCCGTCGCGCGTCGTCCTGATCGGCGACATCGACGACGATGCCCATGCTGCCAGCGCTGCCGGGGCGCAGGCGGTACTCGTGGCCCGGGGGCTCATGGCTCGTGAGCGCTTGGCCGCGACCGGCCACCCAGTCGTGGACTCTGTCGCCGAAGCTGTGGATTTCCTGCGCCGGTTGTCCTGGGGGACGTAGCCTCACGCCGGGTGGCCGAAACAGCCACCCGGCGTGGCGACGAGAAGATCCGCTGGATCAGCCCAGCTGAACCTTGCGGGCCTCCTCGAACCGCC
Source organism: Lipingzhangella rawalii (assembly GCF_031628175.1). Taxonomy (NCBI): domain Bacteria; kingdom Bacillati; phylum Actinomycetota; class Actinomycetes; order Streptosporangiales; family Nocardiopsidaceae; genus Lipingzhangella; species Lipingzhangella rawalii. Next base: position 1,024,819 of record NZ_JAVLVT010000001.1, on the reverse strand, counting down.
GCTGCACGTCGGCCCAGTTCACGACGTTCCACCACGCCTGGACGTAGTCGCCCTTGACGTTCTGGTAGTCGAGGTAGAACGCGTGCTCCCACATGTCCAGCATCAGCAGCGGGTACAGCCCAACCGACAGGTTGTTCTGGTGGTCGTACAGCTGATGCACGTTCAGCCGCTGGCCGAGGGTGTCCCAGGCGAGGATCGCCCACCCGGAGCCCTGGATGCTGGTCGCGACCGCGGAGAAGTGCGCCCGGAACGCGTCGAAGGAGCCGAAGAAGTTGTCGATCGCGGCAGCGAGCTCGCCCTGGGGCTTGTCCCCGCCGTCGGGCGACATGTTCGGCCAGAACACCGAGTGGTTGACGTGCCCGGCCAGGTGGAACGCAAGGTCCTTCTCCAGCTTGGTGACCGTGCCCAGGCTGTTCTTCTCCCGTGCCTCCGCGAGCTGCTCCAGCGCGTCGTTGGCACCCTTCACGTAGGTGGCGTGGTGCTTATCGTGGTGCAGCTCCATGATCTTGCCGGAGATGTGCGGCTCCAGCGCACCGTAGTCGTACGGCAGGTCAGGAAGCGAATAGGGCGCGGACATCTTCGCACCTTCCGATTCTGGTCGTGTTTGTGGTGAGAGACGTGTGACTTCACGCTCAGGAAGAAAATTATCAGCCAGGTCACCCGCAGTGGCGTGTTGCCATCCTGACAGCCACCGCGGGGAATACTCGTCCCCGCCGGACGGTTGTCCGCCGAGCGTGGTCCGTTCGTGGCCGCTCCCCGGGTACCGATGGGCCGGGAATCTCCCGGCCAGTCTGCCCAACGCCGCAGCGGTCACGCATCGGTGGATCAGGGGACGAACAGGGTGAGGGTCTCCGCGACCAGGGCGGGCCGCTCCTGCCCCTCGATCTCCACCGTGTGCTGCATCGTGGCGAGGATGCCACGTTCGGTCTGCTGCGCGCTCGTCAGGACCACGTTGTCCCGAACTCGGGAACCGACGGTGACCGGCTGGAGAAACCGCACCTTGTTCAGGCCGTAGTTGATGCCCATGCTGGGAGCCTTCTCCAGGTGATAGACCTCCGCGGCGAGCGCCGGAAGCAACGAGAGCGTCAGAAAGCCGTGCGCGATCGTCGTGCCGAAGGGCCCCTCCGCGGCGCGCTCCCGGTCGACATGGATCCACTGGTGATCTTCGGTGGCATTGGCGAAGGTGTCGATCCGGTCCTGGGCCACCTCCACCCACTCACTGTGTCCCAGCGTCTCGCCCGTGGCATCCAGGAGGGCGGTCACGTCCTCGAAACTGCGCATGCGTATGTCCTCGCTACTGCTCGGTCAGTCTGGTGATTCGTTCCTGGGGAAGCCCCAGGAACCGGGAGATGTCCGCAGGGCTCAACCCGGCGTCGGTGAGCCGGGCGACCGCCTCGCGGGCCTTGGCCGCGGCGACCCGTTGGGCCTCCTCGGCTTCGTGTACCGTGCGTCGCGCCTCCAAGGCGAGCTGGTCGAGCTCGTCACTGACGCGCGGCACAAGATCCACGTGAATGGAACCTTCGCTCACCCCCAGGCTTGAGGCGATGTGTTCGCGGGCCCGGGATTCGGCGTCGATCAGGGTCGGTGACCAGGTCAGACCCAGACCCTCGACTCGAAGCTCCCAGGCGTTCTGCCACTTGCGGGCGTGAACCTCGTACAGTGCCACCAGCTGGTGCGGGTCCTTCCGTACACGAGAGCGGGGCAGGAATCCGGTTGGATCCTGCCGATCCCTGATCTTCCAGCACAAGAGGCACACGGGGCAAGGCAGCAGCACACGCCCACCCTGCGGGGTGGGATTGAGGTGGCCCAGGCATCCGGAGGCGGCTCCAGACGATGGGGCCGGGAACAAGGAATGGGGCCTGGCGGCGATCCTCCCGCAACTTCATCCACCACGGCTTACTGCACGCCAGCTGGCGTGCGAGGCACACGGCACGGGCCCCGTCTCCACCGCACAGCCCTGGGCTAGCCGTGCAGGACGGTCGAGGTGACCGTGTGCTCGCGCAGCACGGCCTCGTTGACCGTATGACCGAGACCCGCTTCGGTCAGGGGAACCGGGACGAGACCGTGGTGGGAACGAATCGGTGGATCCACCAGCCAGCGGCCGCGTCGTTCCGTGGGCAGCGGGATGTCGCTGGGCAGAGTGATCCCGGGCAGCGATGCCAACGCGGTCTGGGCAGCCAGGCCGGGACCCGCCATCCCGTCCGCGCCACACCAGACCTGCCACCCCGCATCCACAGCCCGATCGTGGGCGCGACGCGCCTGAGTCAGGCCTCCCAACCGCGCCGGGTGCAGCTGTAGTGCCCGCACGGCTCGGGCGGCGATGGCGGCGTCCAGCGTCGCCAGGGAATCCACGTCTCGGCCGAGGGCCAGGGGGGTCCTCAGTTCCCGCTGGAGACGTGCATGCGCCGCCAGGTCAGTCGCCGCGAACGGCTGTTCGATCGCCACCAACTCTAGGGAGTCCAAACCGTGTAGCGTCCGCAGGTCCTCGGCTGACTCCTGATACCGCCCACCGCAGGCCACCTGGAGGGCCAGATGGGGGTAGCTCTCCCGCAGGGCACGAATCGGTTCGAGGTCATGACCCGGGGCCACCTCGACCCGAAGGCGCCGAATGCCCCGTCCCACCTGCCGGTTGGCCGCACGGACCATCAACTCGGGGTCCGGCTGGATTCCCAAGGTCGCGCCGGCTGGGATTGCGGTGCGGTTCCCGCCGAGGCTGTGCGCGAGCGGGGTGGCGTGTTGCCGGCTCCACAGCACCCAGCAGGCGGTGTCCAGGCCCGCCTGTACCGTGGGTGCCCAGGGCAGATCGGTCCAGGCATGCTGTGCGTCGGTGGGCCGGGTCCAGGTGTGGGTGAGCAGCCGGGGCGCGTAGTCCGTGACCAACGAGTTCCAGATGTGATCCGGGACCTCGTCCTGGATGGGAATCTCACCCCAGCCGTCTCGACCTGCGGTGTCGCTGAGGCGCACCACGATCCGTTCCCGGACATCACCGCCCCGGGGGGACCCGGTTCCCGCACCTGCCAGCCGCGCCGGAAGCCGCAGCCGGTTGGCCTCGACGGTCGCGACGCGGCGCAGTGTCGCGGGCTCAGTGCGTGACACGCCGTTGGCCTCCTCATGGCACGGTTCCCGGGTGGGCACGGTCTCCCGATTCGAGGTTAACCGTGACCTGGGCACCTAACCACCGGTCCGTGCCCACCCGGGACGCACGTGTGCGTCGGGCCGCTCTGTCTGTTGCCGCGCTGAGTCAGCCGTCGTCAGCCGTCCAGTACTTCCGCGACGGTACGCGAAGCCAGTCCGTGCGCCTCGGCGACGGCCTTGTTGGTCAGCTCTCCGGCGAAGGTGTTCAGCCCCTGGGCCAGGGCCGCGTCATCGACGAGTGCCTGGTGCCAGCCCTTGTTCGCGAGCGCCAGCGTGTAGCGCAGTGTTTCCTTCGTCAGTGCGTGGGTAGAGGTGTTGGGCACCGACCCGGGCATGTTGGCCACGCAGTAGAAGACCGAGTCGTGCACCCGAAACGTGGGCTCGGCGTGGGTGGTGGGCCGGCTGTCCTCGAAGCAGCCGCCCTGGTCCACAGAAATGTCGACCAGCACGCATCCAGGCTTCATTCGGGAAACCTGCTCGTTGCTGATGAGGCTGGGTGCCTTGGCTCCGGGGATCAGTACCGCCCCGATCACCAGGTCCGACTCCAGGGCGGCCCGTTCCACCTCGAAAGAGTTGGAGACCACGGTCTGGACGCGGCCGTTGAACACGGCATCGGCGTGGCGCAGCTTCGCCACGTTCAGGTCGAGCAGGGTGACATCTGCTCCCATACCCGCAGCGATCTGGGTGGCGTTGAGCCCCGCTACGCCGGCGCCCAGTACGGTCACCCGGGCGGGACGTACTCCGGGGACGCCTCCCATCAGTACCCCGCGTCCACCATTGACCCGCATGAGCGTGTAGGCACCCATCTGCGGCGCCAGCCGCCCCGCCACCTCGGACATGGGAGCCAATAGTGGCAGCGAGCCGTCCGCAAGCTGTACCGTCTCGTAGGCGATGCCGGTGACAGAGCGATCCACCAGGGCCCGCGTGCACTCGGCGGAGGCCGCCAGATGCAGGTAGGTGAACAGGGTTTGGCCGGGCTGCATGCGGTGGTATTCCTCGGGGACCGGCTCCTTGACCTTCAGGACAAGCTCGGAGTGGCCCCAGGCTTCATCCGCGGAGTCGACGATGCGGGCTCCCGCCGCGGTGTACTCCTCGTTCGAGATCTGGGAGCCAGAACCCGCATCGCGTTCGATCAGGACCTCGTGGCCGTGTGCCACGAGTTCGTGGACCCCGGCCGGTGTGATCGCCACCCGATACTCGTGGTTCTTCACCTCACGGGGGATGCCGACGCGCACAGTTCCTCCTTCGGGCGTTGCCGGCCGGTGGCGAGGCAACGCGACGTTGTATCGTCATTGACACCTCCTTCCACTGTGGCCTCGGACAGTGCCGGCTGCTACCAGCAACATGGAAGCCAGTTACCGATATTGGTTACATGTTGGAAAGCTCGTCGTAGAGGCGTTGTCCGGAGACCCAGGTGCCGACCACCCGCCCCTGGAGCTGTCGAGTGGCATAGAGCGACCCTGCGTCGTGCGGTACCCGGTAGTGCTCCTCGGGCGCGAACGCGACCAGATCCGCGTTGTAGCCCGGGGCGATCCGCCCGGTTCGGTGCCCCAGCCCGATCAGTTGGGCGGGATATCGGGCGGTCCAGCGCTCCAGTGCCGCCAATCCCTGGCCGCGGCGCCGCGCCGCGGTCCACAGTGCCGACAGGGACCATTCCACGGTGTGCAGGCCGGTCGCGGGACGATGCCCCGAACCGACACTGCTGAGCCCCGGTAGGGGAGTCCGGGGGGTCGGGCCCGAACGGCCACGGGTGCTTTCCGGTTTGTTTGCCTCGAGGAGTGCGCTCCACAGAGCCTGGCGGTTCGCGTTGGACCGTAGGGGAGGCCGGCACCCGAGCGCGTGGCCGCCATCGGGAATCTGCTCAGCCGGCAGGCACAGGTAGTGGGGATTGGTCTGGGCACTCAGGCGTAGCCCCAGCGCCCGGCTCGCTTCCAGCAGTGCGGCGCACTCCGCAGCCGTGAACGGGGTGAGGTGTACCCGAGCTCCCGTGACCCGTGCTCCCGCGATCACACGTTCCACGCCACGACGCTCCGCCCGGGGTGGACGTTCCCCGGGGCCCGGGCCTCCGGTACATTCCTCCTTGTCCTCGGCGTGGACCAGAAACGGGAGATCGAGTGCCGCCGTTTCGGCCATCGCCTTGTGCAGCTGTGCGTCGTCGAGGCAGTCCAGGTCGGGAGCGCCCCCGTCCGCCAGGGAGCCATACATGCCGAGGACGCCGCCTGCCCGCAGCTCGGCCAGGTCCGCGGGCGAACTGGTTGGAGCGACACCGCCCAGATGCCACACGTTCACCTGCGCGGACCGAGACGCCGCGTGCTGATGCGTAGCGAGGGCGGCGGGCTCGACTATCGCGGGTTCGGCCGGAGCCGGAGCAACCACCACTGTCGTGACGCCGCCACGAACCGCCGCTGCCCCAAGCTCAGCATAGGTCCGTTCCAGCTCGGAGGCCGGGCCACCGGCCCGCACGTCCAGATCCACCAGCCCCGGCAACAGGGCCGTGTCCTGGAGGTCGAGATCGACCTCACCTCCGAGCCCCCTGGCGTGACCGTCGATGACGCTGACGTCCGAGATCTGACCATCGCAGATCGTAACCACGGCCGGCACCACCCCCTGAGGGGTCGCCACCCGCTGTGAGCGCACAGTGTAGGGCCGCATCGGTTGTCACTCCCTTCCCTGCGGGTACGCCTGCCTGTCACGCACGTGAGCGCTCGGCGAACCTTCGGAGAACACCCCGTTCAGCTGCGGTGCGCAGCCCGTGCGTCCACGTGATGTCCCGCTATTGTCGGCACCGCCGGACCATCGAGGTGGCCGAATCGCCGAATCCACCCGACTGGTCCAGCCCGCTACGTTCCAGCGGCCCCGAGGCCGCTCCGGTCTCCGGATCCCCGCCTCGGGTCGCCGGGGCCGCCTGCCGTCCCTACCGGCCGCTCGGAGGTTGTCCGTGATCCCACGTCTTCTGCGCGACGCGACGCGTGTCCGTGGAGATGATCCCGCCCTCGTGGCGCACATCGGCCTGACCACGCCACCGCGGCTACGCCGTCGACACATTCGTGCCTACGACCGTGTGGTGGACCTGGACCGCGGCGGGGATGTGCAGAGCCTCGATCTGGAGCAGGCATCGTTCGTGCTGTTGATCCTGGCGAGCCCCACCGATCTGCGGCGACTGGTCTCCCTGGCCGACCGGCTTCCACTGGCCCCGCACGTGCTACTCGCGTTCACCTCCGTTCCGGCCCACTGGGGGCCGCCACTTCCGGCTCACCCTGGACAAGGGCAGTGGAACCACCTGGAGGATATGCAGCTGCGTCGGCATCCGGGCGGGGCCTGGTCCCTGGAGGTGTTCTTCTTGGAGCCCGTCGCCACAGGGAGCATCGTTTCCGGTGTAGCACGGGCCCTCGGCGGAGCACGGCGCCACGAGGCCCCCAACCCGCTCGTGGCTCTTGCGGCCGAACCGCAGCAGTTGGCGGAGGCCACGCGGTGGCGTCCAGGCGACCCGGGGTGCCGAGTTTCGACCTACGACGGGCCGGTCCCCACCCTTCGGGTCACGCCCGCCGCGGACATGGTGCTGCGACACCACCGCGACGCAACGTCCGACCGGCCCGAATGGACCGACGATCGTGTCCGGGTGGTCGAGCGGGTGGATCCTCGATCTCGCGCGGCGGCGTCGGGTGTCCCTGTTACGGAGCTACCGCCCGTGGACGAGCGAACCGTCAATCCCGTCGGTTTTCTCCGGTCTCCGCGAACCGGAACCGCCCCCGCCCGTATGGCCTGCCTCCGGCGGGGGCAGGACGGATGGGCCATCGTTCAGGCGGGCCGGCCCCTGGTGCGGATACCGGAATGCGGCACCGTGACCGATGTCGACCTCACGCGACTGCGCCAGACACGGGGCGTGGACATTGACTGGGGTGTGGAGCCCAGCCCCGTGACCGCTCCCCGCGCCGTGGCCCATCTCGCCGCGGCCGGGGTTCCCCTGGTCAGCACGGAAGTTCCGGTGTGGGCCTCGGGCCTGGGGGACGACCTGCCCCCACTGCTCGGCTCGCGCAGCGCCGCAGAGCTGCGCGACGACCACCTGCGGGAGGAACACAGCGTGCTGCTACGCCGGGCAGCACTGCGCACCCACGGCAGCCGAGCATGGTGGCGCCGGATCGGTAGCGGCATGGGAGCCCCGCAGCCACCGCAGCCCACGATCTCGGTGATCCTGTGCACCCGGCGCCCGGAGATGGTCGAGTTCGCTCTCAACCAGGTGTGCCGACAACGCCGGGTCACCATGGAGGTGCTGCTCACCCTGCACGGTTTCTCCGCCGAACAGGCGGGTCTGGCCCCCGTACTGGCACAGGCCCGGAACCGGCTCCAGGACCACGGTCACCAGCTCATCACAACCGAAGCTGCGGGAAACCAGCTCTACGGCCAGGTACTCAACACCGCCCTGGAGCGCAGCAGTGGCGCACTGGTGGCCAAGATGGATGACGACGACTGGTACGGGCCGGAGCATCTGGCCGATCTGCTTCTGGCCAAGGACTACTCTGGCGCCGACATCGCGGGTTCCGGACAGGAATACACCTACCTCGAGGAACTCGATATCACCGTGCGGCGCGGAACCGTGACCGAACGAGCCTGGCAGTACGTGGCCGGCGGGGCGTTCCTGGCGGATCGGACTGTCCTAACCGAGGTCGGCGGTTTTCGGCCGTTGCCTCGCGCCATCGACACCCAGCTGTTCACCGCGGTGACCAAGAACGGTGGCCGGATCTACCGCACCCACGGCCTGGGATACGTGCTGCGACGCAAAGCCTCGGGGCACACCTGGTCCGAGGGAGTGGGGTACTTCCTGACCCGCACCACCGGACAGTGGCCGGGCTGGCGCCCGAGTGCCCTGCTGGAGCCGGACCCCGGTGATCGACCAATCCCCGAGTTGACAGGAGCGGTGCGTTGACCCTGACCGAACGTGTCCCAGCCACCACCGGAAGCCAGCAACCGCACCGTGACCCGGCCCGTCCTCTGCTGCGACGCAACGACTACTCCGCGCTGCGCCCGCCCGAACTCGGGACGTGGGAGCCCACACTCGACGTCAGTGTGGTGATCCCGGCACGCGGCTGCCAACACAAGCTCGATCTCACCCTCGCGGCACTGGCCGCACAGACCTACCCGGCCCACCTGATGCAGGTGATCGTGGTCGACGACGGCGCCGACGGGAGTTCTGCTCCGCTGCACCTGCCCGAGATCCGACCAGAGCGGACCGTACTGCTGCCCGCGGGATCCGGCTGGGGATCCGCACACGCCGTCAACACCGGGGTGGCGGCCGCGGAGGGAACCGTGCTGCTGCGCCTGGACGCGGACATGCTCACCTACCACGATCATGTCGAGTCGCAGCTGCGGTGGCACCACCTGGCCGACTACGTGGCTGTTCTGGGACACAAGCGTTTCGTTGAGCCGGGCCAGCTCGATCCGGAACACGTGTATGACCGAGTGCGGCGTGGCGAGGCCAGCCAGCTATTCGACCAGCAGCAGGCCGAGGCGCACTGGGTGGAACGCTACAGCAACGCTCGCGATCAGCTACGCACCGCCGGACACATGGCCTATCACGTGTTCGTCGGCGCCACCGGCTCGCTGCGTCGCGCGCTGTTCGACGCGGCCGGCGGTATGGACCCCGCCATGGTCCTCGGAGGCGACACCGAGTTCGCCTACCGAGTCGGCCAAACCGGAGCCGTGTTCGTCCCGGACCCGGACTCCTCCAGTTGGCACCTCGGGCGGTCCCAGATGCAGTCGCGCCGAGACGAGGGAACGGCTGTGCGCCACCCCTACGTCGCCAACCGCGTGCCGTTGCTGGAGAGCCGTCGCCGAACCCGTGGACGGCAGTGGGAGGTGCCCTACGTGGACATCCTGCTGGACGTGACCGGCCTGAGTACCGGAATGGTGAGCGCGGCCGACGTGCGCCCCACGGTGGAGGCCCTCCTGGATGGTGACCTCACCGATGTGCGCATCACCCTGGTCGGGGACTTCTCGGAACTCGGAAGCGAACGACGCGCCCCACTGGACGAGCCGTTGCGGGAGGTTCGACTCGTACACGAGACCTTCCGTGCGGAGAGCCGGGTGCGCTTTCACACGGCGGATCCCGATCCGCAGGTAACCTTTCGGCTGTTCTGGCCCGCCACGCTGCGCCCCAGCCGAAGTGCCGTTCGGATCCTCACTGAGGAAGCCAACCGGCAGGGGGCGGGGCTGCTGTGCGTCACCGGGGCCGGGGCCACCCCGCGTCTGGAGCGGACCGCCGCCTTCGCGCGCGCGGCGCACCTGGCCGGTCGTCGTCGCGGTGATCCCGCCGACCCGGAGCTGGACGCCCTGGTGGCCGACGTCTACGGGTTGTACTGGATGCACGGAACCGAGGGAAGCCAGGGGCGCGTCTTCACCGAAACCGGCGACGACGCGCACGAGTCTGAGGAACCCCCCGCGGACTGGCGTACCCGTCTGGACACGGCCACCCGGCGGGCCGAACGGGAAAAACAGCGCGCGGACCGCCTGGAACGCCGCATTCGATGGGCGACGCGGACCCATCCGCGCCGCCTCCTGCGGCGGCTCTTCCTCTGGCGAAACGGCCGGTGAGATCCACCCCTCTTCGACACACTGTAGTAGTTCGTTACCCTGGAGCGCGGTGGCTACCGCGCTGGCACTCGCCCCGGCCACGGAGCACGGGGCGGGTTCACTCGTCGTAACGTCGCCCCGGGGCGTTCGACGTGTCCACCGGTGCGGTGCTCGCCGCGCTGGCGTCTCCTACCCACGAGGCAGCGTCAGCGTCCTCGGCAGAAACCCTCGACCGAACCGGAGCGCCGCGCGTGACCTCCACCACCAACTCAATGACCAGCCAGGACATTGGGGCTATCGTGCGGATCGCCCTTGTGTCTCTGGGTACCTGTTTCGGCGCCCTCATCCTCGCCCTGTACCTCGGGGGAGTACTGACCGCGGAACCGATCGCCGCCCTGCCGGATGCAGGCCCGGTAACCCAGTGGGGACTCCCGATCAGCAAACAGGTGCTCAACCTCGCGAGTGTGGCCACAGTCGGTCTGCTCCTGCTCGCGGTGTTTCTCCTGCCCTCGGACCGGGGGGTGCTCGCGCACCGCAGCGAGACCTACGTCCGGGCCGCGTCCTGGGCGGCCCTGGTCTGGATGCTGGCGGCAGTGGCAACCCTCGTCTTCCAGATGTCCGACCTCCAGGCCGTTCCCGTTCTTGACGTCCTCGGCGACCAGCTCACCAGCTACGCCAGCAGCGTCCCCCCGGGTGTGGCCCTGATGGTTGTCATCCTCGTGACCACGGCCATCGCTCTCCTGGCCCGCACCACCGGTTCCGCCGGGGGAGCCCTGGGGCTGCTGGCCCTCGCCCTGTTCGCGCTGATGCCGCCACCGTTGACCGGACACGCCTCCTCCTCACCGTTCCACGAGCTGGCGATCAGCGCCGTGGCCCTCCACGTCATCGCCATCGCACTGTGGGTCGGTGGGCTCGGAGCCCTCCTTTACCACGGGTTGCGCTGGCACGATGATGCCGAGGCTCACGTGCCCACGGCCGTGCAGCGTTATAGCCGTATGGCCCTGTGGGCCTATATTGGCGTGGGCGTGAGCGGCCTCGCCAGCGCTGCGAGCCGCCTGTACGGCGTGCAGGACCTGGTCAGTGGAAGCTATGGACTGTTGATCCTGGCCAAGGCCCTGTTGTTCGTACTTCTGGGATACCTGGGCTGGCTGCACCGCACGCGCACGGTTCCCGAGATCTCCAGCGGGCGTTCGGCTGCGTTTCTGCGGCTCGCCGCGGTCGAGGTCGCGGTGATGGCCGCGGTGTTGGGGTTGTCTGTGGCACTCACCCGGGTGGAGACACCCGAGCCTCCCGAGGCCTACACGGCCGACGCCATGCGCGCCGTTCTGGGCTTCCCCATGCCCCCGGAACCCACCTGGGAGACCATGCTCACCCTGTGGCGCCCGGACCTGTTCTTCGCCACTCTGGTCGTCGTGGCGGGCGGGCTCTACGCCGCCGGTGTAGTGCGCCTGTTCCGGCGCGGAGACCGCTGGCCCTGGGGCCGGACGATCTCCTGGTTTCTCGGCCTACTCACCATTGTTGCGGTGAAACTCACCGGGGTGGCCACCTACAGTGTGGTGCTGTTCAGCACACACATGATCCAGCACATGGTGCTGTCCATGCTGACCCCGATGCTGTTGGTGCTGGGCGGGCCGGCCACCCTTGCACTGCGGGCCCTGCGCCCGGCGCAACGCCGGGGCGACCGTGGCCCTCGGGAGTGGATCACGGTGCTGCTGCACAGCTCGGGTGCCTACTATCTCACCCATCCGCTGTTCGTGGTGCCCCTGTTCGTGCTCAGCACCTACGGGCTGTACTTCACCCCACTGTTCGGCGCCCTGATGCTCGACCATATCGGGCACATGGCGATGAGCGTGCACTTCCTACTCGTCGGCTATCTCTTCTACTGGATCATCATCGGGGTGGATCCCCTGCCCACACGGATGCCACATCTGATGCGGATCCTGGTGTTGCTGGTGACGATGGCGCTGCACGCGTTCTTCGGTGTTGCGATCATGAGCCTGGCCCAGCCGTTGGGGATGGAGTGGTACGGAATCTTCGCATCCGATATTCCGTGGCTGGACGACGATGGCGGAGTGCTGGAAGACCAACAGAGCGGGGGCGGTATCGCCTGGGGGCTGGGTGAGGTGCCGACCCTGTTCGTGATGCTGGCCCTGCTGTTCCAGTGGCGCAAGGACGAGGAGCGCAAGGAACGGCGACGGGAACGGCACAGCAAGCGTGGCGGTTCCGACGATGCCGACATGGACGCCTACAACGCCTACCTGGCCCGGCTGAACCGGCAGGCTGGACAGGACGGCCGCTGAGCGCGACTCGACCTGGTGGCTCGCACCCCACACGGGATGCGGGCCACGGTTGCGCAGTCACTGTTGGATGGAGGCACGGTGAACGGTCTTTCCGAGGTTCGGAACTCGAGTGTCCCTCTGCCCAGGTGGGTGCCGACTGTGCCGTGACGCCGGCGCAGGGGGACACAGCGCTGCCCGCACCAGGCTGCCCGCAGCAGTTCGGCCATGGTGTGTGCGGGTGAGGCCGGCTACGAACAGAGCACGTCAGGAGGCCGGGTGATCACCCGGCCTGGGAACCCGTGGGAGCCGTGCTGCCGAGGGAGGGCAACCCGCACCGACCGTTGTGGCCACCGGCGGCGTCGTGCCTGGGGCGCTCCCCCGAACCACGGCCAGCGTGCGGTAGGGGTGCCGTGGAGGTGTCACGCGTGCCGGACTGGCCTCGGGGCCGCTCCTGATCGTCCTGACCGGATCTGCCGATGCGGAGCCCAACGAAGGGCGCGCTCCTGATTCGAGGACGTCCCCAAATCCCAGAACGCCCCCGGGAAACGCGCTGGGCCGCCACACTCCCAGCCCCCATACGGCACCGGTGCCAACGTGTGGCCATCCTCCGTCCCAAACCGATGGAACGCACACCGACCCACCCCACAGCGACTGTTCCCAGTGCAGACGCCGGTCCTGTAGCCCTCAGCCCCGGACCGAGAGTGACTCCGGAATCTCGACGGATACCGCGTATCACCGGTTTCTCCTGGAAGCGCCCGGGCCCAGCGAGGGAAGTGCGGATGTGACTCAGGTGATCAGGAGGGCGACTCCAGCTGTTGCCCCGGCAAGGGCAGCGCACCCCAGGCCCGCCCCGAGGACCGTCACCGGCGCGGTCAGGACAGCTCCGAGCTGACCGGCCCGACTCCCGCCATCGGTATTGGCTTGGGCGCTGTTGCGGGCCAGGAGGGGCACCAGCAGGGAACTCGCCGCATAGCACAGTGCGAGCACCGTGAACGCGGCCAGGAACGCCGTGCCGAAACCGGCGTCCGCCGCGGAGAGAACCCCGACGGCGGCGCTGGTCGCGACGAGCAGCAGAACCGCCAGGGGTGCCGCACCGAACAGGATCCGGGTTCGGGATCCGGACCGTGCCAGGCGGGGCAGTGCCAGTCCGAGGAGTGCGCAGAGCATGACTGCGCCCACGATGCCGAACAGGAGGACAGTGACCAGGAAACTCACCCGGCCATTGTCTCAGTCCCGGCTACGTACCCGGGACAGGGTCAGGCCGTCCCCGATGGTGAGTACCACCGTCTCCACCCGATCATCGGAGTGCACGTGCTCGTTGAAGGAATGGATGTAGGCGGCTGGGGAATCCGGGCTGTCCGGAGCGAGAACCTCTCCGCGCCACAGGGTGTTGTCCGCCAGGACGACACCACCCGCACGCATACGAGGCAGGAGCTCCTCCCAGTACGGGATGTAGTTCTCCTTGTCCGCATCGACAAAGGCCAGGTCGAAGGTCGGCTCGCCGGACAGCGAACGCAGTGTGTCCAGCGCGGGGGCAAGCCGTAGGCTGATGCGATCCCCAAGGCCGGCGCGCTGCCAGTATTGCTGGGCCACGGAGGTCCACTCCGGGCTGACATCGCAGGCCAGAACGGATCCGCCTGGTGCGATCCCCCGGGCGAGGCAGATCGTGGAATAGCCGGTGAAGGTGCCGATCTCCACCACGTCGCGGGCTCCCATGACCCGGGTGAGCATGGTCATGAACACACCCTGGTCCGCACCGATCTGCATACTGGTGCGGTCCGGGAAGAGACGCTGCGTCTCGGCAGCGAGTTCGGCCAGGAGACCATCCTCGGTCGTGCTGTGCGCCTGGGCGTACGTGTGTAGGTCCGGTGTGAGATTAAGGGCTGTGCGTGTCACGCATCTCAGCCTAGCGCTCCCCTCAGAGCATGGGCGGAACCGGAAGCGTGGCCCCGAGAGGGAAGTTGGGGCACAGCGCTGCGGAGCCGCTGGGTGTAGCCCTGCTGTGGTGCGTTGAGGACCCTCTCGGTCGGGCCCTCCTCGACGATTTCGCCGTGGTACATCACCATCGTGTGCATGCACAGCCGTTGCACCACGGCCAGGTCGTGCGAGATCAACAGGTAGGACAGTGCGTGCTCGCGCCGCAGTCGCTCGAAGAGGTCCAGGATCCGCGCCTGCACGGTGACATCCAGGGCACTGGTCGGCTCGTCCAGGATCATGATTTGTGGGCGCACAGCCAGGGCCCGCGCGATACCCACGCGTTGCCGCTGACCCCCCGACAGCTGGTGCGGAAACCGTTCCGCGTGCTCAGCCGTTAGGTCGACATCGGCGAGCAGCTCGCGAATCCGACCGGGGACCTGGGCGCGGGTCGCCATGCGGTGCGTGCGCAGGACCTCCGCGATCTGGGCGCCGATACGCATTCGCGGATTGAGCGCACCGTCCGGATCCTGGAGTACCACCTGTACCGCACGGCGGTAGCTGTCGGGCACCCGACGCCGGGGGAGTTCCTGCCCCGCGTAGTGGATGCTTCCGGAGCTGGGCTGGACGAACCCCAACAGGGCGCGACCGATCGTGGTCTTTCCCGATCCGCTCTCGCCGATCAGTCCGACTCCGTAGGGGCCTCGGGGAATGGTGAGGTCAACTCCCGACACCGCCACCGTCGAGCCGAACCGGACGGTCAGCCCCCGCGCCTCAAGCATCGTCGGTTCCTGCCCTTCCTGCCTCTGCTGGTCCCGGGGCCGGCCCCAGCTGCGGGACCGCATCGATGAGCTCTTCAGTGTAGGGATCGTTTGGGCTGGTCACCAGCTCCAGAGTGGGGCGGTCCTCGACGACACGGCCGTCGCGCATGACCACGATCCGGTCGCACAAGCCAGCGAGTGCCGCGAGATCGTGACTGACCATAAGGATGGACAAACCCTCTTCCGCACGTAGCCGCTCGAGAAGCTGGAGGATCTCGGCCTGCACCGTGACATCCAGAGCGCTGGTGGGTTCGTCCGCGATCAGAAAGCGGGCCCCCAGGGCCAGCGCCAGTGCGATAGCCACCCGCTGGAGCTGGCCGCCGGACAGCTGGTGCGGGTATCTGCGCAGGTGCTCCTTGGACAGGCGTACCCGCTCCAGCGCCGCCTCGGCCCGCTGCCGGGCCTGGGCACGGGTGTCGCCGTGCAGTCGCAACGCACGGGTGATGACCGTACCGACGCGGAGGAGGGGGTTGAAGGCACTGGCGGGGCTCTGCGGGATGAGTGCCATGGTGCCACCCCGAAGGCGGCGCAGCTCCCGCTCGGGAAGAGTCAGAAGTTCGCGGCCATCCAGCCGGATACTGCCGGTGAGCCACGCGCCCATCCGGGGGGTGAGCCCGAGAACACTCAGGCCGGTCAGGGACTTACCGGCTCCGCTTTCGCCAGCGAGTCCGACGATTTCGCCGTCCCCGACGGTCAGCGAGTCCAGGTACACCGTCGGGGTTGACCCGAAGGAAATCGTCAGCCCGGAGATGGCCAGGCGGCTATGGGGCGGCCCGGGGTTTCCGGTGCCGGTCGTGGAGGTGGGTTCGGTCATCACGTCGTCCCCCCGCTACCGGTGCTCGTGGTGTGCTTCGGGTCCAGGCGATCGCGAAGCCCGTCCCCCAGCAGGTAGAACAGGGCGGCCACGAACAGGATCGCCAACCCCGGGAAAGTGCCCATCCACCAGTGGGTGGAGAAGTGCGTGCGTGCTTGTTCCACCATCAGTCCCCAGTCAGGTGTTGGGGACTGGGCCCCCAGTCCCAGGAAGGACAGGGCTGCGACGGCCAGCAGGACGCTACCGAAGTCGGTGGAGGCCTGGACCATCAGGGAGGTGCGGGCGTTGGGCAGGACGTGTCGTAGCAGCACGCGGGTGTGGCTCAGCCCCAATGCTCGACATGCCTCGATATGTTTACGTCCCATCACGGAAAGCACCTCCCCGCGGATAATGCGGGTGTACCACGGCCACCAGGTCACACTGAGGGCGATGGTCGCTCCGATGAGGCCGGGATTCAGCGCACTGGCCAGGGCGAGGGCCAACAGCAGGCCGGGTACGGCAAGAAACACGTCAGTGACGCGCATCAGTCCTTCGTCCCACCAGCCTCCGATATAGCCGGCCAGCAGGCCGATCACGATACCGATCACCAGCGAGATGCAGACCACCGCGACCGAGACGACGAGTCCGAAGCGGGTGCCGTAGACCACCCGGGAGAAGACATCGCGCCCCAGGTGGTCGGTGCCGAACCAGTGGTCACTCGATGGCGGTATATAGGAGCGGTCGGGTGCGGTGTTGCCGAGCGCGTCCTCTGGGTACGGGGCGATCCAGGGGGCGAACACACCGACCAGTGCGACCAGGATCAACAGGACGATTGTTACCGCGAGTACGGGGGAGCGGCGCGCCTCGGCGAGCACGCGCGTGGGTAGCGGCGGGTGCGTGGGGCTTGTAGTGGTCACCGTAGCCTGATCCGAGGGTCGAGTGCTGCGTGCAGAAGGTCGACCGCGAGGTTCGCGGCGAGGTAGCACAGCGCTACCAGAAGCGTGACGCCGACGATCGCGGGAATGTCCTGGACCTTGGCGGCTGCCGCCGCGTAGTTGCCCAGGCCCGGATAGGTGAACACCGACTCCACGAGGAAGGTGTTGACCAGTGAGGAGCCGAAGATCAGGGCGCTGACCTGAAGCACCGGGTTCCATGCGGAGCGCAGGGCGAATCTCCCCAACACTGCGCTTTCGGAGAAGCCCAGGGCCCGGGTGAGCTGGATGTGCCCCTCACCGAGCGTGTCGAGTACGTTCGCGCGCACGATCCTGGTGACGATGGCGAAGGGGTAGGCGGCCACGACGATGGCTGGCAGGATCAGATGCTCCAACGAGCTGAGGAACATCGGCCAGTTGCCGGTGATCAGGCTGTCGACCACGGGAGCGCCCGTGACCTCGCTCAGGGGGTACGCGTTCTCCACTGAACGGTCATAGATCCCGTTGATCGGGAGCCAGCCCAGGTTGGAGGAGAACAGCAGTTGGAGCATCAGGGCCAGCCAGAACACCGGCATCGCGGCCCCGAGTAGACCACCCAGGCGGATCCCGAAGTCCGGGAGTCGGTTGTGGCAGTGCGCGGCCAGCAGCCCTGCGGGTACACCCAGGAGCACGCCCAGGAACAGCCCGGCGAAGACCAGCTGGAAGGTGTTCGGGAGCAGGATGGACAGGTCCTCCAGCACCGGACGGTGCGTGCGTACCGACACGCCCCAGTCACCGCGGAGAACCCCCCAGATGTAGGTGACGAACTGTTCGGGAACGGGGGCGTCCAGACCGAGCTCCTCGCGGATGCGTTCCCGCTGTTCGGGGCCGGCGCGTGGTCCGGCCCACGCTCCGGCCGGGTCTCCGGGAACGATCCGGCCGATGGCGAAGGTCAGCAGAACCACGCCGAGGCTGACAAAACCCGCCAGCCCGATACGTCGCAGGGTGTAGGCGATCACAGGTTTGTTTCCGTGCCAGGTTGTATGGGCGAGGGTGGTGGTCGCTTCCCCAGACTGGGGGAGACGACCGGTCCGGGGTCAGCTGGGATGCCGTCTGCCCACTCACATGGCCGAGCCGTGCACCGAACCGGTCCCGGCCGTTGCCCGCCGGTGCTGGAGGGTCGATGGTTCAGTGTGATCGGCCGTCCTGGAAGTGGGAACGTCCGCTGCTGTGGCCCCGCATCGCCGTGTGCGGGTCGGACGGTCTCCATCCGGGAGGCGATGCATCGCGCAATCGTGTGAAGTGCTGGGGTGGAATGGTGGCTGATGTGGGACCTGGAACTCCTCCTCGGTCGGGAATGGCGAATCTGCCAGGGGCTGGCGGCGGGTACGGCCGGCTGCCTGTTGACAGCCCCAGGCCTGCGGCACGTCCGGCCATCGTTCCAGCGTGGCAGAGCCGCTCGTACCTGGACCAGCGGTAGGTGAACGACCGGAGGCCGGGTGGAGATCACCCGGCGCGATTCTATCGGAATCCGGCAAACGTGCGAATTGTGGCATCAGGTAATTCCGTACTCACGAGTTACCTTCGGACGTAGACAGGACATGTCGGATCCAGACGTTCGGTTCCACGTATACGGCGTAGTCCTCGTCCGGGTTGACCTGGACCAGGCTCAGCGCACCGGGGACTTCGACCGGACCAGCAGTATCGAAAGGCAGTTCGGTCCACTCCCGCCATCGATCCAGGCGGGCGGTGACCACCATCGCCGCCGGAGCGATACCCACCGTCTGCCCCCCGAGACGGGCATGAACGCGCATCCACGGATCGGCGGGCAGCCCATCGGGGCGCGTGCGGGCGATGTAGCTGGCCATGGGGATCCTGGGCTCCTGTGCCTTGAGCGGGGGGCGGAGGGGAACAACCAGGGAGGTGAAGCCGAGTTCGCGAGCCCGGTCTCGCATGGCCGAGACCATGGTGGCAGCCAGGTTGTGCCCACGGAGTTCGGGATGGATCGCCACCGCAAGGGCCGCGAGCGTATCGGGCGTGTAGCCGTACAGGCGGTCGTAGGTGTTCCAGCGGACCACACCATCCCAGCCGTCGTCGGGCAGTGGAGCACACGTGCCGTCCTCCCGCCGACGCATACGGAAGGGAAGCATGGCCGCCAGGGCCACCGGATGCTCATCGTCATCGGGCAGCGTTGCGGTCAGGGCGTATTCGGCGAAGTCCCGGCTGCCATCTGGTTTACGGAGGAAGTCGCGATATGGGTCTCCTTGGAGGAAGTCAGGGAAACCGGAGGCGAAGCGGCGCGAGTCGTCGAGGAGGTGGGGGCGTTCGGAGCCGGGTGTGATCACGAGGTTCATGGTTGACTAGCACTAGCATTGCGGCGGGGCCGACCCTCGACGGGGTCGGCCCCGCACCGGCGTCAGTCGCCGGCTGGACCTACGGGCCGGCTTTCGCGGTCCCCGTGGCCCGGGCAGCCCGCGGTCCAGCCCCGCAGACCTACTGATGGTCAGGGGCGTTCGAGGTCGTGGACGTGCACGACGTGTGCGTACAACGGGTTGTCTACGTATCCGTCGATATCACTGTGCATTACCCGCCGGTAGGAAACCTCCCCCAGCGGGACGGCGGGAAGATCCTCAAGGATGATCGCCTCCATCTGCGCGTATTCTTCCAGGGCCTCCTCCTCAGAGGTGGCGGTCAGCTCCCCGATGCCCGCGATCATGTCATCTAGGTCCGGATTGGAGTAGTAGCTGGTGTTCGCGAAGGGCTCCTCCTCTGTCTGGAAGAGCGTCTCGTACCACGAGCTGGCGTCAGGCATGTCCGGCCACCAGTTGACCAGTCGAAGGTCCTGACGTTCGTCCGGATCCTCGCTTTGCGCGCGCTCCAGATTGGCTTCGTGGGGGAGCCCCACAACGTCGAGTTCGATGTTGATATCCGAAAGTTGATCCTGGAGCAGCGGTGCGATGATGTCTTGGATCTCATTGTCCTCGGTATAGGTGAGCTCCAGTTCCAGGATGTCGGCGTCGAGGTCGTATCCCGCGTCCTCCATCAGCGTCTCGGCCGCATCCGGGTCGTAGCTTGGCAGTTCGCTGTGCTCACCACCACCGAAGACCCCGTCCGGGGCGAGGCCGCTGGGTGGGACGAGGTCTCCATCGCTGCTCTCGGAGAAGGCATTGCGATTCAATGCGTGGGCGATGGCCGCGCGGACCTGTGGATCGTCCAGCGGTTCGACCTCGGTGTTCATGTTCAGGAACATGTTCTGGAACGATGCGGTTTCCAGGATGTCTAGGTCCTCCGCATTGGTGAGCTCATCGGCCAACGGCTGGGGCAGTGACTCCACGAAGTGGGCCTCGCCCTGTTCCACCAACCGGGCACGGGTCACGGCTTCCTCGACCACCCGGAACTCGACCCCATCAAAGTGGCTGTCTTCCCAGCCGCCCCAGTAGTCATCGAATGCCTCCAGGGTGACCTCGTATTCCGCATTGGTCTGGTAATCGGTGACGGTGTAGGGGCCAGTCCCGTAACTTTCCCCCGTGTAGGCGTCAGCGCCCGACTCTGTTCCGTCCTCCGGGATCTCGTAGATCGACGCGCCGTAGGCACTGGCCGAGATCAGGTCGAGGGGAGCCGGATAGTCCAGCTGAAACCGCACGGTGTGCTCGTCGGCTACGTCAATCTCGTCGACGGAGCTCCACAGGTAGGCCGGCCCTCCGTCCACGTCAACGGTGCGCTCGATGGCTGCCTTGACCGACTCGGCGGTGAGCGGTTCCCCAGAATGGAAAGTGACATCGTCCCGCAGCTCGAACGTCCACTCCAGGCCATCGTCACTGGTCGCCCAGGTCTCGGCCAGCAGTGGCTCGATCTCCTCGGTCTCCGAGTTGTAGTACGTGAGAGTCTCGTAGGTGTTGCGTAGGACCTTGGGCTCTCCGGAGTATGCAAGGGCGGGATCCCACTCGATCATCATGTTTCCGGAGACGAGGTGCTGGAAGGTGGCATCGTCTCTAGCGTCGCCACCCGGAGCGCCACAGGCGGTGGCGAGTAGGGCCCCGGCACATGTGGTGGCCAGGAGTGGTATCCGTCGGAGACGGGGTCGCTTCATTGCGACGTGTGGGGAGGAAGTGCGGTCAGCGGAGGTCATCCGTGCCCTTTCAGCGGCTCGGTAAGTCCGGTACTGCGGATCCACCAGGGAGTTGTGGGCCGCGGGGTGCCCGGAGGTGTGCTCCCCGCGTGCGGTGGATACGCGTGATCAGGAACGCCAGTACGAGATAAATGGCGAAATGTCCTGCATGAGCCAGATTAACGAAGTCGTCCGCTGAAAGTAGGTGAGAGGGGAGGTGCGCGTGAAGAAATGTCCGTTCTGTTATCTGTGGGATATGGAGAATTCATGTAGTCATATATTCATATGCTCGTATATTGATTTAGTCATCCTATGATCTGACTAATATGTGGTCGGGGTTCCGGTGTCGGAGAGGTGTTGGGTCAGGGGAGTAGGTCTGGCCAGGGGAACAGGTAGATCGAGTAGAGGATGACGGCGATGGTGAGCAGCGGGGTCACCAGGTACTGCTCGACCGTTCCGTTGGTGCTGAACCCGATGTTGTTGCCGACACGATAGGTGTTGATCGGCCAGAACAGCGGACATCCCATGTGTGTGAGGATGTCGCCGAGAAAGTGGAGGAGGCAGCCGAAGGCGACCGCGAGCCCCATCCAGGCGTAGTCCACCCCCGCCGAGTAGAGGGCGAGGACGATTCCGGCTGTGACCAGTGCGTTGATGACCTCGGAGGCGGTCTGGTTCTTGGGAACGCCGAGGCCGAGGCCACGTAGGGCGATCCCGATCATCAGGAACACGAAGATCTGTACGGCCAGTTCGTTGACCAAGGCCAGCGCACCCGCCCCCACGCCCGCCAGGGCCGCGAAGAACAGAGAGTGCGTGCCGTTTCGATGTCCACCGAAGGCCCAGTTGATGACACGGCTCAGTGTCCGGGTCACAATGCCGTACGTCTGGGTGATCGTCGCGCTACGGTGGTCCAGGTCAGGCAAGAGTGCGGATCCCGCGCAGACGAGTGCGCCGGCCACGATCTCTCCGGGCCCGAGCTGGATCGAGATTCCGGCCAGCTCCGTGTCCTGGACGAGCGGAACCGCTGCCATCCATCCTGCCGCCCCACTGAGGGCGTGCGTATGCCCCATCATGGCACAGAACCCTACGGTCGGCGGGGTTTACGGGCGAATCGGAGATGGCGGGGCCGGTGCGTAACAGAAGTGTGGAGTTCCGTTGACGTCCCCGGAGGGCGGTGATAAACACCGAAAATACGAGTACTGAAGAAAGTTTTCTTCAGAGTCCCCCCAGAGAGGGCGAGGCCGATGCCCCACAACACGGTTTCCGTGGCCGTACCCCGGCACCGGGTCCTACCTCGATTCCTTGCCTCGGTCACCGCGCTGGCGATCGCGGCGATCGGGCTACCCGTGAAGGTCGCCGCCAGCGCGGACGGCGCGGACGATTCCGCGGACACACGGCTGACCATCGCCGTGTCGCAGACCATCGACACCTGGAACCCCTTCGTGACCCCCTACCTGTTGTCCACCTCGGTCAACCGGCTCGTTTATCACTTCCTGACCACCTACGATCCCGAGACCGACGAGGTGATCGGGGCCCTGGCGGAGGACTGGGAGGTCTCCGCAGACGAACGCACCTGGACCTACCACATCCGCCAGGACCTGGAGTGGAGCGACGGTGAGCCCGTGACGGCCCACGACGCCGCGTTCACGTTCACCACGATCATGGAGGAAGAGACGGCGGCCATCGCCAACGGGGACCAGGTCGAGAACTTCGACCGCGTCACCGCCGTGGACGATCACACCCTCGAAATCGAGATCGACGAGCCACAGGTCATCATGGAACACCTGTCCGTTCCGATCGTCCCCGAGCACGTCTGGTCCGGTCAGGAGGACTTCGGGGAGCTTCCCGAGGTGGACGGCTCTGCCTACCCCATCATCGGAAGTGGCCCCTTCGAGCTGGTGGAGTACGAGACGGAGAACTTCGCCCGACTGGAGGCCAACGACGGCTACTGGCGGGAGGAGGGCCCGAACTTCGACGAGATCGTTCTGGAGTGGTTTGCGGACAAGGACGCCGAGATTGAGGCACTGCGGGCCGGGGACGTCGATTTCGTGGAAGGATTGGCGCCCGCTCAGGTAGAGGCGCTCCGGGAGGAACCCAATATCGAGGTCAACGATGGTATTGGCCGCCGCTGGGAGGGTTTCACCATCAACCCGGGAGCCGAGACCACCGGGGGTGAGCCCGTGGGCGACGGTCATCCCGCCCTGACCGACGAGACGCTGCGCCAGGCCATCATGTACGCGATCGACAAGGATCAGGTGGTCGAGCGCTCCTACGGCGGACACGCCATCCCAGCCGAGGGCTACATTCCCGAGCGGTATGCCGACTACCACTGGGTCCCTGACGACGACACCCGGATCGACCACGACCCCGAGCACGCCAACGCGATGCTGGACGATGCCGGCTACGAGCTGGGGGACGACGGAGTGCGTGTCTCTCCGAACGGGGATCCTCTCGAACTCCGGATGCACGTCCACGCCGACGATCCCCGCCGCGTCACCACAGGTGAACACATGGAGGAATGGCTGGCCGACATCGGGATTGACGTGGCCGGCCACTACGTGGACCCCGGACAGATCGGAGAACAACTCGACGCCGGCGAGTACGATCTCATCTTCACCGGTTGGTCAGTGAACCCGGACCCGAGCCCGGTACTCAATATTCACCGGTGCGACACGCGTCCCGACGAACCCGGAGGTGACCGCAGCAGCGACTCCTGGTTCTGTGACGAAGAGTACGACGATCTGTACGATCAGCAGATCGCCGAGTACGACGAGGACCGGCGGGTCGAGCTCGTCGCCGAGATGCAGGAGATCCTCTATACCTCGGCTGTGGTCAACGTGATCGCCTACTCCAACTCCCTGGAGGCCTATCGCACCGACCGGGTCGCCGGGATGCAGCCCCAGCCCGACCCGGGGGGACAGTTGTGGGGGCAGGACGGCTACTGGAGCTGGCTGACCGCCGAACCCGTGACAGCCCACGAGCAGCAACGAACCTCCCCCACAATGCTGGCGGGAATCGGTGCCGCAGTACTCGTGGTGCTGGTGGGAATCGGCCTGCTGATGTGGCGACGCCGTGCGGCAACGATGGAGGATCGCGAATGACATCGGCGGGGCAGAGGTGAGGGAGACAGCCCCATCCGCGTCGGCGGCCGCCGACGAGTCCGGCGGCGGCCGCGTCCTTCGTGCCGCCCGTTACGTCGCCGGCCGCGTCGTCAGTGCGTTGGTGTCGCTGTTCGCCGTGATGGTCACCGGATTCTTCCTGTTTCGACTGTTGCCCGGAGATCCGGTACGGGCCATGACCGGGGACCAGCCCATCGGTGCGGAACAGATCGCGGCGATGCGGCGAGAGTTCGGACTGGATCAACCGCTGTGGCAACAGTTTCTGGACTACTGTCTCAACGTGCTGCGTTTCGATCTCGGTGACTCCTTCCTGTACCGCGCTCCCGTTGCCGAGCTGATCGCCGAGCGCCTCTGGGCCACGATCCTGCTCGCCGGGACCGCGACGGTGATTGCCGCGATCCTGGGCCTGTGGCTGGGCGCACACTCCGGCTGGCGCAACGGGGAACGCGTCGACCGGATCAACACCGGAATCGCCCTGACGCTGTGGTCGGTCCCCACGTTCTGGCTGGGCCTGCTTCTGATCACCGTGTTCGCCGGTGGGCTGGGGCCGCTACCCAGCATGTTCCCCACCCGAGGTATGGGAGGTACCGACACAGTGGGGATGCTGCCCACCGTGCTGGACGTCGCCCATCACATGGTGCTCCCCGTCACCACCATGGTCGCGGTGATCTATGCCCAGTACCTGATGATCATGCGTTCCTCACTGCTGGACGAGAAGGGCAACGACTACCTCCTCACCGCCCGGGCAAAGGGACTCCGGGACGCACTGGTACGGAGGCAACACGCCGTCCCCAACGCGTTGCTCCCCACGGTGACCCTGATCTTTCTGAATCTGGGGCAGGTTGTGGCGGGCTCGATCCTGGTCGAAACCGTGTTCTCCTGGCCGGGGTTGGGCCGACTGTTCTACGAGGGGCTCGCAGTTCCCGACCTACCGCTTGTCCAAGGAATGTTCCTGTTCTTCTCAGCCTCGGTCATTCTGATGAACCTGCTTGCTGACCTGGTGTATCCCGTCCTCGACCCACGGGTGCGCGGATGAGCCGGGACCTGCCCGCCCGTCGGCCCCGTGCCCTGGCTTGGCAGCGACGGAGGAGGGCGCTCGCCGAGTTCTGGGTGGAATTCCGCGCCAACCGTGCGGGTGTGGTCGGACTGGGGGCCCTGCTTGCCATAGGTCTGATCGCCCTGGGCGCGCCGCTCCTGATCGACACCGACGAACTGAGCGTGACCCGTGCCACGGGACCGATCCTGGATCCGCCCAGCCTGTCCTACCCCCTCGGGACCGACGACGCTGGGCGTTCGGTCCTGGATCTGGTGATCTGGGGAGCGCGAGTCTCGCTGACTGTCGGCTTCCTGGCCACCCTGGTTTCGGTGACGGTGGGTTCCCTGGTGGGGATCGTGGCCGGCCACTTCGGCGGCTGGGTGGCCAACGTGCTCATGCGTGTCACCGACTGGTTCATCGTCGTGCCGATGCTCGTTTTGGCCATAGCCTTGGCCGCGGTGTTGAGCCGGAGCACGCTCACCATCGTCATCGCGATCGGACTGACCGCCTGGCCGCCGACGGCCCGCGTTGTTCGGGCGCAGACCCTGGCCGTCGAAGCCAGACCCTACATCGAACGTGCGCGGGCACTGGGAGCTGGACACGTTCACATCATGACCCGGCACGTGCTGCCCAACGTCATGCCACTGGTCCTGGCACAGACCACCCTGTTGGTGGCCAGCGCCATCATCGCTGAGTCCACCCTGGCCTTCCTGGGGCTGGGCGACCCGACCGTGGTGTCCTGGGGTGGGATCATCCAGGATGCACGGGGTGCAGGTGCGGTGAGTGCGGGACTGTGGTGGTACGTGCTCCCGCCGGGGATCGCGATTGCCGCGGTTGCACTGTCGTTCACCCTGTGCGGCCGTGCACTTGAGCGGGTGCTGAACCCGAGGCTGCGGGAGCGGTGATGAGTGGGCTTGTGATCCGAAACCTGTGTGTCACCTATGGCTCGGGTGACCGGAGCGTGCCTGCGGTTCGGGGGGTCGACGTCGACGTTTTGCCCGGGGCGACCGTCGGTGTGGCCGGAGAGTCCGGGTGCGGGAAATCCACGGTTGCGCTCGCGGTTCTGCGGCTGCTTCCCCGTACGGCGCAGATCACCGGCCAGCTTCAGATCGAGGACGAAGACGTCCTGACGATGCGTTGGGGACGACTGCGGGCCGTGCGCTGGGCCGGAGCCTCGATCGTGTTCCAGGGGGCGATGCACTCGTTGAACCCCGTACACCGCGTCGGCGACCAGATCGCCGAGCCGATCCTGCTGCACGCGTCGCCCCCCGGGGGCGCTGGTTCGACACGGACCCGTGTGGACACACTGCTGGAGCAGGTTGGGCTAGCTCGGCAGCACGCCCGCTCCTATCCTCACGAGTTGTCCGGCGGGCAGCGGCAACGTGTCATGATCGCCATGGCTTTGGCCTGCGATCCTCGCATTATCGTCGCAGACGAGCCGACCACGGCGCTGGATGTCATGATCCAGGCGCAGATACTGCGACTGTTGGGTCGCCTGGTGCGGGAGCACGGGATCGGCCTGATGATGATCAGTCACGACCTGTCTGTGTTGGCGCACACGTGCGATCGACTCATGGTCATGTACGCGGGGAGGGTCGTCGAGGAAGGGCCGGCCCAGGAGGTGTTCCGCGCCCCCCGCCACCCCTACAGTGTGGGTCTCCGTGCGGCGTTCCCCACGATCGGTGACCCTGGTGCCCGTCGCCGCCCGCACGGGCTGCCCGGTGATCCCCCCGACCCCGCGGCGCTTCCCACCGGGTGTTCCTTCCGCCCCAGATGCGATGTCTCCGAGGGACGGTGTGCCACGGTGGACCCGGTCCTGTGGCCAGTCCCGGATGTACACACCGGACCGCGGGCCGCCGCATGCGTGCGGGTGCTGTCCCCGACACCGGAACCTGAACACGGGAACGTGGTAGAGGAGACGGATACACTGTGAATGCACACGGTGACACCGCCCCGGGCGACGGCGGTTCGGGGGCGGCGGCCCACATGGTCGAGCAGGAGGCCGGGCTGCGTGCCGTGGACCTCGCCACCGTCTTTCCCGGGCGGCTGGGCCGGCCCGCGGCCGTGGCCGTGGACCGGGTGAATCTCGACGTGCACACGGGAGAGATCGTGGCACTGGTGGGCGAGTCAGGCTCCGGCAAGACGACACTGGCTCGCACCCTGCTCGGTTTGGAACGGCCTACCCGTGGCCGGGTACGGTTCGACGGCCGGCCGTTGGCCTACTCGATGCGGGCACTGCGTGCCTATCGTCGACGCGTGCAGCTGGTACTCCAGGACCCGACCGGTTCACTGAACCCTCGACACACGGTCTACGAGGCGGTGGCCGAGGGGCTGCGGATCCACTATGGCACCCGCCCCGACGAACAGGAGCTGGTGGCCGACGCGCTGGCCTACGCAGGGCTACGGCCCCCGGAACGCATGTTCCTGCGCTACCCACACGAGCTGTCGGGCGGGCAGCGTCAACGGGTTGTGATCGCCGGAGCACTGGTACTGGAGCCCGAGATCATTGTGGCGGACGAGCCGGTTGCGTCTCTGGACGCCTCGGTCCGCGGCGAGATTCTTGCACTCCTGCTGCGTCTGAGAGACGAACTCGCACTGTCCGCCCTGGTGGTAACCCACGATCTCGGGTTGGCCTGGAACATCGCGGATCGGGTGGCGGTGATGTACCTGGGACGCATCGTGGAGATCGGCGAGGTCGACACGGTCCTGACCGCGGCCCGACACCCCTACACCCAGGCACTGCTCTCGGTTCTCCCGGAGTCCCCGGCGACGACACCGACGGTTCTCTCGGGTGAGCCGCCTGACCCTGCCCGGATTCCCGCGGGGTGCCGATTCCATCCCCGCTGTCCCATCCTGGAGTCAGGACGGGCGGAACGTGCCGGTGTCGCCGAACGGTGTCGGACCGAGGATCCACCCGTCCTCGACGGTGCGGGCGGCCACCAGGTGGCCTGCCACTGGGCCCACGCCGTCAGCTAGGGCCTGCCTTGTGGAGTTAGGAGCGAGGTTGGGCCTGGCCTGGGACGCTCCTCCCGCACCCTGCCCGCACTCCCGTTGGCCATCGTGCGGGTGAGGGCGCCCAGCCCCGACGCCGCCGGCGGCAGCGGCCTCGGAGACCGCATCTACCACTACGACCGACTGCACAGGAACCAACGACTTCGAACACCGGCCCGGCCGATCTGCCTATGACGGGGCTCACCGGTTGGCGTTCTGTAGCGTTCCCTCGACCTGCGAACCGTCCAGTTCGAAGGCGAGGCACACGAGATCGCGATCGTTGACCCGGTCCCAGGACTGTTCGGTTGGGGTTAGATGGTCAAACTCGATCACGGAGGTCTCGTAGTCGTTCCCGATAAAGGGGGCGAACTCCGTGTAGCAGAATTCGTCGGCCTCGGTCGCTATGTGCTGGTCACCGGGATAAGGGCCATCCGGTAGCTCCCGCACCGCATAAACCTCGAAGAAGTGCGGATCCTCGCAGTGGACAAGTTCGATGTCGGAGATTTCCCCTTGTAGATTCTGATCGGCGATGCAGTCACCAACGTCCAGATTCAACACGTCGGACTGGGCGGCGAGTAGGCCGCAGCCGGTCATGGTGACTATCGCCGCGGCCGCAGCGGCGAGAGTGGCGACAGGAGTGCGACCAACGGGAAAGGGTCGACACCGGGAGTATGGGGATGGCATGTGAACGCTCCAGGGGGATGTCTGATATGTCCGAGACAACATAGCGCCGGTCCCGTGTCGTGTCGACGTGTGACTCATGGTCGCGGTCGCAGGCTGGGAACCCCGACCCGATCAGAGGGATGCCCCATCCACGCTCAGGACCGGCGGTGTGGCTCGCGCGTTCAGCTCGGCCACTGCCCCCACGGGGACCGTGTGCGTGCTCGGCCCGTGCCCGAACCCCAACTCCACGGCGATCGGAACCCCCAGGTCGCCCAGTCGTTCGCGCAGCATCTCCTGAATGACTCCAGTGTCCGGCCAGCACTCGTTCCAGGAGCCGACAGCCACCCCGGCGACCCCGTCCAGCCAGCCCGACTGGCGTAGCTGGGTCAGCATCCGGTCCAACCGGTAGCAGTCCTCCGCTACATCCTCCAGAATCAGGATGCCGCCGGCCACGTTCGGCGGAGCGAACGGAGTCCCCACTGTTGCGGCCAACAGGGACAGGCAGCCGCCCACGGTCACCCCTCGGGCCTGTCCGGACCTGAGGACCGACGCCTGACTCGACGTCACGTCCATGCGGTCCTGGGGGCGGAACAGGGCCCGGTACAGCCCGTCCTGGGTCGACGGGTCCGTGCCGAACGCCGTGGTGGCAACCATCGGGGCGTGTAGGCTGGCCAGACCCAGGCGGGTACCCACGGCTTGCAGCAGCGCCGTGATATCGCTGTAGCCGGCCAGGATCTTCGGTGGCACCGAGCGCAGCTTGGCCCAGTCCAGTCGTTCCAGGACCCGGGTCGCGCCGTACCCACCCCGGGCGCATAGGAGTGCCGCGACGTCGGGATCCGTCCAGGCGCGCTGGAGGTCGGCGGCACGGTCGACGTCGCTTCCGGCGAGATAGTCGAATCTGGAGTGGCGATGCAGAACGTGGGGCGCAACCGTGACCCGCAGCCCCCAGGACTCCAACACTGCGACCCCCGCGTCCAGCCGGTCCCGGGGCACGGGGCCGGCCGGGGCGACCACCGCCACCTGATCGCCCGCCACGAGAGGGCGGGGCCGACGGAGGGGACGTAGGCCGGCCTGGCCCGTACGGTCTGAATCGGCTCGGCGCCGGCTCACTGGTCGAACTCCAGCGCCGCGATGTCCGTGCGGTCGAATCCGAAGACCCGGCAGTACAGACCCAGCTCGGACTCCAATGCCGCGACGATCGTCTCGGAGCGGCGAAAACCGTGCTGCTCTCCCGAAAAGGCGCGGTAGGCGTGGGGGAGTGCGCGGTCGCGGATTCGCTCCAGGAAACGTTCGCACTGCACCGGCGGGCAGATCCGATCGTCCAGTCCTTGCAGTAGCAGGAACGGCGCGGAGATGCGGTCGGTCTGGTTCACCGGGGACCGGGCTGCATAGCGGTCGCGGGTGTCCGGCCAGGGGCCCACGAGGCTCTCCAGGTACTGGGATTCGAAGTCGTGGGTTTCTCCCGTCCGCCAGCCCACCAGGTCCAGGATCGGGAACTTGATGGTTGCGCAGGCGAAGGTGTCCGTTCCAGCCAGGGCAGCGGCACTCGTCCAGCCACCGGCGCTGCCGCCCCGAATGGCCAGGCGCTGCGGATCGGCCCCCTGTGCTACCAGGGCCTGGGCTACGGTGACACAGTCCGCGACATCGACCAGCCCCCAGTTGTGGCGAAGGCGTTCCCGGTAATCGCGTCCGTGACCTGTTGATCCGCCATAGTTCACCTCGGCAACCCCGATGCCCCGGCTCGTGAAAAAGGCGATCTCCAAGTTGCGCACCACCGGAGCCCGTCCCGTGGGGCCCCCGTGCACGAAAAGAACGTAGGGCGGTCGTTCGGTCTCGGGCGCGCAGACATCGGGATTGTGCGGGGGGTAGACGGTGGCATGGACCGGTTGGCCGGAGGCGTCGGTGACGGTCCGTGTCTCGGGGCGGGGCAGATGGTCACCAGGGGCGGCGGCCTCCCGCACAGATCGGTTGAGTACGCGCCAGGTGCCCTCCACCGGTGCGACCTCAACGAGTTCGCTGGGGCGGTCTGGGGCGGCGGCCACCCCCACGATCCGGCCGGGGGCGGGACCCGCAACCGTGAGTTTGCCGAACCACTCCGTGTGGGGGGTATCCACGTCGACCAGCTGGCCCGAGTTTGGGTTCAGCCGGCCCAGGGACATGGCCGCACGTCCGTGTGTGGCAACGAGGTCTCCCGACGGTAGGGGAAGGAACCAGGTGCTTCCCGGCTGCCACAGTGCCCCACCGAACTCTTCCTCCCGCTGGCACAGGTTCACCGCGTCCAAGGGTGGCTCGTCGGTCTCGGGGATCCGTTGTCGATGAATGTTCCACCAGCCGTCGGGGTCGGCGCAGTAATAGAGCGTGTCCCGACTGGCCCACTCGACCTGAACGATCGACTGGTTCGGTGCTGCGGCCACACGGCGTACGTTGGTGATGGTTCGGTGGTGGCCCGCAGCGATGTCCCCGACCCAGAGGGTGGTGGTGTCCCAGGGCATGTCCGGATGATTCCACCCCAGCCACGCCAGGTGTCGCCCGTCGGGAGACACGCGGGGGCAGGCCAGGAAGTGGTCACCGTCCACCAGGACCCGGATGGCCTGCGGGTCGTCCGCGGCGCTCCCGTCCAGAGGAATCGCGACGATGTCCCGGGACACGTCGGTGGGGTCGTCACTGTGATGCACTTCACGGATACACCACACGTCGTCATACTCCGGCTCGACGTCCAGATGAGCCGACAGGCCGGACGGCTCCGACTCGGCCCGGGCGCCACGGGACGGCAGCTCCGGGACGATCGGTTCCACATACCGCAGCCCCGCGTGGCGGTCCGGAGCAGGGGTCAGGGGAGTCGGGGACGGCCCGGCACGCGACACCATCTCCTCCGGGTGGCGCACCAGTCCCGGCTCCATGCGGTACATGCGCTGGTCGCTGAACTCCACGAACACGGCCAGCGGGCCATCCAGCCGACTCACCACGGTGTAGGGGCGTCCACCGTACTCGTTGACGCGGCTGCGTATGTTCCACGGTGCCCCCAACAGATCCTCGGCGGGACCCGCACCCTCATCCAGCCAGACCCGACACAGCGTGACCCGGCCGTCCTCCGCGGGGCGAGGCTCGGTCCACCACACCTCCTCCGCGAGTCCCTGGGGCCAGTTCGGTGTCGTTTCGCCCGCAGCGACGGTGGCCGCGTCGATGGGGGAAGGCCAGGTGCCGTAGGGAAGCCGGGTGGGCACGATGGGAAACTCCTCTGTCGATTCTGTCGATGGTCGGGACGGGGACCTTGGCCGTCGCGTCACGCCACGGTACGAAGAAACCGGTCCAGGACTCGGACGCCGAATTGCAGCGCAGTCACCGGGACACGCTCGTCCACCCCGTGCACCAGGCCCCGCTGGTCGAACCACGAGGGAAATCCCAAGGGAACGAATCCGTATCCGGTAATGCCCAGTGGTGCGAAGTGCTTGGCGTCCGTTCCTCCCGACAGACACACGGGAACCACGTGGGCCTGCGGATCCTGGCTGTGTACCGCCGCACGCATCGCGGCGAAGGTGGCGGTGTCCACGGGCGATTCCACGGGTGTGGACCGGTGGGCGAACTCCCAGTCCACCCTCGGGCCGGTGAGCTGGTCCAGAGTGGCGCGAAATTCTGCGTCGGTCCCGGGGACGACCCGGCCGTCCACACCGGCGTGGGCACGCTGCGGGATGACGTTGAGCTTGTCCCCAGCGGCCAGCATGGTGGGATTGGTGCTGTTGCGCACGGTGGGGCCCAGAAGCTCGGCTGCGGGGCCCATTCGGTCGAGTACGCCGTCGAGGTCGCGCTGTGCGTCGAAGTTCGCGCTGGCCACGTCCGCCGACATGCCCAGTGCGGCAGAGATTGCGTGTAGGGACGAGCGGGTGGTGTCCGTGAGGCGAACCGGCCATGAGTGGGCTGCGATCCGCGTGACAGCCGCGGCCAGTGCACTGACCGCGTTGCTCGAATCGACCCGGTCGCTCGCCTCGGCGGGTTCATGGCCCGCCCCGGGGGCGGAATCATGCGTGCGGACGTTCCGGAAAGGTGGCCTCATGCGGGAACCATGCCCCGCCTGTCCGTATGCGGTGAGGTGTAGCCAGGCCGTGCCGCGCTCGCCCGCCCCGATCGGGTACAACCGAACCGGTGCGCCCTGGAGGTCATGGGCGTGGTAGGTGTGGCCCCCGGACTCGCCGATTGCGTCGCTGACCTTGGCGAATTCCGCGGAGTGCTCGCGGGCCAGCCAGGCCGCACCATAGGCGGCGCTATCCTCCTCGTCGGCCGTGAACGCTAGCACGAGGCTGCGTTGTGGCCGCGTTCCGGTGCGGTGCCAGTGGCGAAGCGTGGCCAGGGTCATAGCCAGCGCCTGTTTCATGTCCAGGGCGCCGCGTCCCCACACCAGGTCCGCCTCGATGGCACCGGCGAACGGGGGGACACTCCACAGCGCCGATTCGGCGGGTACGACGTCGAGGTGCCCGTGGACGAGGAGGGCCGGCCGGTCCGGGTCCGTGCCGTGCACGCGTGCCAGGACGTTGGCGCGGCCTGGCGCCGATTCCAGGATCCTTGGATTCAGTCCGGCATCGGTGAGTTGCTCGGCCACATATTCTGCGGCGGGACGCTCCCAGCCATGGCCCTGGCCGTGATTGGTGGTGTCGATCCGGATCAGTTCGCTGGTAATCCGAACGACCTCGGTGTCCAGCAGCTGGAGGGACTGTTCGCACTGGGTGTGGTCAACCAAAGCGATGCTCCATCGCGGTCGCGGCCAGGGTGGTGACCACTTTGAAGCAGCGCACCATCTCGTGGGCGGTGGGGGCCGTGTAGCGAATCCGCCGCTCGGAGGTCCGTTCGACAGTGGGGATCATGGCCACAGTCGCGGCCAGGTGGGTGGCGTCCAGTTCGATTTCGACGGTGTGGGGGCCTGTGGACCTGGGGGTGAGCCGTCCGGCACCGTCCATCGCCCCGGCTGCGGTCTTTCGGATAGACGCCGCGGTCGTGGCCGGTGGACGGCACACGGCGGCGTACCGGGAAACACAGTCTTTGACCGCAACCGTTGCTGCGTGTGGAGCGTAGCTGGCCGCGTCCGCGCAGGCCCGGTCGTCCCCGGTGACCATCAGCACCGGAACCCCGTACTCGGCAGCGACCGCAGCGTTCAACCGTCCCTCACTTGCGGGCGCACCATCCAGCCACACCCCCGTGATGGAGTTGGGCAGGTAGGTGTGGGCGAGGACACCCTCCGCCCCGGCCCCGGCGTGATAGCCGAGGAAGACCACCCCCGCTACGTCTGCGGACTGGATCCCCTCCACCATGGTCAGGTCCTTGTGGCGTCCGGTGAGCATGGTGGCCCGGGAGTCCAACTCCTCCAGGAGGAGATTGCGCATGGTGGAGTGGGCTTCGTTGACCAGGATTTCGTCGGCGCCGCCCTCGTGTAGGCCGGCGATCGCGGCGTTGACGTCAGAGGTGAACATCGGCCGGCACCGTTGCCACTCGGGCGTTCCCGGTTCGACGTCTGCGGGCCAGGTGGTGCCCGTTGCCCCCTCCATATCGGCAGAGATGAGGATTCGCACAGTATCCGAGCCTAGGCTGTCGACGTCCGGGTGTGCAGCCCTCCACGTCGCGCGTCCGCCGTCGGGGCGCCTGTTCCAGCCGAGCGGTTGATTTCCAGACGGGGGCGACCGGAATCGTCGAATCGGAGCTGCCCGTGCACTCCGAAGACCTCGCGGAGCAGCTCGGCGTTTATGACCCGGTCCGGGCGCCCCTGCGCGGCCACGCGCCCCTGCTGGAGCACCACCAGCCGATCGCAGTGCTCGACCGCCAGCCTGAGGTCGTGCAGCGTGAGCAGGACCGCCATCCCACCGCGGGCGAGCTCCTCGAGTAGTTCGAGAATGGCCAGCTGGTGGTGCAGGTCGAGGTGGTTGGTGGGTTCGTCCAGAACCAGCACGTGGGGCCGTTGCGCGAGGGCGCGGGCGATCGCGACCCGCTGGCGTTCCCCACCGGAGAGGGTGGCCACCTCCCGGTCGGCAAACGCCCCCAACCCCACCTGCTCCAGAGCCTGGCGGACCACGGCCCGGTCTGTTCCGGTCAGTGGTTCGAGCCATCCCCGGTGGCAGGCCCGCCCGAGCGCCACCGCCTCCTGCACCGGAAGCTGAACGGACTGGTCCGACTCCTGAGTGACCACCGCGAGTCGCTGGGCGAGCTCGCGGCGACGATAGGTGGCCACCGGGCGCCCGACCACCTCGACGTTTCCCGAACTCGGCCGCAGCGCGCGGTACAGGGTACGCAGCGCGGTGGTCTTGCCGCTTCCGTTGGGACCCACGAGCCCAACCATCTCGCCGGAGGCCGTCTCCAGGTCGATGTCGCGCACGATGGTCGTCCCGGACAGACTCACCTCGAGGTCCCGAACTCCTACAGTTGTGCTCACATCTTCCTCCGGCGGCGGTAGAGCATGTAGACGAACACCGGCGCCCCCACCAGGGCCGTCACCACCCCGACCGGGAACTCGGTGGCGGGGGTCAGGGCGCGGGCCACCAGGTCGGCCAAAGCCAGGGCGAGCGCCCCCACCAGGGCGGCGACCGGGATGGATCGGCGAGCGTTCGACCCGACGAGGAACACCGCGGCGTGCGGGACGATCAGACCGATGAAGCCGATCCCCCCGGCGACAGCCACCGCCGTCCCCGTCAACAGGGACACGGCAACCAGCATGAGCAGACGGAACCGTTGCACGTTCATACCAAGCGCACCAGCCCCCTCGTCTCCGACCTGAAGCAGGTTCAGCCAGCGCGCCCCGAGAATCACGACCGTGGCCACCAGGACCAGGGACAGTGTGGGGGCCGGCAGGAATCCCCAGCGTGCGTCGCCGAAGCCCCCCGCCTGCCAGTGCAGTACTCCCGCGATCTCGTGGTCGTCGGCGATGACCAGAAGGGCGAAGGTGATCAGGGCCTGGAAGATCTGCCCCACGGCCACACCCAACAGGATGAGCATGGTGGCGTCCCGGCCCGCGCCACTGAGAAGGAGCACCAGCAACAGTGGGACCAGTGCGCCGAGGAAAGCGGCCAGTGGCAGGGTGTAGGCACCCACAGCGCCGACACCGAACCCGAGCACGACCACGGTGACCACCCCGAACCCGGCGCCGGCCGAGACACCCAGGAGGTAGGGGTCGGCCAGCGGGTTGCGGGTCACGGCCTGGGCCACCGCGCCGGCCACGGCCAGGCACGCCCCCACGACCATGCTGAGCAGGACCCGGGGAAGCCGGGATTCGATCACGATCGCCTGACGCATGGCGGAGACATCTTGCTGCCCGAGCCCGGGGATGACGTCGGCGAGCAGGATGCCCCACACCTCGGTGAGGGGGATTCGGGCCGAGCCGAAGGACAGCCCTAACAGCAGGGTTCCGCCCAGGCCGAGTACCAGCACCACAAGGACCGGGCGCAGCGGACGCTGGGAACGGTCCCGGGAAGCGGATGTGGTGTTCCGGGCCGGCGCGGCCCCGTCGTCTCGGGGCCGCGCCGGGGGTGCGGTGCTGGTCACGCGAAGGCCTCGGGATGTAGGTCCTCGGCGAGGCGCTGCGCAGCCCCGACCATGCGTGGGCCCTGGTACAGCTCCCGCAGCGACACCGAGGCGAACCGTTCCTCCTGCACCGCCTCGGTGTGTTGGGCGATCGGCTGTTCCTTCAGGAAGTTGATCTTGTCGTCGATGGTGCCGTCGTCACTGCCCATCTCGAAGATCACAATGGCTTCCGGGTCGTTCTCGCCGACCTGCTCCCAACTCACCTCCGCGACCCGGTCGTCCAGCTCGGCGAAGACGTTGCGGGTGCCGGCCAGGTCCGGGATCATCTGTCGGATGCCGTCGCTGTTGTTGGTGCTGGCCGTTCGTTCCCCGCTGCGGTAGAAGAACGTGGGAACCGGTTCTACGTCGGCTGCGGCCAACTGGTCCTCGACTGCCTCCAGATCTGTGGACATGTCTGCCGCGAATTCCTCGGCCGTGTCCTCGATACCCAGCACGGTTCCCAGCCGTTCGAAGTCGGCAATGACCTCCTCCAGTTCCAGGTCACCGTCCGGACATCCCTCGGCGAACAGGTAGGTCGCGATCCCGTGCGATTCCAGATCCTCGCGGCTGCGGCCTTCCTGCGGGTCGAAGGAGCTGGACTGCCCACCGATGACCAGGTCCGGCTCCACCTCCAGGATCTGCTCCAGCGTGGGGTGGGTGTCGGCCAGCCCGTTCAGCGCACTGTAGGCATCGGTGTACTGCTCGGGATGGTCATAGCGTTCCCAGCCGATACCGACGATGCGGTCGTCCACACCAAGATCGATCAGGGTCTCGGTGACCTGCGTGTTCAGGGAGACGATGCGTTCCGGCGGCTCGTCGAGAATCTGGGTGCGGTCACAACTGGTGACCTCGATGGCCGGATCGGCGTCGTTCTCCGTGGCGCGTGACTGGCAGGCGCTGGCGAGAAGCAACGCCGCCAGAGCGGGAGACAGTAGGCGCATCGCGGGAGTGGGGGGCATCTGGCTACTCCTCGGTGCGGTCGGGACACGCGGTCCTGACGCGGTGGGAGCACAACCGTCCCGCCTCGTCAGGCTTCGTGTCGCAGACCGCGACGACAACAGTGAAGCCTCGGGTATACGGCAGGAGATCGGGCTTTGTGCGCTGCGACGCAGCACACACACCGTTGCGGGTCAGCGCCGGATTCACACCGGACTTTCCCTGCACGTATCCCGGGGGAAATCGCAACAACTGTACCAATTCCGGGGGTGTCAGATCTCAGGGGGTGCGGCCGGGGAACGGAGTCTGACCGAGTTGTGGTTCTCCTGCGCGGTTCGGAACTGATGTACTACGTTCTGTACATGCCTTCCTGGGAACACGAGTTTCCACTCGATCTCATCCGGTTCAGCCCCGAGCTGGCCGCCAAGCTCTACCGCTGTGCCTCGGGAAAACCGTTGCCGGCCTACGTCCGTGCTCGGTGCGAGGCGGGTGAAGCCACGACCACCGCACCGGCCGAACTGTTGAGTGACTCCGTTGTGGTACTGGAGGACACTCCAAACCGTGACGGGGCCACACCGGAATCGCTGATGGCGATCGTGGTGGAAGCCCAACGTGGTCGAGACGACCGAAAGTACTACTCCTGGCCCGCCTATGTGACGAACGTCCGACATCGGCTACGCTGCCCGGTCCTGTTGTTGGCCCTCACCCCGGACCAAGCACTGGCCGACCGCTACTCCGAACCGATTGACCTGGGATGCGGCGAGGTTCGTCCCGTGGTGCTTCCACTGACGGATCTACCGCTGATCACTGACCCCGATGTTGCCCGGCGTGAACCCGAATTGACCGTTCTCTCCGCAGCCGTCCGACACACGGCCGACCTGGCAGCTCTGGAAGCGCTTCCCGCGGCTCTGGACGGTCTGGATGCGGAAGGTCGCCCTTTGTATGCTGACTATGTGTTCGCGGCACTACCCGCCGCGGCGAGACAGTACCTGGAGGAGATCTTGGCCACCAGCACCTACGAGTGGAAGAGTGACTTCGCCCGCAGGTATGTCGCCGAAGGCCGGCAGGAGGGCCGGCAGGAGGGCCGGCAGGAGGGCCGCCAAGAGGGCCGCCAAGAGGGCCGGCAGGAGGACGTGCTGGCTGTGTTGGAGGCGCGTGGCTTCGAGGTGCCTGCGGAGCTGCGGCAGCGGGTCCTGGAGTGCAGGGATTCCGAGGAGCTGGACCGCTGGGTGCGCTGGGCCGCCACGGTCGAGCATCTTGACTGAGGGCGGCAGTCCGCGCTCGCTCGCGGGCTATCCCTGGAAGAGTGACTTCGCCCGCAGGTATGTCGCCGAAGGCCGGCAGGAGGGCCGGCAGGAGGGCCGCCAAGAGGGCCGGCAGGAGGACGTGCTGGCTGTGTTGGAGGCGCGTGGCTTCGAGGTGCCTGCGGAGCTGCGGCAGCGGGTCCTGGAGTGCAGGGATTCCGAGGAGCTGGACCGCTGGCTCCGCTGGGCCGCCACAGTGCAGCACCTCGACGGGGAATAGTCTGGTTCCGCTCGCTGGCCGCCCGGGTGGTCAGGGCAGGGTGAGGATCTCCGCCCCATCCTCGGTGATCGCAATGGTGTGCTCGAACTGCGCAGTGCGCCCGCGGTCTTTGGTGACCACGGTCCAGCCGTCCTCCCACATGTCGTAGTCGATTCCCCCGAGGGTGATCATGGGTTCGATGGTGAAGGTCATCCCGGGGACCATGACCGTGTCGGCGTCCTCATCGTCATAGTGGGGAATGATCAGGCCCGAGTGGAATTCCGGTCCGACTCCGTGCCCGGTGAAGTCGCGGACCACGCCGTAGCCGAACCGCTTCGCGTAGGACTCGATGACCCGTCCGATCACGTTGATCTGCCGCCCCGGTTTGCAGGCCTTGATGCCACGGTTCATGGCCTCCTGGGTGCGCTCCACGAGGCGTCGCGATTGCTCGTCAACGTCGCCAGCCAAGAAGGTTACGTTCGTGTCGCCGTGGACACCCCCGATGTAGGCGGTGATGTCCACGTTGACGATGTCGCCTTCCCGGATCACGGTGTCATCCGGGATTCCATGGCAGATGACCTCGTTCAGTGAGGTACACAGCGACTTGGGGAAACCCCGGTAGCCGAGGGTGCTGGGATAGGCGTCATGGTCACACAGGAACTCGTGCCCGACCCGGTCCAGCTCGTCGGTTGTGGTTCCGGGAACCACATGTTTACCGACCTCCTGGAGCGCCTGGGCGGCGATGCGCCCGGCGACCCGCATCGCCTCGATGGTTTCGGCATCCTGCACATCGCCCAGTAGGCCCTCCCGAGGCTGCTTGCGTCCCACGTACTCGGGACGCGGAATGCGGGACGGGACAGAACGTTGCGGCGAGATACGGCCTGGAACCAGCGGGGTCGTCATGTCTCCGCAGTCTAGTCGTCCTGGCGTGCCCACCGGCCAGGAGCGAGAATGGGAACGACGGGCACCGAAGGCCGACAGGGCGGGAGGCGACAATGGGGCCCCGGACGAGACCGGGTGACGACGACCCGGATACACCACCGCGTTGGTGGTGGTGCCTCAAACATGACCGACCGGAGTACGACGCGGGGTGTCCCGACCGGCGCCGGCTGGGTCCCTTCGCCACCGAGGCCGAGGCTGCGGCCGCGCTGGAGACGGCCACAGCCCGGAACGAGATCTGGGCAGCCGAGGATGAGGCGGAGGCCGACGATCCGTGGGGGGACAGGGAACGGGAGCAGTACCCGCCCTGGTCCTGAGAACACAGTGTCAGGGCCACGTCGTGGACGTGGGGGTGCGCTGCTGGAGCTGCTGTGGGGTCCGGCAACGTCGGGGCAACGAACGCACGTATGGGCCTCAGTTGCCATGTGGTTTCTGGCTACGGGCGCTCCATTGGTGGACGCCGCGTGCGCATCGGCGTTGTTCAGTCGCCGTTGACACCGTTCCGGTGCGCTGCCGCGGCGAGCCGGTCCCGGGCTTCCCCCCAGGAAGGCGGCAGTTGGTCCACCGGCAGCGTCCAGCGTACGAGCGTGGCGGTTCGGGTACTGGACCGCACCGCGCGCATGATCTCGCGGTGCGGGTCACTGCGGGCGTAGGCGCGTAGTGTTTCCTCATCCGTCCAGGCGGACAGGGTCCAGAAAACCCGGCGCAGTGGCTGTGCCTGTAGGGATGCGCCGAGCGCCCCCGGCGCGGCGGAAACCTGGCGCCAGGCACGTATCGAGAATCGGAGGAAGCCGGGGACCTGCCACCAGTGGGCCACCTCGAATCGTGAGGCCAGGATGAGGGCACGTTCGTGTCCCTGCGTTGGATTGGGGGTGATCCATCCGAGCGTGGGCATCTGGGAACCTCCTGAAGGCGTACGGACAGCGGATGCGGCCGTGGACCCCACCTATTGGATAGCTATACTATCCAATAGGTGGGGTCCACGGCCACGCAGGGATGTGCTGTCCTGGTTGGTCACTGCGCGGCAGGCGGTGCACGTAGGAATAGCAGGGTCGTCGTACCAGTGACGCGGAACGGAGCGGGAGCGCACGGATGCGGATTTCGGAGCTGAGCCGGCGCAGCGAGGTGCCGATTCCGACGATCAAGTACTACCTACGCCAGGGACTGTTACCACCCGGTCAGTCCACGGGGCGGACACAGGCCGTCTACGGTGAGGACCATCTGCGTCGCCTGCGCCTGATTCGGGCCCTGGTCAACGTGGCTGGGCTCTCTGTCGCGGCGACCCGGGAGGTGCTGGCAGCGGTGGACGCACACACCGACACCTTCGCCAAGTTGGGGGAGGTGCACCATGCGTTGCCCAGCCCCATGCCCGAGGCGGAGCCTCCGGATTCCACTGCCACGAGCCACGCGAGCGAGCTTATCGCTGCTATGGATTGGCAGGTGAGCCAGCGATCCCCGCACCGCACGCAGCTCGCCCAGGCCCTGGCCGCGCTACGACGCCTCGGTTTCCCCCCAGATACCGAGATTCTTCGCCGCTATGCCGAGCTGGCGGACCAGACCGCCCGCATCGATCTGGACCAGATGATGCATCAGGAGGATCCCATTGACCAGGCGGAGCGGGCACTCGTCGGATCCCTGCTGCTCACTCCGGTCCTCGTCGCCTTGCGGCGACTGGCTCAGGAGAACGAGGCAGCCGCGCGGTTGGCTCCCTCGAAGCACGTGGATCACGGCGCGCGGAATGCCGATGACAGTGCGGGGGAGCCTCGCGCTAGGTAGCTCGGTAACATGGGCGTGCGGGTCGCGAACCGGCCCCCCGGGGGGTGGGCGGCAGTGATCGCGGGTTATGGGCGCCCGCGACCCGCCCCTGCATCTGGTCTCGGCAGTGGCCGGACGTGCTCCACATTCCGTGGGGTGCTGCTTCGAGGCCGCCCGGGGGCCTGGGATGATCGATTCCATGACCGAACAGCGCAATCCACACGACGTCCCGGACATCTCCGGGCTTTCCATCGCGGTTCTGGGTGGAACCGGCGACCAGGGACGTGGGCTCGCCCACCGCCTCGCCCTGGCTGGCCATGAGGTCGTTATTGGTTCCCGCAGCGCCGAACGGGCGCAGCAGGCGGCGGCCGAACTCGGCTCCGGCATCCGGGGGCTGGACAATGCCGCCGCAGCAGATGCGGGGGAGGTGGTTATCGTCGCGGTGCCGTGGGAGGGGCACCGGGAACTGTTGGCCTCCGTCGCTAAGGAACTCTCTGCGAAGATCGTCGTGGACTGCGTGAATCCATTGGGGTTCGACAAGCGCGGACCGTTCGCGCTGAGTGTCGACGAGGGCAGCGCCGCACAGCAGGCCGAGGCGCTCCTTCCGGACAGTAGGGTCGTCGCAGCTTTCCACCACGTTTCTGCCACGGCCCTACTGGACCCGGAGGTAGATGACCTGGATATGGACGTGCTGGTCTTGGGCGACGACCGGGAGGCCACCGACGTCGTGCGTGCCCTGGCCAACCAGATCCCCGGGATGCGGGGCATTTTCGGGGGCCGGCTCCGTAACGCCCACCAGGTGGAGGCGTTCACGGCGAATCTGATCGCCATCAACCGTCGATACAAGGCGCATGCGGGAATCCGGGTTACCGACGTTTGAGTGGTGAGCAGATCGACGACACCGGGAACCACGTCGCCGTGTCCGGACCGGTGCGGCGCGTGGTTTCCCTGGTGCCATCCCTCACGGAGTCCCTGGCCGCGACCGCACCGTGGAGCTTGGTGGGGGCCACGGCATGGTGCACCCACCCCCGGAGCTTGGACGTCGTGCGGGTTCGTGGCACCAAGAACCCGGACCTGGACCGGATCCTGGACCTGGAACCGGACCTGGTTCTAGCCAACGCCGAGGAGAATCGACCCGAGGACCTGGCCGCCCTGCGAGCCGCCGGGGTCCCCGTGTGGGTGACCGACATCCGTACCCTGCCGCAGGCCCTGCATAGCCTGCACCGGATGGTCACCGTCTGTGGGTACCCCCGACCGACATGGTTGGATCATGCTTTCCGGGTGTGGCAGGACGTGCTGGCCGGTGTTCCCGCACCACGGGAACACGCTGTGGTTCCGATCTGGCGCCGTCCCTGGATGGTGCTCGGTAGCGATACTTTCGCCGGCGATGTACTGGCCCGGCTCGGTATCGCCAACCTCTACGCCACGGCGGAGGCCCGTTATCCCAAGGTGTCGCTGGCCGAGCTCAACGCGGGCGGCGCCGATGTGGTGGTGCTCCCGGACGAACCCTACGCCTTTGCTGGGAACGACGGCCCGGAGTGTTTCCCGGCGCTACCGGCAGCCCTGGTCTCGGGGCGGCATCTGACCTGGTATGGGCCGTCTCTGGGCACAGCCCGGGACGTGCTTACCCGGCAGCTGGCCCAGCGGATCCCCGCACCCGGGTGAGCCTGGCCCGGCCGCCCCGGAGCCGGGCCGGTGCGGCTACACCCAGCTGCGTACCTGTTCGATGAGCTGGACAGGGTCGTCGGCCACAGGAGTGAGGTTCAGTTCGGTCACCCCGGCCTCCCGATAGGCGGCGATCCGTTCCCGTACGTAGGAGGCAGGCCCCACCAGGTTGGTCAGTTCCAGCAGCTCCTGCGGCACGGCCGCGGCTGCCTCGTCCTTCTTGCCCGCCAGGTACAGCTCCTGGATGTGATCAGCCTCCGCGCCGTATCCGTACCGGGTGGCCAGCTGGGCGTAGAAGTTGGTTTCCTTGGCTCCCATACCGCCCACGTACAGCGCGATGAGTGGCCGGGCGAGGTCCAACAGTTTCTTGGTTTCTTCGCCTTCACCGATGGCAAGCATGCCTCCGGCGGAGATCTCGAGGGGACCCAGCTCCGTGGACCGTTTGGCCCTGCCCTCAGCGAGCGCCTCCCCCCAGATGTCGTTGGCCTTCTCCGGGACAAAGAGGAACGGTAGCCATCCTTCGGCGATTTCCGCCGTGAGCTGCACGTTCTTCGGTCCCAGGGAGGCCAGGTAGATCGGGATCTGGCTACGGACGGGGTGGTTGATGATCTTGAGTGGCTTCCCCAGGCCGGTGCCCTGGTCCGGGGGGAGAGGGAGGGTGTAGTTACGCCCCTCGTGGGTGAGCCGGTCCTCCCGGGCCCAGACCTTGCGGCAGATGTCCACGATTTCTCGGGTCCGTCCCAGGGGGCGGGTGTAGGGAACACCGTGCCAGCCCTCGATGACCTGGGGGCCGCTCGCGCCCAGGCCCAGCACGGCCCGGCCGTCCGACACGTAGTCCAAACCGGCGGCGGTTTGGGCGATCAGGGTTGGCGTTCGGGTGTACAGCGGCAGGATGGCCGCGCCGATCTCGACCCGTTCGGTTCGGGCGGCGAGGTACCCCATAGTGGTCGGGCTGTCGAAGCCGTAGGCCTCGGCGACCCAGGCCCGGTCGAGGCCGACCTTCTCCAGTTCGGCCACGAGACTCGTGGCCTGTTTCAGGTCCCCTGCGTACTGGAGGGGCATGGCGATGCGCACGGTGACTCCCTGGTGTGGGCGGGGTCGACGGATGTCCACCCCGAATGCTACTAGCCAGTAGCCAAAGGTGGGGGAGGCATGCCCGGCCAACGACAGGTGGGCACGCCTCCCCGCTGCCGGTGGGAAACACCGGGTGGTGCGGCGGACCGGCGTCACTGGTCCGCATCGAGGGTCGGTTCAGGCGTAGGAGTGTTGCTCGTCGGGGAAGGAGCCCTCGACGACCTCGGCGGCAAAGTCCGTGGCAGCCTTGCCGAGGACCCCGCCCAGGTCGGCGTACTGTTTCACGAAGGCTGGGGCGCCCTGCGTGAGACCTGCCATGTCCTGCCACACCAGCACCTGGGCATCGGTCCCATTGCCCGCACCGATGCCGACGGTGGGCACGGAC
Organism: Lipingzhangella rawalii; assembly: GCF_031628175.1. Lineage (NCBI taxonomy): Bacteria > Bacillati > Actinomycetota > Actinomycetes > Streptosporangiales > Nocardiopsidaceae > Lipingzhangella > Lipingzhangella rawalii. Next base: position 980,692 of record NZ_JAVLVT010000001.1, on the reverse strand, counting down.
AACTCGGCGGTGAGTTCACGCGCCAGCTCGCTGGGGACGCACTCCAGGACCAGGGCGAACACCCCAGCCTCGACCAGTGCCTGGGCATCGGCGCGGAGTTGCGCGCCGGCTTCCCCGCGCCCCTGCACTCGGTAGCCCAGCACGTTGACCGACTGCGGTGTGAGCCCGAGGTGTCCCATCACCGGGATGCCGGAAGACGTGAGCTGCGCGACCTGCTCAGCTACGCGCGTTCCCCCTTCCAGCTTCACAGCGTGTGCCCCCGCCTCCTTGAGAAAGCGGGTTGCGTTCGTCATGGCCTGGTGTGGCGAACTCTGGTAGGAGCCGAACGGAAGATCGGCCACCACGAGAGCACGCGCAGTGCCGCGGGATACGGCCGCCGTGAGTGGCAACAGCTCCTCAACGGTGATGGGAACTGTGGAGTCGTACCCATAGACCACGTTCGCCGCGGAGTCCCCGACGAGGAGTACCGGGATTCCGGCCTCGTCGAAGATGCGTGCGGTCAGGGCGTCGTAGGCCGTCAACATTGGCCACCGTTCTCCGCGTTGCTTGGCCGCGGCCAGGTCACGGACGGTGATCCGGCGGTCACTCGCGCTGGCCGAGCCTCCGTAGAGGGTCGTGGACATACGTGTTTCCTCTCCATGGTCTCGAGGCGCCGGTGGCGTCCCCGGACGGGTCAGGTGGCTCCATCGTCGCATGTACGTCCGCAGCACCCCGGTTGCGAAACGAGATCGTTTCGTATTTAAATGGTGCGGCCAGTGATGTCGTATTTTCGGGGGACGTTTCGTGGATCAGGCTGCTGCGCATCCACGCCGCTGGGTCATCCTGGGCGTGCTCGTGCTCGCACTACTGGTTGTGGTACTCGACCACACCATCCTCAACGTTGCCCTCCGTGTCATCGCGGACCCACAGCAGGGCATCGGCGCCACCCAGAGTGAGTTGCAGTGGGCCATCAACTCCTACACCCTGGTCTTCGCCGGGCTGTTGTTCACCTTCGGGGTACTGGGCGACCGCTGGGGCCGCAAACGAATGCTGGTGGCGGGGCTCGTCGTGTTTGGCGCCTCGTCCGGGGTGTCCGCCTTCGCTCAGACCCCAGAGCAGCTCATCGCGGCGCGGGCTCTGATGGGGCTGGGGGCGGCGGGCATCATGCCCCAGACGCTGGCGATCCTGACCAACGTGTTCTCCCCCGAGCAGCGCGGCCGTGCGATCGGAATCTGGGCCGGAGCGGTCGGCATGGGCATGGCCATCGGCCCGCCTCTGGGTGGGCTCCTCCTCACCTACTTCTGGTGGGGGTCGATCTTTCTGATCAACGTGCCAGTTGCCGTGTTCGCGGTCGCCATGATCCTGTGGCTGGCTCCGGAGTCGCGCAACCCCGAGCCGGGACGGCTCGACCCCGTGGGTGTCCTCCTGTCCATCATCGGGCTCGTACTGCTCGTGTACGGCATCATTGGTATCGGCGAACGCGGTCAGGGCTTCCACCCGGAGACCATTCTGGCTCTGTGCGCGGGCCTAGCGGTACTTGCCGCCTTCGTGGTTTATGAGGCGCGGATCGATCATCCCGCGTTCAACGTGCGCCTGTTCCGAGACCCACGTCTCGCGGTGGCGGTTGCCACCATCATGTTGGTGTTCTTCGCCATGGCTGGCGTCGTGTTCTTCATGTCCTTCTACCTACAGAGCGTCCAGGAGTTCAATCCGCTCCAGGCAGGGCTCTTGCTCATCCCGATGGCCGCCGCCCAGGCGGTGTTCGCCCCATTGAGCTCTACCTTGGTGTCCCGATTCGGTCCCAAGCTCGTCGGCACGGTCGGTGTGCTGCTTGTTGCGGTGGCCCTGGGCAGCTACGCCACAGTTGATGTCGCCACCCCTGTGCTCGCCCTGTGTGCGATCTTCTTCGTACAGGGAACGGGGATGGCACTGGTCATGCCACCGGCGACGGAGTCGATCATGTCGACGGTGCCGCGACACGAGGCCGGGGCAGCCTCGGCGATGCAAAACACCGCCCGGCAGGTGGCGGTTGCCCTGGGGGTCGCGGTGCTCGGTTCGGTCGTATCTCTGGTCTACCGCGGTCAGATCTCCGAGCATCTGGATGTCCTTCCGCAACACGCACAGGCCGATGCGGCCTCCTCTATCGAGGAGACCCTGGGTACCGCACGGGCACTGGGGCTGGAGGCGGAACTCGTCCAGCCGGCCAAGGACGCCTTTCTGGCTGGAATGCACACCTCCGCGCTATGCTCACTCGTGGTCGCTCTCATCAGTGCTGTCACCGTGCTGATCTGGCTTCCACGGCGGGCGCGGCCGCAGGACGTGACCCAGCAGCCGGATCCGCGCGGGGCACCTGGGGCCGCTGAGTCGGCCACGGCGTCCAACCCCGGAGCCACCGGGGCCCCCGAGTCCGTATCCACCCGCCGCAGTGATTGAGCCCAAGTGAACACCGAGCCCACGCGTGCCCCTGGTCGACCCCGCAGTCCGGAGGCCGACACCGCCATCCTGCGGGCCGCTTTGGAACTGTTGGGTGAACATAAGCACGTCGCTGCGGTTTCGGTCGAGGCAGTAGCCTCGCGGGCCGGCGTTGGAAAGGCAACCATCTACCGGAGATGGTCCGGCAAGGAGGAGTTGTTCACCGAGGCTGTGGCGACCCTCCGGTCCCCCCTTCCCGAGGTCGGGCAGGGCGCGTCGGTCCGCGACGACCTGGTCGCCGTGTTCACCGTGGTGTGCGGGGACCTACAGAGCCCGCTGGAGCAGGGAGTGCGGTTGCTCATGATGAGCGAGACCCACCCCGAGATCGCAGCTCGTATCCGACGCGACGTCTTCGCGCCCCGCAACGAAGTCGTATACCAGGCGCTACGCGCTGGGATCGCCCGCGGGGAACTGCGTGCGGATCTGGATCTGACGACGGTACTGAACCTGCTGGTCGGTGGGGCTTTCGTCAGTAGCCGTTCGGACACCGGGCAGAGCCCTCGCCAGCGAGCCGAGCTACTTGTGGACACGGTGTGTGACGGCTTGCGTGCGCACGGATAGTTCTCTGGCTGGGTGAGCCCCCGGTGGGCGCGGGACACGGTTGCAGCGCGCCCTGCTGCGGTGTTGTTCCACTGTGGTGGAGACGGTGAGTGTGGTGCACGTGTCTGTGGTGTGGGGCAGGTGGGATGTGTTTGGCGGCAGCGTTTCCTGCCGGTGGGGTTGGATGGTGTGGCGGGGCTGACGACGTCTGTCAGCGGCCTGCAATTGGTGTGCGGGCAGTAAACACCCACGGTGGCCCCGGCAGTGACGTTCGTGTTTGTTTGAAACGCGGGCGTAACGGTGCCGTATATGTTTCCTCTGCTGGCGCAGATGAGAGGACCAATATCGTTACATTTCACAATGCGGCATTGGTGAATTGTGATGACGATTGATAGTCCTTGCTTTCGGTATCCAGCTCCGTTCCTAGGTGTGTACGGAGTCGGCCATCCCCCGTAATACCGCAAGGACGATCGTGTCATCCCCCATGCCCCGCTTGCGGCACTGTGGCCTGGCCACAGTGACCGCTGTTGCCCTGACCGTGTCGGTGGCCGTATCTCCGAGAACGAGCGCAGCCGACGAACCGAGCCTCACCAGTCCATCCGAGGAATCTTGGTGGGTTGCGGGATCAGTGGTCGCGGACCCAGCGGAACTGGTGGGGCGATACTGCGTTCCAGCGCAGGCCGGATGGCTCGATGGATTGGTCCGCAACGGGTGTCAATATGGGCGGTAACGCTGCGATAGCCGGGTTGCAGGATAGTCCTGGGCTAGCCGTATCAACTCAGTACTAGACGATTGGTGTTATGGCCCAGTGGTGTTGGCCGTGATGGGATGATTTCGAGGCAGTAAGAGTGACTCCTTGTCTTGGGATTTCTAATTTAGAATCATCTATAAAATTCCAGTTTAATAATATTAGGGCGTATTGTGTTTAGAAAAAATCATAAGTCATTTAGAAAGCCTACTGCCTATGTATGGTGTTTTTCAATTGTGATAGGATTCTATGGAATTTTTGGAAGTCTGATGTATGGAAATTCACGAGAGGTTGCAGAGGCGGGGAACATAATATCTTATGTCCTGATATTTACTGTCTTGGCGACTGCTATTACGTGGTTCGCTTTTCGGATTATGTGGTGGGGGTGTGTGGTGGTGTCGGGTGGGTGGTTTGTGGTGCGGTGTTTTACGGATGTGGCTGTGGTGGATGTTCGGCATGTGGCGGAGGTGCGGAGTGATGCGGGGACGGGGTTGCGGGTGGTGGTTCGGGATGGTGAGGTGTTGGGGTCGGTGGGGTTTGGGTCGTCGGTGTTGGGTTATGTGACGGGGGAGTGGATGGGGTCGTGGATTCGGCGGCGGATTTATCGGTTTTGTGAGCGGCAGGGGTATCCGTTGGGGGTGGAGTATCCGGATGCGGGGGAGCCGGTGGTGTATTGGTCGCGCACGCACCGGCTGCGGGAGCTGGGTGTGATTTTCCTGATCTCCCTCGTGTGGTTCACGTTGTTGGTGACTTTGGGGTATGTCTTTGGTGGTTCCGCGGCGGCGGGGTGAGGGCCGGGGGTAGGCCCCGTTGTGGTGTCTGGCCAGAACCGGACAACTCCCTGCGTCTCATGTGCGCAGGACAGGCTGGGCCGGTCAGGTTCCCTTGATCAGCAACCGGCCAGAATGCCCAGAAGGCAGGGGACACAGGCCGTTCCAGAGTGCCCTAGCAACGAGCGTCGGAGCACAGCGGTGGTCACGGAGTCCCGCGGTGCGGGGCCAGAAACCCCTGCGCGAACCGAGGGTAAACCTGGCATTCTTACGGTATGGTCCCGAGCACCGACTCCCAGTTCGTTGGCCGAACCGACGAGATCACGATGCTGTTGGCGGGCGCAGACCGCGCCCGCGGTGGGCCGGATCCGGGGTCGGCGGTGGTACTGGTCGGAGAGGCCGGCGTCGGCAAGTCCCGGCTGCTGCGCGAGTACACCGCACGCACGCCGCTGGGGCGGGTGGCCCTGGGCAGTTGTCCGGAGCTGGGGATCGGTGGTCTGCCGTTCGCTCCGTTCATCACCGCGTTGCGGCCGCTGGCCCGGGAACTCGCCGTAACCCAGCCCCAGCTCCTCGACCAGCTGTGGGAGCTGCGCCGTATCCTGCCGGAACTCGGCCCTGCCCCAACAGTTCCGGACGACGATCACCAAGGTCGCCTGTTTGGCGAGGTCCGCACCTTGCTGGAACACGTGGCCACTCCGTCCGGGCTCGCCCTGATCATCGAGGATGTGCACTGGGCGGATCGCTCCACGCGGGACCTGCTGGTGTTCCTGCTGCACAATCTGGTTGAGCTGCGCCTCCACCTACTGATCACCTGCCGCAGCGACGACCTGCACCGCACGCACCCGATGCGGCGGCTGTTGCCTGAACTCACCCGCCTTCCCGAGGTGATGCGCGTCGATCTGCACCCGCTCAGTCGTGCCGAGGTCGCCGAACAGGTGACGGCGCTACGCGGGGACAACGCCGCCAGCACCGTGGACGTTGACCTGGTCTACGCCCGCAGTGGCGGTAATCCCCTGTTCGTGGAGTCGTTCCTGGCCTACGACAACCTGGCCCAGGCCCCGGTGCCAGAAACTCCCCGCGAACTGCTGCTGGGGCCGGTGCGGGCCCTGGACCGCCCGGCCCGCACCGTGGTGCAGATGGTCGCGGTGGCCGGGGGGCGGGTCAGCCACAGCCTGCTCACCGGAGTGAAGCAGGTTCCCGAGGACCAGCTCGACGCCGCGATCGCCGCGGCTGTCGACGCCAACGTCCTCCGGACGGAGGGCAGCGAGTACGTCCTACGCCACACGCTGCTCACCGAGGCGGTCTACTCTTCGCTACTGCCCGGGGAACGCGGAACGTTACATCGTGGCTTCGCAGCAGCGATCGAAGATGCAGGAGCCTCCCCACCGGTGGGGGACCGCTGTCCCGTCCGAGCCGCCCATCACCGTTACGCCGCCCACGATCTGCCCGAGGCGCTGAGTGCATCCTGGGCCGCGGCCCAGGCCGGATACACCGTGGTGTCCCGCCCGGAGGCACTCCACATGCTGGAGCGGGTGCTGGAACTCTGGGACCAGGTGCCCGATGCAGAGCAGCGAACCGGGGTGGACCGGGTGGAGGTTCGCTTGCAGGCGGCCCGCGCCGCCGTCTCGGCCAGTGAGCCCGAACGGGCCGTGGACCTGGCCACGGCCGGGCTGGACGAGCTGACCGGAGGGATCCTCGCCGAGCTGCGGGCCGAACACGTGCCGCGGATCGATGCGGTGCGCATCGCCGATCTGCTGCACGTCCGGGGCGACGCATTGCGGGTCCGCTCCTACGACCAGGCTGTGGCGGATCTGCGTCAGGCCCTGCGGATCCTGCCCTCCGACCATTCCAAGGGTCCCAAGCTGATGGCGACCCTGGCCGCAGACCTGATGGTGCGTTGGAACTTCCAGGAGGGAGTCGAGGTCGCCGAACACGTCCAGGAGCTGGCCCGTGAACAAGGTGACCAGCACAGTGCGGCCGAGGCCCTGATCACCCTGGGCACGATCGCCGGTACCCAGCACGGGCGGTTCCGGGACGGGTTGGCCCAACTACGCCACGCTCGGGATCTTGGCGGCGCGAATGGCTGGGCGCGGACCGAGCTCCGTGCCCGCTACAACGAGGCGACCCTGCTTCAGCTGGACGGACATCTCACGGAGGCGCTCCAGGCGCACACCGTGCGCCTGGAGCGTGCCTGCGAACTGGGCATTCCCCACAACAAGGGGGGTGGACGTGTGGCGGTGCTGCGCCAGCTGGGGCGGCTCGACGAGGCCGAACAGCAGGCGCTGGCGGATCTGCGGCGTTCCAGCGGAGACAGTGGCACCGGGATGCTGTACAGCGAATACGCCAAGGTCGCGTTACACCGTGGCGAGGTGGCCGCGGCACGGGAACGTCTGGCCGAGGCCGACCGGCACCAGCCCGGGGACCTGCTGCGCCCGTCGGTGCGGCTGTCCCGCCAGTTGCTGGAGTTGCAGCTACTTATTGCCGAAGGGAGGCTGGAGCAGGCTGCCCATCAGGTGTGGCAACTGCGCCGCTGTTCCGGAGACGAGCCGGAGATTCAGTACTGCTGGGCCGTTGTCGAACGCGGGGCACAGGTGTGGCGCATGTTCACCGGTGGCCGCACCGGGAGCGACCCGTGGTGGGACGAGCTGCACCGGGATCTGCGGGGAGAGTCCACACGCTGCCGCACGGCCGGTGCCCGCGTGCGGCTGCGGCAGACAATGACGGCGGGTCTGTTGAGCACCGACCCGGACCGGACCCGAAAGCACATGGAAGCCGCCATCACCCAGGCCGATACCACCGGAATCCGGCACGTGAGTGCGGAGGCTCGCGGGTGGGCCGCCGAGGCCGCCGGGTTGGGCGGGAACATCGCGGTGGCTGAGGAGCTGCTGACGGATGCGCACCGCATTTCCGTGGATCACGGCTTCGGGGGCACCCTGCGCTGGCTGGCGGAGATCCGCCAGCGTCTGGGCCTGGCCGGATCCGACATCTCCGACACCGCTACGGTGCCGGCCGACCTCGCCGGTTTGACGCGGCGGGAGATGGAGGTGCTGCGCCTGGTGGCTGCCGGTTGGTCGAATCCGCAGATCGCTGCGGAGTTGTCGATTGCGGTGAAGACGGTGAGTGTGCACGTGTCCAACCTGCTGGGCAAGCTTGGGGTGCCCAACCGGGGCGCGGCGGCGGCGCGGGCCCGGGAGCTCGGACTGGAGCCATATCTGGCCGATGCCGGATAGGGACGTGCGCCGGACAGGAATGTGGGCGCGTGTGCTCCCGTGGTTCCCTGGCGTCCCAGAGGTCGGGAGCGTCGACCAGGCAGCCGGGGTGTGGACATTCGGCTGCACGGCCGCTCCGAGATCCGGCTGCGCAGCCGACGCAGTCGCCACGTACCCCGACGCTGTGGCTGCGGCCCCGGCGACGCATCCGCCCAGGATGTGCCGCGCCGGCGGCACCACGGCCCGATGGGGCCGAGGGGCGAGCCGCATGGCAACCGGACGGGGACCCGACTTGGGTCCCCGATTCGGCCATGCCTCAGCGGAGTGAATTCGACCGGTGCTGTCCAGGCGTGGGTCGGTGGTGACCGGGGTGGTGCAGGCGTTGACCAGTGTGGCCCCCGGGTGGTGGTCCTGGGGCGGACGCGGTTGCGGAGACGCCCGGCCGGGCGTGTCGCCAACCACGACGTACCTCCGGGCCACCCCGCCGCTCCGTCTCCTCGGACTTCCTGTACTTGAGGAGTTGCGGGGACGTGTTCCCCATATTCGGTTTGGTGCAAGCCCCGATATGGCCCAGGCGCGCTACGGCGTCCTAAGGGGGTCTTAGCCGGAGCCTTAGCGCCACCTTAGGGAGTCGTACCAGCCCATCCCCATACGAAATACGTCATTAACCCAATATCGAACATGTGTGCCTTAGCTCGACTATGGAACATGCCGGTCCACGGGGGCGGGCGAGCAAGGAGGAGAACACATGCATCCGGATTTCGCGGCGTCGGCCGCTGAACAGCACCGTCAGGAGCTGGAGCAAGACGCTGCTCGAGAACGTCTGGTACGTCGCATCCGCAGAAGGCAGCGACGGAAGGTCGAACTGCCTCCACAAGGCGCAGATGCCTCGAGGGACGAGGACAGGACTCCGTGCGCGACGAAGTCCACAGTGCCTACACAAACCGGCCTGGCGGCTGGGTGGTGCCCCCAAGCCTAGGTTCCTGCCGTCGCCGGCATGCACAGGTGGGGCGCTTCACGGCGGGGGTGTTTCTGTCCCCGGGGGATGACATGCTGGACCATATGGTGCGCAGTCGACGGGAGCCCCGGTTCGTGGGCCGGGACACCGAACTCGCCGCCCTGCACGCCGATGGGCAGCAGGCGGCCGCGGGGCGGGGTGCGGCCACCCTCATCACGGGGGACGCCGGGGTGGGTAAGTCCCGCCTGGTGCGGGAGTACCAGGCGGGAACGTCGAGCGTTCGGGCCGCTGCCGGCCACTGTCCCGCCCTGGGCAGCGACGGGCTGCCGTTCGCACCCTTCGTGACGGTGCTGCGGCAGCTCGTGCGGAAGACCCAGCCCGCGGACACCCCCGGCGCCGGAATCACCCACCTGCGGGAGCTGGCGCGACTACTCCCGGAACTGGGAGAGCCGCCGCAGCGACGGGACGAGCAGCGCACCATCCTCTTCGGAGAGGTCCTCGTGTTGCTGGAGTGTGCCGCCCGCCCCCAGGGGCTGGTGGTGGTGCTGGAGGATCTGCACTGGGCCGACTCTTCCACCCGGGAACTCCTGGTGTTCCTGCTGCACAACATGACCGATCTGCCACTGCACCTGCTGGTGACCTGCCGCAGCGACGAGCTGCACCGCACCCATCCGATGCGGCGGCTGCTCGGGGAACTGGAGCGCCTGCCCGTCGTGCGGCGTGTGGACGTGGACCCCCTCAGCCGCGACGAGGTCGCAGAACAGGCGGCCGACCTGCGCGGTGGCAGCCCCCTGGAACCGGAACAGCTCGACCTGGTATGCGCCCGCAGTGGCGGCAACCCCCTGTTCGTGGAGTCCTTCCTGGAGCACGGGAACGCGGCGGGCACCGAGATACCCGCGGCGCCGCGGGAGCTGCTACTGGGCCCGCTGCGCAGCCTCGACGACACTGCCCGTCAGGTGGTGCGGGCCGCGGCGGTGGGTGGCCACTGGATCGGGCACGACCTGTTGGCCGCCGTGAGTGGGCTGTCCGAGGATCAGCTGGAGGCCGCACTGGACGCCGCGATCGGCGTCAACGTGCTCCGGATCCACGGCGAGGGGTACGCGTTTCGCCACGCACTCCTCGCCGAGGCGGTTCGCTCCACCCTGCTGCCGGGGGAACGAATGCGACTGCACCGGCGCTACGCCGACACGTTGGAGAACGGAGCGACGGGTCTACCACCCCGGCAGGTCGCCACCGAACTCGCCCATCACCGTTACGCCGCCCACGATCTGCCCGGCGCATTGGGCGCGGCCTGGACGGCGGCGCAGGCCGCGGGGGAGGCCCTGGCCTATCCGGAGCGCTCCCGCATGCTGGAACGTGTCCTGGAGCTGTGGGACCAGGTTCCCGACGCGGCACAGCGCACCGGCACAACACACGTGGAGGCGGTACTGTTGGCCGCCCGTGCCGCGATCCGCGCGGGTGACCCGGGGCGCGGAGCGGATCTGGCCGACACCGGAATCGCGGAACTGACCGCGGGCATGACCCGTCACATCGACCCCGCCACCGCGCGTGCCGACGCGGTGTGCCTGGCTCGGCTGCTGCACGCCCGCGGTGAGGCCAACAAGGACCGCGCCTACGACCGGGCACTCGCCGACCTGCGGCAGGCGCTGCGCACCCTGCCGCAGAACCATCCGGACCGTACCCGGTTCCTGGGCACCCTGGCCGCCGACCTGATGATGCGTCGGGACACCGTGGAGGCGCTCACGGTGGGGGAGAAGGCGCTGGACCAGGCCCGCGCCGCACAGGACGAACGCAGCGAGGCCGAGGTTCTCGCGGTGCTGGGCCGGATGCACGGCGTGGACCAGGAGAATCCGGACCAGGGTCTGGAGATGCTGGCCCGCGCCCGAGAGCTCTCCTCCCGCCACGGCTGCCCCATCACCGAGCTCCAGACCATCCAGCACACCGGCATCGTGCTGCGCCTGAGCGGCCGCTCCAGCGACGCCCTGCGGGTGTACCGGGAAGGGGTGCGCCGTGCGCGGGAGCTACGCCTCCCGGAGGAACAGACCCTCGGGGTGGTGGCGGCGCTGACCGAGCTGGGCGAGCTGGATGCCGCGGAGCAGGAGGCCGAGGCGGCCGCGGCCACCATGCGCGTGCCACGACACATCGAAACCCTGGAGGCGCAGCGCGCCATCATCGCTATCCAGCGGGGGAGTCTGGAACGTGCGCGTCGCCACCTGAGCGTGGGCGGACACCTACTGCCCGACGAGAGTGTGCGGCTCAGCTACGTCCTTCCCCGGTCCGTGATCGCCGTGCTGCTGGACCTGGCCGAGGGCCGGTTCGAGGCGGCACGCGCCACGGTGCACGAGCTGCTGGACTCCCCCCTGTGGCGACAGGACGTGGTGCACTGTTGGGACCTGCTGGATGCCGGCGGCGAACTGTGCTACACGGCCCGGCGGGACGGATCCGGCGAGGGGCCGGAGTGGGAGGCGCTCCGCCAGCGCCTGTGGAGTCTGGTCACGAAGCTCCCCGAGCCCCGGATCCCGGAGCTGGTGAACAGCAAGCGCGGCGCCCAGGCCTACCTGTGCCCCGATCCGGCCACCGCCCGGGACCGTTTCGACGTCCTGGCGGTGCGGCTGGAGCGTTCCGAACGACCGGTATCCCAGGCGAGGATGCTGACCCACGCCGCCGAGCAGGCCTGTGCCCTGGGAGACCAGGCGGGGGCACACCAGCGACTCGACGAGGCCGCCGCACTGGGTGCGGCCACCGGGGCGCATCAGGTAACGCACGAGGCTCGCAAGCTGCGGGAACGGATGACGGGCGCACCGTCCCGAGTTTCACCGGCCGTGGCCGGTTTGACGCGGCGGGAGATGGAGGTGCTGCGCCTGGTGGCTGCCGGTTGGTCGAATCCGCAGATCGCTGCGGAGTTGTCGATTGCGGTGAAGACGGTGAGTGTGCACGTGTCCAACCTGCTGGGCAAGCTTGGGGTGCCCAACCGGGGCGCGGCCGCGGCGCGGGCCCGGGAGCTGGGCCTGGACGGCTCAGCCCCCGACGCCAGCAGTTCAGAGGATCGGCAGGTAACGCTGTAGCTCGAAGGGAGTGACCTGGCGTCGGTACTCCTGCCACTCCTCCCGCTTGTTCCTCAAGAAGTAGTCGAAAACGTGCGCCCCGAGCGTCTCGGCAACCAGCTCACTGCGCTCCATCGCGCGAATACCCTCGTCCAGGCTCTGGGGGAGGGGCTGGATTCCCAGGGCGCGGCGTTCGGCCGGCGTAAGCGCCCACACGTCGTCCTCCGAGCCGGGAGGCAATTCGTAGCCTTCCTCGATTCCCTTGAGGCCGGCGGCGAGAATCACCGCGTAGGCCAGGTAGGGGTTGCACGCGGAGTCGAGGGCGCGGAACTCGATGCGGCTGGAATTGCCCTTGTCCGGTTTGTACATGGGGACCCGGACGAGTGCGGAGCGGTTGTTGTGTCCCCAGCATACGTAGGCGGGAGCCTCCCCACCCGCACCCGCCGAGGCTGCGGCGTTGTGCCAGAGCCGCTTATAGGAGTTGACCCACTGGCTGCACACCGCACTGATCTCGGCGGAGTGGGCGAGCAGTCCACCGATGAAGCTTCGCCCGATCTTGGACAGGTGGTACTCGGCCCCCGGCTCGTAGAAGGCGTTCCGCTCCCCCTCGAACAGGGACATGTGGGTGTGCATCCCCGAACCGGGGTACTCCGTGAACGGCTTGGGCATGAAGGTTGCGTACACGCCCTCCTCCAGGGCGACCTCCTTCATGACGTGCCGGAAGGTCATGATGTTGTCGGCCGTGGTCAGCGCGTCGGCGTACCGCAGGTCGATCTCCTGCTGGCCCGGCCCGCCCTCGTGGTGGCTGAACTCCACCGAGATACCCATGTTCTCCAGCATCATGATGGCGTTACGCCGGAAGTCGTAGGCGCTGTTGTGCGGAGTGTGGTCGAAGTAGCCCCCGTCGTCGTTCGGTTCGGGGAGCTCCCCGGGCCCGGGCTTGTTCCGCAGCAGATAGAACTCGATCTCGGGATGGGTGTAGAAGCTGAAGCCGAGATCCGACGCCTTGCTGAGCTGGCGTTTGAGGACGTGGCGCGGGTCGGCGTAGCTGGGGGAGCCGTCGGGCATCAGGATGTCGCAGTACATCCGCGCCGTGCCGTGCGGCTCGTTCCGCCAGGGCAGCACCTGGAAGGTGGAGGGGTCGGGCTGGGCGAGCATGTCGGCCTCGTGGACACGGGCGAATCCCTCGATCGCGGAGCCGTCGAATCCGATGCCCTCGGTGAAGGCCGCCTCCAGTTCGGCCGGAGCGACCGCAACCGACTTCAGATATCCCAGCACGTCAGTGAACCACAGGCGTACGAACCGGATGTCACGCTCTTCCAGGGTTCGCAGTACGAACTCCTGCTGTCGGTCCACGGTGCACCCTCCTCGTTGCCTGCCGACACTGATGTACCTGCCACCTTAGGGGGAATCGTGCCCCAGCTGTGTTACCTGCGGATTAATTGACGCCAGCGGGTGGGCCGCCGCGCGGGTGCGGTCGCGGGCTGGCTAGGCTCGAGGATGTGGCACGTTTGACGATTGCACTGGCACAGATCAACACCGTCGTCGGGGACCTCGAGGGAAACAGCCAACGAATTCTCGCCGAGGCTCGACGGGCGCAGCAGGCACAGGCGGATGCGGTGGTGTTCCCGGAGATGACCCTCACGGGATACCCGGTGGAGGACCTCGCGCTGCGTTCCTCGTTCGCTGCGGCGTCCCAGACGGAATTGGAGCGTCTCGCCGTCCGGCTATCCGAGGCCGGGCAGGGTGAGCTTCCGGTCGTCGTGGGCTTTCTGGAACCGGGGACGGGCCGGCCCCGGAACGCGCTGGCCGTGCTCTGGCAGGGGGTGGTGCGCCTGGTGTCGGCCAAACACCATCTGCCCAACTACGGCGTGTTCGACGAGCACCGGTACTTCGTGCCGGGCGACGTTTTTCCCGTCGTCACGATCGGTGGGGTGGACGTGGCCTTTGCGATCTGCGAGGACCTCTGGCAGGACGGCGGACCGGTGGCTGCGGTCCGCCAGGCCGGGGCGGGGCTGCTCGTGGTACTCAACGGCTCGCCCTACGAACGAGACAAGGACGACGTGCGCCTGGAACTGTGCCGCCGCCGTGCCCGCGAGGCAGGTGCGGCCCTTGCCTATGTCAACCTTGTCGGCGGCCAGGACGAGCTCGTCTTCGACGGAGATTCCCTGGTGGTGGACGCTACCGGTGAGGTTATGGCCCGCGCCGCGCAGTTCACCGAGGAACTGCTGGTGTGTGACCTCGAACTGCCGAGCGCGGCGACAGCATCGCCGCCCCCGCAACGGGAGATCGCGGCCGACGGCATCACGATTCAGCGAGACGCCCTCAGCGCGACCGTGCGGACTGGGGCAGAGTCGCCGGCGGGCGCCGCCCGGCATGCTGCGCGGTTGACGGACCCGGCCGAGATCTACGCCGCCCTGGTGGCAGGGACGCGAGACTACGTCCGGAAGAACGGTTTTCCCTCGGTGCTGCTGGGACTCTCCGGTGGTATCGACTCGGCACTGACGGCGACGATCGCCGCCGACGCCCTGGGGTCCGAGGCCGTGCACGCGGTACTCATGCCCAGCCGCTACTCCAGCGGCCATTCGGTCAGCGACGCCGAGGACCTGGTGAAGCGGCAGGGCATCCACGGACGAACCGTGCCGGTTGCTGGCCTGGTGCAGGCCTACGAAGGGGAGCTCGATCTGGACGGGCTGGCCGCGGAGAACCTCCAGGCCCGGGTTCGGGGAGTGGTGGTGATGAGCCTGTCCAACCAGGAGGGTCACCTCGTGCTGGCGCCGGGAAACAAGAGCGAGCTGGCCACCGGTTACTCCACGCTGTACGGGGACTCGGTCGGCGGATACGCACCCATCAAGGACATCTGGAAGACCCAGGTCTGGGAACTGGCGCGCTGGCGCAACGCCGAGGCGGAGCGCCACGGCGAGACCCCGCCCATCCCGGAGAACTCGATCGTCAAGGAACCCAGCGCCGAGCTACGCCCCGACCAGCGGGACACCGACTCACTACCGGACTACGCAGTGCTGGACGCACTGCTGGATGACTATGTCGGCACCGATCTCGGTCGTGGGGAGCTGGTCGCCGCGGGTCACGACGCCCAGCTGGTCGATCGGGTGATCCGGATGGTGGACCGGGCGGAGTACAAGCGCCGCCAGTACCCGCCGGGGCCCAAGGTGAGTCGCCGCAACTTCGGTCGGGACCGCCGCCTTCCGATCACCAACCGGTGGAGCTTTGGTGTTGGGCTGCCCCCCCTGTGCCGTCGGGGGCCGTGCATCCCCGAGTACTCGGGGATGCACGGCCACACGTCGTTGCGCTGGGGAGAGGGTTCACGGACAGACGATCAAGTGTTATTTTGCGCACATGATCGCAAGATCTTGCATATTTTGCGTGGTCTATGCAATCGCTGTTTGTAACTCCACATCCCCCGGAGGGCGCCATGCGTCACGGTTGGCGAAGTTCCGCCACGCTCGCGGCGACACTCGGCCTCGGCCTGGTCGCCGCGTTGCTTGCTCCACCCAGTTCCGCAACCGCTACCTCAGATTCCCCCGGATCTGCCCCCATGGAGGTCCCCCCGCCGTTCGCCGAGCCCGGCAGCCTACCCGCCCCGGCTGTGGCTGCCGGTCAGGTCCCGGCGGAGTTTCCCGGAGCGGTCGGACCAGACGAAGCAGAAACCGGTGACCATACCGACGAGGTGCTTGTGCACCTGTTTCAGTGGAACTGGAACTCCATCGCCGCGGAGTGCGCGGAGTACCTCGGGCCGAACGGCTACAGCGGCGTGCAGGTCGCCCCGCCCCAGGAACACGTTGTGGTTCCGGAGTCCGAGGAGGACGACCGGGGCCAGGTGGGCGAGTACCCCTGGTGGCAGGACTATCAGCCGGTGTCCTACCAGCTGGACAACACGCGCCGCGGGGACGCCGACGACTTCCAGAACATGGTCGACACCTGTGCCGAGCACGACGTGAAGATCTACGTCGACGCCGTGATCAACCACATGACCGGCCCTGGGGACGGTGTGGGCAGCAACGGCACCGAGTGGGAGCAGTACTCCTACCCCGATCTGTTCGGGGATGGCACCGCAAGCTTCGACTACGACGACTTCGGCCCCTGCTGGCGGGAGATCGAGGACTGGAACGACCGCGATGAGGTGCAGGACTGCGAGCTGCTGGAACTGGCGGATCTGAACACCGCAGATCCAGACGTGCGGGCACCGGTGATCGATTACCTGGCCGGACTGGTGAACATGGGAGTATCCGGCTTCCGCGTGGACGCGGCCAAGCACATCCAGGAGGAGCACCTGGAGGCTATGATCGATGCGCTCCCGGCCGTACCCGACGGATACCCCGGGGCGGGGGAGCAGCCGGACTTCTTCCACGAGGTCTACGGTGACGCGACGATCCCCTACACCGCCTACACGCCGTACGGCGACGTGACCAACTTCGATCACCAGGCCAACGTCGCCCAGTCTTTCCGCGAGGGCCAGATCGCCGACCTCGGCGATGTGGGAACCCCGGGTGGCCTGGCCGCGAACGAGGCCACCGTGTTCGTGGACAACCACGACATCCAGCGCGACGGGCACAGCGACGGAAAGGAGCTGCTGACCTACCACGACGGGGAGCGCCACTATCTGGCCACCGCCTATCTGCTGGCCCACGACTACGGCACCCCCAAGGTGATGTCCAGCTACGACTTCGAGCTCGACGGCGGGGAGGCCGAGGGCCCACCCAATCACGAACCGCAGGACGGCAATCCGGCCGGGGCGCTCACCGCAGACACCGACTGCGACAGCGAGGACTGGATCTGCGAGCACCGGGCCCCCATGGTCACCGGACTGGTGACCTTCAGCAACCATGTGGGGGCTGCTCCCGTCACCAGTGCCACCAGTGCGGGGGATGGTCGGCTTGCCTTCGACCGCGGCGAGGTCGGTCTGGCCGCGTTCAACGCCACCGGGGAGGCCTGGGAGGCCACCCTGGCCACGAATCTGGATGATGGCGAGTACTGCGACCTTGCCCAGGGGCCCTTGGGCGCGGACGGCAGCTGTGCCGGCGACACGGTGACGGTCGCCGACGGCGAGGTACACGCGCAGATCCCGGCCGACGGCGCTCTGGCACTGGCCACACCGTGCGAAGGCGACCAGTGCGCAGGCTCCGACCCGGACCCCGATCCGGGATCGGCGGAGCTCACCGCCACCGTCGAGACCTGGTACGGCCAGGAGGTCGCCATGGTGGGGAACCACGCCGAGCTCGGGAACTGGGACCCACACCAGGGGCTGCACCTCGACACGGACGCCGACACCTACCCCGAGTGGTCCGTGCAGGTGGACGTGCCCGAGGGCACGGAGTGGAAACTGGTGAAACTCGACCCGGACGGGACCGTCACCTGGGAAGATGAGATCGACAACCGGGTGTGGTCCGGTGCGGACACCGCCGTGACCTGGAACCAGGGCTGAGGTTTCCAGTGCCGTGAGGCCCATCGCCTCATTCCGGATCCGCCTCGGCACCGCGGTGCCGAGGCGGATCCGCCGGTAGCCGCGGCCCCGCCCCGAAAGCATCGGAGGCCAGCTGGACCGCAGGCGACACCCCGGGCAGGATCAGGACCCAGCCCACCAGTGCCCACCCCAGGTGGAGATGCTCCAGGGTGCGTCCCAGAGCCGCCACCCCAACGTCGGTAACTCCGGCGGCGTTCTCGTACCGTAGGCGCCGCAACTCTTCGGGATGGGCCTGCGCCGGCTCAATCCGCAGCCCGACGGGCCGCCGCACCGTGACCCACCGGCCTACGCCACGGCACAGGGCGCAATCCCCGGCCACGTACACCACCGCGGGGGATATTCGGTCCGTTGGACGCAGCCGGGGAACCCAGGGACGCACCTGGGCGCGGTACCGACGCCACTGTGGCCCGAAGCTGCGGTGCAACTGCTGGTCCTCGTGCCAGGAGGCCAGTCCCACTGCGTATCCAACGATCACGACGACCCCAACCAGAGGGCGCCAATCCAGGGCTGTTACAGCCCAAACCAGAAATAGCAGGCTCATCGACAACTGCATCGGGTTGCGCACGTAGGCGTAGGGGCCGGTGGTCACCAGCCGCCGTGGCGGGTCGTAGGGCAGTGGGGTCCCGTGCCCGGCGCGGGCGAATTCCCGGGCCGCGGCCAGGCCCGGTAGTAGGCCGAGCAGCCCCAGCTGTACCGCCACCGCCGGGACCGGCTCCGGCCAGGCCGGCTCCCAGCCCAGGAGGAACACCGCGACCAGGACCGTGCCCGCGAGCAGGATCTGCGCCCACGAACGGAATGCGAGGCGGCGGTCTCGGCGCGTCCAGGAGGCCAGCAGGGTGGCCGGAACCAAGCACAGGAGAAGCCCGAGCGCCTCCCCTAGCAGCCATCCCGGTCCGAGCGCGATAACCGGAGCTGCCTGTGGCATCAGGGCAACGTCCACCCAGGCGGCCGCAGCTACCACCAGCGTGGCCGGCACGCGGGGGACGAGAAGTGCCGGCAGGGTGCCCCACAGCACGGTCCAGCCCAGCCACAGGTCCACCGGAACTCCGTTCAGGGTTGCACCCGCGGCCTGGAAGTGCCACCAGTCCATCCGGACGGCCAGGAGGTTCAACGGGTACAGCGTCACCCCGCACCACACGCTGGCCAGGAGGAGCGCTGCGACCCACCGGTCGTGCTCGCCGGGGTTGGGGCGCAGTGCCACGCCCACCCCAACGGTGAGCAACACCGGGCCGAAGAGGGCGACGGCCCGGATCACCGCAGGATCGTCCATGACCACGGGCTAGTCCCGGCCCGGGGTGAAGGTGTTCCGGAGGTAGCCCGCCGCCTCGTCCATCGCGTACCGCTGGAGTGGACCGAAGTACCAGGAGGGGTCATAGGTGCGGGTGTAGTGCAACTGCCAGTTGAGCTCGGTCCCCGCGGACCGTTCCTGCCAGGTCACCTCCGCGGTGTGGAGATCGAGCCACCGTGCGAGGGTGCTGTCCGTCTCAACGGTGAAGACCACGTGCCCCCCAGTGTCGGTCACGGTGCTGTCCACGATCCGGAGTTCCATCGAGCGTTCCTGGGGTTCGGCGCCGATCCCGAGACTCTCGCGGTCCGTGAACTCCACCGTGCGGTGGTCACCCACCTCGAGTCCGTGGCCCGTGGCCCGAACCGGGGTGGGAAAGGGGACAGTGCGGAGGAACCGTGACCTCGGTTCCGCGTAGTCGGGAGGTGCGGCCAGCGTCGCCTGTACCTCGTCCGCCGAGGCGGCGACGACGCCGGAATCGCGGCCGGTGGTCTCGCGGGTCAGCAGGCTGGTCTCGGCGACACCTTCCAGGCTGACCAGTCCCAGGAGGGGCAGGACGAGCAGGGACTGGTAGCCACCGTTGCGGGCGTCGCGCCCGACCATCCAGCCAAGGAGCGCGGCAATCCCGTAGAAGAGGGGGGCGCTCAGGATGAGACAGACCACGCCCTCGTTGAGGAGCGGCCCGGCCAGGGCCAGGCCGATTGTGGTGACACACAGGGCCACGCCGACCGGGGAGCGGGGGCGGGCACCGAAGGTCACCAGCAATGCGATGAGTGCGGGGAGGCCCACATAGAACAGGGCGGTCTCCTCCAGGCCACCGGCCTGAAGGATGCGTTCCGCCAGCATCGCGGCGAACAGGGCCAGCAGGATCCAGCCCAGGGCCAAGCGTCGTTTCCAGTGGTACTCGGGACGTGGATCCGGCTCGGGGGCAGGCTCGGAAACAGTCATGCGAGACACCTTCCGCCATGTCGGGGGTGCGGACCCTCCTAGTTAATCACATGATTAAATCAGTTGGTCAATCTGCTAGATTTCCTTCGGGAACCCCGACTGGTTACCGATTCGCGCGTCCCGAGGAGGGTCATGGCCCAGCACGCTGCCCCAAAGCGCCGCCCCGCCAGGGACACGCGCAACCAGCTCGTCGAGGCGGCCGGCACAGTGCTGCGAGAACAGGGCTACGCCCGTGCCTCGGCGCGCAGTATCGCCACCACCGCCGGAGTCAATTCGGCCTTGGTCTTCTACCACTTCGGCAGTGTGGACCAGCTGCTTCTGGCCGCGTTGGACCGTTCGTCCGAGCAACGCATGGCAGCACACCGTGCCCGCGCCGCCCAGGCCCACACCCTGGAAGACCTGGTCGAGGTGGCTGTGGACATCTATCGCGCCGACGCGGCTGGTGGCCACCTCACCCTGTTCGCCGAGCTGGTGGCCGCCAGCGTCAGCAAGCCGGAGCTACGCCCCGAGATCAGTCGCCGCGCACAGCCGTGGATGGACTTCGTCGCCGCCGAATGGGAGCGCGTCCTCGGCGGGTCCCCGCTGGGACGGTTATTGCCCGCGCCAGACGTCGCCAACGCCGCGATTACTCTCTACCTGGGGATCAACCTGTTCTCGGTCCTCGACGAGGACCAGCAACGCACCGAAGCGGTGTTCGACCTCGCCCGCGAGCTCGCACCACGCGCGAAACTGCTCACCCTGCGCCTACCCGGCCGTAAGGGGACCAGAACCGCCACGGAGCACACCGAGAGCACTGCGCCAGCACAGGAGGATTAGCTGTCGTAGAACAACCGTTCCATGACCGCGCGCGCCCGACGTGTGTGCTGGCGGTAGTCCTCCAGGAGCTGCTCGCTCGCGCTGCCCTCATCCTCGGCCGGTAGGTAGCCCAGCGCCTGGGCCAACGCGGCCCGGGCCCGGACATCGGTAGGGATACTGTCCCCGGCCTTGCCCCGCACGAGGGTCACCGCATCCCGGATACGGCTGGCCAGCCGCCAGGCCGCCGCCAAGGTGTCCGCATCCTCGTCTTCAACGAGTCCAGCATCGCGGGCCGCCTCCAATGCCCGAAGAGTCCCGGTGGTGCGCAGTTCCGGACACCGATGAGCGTGCCGCAACTGCAACAACTGCACCACCCACTCCACGTCGGACAATCCACCCGGCCCCAGCTTGGTGTGCAGGGCCGGATCCGCGCCGCGTGGAAGGCGTTCGGCCTCCATGCGTGCCTTGAGTTTGCGGATCTCTCGGATCCCCGACTCGCTGACTCCGTCCTCCGGATAACGCAGCGGGTCGATCAGATTCGTGAACTCCGCGCCGAGATCCGAATCTCCGGCGACCGGCCACGCCCGCAGCAGCGCCTGGGACTCCCACAGCGCCGACCACCGGGTGTAGTAGTTGGCGTAGGAGGACAGGGTGCGCACCTCCGGCCCGTTGCGGCCCTCGGGGCGCAGTGCCGTATCGATGACCAGGGGTGGATCGGCCGCCGGAAGCTCCAACAGGCGACGCAGCTCGGCCGCGATCGCCCGAGCCGAAGCGGCCGCGGTCTCGGCGTCGGTTCCCGCCCGTGCGGTGTAGACGAAAAGGACGTCGGCGTCGCTGGCGTAACTGAGCTCGCCACCACCGAATCTGCCCATCGCCACCACACAGAACCGCACCGGTGGGGGTGCGTCCCGCGTGCGGGCCACCTCGGCGATAGCCGCCCGCAGGGCGGCATCCACGGTGACCGCCGTGATCTCGGTGAGGGCCGTGCCCACCGTCGTCACGTCGTTCAGTCCCAGAAGGTCAGCTGTGGCGGTGCGCAGGAGTTCCCGCCGCCGCAGGGAACGCAGCGCGGTCACGGCCCCCTCGGCCGAGGCGTGCCTGTGCAGAATCGCGGCTGCTTCGGTGCGGAGTTCCGCACGGTGACGCGGCGCGAGGTCGCGTTCATCGGCAAGCATCGCCACCGCATCAGGGGCCCGCAGCAGGAGCTCAGTTGCGTATTTGCTCGTACCCAGAAGGCGCGCCATCCGCTCGGCCACACGGACGTCGTCCCGCAGCAGGCGCAGGTACCAGGGAGTATTGTCCAAAGCCTCGGACACCTGCCGAAACCCGAGCAGGCCGGCGTCGGGATCGGGACAGTCGGCGAACCAGCCCAGCATGACCGGAAGCAGGGTGCGTCGGATCGCGGCGCTACGGGATACCCCCTGGGTCAGGGCCTCCAGATGCCGCAGCGCGCCGGCCGGATCGAGGAAACCGAGGGCCTCCAGTCTGCTGCGAGCCTGTTCGGGGCTCAGCCGTGCTTCCGATTCGGGGAGTCGAGCAACCGCGTTCAGCAGCGGGCGGTAGAACAGTTTCTCGTGCAGTCGCCGCACCTCGGCGGTGTGCCGGCGCCAGGCGGCCAGCAGCTCCGCGGCGGGGTCCCCCCGCAGTCCGAGGGCGCGACCCATCCGGCGCAGGTCCCTCCGCCCTTCGTCGGTGTTCGGATCGGGGAGCAGGTGCGTGCGCCGCAGTCGGTACAGCTGCACGAGGTGCTCCAGGCGCCGCAGGAACCGGTACGATTCGGCGAGCTCGCCCGCGTCCGCGCGGCCCACGTAGCCCCCTGCGGAAAGCTCGGCCAGGGCGGTCAGGGTCGCGGGTGAACGTACGCTGTCATCACTTCGACCGTGTACCAGCTGGAGAAGCTGTACCGCGAATTCGATGTCCCGGAGCCCGCCCCGGCCCAGCTTCAGTTGGCGTTCGGCCTCGGACGGAGCGATGTGGGCCTCCACCCGGCGTCGCATCGCCTGCACATCGTCCACGAAATTCGGTCGGTCCGCTGCCTGCCACACCATCGGAGCGATCTGGGCGAGGTACTGTTCGCCCAGATCGGCATCCCCGGCGATCGGACGCGCTTTAAGTAGCGCCTGGAACTCCCAGGTCTTGGCCCAGCGCTCATAGTAGGAGACGTGGCTGGCCAGGGTGCGCACGAGCGGACCGTTCTTACCTTCGGGTCGCAGCGCCGCATCCACCTCCCACAGCGTGCCCTCGCTTCCTGGCTCACTGATGACACGCATCATGGAAGTGGCGAGTCGAGTGGCCGCGCGCAGCGCTTCCTGCTCGCCGGCATCGGCGGTGGCCGGCTCAGCGACGAACACCACGTCGACGTCGCTCACGTAGTTCAGTTCCCCAGCTCCGCACTTGCCCATGCCCACCACGGCCAGGCGGCACAATCGCGCCGCGGCCGGATCCTCGGCCCGGGCCAGCGCGAGCGCCCCCTCGAGGACCGCAGCGGCCAGCCCGGCCAGCTCGGCAGCGATATCGTCGAGCTCGGTGATCCCGGTCAGGTCGCGGGCGGCCAGGTGCAGTACCCGGCGACGGTAGGCGGCGTGGAGTGCGGTGGCCACCCGGGCTGTGGGGTGGCCCGCGAGATCCGCGACCGGAACGGAGGCGCCGGAGGGATCGGCGCCGACGGCGTGCAGCAGACCGGCGCGGTACTCGCCGGCGCCGGGTTGGCGGGCCGCGTCATGACCCCGCAGCTCGCGCCAGTCCTCGGGGTGGCGCGTCAGGTGGTCGCCCAGGGCTCGACTCGCACCGAGTACGCGGGTGAGCCGAGCACGCAGGTCGGACTCTCCGTCGAGCGCGGCCAGCAATTCGCCGGGCGCCGCGACGCTTTCCAGTAGCCGGGTGAGTCCGAGCAATGCCAGGTCAGGGTCCGCGGCGGCCGTCAGGTCCGCCAGGATGCTGGGGTGGTCCGCGAGTCCGGTGCTGTCCAGGAGCTCCCTGGCCCGCCCCGCATCGCCGAAGCCCTGCCGGGCCAGCGTTCCGGTGGTTGTTTCCTGTCTGCCGCGTGCGATCACGCTTCAACGGTATCGAGGGGGACGGACGGGGGTGCAGGCCCCGGCGTGAAATTCGGGGTGTCCGTCCGCCCGAGAGTGGCGGCGGACACCCCGATCCTGGAGGGTCTGCTTCAGCCAGTGGTGCACGGCTCACCGTTGAGGTGGAACTCCGCGGGGTGGCCGGCCGGGCCACGACCGGTGAATCCGAAGGTGTGTCGTGGTTTTCCCTCATCGGGCGTGTGGAGCACCGCGTTGTGGTCCCCGCTGGCCACCGTCACCTGCGCGCCGTCTTGGGTAACGTCGGCGTTCCAGCTGTCATCGATGTGCTGAGATCCAGGGAACGTCCAGGTCAACGTCCAGTCCTCGATCGTGTCCGGGCCCAGGTTCTGCACCCAGACCTGGGTGATGAACCCGTCGGGCCAGCTGCCGTGCACCGTGTAGTCCACTGCACAACTGGTGTGCGGATCCGGAGCGTCCATCGCGGTGCCCATGTCCGCGGCCCACGAGGAGTACCATGCCAGGGCGGCGTTCCAGTTGATCGTGGTCTCGTTCGTGGACCAGGATCCGATGTCGTCGATATAGCAGGTCTGTGGGGCACAGTTCGCTAGGTGATCCTGGGCCACCGGGTCCTGGATCCCGGAGTTGGGGCCACCGGCGATCTTTCCGTCGGGGAAGGGCGGCAGCCGGTCGGCCGAGGCGTACCATCGGCTGTGCATGTTCTCCGAGTAGTGGGTGCCGTAGCCGGTCACGTAGGAGTTGTTCAGGGCGTTGCGTCCCAGTACGTAGTCGGCCGCCTCCAGCGCCGCATCCCGGTAGATGGTCTCCCCGGTGAGATCGTAGGCGGCGGCGATCACCACCGCATTGTTGATGACCTGGTGGGTGGATCCCCAGTCGTAGTCACCGGGGTTGTAGGGGTGCCCGAACGGCTCGTCTCGCTGTACGTCGAGGTAGGTGTCCGCGCCCTCGACCACGGAGTCGATGACCGCATCGCGGTCCGGCAGGGTGTTGGGTACCGTGGCGAGGTCGAGCCGGCCGGCGGCCGCGGTAAAGCCCCAGTCGAACCCGGTGTCCCGCCAGATGTCGGCGTGCTCACCCCCGACGTGATACGGAGAGTCCAGGACCGCGTCGCGGTACCGATCGGCGTTGGTGGTCAGGAACAGTTGGGCGGCCGCCCAGTAGAATTCGTCGCCAACGTTCTCGTCATCGTAGGGTCCCCCACCGGGGTTGCTGTCCAGCTCGTTGGTGTTGGGCGCGTAGATCTCCGGGGTGTCTCGGGCCGCATCCCAGGCTCGTTGGGCTGCCTGGAGTAGCTCGTCGGCGTAGTCGGGATCGTGGGCTTCGAACACACGGGCACCCTGGGCCGCCGTGGCGGCGAGGTTGAGGGTGGCCGCGGTGGAGGGCCGGTGCAGGTAGCGCGGCATCGGGTCCTCGTGCGGCAACGTGTCCAGACCGGTCCAGGCCACATCATGCAGCTTGTGGTGGACCAGACCGCCGGCGTCCACGGTCTCGCCGCCGATATCCATCTCGGTGCCCTCGGGGACCTGCATGGCCAGCATCCAGTCGAGGTTCCAGCGCACCTCGTCCAGAACGTCGGGGATGCTGTTGTCACGTTCCGGGATCAGCAGGGTCCCGTCGTCGAGTGCGCCCTCGTCGACCACTCCCGCGGTGTGGGTGCGCTCGTAGGTCGCCAATAGTTGGTAGACCGAGATGCCTGAGTTGACCACGTACTTGCCGTGATCGCCGGCGTCGTACCAGCCACCGTCGACGTCGAGGGCGTAGCCCTCGGGGCAGGTCCAGCCCTCGTCGCCGTAGTGCGTGTAGCCGCCCTCCTGGGGCGTGCCCTCGTGGTCCTCCACCCCGTCGTTGGGCAGACAGGGCACGTGCAGATCTCCCTGGTTGACATCGTCGCCGCCGAACTCGGACACGTGTCCGGCGGGACGTTCGTACTCCTCCTTGTGGAGTTCGCCGTCGGCCTCGATCGCGGTGATCTCGATGCCGGACCGTTGGGTGTAGTAGATGCCCAGCGAATCGTGGCGTAGCTGGTCGTAAATGCGGGAGTCGATGTCGAAGGGATAGCTTTCCTCGCCGTCCACGGCGAGATGGAAGCCGCTTCCTGTGGCGCTGACGTCACTGAAGTCCACCGTGTGCACGTCCAGTCCGGCCGAGGGGTCGAAGCCGGCGGGGGAGGTCTGGCCGCTGGCTACCTCCGCGCCGGAACCATCGTGTAGGCGCCATTCCAGTGGGTTGTCAGCCTCGGTGACGACCGTGGCGTTCTTGGGCCCCTCGGGAAGGTACCCGACCTGGTTGACACGTACGGATGGTCCGGTGTCCGGATCGTGGGCGCGTGCCTGAACGGGACTGGCGGGCATGAGGCTGGCCAGCAGTGCGAACACGGTGACCGTGGCGAGAGTGCCGCCGCACTGTCGCCCTGGCGCTGTGAAGTGCACGATGTGTGTAGCCTTTCGTCAGGGGGAATGGGAGCGCTCCCACATGTGTGGGCATTTTAGTCACACCTGTGGTGTGGGTCACTGTCTCGAAGGTGAGGCAATTGATGCTTGACACGCCGTGGAGGCCCGCTGGGCGATCCATCGGAGCCGGAGCGGGTTCGTAGCTTGCGTCCGCACACGCCGAGGTGGCACCAGCCCCGGATCACCGCCGACGGGGGAGCGGCCAGGCTGGACCCAGGAGCGGGAGCCCCGCTGTGAGGCCACTGCACACGGTGCTGGAAAATCGACTGCTCCCGGCCACCGATCCGGGCTGCGGTACGCAGCCGAATTCTGTGCTGGTTCCCGGCAGCGCGAGATCGTACGCACGGCCATCTCCCCACCTCCTCGCCTCCTCATGGTGGGGACGGCCCCGCGCCTGGGATGAGCCGGCGGGGGACCGCGGTGGGCGACCTCCGCTTCGGCCCCTACTGGTACCGCGTGATACCACGACGAGGGGTGCTCCCCGGCGGCGATATCGGGTCAACCGGAAACGGTGCCGACGGGATGTCGGCGAGTTGTGCGCGCCGGGGGCTGAGTAGCCCTACTCACGATGGTCTGAGTACGTTCTGCCACCCGGATCCGGCAGGCGTGCTCAGGACCCGGGGCGCATCCACGGTGGAGGCTGGGGCCATGCACACGACCTTGTACGCCCTCAAACCGTGGTACGGTCGCCGACTCGCCGGAATCCGACGGGTCCTGGTCGCCTGGCGGGTCAGCCCGCATGCGGTGACCGCGGCCTGCGTGGGGTGCGGAGCCGTGGCGGGTGCGGCCCTCGCGACACTGCGTCCCGGACTCTGGCTGGCCTGTGTCGTCACCGTGGCGCTGGCCGCGCGACTCGCCGCGGCCAATCTCGACGGTGCGATCGCCCGCGAGCGCGGCCGCACGAGCCGCGCCGGGAGCGTGCTCAACGAACTGGGAGACCGGCTCGCCGAGCTCGCCACCTTGGCGGGTTGTTTGGTGCTGGCCCCCGGAACGCTGGTGGTTGTGGCGGCTGGGGCCAGTCTGTTGCCCTCGTGGGTGTCCCTCGCTGGAGCCGCAGCCGGCGCGCCGCGTCTCCAGGGCGGGCCCGCGGGCAAGACCGAACGGTGTGTGCTGCTCGTCGGCTTCGCTGCCTCGGGATCGCCGTGGTGGTTGGTGGCCCTCGCGACCGGTGCGTTGCTAACGGCCATCGTTCGGCTGGTTCGTCTGTGCCGCCGGGATCGAGCCACCCCGCAGTTAGACGCAACGGTGCGGTCGGGGCCACCTGTGTCCCCGGAGGTGGCCGCATGATCGCCGCCGCGGTTCCCTATCTGGCCGGTGTGCTGACCGCCGGCGGCCTCGCGGTGGGCCTGTCCCGACGCCGCGAGCTCGTGCAACGCTGGATGACCTGGACCGTGACCGCGGTACTCGTTGTTGTGGCACTATCGTTCGGCTCCCCCGGCAGCGCCGCGTTGGCCGCCGCCGTGGGAGTCGTCGCCGCGGTGGAGTACGGGCGGCTGACGTGCCTCGGCGGCGGCCAACGTGTCCTGTTGCTGGTCACATTGGGAGTCCTGCCGATCACCGCCTGGCTCGCACCGTTCGCCTGGCTCCAGGTGTGCGCCGGCGGGCTGATATCGCTCGCCCTCGCCCCGGTCGTCACGGGGGAGGTCACCGACGGTGCGCGTCGCGCGGCGTTCGCGATCCTGGGGCTGGTGTGGCTGGCCCCACTGTCCGCGATCGTGGTGCTGGACGGTGAGCAGGTGTTCGCACTCCTGGTGGCGGTAGCTGTGGTCGATGTTGGGGCGTGGTGTGCCGGGCGGGCGCTGGGACACACCCGGTGGGGCGGTGCCCCCCTTTCCGTTTTGTCTCCCGCCAAGACACGTGCCGGATTGCTCGGAGGTGCCGGTTCCGGTATCGCCGCCTTGGCCGCACTGCACCTGTTGGTCCCCGTGCTGACCCCAGCTCTGGTACTCGCCGTGCTGGTGGGACCACCCGCCGGGGACCTGGTGGAATCCATGCTCAAACGTGGGGCGGGTGTCAAGGACACCGGTTCCTGGGTGCCGGGGTTCGGCGGGATTCTCGACCGCATCGACTCCATGCTGCTGGCCCTGGCGATTGCGGTGGTGCTGTCATGATCGTCCTGGCTCGGTACCTGCTGTGGCGCTTGGTCCTCGCACTCACCGGCGGACTCGTCGTGACGGGTGTGCTCCCGTCCGGTCCCTGTGTGGTCGTCGCCAACCACAGCTCACACGCCGACACTCCGGCCCTGCTTGCCGCTCTGGGGGCGCGCCGCTCGGTGGCGGTCGCGGCCGCGGCAGACCACTGGTTCGCGCGTCCCCTCCGGTCGATCGCCTGCCGTCTGTTGGTGGGAGGGTTCCCCGTGCGGCGCGACGGCGGTGGCGGAGCGGACCTGACCGCGGCAAGCTGGATCCTCCTGAGCGGGGGAATCGTGGTGGTCTATCCGGAGGGGACACGCTCCCGTGGCGGCGACCTGGGCCATTTCCACAGTGGAGCCGCCCGGCTGGCCGCCCATGCCGGGGTGCCGATGATTCCGGCTGCTGTCAGCGGCACCCGAAGCCTGTGCCCGCCGGATGGGGGACCCCGCCGCCGGCGTCGGGTCCGGGTCCGGTTCGGGACCCCGCTCGATACCACCGCCGATCCACGGGTGGTGGCCGAGCGTTCCCGTTCGGCGGTCGCCACCCTGCTGGCCGGTCCAGCCGCCAGCACGGCCCGACCCCGGTAGCAGTGCGGCGACCGGAGTACCACATGACAGTGTCGCACGCTCGTCGAACTACACGTAGTCCCGTAGTGGTAGGGGCGGTCGCCGTTCGGGGCCGGATCCCCGCAGCAGCTGCGCGCCGAGGGGGGTGACCTGGTGCCGCGCCTGTTTTCCGTGACGTTGTGTGGTTACCAGCCCCGATTCCCGGAGCACCGCAGTGTGCTTGCTGGCCGCGGCGGGGGAGATGCCGGCACTGTGCGCCAGCCCTGTGGTGGTGGTTTCCCCGTGCTCGGTGATCAGTTCCAGGATCCTGGCCCGCGTCCCGCCCAGAAGACAACCGAGCTCGGTGCCCGGGGTGGAGCGGTGCTCCAGCTCCCGCTGCCACAGTTCGGAGCGGTCGATGGGGTAGATCAAAACGGGCGGCTGTTCCGGGTCGGCGTAGGTGACCGGCTGACGCCAGCAGAAGTACGACGGTGCGAGCAGGAGGCCCCGTCCACGCAGATGCAGCTCGCGTCGCACCGGGTACCCTCTGACCTCCAGCACAGGTCGATGCCACCGCATGAGCGGAGCAAACGACGCCAGCAGCTCCTCCGTGCCCCGTACCAGAGCCTGGCGTCGGTAGTGCAGGTCCCGGCCCACGGCAGTAGTAATTGTTTCCCACCACGGCAACAGAGCCCAACGCTGGTACTGGTCCAGCAGCATACCGAGTGCGCGCAGCGCTCCGGATTCGGCGCGGGCCAGCCCGTTGAACCAGCCCGGTGGTTGGTTTCCTCCGAACAGCAGCGTTACCTCGCGGTGTAACTGGTCCCCCGGTGTCGCGAGCACACGTTCGATTCCCGCCGGTGGGTCCGGGTGCTCGGCCAGTGGACTCAGAAAGTCGGGAAAGTAGGTCGAACACGGTGCCAGTCGCGTGAGCAGGTCCAACGTTGTGCGTGCCTGGCTGCTGGCCAGAACTCGGGAGCGCATCTCACCGCGCCATGTGCCGAACACCAGGTGCCCGTCCCGGTTCTGGAGCAGGTGCGCACTATTGACCAGCTCCCACTGCGGCTCGGGCTGGTCCGCCAGTCGGATCCGCAGGAGATCGTCCGTAGTGAAGTGGATGCGCAGCGTCACACTTCCAGGACGTTTCCGGAGACCGGAGCGTTCACCCTCGAAACCCGCCGCGGACTATCCCGTTGTCCACATCCGGTCACGATGTCGTTCTCGGGAAAACGTGTCCCGGCGCCACGGGACCTGGAGTCACGCTGGGACGACGAGAGGAATACGGAGCAACGAGACCAGGGGCAGGGCATGGACTTCAGAATCCTTGGGCCGGTGGACGTGCGCGGGGCAGCCGGACCGGTGCAGCTCGGTGGGCAGCGCAACCGTATCGTTCTCGCCACTCTGTTGTTGTCCCACGGAACCCCGGTGTCGGCCACGCGACTCATCGACGATGTCTGGGCCGCACGGCCGCCGGATACCGCGCGTAACCAAATCCAGATCTGCGTGTCCCAACTGCGGTCCACCTTCCGGGACACCATGCAGCGACGAATCCGCACTCGCCACCCCGGTTACCTGCTGGATCTCGACGGATGTGGGTTCGACGCCGCACGCTTCTGCGTCTGGGAGCGAGAAGCGGAACAAGCCGTGGCGCGAGGCGATCTCACCACCGCGGTGGCTCTGCTGGCGCGGGCACTACGGCTGTGGCGCGGACCCGCCCTGGACGGGGTGGACAGTGCCACCGCACAGAGCGCCGCGGCCCGGTGGAACGAACGCCATCTGGTCGCCTGGGAGCGCTACGCCGAGCTGTGCCTGGCGGCGGGTTGGCCCGAGCTGGTGGTGGCGGGGTTGCGGCAGTTGGTCGTCGAGTATCCGCTACGGGAACGGCCGCACGAGCTGTTCATGCTGGCGTTGTACCGGTCTGGGGCGCAGAGCGAGGCACTGGAGGTCTACCGTGCCTACCGGGACCGGGTGTGCGACTCGCTGGGCCTGGATCCGGGGCAGCGACTGCGCCGGATGGAGCAGGCCATCCTCGGACAGTGCCCGACCCTCACCGCAACAGTCCCCGTGCAGGCACCTTGGGCCGCGCAGCAACAACCGGAGGTGGTTCCCCTCGGTGGGGTCCACTGAGCCCGACGGGCCCTCACGGTGGTGGCTCGGCCCAGGTGTCACAGTGTCCGCGATGGTGCAGTAGCTCCGCCTCGGCCCACGCCGTCCCGGCGAAGCCGCCCAGCTGGCGGAAACCGTTCGTGACGTGATCGGCGCGACCGTACACTACGTCGCCCACGGTCAACTGCCCCTCGTAGCCTGTGTCGACGTCCGGGCCCGGATACACGGGGACTGTATCCCCGTGCTCACCGGGGACCGCCGCATAGTGACACCAGACCTGGGTGGTGGTCGTGGGCGGGGCGCCGGACGGGTCTGCCATGGCCACGGCCGGCACGGCGATGAGGGCCGCGCAGACCAGTGCACCGCCAACCAGCGCGAGCCTGCGCATTCGGGAACATGCCGCGGCATGCGGCGTGCTCAGCGCGGACTCTCGTGCGGTCCACATGGTCTGCCTCCCGAACGGCGGTGGCCGGGGCCCGCCGCGTCCCTGGACGAGGGACGGGGCGGGTGTGTCCAGCAGCAGCGGTCAGTGTGGATCTGGATGCTGTTCGCAGTTGCCGACATTGCGGAGGAGGTCGGTGTGCCCCCACTGCGAGTAGTTCAGCGAGTAGTTCATGTCGCGGTAGCCATTGGTGGTCTCGTCGGCACGAGCCATGACCGTGTGTCCCTGATCGGCTGAAATCGTGTAACGCAGCTCCGAGCCCGGGTCGGGTTCGGCGCGCACGTTGAGTTGGGTGTGTCCGCCAGAGGACACCACTTCGTACTCGCACCATGTCTGGGTCGGGCCGGTATGCGCGGGGGCGCTGTCGGCCGCTGCACCCGTCGGCAGCAGCAGCGCGCTCCCCAGCAGGACCGCCCCGATCGAACCGATGAATCTCGTCGCGCGCATAATCCACATTCCCTTTCGTTGGCGCAGCCGCGGCTGCGTTCGGAACACCGATGTCGACGCCGCCGTCGAGTCCGACAGTAGGCAGCAGCACTGTCGTGTGGATGTGGAAACGCTTTCGATTAGCTTTTCCGGTGAAGTTCCCCGGAATGGCAGACGTCAGGGGGTTGGACATCCGCACGGCGGGTCGATCCCACCAGTGGTGCCGGCATCAGGTACGGCACCACCACGATCGTGAAAAGCACGGCCCCGATGTGAAGCTAGATGTCACAGGCCACCCGACGACCGCGGCAGCGCCTACCACCCCCGCCGGCCGTGGCGTGCGGCAGCCCTGCCGGGTCGAAGGCCGGGTCCCCCTTGCCTGGCCACCCAAAACGGCGATCGGGCGTCGGGGAGTGCGTGGGTGAGGCCGCCGGTTCGGTGACTCCACCCACGCGACCAACGAGGGCTGCTCCGTCCGCTGCGGAAGCACGCGTGCCTATCGGACCTCGACCTTGGCGTCGTGCACAGCGATATTGCAGTCGTAGCCAGCACCGATGGTCTCACTGGCACCGGCCGGGATCGTGTACCAGTGCGAGTAGCGCCACTTATGCCCACCCCAGATTTGTTCGCACAGGCCGGCAACCCGGGCTTGGCTGGTCTGGCTTCCTCCCTCGCAGTCGGCCCAGTAGGCCGTATTGGCATAGTGCTCCGAACACTCCGCCAGGCTCGACATGGACGCCGAGGTGGAGCTCTCCGGAGCGACGGACGGTCCGGACTCGCCCGCGGCCGGGGATGCGGTGGCCACCAGGAGCAGACCACTGGCGACTACGGTCGCGGCCTGGGTTGCGAACGTCGTGATGCGCATGAAAATCAGCCATCCCACATGTGTTTGTGTAAGTTGTTTCATCCAGGAATTCCTGAGACGCGCAAGTTTCGAAAAATTATTTGCGCTGGCAGGAATGTTCTGGTGAACACAACACTAGTGTGGACTGATATTCACGCGCTGTGTAAACGCTTTTTGTTCGTTGTTTCGGAAAATTTGGGCGAGGACGATCCGGTCCAGGTGCGGATGTTCCTTGTCGTCCGAAACGCCCCCGCTCGGTCCAGGGAGCGGGCTCGGAGTGGGCATATCCCGCTGACTCGACGTGTCCCAGCGCGCACGGTTGGCCCCACAGGGGGCGGGGGAACGCGCGAACAGCCACGCACCGGAAACGTCCGGTTCCGGAATCCGCCGGAATCGGCTGGACAGTAGTGGGGCCCGTGGCCGCCAGTCGCGGCCACGGGCCCCACGTGCGTTCCGAGGTGAAATCACACGTCGTAGTACAGCTCGAACTCGCGCGGGTGCGGGCGCAGCCGCAGCGAGTCGATCTCCTCGGTGCGCTTGTAGTCGATGTAGGTCTCGATCAGGTCCTCAGTGAAGACGCCACCCTCGAGGAGGAACTCGTGGTCCTTCTCCAGGGCGTTCAGGGCGTCGTCCAGGGAGGCCGGAACCTGGGGGATCGAGGTGGCCTCCTCGGGCGGCAGCTCGTAGAGGTCCTTGTCCACCGGTTCCCGCGGCTCGATCTTGTTCTTGATCCCGTCGAGACCCGCCATCAGCATGGCGGAGAACGCCAGGTAGGGGTTGGCGGCCGGGTCCGGCACCCGGAACTCGATGCGCTTGGCCTTCGCACTGGCTCCGGTGAGCGGAATCCGGATGCAGGCCGAGCGGTTACGCTGCGAGTAGACCAGGTTGATCGGGGCCTCGTAGCCGGGAACCAGGCGGTGGAAGGAATTCACCGTCGGGTTGGTGAAGGCCAGCAGCGCCGGGGCGTGCTCGAGCAGCCCACCGATGTAGTACCGCGCCGTGTCGGACAGCTGCCCGTAGCCGGACTCGTCGAAGAACAGCGGGGCACCGTCCTTCCACAGGCTCTGGTGGCAGTGCATGCCCGAGCCGTTGTCACCGAACACCGGCTTGGGCATGAAGGTCACCGACTTGCCAGCCGCATAGGCGGTGTTCTTGACGATGTACTTGTACAGCTGCACGTTGTCCGCGGTGGACAGCAGGGTGCTGAACTTGAAGTTGATCTCAGCCTGGCCCGCGGTGCCCACCTCGTGGTGCTGCATCACCGCCGGGACCCCGGAGTCGATCAGGTTGCGCACCATGGTCGAACGCAGGTCGCTGTAGTGGTCCACCGGCTCGACGGGGAAGTAGCCGCCCTTGTACCGCGGACGGTAACCAAGGTTCGAGCTCCCGTTCTCGGTTCCGGTGTTCCAGGCGCCCTCGATCGAGTCGATGTAGTAGAAGCTCGCGTTGGCCTTCGTCTCGAACCGAATGTCGTCGAAAATGTAGAACTCGGGCTCGGGGCCGAAGAACGCGGTATCGGCAATCCCGGTGCCCTGGAGGTAGGCCTCGGCCTTGCGAGCGACATTCCGCGGGTCACGGCTGTAGGACTCGCGGGTGAACGGGTCGTGAACGAAGAACGTCAGGTTCAGTGTCGGGTGCTGGCGGAAGGGGTCCACCACCGCGGTGGAGAAGTCCGGCAGCAACAGCATGTCGGACTCGTGAATCGCCTGGAAGCCCCGAATCGAGGACCCGTCGAACATGAGGCCCTCCTCGAAGACCCCCTCGTCGACCTCCTCGGTGGGCAGGGAGAAGTGGTGCGTCGAGCCGAACAGGTCGGTGAACCGAACGTCGACGAACTTGATGTCCTTTTCCCGGACATAGGCCAGGAGCTCCTGGGCGCTACTGAACAAGACGTACCTCCGTGCGATGTACGAGGAGCCCTGCACCCGGGTGAACGACGCTGTGCCCCTGGGGTCGTGCTCCCTTACGGCTTCGCCCACAACGCTACGACCAGGCCGTTTCCCGACCATGTCTCGCGTGTTTCCCGCGTGTTACGTCCGCACCAGGTCGCATACAGCCCTGGATCTCGTGACGTTCGTGCAGGTCAGGGCGTGGGTATCGGGGCCGGGAACGGGAGTGTGCCCCTGCGCAGTACCGTGGGGGTATGACAGGCGAAGGCGCGCGCGATCCAGATCCCACGGCCCCGGTGGACGACTCGGAGTATCCCGGTCAGCGGCTGGGCATGCCCGAGACCGGCCCCGGGTCGGTAGCCGGAACGGGGCGTCGCCTCATCGCTCTCGGGATCGACTGGGGACTGTGCAGCGTGGTCGTGTACACGGTTCTGGGGCTGAGCCCGGCCGCGGCCAGCTACGGTTACGCCGTGCTGTCCGTCTACGCGATCCAGGCCGTCCTCCTCCAGATGCTGGTGGGAAGTACCGTCGGCAAGCGTGTGGTCGGCATCCGGATGGGATCGACAGGTGGCGGCGCCCTGCCCTGGCCGACTGCCCTCGTGGTTCGTACTCTGCTCCTGTGCCTGGTGATACCTGCTGCCATCACCGACCAGGACCGGCGGGGCTTGCACGACCGGATCGCCGGAACCGTCAGCGCCCGGATCTGAGGCCGCCGGCACCCGAGACGGCGGCCCGGAACGCCCCCAGGGCCTGCTGGCGACCCCTAGGACTGTCCGCCCTGCTCCTTCGGGGTGGGCATCTTCGGCATTTTCGCGCCCTTGGGCATTGGCCCCTTGGGCATCTGTACCGGTGGCGGCATCGCCTTCAGCCGGTAGTTCAGCTCGGTGACCTCGGCCTTGTTTAGGTTCCGCGGTAGCTTGAACAGCTTGCGCTGAAGCTGGGAAATCGGTATCTGCCCCGCACCGGTCCCCGCCTGGAGCTCGTAGATCGGGGTGTTGTGGGCCACGCGAGAAACACGCTTCTTCTCCGTGAGGAGGAGCTGCTTGAGGCGTGCGGGATCACCCTCGCCCACGAGCACGACTCCAGGGCGGCCCACCACCCGGTGGACGACATCCATGCTGCGGTTGGCGTTGACCCCGAGGCTGACCGACCAGTTGCCGCGCATGTTGTCCAGAATCATGCCGCCCGCGCCGAGGTGCCCCTCCATCATGGTGTACTGCATCCGCTGGGCACTGCGGCTGAACACGATGAAACCGGCCAGGACCGCGATGGGGACGCCCATCAGGGTCCACCACAGCACAGCCCCGGTCAGAATTCCGCCAAGGACGGCCAGGCCGAGCACCACCACGGCGACCAGAACCGCGAGCGGGATACTCTTCTTGTTGTGCCGGTGCAGCATTCGCGCAATCATGCCGATCTGCTTGAGCCGGCCGGGCTTCTTCTCGCCGGTCTGGGCGCTGCCCGTCTTGGTGTCCTTGGACTGCTTCGCCATGTTCACCAGGATATTGGCCACACGCCAGTGCCCGGGAGGCCCCGCGGGGCCTCCCGGATTGCACCTTGGTCACGGTGGGGCCGGAGTCTCACGCCTGGCCGGCCTCGGTGCGCTTGGCGATGGCCTGCCGGTACAACCGCCCCGCACGATAGGAGGAGCGCACCAGGGGACCAGACATGACGCCGGCGAAGCCGATCTCCTCGGCTTCGGTGTTGAGTTCGGCGAACTCCTCGGGGGTGACCCAGCGGTCGATCGGATGGTGCAGCGAGGACGGGCGCAGATACTGGGTAATGGTCAGCAGGTCACATCCGGCCTCGTGCAGGTCCCGCATCGCCTCGGTGATCTCGTGACGCTCCTCACCCATCCCCAGAATCAGGTTGGACTTGGTGACCAATCCAGCGTCCCGGGCGCGGGTGATCACCTCCAGGGAGCGTTCGTAGCGGAAGCCGGGACGGATCCGACGGAAGATCCTGGGTACGGTCTCGATGTTGTGCGCCAGCACCTCCGGACGTGAGCCGAACACCTCGGCCAACTGGTCATCCTTGGCGTCGAAGTCCGGGATCAGGAGCTCCACGCCCGTGCCGGGGTTCAGCTCGTGGATCTTACGGACGGTCTCGGCGTAGAGCCACGCACCCCCATCCTCGAGATCATCGCGGGCGACCCCGGTCACCGTGGCATAGCGCAACCCCATAGTGCGCACCGAGTCGGCGACCTTCATCGGCTCCTTGCGGTCCAGCATGCTGGGCTTGCCGGTCGCGATTTGGCAGAAATCGCAGCGTCGCGTGCACTGGTCGCCACCGATGAGGAAAGTGGCTTCCCGGTCTTCCCAGCATTCGTAGATATTCGGGCACCCGGCCTGCTCACACACGGTATTCAGGCCCTCGCTGCGGACGAGTGAGCGCAGTTTGGTGTACTCAGGGCCCATCCGCATCCTGGTCTTGATCCAGGGTGGCTTCTTCTCGATCGGGGTTTCGCTGTTCCGGGCCTCGATCCGCAGGAGCTTACGTCCGTCCGGTGCGACAGAGGTCAACGCCAACCCATCCTTTCCACATCCCTGTTCGGGTGGTGCCGTTCGGCGTGTCCGTCTCAGGCGCCAGCGAGCTCGGTCGGCTCATCCGAACTCGGTCCGGCGTCGGCCCAGCCGGGCACGCCGTCATGGTGGCGATGCTCGTGTGCACCGAGCACCGCGGCCAGATGCCGTTCCACGGTCGGGACCACATCAGCCACCTCCACCTCCCGACCCAGCTCCGCGGACAACGAGGTGACCCCACCCTCCTCGGGGGGGATTCCACACGGCACGATCCTGCTGTACCAGGAAAGATCATTGTTGCAGTTCAGGGCGAAACCGTGCATACCGACCCCACGAGCCACGCGGCAGCCGATCGCCCCGATCTTGCGTTCCATGAGGCCATGCTCCGGATCCGCCTCCAGCCACACACCAGTACGGCCCTCCACCCGCTTCCCGGACAGGCCGAAGTCAGCCAGGGTGCGCAGCATGGCCTCTTCGAGGTTGCGCACGTGTCCCAGCACGTCCACCGGGTCGGCGAGTTTGACCAAGGGGTAGCCGGTGAGCTGCCCCGGTCCGTGCCAGGTGATCTTTCCACCCCGGTCAATATCAACTACGGGAGCTCCGGGGTCCACGATGGGCCGGTCCCACCAGCCGGTGCGCTTACCCGCCGTGAAGACCGGTTCGTGTTGCAGCAGCAGGCAGATATCGGGGATCTCGTCGGCAACGCGACGCGCGTGCAGCCGGCGCTGCAAGTCCCAGCCCTCCTGGTAGGGCAGCGGCGCCTCGCCGAGCCACGCGAATACGAGTTCACTCACGCCTCCCAGCCTACGCCTGTGCGCTGTCGGGCGAGGATGTCGGATAGTGCACAGTCCAAATTCGGCAGCAAGAAGGAATATCCCGCAGCCAGAAGCCGACTGGGGCGGGCCCGTTGCCCGGTCAGGGCCATCTCTTCGGCACACTGTCCCAGCGCGGCACGCAATGCTGGCGCGGGCACCACGAAGGGGGCGGGGCGCCGCAGGGCTGCGGCGAGGGAACGGGTGAATTCGGTGTTGGTGACGGGTTCGGGCGAGCACAGGTTGATCGGCCCCCGCAGTTCGGGGTGATGCAGCAGGAAGCGTATGGCACCGACCTGGTCATCCAGGGCGATCCAACTCAGGTACTGACGGCCGGTGCCAAGCCGGCCCCCCAGGCCCAGTCGGAACAGGGGAAGCATCGTGCCCAGCAGGCCACCCGCGGTACTCAACACGGCGGCGGTACGCAGGTGCGCCACCGAAATTCCCACATCCTCGGCGGGCGCTGTGGACGCTTCCCAGAGGCGAACCACCTCGGGGAGGAATCCCCGGCCACGGTCGGAATCCTCGTCGACGACACGGTCCCCGGAGTCGCCGTACACACTGATCCCGGAGGCGGACAGGAGGCGCGGCACCGGAGTTTGCATCGTCGCGAGCGCAGTCGCGAGTGTTCGTGTTCCAGTGGTGCGACTCTCCAGAATCTGGCGCTTATACGCACTGGTCCAGCGTCGTGGACCGATCGGGGCACCTGCGAGGTGCACGACGGCATCAGCGCCAGCCAAGCTGTCGGTGTCGACGTATCCCCGGCCCGGATCCCACGCCACTTCGTCACTGGTGCGTGCGCTGCGACGCACCAGTCGCTGGACCTCGTGGCCGTCAGCGGTCAGGGACGAACCCAGGGTCGATCCGATTAGTCCCGAGGCGCCGGTCATCGCGATTCTCATGGAGGCGGCGATACCCACTCGACGGGACGACTACTCCCCACCACTCTCCGGGTACGGGGAGCGGGCCGGGGGTGGGGTGACCGTCCAGCCACCCCACCTGGCGACACGGGATGCCCAGTCTCAGCCCAGACCGAGTTCGGCTTCGAACGCGCCTTCCTCGAGCCGTTCCCGAACTGTGGCCAGGAACCGGGCCGCGTCGTCTCCGTCGATCAGACGCTGGTCGTAGCTCAGTGCCAGATAGACCATGGAGCGCACGGCGATGACCTCGCCGAGCTGCTGGTCCTCCACGACAACCGGTCGCTTCACAACCTCACCGACGCTCAGGATGCCGACCTGAGGCTGATTGATGATCGGTGTTTCGAAGAGGGCCCCCACCCGGCCGATATTGGTCAGTGTGAAGGTCCCCCCGCTCAGCTCATCGGGGCTCAGGTCACCGGACCGGGTGCGGGTCGCCAGGTCCGCGATCTTGCGGGCCAGCCCGCCCAAGTTCAGATCACCCGCGTCCTTGATCACGCTGGCCAGCAGCCCGCGATCGGTGTCCACCGTGATCCCGAGGTTCTCCACCGCGTGGTAGGTGACCTCCTTCTTCTCCCCGTCGATCACCGCGTTGAGTTTCGGGTGCTGTTTGAGAGCCTCGACCGTGGCCAGGGCAAAGAACGGGAAGAAGGACAGACGCGCCCCCTCGCGAGACTCGAAGTCTCCGCGGGCGAGGTCACGCAGTCGGTCGATGCGGGTGACATCGACCTCGATCACCTGCGTCTGCTGGGCAGCTACCTGCTGGGACTCGACCATGCCCTCAGCTATGGTCTGCCGCAGGCGGGTCATCTGCTCGGTGCGGCCCCGCAGTGAGGTGTCCGGTGTGCCAGGGCTCGGCCGTACCGGGGCCGCGGCTGGCGTGGAGGCCGATGCGGCCGCGGCAGAAGCAGAAGCAGCGGAGCGCGCCTGGGACGCGTCCAGAACATCCTGCTTGCGGATGCGGCCTCCGACTCCGGTGCCCTGCACCGTGGCAAGGTCGACTCCCTTTTCGGCGGCGAGCTTGCGCACCAGCGGAGTGACGTAGGCCTCGCTCGTTCCGTCTCCCTCGGGCTGGCCGCCCGCGTCGGTGCCGGGGGAGGTGCCGCTAACCATCCCGACGTCCACCGCCGGGGAGCTCGTCGACGGTTGTGCGCTGGCGGAGGCCGGTTGCGGCTGGGCCGGTGCGGCGGGAGTGGGCTGGGCGGGCTGTGCGGGCTGCGCGGGCTGGGCCGGCTGTGCGGGCTGCTCCGGGGACTGCTGCTGGGGTTCCGGCTGCGCCGGGGCCTGAGCAGCCGCGGGCTCGGTGGCTGGCTGGGCGCTGGCAGCGGAATCGGCAGGGGCGTCGTCGGTCGCCGAGCCGATCATGGCGATCTCGGCGCCCACCTCGACCGTTTCGTCCTCGTTGACCAGGATCTTGGTGAGGACACCCGCGGCCGGGGACGGGATCTCGGTGTCGACCTTGTCGGTGGACACTTCCAGGAGGGGCTCGTCGACCTCGACAGAGTCGCCCTCACGCTTCAACCATTGCGTGACCGTTCCTTCGGTGATGCTCTCGCCGAGGTTCGGAAGTTTGATCGGAGTGGACATGGTTTCCTCTTGCATGGGTTCGGTCGGGTGTGTTCGCGTCGTTCCGGGACAGCGGCCCGGAAGCGCTCGGTTGAACCACTCCAGGGCGTAGGCCGGCGGCCGGACGAATGCTCCGGATGCGGGCACACACACCGCCGTGTGCCCGCACCCACTTCAACACCCTCGGTCAGTCGTGCGTGTGGAGCGGCTTTCCGGCGAGGGCGAGGTGTGCTTCGCCCAGTGCCTCGGACATGGTCGGGTGCGGGTGGATCAACTGGGCGACCTCCGCGGGGAGGGCTTCCCAGTTGTAGATCAGCTGTCCCTCGGCGATGAGCTCGCCAACCCGGCTACCCACCATGTGGACTCCGAGGACCGGTCCGTCCTTGGCCGAGATCACCTTGACCGCGCCCTGGGTGCCGAGGATCTTGGCCTTGCCGAGCCCGGCCAGGTTGAACGTGTACTCGGTCGTCTCGTAGCCCCGCCGCTGGGCTTCCGTCGTGGTCAGCCCCACCGAGGCGACCTCGGGCTCGCAGTAGGTGATGCGGGGCACGCCGTCGTAGTCGATCGGAACCGGGTTCAGGCCGGCGATCTGCTCGGCCACATAGATGCCTTCGGCGAAGCCCACGTGCGCCAGCTGTGGCCCCGGGGTGAGGTCACCGACGGCGTAGATGTTCCCGATACCCGTGTGCAGGTTTTCGTCGACCTGCACCAGGCCCCGGTCCATCCGAATGCCGGCCTCCTCGTAGCCCAGGCCGGTGGAGACCGGGCCCCGTCCCACGGCAACCAGCAGAACCTCCGCCTCCAGGGACTTTCCACCCTGAAGGGAGACACTGACACCGTTGTCCGTCGTCTTCACGCTCTCGAACGGGGTCCCCAGCTCGTACTTGATGCCCCGCCGGCGGAACGCCCGCTCCAACAGCTTGGAACTGGACTCCTCCTCAGTGGGAACCAGGTGGGGAAGGGCCTCGACGACCGTGACCTCCGCTCCGTAGGAGCGGTACACACTCGCGAACTCGACCCCGATGACCCCGCCACCGAGCACGATCATGGAGGCGGGTACCCGGTCCAGCCGTAGCGCCTCCTCACTGGTGATGACCTTGGTGCCGTCGATGTCGAGCCCGAGCGTCTTGGGTGCCGAACCGGTGGCCAACAGGATGTTGCGCCCCTCGTACACGGCACCGTTCACGGTGACCTGATTGGGGGCGGTGAGCTTGCCCTCACCCTCGACAACGGTGATGCCGTGCCCTGAGATCAGCCCGGACAACCCCTTGTGGGTGCCACTGATGATCTTGTCCTTGTACTTGTGCACGGCGGCCATGTCGATGCCCTGGAAGGTGGCCTGAACGCCCAGGGACTCGCTCTCGCGGGTGTTGTCGGCGACCTCCGCCGAGTGCAGCAGGGCCTTGGTCGGGATGCAGCCGTAGTGCAGGCATGTGCCGCCGAGCTTGTCCTTCTCGATCAGCGCGACGCTCATGTCCAGTTCCGCAGCACGGATGGCCGCCGCATAGCCGCCGCTGCCGCCGCCCAGGATGACGAGGTCGAAGGTGCCGCCGCTCTCACTCACGGGGTTGACACTCCTTATGTCGTGTTTCATGTCGGGTTGTGTCGCTTATTCGGCCACGGCTGCCGGCGGCCACCACAGCGGTCACCACCGGAAACGGTCGGGTCAGTCCGCGGCATAGGCGTCGGCGACACGCACGAGCGTGCGGGTCGCTGCACCGGTTCCGCCCTTGGGCGTGTAGCCATAGGCCTCGCCCTGGTTGAAGGCCGGCCCGGCGATGTCGAGGTGGGCCCACGGCACGCCCTCGGCGATGAACTCCCGGAGGAACACCCCCGCGGCGAGCATGCCACCCCACCGATCTCCGGACACG
Organism: Lipingzhangella rawalii; assembly: GCF_031628175.1. Classification (NCBI taxonomy): domain Bacteria; kingdom Bacillati; phylum Actinomycetota; class Actinomycetes; order Streptosporangiales; family Nocardiopsidaceae; genus Lipingzhangella; species Lipingzhangella rawalii. The sequence goes on along the minus strand of NZ_JAVLVT010000001.1, from coordinate 938,890 downwards.
TTGGCAATGTCGGCAACCGTGGAGTCCAGACCCTTGCGAAGCTCCTCGGGCAGCGGCATCGGCCAGGCCCCTTCCCCGGCGTCCGCGGCGGCCGTGGCAACGGCACTGCGAACGTCATCGTCGTTGGCCATGATTCCGAACACGCGGGTCCCCAGGGCTACGAGCTGGGCCCCGGTCAGTGTGGCCACGTCCACGATGAGGTCCGGGTGGTCCTCCTGCGCGCGGACCAGGGCGTCGGCAAGCACCAGTCGCCCTTCCGCGTCGGTGTTCATCACCTCGACCGTGCGTCCGCCGTAGATGGTGATGACGTCCGAGGGGCGTTGTGCGGTGCCACTGGGCATGTTCTCGGCCAAGGCCAGATAGCAGACCACATTGACTTTGGTCTGGGCCGCGGCGATGGCCCGTATCGCCCCCAACGCGGCCGCGGCGCCGCCCATGTCCGACTTCATCCAGTCCATGGCGTTGCTGGGCTTGAGGGACAGGCCACCACTGTCGAAGGTGATGCCCTTACCCACGAAGGCCAGTGTGGCTGTGGCCGCGGGATGCGTGTAGGACAGGCGCACCAGGCGGGGCGGGTTGACCGAACCCTGCCCGACCCCGACATGGCCGCCATAGCCCTGCTCGGCGAGGGCCTGTTCATCGAGAATGTCGATCTCCAGGCCGTACTCGCGGGCGCACTGTTCCGCGACCCCCGCGAAGTCCTCCGGAACGAGATCGGCGGGTGCGGTGTTGACCAGATCCCGCGCCAACGAGACCGCCTCGGCCACGGTCTGACCGTGCTCAACGGCCGCCTTGGCGCCCTCGGCGGTGCTGATGATCCGCAGCGATTCGGTCGTCGGTGTCTCCGTGCCGCGGTAGCGCTGGAAGGAGTAGTTGCCCAGCAGCGCGCCCAGGGCCACCGCTTCGGCATCGACAGCGGTGGCGCTCGGCAGGGCCAGGGCTACGGTCGTGCGGGGGCCACTGATGGCCCGCAGGGCCGCACCGGCGGCCCGCCGCAACACATCCCGCTCCGGAGCGGATGCGTCGGTGGGGCGGGCGCCCAGGCCGACCGCGAGGATCTGCGGTGCGGTGGTGGATCCCAGACTGGGTACGGCGTGCACGGAACCTTCGCTACCGTCGGCGCCGAGGGTCGTGAGGGCCGCGGAGAGCCCGCCGGTGACGGAGGCGTCCACGGGTTCGGCGCCGGGGGCTGGCTCCAGGCCGGTATCCGTTGTGTAGTAGCCGACCACGACGGCGTCGGCAGCGATGGTGACGGGGGACTGTTGGGTGACTGACGTGGTGCTCACGCCCCCGATGCTAGTCCGTGCGCATCCCGAGTGGACACGCGACGTCCCGACAACGCTCGCCATGCCGAAGGAATGCCGAAAGTGGCTGTCGGGAGAATTTTCGTCGTTCTTCTGGGCGTGCGTAGGGCGGGTTTTTCGTGTGATCGATGGAACCAGTGGCCCCGTGTGTCCGAGCCGCTTCAGCTGGCTGTGCAGGCGCTGTCCCGGCCGGGTGTGAGGTCGGCGACAGCACCACCGGGTTCTGGCCGATGGCCGTGACCTGTGCGGGCGGGACCGCGTGCCCGGGCCGGTGACACTCATGGGATCCAGGACAGCAGCACCGCGCTCAGGACCAGGGTGGCGGTTGTGGCGACTTCGCACACGGCGCCGAGGACATCTCCGGTGATCCCCCCCAGGCGGCGTACCGCGTGGCGACGCAACGCCTCGGCTGTCGCCAGGCCGCCAAGGCTGGCCAGCGGTAGCACCACCGACATCCACACTGTTCCCACCGGAGTGGTCCCCACGGTGGTTGCCAGCGCTCCAACCATGGAACACCCCAGGAGCACCAGGACCACGACGGTTCCAGCTCCGCGCGCAGACACCGACTCCGCGACCATCGCCCCCAGTCCCTCAGCGCGTCCCGCGGGTACGCCCCGGCGGCACGTCCAGGTCACTGCAAGGCGTCCGGAGATCACAGCGCCCCCCAGGGCCCCGGCCACGGTGACTGTTCCCAGGGCCGCGATGTGGCTCAGTGCGGCTGCCTGGATCGCCACAGTGAAGATCAGGGAGAGCACGCCGAACGGCCCGATGTCGGAACGTCGCATGATGTCCACGGCCTGCTCGGCGGGGCGCGCGCTGCCCAGCCCGTCCGCGAGGTCGGCAAGCCCGTCCAGGTGCAGGCCGCGCGTCAGCACGGTGAGGAGTCCGAGTGTCAGGACAGCGGCCAGCAGGGGGGAGGTTCCCACCGCCAGCAGCCCGCCGAGGAGGATTCCGGATGCCACCGCCAGAAGTAGCCCGGCCAGGGGCGCGAAGAGCATGGCCCAGCCCGCCACAGTGCGGTTCACGTCCACAGGACGCACCGGAAACACGGTCAGTGTTCCCACAGCCAGACGTAGCCCCGCGCCCCACGCCGCGGTCACGACAGCTCCAGCACACGACCGGCCACCGTGAGGAGGACCTCCTCAGATTCGTGGGCGAGTCTCTCGTTGAGGCGGCCCAACCAGTCTCGGAATAGCCCCCCGCTGGCGGTGGCGGGGACCACGCCCCAGCCGACCTCGTCACTGACGGCCACGACGTTGGCGCGGGTCTGACGCCAGGCCTCTGCCAGCTCCTCCACCCGCCGCCACACTTCCGCCGTGGCCGCTTCGGGGGGAGGTGCTCCCGCCCCGACCGCGTTCGGCCCCGTCTCCTCGCGCCAGATCCCACAGTTGTCCATGGTGGCCGCGAGCCAGCTGCCCAGACCGTCCAGAAGGATAGCGCCGGTGCTGGTAGCCAGCAGGCCGGCCACGTCCAGGGTCTCCTCGGTGCGCCACCAGTCCGGACGGCGCTGCCGATGCAGTGCCACCCGCTGCTGCCAGGCCGGGTCGTCCGCGCTCGGGAGCGGCCCGGTGGCCACGTAGGTCACCTCCGGTTCGGCTTGGAGCCGCAGCTCCGCCTCGGCGGATTTGCCGGACCGGGCACCGCCGAGGACCAGGGTGCGGCGCGGCCCTCGGGTGCGGGGTGGGGGCCACGCCGTGGGCGGGCACCGGAGTTCCTGGTTGTCTGAGGCGATCAGTGCCCCCCACATCCGTCCCCGGCGTTCCAGCTCCTGTGGGGAGGGCACCCGGTGGTCCCCACCGAGGCCGATAACCGCGGTGCTGGTGCCCACCACGCCACACCGGCGTAGCGCACCGGTCACGCTCGGGCTCGTCACCACGTCGACCAGAACCATGTCGACCTGGTCGGCGGCCGCGCAGACCGGGGAGGCATGGGCGTACAACAGCCGGTCCCCCTCGGGACCGCAGACCAGGGTTCCGTGGTCGATCGGCTCGACCGTGTATCCGTCCGGGACCCTGGGCACACTGTGGCTCGCCGGGTCTGGGAGAACGAAGGTGTCGTCCACCGTCACATATGTCGGTGCCCGCCGGTTGGACTCCGCGTGCCGGCAGGAGGCACATCGGCATCTGGGGGCCGGCCAACCGGAGCTTCCTCCGGTTCCGGACAGTCGAATACGCACGGTCGACAGTAAACAGCATGTGTGCACCGAAGCTCACCGACGTCCACACGTTAGGCTCGACACCCCGGGATGTGTCGAGACGGACAGGGATGGCTCATGGCGTGGACGTGGCGGTGTGCAGGCAGCGACGGCCAGGTACTGGATCTGGGGGAGATCAACACCGAGACGTTTCCCTCGCGGGGGGACGCCGAGACTTGGCTGGGGGAGAACTGGCAGGACCTCGCCGAGGCCGGTGCGTCCCACGTCACACTGGTGCAGGATGATGACACGGTCGTCTACACCATGAGCCTCGCCGCCGAGTAGGTGGGCCCGGGACGGGTGCGCTCCCACCTGTTTCTCTCGGGATGTTCCTTGCGGTGATCGGGCCCATGCGGGGCGCTGTCGGCGATAGCGTCGTGCCACCGGGAGAGTTCGCAGCTAACGGAGGAGTGCACGGCTCATGGTGATCGACGTGGTTCGGACCTATCTCGACGCCGCCAGTGGGTTCACCGAACTCACCCGTAAGCGGGCCGTGGCGGCGGCCCGAACACTGCTGCGCGAGAGTCAGCAGGCGGCCGGATCCGGTGCTGGGGAGCAGGGTACGGACGAGAACCGGGAACCCAGCCCCGTCGGCGGGCGCACGGGCAAGGAGATCCAAACCCTCGCCGCGCAGCTCGTGGAGACCAGCGCGTACAACCGAGCTCGGTTGACGGAACTCATCGAGCAGGAGGTGAGCCGCCAGGTCGCGCACCTGGATGTCGTCCCGCGTGCCGAGTACGAACGGGCCGTGCGACGGATCGCCGATCTGGAACGACGTCTCGCCACACGCCCATCCGGTGCCGGGGCTGCGGCCCGGAACGTGGGTACCACGGATGGTCTGGGGGCGGGTGTGGGGAATGCGGTCGCCGGTGTCCCGCAGCATCGTGCCGCCGAGAACCCCGTCGTCGACCATCCGCAGCACGTACAGCATCCACAGGCGACAGCCACCGCGGGCGAAAGCGCCGGGGAACCCACAGCCGGAACCACCACGGGCCAGACTCCGGCTGGCGTCGCAACCGGACCGGAACAGGAAGCGACTCCGACAACCCGGGTGGATGGAGCCTCCCCGGGGAGCACCTCCGGTGCCGTCAGCACAACCACGGCGGCCGGTACACCCGACACAGACTCCGCCACCAATGCGGAGGGAACCGATCGGGGCGACACGGCCGCTGCGACGCAAGCCACGCCCACGTCGGCAGCCGCCACGGCCACGCAAACAACCCAGGAGGCTCACGGCGAGGCCAGTTCGGGATCCTCGGCGACCACCTCCACGGCCGCGGGCGCGAAGCAGGCAAAGCGCGCTACCGGCGGTAAGAATCGCTCAACCAAGGCGAAGTCGACGACCGCATCGAGTGGAAAGGCCCGCTCCACGAAGGGGACGGGCAAGCGCAGCGGGCAGGCAGGCGGATCCGGCGGCACGGGTGCCTCCGGATCCCGCGGCGACGCTGACTCAACCTGAGTCCAGGTAGGTTGGTGCCCGGAGCGCCCCTGGTGGCGACGACGAGCCAGGAAGGTGGATGCCCGGTGCGGGACGGGGTGGAACAGGAGTCGGCCAACACCGACGGATCCGTGACACGCGCTACCCGCGAGCGCCTCGCGGAGCTCGGGAACCGTCCCACGGCTGACCATGTGGCGGTGTTCGACGAAATCCACCGACATCTCGTCGACGCCCTGTCCGAGGTCGAGGATCGCTCCGGTCCTGGGACGGACACCTGACCGATGCCCAGGCTCAGCCGACTGGATGCCGAACTCGTCCGGCGTGGCTACGCGCGCTCGCGTTCCGCCGCCGCGGAGCTCATCGAACAGCAGCGGGTCCGGGTCAACGGTGTGGTGGCCACCAAGGCCGCCACTCAGGTCCGCCTGGATCAGCCGGTCGTCGTCTCGGCCGAGGACAGCGCACAGCCACAGTATGTGTCCCGTGGCGCGCATAAGCTGCTCGGCGCGCTGTCGGCCTTCGAATTTCCCGTTGTGGGACGCAGGTGTCTCGACGCCGGCGCCTGTACCGGTGGTTTCACGGATGTGCTGTTGCGGCGCGGTGCCGCGCACGTGGTGGCGGTGGATGTGGGGTACGGGCAGCTGGACTGGTCACTGCGTTCGGACCCCCGGGTGACGGTGCTGGAGCGGTGCAACGTTCGTGATCTGGATCCGGGTCAGGTGGGCGACCCGGTGGATCTCGTCGTCGCGGACCTGTCCTTCATCTCCTTGCGCCTGGTCCTCGACGCCCTGCACCGGTGCGCACGACCACGGGCTGACTATGTTCTGCTGGTCAAACCACAGTTCGAGGTGGGCAGGGAGCAGGTGGGAGCCCGAGGGGTTGTCCGCGACCCCGAACTGCGCGCGAGTGCGGTGCGGCAGGTGGCGCGTGCCGCCGCGGAGCTGGGGCTCGGGGTGCGGGGCGTGACGGCGAGCCCCCTGCCGGGGCCGTCCGGAAACGTGGAGTATCTGGTCTGGTTCGCCGAACGTGCCGACGGTGCCGGACCGCTCCGGGAGCAGGACCTGGACCGGGCTGTCGCCACCGGTCCACAGTGAGACGCTGGGATCGTGCTCGTGTTCCCGGCAGGCCACACCCTGGCCGGTGCGGGACGTGCCCGCAGCGACACGCGTGCTCAACGGCGCCGCACCGTGGGCCACGGTCGTGTAGGCGGTCACCAGGCGGATACCGGGGACGCAGAAGGAGTGGGAGTGCCGACATCGGGACCAGGCGGGCAGGTGCAGGTGGACGCGGGCGGGCACGGAGCCGGAACAGCAGAGGGTGACGTACACACCGACACGGCTGCACCAGATGCTGCCGGGGTCTCGGGGGTGGCGGAGCGAGAGACGTCATGCCGACGGATCCTGCTGTTGGCGCATACGGGGCGGCGGGCGGCACTGCGCAGCGTGCAGTTGGTTCACCAGCGGCTGACCGAGGCCGGCATGACGGTACGGATGCTGGAATCGGAGCTGCTGGACCTGAAGCGCTCCGGTATCGACCTGAAGCCCGTGGAGCCGGTGCCGACCGGAGCCGGTGCCAGTGTGGCCGACGGGGTGGAACTGGTCATGGTGCTGGGCGGCGATGGGACGCTGCTGCGGGCGGCGGAGATGGTGCGGGGGTCCGGCGCCCCCCTGCTCGGGGTCAATCTCGGGCACATCGGCTTCCTCGCCGAGGCCGAGCGGGAAGACATCACCGCCACTGTGCACAGCGTGGTGGACCAGGACTACAACGTCGAGGAACGGATGACGCTGGACGTCGTCGTCTACAACGGTGGACGTTCCCATGACACCCCCACGGCGCGAACCTGGGCGCTCAATGAGGCCACGCTGGAGAAGGCCGCGGCACGCCGGATGCTGGAGATGGTTTTGGAGGTGGACGGTCGTCCCCTCTCCCGGTGGGGGTGTGACGGTGTGGTGTGCGCCACGCCAACCGGATCCACCGCCCATGCCTTCTCGGCCGGTGGCCCCATCGTGTGGCCGGAGGTGGAGGCAATGCTGGTGGTTCCCATCGCGGCGCATGCACTGTTTGCCGGACCCTTCGTCATTTCACCGAGTCGCACCGTTGCATTGGAGGTGCTCCCCGACACGGCCGATGGGGTGCTCTGGTGTGATGGACGTCGTATGGTCGAATTGCCGGCCGGGGCACGAATCGAGGTGTCGCGCGGAGAGATGCCGGTACGGTTGGCCCGGCTGCGAACGGCAGCGTTCACCGACCGGCTTGTCGCGAAGTTCGGGCTGCCTGTGGCCGGCTGGCGTGGCCGCGCAGAGTGGCGTGACGACGCGTAGTCCCACGCGCCAGCGACAGCGGGAGCAGGAGGGCCGGTGCTCGAGGAAGTCCGAATAGAACGCCTGGGTGTGATCGACGAGGCGGTGCTGGAGCTGTCTCCGGGGCTGACTGTCGTCACAGGAGAGACCGGTGCCGGTAAGACCATGGTGGTTACCGGGCTCGGGCTGCTGTTCGGAGGGCGCGCCGATCCGCGCCGGATCCGGCCCGGCGCCGAGCGGGCGCTGGTCGAGGGGCGGCTGACTGTCCCCGGCGACGGTCGCACGGCCGAGCGAGTGGCCGAGGCCGGTGGGGCGGTCGAGGACGGGGAACTGATCATCGCCCGAACCGTCTCCGCCGAGGGCCGATCCCGCGCCACGCTCGGAGGCCGGTCCACTCCCGTGAGTACGCTCGCCATGCTCGCCGACGAACTGGTCGCCGTGCACGGCCAGTCTGATCAGCATCGGTTGCTGCGCACCGACCGGCAACGGTCCGCGTTGGATCGTTACGCTGGACCAGAGCTGCGCACTGCCCTCGCCGAGTACGCCACGACCTACCGGCGCCACCGTGAGGTCCAGGAGGCGCTCGACGAGCTGACCACCCGCGCGCAGGAACGTCGCCAGGAAGTCGACCTCCTGCGGTTCGGGGTTGAGGAGATCACCGCTGCCGACCCGAAACCCGGCGAGGACAGTGAACTCGAGGCCGAGGAGCAGCGGTTGGCCCACGCCGAGGAGCTGCGCATCGCGGCGACAACCGCGCATGCGGGCCTGGTGGGCGATCCCGCCGCCGAGATCGACGCGGACGTGGTCGGGATCCTGGCCACGGCCCGGCAGGCGCTGACGGCGGTGCGCGAGCATGACGCTGCACTCGCGGCGGTCGCGGACCGGCTCGACGAGGTGAGTTATGTACTCTCCGACGCGGCCACCGAACTCGCCTCCTACGCGGAGTCGGTGGAAGCCGACCCCGCCCGTCTCGCGGCGGTGCAGGAGCGACGTGCCGAACTGGGTCAGCTGATGCGCAAGTACGGTGCGTCCGTCGACGAGGTACTCTCCTGGGCGGAGAATGCCTCCGCGCGCCTCGCCGACCTCGAGGGCGACGACGAACGCATCGCCGAGCTCCAGACCGAACGGGACACCCTGGCCCAGCGGCTGACGGACCAGGCCGACACTCTCAGCCGGCTGCGCGGCGACGCGGCCCAGCGGTTCGGCGAGGCGGTGACCGCGGAGCTGCGGGCCCTGGCGATGCCACACGCCTCGGTATCGGTGCAGGTGACCACGGGGAGCGAGTTCGGTCCGCAGGGGCGCGACGAGGTGGAGGTGCAGCTCGCGGCGCATCCGAGCGCCCCCCCACTGCCACTCCAGAAGGGCGCCTCGGGTGGGGAACTATCCCGCGTGATGCTGGCGATCGAGGTGGTTTTTGCCGGCGCCGACCCGGTGCCCACGTTCGTTTTCGACGAGGTTGATGCGGGAGTTGGGGGAAAGGCCGCCGTGGAGATCGGTCGCCGGTTGGCCCAACTCGCGCGGACCGCACAGGTGATCGTGGTTACCCATCTTCCCCAGGTAGCCGCGTTCGCGGACGCCCACCTCGTGGTGGAGAAATCCAATGACGGTCTCGTCACCGAAAGTGGGATTCACCGCCTCGACCGCGAGGGGAGGCGCCGCGAGCTCGCCCGCATGCTGGCCGGGCTGGAGGACTCCGAACTGGGGCGCGCGCATGCGGAGGAACTGCTCGCCGCCGCCAACGGTGGCGAAGCCTAGATCCACGCGTGTGAACCGCGGTGGTGGCGAACACCCGGGGGAGGGGCCTCGGGGACCGGACCAAGGCCCGTAGGGCTCACCCCGCAGCAACACTATCTGCTCCAACCTCGCACACACCGCTGTTCCCCGGGCACTTTCTCGGCGCGATGTCCCGGGGCGTTGGGCACGGGCCATGCCGGCACAGGTGCGGCACTCTGGCAAACACGCCGTGACTATCGGTTTCCGGACAATGACCCTGTGTTCTGAAACGATGCTGCGTGATGGGACTACGTACCGGGTGGACCAAGGCGCAGCACCGCCAGCAGCATGGCCGGGAGGCTGGGGGACGGAACGGGCCGTCGACGGCCACCGTGGCGATCCACGCCCGCGTTCGGCTGCACCACGCGACGGAAGCCCTCACAGGTCGACTGCGTCCCGGTGATATCGCGGTTATCGACCGGGTCGACCTCGACCGGGACACCGCCCAGTACCTGGTGGACCACTCGGTTGCCGCGGTGCTCAACGTCGCCAGCAGTATGACCGGCCGTTATCCTAATCTCGGGCCGCAGGTGGTCATGGATGCGGGGATTCCGCTCGTCGACGAGGTCGATCCGTCCGTCTTCGGCCGGGTGGTGGACGGGGAGCGGCTGCGTCTGGAAGAGGGGACCCTCTACCGAGGATCCGTGCCACTCGCGGGCGGCACCCCGCGGGACGCGGCCTGGCTCGCCGCGGCCACCAGTGAAGCCCGCGCCGGAATGTGCGTGCAACTGGAGGCCCTGGCAGCCGGCGCCCGGGAGTGCCTGCGGCACGACAGCGCCCTGTATCTCGATGGTGTCGGAATCCCCGAGCTCACAACCCCACTCTCGGGTCGCCACGTGGTGGTCGCGGTTCGGGGACGACACCTTCGTCACGACCTGGACCTCCTGCGTGCCTACCGCCGGGAGTACCGGCCCCTACTGCTGGCTGTCGACGACGCGGCGGAGTCACTGCTGGAGCTCGGATACCGCCCGGACCTGGTCCTCGCCGATCTGACCACTCTCTCCGAGAGGGTGGTGGACTGCGGGGCGGAGATCGTGGCCCACGCGGCCGCGGACGGGCCGGTCCCCGGACGGGAGCGCCTCGCGCGGCCGGAGCGTGATGTTCCGGTGCTCCATTCGGCCAGCAGTAGCGTTGCCGCTGCCCTGTTGCTGGCGGACGGGTCCGGCGCACCGGTGATCGTGACCGCGGGGATGCACCGCTCGCTTCCGGAGCTGCTCGACGGGGGAAGATCGCTCGTGGCTGGAACGTTTCTCGCGCAGCTGCGCGTGGGCGGCACACTGGTCGACGCGCGGGCGGCCAGCAGGCTGCACCGCAGCCGGGTGTCCGTCTCCGCACTCCTGACCCTGGTGGTGGCCGCGCTGCTGGTGGTCCTCGTCGCCGGCTACAGCACTCCCGTCGGACAGGTGTACCTCGAGGCCCAGGACGCCTCCTGGGAGACGTTTCGTACCTGGCTGGGTGAGGTGATCCCGTGATCGGTTTCCGATATCACGTGGTGTCGATCGTTGCCGTGCTGCTCGCGCTGACGGTGGGTCTGGTCCTGGGAACAACCGTGTTGCAGGACCCGGTGATGCAGCGACTTTCCAGTGACGCCAACGAGACGCGGGAACAGCTTGCGGAGATGCAGGAGCACCGGGATCTGGCCCAGAGCCGTGTCGCCGGGGCTGACGAGCTCCTCGACGCCTACGCCGGAGAAATCCTCGGCGGGCGCCTGGACGGGGTCCGTGTGGTCCTTGTCGAGGCGCCGGGAGCCGAGGACGGGGTGAGTAGCGAGCTCATCGACCGCTTCGATCAGGCGGGGGCCACCGTGACGGGTCAGCTTCGCCTGACGGAGACCTATGTGGACCCTGAGGAACGTGTGTTTCTGGACGAGCTGACCACCCAGCTGGCGTCTGGTGTGGACCTGCCCGATGGCGATGCACACCGCAGGGCCGGAACCCAGCTGGCGCACGCCCTCCTCGATCCGGCCGGTGCCGAGGCGGAGCCCGGTCAGGGGGACACCGATGCCGCTGTCGAAGAGAGCAGCGCCCAGCTGGACGCTGGCACCGTCGTGGAGGGATTCGACCAGGCCGGACTGGTCACCACGGTTGGGGACCCGCAAGCCGGTGCGGACATCGCGGTGCTCGTAGCCTCCGGAGCGTCGGCGCCCACAACAGACGACTCCGGTGCCGTTGACACCTCTACGGATACGGACACGGCGATGCTCGCCCTGGGGGAGGCCCTTGCCACGGTCGGTGCCAGCGGTGCCGTGGTCGCGGGGCCACCGACCACCGCCGACCGGGGGTTGATCGAACGCGTCTACCAGGCCCAGACACGGATCACGACCGTGGACTCCGCGGACACCAGTGCGGGTGCCGTCGCCACAGCTCTGGCGGTGGCCAGCACGGTAGACGGGCGCCTTGGGCGCTACGGGGTGGGACCCTACACCGAGTCCTTCCTCCCCGCGGAGGTTCCGGAACGGGAGCCCCTGGCGCACGACGGTGCGGATGATTCCGACGAGGTGGAGGATACCTAGGCCGGTTCTTCGGCTGGTGCTGGCGGGGCTGGGGTGCCCGCCCGACGTGTCGCCCCGGTGCTGAGCCCCGCACGTGCCGGTACTGGTCCGGAGTTCGGACGCCAGGCTTCCTCGAGCGAGCCCGCCCTTGGCTCCAATTCACCAGGGGACAGGACAACCCCCCGGGCCTCCCACCACGTTGGCCGTGGTGTGGAGAGGTGGAGAGGCGGAGAGGCGGAGAGGTGGAGAGGTACCGCCACGGCGGGAGGCCTGTGGTTGACGTTGGGACGAGTCTGCCGTGGCTGAACGTCCGCCAGCCGGCAGGAAAGACACTCGGGCCCGACCGCCCCTGGGAAGGACTCTGGTGGCGGCTACTCGCGATCGAGATCCGCTGGGGAGGTAGGAGGGCCACCGGGGCTGGGTCCGTTGGGAGCTGTGGTGTCGGTGGCCGGGCACCCGTACCCGCCGTCGTGACCCTGGTGTGTGGGGAGCGCCGCTGGCTCCGGGGTAGTGGTTGCGGATCGCGGGGGACATGGCATCCTGGGAGCAGTGGAGTCGGGTGGGTTTCTGCCGATGCGGCCCGGCGCCACACCTGTGAGGGGAGTATCCCGATAGCGGCGGCCTCGTCATCACGGAGTGCACAGAAGCCTCCCGGTGTCGCCGGCTTCGGCGTTCAGGTCGGAGCGGGAGAGACCTCCGGTCAGTTGCGTATGCCCGGGTACCGAGGTACGTGGGTCTGAGCTGCCGGAGGCCTGATGGATGTCCCCCTGTGGGTGTGGTTGGCAACGATCGGCGGAATCATTGGGATTCTCGCCGCGGATCTTGCGATCGTTGACCATCCGTGGAGCAAGACGCGCGGTCCACGTGAGTTCGGGATTCGACAAGCCGCCTGGTGGGCAACGTTCTACGTGGCATTGGCCCTGGTCTTCGGCGGTTGCGTCTGGATGTTCGGTGGTGCAACCGCCGCCGGGGAATACTACGCGGGTTTTCTCACCGAGAAGAGCCTCAGTGTCGACAATCTCTTCATTTTCTATCTGATCATCAGTGGCTTCGCCGTTCCGCGCAGGTACCAGCACGAAGTTCTGCTGGTCGGTATCGTTGTGGCTCTGGTTATGCGCGGTTTCTTCATCGCTGTGGGAGCGCAGGCCGTCAACGCCTTCAGCGAGGTGTTCTACCTGTTCGCCGCCCTACTGCTGTACACGGCCTGGAAGATTCTGCGAGAACAGCTCTCGAACGGACACGGCACGGATGACTACACCAACGGTGCGGTCGTGCGTGCGGTCAAGCGAGTGATGCCGGTTACCGACACCTACCACGGGGCGCGGCTGACCGTACGCTTGGGCGACCGCCGGTTCGCCACCCCCATGCTGCTGGTCATCGTCGCGATCGGAGTGACGGATCTCGTCTTCGCGCTGGACTCGATCCCGGCAATCTTCGGTCTCACCCAGGATGCCTACATCGTGTTCACGGCCAACGCCTTCGCGTTGATGGGGCTGCGCCAGCTGTACTTTCTGCTCGCCGGACTCATGGACCGGCTCGCCTATATCGGCTGGGGGTTGGCTGCCCTCATGGTGTTCATCAGTGTGAAGATGCTGCTGCACGCTCTGCACGAGAACGGCGTCGCGGTCCCCGAAGTCGGTATTCCCGTGTCTCTCTCGGTGATCGTGAGCGTCATGGCCGTCACCGTGGTGGCCAGCCTGTGGCGATCCGCGCGGGACTCACGCCAGGACCTTGCCCCGGCGTCGAGCTCCGAGTCCGAGTATTCTGGCTGGCCCTGCTCAACCGCTGATTCGCGGGACTAACCAGCCACAAACTCCGCTACTCGGCCCACCGCAGGGTGGTGGAATGCGAACGCGACACCCACCGGTAGATCCCTGAGCGGACCACTGCTGGCGGGAGACGCTCTCAAGGGAACGCGACCCGTTCGCGACTCCGCAGGGCTGCACACCGAGTTTCCGCAACGGCGCGCGCATCGAACAGAAGTTCGGATAGAGTGGCTCCGCGCCTGCCGCGACGGTGACCAACGTGCCCGTCGGGCGGAGGCGCTGAGCGGTAACGTTGCCGGTGTGTCCGGTCGCACCGTCCGAGGGCGGAATGCGTTGCTGCTGGTCATAGTTAGGGATGTAGCGCCTGGCGGCACGCCGGCCCCGTTGGGGGGCGGTGTGGGCCGACGATGGTTGGTGCACGATCGCTTGTGAAGGGGGTAGCGGAGGTCGGCCTCCGCGCGACTCGATGGCGGAACAGCTGGTGGTGCGTGGCGCCCGAGAGCACAATCTCAAGGACGTCTCGGTGGACCTTCCCCGGAACTCGATGATCGTCTTTACCGGACTGTCCGGGTCGGGCAAGTCCTCGCTGGCCTTTGACACGATCTTCGCCGAGGGGCAGCGGCGCTATGTCGAGTCCTTGTCCGCCTACGCCCGGCAGTTCCTCGGCCAGATGGATAAGCCCGACGTGGACTTCATCGAGGGGCTGAGCCCCGCGGTGTCGATCGACCAGAAGTCCACCAGCCGCAATCCACGATCCACCGTGGGGACGATCACCGAGATCCACGACTACCTGCGGCTCCTCTTCGCCAGGATCGGGAAACCACACTGTCCCGAGTGTCACCGGCCGATCGCACGACAGACCCCGCAGGCGATCGTGGACCGGGTGCTGGAGTTGCCGGCCGGAACCCGGTTTCAGGTCCTCGCGCCGGTGGTGCGGGGACGAAAGGGCGAGTACGTCGAACTGTTTCGGGACCTTCAGTCCAAGGGGTTCACCCGGGCCAGGGTCGACGGAGCCCTCGTTCGCCTGGACGAAGCCCCCACCCTCAAGCGGTACGAGAAACACGACATCGCGGTGGTGGTGGACCGGCTCGTCGTCAAGGGCAGCGACGGAGACAGCGACGACACCAGTTCGGTCCAGAAGCGGCTCACCGACTCTGTCGAGACGGCGCTGGGGCTCGCCGGGGGCACCATCATTCTGGACTTCGTCGATAGCCCACCGGACAGTCCGGAGCGCGAGCGTGTGTTCTCCGAACACCTCTACTGCCCCTACGACGACCTGTCGTTCGAAGAGCTGGAACCCCGCTCATTTTCCTTCAACTCTCCCTACGGGGCCTGTCCGGAATGCGCCGGTATCGGCAGCCGGATGGAGGTCGATCCCGAACTCGTGGTCCCGGATCCGGAACGGACCCTCAATGAGGGAGCGTTGAGCCCGTGGTCGAGCAAGCACGCCCAGGAGCACTTCGGTCGGTTGATCCAGGCGGTGGCCGACGCGATCGGATTCGACCTCGACACCCCGTGGTATCGCCTGCCGAAAAAGGCGCAAAAGGCCCTGCTTGAGGGGCACGACACCGAGGTCCACGTCCAGTACCGCAATCGGTACGGTCGCACCCGCTCGTACTACACCTCGTTTGAAGGGGTGCTGCCGTGGGTGCGACGTCGCCACTCCGAAAGCGAGACCGATTCCGGTCGGGAACGACTGGAAGGCTACATGCGGGTGGTTCCGTGTGCGGCGTGTCACGGTCGTCGGCTCAAGCCGGTGATCCTCGCGGTCACGGTCGGGGGAAAGTCCATCGCCGAGGTGAGCGAACTACCGCTGGCTGACTGCGCTGAGTTCCTCCGGAACCTGGAGCTCAGCGAGCGGGAGCAGGTTATCGCCGCCCAAGTCCTCAAGGAGATCAGCGCCCGGCTCGGATTCCTCCTGGACGTGGGCTTGGACTACCTCAATCTGGAGCGGTCAGCGGGCTCCCTGTCCGGAGGCGAGGCCCAGCGCATCCGCCTGGCGACCCAGATCGGTTCCGGGCTGGTGGGCGTGCTCTACGTCCTGGACGAGCCCTCGATCGGGCTGCACCAACGGGACAACGCCCGGTTGCTGGATACGCTGCGGCGACTTCGAGACATCGGAAACACCCTGATCGTGGTCGAACACGACGAGGACACCATCCGGTCCAGTGACTGGGTTGTCGACATCGGCCCCGGAGCCGGAGAGCACGGTGGTGACGTGGTGGTCTCCGGTCCGGTGGCCGAGCTCGTATCCAACGAGAACTCGGTGACCGGAGACTATCTGGCCCGGCGACGGCACATCCCGGTGCCACCGACCCGCCGGCCACGCACGAAGGGCCGCGAGATCGTCGTGAAGGGTGCCCGCGAGCACAACCTCGCGGACATCGACGTGCCGTTCCCGCTCGGGGTGTTCACCACCATCACCGGAGTCTCGGGATCCGGAAAGTCCACGCTTGTCAACGAGATCCTGTATCGGGCGCTGGCGCGGGAGCTGAACGGGGCGCGCATCGTCCCGGGCCGGCACACCCGGGTCAACGGGGTCAAGCAGCTGGACAAGATCGTGCACGTGGACCAGAGCCCGATCGGGCGTACCCCGCGCTCGAACCCGGCGACCTACACCGGGGTGTTCGACCACATCCGTAAGCTGTTCGCGCAGACCACCGAGGCGAAGGTGCGCGGATACCAACCCGGCCGGTTCTCCTTCAATATCAAGGGGGGGCGGTGCGAGGCGTGTGCGGGTGACGGAACGCTGCGCATCGAGATGCAGTTCCTTCCGGACGTGTACGTCCCCTGTGAGGTGTGTCACGGGGCGCGCTACAACCGGGAGACCCTCGACGTGCACTACCGGGGCAAGAGCATCGCCGACGTGTTGGATATGCCGGTAGAGGAGGCCCTGGAGTTCTTCGAGCCGATCTCCGCGATCCGGCGGCATCTCCAGACACTCAACGATGTTGGCCTGGGCTATGTACGCCTCGGACAGGCGGCAACCACTCTGTCCGGGGGGGAGGCACAGCGAGTCAAGCTCGCCGCGGAGCTACAGCGGCGCTCCACCGGACGCACGATCTACGTCCTGGACGAGCCCACCACCGGACTGCACTTCGCCGATATCCAGCGGCTGTTGGGCGTGCTGAACCGTCTGGTGGACAACGGAAACACGGTCCTGGTCATCGAACACAACCTGGACGTGATCAAAACTGCCGACCATGTCATCGACATGGGGCCCGAAGGGGGAGCGCGTGGCGGAACCGTGGTGGCCACGGGCACACCGGAGGAGGTCGCGGCGGTTCCGGAGAGTTACACGGGGCAGTTCCTGCGGTCAGTGCTGGACGGATAGCATAAGCCTCGTCCCCAACCTGAGGCGGTGTTCCGGTGCGCGAAAGCCAAGGCCCGTTCGATCCCCGATTCCGGCAGTGGGCGGCGGGGCGGAGCGCCACCTCCGCGCCGGCGGGCTGGTTTCGCCGGGTTGGTGCTCGCCTGGTGGACACGCTCATCATGACGACGGTGCTGAGCCTGGTGGTCGAACGGCTGGTCCGGGACGTGATGAATCTGCCCGTCTCCCAGCCCGAACCCGTCGACCCGGAGGCCCTGAACCAGGGGGAGGTTGATCCGTTCGACGCGGTTGGTGCCGGGGCGAACGAGCTGCTGATTGGCGACGTGGTCCTGGCGTTGATGGTTTTTGGAGCCTGGGTCGCCTACGAGACATTCTTCGTGGTCCGTAGCGGTCAGACTCCGGGCAAGATGCTGATGCGCGTCCGGGTGCGGCCCGTGCACGAGGACACCGTGCCGATGGGGGTCGATCCCGCCACCGCCGCATCGCGAGCCGTTCTACTCAACCTCGTCGCCGCCCTTGCCTGGGCCCCGTTCAGTATCGTGGTGGTGCTGACCCTGCTGACCCTGCTGGCGATGCTGTGGCCATTGTGGGACTATCCGGCTCGACAGGGGCTGCACGACAAGATCGTGCATACCGTCGTCGTACGCTCCGATCCCCCGGACGGTGCGGAGTTCCCGTCCCGATCTGCCAACGATCCGAGTAGCTGACCCACTGCACCGGTAGCTGGCTCAGTCCTCCACGTCGGTTCCGCCGATGATGGACTGCCTCCGGGCCCGTTCGTCGACCAGGCTCGCGGACGGGGACGTGTCCTCGCCCTCGAGCTCGGCGCGACGCCGGGGCAGGGCTTCGGGATGGTGTTCCCCGATGTAGGCCAACATGTGTTCGCGGATGTCGCAACACAGGTCCCACTGGGCGTCGGAGTCGGCGGCTGTGACGACGACCCGCAGCTCGACCACGCCGCTCTCGAGGACGTCGATCGCTTGTAGAGACCAGCGTCGACCGTCCCACAGCGGATGTTTTGCGATGTAGCCGCCCACGTGCTCGCGCAGTTCGTTCACGGGCGTACGCCAGTCGACCCGGAGGACAACCTTCCCGGTGACGGTGGCGCCGTGTTTGGTCCAGTTTTCGAACGCGCTGGTGGTGAAGTGGGATACCGGTAGCACCAGCCGTCGCTCGTCCCAGATCCGCACGACGACGTGGGTCAGGCTGAGCTCCTCAACTCGGCCCCATTCGCCCTCGACAACGACCACGTCGTCGATCCGGAGGGCGTCGCTGAAGGCCAGTTGCAGGCCGGCGAAGACGTTGCCCAGGGTGGCCTGGGCGGCGACACCGGCGATGATGCCCAACAGACCAGCGGTACCGAGCAGCCCGGCGCCCAGCGCCCGGATCTCGTCGAAGGTGAACAGAATCGCCGCCGTGGCCAGCACGATGATCGTCGAGGAGATCACCCGGCGCAGAACGCGGACCTGGGTCCGCACCCGCCGGGCTGCCCGATCGGTGTCGTCGTCGTGCACGCGCAGACGTTCCAGGACGCCATCGGTGAGGGCGTAGGCCACGGACAGCGCCAACCAGGTTAGGGAGGCGATCATCGCGATCGTCATACCGTGGTCGAAGTTGCGGTACCAGACCCAGCTGTCGAATTCACCCGGAGCCGGCAGTGCGAAGTTGACTCCGATGACCACAGCCGCCGCGTAGGCGGAGTAGCGGCATCGGCGCACCAGTGGCTCGGCAAGGCGCCATACCTTGGCCAGCTGGTGCGTCAACAGCCAATGCAGAACTGTGACCAGCAGGACCGATATGGCCACGGAGACGCCCAGCATGATCCAGGACACCAATGGCACGGAGGTCGACCCCCTCTGAGATGGAATCGTGACTGTGTACAAACCTAGGGGACTCAGCGTTGCTGTCAGGCCGCTTCGTGGGTGCGGGTCGTCACGGTCGGACGCCAGAATGGGGGTATGGCGACGAACTTCCGTCCGGAGCCCGCCTCGATCCCGGACTCTCCTGGCGTGTATCGGTTCCGGGACGACACCGGCCGCGTGATCTACGTTGGTAAGGCGAAAAGTCTGCGGTCGCGGCTTTCCTCCTACTTCCAGGATTTTGCTGCACTACATCCCCGCACCCAGACGATGGTCCAAACCGCCGCCGACGTGGACTGGACCGTCGTGACTACCGAGGTCGAGGCCTTGCAGCTGGAGTACTCCTGGATCAAGGAGTACAACCCTCGATTCAACATTCGCTATCGCGACGACAAGAGCTACCCCTATCTCGCGGTGAGCCTGAACGAGGAGTTTCCCCGGATCCAGGTGATGCGCGGCAGCCGCAAGAGCGGCGTTCGCTACTTCGGTCCGTACTCGCACGCATGGGCCATCCGGGAGACCGTGGACCTGGTGCTGCGGGTATTTCCGGTCCGGACCTGCTCGGCGGGGGTGTTCCGGCGGGCACGCGCCACGGGACGTCCCTGCCTGCTCGGCTACATCGAGAAGTGTTCCGCACCGTGCGTGGGCAGGGTCGACGCCCAGGAGCACCGCCGTCTTGCCGAGGACTTTTGCGCCTTCATGGCCGGGGACACCAGCCGGTTCCTACGTCAGTTGGAGTCGCAGATGCGTGCCGCGGCACAGGAGCAGGACTACGAGCGGGCGGCCCGGCTCCGTGACGACGCCCAGGCGTTGCGCACCGTCATGGAGAAGCAGTCCGTGGTGCTCGGTGGGAACGTCGACTGCGACATCGTCGCGTTGGCCGAGGAGCCCCTGGAAGCCGCAGCCCACGTGTTCTACGTACGTGGGGGGCGAATCCGCGGGCAACGCGGCTGGGTGGTGGACCGGGTGGACGACACCGACACCGCGGGGCTGGTCGAGCAGTTTCTCACCCAGCTCTACGGCGGCGTACCGGGGACGGCATCGACCGGGTCCGGGGACACCACCGCGGACGAGGGCCCGGCGGTCCCGCGGGAGGTCCTGGTATCCGCGCTGCCCGCGGATGCCGAGGCCGTTGCCGCCTGGCTCGGCGAGCTTCGTGGGTCCCGAGTGGAGCTCCGGGTGCCCCGCAGGGGCGATAAGCGGTCCCTCCTCGATACGGTGCGTAGCAATGCCGAGCAGACCCTGGCCCGGCACAAGTCGCGGCGCGCGAGTGACCTGACTACACGCAGCACCGCCCTCGCCGAGATCGCCGACGCTCTGGGGCTCGACCAAGCCCCGCTGCGCATCGAGTGTTTCGACGTGTCCAATCTGCAACAGGACGCCACCGTGGCCTCCATGGTCGTGTTCGAGGACGGGCTGGCCCGCAAGTCCGAGTACCGAAGGTTCCGGATCCGGGGAACGAACCACGATGCCTCCGGTCCCAATGACGTGGCAGCCATCCACGAGGTGGTCCACCGCCGGTTCGCGCGTTATCTGGACGAGAGCCAGCGCAGCGGAGCGCTGGCCGGGATGACCGAGGCAGCGGAGGCGGCTGGTATCGCCGACACATCGAAACCGACATCGGACACGCCGGGCGACACCGAGGGTGGAGCGGGGACCGCTGGATCCGAAACCGACGCGGGTGCCCCGACGTCCACAGCGCGGTCGGCGCCGCAGCCGCAGCGTTTCGCCTATCCACCTAACCTGGTAGTTGTGGACGGAGGACGGCCGCAGGTCCAGGCCGCACATCGAGCTCTCGTTGAGCTGGGGATCGATGATGTGGCCGTGTGTGGCCTGGCGAAGCGCTTGGAAGAGGTGTGGCTGCCCGACGACCCAGACCCGGTGATCCTTCCCCGATCCAGTGAGGGGCTGTACCTACTACAGCGCGTTCGGGATGAGGCGCACCGTTTCGCGATCGCCTACCACCGGCGCGCGCGGTCCGCGACCGTGACGACCAGCGCCCTGGACCAGGTTCCGGGAGTCGGACCGGGGCGGCGCAAGGCCCTGCTCCGGAGGTTCGGTTCGTTGCGGCGACTGCGTGAGGCGACCGTCGCCGAGATCAGTGAGGTGTCCGGGATCGGCCCCGCAACCGCGCAGGCGGTGCACGAGGCCCTTACCGAGTCCGGTGGCTCGGATGACCAGACGCGGACACGCCGAACGCGAGCAGACAACGAAAGTAGGGATGATGGGGGATAGTCCCGTTTCTGGTGGCCTGCCCGGGACGTTACCGACCGAGATCGTGATCGTCACCGGAATGTCGGGCGCTGGACGCAGTACAGCGGCACGGGCCCTGGAAGACCTCGACTGGTTTGTCGTGGACAACCTTCCGCCCGGGCTCCTACCCACGATGATTGACCTCGCCGGGCGCACCCACGGTGCCGTGCCGAGAGTCGCGGCTGTGGTGGATGTCCGCAGCATGGCCTTCACCCAGGATCTGTTGACCATGTTGGAGGAGCTGCGCCACCGAGGGATCGCCGCCCGGGTGATGTTCCTGGAAGCCGATGACGATGCCCTGGTCCGTCGCTTTGAAGCGGTGCGGCGCAGGCACCCGTTGCAGGGGGAGGGGCGCATCACCGACGGCATCAATGAGGAGCGGGAGGTCCTCCGTACTATCCGCGGGGACGCGGACTTGGTGGTCGACACCTCTGACCTGAACGTGCACCAGCTCAAAGCCAAGGTCATTTCGCACTTCCAGGGTGACAGTGAGGAACAGCTGCGCGGCAACGTCGTCTCGTTCGGCTACAAGTACGGACTTCCGGTGGACGCGGATCTCGTGATCGACTGTCGGTTCCTGCCCAACCCCCATTGGATCCCCGACCTGAGGCCACTCACGGGGCAGGACGCCGCGGTCCGGGAGTATGTTCTGGCGCAGCGGGGCGCGAAGGAACTGCTGGACGCCTACACTGAAGTGCTTCGTCTGCTCGTGCCCGGATACCTACGCGAGGGCAAGCACTACCTCACCCTGGCGGTGGGGTGTACCGGCGGGAAGCATCGCAGTGTCGCCCTCGCCGAACAGCTGGGCTCCCGCTTGGCGGATGAGGGGGTTGAGGTCCAGGTTGACCATCGGGACCTTGGCCGAGAATGACCGAGCCGCACCGGACGGGGGTGCCCACACGGAATGCCACGCGATGACCCCTGGGAGCAGGACTCCCTGTCCTTCACGGCGGATTCAGGCGCCGGACCGTGCCCACCCCGCGTGGTGGCCCTGGGCGGCGGACACGGCCTGTTCGCATCACTGTCCGCGCTACGCCGCGTGACCACTGACGTGACGGGCGTCGTCACGGTCGCTGACGACGGGGGGTCCAGCGGTCGACTGCGGCGCGAGCTTGGTGTGCTGCCGCCGGGGGACCTGCGGATGGCTCTGGCCGCACTGTGTGGTGACGACGAGTGGGGACACACCTGGAGTGAGGTCGTCCAGCATCGGTTCCGCTCCGAGGGGGAGCTCCACGGGCACGCGGTGGGGAATCTACTCATCGTTGCGCTGTGGGAGCTGCTGGGGGATGCGGTCGCGGGCCTGGACTGGGTGGGCCAGTTGTTGGGCGCACACGGGCGCGTATTGCCCATGTCCGCGATTCCCCTGGATATCGAGGCTGAGGTAGCCGGTGTGGATCCGGATGTCCCGGATGAGGTGAGCACACTACGCGGGCAGGTGGCCTGTGCCAGTACCCGCGGCCGGGTTCGGTCGATCTCCCTGGTGCCGCCCGCACCGCCGGCCTGTCCGCAGGCGGTCAAGGCAGTGCGAGAAGCGGACTGGGTCGTCCTGGGTCCCGGGTCCTGGTTCACCAGTGTTCTGCCGCATCTACAGGTCCCGGAACTCGCCGACGCCATCCTGGGTACCCGGGCTCGGCGGCTGGTTGCGCTCAACCTCTCACCCCAGTCGGGGGAGACCGACGGCTTCGCCGCACACACCTACCTCGATGTGCTCGCGGCCCACGCTCCCGATCTGCGTGTCGATTCCGTCCTGGCTGATCCGATGATCCTGGAGGGAGAACGGGAACGGCACCAGCTGGAGCGGGCCGCTCGCCAGATGGGGGGGCGACTCGAACTCGCCGAGCTGGCAGCCGAGTCCGCGAGCCCCGTCCACGATCACGACCGCTTTGCCCAAGCGTTCGAGCACATCTTCCGAGCCCACTGACCCGGCGTGCCCGAACGAGTCGGACGCATCTGCACAACGGTTGACCACGCCCCACGGGGCGGTGCGGGAAACGGCCTCTCAGCGATGGATGTCGGCGAGTGCGCTGGGGTGACGGCGCATGAAGCCTTCGATCGACTGTGCCGGATATCCGGTGAGATCCGGCACGGTTGTACTCACCGTGTCCAGCTCACCGGCCGCGATCGCGGCATAGGAGCTCGCCCAGCCCTCGGCCTGCCACTGTGGGACGCCCGAGGCCAGTCGCCAGCTCAGGGCTTCGCTCCAGGTCTCGGGAACATAGCTGACCACGCTCCCGGACAGCGAGGACAGCCGGGACACCGTCTCGGAGAGGGTGACCGCCTCGGGGCCCGTGATGGCGTAGCTACGTTCGTCGTGTTCGACGCCGCCGGTCAGGACCGCCACGGCCACGTTCGCGACGTCGTCCCGGGAAACCCAGGCAACGCGCCCCTGACCAGCCGGCCCTCGGATCACACCGTCACTGTCGGCGAAATGCGGCACCAGGTCGAGGTAGAGGCTGGGCCGAAGGAAGGTGTGCCGCACCCCGCTCGCCCGAATATGTGCCTCGGTGTAGAAGTGGTCCCGGGCAAAGGTAAAGGTGGCAGCGGGGCCGGCGTTGAGGAACGAGAGGTAGACGATCCGGTCCACACCGGCGGCCAGCGCCGCGTCGACGGCGCTCAGATGGTCCTCGACCCGGTGTTCGCTCTCGGTCGCCGAAACGAGAAACAGCGTGTCCACGCCACGGGCCGCGCGCTCGAACGCGGTGGTTTCGCCGTAGGTGGCCATGGCTGCCGTTGATCCCGGCAACTCCGGAGCGCGGTTCAGATCCCGGACGATCAGCCGTTGCCCGAACCCTGCGCGAGCCAGCTGGGCGGCCACACGTCCGCCAATGGCGCCAGTGGCGCCGGTCACCCCGATCGTGCGCGTCGTCTCGTCACCCATGTCTCCCTATCCTGCGCGACGCTGGCGCTGTTCGCATGCATGGCACGCGGACGGGGATGGAGGTGTGTTCCCATCCCCGCGGCTGCGCCGTTCCGGCCCGGAAATCGTCCGTTCGGCCATCGGTGGGATCAGCGGGAATCGGGTGCCGTGCGGTAGGTGAGCCGACGTAGCAGGACTTCGGCTGGCCCGCGTCGGCCTGCGCGCTCCAGCCCCCAGGCTGCGAGGAGTATCACCAGCCAGACGGCGACCGCGAACAGCGCCATACTGCTGCTGTGCAGGTGCGCCCCCAGACCCAGCCCCCAGGCGGCCAGGAGCGGTGCACACACCACCGACTGTGCGAGGTAGCACGACAGGGACCGTTTGCCCACAGCCGAGACCGCGGTTGTCACCGGGCCGGAGGGCCGGTTCCGTAGCCAGTAGCCGATCAGGCCAAACAGGGCCACGTAGCCGACGCCGCCAGCGAGTCCCGTGGGCAGCATGAGGGTGGAAAAGACGAACATGGCGTCCTCGGGGAACGGCACCAGGCCGGTGTGCGTCACTGCGTGTGGGGCTCCCCCGAGCCAGCCCACGGCAATGCCCACGAATGCGGTCCACCCCAACAGGCGCAGGTTCTGCTCCGGCTGTTCCAGGACCCGATGTCGGGCCGCCCAGAATCCGAGGAGGATGGCGATCGGAACCGCCAGCCCCAGCAATCCCTGCATGACGACGAGCAGTGGCCAGACGAGGAGGCGCTCCACGACCGAGTGGAGGTAGCTGTCCTCGGCCATGGTGGATTCCGCGAACTTGTAGGGGGTGAAGCCCTGCTCCACCGGCTCGCCCAGTACTGCGGCGGCGTAGGCGCCGAGAAGGCTGAACGCGAGGAACAGCAGCAGTACGATCCCCAGGACGGCGCTCCATACCAGGAGGGTGCGGTTACTGCGGCGGAGGAACAGTGCCGCCAGCACCAGTCCGGCCAGGCCATAGGCCCCGAGAATGTCTCCCATGAACAGCAGGGCCGCGTGGGCACACCCAAACACCAACAGCCAGAGGTTGCGCCGGCGCAGCAGGGCCAGCGCCGCCCGTTCCGGAACACCCGCGGCCTCCTGGCGCAGCAGCAGCTGCACCATCCCATAGCCGAAGAGGAAGGCGAACATCGGGTAGATACGCCCGTCCACCGCGGTGATGATCACGATCTGGGTGAGCTGGTCCCACCAGGCGCCGTCCGGGGGGTGGATCGACGACATCGTGTAGTCGCGGCCCCACAGGTACCACGGCGTGTTCGCCACGGCGATGAGTAGCAGCATGAAGCCACGGGCCAGGTCGGGGGCCAGGGCTCGCTCGGTGGCTGTGCTCGGGCCGCGAGGGGATTCCCTCGAGCGGTCCGGTGGTGGAACGGAGGGGTCGACGGAGGCCATGGAGGTCATCTTTCCGCAGTGTCCGGGCTTATGTCTCGGTCTCGGGGGCGACCCGCGCTCCACACTCGCTCGGAGATACAGCTGTGGCCCGTGGGTCAGGGACGTCAGGTGTCGCGGACGGTGGCGGCTGCCACCAGCTCCTCCAGGCCGCGGCGTGCCTCCTCGGGCATGCGGATACCGTCCAGGGCGGCCTGTGCCTCCGCGGCGTAGTTCGCGATGCGGTCTTCACAGGCCCGCAGGGCCCCGCTGGAGACGATCACATCCCGCAGCCAGGAGACCGTCTCCTCGGACAGGTCGGGATCCCCGAGGAGGTTGCGCAACTCTGTGCCCTGGTCGGGGTTGGCCAGGCGCAGTGTCTCGGCGACAAGGACGGTGCGCTTGCCCTCCCGGAAGTCGTCGCCCGCAGGCTTTCCGGTCTGCTCCGGGTTGCCGAAGGCCCCCAGAATGTCGTCGCGCAACTGGAAGGCCAGGCCCAGGGGGCGCCCGTAGGCCGTGTAGGCCGCGACCAGGTCATCGGAAGCTCCGGCCAGCTGCGCTCCCAGGTGCAGTGGACGCTCCACCGTGTACTTCGCCGCCTTGTAATGCATGACCCGCAGTGCGGCATCCACATGTTCGGTCTGGCGCGCCTGTTCGAGCATGTCCAGATACTGGCCCGCCATGACCTCGGCACGCATCGCGTCGAAGGCGGGACGCCCGGAAGCTATCGCATCCCGGCAGAGGCCACTGTTCGTGTACAGTTCGTCGCTCCACGCAAGGCACAGGTCTCCCAACAGGATCGCGGCGCCGTTACCGAACGCCGTTGCCGATCCACCCCACCCGGAGCTGTGGTGCAGGTCGGCCAACTGGCGATGTGTCGCGGGTAGTCCACGCCGGGTGTCGCTGTTGTCGATCACGTCGTCGTGGAGCAGGGCACAGGCCTGGAGTAGCTCCAGCGCCGCTGCGGCGGTGTGGATCTCTGGAACCTCCGGCCCTCCGGCGCCTCGCCATCCCCAGTAGCAGAACGCGGGACGGATCCGCTTGCCGCCACTGATCATGCGTTCCAGGGAGTCCAGCAGCGGTTCCAGCTCGGGGCCGATCTCGAGGAGGTGTGTACGACGCTGGTCCAGAAAGGTTTTGAGTTCGGCGTCGACGAACGGGCGGACCGCAGCGATGGAAGCAGGGTCAACAGAGGCCATGCTCGCAGCCTACTGTCCGTGGACACCAGCCAGGTGACCGGGGCGTTGCGCAGCGAGGGTATGGGGTGCTCGTGACCTCGAAAATGCGGTGACCTATGGTAGAGACCATGCTTGGGTCTCTCGAACGAACTGACCGCAACGACCAAAACGACATTTCCGGCACTGCCGACGGTGCGGCCGACAGTGCGGCCGACAGTGCGGCCGAGCCGCTCGAGCGGCCACGGGACATCCGTGAGTTGCTCAGCGCGGGAAAGCCCACCTTCTCCTTCGAGTTCTTCCCGCCGAAGACACCGGAGGGTGAGCGCAAGCTCTGGCAGGTCATTCGCGAGCTGGAGGCACTGCGGCCCTCGTTCGTGTCCGTCACCTACGGTGCCGGGGGCGGAACGCGGGACCGGACCGTGGGCATCACCGAGGGGATCGCCGCGGACACGACCCTGCTGCCGGTCGCGCATCTGACCGCGGTGAACCACTCGGTGGCCGAACTACGCCACCTCCTGGGCCGATTCGCCGCGGTGGGAGTGCGCAACATTCTGGCGCTTCGGGGGGATCCTCCGGGTGACCCGCTCGGGGAGTGGGTGAAGCACCCGGATGGCTTGGAGTACGCTGAGGACCTGGTGCGGCTGATCAAGAGCGTCAGCGACTTCAGCGTTGGCGTCGCCGCCTTCCCGTATAAGCATCCGCGTTCCCCCGACGTGGAGACCGACGTGCACTACCTCGTCCGGAAGCACGAGGCGGGCGCGGACTACGCAATCACGCAGATGTTCTTCGAAGCCGAACAGTATCTGCGTCTGCGGGACCGTGTGGCGGCAAAGGGCTGTGACATGCCGATCATTCCGGAGATTATGCCGGTGACGAAGTACTCCACGATCGAGATGTCCGAGAAACTCTCCGGCGCACCGTTCCCGCCGCACCTGGCCGAGGAGTTCGAGAAGGTCAAGGACGATCCCGAAGCTGTGCGCGCGCTGGGCCTGGATCACGCGACGCAGCTGTGCGAGCGGCTGCTGAGTGAGGGAGTGCCGGGGATCCACTTCATCACCTTCAACCAGTCAACCGCGACGCGGGAGGTGTACCAGCGTCTGGGTGCGGCTGGAGTTCCGGTAGGGGCAGCCAGGTAGTCATGATCGTGAACGGCTGGTCCGGGTTTCCTGGAAAGTAGAAGTCCGTCAGGATATCCGTGAATCCGTAGGCCCGATAGAGCTTTCGGGCACGTGAGTCCCCCGAGTGGGTGGACAGGACGGCGGTGCGCTCGGAGCGCACCGCCGTCAGGCGTTCCAGTAGCCGGCGTCCCACACCCTGGCCCTGCCAGTCGGGGTGGACATGGAATTCCGCGATCTCGAACGGTTCCCGCAGCGACGACCGTGCCGCTGCATCACGGTCTCGCAGTGCCGCCGTGACCGTGTCAAACCACCACTGTCCGGGACGTCCGGGAAAGCCGTAGGCAAAGCCAACGATCCTGGGCGCAGCGTCTGGGGAGGTGGGGCCGGCCGCAGCCACCGCATGGAATCCCGGGATGGTCGTGTGCCGTTCCATGATCTCGCGGCGCCCGATCAACTGGTAGTCCGGTGGCTGCATGGCACAGCGATAGATGTCCACCAGCGTGGGAATCATCGTCACGAACGAGGCCGCGCCCAGCTCGTGCAGGGGGATTGTGGCACCGGTGTGGTTCGACCGGTTCGTGTCACCTGTTCCGGGAGCTGTGGACATTGCTGTGTTCGCCCGCCTGCCTACCTGGTTGTCCGGTGCCCTGTCCACCAACCAGTATTCCCGGTCGGAGGCATCGGCTGGCTACCGATCACGGTGGTGTCCGGAGGTGGGGTTAGCTCAGTCCGTACCCACGTTGGCCGCCGTTCCCCCGGTGATCCGGATCAGTTCCGAGAACGTGGTGGGAAACACCGTGTGCGGGTGGCCGCCCGCGGCCCACACGGTTTCGTGGTCCGCTAGCCACGTGTCTACGACGGTGGGAAGAGCGCGCGGATGGCCAACCGGGGCGACACCGCCAATGGGCTGGCCAGTGTGGGTGCGGACGAACTCCGGCGTGGCTCTGCCCACGACCGGTTGGGCCGGGCCGGAGTCGGCCAACAGCTCGGCGAGGCGGCCAGTGTCCACACGGTGGGCTCCGCTGGTCAGTACCAGCACGGCCGTGGTCGCGCAGCCACCCCCCGTCTCGTTGCTACCTGCCGGATACTCGACCGCGAAAACCAGACTGTTGGCGATGGCTCCCACCGGGCAGCCCACCAGAGCGGCGGCAGCGGCCGCGGTGGGGGCCGGCTGCGCCAACGTCGTCACGTCCCCGGACACTCCCAGCTCCGAGAGGCGAGCGGCGACCTTCTGGGCGTTCGGATGCATGGGCGCGATTCTACGGGCGGTTGCCGCAAGCACGATCCACAGTCCAGTCGAACCGGTTGCGTGCAGGTCACAGCCGCTGTGAGCGTTGACGGGCGGTTGACAGGCCCCGTGCTCAGTACGATAATAGAACCTATTCGAACGAGAGTTCGAATCCCGTGGTTGGGCGGGGGGAGGGGAAGCCTCTCGCTCAACCACGCGCCCACCGATCGCGGGAGGACGAGCCATGTCCGAATCGGTGCCGTCGATACCCTCGTCCCAACACGACCCGGCTGTTGCGGGTACGAAAGCACGGAGATCCCTGCTGCCCGCCGCCCGATCCGCCCTCGACTCGGCTCGCTGGTATCTGCGTACAGCTCACCAGGCGCCAGATCCCAGCACGCGGTTTCTCCACGCGCATTTCGCCGCATTGCGCGCTGCGGCAGCGGTGGTTGCTCAGTGTGGCCACAGGACACGGCGCAAACGCCAGCGTCCCCGAAGCGTATGGGAGCTGCTCCCCGAAGCCGAGCCGAGTCTGGACGGCTGGGCGCTCCGGTTCAGTGCCAGTGCGGCCCAGCGGCCCGCCGTAGAGGCGGGACTGCCCAGTGCCCTCAATCCGGGGGCCGCAACAGAACTCATGAACGATGCCACCACCTTCCTGGCGGTGGTGGAGGACGTCCTACGGTCGTCGGTGTCCGTACCCGACGGTTCCGTGGAACACGGGGCGTAGCACAGTGGGCAGGGCGCTACGCCCAGGAGTGGTCTGGCAGGTGCCCACAGCGAGTCAGAAGGACTCCACGGCACGGCGTGCCTCGGGGTCGAGTACGCCCCAGTTGATGAGTTCCTCGGTGAGATCGGCGGGAGAGCGGTCGTAGATCACGGCCAGGGAACGGAGATCCTCCTGGCGGATGGACAGCACACGCCCGTTGTAGTCCCCGCGCTGACTCTGGATGGTGGCGATGTAGCGGGAGAGCGGGCCCGCCTTCTCCTGCGGGAGCTGCTGCATGCGCTCCAGGTCGATGACCAGCTTCGGGGTCGGTCCCAGGGGAGCAGGTGCGGCGCCTCCGGGAAGAAGCTCGGACATGGGGACCCCGTAGAAGTCCGCCAGTTCGGACAGCTTCTGTACGGTGACGGCCCGATCCCCGCGCTCGTAGGAGCCCACCACAACAGCCTTCCAGCGGCCGTGTGACTTCTCTTCCACCCCGTGCAGGGACAGGCCCTGCTGGGTCCGAATGGCGCGTAGGCGTGCACCCAGCGATTTCGCGTATTCCGATGGCATCTCTCGTCGCTCCCGACCGGATGTGTGGCCAGCAATGCCAGAACGTTCCTGGGTTGGTCGGAACTACGCCCGGGCAACCGTGGTTGCCTTACAGGATCGGTCCGTCTGGCTTCACTGAGTTTAGTTACAGACAGTGACGGTAGAGCGCTGGGCGCTCTGGGTCAAGCCGTTCGGGAAAAACGCGTCTCATTGGGTGACTGAAGGGACAGAAGTGAACGAAGTCGTTCTTCACCCGCAAAGGGGACGCAGTGGACCACGTGGATGAGTTGGATTCCCTGTGGTGTGGGCCTTCCGGTTCTGATTCCCATACTCAGCGGCTCTGGGGTCGGTCTGTCGCATCGGCCATACCCAACGCCAGTGGAAGTGACGAGGATCACACATCGTGTCGGTTCTGTCGGAATGTCGTCGCAGCGTCCTGGCTTCAGCCCTGGTATCCTGGCCCGCGGTCCCATCTGTGCCCGAGCATTGGACGCGCCGGAAGTCCCCGGAAACATCCGGAACCCCGGAACCCCGGAAACGCTGTGGCGAGGTGGGTTCTCATCGTCGACATCCTTTAACGATCCGTCCCGTGAGGCGGTCAAGGAGGTCCAATTCGTGTGTCCTGACACGCCCAGAAACGAGTCCGCCGAGGCGCGGTCACGATCGTCGAGCGGCCCGGGCGGCGACTCCACCGCAGTTCAGGCCCGTATGGTGCTGGACAGCTCGGAGATCAGCCGGATGCTGTCCCGAATCGCTCACGAGATTATCGAGCGCAACAAGGGGTCCGACAACGTCACGCTGCTCGGGATCCCCAGCCGCGGCGTTCCCCTCGCACACCGGCTGGCTCGCCGTGTCGAACGCGTGGACGCCGCTACCGCCGCCGCTGCGGACGCGCTCGACTCCGATGGGGGAGCCCATGCGGAGATCGCAGAGCACACCGTCCAGGTGGGATCGCTGGACATCACCCTCTACCGCGACGACCTGCGCCTGGCGCCGCCGCGTGCCCTCGGGCACACCGATATTCCCGGGGACGGAGTCGACGATCGCGTCGTGGTCCTCGTGGACGATGTCCTGTTCTCCGGACGGACGGTGCGGGCGGCCATGGACGCGCTCAGTGATATCGGACGGCCCCGTGCCGTCCAACTGGCGACCCTGGTGGACCGTGGCCATCGGCGTCTGCCGATCCGGGCGGACTATGTGGGAAAGAACCTGCCGACCTCCCTACAGGAGAGTGTCACCGTTCTGCTGGACGAGGTGGACGGTCAGGACGCGGTGCTGATTGGCCCCGCAGGGCATCGGCCGGATGGAGGGGAATAACATGCGGCACCTGCTCAGCGCCGCGGATCTCAGCTACGACGAGGCGACTCTGGTTCTGGACACTGCCACCGAGATGGCACAGCTGTCCGAGCGCTCCGTGAAGAAGCTTCCGACACTGCGTGGCCGGACTGTGGTGAACCTGTTCTACGAGGACTCCACACGGACCCGAACATCCTTCGAACTGGCCGCGAAACGGCTGTCCGCCGATGTCATCAACTTTTCGGCCAAGGGCTCCAGTGTGGCCAAGGGGGAGAGCCTCAAAGATACAGCCCTGACGCTCCAGGCGATGGGTGCGGACGGAGTCGTTGTCCGGCACGGAGCCTCCGGCGCACCGCATCGCCTCGCCACGTGGGTGGATGGAGCGGTACTCAACGCCGGGGACGGCACCCACGAGCATCCGACCCAGGCCCTGTTGGACGCCTACACCATTCGTCAACGGCTCGGCCGGATCGCGGGCCTTCGGGTGGCCCTGGTCGGCGACATCCGGCACAGCAGGGTTGCCCGTTCCAACGTGCTGCTGCTGCACACCCTGGGAGCCGAGGTCACCGTGGTGGCACCGCCCACCCTGCTGCCGTGGTCCGTGGACACCTGGCCGTGCACCGTCTCCTACGACCTGGACGATGTCGTTGCCAAAAGCGATGTCGTGATGATGCTGCGCGTTCAGGCCGAACGCATGGTCCATGCCTTCTTCCCGTCCACACGCGAATACAGCCGCCGCTATGGGCTCCAACCCGAACGCCTGGAGCGCCTGCGTTCCGACGCACTGATCATGCATCCCGGTCCGATGGTGCGCGGTATGGAGATCTGTGCTCAGGCGGCGGACTCGCCGCAGGCCACGGTCACCGAGCAGGTCAGTAACGGAGTGAGCGTACGCATGGCCGTGTTGTACTTGCTGCTGGGAGGCTCCGAATCTGGCATCGGTGCCGCAACGCTGGAGGAGAAGGGCGCGCAATGACGGCCACCGACATATTGGTGACGGGGGCTCGGATCCCCGGTTCCACGGCGACCGACATCCTGGTCCGGGATGGTCTCATCGCCGAGATTGGCTCCGGACTCACCGCGCCCGGGGCTGATTCGGTATCGGCGCAGGGCGCGGTGGTCCTGCCCGGCCTCGTGGACCTGCATACGCACCTACGCGAGCCCGGGCGGGAGGACGCCGAAACCGTGGCCAGCGGCAGTCGTGCCGCGGCGATGGGGGGGTTCACCGCGGTCCACGCCATGGCCAACACGGACCCGGTCGCCGACACTGCTGGCGTTGTGGAGCAGGTGTGGCGTCTGGGACGGGAGGCCGGGTACTGCGACGTGCGTCCGGTGGGGGCTGTGACCCATGGCCTGGGTGGACACCAGCTCGCCGAACTGGGGGCGATGGCGGACTCCGCCGCCCGAGTGCGGGTCTTCTCCGATGACGGTCTGTGCGTGTCGGACGCACTGCTGATGCGCCGGGCCTTGGAATATGTTCGTGCCTTCGACGGTGTGGTCGCCCAGCATGCCCAGGAGCCACGTCTGACCGAGGGGGCACAGCTCAACGAGGGCGTGGTGTCCGACCGGCTCGGCCTGCTGGGATGGCCCGCGGTCGCGGAGGAGGCGATCATCGCCCGGGACTGTCTGCTCGCCGAGCACGTCTCCTCGCGACTGCACGTGTGTCACGTGTCGACTCGCGGGTCGGTACAGATCCTGCGGGAGGCCAAGCGTCGGGGATGCCCGGTCACTGCCGAGGTGACTCCACACCACCTGCTACTGACCGATGACCTGGCCGAGAACTACGACCCCTGCTACAAGGTCAACCCGCCCCTGCGCACCGAAGCCGACGTGCAGGCTCTTCGTGAAGCCCTGGCCGATGGGACCATCGACTGCGTGGCCACCGATCATGCCCCGCATCCGGTCGAGGCCAAGGAAACCGAGTGGGAGGGCGCCGCGATGGGCATGCTCGGTCTGGAGACGGCGCTGCCGGTGGTCCAGCGCGCGATGGTCGACACCGGACTGCTGGGCTGGGCCGAGATCGCCGACCGCATGTCGCACACCCCGGCCCGGATCGGCCGGGTGGCTGACCATGGCCGGCCACTGGCCGTCGGGGAGCCCGCGAACCTGACCCTGTACGACCCCGCGGCATCGTGGGACGTCGACGAGACCGAGTTCGCGTCCAAGAGCCGCAACACGCCCTACCGCGGTTTCGAGCTGCCCGGGCGCGTTACCGCCACATTCCTGCGTGGCCGGCCCACACTTCTGGGCGGGAAACTGACATGAACGACGTCGTCTACTGGGCCGTCGTGGGCACGGTTGCCATGGTGGCCGTCGCATACGGGGTCTGGCGGACGTGGCGACACCCGGGAATACCGTCCCTGCCCGCACAGCAACGCGTCGCGGGCAGGGACCTGATACCCGCCCTGCCGGGCTGGTATCTCGGCACGAAGGCGATGGACCGCTGGGGCGAACTCAAACCCATCCTGGAGGTACTGCGTAGTCGACAGCGGACCATGTCACCGGCTGTTGTCCACGTCCGTGCCGAGGGAGTGGTCGTTGCCGCGGCAGCCGTGCGCGGTTTCCTCATCCCCATGGAGCGCATTGACACCGTGGTGGGCGGAACCAATGCGGATGGGGACCATCCGGCGCGAGTGCCACCGCAGCAACAGGACATCTACATCAACTGGCGACACGAGCAGCAGGAACTGCGGACCCACCTCTCCGCCCGTACGGAACAGGGAGCTCGGGAGTGGGTCACCGCGGTTCACGGCCTGCTGGCAGGGCGGCGGCCGTCGCCCAACGAGGGGGAATGACACGTGGCTGTTCGCACCGACGCGACAGCGGACCAGCCGGCGATCCTGGCTTTGGAGGACGGGCGTGTGTTCCACGGCCGTTCTTTCGGGGCCTCGGGGGAGACCTTCGGAGAGGCAGTGTTCAACACCGGAATGACCGGTTACCAGGAAACACTGACCGATCCCTCCTACCATCGCCAGATCGTGGTGATGACGGCACCACATATCGGCAACACGGGGGTCAACGACGACGACCCCGAATCGGGACGGATCTGGGTGGCCGGCTACGTGGTACGCGAGCCCGCGCGGATCCCCTCCAACTGGAGGGCGCAGCGCACGCTGGACGCGGAACTGCGTGCCCAGGGAGTCGTGGGGATCGCGATGCCCGCGACCCGGGCACTCACCCGACACCTGCGGGATCGCGGAGCGATGCGTGCGGCCATCAGCACCGTGGAAACGGACCCGAAGCGGCTGGTGGAGCGGGTACGTACGAGCCCCGAGATGTCCGGCGCGGATCTGGCGGGCGAGGTCAGCACCACCGAGCCGTACCAGGTCGACCCACCGGCCGGAGTGCCGAGCCGCTTCCGGGTGGCAGCCGTCGACCTCGGGATCAAGGCAATGACGCCGCAGCGGCTCGCGGAGCGTGGCTGTACGGTGACCGTGCTTCCGGCGGGAGCAACGGCAGACCAGATTCTCGGGCTGGAGCCGGACGGGGTGTTTTTCTCGAACGGTCCGGGTGACCCCTCCACCGCCGACAGCGCTGTTGCCGCTGTTCGGGGGGTCCTCCACGCACGTGTTCCGCTGTTCGGCATCTGCTTCGGTAACCAGATACTGGGGCGCGCCCTCGAACTGGGGACCTATAAGCTGCGCTTCGGGCATCGCGGCGTCAACCAGCCGGTGCAGGACGTGCACACCCGGCGGGTGCATATCACCAGCCATAACCACGGATTCGCTGTCGACGCTCCCACGGACGGTCCGTTTGACACGCCCTTCGGTCGTGCCGAGGTGAGCCATGTGGACCTTAACGACGGCGTTGTGGAAGGGCTGCGGCTGCTGGACCGTCCGGCGTTCAGTGTGCAGTACCATCCGGAGGCTGCCGCGGGGCCGCACGACGCAGCCGAACTGTTCGACACGTTCTGCGAACTGATGGCGCAGCGTGAAGCCGGGGCGGTGACACCGGGATGAGACCCGGTAACCGCACCCGTCCCGAACCAATGTCTAGCAAGGAAGACCATGCCGCGTCGCAGTGATCTGAGTTCAGTTCTCGTTGTCGGTTCCGGCCCGATTGTGATCGGGCAGGCCGCGGAGTTCGACTATTCCGGCACCCAGGCCTGTCGGGTACTCAAGTCCGAGGGCTTGCGCGTGATCCTCGTCAACTCCAATCCCGCGACCATCATGACGGACCCCGAGGTCGCCGACGCCACCTACGTCGAGCCGATCACGCCGTCGATGGTGGAGAAGATCATTGCCCGGGAACGGCCGGACGCGCTCCTGCCCACGCTCGGTGGCCAGACGGCCCTCAACACGGCGGTGTCCCTGCACTCCTCGGGGGTACTCGCGCAGTACGGCGTGGAGCTGATCGGGGCCAACGTCGAGGCCATCGCTGCCGGTGAGGACCGGGAGACGTTCAAGGGCATCGTTGAGCAGGTGGGAGCGTCCTCGGCGCGTTCCCGCATCTGCCACAACCTGGAGGAGTGTGACCGGGTCGCCGAGGAGCTGGGCTATCCCCTGGTCGTCCGTCCCTCCTTCACTATGGGGGGTGCCGGTTCGGGGTTCGCCCATGATCAGACGGAGCTGCACCGCATCGCGGGGACAGGGCTGTCCCTGTCGCCGACCACCGAGGTCCTGCTGGAAGAGTCCATCCTCGGATGGAAGGAATACGAACTGGAACTCATGCGCGACGGCAACGACAACGTCGTCGTGGTGTGCTCGATCGAGAACCTCGATCCCATGGGTGTCCACACCGGTGACTCCATCACCGTCGCCCCCGCCATGACCCTGACGGACCGTGAGTACCAGCGCATGCGCGATATCGGTATTGACGTCATCCGCGCGGTCGGTGTGGACACGGGAGGATGCAACATCCAGTTCGCCGTGCATCCCGACACGGGGCGGATCGTGGTGATCGAGATGAATCCTCGGGTGTCCCGGTCGTCCGCGCTGGCCTCCAAGGCCACGGGGTTCCCCATCGCCAAGATCGCGGCGAAGCTGGCGGTGGGCTATACCCTCGACGAGATTCCCAACGACATTACCGGCGAGACGCCCGCCAGCTTCGAGCCCAGCCTGGACTATGTCGTGGTCAAGGTGCCCCGGTTCGCCTTCGAGAAGTTCCCCGCGGCCGAACCGCGACTCACCACCACGATGCAGTCGGTGGGTGAGGCGATGGCGATCGGTCGTTCCTTCCCGGAGGCCTTGCAGAAGGCGATGCGGTCGGTGGAGAAAGCCGGAGTGGGGCTGAGCTGGGCTGGACCGGCAGGTGGAGCCGCCGAACGTGACGAACTTCTGCGTGCCGCGGCCACACCCACGGAACATCGACTGCGTCAGGTACAGCAGGCATTGCGTGCGGGGGCCACCGCCGAGCAGGTGCACGAAGCCACACACATCGACCCGTGGTTCGTGGACCAGCTGCTGTGCCTCGAGGAACAGGCGCGGGAGCTGGCAAACGCCGCGGTACTGGACGCCGAGGTCCTGCGGTCCGCGAAGCGACTCGGTTTCTCCGACGTCCAGATCGGTGAGATCACCGGCAAGTCCCCGGACGTTGTCCGCGAGCTGCGGCACGCCCTGGGGATCCATCCCGTCTATCTGACCGTGGACACGTGCGCCGCCGAGTTCGCCGCGCGCACGCCCTACCTCTACTCCAGCTACGACGAGGAGAGCGAGGTTCCGACGGGTTCACGTCCCAAGGTCATCATCCTTGGTTCGGGGCCGAATCGGATTGGCCAGGGCGTCGAGTTCGACTACAGCTGCGTCCACGCCTGCCTGGCCCTCTCCGAAGCCGGATACGAGACCGTCATGGTCAACTGCAACCCCGAGACGGTCTCCACTGACTACGACACCAGCGACCGGCTGTACTTCGAGCCGCTCACGTGCGAGGACGTACTTGAGGTGGTGCGGGCCGAGCAGGCTACCGGCCCGGTGGCCGGGGTCATCGTGCAGCTCGGAGGGCAAACCCCACTCGGGCTGGCCCGGGAACTTACCGCCGCCGGAGTTCCCGTTGTTGGCACGACCCCGGACAGCATCGACCTGTCCGAGGACCGCGGCGCGTTCGGCAAGGTCCTGGCCGAGGCGGGCCTGCCCGCACCACGGCACGGCACCGCGCGTTCCTTCACCGAAGCCCGGCACGTCGCGGCGGAGATCGGCTATCCCGTCATGGTGCGTCCCTCCTATGTGCTGGGTGGACGCGGGATGGAGATCGTCTATGACGAGACGATGCTGGCTGACTACATCGAGCGCAACGCCGCGGTGAGCCCCGAGTACCCCGTCCTGGTGGACCGGTTCCTCGACGACTCCATCGAGGTCGACGTGGACGCCCTGTTCGACGGTGAAGAGCTCTACCTCGGCGGAGTCATGGAGCACATCGAGGAAGCCGGTATCCACTCCGGTGACTCGGCCTGCGCCCTGCCCGCGATCACCTTGGGCCACGAGGACATTGCCCGGATCCGCGCCGCGACCGAGGCCATCGCGCGGGGCACCGAGGTTCGGGGGCTGCTCAATGTGCAGTATGCCGTGTCCTCCGGAGTCCTGCACGTGTTGGAGGCGAACCCTCGCGCCTCCCGGACCGTGCCCTTCGTCTCCAAGGCCACCGCAGTTCCCTTGGCGAAAGCAGCGGCGCGGATCATGTTGGGCACCAGCGTCGCGGAACTCCGGAGCGAAGGCATGCTTCCGGCGACGGGGGACGGGGGCGATCTTCCCTGGGACGCGCCGATTTCGGTCAAGGAGGCGGTGCTTCCGTTCAGCCGCTTCGTCGCTGCCGATGGACAGAACGTGGACACGGTGCTCGGGCCGGAGATGCGTTCCACCGGGGAGGTGATGGGTCTGGACGCCGATTTCGGTGCCGCCTATGCCAAATCCCAGCAGGCAGCCTTCGGGCCCCTGCCCACCTCGGGCACGGTTTTCGTCTCCGTGGCGAACCGGGACAAGCGAACGATGATTTTCCCGGTCAAACGCCTCGCCGATCTCGGGTTCGAGATCCTGGCCACCGAAGGTACGACCGAGGTGCTGCGTCGTAACGGGGTTCAGGCCCGGTCCGTACGCAAACACAGCGCGGGTCCGGGACCCAACGGGGAACCGACGATCGTCCAATTGATCCACGAGGGTGCGGTCGATCTCATCGTCAACACCCCGTTCGGTGGTGCCGGACAATCCGGGCCCCGGCTGGACGGCTACGAGATCCGCACTGCGGCCGTGGCCAGGTCGGTGCCCAGCGTGACCACCGTTCAGGGACTGGCGGCTGCGGTCCAGGGGATCGAGGCCCTGACCCGGGGAAGTCTCGGCGTGCGTTCCCTTCAGGAGCACGCGCGGGCGCTGCGGGAAGCCAACCCTGTGGAGGGCAGACACGCGTGACCGACTTCCGGCCGGTGCAGATGCGTGTCCCTGTGTTGGCGGCACGACCTGTCGATCATTACCACGCGCTCACAGTGGTGGCGCCCGGCGTTGCCGAACGGTTCCGCGCGGGTCAGTTCGTCGCGGTTGCGGTGGGCGACGACCGCTCCGGGATGATGCTGCGCAGGCCCTTCTCCATCTACGAGGTCCGGCCCGACCACGGGGGAACCGTCGAGTTCCGGTTTGCCGTGCGGGGAGCGGGAACCGCCTGGCTCGCGGAACGCCGGGCTCAGGACCTGGTGGATGTGGTCGGGCCCCTCGGACGTCCGTACCCGCTACCGCGGGACCCGGTCAACTGTGTCCTGGCCGGTGAGGAGCATGGCGGTGCG
The DNA here is from genome assembly GCF_031628175.1 of Lipingzhangella rawalii. NCBI lineage: Bacteria > Bacillati > Actinomycetota > Actinomycetes > Streptosporangiales > Nocardiopsidaceae > Lipingzhangella > Lipingzhangella rawalii. The sequence continues at coordinate 900,156 of NZ_JAVLVT010000001.1, read as the reverse complement.
TCCCTGGTTCCCCTGGCCCGCGCACTGCGGCGTCGAGGGTGCCGGGTGGATTTCGTTCTCGGTGCCAGTACCGCGGCACGCATCCTGGGCGGTGATTCGGCACAGCGGCTTGGGGAGAGCCTGACCCTGACCACCGAGGACGGGTCGCTGGGGGAGCGGGCCCGCGTCAGCGACATGGTCCAACGAGTCGTGCACGAGGCGCCGGCCGATGTTGTCTACGCCGCCGGTCCGTTGCCCCTGTTGCGGGCGGTGACCGCGATGGGCACCTCCCACGGCATTCCGGTTCAGGTTTCGGTGGAGCAGCAGATGACCTGTGGGACCGGGATCTGCATGTCGTGCGTGCTGCCCGTTACGGATGCGGATGAGATTACGCGCATGGTGCGCACCTGTGTGGACGGCCCTGTGTTCCGTGGAGAACAGGTGCGTTTCGACGACGTGGGGACCATTCCCTTCGATGCTCTCGGCGCGCCGGGATGGGCGGTGGCCGCCCGGCCCCAGCACGACCGGGAGCCCGTGGACGCCACCCCGTCGCTGACCGGCTCGGATCGGGAGGTCAGCTGAGGATGGACGAGGAGCCCGGATGACTCCGGACCTGCGGGTGGACCTGGCCGGTGTCCGACTGCCGAACCCCGTGCTGACCGCGGCCGGCTGTGCGGGCACAGGCCGGGAACTCGCCCTCTTCACCGATGTGTCCCGGCTCGGCGCCGTGGTCACCAAGTCGTTGATGTCGGGGCCGAGGGCCGGGACTCCCGTCCCCCGGGTCGCCGAGACCCCCAGTGGTGTGCTCAGCGCCATCGGGCTTCAGGGGCCGGGGCTGGAGGTGTTCCTGGACCGAGATCTGCCCTGGTTGGTTTCGCAGGGTGCCCGCGCCGTGGTGTCCATCGCCGGGGGAAGCCCCGACGAGTATGCCGAACTCGCCCAGCGGCTGGACGGTCAGGCCGGGGTGACGGCGGTCGAGGTCAATCTGGCCAGTGCGAACCAGGCTGACCATGGTCGGTACTTCGTGGGGGACCGCTCCTCGGCAGTGGACGTGGTCCGTGCCGTGCGCGCAGCGACGGGACTTCCGGTGTTCGCGAAACTGTCCAGTGCGATGGACAGTGTGGGGGGCACCGTTGCCCTGGCCGAGGCGGTGGTGGAGGCTGGAGCGGATGTCCTGTCCATGATCAACAGTGTGCGTGGCATGGTCGTGGACACCACTACCGCGCGTCCGGCCCTAGCCGGTGCCGCGGCCGGGTTGTCCGGCCCCGCGATCCGTCCCATCGCTCTGGCGACCGTGCATGACGTGCACCAGGCGCTGCCACAGGTCCCCGTCATCGGCATGGGGGGGATTCACAGCGGGGACGACGCCTTACAGTTCGTGCTCGCCGGTGCGAGCGCGGTGGGTGTGGGCACCGCCAGCCTGCATGATCCTGGTGCCTGTGGTCGCATCCTGCGGGAGCTCACCGGGTTGTTGGAGGAGCGGGGGTGGTCCCGGATCAGTGACGTGGTTGGTCGTGCGCATGACGGTGCCCCGCTACGCACCGGTGGCTTCGGTCGTCCGCACTGAGTTCGGACTTCGCCACGTACCGAACCACAGTGCATGATCCGCTCCGGTGGGGGCACCACAACAGGCGGCGGATCAGCGTCACCGCGCCGGGACGGGACCGAGTGGGGACGGGTCACTCGGTGCGCGTCGGCGCCGGGCCGTTGCCCCGTTGCCGACGGGGCGCACTGTCCAGCACAGCACGCATCTAGCCAGAACGAAGGAGTAGGAACGTGGTCGCACCCATCGCAGTCGCCATCGACTCCCCGGATATCGAGACGGCGGCCCGTTCGGCCGCGGCGGTGGCGCCTCATGTCAGTACCGTGAAAGTGGGGCTGGGGCTCTACCTTCGGTATGGACCGGAGGTCGTCACGACGTTGCGTGGCGCGAATCGGGTGTCGGTCTTTCTGGACCTCAAGCTGCATGACATCCCGGCACAGGTCGGCTGGGCTGCACGTGCGGTCGCACGTACGGGGCCTGCGCTGTTGACCGTACACGCTGCCGGAGGGCGGGATATGATCCGGGCCGCGGTCGAGTCTGCGCCCGAGACGAAGATCGCTGCCGTGACGGTGCTCACCTCCCTCGATGCCGCTGCCCTGGCGGATGTGGGTATCACGGGAGGGCCTGCGGATGCTGCCCGTCGCCTGGCGGTCCTGGCGGTCGAGTCGGGGGCACGGGCCTTGGTCTGTTCCCCGCACGAGGTCGCGTCGTTGCGTGCCGAGGTGGGGCCGGATGTAACCATGATCACCCCGGGGGTGCGCCCGGATGGTGCCGCGAGTCAGGATCAGGCACGTACGGCCACTCCGGAGGCCGCATTGGCCGCGGGAGCGGATTTGCTCGTGATCGGACGCCCGATCACCGGGGCTGCGGATCCGGGAGCGGCCGCGTCCTCGATCGGTCTGTCACTGCGGGGAGCGGCCGCCTCCTCCGCATCCGGATCGGTTGGACAGACGTCAGCGTGAGCCTCCACAGCCCGTCCCCTCGCTACGCATTGTGGTTATGGCGGCCCTGAATATGGCTGGTCCAGAATTGCCTGCACGATGCAATTGTGGTGTGCAACACAGTGGTCCGCGGGTCTCTGCGCTGCGGTGTTGATCATGGTCAGCGATGGGAGATGTGGCCGATTCGGTTTCGGAGCGCATTCAAACAATTACTAAAAGTAATGGATTGAAGGAAAAAGCGCTGGAAAGGCCACATTGCGTTGCCGAACCAGGGGGGAACCTACTAACTTGCGCATGCGTCCGCCCTCCGTAATCGAGAGAAATCCGAGGTGACCCGGCGTGGCCCTTCCTCCCCTCACACCCGAACAGCGCACCGCCGCTCTGGAGAAGGCCGCAAAGGCCAGAAAGGAGCGTGCCGAGGTCAAGGCCAAGTTGAAGAACGGTGGGATCTCCCTGTCCGAGGTCCTCACCAGCGGTCAGGAGTCCGAAGTCATCGGAAAGATGAAGGTTTCGGCACTCCTGGAGTCCCTGCCGGGCGTCGGCAAGGTCCGGGCCAAGCAGATTATGGATCGGCTCAACATTGCCGAGTCCCGGCGCGTCCGGGGGCTGGGTGCCAACCAGCGCGCTGCCCTGGAGAACGAGTTCGGGGAGCTTGACTAGCCTCTGGTAATCCGGTGCGCGTTGGCCGGGGTCGTACCCTGCTGGGGTACGATCCCGGCCCTTGGACTGCCAGGGTGGTGGTATAACGGAGGGCAATCCCAGTCTGCGACCCCGGGCCGGAGCCCGCGGGCGACACCAGCATCGGCGCCGGGGCGCGTGCTCCTGTGCCTACGCCCGTGTCCGGCCTGGCTTCGCGCCGACGTCTGTCACCGTGGCGATGATGGCCGGGCGCGCAGTGGGAGAGTGTGGGAGAGTTTCGTCCGCGCCGTATGCGCCCGTGAGGTCAGCGAGTCCGTGTCTGTTGAATCCGGCGTCACCGAAGGCCCCCCGTGTCGACTTACTGTGCTGTCTGGCCCCTCGGGAGTGGGCAAGAGCACTGTCGTAGCCGAGCTACGTGCACACAAGCCCGAGGTGTGGCTCTCGGTGTCGGTAACGACACGGGCCCCACGCCCCGGCGAGCGGGACGGTGTCGAGTACTTCTTCGTTTCCGACGCCGAGTTCGACCAGATGGTGGCCGACGGCGAGCTCCTCGAGTGGGCGGCCTTCGCCGGCCATCGTTCCGGAACTCCGCGGAGCCCGGTGTTGGAGCGCCTGCGGGCCGGCCAGCCCGTGCTGCTGGAGATTGACCTTCAGGGCGCCAGACAGGTTCGGGAGAACCTGCCAGAGGCGCAGCTCGTGTTTCTCGCCCCCCCGTCCTGGGACGAGCTGGTGCGTCGACTTACCGGGCGCGGGACCGAGTCGGCGGACCTGGTGAACCGCCGGTTGGAGATCGCCCGTGCTGAGCTCGCAGCCGAGAAGGAGTTCGACGTGAGTCTGGTGAACACGGATGTACGCGAGGTGCGGGACGAACTGCTAGCCTTGATTTCGGCGCCGTCCGTCTGATACCGCACGGCCGCCGGCCACCGTCGATCCCGACGGACACCGCCGATTCGTCCTGCTTGTCGATGCGCGCGTTCCGATTCCGGAGACGCCGCCGCCAACCATCCACAGAAGGGTAGGCAACGTGGCAGGGACCAAGCCCGTCGCCGAAGGCATCACCAATCCACCCATCGACGATCTCCTCGGTGTCGTCGACAGTAAGTACAGCCTGGTCATCATGGCCGCCAAGCGTGCTCGGCAGATCAACGCCTACTATGCCCAGCTGGGCGAGGGTCTCCTGGAGTACGTCGGTCCCCTGGTGGAGACCCAGGTTCAGGAGAAGGCACTGTCGATCGCTTTGCGCGAGACCAAGGAGCAGCTGCTGACCGCGGAGCCCTACGAGGCTCAGTGAGCGGGACAGTGAGCTCAGCACAGTGACAACGGAGCCTGCGCCTCGGCGTGTTGTACTCGGGGTGGGTGCTGGGATCGCCGCGTACAAGGTATGCGACCTGCTTCGACGACTGACTGAGGCAGGGCACGAGGTTCGGGTGGTTCCCACCGCCGATGCCTTGCGGTTTGTGGGAGCACCCACCTGGTCCGCGCTGTCCGGGAATCCGGTGGCTAGTGATGTGTGGTCCGATGTCCACGAGGTGCCACACGTGCGTCTCGGGCAGACGGCCGACCTTCTGCTGATCGCGCCGGCCACGGCCGATCTGTTGGCCAAGGCGGCCCACGGGATCGCAGACGATCTGCTGACCAACACGCTGTTGACTGCGCGGTGTCCCGTTATCGTCGCGCCCGCGATGCACACCGAGATGTGGGAGCACAGCGCAACTCAGAGCAACGTCGCCACCCTGCGGGCGCGTGGGGTGACCGTACTCGATCCGGATGTGGGGCGTCTCACGGGGGCCGACACCGGGCGGGGACGGCTTCCAGAACCCGAGGTGTTGTTCGACCTGGCCCGAGGCGTGTTGCGACGGGGCTCGGCCGCCCCCGATCTCGGCAGGCGCCACGTTCTCGTGACCGCGGGAGGAACCCGCGAGGCGGTGGATCCGGTTCGTTACCTCGGTAACCGCTCCTCCGGGCGCCAGGGGTATGCGCTGGCAGCGACAGCGGCCGCGCGTGGCGCTCGTGTCACTCTGGTGGCGGCCAACAGCGAACTCCCGGATCCCGCGGGTGTCGAGGTACACCATGTGGAGTCGGCGCTCGAGATGCGGGACGCGGTCTGGGCGGTGCTGGGTGCGGTCGATGCTGTGGCGATGGCCGCGGCGGTCGCGGATTTCCGTCCCAGCTCGCAGACCTCAAGCAAGATCAAGAAGACGGTGGGAGCCCCCGAGGCGATTCCCCTGACGGCCAACCCGGACATCCTCGCGGAGCTGACCCGCGAGCGCAACGATGCGGGTCGCACGCATCCGGTCATCATCGGATTTGCCGCAGAGACCGACAACGCCGTGGAGAACGGGCGGGCCAAGCTCGCGAGCAAGGGCTGTGACCTCCTCGTGGTCAACGAGGTGGGAGCGGGCCGGGCTTTCGGCACCACCGACAACCAGGCGGTGATCCTGGGGCGGGACGGTTCGGAGCGGCCGGTATCTCGCGGCCCCAAGGAAGAGCTCGCCGACGAGGTGTGGGACCTCGTCATCCCCCGACTGTCGGATACACAGAGTAACTGAATCGCCGGTTCGCGGGCCTGCACTGCGGAGGCGATCGAGCGATTGCCGCCCGTCCGGTGATTACCCCGCATGATTGTCTGTATGCGTATGGCGATATTCGTGTTCGGCGGTTTCCGGTCTATTTGTTGCGCAAAGAGCGACTCGATTCGCAGTGTGGCACGGATATTTCCGGTGGAATCCGACATTCGGGGGTAGGTGTAAGAAAATGGTGTGATCTGCATCACGAAGGCGAGAGTGCCGGCTGAGTAGGGGATATGCGGTCCTCGTGCCCAGGCTGAGGGCGACGGGGTGGCGGCTCATGCAGGCCGCTGACCATGACCTGGCCGGTGCGGCCGACCGGCGGCCCACTAGAGTGGTGGCGAAAGCGAACGCGCTGGTCGGTGTCTGACAGCCGGGAGAACCGGTCTGTCGGAGGCCGGTCAGTGTGGCCAAACTGTAAGCCAGCAGCCGCTGCAAGGAGTCACATAACGTGTCCCGCCGCCTTTTCACTTCCGAGTCGGTCACCGAAGGTCACCCCGACAAGATGGCCGACCAGATCAGTGACGCGATCCTCGACGCGATGCTCGTGGACGACCCCAAGAGCCGGGTCGCCGTCGAGACCATGATCACGACCGGTCAGGTCCACATCGCCGGCGAGGTGACCACGCAGACCTACGTCGACATTCCAGCGATCGTGCGCAAGAAGATCCTGGAAATTGGCTACGACTCCTCCGCTAAAGGCTTCGACGGCGATTCCTGTGGCGTCAGCGTTTCGATCGACGCCCAGTCCCCCGACATTGCTCAGGGTGTCGACACCGCCTACGAGACCCGCGAGGAGCAGCACACCGACGAGCTGGACCGCCAGGGTGCCGGTGACCAGGGCTTGATGTTCGGCTACGCCAACAACGAGACCCCGGAACTGATGCCGCTGCCGATCCGGCTGTCGCACGCTCTCGCGGAGCGTCTGACCGAGGTCCGCAAGAACGGCACCGTGCCCTACCTGCGCCCGGACGGCAAGACGCAGGTCACTGTGGAGTACGAGGGCAATCGCCCGGTGCGCCTGGACACTGTGGTGCTGTCCAGCCAGCACGCCCCGGACATCGACCTCAACGAGCTCCTTCAGCCCGATGTGAAGGAGCACGTCATCGAGCCGATCGTCCGGCAGTACGGTCTCGAAGCCGACAACTACCGTCTGCTCGTCAACCCCACCGGCCGGTTCGAGGTCGGCGGCCCCATGGGCGACTGCGGTCTGACCGGCCGGAAGATCATCGTGGACACCTACGGCGGCTATGCCCGCCACGGTGGCGGTGCCTTCTCCGGTAAGGACCCGTCGAAGGTGGACCGGTCCGCCGCCTACGCCGGTCGTTGGGTCGCCAAGAACATCGTGGCTGCCGGTCTCGCCGACCGCGCCGAGGTTCAGACCGCCTACGCGATCGGCAAGGCTGCCCCGGTCGGTGTCTTCATCGAGACCTTCGGCACGGAGAAGGTTGCTCCCGAGGTCATCGAGAAGGCCGTGCACGAGGTCTTCGACCTGCGTGCCGGGGCCATTGCCCGTGAGCTGAACCTGCTGCGGCCCATCTACTCCCAGACCGCCGCCTACGGCCACTTCGGCCGGGAGGTCCCGGACTTCACCTGGGAGCGTACGGACCGCGTCGAGGCCCTGAAGTCGGCCGCCGGCGTCTGAGCCAGGTAACGTCTCCCCGCTGAGTTCGGGGAGTTTCGGGGCTGTGTTCCACTGTGGGGCACAGCCCCGAACGTGTATCGCGGCCGGATGTGGCCACAGGGGCCACCGCTGTGATCCGCAACCCTGCCGCGGTCGAAATCGCTGGTTGAAGCAGGATCGTCTCCTTGCCGTGCCCGGATGCCCCTGCGGGACGGTGTCGGGAGCGGTGTCGCTGTTCGGGGGGCCTGCGCCCCGTCCACGTAGCCGGCGTTAGTATCCTCTCGGATGGTGTGAATGCCCCGCTGTGCCGGAAGTCCCGGCCCGTGCGGAGCCGTCCGTGCAGGGGTCGTTTCCCGGCGTGGTTGGTGGGCTTCGGTCTCCCGCGCCCCCTGAAGCCCGGCGATGCGGAATGTTGTGTGAGTGAACCATGAGGACCGTGCTCCCCGTTCCGGGCCAACAGCGCTCGTTGGCGCCGTCTGGTGTGCGGCAACGCCGGGAGGTCGGCTGATGGATGCCGGGCCTGTGGGCGCATGGATCACGATCGCAGTAGACGAGAGCCATGCCGACGTCCGTGTCGACGGTCGCACACACCGGGTTTACGGACAGAACGCGAAGGAGACACGTCGGGCGGCGCTTGCCGTGGTCACCGAGGCCGCGGCCCGCACGGGGGCGGACCTGGTCGTTGAGGCACAGGACACCACCAGCCGATATCGGCTCCTGGCACGCCCCAATGGGGTGGTGCGTGCCCTGTCCGATACGGACACCAGCACCGCCGCGGAGGTGTCGAGGCGAAATCGGAGCGGCCGCGCTCGCGCGGTCGCCGTGGGTGCCGTAGTGGCTGCGCTCGCCCTCGGTGCCGGTGGCGTGTTCGCTGTCCAGGCCGGATTCTGGACCCTGCCCGGAGCATCGCAGGACGCTGGTGAACGGGTTCGGGTCGAGGTGCCCCCCGGAGCCGAGTTCGACACGCGTACTGCTCCTCCCGGGTTCGGGACCACCGCTGCCTGGCACCTGCCGGTGCGGCTCGACATCGGGCCGGCCGTCACCGCGGACGGGACGCGCCTCGCCCTGCTCGACACCCAGGAGCGAATTCGCGTCGTGGGACCCAACGGAGCCGAGGAGTGGAGTACCGAACTGCCGGTGGCCGTGCCCTCGGCCGAAGGTGTGTTGCGGTTCGTGGATTATCGCGATCGCCAGTTCCTGGTGCTGGTCGGAGACGACCAGTGGTGGATGTGGCCCGCCGACGGAGGAGAACCGGAGCGATTCGATCTTCCCCCCGGCACCGACCTCAGCTTCGCTGGCACAGGCGTCTTGGTCTCCGGTGAGGATGAGGTGTTCGTCCCCCACGACGGTTCACTGGAACCCGTTGATGCTCCGGACGACACGCGCGCCCTTGCAGCTACCGATGAGGCCGTGCTGAGCCTGGACTGGGACGGGGAATGGTCCTGGACAACCGTTGACGACAACGAGACGAGGACTGTCGAGCCACAGGCTCCGACCGATGCCGGCGACCTCGTGGGCCTTCTTACGGCCTCCGCCCGGCATGTGGTGGCTCGGTGGGAGTCCACAGACGGCAATGATGATCCGGTCATTGCCGTTCACGATGCCCGGGACGGCGCCGCGATCGGGGCAGCCCCGGTCGATGTGGGTGATGTGCACGAGCAGCGTTGGGTCGCCGGTGACGGCTTGGGAGCGTATGGGCCACTCCTGGTCGATCTGGAGCGGGGGGATGCCCGTGTCGTCGAGGGCTTCGCCCCGACCGGGGCGAGCGGTGAGGTGATCTATGGCGACATCGACGATGAACCGTTCGCGGTCGACACGTCGGGGGAACCAGAGGCGCTGCCCGAGGATACGGCTCGTCCCTGGGGTCTACTCGATGGTCGGGCCGTGGTCGCTGGTGACGACCACCTCTATGCACTGTCTCCCGAATAGTCGGGAGACTCGGTGAATGAGAAAGGAGATGCATGGCATACAAGGCGCGCGCCGCGGGCGCGGCGGCTGCCGGACTGATCGCCTTCGGTCTGTCGGCCTCGCCTGCGGCGGCTGATGCGACCGAGGAAGAGCCGACGCCGGAGGCTCAACAGAACGCGGCCCCATTGCCGGAGGCCCCAGTCCAGGTGGATACGCTACCGGACCTGGAGGTTCCGCCTCCGGACGCTCAGGGGACTGGGGGAGAGACACAGCCGGACGTACTGCCGCTGGAGGATCCGCCACCGGAGGATCCGCCACCGGAGGATCCGCCACCGGAGGATCCACCACCGGAGGACCCGCCACCGGAGGATCCGCCACCGGAGGATCCGCCACCGGAGGATCCACCACCGGAGGACCCGCCACCCGAGGATCCACCACCGGAGGACCCTCCGGATGAGGAGCCCCCGCCGGATGAAGATCCCCCGGACGAGGAGCCCCCGCCGGATGATGACCCACCCGCAACGGATCCGCCCCCGACGGATCCGCCCCCCGTCGAGCAACCGGACGGAGAGTCGGGGCCCGACCAGGCACAGGCACCCGGAACGGACACGGGAGCTGTGGTCGAAGCACCGGTCAGCAACGACCAAGCCGTTGATACAGCCAGTGTGAGTGATGCTGGTCAGCAGCTTCCGGTCACCGGTACCGCAGTGCACCAGATCCTGATGGGCGGTGGCATCGCCGCCAGCCTGGGGGTGGCTGCACTCTGGGCCGGACGCCGCAGGCCGGCGTTCTCCCCCGAGACCAGGGCGGCCGGGTCCGCGGAGTAGTCACGTCCCCATCCCTGGGGTCACGCGCCCCCAACGCCAGGATCCCGGGGATCGAGCCCAGAACGGGGCGGCGGTGGGGAGGGCGAGGCTGCGCCTCCCTCCCCACCGCCGCGAATCTGCGGCCGCCTATACCCGGATGGTCTGGCTGCGCACGATCTCGAACACGGGATGACGGTCCGCCTCGGCGATGAACGCAGTCAACGGATCATCGGCGCGTGCCTCGAAGTACGGACCCACCACGGCAGCCCGCGGCCCACTCAGATACTCCCGCAGGACCGGGGCGGCACGCTCCGCGGGGACTTCTCGCACACTGATGAGTTCGATCCAGCCGCCGCGGCGCAGAGTGCCGAATCCATCGGCGCGAATGTTGTGCACCCAGCCGACCGGACCGTAGGCGGCCACGAGGAATCTTCCTTGCAGGTTGTCCACCAAGCTGACCGGCGTGGTGCGCAGAAATCCGGTCCTGCGGCCCCGTGTGGTCAACAGCTGGACCTCGTGCGGTCCGATTCCGTACCGCACGAACCCCGCCACGACCGCATCGCCGATCCGTCGCACCGATGTCCTCCGCCTCGTGTCGTTCGTCATCGCCTCTCCCTCGTCGCGCCCTTTCCACCATACTGAGAAGGGCGACTCGGGTACGCCCGGACCGGTTCCACGAACGGACACGGCGACGACACGACATCTAACGGAAAGAAGAGAGCCCGGTCACAGCCTGACCCACGCTCAGAGCGTGGATTTCCTCGGTGCCCTCGTAGGTGGCGACCGTCTCCAGATTGACCATGTGCCGCATGACCGGATACTCCAGAGTGATCCCGTTGGCGCCGTGCAGGCCGCGCGCGGCGCTGGCCACCCGCTGGGCGGCAGCGACATTCGCGAACTTGCCGAAACTCACATGGTTGTGATGACACTGCCCGGCGTCTTTGAGCCGTCCGATTCGCAGGGCCGTCATGTCGGCGTGGGTGACGTCAACGACCATGTCCGCGAGTCGGCGCTGGGTGAGCTGAAATCCCGCGATGGGCCGCCCGAACTGCACGCGGGTTCCGGTGTAGTCCAGGGCGGCCGCATAACACGCGCGTGCGGCGCCGGCGGCTCCCCAGACGATTCCGTAGCGAGCTTCGTTCAGGCACGAAAGGGCCGCGCCCAAGCCCGCGACCTCGGGAAGTCGCGCCGAGTCGGGGAGTCGAACGCCGTCGAGGACGAGCTCCGCGGTGATCGAGGCTCGCAGGGACAGTTTCTGTCGGATGACGTTCGCCTGGAACCCGGGCGTGTCGGTGGGCACTACGAAGCCACGAACCCCCTCGTCGGTCTGGGCCCACACCACGGCGACATCGGCGACGGTACCGTTGGTGATCCACATCTTGGTGCCGTCGATGATCCAGTCGGAACCCTGGCGGCGGGCCCGGGTCCGCATCGAGCCGGGATCGCTGCCGGCGTCCGGTTCGGTCAGCCCGAAGCACCCGATGACATCGCCGGTGGCCATTCCGGGAAGCCAGGTCTGGCGCTGTTCCTCCGAGCCGTACTTGTACAGTGCCGCCATAGCCAACGAGCCCTGGACAGAAACGAAGCTGCGGATACCGGAGTCCACCGCTTCCAGTTCGCGGCAGGCCACCCCGTAGCTGACAGCACTGGTGCCGGCACAGCCGTACCCCTCCAGATGCATGCCGAGCAGGCCGAGCTCTCCGAACGATTTGGCGAGCGTTCGCGGCTCCGGAATGGTCCCGGCGTCGAACCACTCCGCGATGTGGGGATACAGCGTGCTACGGGCGAAGGCACGGACCGTGTCGCGGACCGTCACCTCGTCCGTGTCCAGCTCCCGGTCCAGCCCCAGGAAGTCCTGCGGATCGGGCGCGGGGGGTTTGCCGCCGGTGCTCATGGACCTGTCCCTCTCTCTCGTCCCTCGTGTCAGTCGACGTCTGCGACGCCCAGGGCGCCGTCGTGCAGCAACGCGGCGATTCTGTCCCGGGACCAGCCAAGCTCGCACAGGATCTCCCGCGAGTGCTGCCCCAGGAGGGGAGGAGCCGGGGCCGCGACCTCGGCTCCCGTCTCGGTGGGCTCACCGGAACCCAGACGGAACCCCGGACGGATCAGTTCCAGAGCCCCCAACTGCGGATGCTGTACCGTCATCGTCGCCGCATCTCCCACGGCGTCGGCCGTACGGATCGCATCCAGCACCCCCCGTACCTGCCCCACCGGAACACCCGCCGCGACCAGAAGTTTGGTCCACTCGGCCGCTGGACGACGCCGGAACTCCGCCGAGAGCTCGGCTGTCAGCTCCGCACGGTGGGCCACCCGGTCCGAGTTCGTGGCATAGCGCGGATCGCCTGCCAGGTCGTCCCGGCCGAGCACGGCACACAGGCGCTGGTACAGAGCGTCGTTGCCGGCCGCGATGACCAGCTCCGTGTCCGCGGTGGGAAAGGCCTGGTAGGGCACGATTGCCGCGTGCGCGTTCCCCTGGCGCTGCGGTTCCTCTCCCGTGACGAGGGCGTGTTGGCTGACGTTCACCAGCCCGGAGAGCGCCGAGTTGATAAGAGAGGCGGACACATGCGCACCGACGCCGGTGGCCTGCGCCTGGGTGAGCGCCCCAAGGATGGCCACTGCGGCGTTGAGCCCGGTGAGTACGTCGGTGATAGCGACTCCGACCTTGCTGGGCTCTCCGTCCGCGGGCCCGGTGACGCTCATCAGTCCACTCTCGGCCTGCACGACCACATCGAAACCGGGGCGGGCCGGGGGATCGTGATTCGGACCGAAGCCACTGATCGAGCAGTACACCAGTGCAGGGTTGCGCGAGCTCAGCTCGGTGTATCCCAGGCCGAGGCGTTCGGCAGTGCCAGGGCGGAAGTTCTGGATTACGATATGCGAGCTGTTGCACAGCTCCCGGACCGCAGCCAGGCCGTCCGGATGTTTCATATCCACGGCCAGGCTGCGTTTGCCTCGGTTCACCGAGAGGTAGTAGGCAGCCTGCGGAGCGGCCGTGGACGTGTCGTCGGCGGGCTGGGCCCATGGGGGACCCCAGGCGCGGGTATCGTCCCCGGTGCCGGGGTGCTCAACCTTGACAACCTCGGCGCCGAGGTCGCTGAGCAGCATCGTTGCGTAGGGGCCGGCCAGCACTCGAGACAGGTCGGTAACGCGGATTCCCGCGAGTGGGTTATGGGCGTCGCTCATCGGCTTCCCCCGCGGTGTGGTTCGGTTCGTCGGCGGTGCGCAGCTGGTAGCAGGACTCCAAACACCGACGCAGGGCAGTGGCCAGCGCACCCCCGGACTGCCCGGCGTAGCGGGTCTGTACCCGCTGCACGATTTCGGAGACGTCCTCGTATACCGACAACCCCTCGACGAGAACGCGGAAGAACTCCTTGGCGAGATCGGTCAACAGGGTGGTGTCGGCGGCGACAATCTCTCCCGTGGTGCCGCGCACGGCCAGAACCACGCCGAGCCGTTCGTACTGGGAATGGCTCGCCACCGCGTCCGGAAGACGGGCGTACCCGGAAACCAGCCGCACGTCGGGATCGGCGAGCACGTCCCGGGGCTGGGAGTATCGTGACGAAGGTGAATCTGGCGTCACTGTGTAGCGTCCCTCCACGTCGACAGGCATACGTGTCTTCCACGATGACTGGAGACTCTCGCCTGGCAGGACGACCGTACCCGGCAGTCCTCAGCGTAGAGGGCAGCAGGTCCAGTCTCCCCGATCGTGGTTAGGCCACGCAATCAGCACCGTCTCGGGCCGGGACACCGGGCCGCCACCACCTTTGGGCGCCATGCCCGTCACACGACCTCCAGTGGATCCATGTAGACCCGGGTGACATGTTCCTCCCTGCGGGCACTGCGGGACGCCGCCGCGGTTTTCAAAGCGTGGGCCAGGCGCCAGGCCGAGGCGCGGGGCACCCGCAGCAGCGCTCGCTGGTGGTCCTGGTCGTCGATGGAGACCGGGCCCAGCAACTCCGCGTCCTCGGGCAGACGAAGCTGATCCAGCACTTCCCGGACATGCGCCGTGCGGCCGGTTACCGCCGCCATGGTGGTGGCCGGGGGAAACCCGAGTTCCCGACGCTCCTCCAGCTCCCGCTCGGCGAAGGTGGCCGGGTCCCAGCGAACCAGGGCCTGGGTTGGGGCAAGATCAGGCTCGGCCAGCACCACGACCTGTCCACCCGCGCTGGCCGCACGCACCAGCGCCGCCGCGTTACACCACCGACGCAGTGCCTCCTCGCCCGCCCGCAGATCGGCCCGCCCCAACAACGCCCACCCGTCCAGCAGTAGCGCCGCAGAGTAGCCCCCCGCAGCAACCGGTTCGGCACCAGGGGTCGCGATCACCAGCGCCGGCCGGTCCTGCACCGAGGGCACCACGCGGGAGTGGCCCGGTTCCCGCCCCGACGTCACGACCGGCACCGAAGGGAAGGCCCGGCCCAACTCCTCGGCGGTTCGACGCGCCCCCACTGTGACCGCCCGAAGACGATGGTTTCCACACTCCGGACATCGCCACTCCCCGGCGATCCGTCCACACCACCGGCAGAACGGAATGGCGTGCGCACTGCGCAGTGCCAACGGTCCGTGGCATCCGGCGCATCGCGCGGGTTCGCGGCACTGGGTACAGGCCAGGGCCTCCAGATAGCCGCGTCGTGGAACCTGCACAAGAACCGGACCATCGCGCAGGGCTGCACGGGCCACCCGCAGCGCGACCGCCGGTAGTCGCGCCGTACGCGCTTCCGGGTCGCGTGCGATCTCGGTGTCGTCACCGGCGGGGCGCACCCGGGGGGCGCGCCGCCGTACAGTGTCCCGGGACGCGCTCAGCGGATTCGCCCATCCACTGGCAATCAGCATGGTGGTGTCGGTCGTGCGCGTCCGTCCACCGAGGAGAGCTCCCGCTGCGGCCTGGTGCGCCCGGAGAGCGAGCACAGTACGCGCGTGCGGATAGGGAGCGTGTGGCTCGCAGTGCACGTCACTGCCGTCGTCCCACAGGACGACCAAGCCGAGATCGTGTACGGGTGCGAACATTGCGGAACGCGTTCCGACCGCGGCCCGGACCTGCCCGCGCACCACACGCAGCCAGCGCCGGTACCGCTCGGCGGGCCCCAGATCCGCGGTGAGTGCGACATGATGATCCGGCCCCAGAAGGTCCCGAAGCGCGTTGTCGACCGTGGCGACGTCGCGGCCATCCGGAACAACGACCACGGCGCCCCGGCCGCGGGACAACACGGTTGCCACCGCGACGCCGATTGCTGTCGCCCAGTCGGGGCCGGGCAGGGCATCCCAAACCGCCCGCGGTGCCCCTCCGGCCCGCAGGGCGGCGAGGAAGCTCTCACCCGAGGTGTAGTCCAGCCACGGGCCGGGCGACGGAGCATCGGGGGTGCCCGCCGCCTCCGGAGCGGGTTCCTGCTCCACGCGTGCGTGGCGTGGTGGTACCGCCAGACGTAGTACGTCCGCCTGGGTTCCGGCGTACCGGTCGGCCACAGCCCTGGTCAGCGCCGCGATTTCTGGAGTCAGTACCACCTCCGTGGACACCACCTGGCTTAGGTAGGACAGGCGCCCCTGATGCTCGGAGCACGCCACCCGTTCCAGGACCAGCCCGGCGAGCTGTTGCCCGGCGAAACGGACCCGCACCCGGCAGCCCGGCCGCACCCGAACGTCCATCTCCGCGGGAACGAGATAGTCGAAGGGGCGGTCGAGATGGGGGAGCGGAGTGTCGACGAGTACGCGTGCCACGGGCTGCTCGGCAGCCGGCTGGCGCGGTTGCGGGCGCTGCGCCCGCGCCTCGGCCTTGGCCCGGGGGAGATCGAACAACGCGTCCCCGCCCGACTGCGTGGAGCTGTCCCGAGGCTCGCTGGCGGTCCCGGTCACGCCTCCCGTCTTACCAGAGACCCCGGGCGGCATCGATGCGCACGCTCCGACCAGCCGGCGGATCCTGCGGGACACTGTGGTGTTCGGGCCACTGCGGTCTGACTACGGCCTAGACTTGGGCCGCCGGCGACATTTCTGGAGGCTCTGCCGGCCGTGCGACGAAAATTGCGACGAGGAGACGAGGCAGTAGCTGATGCGGGTGGTGTTCGCCGGGACACCTGAGGTGGCCGTGCCCTCCCTGGACGCCCTGTTGGAATCGGCGCACGAGGTGGTTGCCGTCGTGACGCGACCCGACGCCAACGCCGGCCGCGGCCGCAAACCCCGTCCCAGCCCGGTTGCCGAGCGGGCGCAACGGGCGGGGGTGGAGATCCTGCGGCCACACCGAGCCGGCGATCCCGCCTTTCTGGAGCGGCTGGGCGAGCTCGCACCCGACTGCTGCCCCGTGGTCGCCTACGGTGCCCTACTGCCCAGCTCGGCCCTGGAGATTCCCCGATACGGCTGGGTGAACCTCCACTTTTCCGTGCTGCCCTCCTGGCGTGGCGCGGCCCCGGTTCAGCACGCCATACTCCACGGCGACGACGTTACCGGCGCCACGACATTTCGGATCGTGCCCGAACTGGACGCTGGCCCCGTGTTCGGGACAGTCACCGAGCCTGTACGGCCGCGGGACACCAGTGGCGACCTCCTGGAGCGGCTGTCCAACTGCGGGGCCGAGCTGCTGGTGCGCACCCTCGACGGAATCGCCGCCCAAACCCTCGTTCCCCAGCCCCAGCCCCCCGACGGGGTGACCTATGCTGGCAAGCTCACCTCGGATGACGCCCAGGTTGACTGGTCGAATCCGGCACCCGCCGTGGACCGGCTCATCCGTGCCTGCACTCCCACCCCGGGGGCCTGGACCACGTTTCGGGGAACACGGCTCAAACTCGGCCCTGTCGACCCCGCCGCCCGGGCCGGAGGCGAGCACGGGCTGGAGCCCGGCCAGGTCGCGGCCACAAAGCAGGATGTCCTCGTGGGAACGGCAAGTCATCCCGTGGTGCTCGGGGAGGTCCAGCCCCAGGGGAAGCGGCGGATGAGCGCCGTGGAGTGGGCCCGGGGAAGCCACCCCGATCCGGACGAGCGATTGGGGAGTATCGGGTGCGCACCGACCGGCTCATCCTGAACGGACGGTTCGAGAATGCGAGGCACCGTGGCACGTGGTGACCAGACAGCCGCGAACACCCACCTCGACGGTCAGCGCACCCCAGGCCGGGATCGCGCACGTCGGGTGGCCTACACCGTTCTACGGGCCGTCGCACAGCGCGATTCCTATGCGAATCTGTTGTTGCCCCGAGTCCTCACGGAACAGGGCCTCAGCGGGCGGGACGCGGCCCTGGCGACAGAACTCACCTACGGGACCCTGCGTAACCAGGGCACCTATGACGCGATCCTCGACACGTGCGTCGACCGTTCCCTGAGATCCGTGGACGACGAGGTACTGCCGCTGCTACGGCTCGGTGCCCACCAGCTGCTTGCGATGGCGGTACCCGCGCATATCGCGGTCAGCGCCACAGTGAACGTGGCGCGGCGTATAGTCGGCCAACAGCGCGCCCGTTTCGTTAACGCGGTCCTGCGCAGGGTGGGAGCTCGTGACCGCGAGGCGTGGCTGGCGATCCTCGCTCCGGACCATAGCCGCGACCCGGTGGCTGGGCTGGCGCTGCGCCACAGCCACCCAGAGTGGATCGTGTCCGCGCTGGCCGAGGCACTCGGGGAGCAAACCGACACCCCAACAGACCTCACCGAGACCCGGCATCTCCTCACCGCACATAACGAACGCCCCCTGGTGTCCCTGCTCGCCAAACCCGGACGGGCCACGGTCTCCGAACTGGTCGCCGAGGGAGCACACCCCGGGCGCTACTCGCCCTACGCCGCCGAACTCAACGAGGGCGACCCGGCTCGGATGGAGCTGGTGCGGCAGGGACACGCCGCGGTACAGGACGAGGCCAGTCAACTGGTCGCCCTGGCCCTGGGCCGGGTGCCGCTGCACGGCAGAGACCAGCGCTGGCTCGATGTCTGCTCGGGTCCCGGCGGCAAGGCGGCGCTCTTGGCCAACCTGGCCGGGCAGAGTTCCGCGCGGCTCCTGGCCGCCGAAGTTCGCCCTGGTCGTGCTGGGCTGGTCGCCGAGGCGTTGCGTGGAACGGTTGCGGACGCCGGGCGTGTCGTCGTCGCGGACGGAACCAGGCCGCCCTGGCAGGCCGGGGCCTTTGACCGTGTCCTGGTTGACGCCCCCTGTACTGGACTCGGGGCGTTGCGGCGCCGCCCCGAAGCCCGGTGGCGACGCGCCCCCGAGAGTCTCGCAGACCTGGTTCCGCTCCAGATCGACCTGCTGGACCAGGCCGTTGCGGCGGCGCGGCCGGGAGGTGTGGTCGCCTATGTCACCTGCTCTCCACACCGGGCCGAGACCACCGAGGTCGTTGCAGCTGTGGAGGCGAGACGTGGCGATATCGAGCGGTTGCCCGCGGTGGACCACATTCTGTCGGTCGTGTCGCACACTCCGCCCTCGGAGGACGAGCCGACGCACCACGCCGTACAGCCGCGGCATACCGAGCAGGCGCAGGCGCTGACGGGCCTGGCCGCCGGTTCGCACGGAGAGTTCGCCCAGTTCTGGCCACACCGACACGGCACCGATGCGATCTTCCTGGCGTTGCTACGCCGGCGGGAGTAGTCCCGCCTCGTTATCGCTGGACAACGGGTTCCCGATAGAATCACCGGCGTGGCGATCCAGATCTCTCCCAGCATCCTGTCCGCCGACTTCGCGCACCTGGCCGAGGAGGCGGCCGCCGTCGCCGAGACCGCTGACTGGCTGCACGTCGACGTGATGGACAACCATTTCGTTCCGAACCTGACCCTGGGGCTCCCGATCGTGGAGTCTCTACGCAAGTCGGCCGCACTGCCGTTGGACTGCCACCTCATGATCGAGGATCCGGACCGGTGGGCACCCCCCTACGCCGAGGCGGGGGCCGGCAGTGTCACGATTCACGCGGAGGCGGCATCCGCTCCGGTGCGCACCCTCCGCGAGATCCGCCGCCACGGGGCACGGGCCGGACTGGCCCTGAACCCAGCGTCCCCGGTGGAGCCCTACCGGGACCTGCTCGGGGAGATGGACATGCTGCTGTTGATGACCGTGGAACCGGGATTCGGCGGGCAACGCTTCCTCGACGTCGTGCTGCCGAAGGTGCGTCGTGCCCGCGAAATCGTGGACGCGGCCGGCGGTAGCGTTTGGCTACAGGTGGACGGTGGGGTCAGCGCCGAGACGATCGAGCGGTGTTCCGACGCCGGCGCCGACGTATTCGTTGCAGGATCGGCTGTGTACAGCGCCGACGATCCGGCACAAGCCGTGCGTGCACTCCGTTCCCGAGCCGAAGAGGCGCACCGCTGCACGACCTGAGGCCGCTGGACGCGGGAACGGTCCCTGGCCCGGCGTGTGGGGCAGGTTACATTTCGGGCTGTGGATCCGGTGCGGCGCGGAATGCTCAGCCGTGGCACACTTGTTCAGTGACACGATGAACGCGTGCTCCGGGGTCGGTGAAACTCCGAACCGGCGGTGACAGTCCGCGACCCGGCCGAAGCCATCGGCCGGCTGAACCGGTGAAATTCCGGTGCCGACGGTGAAAGTCCGGATGGGAGGAAGCGCGCGTGAGGTCACGGTCGGGCGGACCGTATCGCCCGCACGTGGCCTATGGCGGTATCGGCCGCCCACGCCACCCCGGAGCCTGACCAGGCACGAGGGGATGGCTCCCAGGTGTTCACCGGAATCGTGGCGGAGCTCGGCGAAGTCGTCGAGGTCACCGAACACGCAGATGCCGGCGGCGACGTCGCCGCCACCCAATTGATGATCAACGGCCCAACCGTTACCAGCGACGTCGCCCACGGTGACTCCATCGCGGTCAACGGGGTGTGCCTGACCGTGACCCGGGTGGACGGAACCCGGTTCACGGCCGATGTGATGGATCGCACCCTGAACTGTTCCAATCTCGGTCAGCTGCGGGTGGGGGCGCGCGTCAATTTGGAACGCGCCGCCCGTGCCGCGGATCGCCTGGACGGCCACATTGTGCAGGGACATGTCGACGGCACCGGGCAGGTCCTCCAGCGGAGCCCGGGCCGGGGAAGTACGGCAGTGCGGATCTCCCTGCCGGCGCACCTCGCACGCTATGTCGTGGCCAAGGGGTCGGTGACCGTGGATGGTGTCAGTCTCACGGTTGCCGAGCTCGACGACGCGTCGTTCACGGTAAGTCTGGTCCCCACCACGCTGGAGCTGACCACGCTCGGGTTCGCCGAACCGGGAGACGCGGTCAATCTGGAGGTCGACGTTCTCGCCAAGTATGTCGAACGTCTGATGAGCCACACGATCGGACAGGGGGTCACCCGGTGAGCAGCCACGACAGCCAGTTCCGTGATTCGCGCAGTGCAGGAGGCGACGCCGTGGGGAGCAGCGTCCAGTCGGGGGCCGGCCGAGCTCCCGCGGCCGAGTCCCCGGCCTGGCCAGCCGACGATGAGCCGATCCTGCTGGACGATATCCGCACCGCCGTCGCGGACATCGCCGCAGGTCGCCCAGTGGTGGTGGTTGACGACACGGATCGGGAGAACGAGGGCGACATCATTTTCGCGGCCGACGCTGCCACTCCGGAACTTCTCGCCTTCATGGTCCGCTACACCTCCGGTGTGATCTGTGTTCCCTTGCTCGGGGCGGACCTGGACCGGCTGAACCTACCGCTCATGGTCGCCAACAACGAGGAGAGCATGCGCACCGCCTACACGGTGACCGTGGACGCCCGGTCGGGGGTGAGTACCGGCATCTCGGCTGCGGACCGCTCCCACACGATTCGGGTTCTGGCCGACGGGGACAGTACCGCCGACCAGCTGGTGCGGCCCGGACACGTGCTTCCGCTGCGCTACCGGGACGGCGGCGTGCTCAGCCGGAGGGGCCACACGGAAGCGTCGGTCGACCTCGCTCGATTGGCCGGCCGCCGGCCGGCTGGTGTTCTGGCCGAGGTGGTTAACGATGACGGGACGATGGCGCGGCTACCGGAACTGCGCCGATTCGCCGACGAGCATGACCTGCGACTGGTCTCGGTGGAACAACTCGTCGAGTATCGGCTGGAGACGGAACGTCTCGTCGAACGCACGGTGGAGACCCGGATTCCCAACGCCTACGGACCGTGGCGGGCACTCGGATACCGCAGCCTCGTCGACGGTGCCGAACATCTGGCCCTGGTCTATGGGGACGCTGGCGATATCGGTGATGGTTCGGGAGTGCTGGCACGCATCCACTCGGAGTGCCTGACGGGGGACGTGTTGGGGTCCCAGCGTTGTGACTGTGGTACCCAGCTGGAGGCGGCGATGGCCCGGATCGCGGAGGAAGGCCAGGGGGTCCTGGTTTACCTGCGGGGACACGAGGGCCGTGGGATCGGGCTGCTGCACAAGCTCGCCGCCTACCGACTCCAGGACGAGGGAGCCGACACCGTGGAGGCGAACCTCCAGCTCGGGCTGCCCGCCGACGCGCGGGAGTTCAGTACCGGTGCCCAGATCCTCGCCGACATCGGGGTTGACTCGGTTCGTCTGTTGAGCAACAACCCGCGGAAGTTGGCGGCCTTGGAGCGTGCCGGGATTGCGGTGACGCAGCGGGAGGCGCTCCCCACGACGGTCACCGCCGACAACCTCAGCTACCTGCGTACGAAACGGGACCGGCTCGGTCACGCTCTGCCGGACGTGATCGCGGCCACCTGATCCCGGCCGGGATCGACAATCCAACCGAGAGTGCGAGAATCGAGATGAGTGGAACCGGACGTCCCGAGGTGCGCGCCGTTGCCGCACCGGGCCTCAGCCTGGGCATTGTCGCCACCCGATGGCACGCCGAGATCGTGGACACCCTGGTGGAGCGCGCACGGGCCACGGCCGCGGCCAGTGGGATCACGGCTCCCACGATGGTCCGTGTCGCCGGGGCGATGGAGATTCCCGTGGTCGCCCAGGAACTCGCCCGCACCCACGATGCCGTGGTGGCGCTGGGCTGCGTCATCCGTGGGGCCACACCCCACTTCGACTACGTGTGCCAGTCGGTGACCCACGGGCTGGCACGTCTGGCGCTGGACACCGGACAGCCCGTGGCCAATGGGATTCTGACCTGTGATACCCAGGACCAGGCCGAGGAGCGGTCCGGTGCGCCGGGCAGTATCGAAGACAAGGGCGCGGAGGCGGTGGCTGCCGCGCTGGACACGGCAGTGCTGCTCCAGTACCTACGTGACGGGTCCGCACCTGGCGCCGACGACACGGCCGCGGAGATGGGAAGGGAACGGCGTGCCAGCCAACAGTGACCACACGGGACGTGAGGCGGACGTGAGCGCGGTGTCCGGAGACTCGCACAGCCGGTTGCCCGTGACCTGGCGGCCCCGCCAGGCGCGGATCGTGGTGTATGCGTTGATCGTGGCGGCGGTGACGACGATGGTCGTGCTCGCAGTGATCCTTCCGGACAACTGGCAGCTCACCGACCGCCTACTCATGGTCGCCTTCGGGGGAGTGCTGGGCTGGGCGATGTCGCTGCTGGCACGTCCCAAGATCGTAGCGACCCAGAGTGGGTTGACTGTGGTGAATCTGGTGCGCACCCGCGTTCTGGCCTGGCCGGAGATCATTGACGCGCGGATGCCCGAGGGCGAGCCCTGGGTTTCGGTCGATATCGCAGACGGAACTTGCCTGCCGGCGATGGGTATCCAGAGCGCGGACGGGCAGCGGGCTTGGGAACACCTCGCCCAGCTGCGCACCATGATCGCTGAGTGGGGGGAGGCGTCCGCACCGGAGGACACGCCCGACTGAGACGGGGACCGTGCGCGACTCCGAACCTGATCCGGGGGGACGCAACGGGAGGGGTGTGCGGCCATCGCCTCCGTTCGTGCGTGACCCTACGTGCCGGTGTCCCGCGAGTGCCTGATCCCGCATTCTCGTGCGTGCCTACGAGGGCAGCGCTCGGATTTCGGAGGATCATGCTCATTTCCCGTGTGGTCGCCACCACATAACCTGACGGACAGTAGGGAGTGTGGAAAGGGCGGTACCCGGATGAGCGCGGACGCGGAAGCGTTTGCACCGCACACGCCGCAGGAGCTGGCGCAACAGCTGGACGACAACGATTATCTCGCCGATGAGGGAGTCGCCACCGCGTGCTTCCTCGCCCTACGGATGGGGCGTCCGCTGTTTCTGGAGGGCGATGCCGGCGTTGGGAAGACGGAGTTGGCCAAGGCGCTCGCTCACGTGCTGGGTGGCTCCCTGATTCGGCTCCAGTGCCATGAGGGAATCGACGCGACCCAGGCTCTGTACGACTGGGACTATCCGCGTCAGCTCCTACACCTGCGTGCAGCCCAGGCCGCGGGCGTCAACGAGGTCGCCGAGCTGGAGTCCGGCCTATACACGCGACGGTTCCTTTTGGAACGACCGTTGTTGCGCGCGCTGGGCACGGAGACTCCGCCCGCGGCGCCGCCGGTGCTACTGATCGACGAGATCGACCGCGCGGACGACGAGTTCGAGGCGTTCCTGCTGGAGTTTCTCGCGGATTTCCAGATTTCCATTCCGGAGTTCGGCACGGTTCGCGCAGCGACACCGCCTGTGGTCGTCCTCACGTCCAATCGGACTCGGGAGGTGCACGATGCGTTGAAGCGTCGCTGTCTCTATCACTGGATGCCCCATCCCGACTTTGCTCGCGAGGTCGCGATCATCCGTCGGCGGCGTCCCGAGGTGACGGACCAGCTCGCTCGGGACGTGGCCCGGGCCAGTCAGCGGCTCCGAGAGCCCCAGCACGTGGATGCCGAGCTGCTACGCCCTCCGGGAGTTGCCGAGAGCATCGACTGGGCCCAGGCTCTGGACGCGCTGGGGGTACGCGGACTCGATCCCGAGGACACGGCGGCCATAGACGCGGCGACCCGTTCGCTGGGCGCGCTGGTCAAACAGCGTGAGGATCACGAGACGGTACGGGGCCGGCTGCGGGCCCTCCTGAACGGTGCGTCCGCCGAAACGGACACCACCGCAACGCGGCAGGGGCGGCTGTGACCGCGTTCGCCACGACGAATTCCGCCAACTGGGCGACCGCGACGCTGGTTGGTTTTGCCCGCACGGTGCGCAGCAGCGGGGTGGCCGTCGACCAGCGCCGCATCCAGGCATTCCTTGAGGCAGTGGCCGCCCTGGACCTCACGGTAGGCCCGGCGGTCTACTGGGCGGGGCGCCTCACCCTGTGCGGAACCCAGGCTGATCTGGCCCGTTACGATGCCTGTTTCGCCTACTACTTCTCGGACACCGCGCCAGTGCGCCCCGACCATGGCGCCGAGGTGACGCTCACCCGTCCCGCCGTGTGGCCCGATGCGGTGGCTGCGGACGCCGCGGGCCCACCACGCGACCCGGATGAACAGGGGGGAGCCGCCAGTGGCGTCGAGGTGTTGCGGACCGCGGACATCGCTCGCCTGGACGCCCCGGAGCGTGCCGAGGTGGCTCGCCTTCTCGGGCTGGTGCGCGTGCGCCGGCGCAGGCGTCCCACACGGCGGCGTTCGATAGCGCGGCGAGGTCAGCTCGACCCCGCGCGCACCCTGCGTGCGGTGGCCCGCGGCGGCGGGGAGCCCATCCGGCTGCTGTGGCGCAACCAGGGCCACCGGCCACGCCGGGTGGTGCTGCTGGTGGATGTGAGCGGCTCGATGTCTCCGTACGCCGAGGCGCTGCTGCGGCTGGGCCACGCCTTGATGCGGGGCCATCCACGCCATACGGAGGTGTTCAGCCTCGGCACGCGCTTAACCCGGATTACGCACCAGCTTGCGATCCGGGAAGGATCCCGCGCCCTGGCCGCCGCTGGGACGGCGATCCCGGACTGGCGTGGCGGAACCCGTCTGGGTGCGGAACTCAAGGAGTTTCTGGATCTGTATGGCCAGCGCGGCATGGCCCGGGGCGCAGTGGTGGTGATCGCCTCGGATGGCTGGGAGCGGGGTGGCGCAGAGCTGTTGGGAGCGCAGATGGCGCGCTTGTCCCGGTTGGCCCACGAGGTGGTGTGGGCGAATCCACACCGGGCTCAGCCCGGATACGTTCCGGCGACGGCCGGGATGCGTGCCGCCCTACCCCATGTGGACCGGTTCGTGTCCGGGCACAGCCTGGCCGCATTGGAGGAGCTGGCTCAGGTCGTCATCGGCGGTACTCCCGTTGCGCCGGTGCCGGCCGGCCCCCGAATGGTCGAGGAGTAGACCGTGCGCGACATTCGTAACGCGATCTCCGAACTGTACGCCTCCGGTGAAACCTTCGCCGTGGCGACGGTCATCGATACCTACCACAGTGCGCCCCGGGAAGCCGGGGCAGCGATGGCGGTGGCTCCCGACGGGACCGTCATCGGCAGTGTGTCCGGTGGGTGTGTCGAAGGCGCGGTCTACGAGCTGGCCAAGGAGGTCATCAAGACCGGTCGGCCGGCCCGGGAACGCTATGGTGTTAGCGACGATGACGCCTTCGCGGTGGGGCTGACCTGTGGCGGCACCCTGCATGTCCTGGTCGAACCGGTGGATCGACATACCCACCCCCAGCTGGCGGAGGTTCTGGCTGGGATCGAGGGGCACCGGCCGGTGGCTGTGGCCACTGTGGTGGGGGATGCGGGATCGTCGGCCTTCGGACGGCATCGGGTGGTCTGGCCGGACAGCGCCAGCGGGGATCTGGGGTCGCAGCGCCTGTGTGACGCCGTGGACGACGACGTCCGTGGTCTCCTGGCCCAGGGCCGTACCGGGATACTGCGGTATGGCGCGCTGGGGGAACGCCGCGGCGACGACCTGGAAGTTTTCGTGCAGTCCTTTGCTCCGGCCCCACGCATGCTGGTGTTCGGAGCGATCGACTTCGCCGCGGCTGTGGCCCGCATCGGCTCCTATCTCGGTTACCGGGTCACGGTGTGTGACGCGCGTGGTGTGTTCGCCACCACGGCGCGGTTCCCCGACGCGGACGAGGTGGTGGTGCGGTGGCCGCACGTGTTCCTGACCGAGATCGCTGCGGAGGTCGACGAGCGAACCGCGGTTTGTGTGCTGACCCACGATCCCAAGTTTGACGTGCCGCTGCTGGAGGTGGCACTCGGCACGCGGGCCGGATACATCGGGGCCATGGGATCTCGCCGCACCCATGCGGACCGGATGCGGCGGCTGCGTGCGGCGGGGGTGACGGAGGAGCAGCTGGCGCGGCTGCGCTCCCCGATCGGATTGGACCTGGGAGCCCGCACCCCGGAGGAGACGGCTGTGTCGATCGCTGCCGAGCTGATCCAGTCCCGGTGGGGCGGCACTGGCCGACCGCTGCACGTCACCTCGGGGCGGATCCACGGCGAGCCGATCGCCGCTGATGCCTCCGCCGAGACCAGCATCAGCGAATCTACAATGTAAAGACTGGGGTTGTGTGTTCACCGTCAGTGGATTCAGTCCCACCGGGTTCAGCCATCCTCGGGCAGTCTGACCTTCCGAACGGAGACCATGAGTGTTCGCGCGGTGTGGGATCGGTCATCCGTATCCGTGGGCGCCGTGAAGCCGCACGAATCGGGCGCGCATGAGATTACTGTGGCGCACCAGTCGCCCTGCTCGGCGTTGGAACAGGGTAACTTCCTCCGCGCCGCCGGGGCCGAGTGGCTGAACGAGGCGTCCGCCCTCGCGCAGCTGCTCGGTCAGCGGGGCCGGGACCGTGGGAAATGCCGCCGAGACCAGGATCGCGTCGAACGGTGCGTGTTCGGGTGCCCCCGCCCCGCCGTCAGCGCACAACACGGTGACGTTGTCGGCCCCGTGGGCGGCCAGGGACCGCCGCGCCGTCTCGGCGAGCTCCGGCCAGTACTCCACGGTGACCACGGTGTTCGCCAACCGGGACAGCAGCGCGGTCTGGTATCCTGCCCCGGTGCCGATCTCCAGTACGGTGTCCGTCCCGGCTAGTTCCAGAGCCTCGATCATGCGCGCACACAGGCTAGGCTGACTGGTGGTCTCGCAGCAGCCAATCGGAAGCGCCTCATCCTTCTCGCTGGCCGCGGCCGCGGTGGCTGGCAGGAACGCGGAGCGGGGCACGATGTTTAGGGCTGCCAGAATCCGCGGGTCGTGCACCCCGGCCGAGCGGGCACGGGTGTCTAGGCTCTCCCCGCACATGCCGCCTCCCGAGCGTGACGGTTCCAGATGATTCTCGACCCCTGGGCACTATTGTGGGTTTTCTGGATGACAGCGCCACCGTGTGGCTGGATTCCGTGGCGGGCGACCAAGACGTGGGTGGCCCTCGTGCGGTCTGGGGCCATTCCACGGGCTAGACAAACGGCTCTGCTGCCTCCGTGGGTACGTGCTGTCGCAGAGCCGGACCTGGTACTGGGATCGTGATGGGGTGGTGAGATCGGAGCCCGTATCGATACGGATCCAGCGGATGCAAGCCGAGCGTCCCGGACGGTTCGGGCTGGTTCTGGGGATGCTCACCGCGCTGGTGGTTCTGCTGTTGCTGGGCGGGGTGCCCTCCCTGCTCGGGATGGTGAGTGTTCCCCCGGTGCGGCTGGCCCTGGGGTTCGCGCTGGGGGTGGGGGCCAGCATCGCGGCGCTGGGCACACTCATCGCATCGCGAACGCCGCAGGCGTTACCACCATGGCACGTGGACCGTGCCCGACTGCGACAGGCGCGACGAGTGGTGCGCCGCGGCACGGGTAGTACCGATCCGCGCACCGCCGAGCTGTCCGTCCTGCTGGCCGAACAGACACTGCGCGGACGTCCGTGGCACCTGCTCGTGATTGGCCTGACGGGGATTGGTTTGTCGGCGACCGGGGCCGGCCTGCTGCTCACTGCTGAGGTCAGGGGCACGGTGTGGCACATATTGGGTGTGGCGACCGCGGCGGGGGTACTCCTGGTGCTCCTTGCCGGAGTGGTGGTCGGGGTCTGGATTCCCCGGCGCGCGCGGCAGGCACGCGCCCGGTGCCGCTCCGCCCTCGAAGCGCAGCAGTAGCCGGGGCGTGGTGCCGATGTGTTCCCATGCCCAATCGCAGAGGAAGGGGCTGGACCGGTGTGCCGCTGGAATTTCCCTGGTTGGTGACCGGGTTTCATAGAACGCGATATCTTGTTTTGATTTTCTGTTCTGTGGATTCAGGGAATTTTCTGGTTCCGACGGTCAGGGAAATTGAGTGTTTCTGAAGGGGTTTTCTGTTTCGGTGTTTCTTCTCTTTTTGGTGTTGCGGGGAGGTCGAGGTGGAAACGGTCGGAAACAAAGCGCCCTCGCCAAGACAAACCCGTTCACCTACATAGAGGACTACGCCGCCAACAACCGATGTCACGGGGATGGCGGTATCCCGTGATCTCCCTGTCGAGCTACAGTGAGACGGTGTCTACGTCGCTGGTGCATGGCTGTCGCGTTACGGTGAACCACCGGAGTTTCCGGGAAGCGGAGCTCCGGTAGGGTCCATATTTCCCCAGCGCATTTTCCATACGCCCCCTCGAGGAGGTTACGGATGCACGACGGCCTGGTACTGGACCGTGTGACCAAGGACTTCGCCCACACCCGTGCCCTTACTGAATTATCACTGTCTGTTGGTTCCGGTGAACTGTTCGGATTTGTTGGTGGAAACGGTGCCGGAAAGACGACCGCGATGCGGATCGTCCTGGGTGTGTTGGCAGCCGACAGTGGTGAGGTGACCTGGCACGGGTATCCGTTGCATCTGGCTACTCGGCGCCGCATCGGCTACATGCCGGAGGAGCGCGGCCTGTATCCCACGATGGGGGTGCGCGAGCAACTCGTCTATCTGGCCGAGCTGCATGGGGTGCGTCGCCGGCAGGCCAGCGCCAACGCCGACTACTGGCTCGAACGGGTCGACCTGACCGCCCAGGGCCGTGCGGAGCTGTCCACGTTGAGTCTGGGCAATCAGCAGCGAGTGCAGCTGGCGGCGGCGCTGGTCCACGATCCGGTGTTGCTGGTGCTGGACGAGCCGTTCTCCGGACTAGATCCCGTCGCGATCGACGTGATGTGCGAAGTGCTAAGGGAACAAGCAGCCCGGGGGGTGCCGGTGGTGTTCTCCAGCCACCAACTCGATCTCGTGGAACGGCTGTGCGACCGAGTAGGCATCATCAACGACGGCACCTTGGTGGCGCAGGGAACAGTCGAGCAACTCCGCACAGGCAGCACGCGCCGGTTTCTGGTCGAGGTTGCCGAGGCACAGACCGACTGGCTGGCCGAGGTGCCCGGAGCGCGTCAGGTGGGAGCTACCGATGACGCGCAGATCGTGGAGCTGGCTGAGGGTCTGGACGATCAGGAACTGTTGCGGACGGCGATGGGTGCTGGAACGGTACGGTCCTTCGCGCCCTATCGTCCACGGCTGGCGGAGCTGTTCCGTGACGTGGTCGACGCCCCGGCGGCGTCATCGAACGGCTCACAGGCCGTCGAGGCAGAACGGAGCACCGTATGAGCGTGGAGCCGGCGGGTGCCTCTCTGGGGGAGGTCCGGGCCGTGTGGCTGGTGGCCCGCCGAGAGATGGTCACCCGGGCACGCAATAAGGCGTTCATCATCGGAACGTTGGGGGTGGTGGTGGCGATCGGCCTGATCGCGCTCGCCCCCATGGTCTTCTCCGCGCTCACCCAGAACCAGACCAGCCAGATGAGCGCCGAGCCGGAGCTCGCCCCGGTGCTGGAACAGGTGGAGCAGCAGGCCGCGGAGACACCCGAGGTCCAGGTCGAGACCAGCGACTGGCCGGGCCGCGACCGCGCCGAGGAGGCGGTCCAGGACGGTGAGCTGGACGTCGCTCTCATCGGAACGGATCAGGACCTGGCCGCTGTGGTCGAGGGTACCCCCGACCCGGCGATCCTGGGGCTGATCGACGACGTCTACATCCAGCAGCAGGTCACAGACACCCTGGCCGATACCGGCGCGGACGAACAGGCCGTGCAGCAGGCTTTGGAGTCTGGTGTTCGGGTACAGAGCGTGGATGGAGCCACCGGCATGGACCAGGCGTTTCTGGTCGGCACCGTGGTGGGCATGACGGTGACGCTCCTGCTGTACATATCCGTGTTGATCTTCGGGGTCTATGTTGCCCAGGGTGTGGTGGAGGAGAAAGCCAACCGCGTGGTGGAGCTCCTGCTCGCAACGGTGCGTCCCTGGCAGCTGCTCTTTGGCAAGATTCTGGGTATCGGTGCACTTGGGCTGATCCAGGTGGGGGTGGCGTTGGTCGCAGGGGTGGGCGTGGCCCTGGCCACCGACTACCTTGCCAACCTGCCCGTGTCGTTCGCTACGTTGGCGATCACCCTGGTGGTCTGGTTCGTGCTGGGCTATGTGTTCTTCGCCGCGCTGCTGGCCGCCTCGGCGTCGTTGGTCTCGCGCCAGGAAGAGGTGCAAAGCGCCATCCAGCCGGTGATGTTCCTGATCATGGTGCCGCTGATCCTGGCCATGGTCACGATCAACACCGGCGGCGGCACGATAGTGAGCGTGCTGGCCACGCTGCCGCCGTTCTCGCCGTTCATGATGCCGATGATGCTGGCCACCGGGCAGGTGGCACTGTGGCAGAACCTGATGGCGCTGGCATTCCTGGCCGCTGCCCTCATCGGGGTGGTGTGGCTGGCCGCACGCATCTACACCGGAGCGGCGCTGCGCACCGGATCCAAGATCCCGATGCGGGAGGCCCTGCGGATCGCAAGGCGGTAGGCCCGTCGCCCGTACCGGATAGATGCCGGACGGGTACCGGCGCCGCACTCCGCCCAGGCGCAGCCGTCCTACTGGCGTGTCTCGGCGAGATGGGCCCGGATCTGCTCCTCGATCCGGGCCCGATCGGGGGAGAACCACAGCAGATGGCTTGGGGCAGTACTTTCCACCAGCTGGCTTCCAGCCAGTCGCCCGTGTAGCCGTTCGGCGTGTTCGACGGGCACCGAGCGGTCGGTGCGGGTGGCCACAACCAGTGCAGGCTGGGTGACCTCGTCCGCATCGTTGGTGGGGTGAGTGAGAACGTCCAGGTCGTTGACAAACCCCTGGCCGGAGCGCAGCGCCGCGAACAGTCGTACCAGCATCACCTTGTGGTCGCGCGGTAGCTGCGCGAGCACCTGCCCACTGGGCAGCGTGGACAGACTGGCCAGCATCGCCCGCAGCCCCGCCGGTGGGTCGAGGCGCAGGAGGTTGCGGGTTGCAGCCCAGGTGGCGGCCTCGACCCTCGGGTGAAATGCGAAGCGGGCCGTCGTGCGGGTCAGTGGATCGGGCCAGGGGAGCGGCCCCACGGCGCTGACCAGGATCACCGAGCGCACCAGCTCAGGGTGCCGTGCGGCCATCGCCAGTGCGAACGGCCCACCTGCGGAGACCCCCACCACCGTGACGTTCCCGGTGATCCCGAGACGGTGGCAGGCCCCGGCGATCGTGTCGGCGAACTGTCGCGGGCCCGGGCCAGAGGCCAGCTCACTGCGGCCGTATCCGGGGCGTGAGGGCACGAACACCGTCTGGTTGGCCGCATGGTACACGCTTTCGCCCAGGGCGATCCCCGCGCGCATGTGCCCACCGTGGAACACCAGCACTGTATGCGGCCCGGCCCGGTGCAGCCGGTACTCCAGCCGAACCCCGTCCAGGTACAGGACCTCCGTCGCGAGTCCCGTGGCCACCAGGCGCACCGATCCTCCCATACGTGGTCTCTCGTTCGCGGCTACCCTGAGGCGGAACGCGACCCAGACAACCACGGCGACGACCCCGTGTCTACCGCTCCCGGGGGCGGGGTTACGTCCGGGAGCCAACGGTTACGCGTGCACGGAATGTGCCCTCGGTCATGGGGGGAGTATCGCTGCAATACCACGACGCGGACGTGGGTGACAGTCAGCACGGTTTCCGGGGCAATGACAACACCTCCGGGAAGCGCGTCCGCCCAATACCGCCCGCCGGTTTGACCTCCGGGCATGCCCGCGATGCTGTCGCTGGCGCGGGCCTTCCTGGAGACGTGCGCGACGCGGCACTCCCGGGACTATCGCTCTGGCTGCGCACACTGGTGGGTAGCGAGCTCGGCCACCAACGCCATCGAGAACAGCCGCTCTGGCAGCCTGGAGGGAACCTGCACGCTGCTGGCGCGCCGCCGCCCCCGAGGACACTCATCCGCACCTGTCGTGATACCGGCAACGGAGTTTGGGATACGGCTCGGCGCCGGACCGGATCCCCGCGGCGCTGGCAGGAGGCCGGACCTGGGCGACAGCGCCCAGGGGGATCTGAGTAGCCACCGCAGCCGGGGGCTGTACTGGCCCCCGGTCCACCCCTGTCCGGCCGAGCTCGCCGCCGCGTGGCTGTGCCGCAGCCACCAACGGCGGCCGGCCTATGCCGGATCGTTCCTGGAACCCGTCGCATCAGAGGGGAGGCTCTCCTCGTCCAGGCCGAGGCCGGCCAGCAGGCGCAGCGCCACCCCGTACAGCTCTGGTGGGTAGCGCTCGGAGTCGAGGTTGGACAGCGCGCTCATCCCGAGATCCAGGGCCATCAGAATCGTGTTGACCTGCTGGGCAGGAAGTTTGGACAGCTCGCTGCCCGCGGGGGCGAAGGGGTGGTCCTCTGCCTGTTCCTGCTGCGGGGAGAGGAAATCGAGCAGCTTGTCCCGTGCGTCGGGATGGCGCATCGCATAGGAGACGAATTCCACGGCCAACCGCGCGAAGTCGTCACGTTCCCCGCCGCGGACGGATCGTGCCCACAGTTGGGCGTAGCGCTGGACCAGCTGTTCGGCAGGCAGTCCCGAGGCTTGCAGCTTGGTGAACTCCGCGGCGTCCGGGGTGCCCTGGCGGTACCAGAACACCTGCTGGATCAGCTCCTCCTTGCTGGCGAAGTTGGAGTACACCGCGCCTTTGGTCAGCCCGGCAGCAGCAGCCACCTCGTCCAGGGACGCGCCCTGGATACCCCGTTCTGCGAACACCCGCTCCGCTGCCTGGAGGAGCTTGAGCCGGTTCTGCTGGCGCTGCTGCTCTCGGGTCAGCCGCTGTGCCATGAGTCCTCGCCCACGTGTCGTGATGTCCGTCCGGTTGACATCCTCCAGAGTATCTGAATACTTATCGGTATGTGGATACCAATCAGTATCTGGAGGGATGTAGATGCTCCACCTGTCTGAGGTGAGTAAGGAGTACCGCCGCGGGGTCCGCGCCAACGACGGCGTTTCGCTAAACGTGGCGCCCGGTGAGGTGTTCGGGTTGCTCGGGCACAACGGAGCCGGAAAGACCACGTTGATCAACCAGGTGGTGGGCCTGCTCAGTCCCACCACGGGCACAATCACCCTGGACGGGGTCGATCTGGTGGCCAACCCCGCCCACGCCCGCCGTCAGTGTGCGCTCATGCCACAGGCCCACGCCCCCCTCGACGGGTTGAGCCCGCGGCAGGCCGTGCAGATGCTCGGGCGCATCCGGGGGGCCTCCCGCCGCCGCGCCATCGAATGCGCCGATGCTCTGCTGGCTGCACTGGACATCACCGCCTGGGCCGACACCACCGGGGAACGGCTCTCCGGCGGCGTGCGCCGACTGACCGCCTATGCGATGGCCGCGGTGGAGCCCGGCAGGGTGGTCATGCTGGATGAACCCACCAACGACGTGGACCCGATACGCCGCCGCCTGCTGTGGCAGCAAGTGCGCACCCTGGCCGCAGAGGGGCGGGCGGTGGTACTGGTCACCCACAATGTGGCGGAGGCCGAACGCAGCGTGGACCGGCTAGCCGTATTGGACCACGGTCGGGTGGTCGCCAAGGGCACCCCTGCCGAGCTGCGAGCGGGCACCGCCGGTGAACTGCGCCTGGAACTGCTGGTCGCCACCGGTACGCCGCTGGAGACGCCGATCCCCACCCGTGCACCCACACGCCGCACCGGGCGGCGCCATGTGCTGTCCATCGATGCCGCCACCGCTCCACAGGCACTGGAATGGGCACAACGCCTGCGCGCGGACGGCCACATCGAGGAGTTCTCCCTTACCCCCACCAGCCTGGAGGATGTCTATGTCGATCTCGTCGGTCCCGGAGCCACCTCAGCCGACGTCACAACGGCCGCGCCAGGAGAAAGCGGCACACTGGTGTCGTAGCTACGGGCTGCTGGCCCGCTGGACCCTGATGCGGCTGCGCTCCTTCGTCCCGCTGATGGTGATCGTTCAGGTCATCCTTTCGGTGAGCATCGTTTTCGGGTTTGCGTTCCTCAACCCGGGCATCGACGCCGACCCGGAAGGCGCACTGTTCCTCTCCACCGGCGCGCCAACCCTCGCCCTGATCGCTATCGGCCTGGGTATCGCGCCGGGTCAGGTAGCTCAGCAGAAGGCACAGGGCATTCTCGACTACCAGCGTGCACTGCCGGTCCCCCGCACGGCCACCCTGGCGGCGGAGGCCACCGTGTGGGTGGGGATCGCACTGCCGGGGGTGGCCGCGGGCCTGTGGGCGGCGACACTGCGTTTCGATCTGGAACTTCAGATCCACCCACTCCTGGCCCCGGCGCTCGTGCTCGTGGCACTGACCTGCCTCGCCGTCGGGTACGGCATCGCCTACACGGTCCCGCCCATGGTGGTGCAGGTGGTCACCAACCTGCTGCTGTTCCTCGCACTGTTGTTCTCCCCCGTCAACTTCCCGGCAGACCGGCTGCCCGGCTGGCTCGCAACCGCACACACGTTTCTGCCGTTCGCCTATATGGCCCAGGTGATCCGGGAGAGTCTCGCCCCGCCCCCCGAGGGGATCTCAGTGCTGCCCTTCGCCGTACTGAGCGCATGGTGCCTGCTCGGGCTAACCTTGGCTCACTGGGTGATGAACCGCCGTGGATAATTCCACAATCCATCGATCTTCCTCCGGTTGCCAGGTCGAGTATCCGGCTGCCTTCGGGACGTGGATGCGTCGCCTCAGCGGCGTGTCTCATTTCTCCCGCTTGTGGGGCGGTCGTCCGCGGGACTCGCGAGCACGAACCCTGCCACGGCCGTGTGACAAGCCACTAGAACTGCGCTGGTCGCGCCGGTCGCGTCGGTTCGGCATTGGCCTGTGCAACCTCGCTCCGGGCTGTCCCCTGTTGCTCGCCGGCAGCCAGAATGTCGGGGAACAGGGCCGGCGATACATTCCCGCCGGTAATGACGGTCGCCACCACGTCGCCCGGCAGGTTGTGCGTGGCGATAGCAGCGAGTCCGGCTGCTCCGGCGGGCTCTGGCAGCACCCCGAGGTTCGCCAGGGCGGTGCGCATCGCGACCAGCAAGTCCGTATCGTTCACCAGTACCATGTCATCGACCAAGAGACGCATACGCTCCACCGACTCCGGAACCGGGTAGGGGATCGCGATGCCCTCCGCGAACGTGTCCGCGCGTCCGGTCGCGCGGACACAACCTGCCCGCCAGCTGTCCACCATGCTCGACGCACCCTGCGCGCACACCCCGACAATCCGGGTGTGGGGGGCGTGCTCCTTCATCCACCGGGCAACGCCGGTAATGAGGGCACCGTCACCGACCGGCAGCACCACCGTGTCGATGGGGCCGGCCGTGAGGAGCTCGACACCGATCGAGCCCGCACCCTCCGCGATGCGGGGATGCTGGCCGTCCTCCACGAACACACTGTTCTCCCGTGCGGCGGCGTACGCGCGTGCGGCCTCCTTGGGACGGCCGTTTCCGACCTCGTGCACGCGCACCCCCAGCGAGGTCATTCTGGCGAGCTTGACCGGGCTTACCCCCGAAGGAACGAACACATCCGCGCTCAGGCCACGCCTGGCCGCCGCGTAGCCGATGGCCTGCCCGAAGTTGCCCGTGGATTGACACACGAGACGGGTTCCCGGTTCGAGCTCGTGGGCGAGCAGGTCCACGCCCCGGCCTTTGAAGCTCCGAAGCGGATTCAGGGTCTCCATCTTGACCACTACCCGCTGGTTGAGCGCGGCGCACAGTTGGGGGTCGACGAACTGCGGCGTGTTGCGGAACACCGGATCGATGCGGCTGTGCGCCTGGGCGATTCGGTCAAGGTCAAGATCGAGGTTCGTGCCGTCCATGTGTGGGGCCTTCCTGCTGGTGAATCGCGTGGGCCGCATACCCGGTTCGGTTGTGGGCAGTGGGCTGCACCGGAACACTTTCGGTGCGGGTGTGTGCGGCAAGCCCACCGTAGAACGAGGGACGGTGATCGCGATTGAAAGTTTTGGCGCCAGCGCGCAAAATTGTTGCGTGGCATTTGTTCCGGACTCGATCGACCGTCGGCTGCTTCGGCTCCTCCAGGAAGACTCCGGGCGCTCTCTGCGCGCCCTGGGGGAGGAGGTGGGTCTGTCTCCCAGCGCGGTTCAGCGCCGTATTCGTGCCTACCGCGCTGCCGGAGTCGTCACACGTGAGGTCGCGGTACTGGATCCGGAGGCGCTCGGCCCGACCACCCTGGCGGTGGTCCTGGTCACACTCGAATACGAGTCCACTGAGCACCACACCGCGTTTCGTGCGCGCATGCTCGCCGAGTCCCACGTGCAGCAGTGCTACGACCTGGCCGGGCAATGGGACTACGCGGCTGTCCTCGTGACCGGAAGCCTCTCCGAATGCCGTGCATTGGCGGATCGGCTGTTCCGAGACGACCAGAACGTGCGCCGCTACGACACGCTTCCCGTGTTGGACTCCATCAAGACCGGCAGTACCGTTCCACTGCCCCAGCCGTGACGCAGAAACACCCGGGTCGGGACCGCCGCCATCTCCACCAGGGCCCCGCAGCTACGCACCGACTGTCCTTCCTCGCGACGGATCGGATCTCTTCGTCCCGGGTTGCCGGCAAGTCGGAGTGCAGCCTCGGCCAGGGGGTAGCCCGGAGTCGTGACCGAGCTCATCGAGCCAACCTCGCTAGCGGCAGCAGTGCGTTGGTGAGTGCTACCATCCCGAACACGTTGGCCTCGTAGACGGCGCGCAGGGCATACAGCGGGGTCTGGCTGGGCGCGGCACTCTCGGCGAACCCACCGATG
This sequence comes from Lipingzhangella rawalii, assembly GCF_031628175.1. Lineage (NCBI taxonomy): Bacteria > Bacillati > Actinomycetota > Actinomycetes > Streptosporangiales > Nocardiopsidaceae > Lipingzhangella > Lipingzhangella rawalii. The sequence goes on along the minus strand of NZ_JAVLVT010000001.1, from coordinate 863,427 downwards.
CCAGCGTTGCTCACCAGTACGTCCAGGCGGTCGTACTGCGCCGCTACCCACCGCGCAGGGCCAGCCGTCGTCGACGATGCAGCGGGCCAGGGCCAGGCGGCCGGCGGGCGCGCGTTTGGCGTTGGTGTGGGTAGCGTGAGGCATCGAGAGCCTTCCGGCATCGGGGTAGATCTCGCAATCCACACCGATACCGAAGGCCCTCTTCGTATGGATCACCCGGGGTGGGTGTCACCAACCTCCATGGTCAGTACAGCTAGGCCTCGGCTCGGTGCGGACGGGTCAACGGCGATGCGACGCGTTCCCCGGGTTCGGAGTCGGGACGGAGGTCAGGGGGCATGGCACGACGTTCCCACAGCCACCCCGGACACCACCGAACTTTCGAAAAACTCAGTAGGCGCTGGGCTGCTCGTCGACCTCGATGTCGAACTCAACGTCGTCGTCGTTCACCCGGGTGGTGGTGACGGTCACCCCGTAGGTCTCGCCGGCGTGGGTAAGCTCGCAGCGGATCGTCGCGTCCACCTCGGCGGGGAGGTCCTCTGGGCAGGTCACCTCGTCCGGGCGTTGCCCCACCTGCTGTTCCAACTGGGTGGCGGCCTGTTCGGCCACCTCGTCACCAGAGACGGCCTGCTGTCCGAAGGACAGGTCGAACTCACAGGCACTTGTCAGCGCCAGCAGTGTTCCCGCCGCGACCGTGCCCAGGCCCACCTGAATCGTACGTGTGTCCATGCTGTCGTCCTTTCCGGAGGATGCTGTCCGGGGTGGGACCACCTGAACTGCGCCGTTGGTTCCCGAAGACGGTGGTGGGAGTAGGGGCTTGCAGCCGAGGACGCGTTTCGGTCGCTGTGCGGACGGTCACGTGTGTGCGTAGGCCAGCGCCGCGGCGGTGCGCAGACTGCGTTCGGCCGCGGCGGGCGAGCGGTGTCCCAACCCGCAGGAGGCCGCCACGTCCACCCGGCGCCCGAGCGCCACCTCCACCAGACGCAGGGTCACCCGCTGCATGTCGAGATGTTGGTCCTCGTGGACGAGCCCGGCGACGAGTCGGGTGTTGCCGGACAGCCCACGCAGCCGGGTGAGCGGCAGCAGGGCCCGGGCGTTCGGAACGGCCGGGCGGGTGCCGGTGGCCAGCGGCAGGTGCAGATAGTCCAGGGTGCGGCCCCGCGGCCAGGCCTGCACCACCTTTTGGGCAATCTCGACGACCGGACCCGTGTCCCGGGCATGCCACAGCGCCTCGTGGTTGAGATCCCCGAAGCACAGGTGCACTTCTCCCATCGGTGTGTGCGCGGAAACAGTGTGTGACGGCACCGAACGTGCGCACAGCGTACGACAGCAGAGCGACCCCGTACAGCCCCGATGCGTGGCCGTTGTGTACACGCGTGCAGCCCTACGGTTCGGCGCTGCCCCGGGGCTGGTGGCCCGGGTTCGGAGCCGGTCGCCGGGGCACTGCCCGGCCGGCCGAGGGGCGCGCCGCTACAGCAGCTCCCGCCACCGCTGCCAGACCGGGGCGAGCTGCGCGTCGCACACGTGGGTGCTGGCACACAGCTGACGCTGGAGCGCGCCCGGGTCGGCCAGGTCCAGCCGCTGCGGGCTGGCGGCCTCGGGTGGGCGGGTGCCCACCAGCGTCACCTGCCCGAGGACGCGGTGTGGCCCGAGGATGCCCGGCAGCTGGCGGGCATCCGGAGCGCGCAGGTCCAGATCTTCGGCCAGGAGCTCCGCACCGGCCTGGTGGACACGGGTGCGGGTGTCCAGGGTGCCCCCGTCCTCACCGCCGCGCCCCAGCACCAGGGTCTCCCAGCACAGCAGCCGGGCGTCCGCGTCCAGTTCGGCATGCATCCCGCGGTGCACCGTGGCTCCGGTGCTGACCACGAACGGCTGCTCTCGCCAGGCCAGCCGGGATCCGCGGGCCAGTGTGATGTGGGCCTCCCATCGGGCCCGGCCGCCCCGCATGTGGTAGGCCACGGTGCCGCCGGGGTCCACGAGTTCCACCGCGCTGCCGACATCCGCCTCCACGTGCAGCTCCAGCTCGTCCCCCGCGCACAGGGAGGCGCGGGTTCCCACCAGTGCGATCCGAGCCGCTGCCCCGGTGGGGCGCAGCGGACGCGGCGCGAGGAACCGCCCGGGCTGCAACACCCGGGTGCGGCTGTGGCCCGTGCACGGGTCGGCGTCCACCACGATGCGGGTGGGCTGGGGGATGCTCAACCGCGCCCCGCGCCATCGTGCTGGTGCCCGTGGCCATGCTCGTGGTCATGGCTGTGCGGGGCCATGGGTCCGGGATCCTGTGGTACGTGCGCACCGGTCCGGTGGGCGCGCAAGGTCGCCCGCACCCAGTCGCATACCGCGGCCACCGAGTCGGCATCGTCGCGGTCGTGGGCGAGTACGGGACCTCCCGAGCGCGCCACCGTCGCGTCGGCCACCATCGACTGTGGGTCCACCCCCACGTGCGGCCCCAGGCGGGTCTTGTTCACCAGGAGTAGGTCGGCGTTGGCGATCCCGGGGCCGCCCTTGCGCGCCACGTCGCCGCCACCGGCCACGTCCAGGCAGAAGATCTGGGCGTCGATCAGTGCGGGGCTGAAGGTGGCGGTGAGATTGTCCCCGCCGCTCTCCACTAGGACCAGGTCGAGGGGAGCGAATCGGGACTCCATGTCCTCCACCGCATCGAGATTGGCGGTGATGTCATCCCGGATGGCTGTGTGGGGGCAGGCCCCCGTCTCGACGGCGTGGATGCGTTCGTCGGCCAGCACCCCGGCCGCGCGCAGGAAGCGGGCGTCCTCGTCGGTGTAGATGTCGTTGGTGACTACGGCGATCGACAGCTCCGGAGCCAGGGCGCGACACAGGGTGGCAATCAGTGAACTCTTTCCGGTGCCCACTGGTCCAGCGATCCCCAGACGCAGGGTGGGGCGGGGTGTGGTCTCAGGCATGAAACAGTCTCCTCGTGGTGTGTGCGTGTTCCCCGGCCCACTGGTCGAGCAGGGGAGCGGAGCGGGCGGGCAGCTCGTGCGGGGCCGTCGTGGCGACGGCGGCCCCGACACCGTCCTCGATCAGCGGCGCGGCCTGCACGATCCAGGTGGTGGTGGCCACCGGGTCACCGGGTAGTAGTTTCAGAGCCGCCGCGGCCACGGTTTGGGCGTCCTCGTACAGCGACAGGCGGGCGGTGTCCGGCTCGCTCACGCCCAGCGCGGCGGCCACACAGCCCAGCGCCACCGGGCGCGGTGGATGCGGCGCGGTCCGCGGCAGCGCCCGCACCCCCGGGTGGGTTCCGGCAAGGTGACGCGCCAACCGGGACAGCCCGCGGCCCAGGGCGCGACTTGCCTCCCGTTGCGGCGCACTGGGGGTGCGCGCCTCCAGGGCCGTGATGATCGGGGCGAGGTCCACCTGGTCGTGCCCGGACGCGCGGTGCGCGAGCACAGCGGCCGCGGCCTCGGTACGTGCGACCGTGCGTAGCCGGGCGGTGAGGAACTCGGGAACCTCTGCGGCGGTGAGTCCCGCCGCCACCGCTCCCTCCAGCACCGCCGAATGGGCGTGCCCGCCGGCAGGCAGCCGCGCGTCGGCGAGCAGCAGCCGCGCCACGGCGCCGGCCGGATCCGTCTCGGCCGCGCCTAGCGCGCCTGGGTCGGGCAGCTGGGGTTCGCGGGACATGCTCGCGTTAGAACAGGGAGTAGCGCTGGGCCAGGGGCGCCTCCACCACCGGCTGTGGGTGTACCACATCGCCGTCGATCCGCACCTGGAAGGTCTCCGGATCCACCGCGATGTCGGGGGTGGCGGTGTTGTTCACCAGATCGGCCTTGCTGCGATCGCGGGTGGGCAGCACCGGCCGTAGGGTGCGGCGGAGGCCCAGCCGTGCACCGAGCCCCTCGTCCAGCGCGGTCTGGGACACGAAGCTCAGTGCCAGATGCGCCCCGGCCGCGTTCATCAGGCCCTCACGCAGCAGCACCGGCTGGTTGGTGGGAATGGAGGCATTGGGATCACCCTGCGGGGCATAGACCACACCGCCGCCCTTGACCACGGCCGTCGGTCGGACCCCGAAGAACGCCGGGTCCCACAGCACGAGGTCGGCGAGCTTGCCGGCGGCGACCGAGCCCACATCCGTCTCGATCCCGTGTGCGAGTGCAGGACAGATCGTGTACTTGGCGACGTAGCGTCGCGCCCGTGCGTTGTCCGCCGGCAGCGTCGAGTCCAGCGGGCCCCGCTGCTGCTTCATCACGTGCGCCAGCTGCCAGGTGCGGCAGGTGACTTCCCCGCCGCGTCCCATCGCGAGTGCGTCGGAACCGATGATGGACAGTGCCCCCAGGTCGTGCAGCACCCCCTCGGCGGCCATCGTGGTCTCGCGGATCCGCGAGTCGGCGAACTGCACGTCCTGTTCGATCCGCGGATTGAGGTGGTGACACACCATGAGCATGTCCAGGTGCTCGGCGTGGGTGTTCACCGTGAATGGCAGGGTGGGGTTGGTGGAGGCCGGCAGCACGTTCGGCTCGGCCGCCACCGTGATGATGTCCGGGGCGTGTCCACCCCCGGCACCCTCGGTGTGGAAGGTGTGAATGGTACGCCCGTCGATCGCCGCCAGCGTGTGGCGTACGTATCCGGACTCGTTGAGACTGTCGGTGTGCACCGCCACCTGGAGTCCCCACTCCGCGGCGGCGCGCAGCGCGGTGTCGATCGCGGCCGGGGTGGCTCCCCAGTCCTCGTGCACCTTGTAGGACCCGGCACCACCGCGAGCCTGCTCGGCGAGACTCGCGGCGTCAACGGTGTTGCCCTTGCCGAACAGGACCACGTTCAGCGGCAGGTCGTCCACCGCCCGGTGCACCATGCCCAGGTTCCAGCTGCCCGGGGTGGCCGTGGTGGCTTTCGAGCCCTCCGCGGGTCCGGTCCCGCCCCCGAGAACCGTGGTGATTCCGGTGGCCAGGGCCTCCCGCAACGCGTCGGTGTTCAGTAGGTGGACGTGAGAGTCGATTCCGCCGGGAGTGAGAATCCGACCCTCCCCGGCCAGCACCTCGGTGCCGGGGCCGATGACGAGATCGGGGTGAACCCCGTCGGCGATGTCGGGGTTGCCGGCCTTGCCGATCGCGGTGATCCGACCGTCGCGCACCCCGACGTCCGCGCGCACCACCCCCCAGTGGTCCAGCACCACCACGTTGGTCACCACGAGGTCCAGCGCGCCTCGCTGCCGAGAGTGGGTGCTTTGCAGCATCGATTCGCGAATGGACTTGCCACCGCCGAACACGGCCTCGTCCCCACCGACGCAGTGGTCGCGCTCCACCTCGATCCACAGGTCGGTATCGCCGAGACGCACCTGGTCCCCGACCGTGGGCCCGAACCGGTGAGCGTACTCTGCGCGCGCGATCCAACTCACTGCTGGGCCTCCGCTGCGGTGTTCGTCTGTTCGTGGGATTTTCCGGTCCGGATTCCCGGGACCCGGCGGGCCCCGGCGAACGGGACCACCGCCACTTCCACCTCGGTGCCGGGTAGAATCCGCAGCGACCCCCCGGCCGGCAGGTCCAGACGCTGCCCCCACGCCGCCGCGCGGTCCATGCGGAGCGCCGGGTTGGCCTCGGCCAGGTGGAAATGCGAGCCGATCTGGATCGGACGGTCCCCGTCGTTGGCCACCACGAGCAATCGGCGTGGCCGGCCCGCGTTGAGTTCCAGCTCGCCCGCCGCGGCGCAGATCTCTCCCGGGATCACTGGATTGGTTCCGTGAGTGTGACCATCTTGCGGCCGTCGGGGAACGTCGCCTCCACCTGGACGTCGCGCACCATCTCGGGGATTCCCTCCATGACCTCGTCGCGGCCGAGTACCTGGCGGCCCTCGACCATGAGCCGCTCCACACTCGCTCCCTCTCGGGCCCGCTCGAGGACCCAGCAGGACAGCAGGGCCGTGGCTTCGGGATAGTTGAGCCGTACCCCGCGTTCCCGCCGGTCCCGGGCCACCATGCCGGCCACACTGAGAAGGAGTTTCTCCGTGTCGGACGGGGTGAGGTACATGGGCTCCCTCCGGGGACGACGCCAGAGCTACTGTGCCGCACGCGTGTAACACAGATGTTTCCTACACCGCACCCGCCGCGTTAAAACCGCACACCGCGCGGAGTGGAACATCCAGCACCCCGTTGCGGAGGTTCGCGCTCGGGGGACGGAGCAGATTACGCGGCGAGCCCGCCGGGGGCTGGAGCTGTCACCGCTCGTCTGGCCGGCGCGCCCGGAGGGGACTACTGTGCGTACCAGGCAGCACGAGGGGAGGCGCTCGGGTGGCAGCGCACCGTAGCACCGGGACGTCGGTGGCCGCGCTGGTTCTGGCCGCCGGGCAGGGGCAGCGACTGGGCCAGCCCAAGGCGACGGTGGAGTTCGCGGGCCAGCGCCTGGTGGACCGGTGCGTCGACACCGTGCGCAGTGCCGGCTGCGCCACCGTGGTGGTGGTCACCGGTGCGGTCCAACCGGATCTCGGAGCGGTGCGTCAGGTGCACAACCCGGACTGGGCCAGCGGTATGGGATCCTCGCTGCGGCTCGGACTGTTGGCGCTGGAGGACGACGGGGCCGACGCCGTCGTTATCGTTCTCGTGGACCAGCCGTTGATCACCTCCGAGGCAGTGGCGCGTCTGCTGGCGGCATACACCGCCGGTGCCCGGGCCGCGGTGGCAACCTACAGCGGTAAGCGGCGCAACCCCGTGCTGCTGGCCCGGGAGCACTGGCCACGCGTGCGGGAGATGGCCCAGGGCGACGTGGGGGCGCGCCCGTTCCTCACGGCCTATGCCCATCTGGTCACCCCGATTCCGTGTGACGATATCGCCAGCCCGGAGGACATCGACACCCTCGCGGACCTGGAACGCCTGCGTGCCACGGGCCCGCGTGGCGATTCCCGCCCAGTGTGAGTCATGAGTAACGCCGCCGCGCCGGCACGGGGGCGACTGTTTCGGGGCTGGCCGGCCGTGGGTCCGGGGCGAACCATTCCGGTCCGGCCGCGCATCCTCGACGGTCGCGCAACACTCCCTACCCCACCAGCAGACTCAGCGGGATGAGCACCCCCATGGTCAGCATCAGCAGGGCGCTGGCCAGCAGGCGCAGTGTCATGACTACCGAGCCGAGGACCGCGAGCCAGGAGGCGGCCAGCCGGAGGCGCGCGGGGCGGGTGCTCGCGGCGGCGGTACGGCAGGCCAACCACAGCAGAACCGCTAGCACGATCGGAAACCACCACCGGTAGCCGATCTCGGCCGGCAACAGCCCCATCGCCGTGCCTCCGACCGCGGACAGCAGGCCCCCCACCGGGCTGTCGACGAATCCGGTCGCAACGCGCTGGGCGGTGGCGATCCCGGCCGAGGTGCTGTAGAGCCCCACCGTTGTCCACAGCAGGGTGCCCACTCCGTCCAGCAGGCCCAGGAAGGCCAGCGGGATGCCATGCCGCCGACACCGTCCGGCCGACATGGCACGTTGGACCTGACGCATCCGCCGTTCGGTTCGACGTTGCTGTACTGCGCGCTGACGCTCATCCGGCCGGTTGGGGATCTGCTGGTCACCGGGGGCGTTTCCTTCGGCAGCGGGGGCCGGGGAGCCCGAGCTACGGGGGATGGCTCCGGCCACGGCCGCCCGGGTGCGCTGCCAGCGCTCCCGCCAGCGGTGTCGACGTTCGACGCGCTGGAGTTCGCGGCTGCGTGCCCCGGCCGTACTGGCCGCGGGCAGCATCAGGAAGGCGGTGACCAGTGCCGCCTGCGCCGACACCTCCCCGTCGGTGCCCCGCAGTCCGCTACGCCGCTGCTCGCGCCACCAGGAGGCATGGCGGGGCGTGTCGGAACGCAGCGGGTTCCAGGTGCTGGTACGCAACAGTCGTCGGTAGCGCTGTGTGGCCTCCGGATCCAATACCAGCTGCGTGGCCTGGGCCCACGCCGAGTCCCATTCCGCGGTGCCCGGCTGGGTGGGGGCGGTGTCGGCGACCTGCCGGACCGAATCCCGCACGCGTTCCATGATCAGTGGGACCTCGTGCTGGGCGCGCTCCAGCTGCCGGCACCGGTTGGTGCCGCTGGCTCGGCAGGCCGGGTGGTCGCACCAGTGCCGGGCGGCCACACCGACCGCCCCCAGTTCGAGTGCTTCCCGCAGGACCGCCCGCTGGCTGGGGTCTCCCGTGGCGAGGCTGCCCAACCCCTCAGCGGTGATCTCGTGGCCGCGGTAGCGCGGAGGCATGCCCGGAACGAACCGGGCCGCCAGCGCACAGATCGCCAGGTGGGCGCGTTCCGGATGGGACTCGAGTTGGGTGAGGTACTCCCGGTCGAAAATGTGGTCATTGACCTCGCGATCCAACCACGACCGCAGCTGCCGCCAGTTGGTGCGCAGCCATACTGCGCCGGCCTCCGACCGGTCCAGGAGGTCGAAGGCGAGACTGGGGGGATCCTGATGGGCCACATCCCCGAAGCTCAGCGTGGCGTACCGGCGCTGGGGGCGCACCTCGGGCTGTTCTCCGGCGAGCCACTGGTTGACCTGCTGGTACCCCCAGCGGGCCTCGGGGCTCGGGTGCAGCAGCCCCCGAGCCAACAGCCGCCACTCCTCGGCACCGATCGCAGAGACGTCGATCTCGCGACTGCGGGCGGCCAGCCAGCTGTCCCCGCGTTCCGGGCGCCGTCCGGTTGCCAGCTCGTGCACCATGATCCCCAGCGACCACCACGCGGACGGGGCCTCGCGCCGGCCCTCCACGACCTCGGGAGCCGCGTAGTCCTCGGTGACGGCCAGGCCGCCGTAGACCCGGCTGAGTGTGGCGCGAACCGCCCCGCCGAAGTCGGTGAGCGCGAACACGGGAGGGGCAACCTGGCGAACCAGGAGATTCTCTGGTTTGACGTCGGTGTGGTTGAACTGGAGCTGTTCCTGCCAGTACCGCAGACACGCCGCTACTGCCGCCACGGTGTCCCGTGCCTGCTCTTCGGCCAACGGTGCTCCGTCGAGGATCTGTCGAAGGGATCCGTGGGGGAAGTACTCCTGGGCTTCCCAGGCCAGGTCCTCCCCCCACGGGCTGCGCGCGTATCCGTAGTCGTGGATGGCCGGGATGTAGGGGGAATCGGTGGGGCGTGCCCGCAGCCGGTCCAACAGTTCGCGGTTGATGTCGTGTCCCGGGCGGTACACCTTCAGTGCCAGACGGTGGCCGGGATGGGCACGCGGCTCCACGAGGTAGACCACCGCTTCCCCACCGGAACCGATGTATTCGAGCAGGGTGTAGGTCTCGACCAGGCTGGGCGGGATGGTCGAGGCCAGCTCATGGGGGGATCCGACCACAGCGCGGGAGACCAGGCGGGAGAGCCACTCTGCCGGGGCGGCCAACCCTCGGATGCCCCGAGGGTGCGACTGTGCCCCCGGCGTGCCGCGGGCGGCCGGACGGTGTCCGCGATTCCGCTGCGTGTGGTCCCGAGGGGGCAGCAGCGCGGTTTGCCCGGAGTCCCGGTCGTCCCGGGAACTCGTTTCGGTGTCCGCCGGATCGGGAGCAGGTCCTGGTTTCGGCGCGGGCTCGGCACCCGGGTGCGCCTGGGGTGCTGGCCGGAGGAGGGCGGTCACCCAACGCGTGGGCGCGGTCGCCTTTGCCCGTGCGCCCCGGGAGGGGATCCTGCGCGTGGGCTCGGTGGGATCCGGGTCCGTTGGGTCGTGGCTTGCCATGATGACGGTGTGCTCTTCCCCGATCGCGTGTGGGCCGTGGCTCGGGTCGCCCTGGGGCTCGCCTGCCGGTGGACGGCACCGGTATCCAGACTAGACCAGCATCGTGGGCTTGTGCGGGGGAGCGGTATTCACTACTGTGCCCCTATTGGGCTAGTGGCCTAGCCAATTAGGGGGTTGCAATGGCAGACCCAGACGGACCGCTTTCCGGAACCGTGGTTCTCGACCTGTCCCGTGCCCTTGCGGGGCCCCATGCGGCGATGCTGCTGGGGGACCTCGGGGCCCGTGTCATCAAGGTCGAACAGCCGGGACGTGGGGACGACACCCGCGGATGGGGGCCGCCCTTCGCTGGCCCGGAGGACGAACGAACCAGCACATACTTCCTCTCCTGCAACCGCAACAAGGAGTCAGTCGAGCTAGATCTCAAGGATCCCAGCGGAGTGGAGCTTCTGACCCGCCTGGTACGTGTCAGTGACATCCTGGTGGAGAACTTCCGCCCCGGAGTGTTGGACCGGCGAGGATTCGGTGCCGAACGGCTGCACGAGCTCAATTCTCGCCTGATCATCTGTTCCATCACCGGGTTCGGGCACGACGGTCCCGAAGGGGGGCGGGCCGGGTACGACCAAATCGCCCAGGGAGAGGCGGGGCTGATGAGTGTGACGGGCCCGGACCCACAGACACCGACCAAAGTCGGAGTGCCCATCGGTGACCTGTTGGCCGGGATGAACGCTGCTCAAGGAGCTCTCGCGGCGCTGTACGAGCGTATGCGGACGGGACGGGGAACCGTGGTCCGTACCTCCCTGCTGTCTGCACTGATCGGAGTGCACGCCTTCCAGGGAACCCGATGGAGCGTGGCCGGTGATCGGCCGGAGCCCATCGGAAACCACCATCCCTCGATCGCTCCCTACGGTGCCTATACCTGCGGGGACGGGATGCTTCAGGTGGCGGTGGCCAGTGAGGAGCAGTGGCGGCGCTTCGCCGTTCTGCTCGGGCTCGATCCCGACGACACCCGGTTCGGAAGCAACGCTGCACGTGTCGACAACCGGACCGCCCTCAATGCCGAGATGGAGAACGTCCTGGCCACCGACACGCGTGATTCCTGGCTGGATCGGATCTCCGCGATTGGGATTCCCTGTGGAGCCATCCGCAGCATCGACCAGGTCTACCAGTGGGAGCAGGCGCGAGCGCAGGGTGGCGTACTTTCGGTACGTCACCCCGCGCTCGGCGATATCGAACTGCCGGGATCCGCACTGCGCTTGGAGGACCCGGCGAGTGGGGCCTCCCGAAACCGTGTCGGCCACCAGCCCCCACCACGGCTTGGCGAGCACAACGACAGCGTGCGGGCCTGGCTGGCGGGTCTGGAGGAGACGGCCGCCTCCTGAGCAAGACCTCGGGGCGCGGGCCGTCAGTCCTGGTCCCGGGTGAACTCCACGTCGATCTCGATCCGGATCCGGTCACCGACCACGACACCACCCCCGTCCATCGGCATTTCGATGTCGACTCCGAAGTCCTTACGGCTGATCTCCGTGGTGGCGTGGAACCCAGCCCGATCATTGCCCCACGGGTCCTGGGTGACTCCGTTGAACTCGGCAGCCAACTCCACGGGGCGCGTGTTGCCCTTGATGGTCAGGTTTCCGAGTACGGAGAAGTCCTCTCCCCGGGGGCGGATTTCGGTGGCCTCGAAGTGGAACTCGGGATGGTTGGCCACGTCGAAGAAGTCCGCGGACCGAATGTGTTCGTCGCGTTGCTCCTGGTCGGTGTTGATGGAGCCGGCGTCGATGGTGGCCGTGAGTGTGGACTGGCTGCGGTCCTCCGGGACGGTCAGGGTCGCGGTGAACTTCTCGAAGCGTCCCTTCACCCGGCTGACCATCATGTGTCGAACCGAGAACGCCACCTCGGAGTGCGCCGTGTCGATCGTCCAGGTGCCGGTGGGAATCTGCTGTGCCGCGGATTCGATGGTCATCTGCTGCTCCTGCTGTGGTCGATGGGACAGTCGCTCGCGCTGTCACGGGGATACCTTCGTTGTCACCGTGGGTCGTTCCCCCATACCTCACGGCGATAGCGTGTACCTTACTGGGAAGATGTTGATGTTTCAACAAAGTGGATGGCGGCGAGTCCGGGTGGAGCGGCGCGAGGCCCACGAAACGACATCTACGCAGGAAGACACGCAGGAAGACATGCGGGAAGAGCGGTGACCCGCGCGCCGACATGGCCGGCCCTATCCCGGGTGCCGGGATCCAGTCGGGGGCGGGACACTACGGGGACGTGGGTGGTCTACGGCTATACCGTTCCCGCGGAACGGCCGGTGGAGTCGTGCGTGCGGTAGCGAAACGAGGCACCGTCCAGGGGGCCTGCCCGGAGGCCCATCCGAGGGTGTGCCAAGACCGGGTAGAGTCACGTGACGTGACGGGACCAACCATAACCGGGGCGCAGCGCTTCACCGATGACCGCGGAGACGCGGACCCACAGCTGCGGGACGCACTTCAGGCCTACACGCGTGGCCAGGCCAGCCAACGACGCGTCCTCACCGCGCTGGGCTCCGCGCGACTGCTTGTGCCCGTGGTCACGACCTCCGAGGGCAGCTCCGCGACTGCCACCGACCCCACCCAGCATGGCGACAGTGGCCACGGTAGCTCAGTCGCCGTCCCGATTCTCGTGGGCAACGACGGGCGTCGCGGCATGCTCGCCTTCACCTGTGTGGACAGCATGCGTCAGTGGCGTCCCGGGGCACGCCCCGTTCCGGTCAGCGTGGGCGAGGCCTGTCAGGCCGCATGCGATGAGGGAGCCGATGCCCTGGTACTGGATATGGCCGGCCCGGTTCCGTACACGGTGGAGGGTTACTTTCTCTCCGTCCTCGCCGAGCAGGGCACGGTTCCGGAACCGAAGTCCGACACCCGGGTGCTCGCCGCCATCTACCGGGTCACCCACACGGAGTTCGGTATCGAGCGCGTACGGGTGCTGGACTCGGAGCGCGCCGATATCGGCGTGCGGCTCGAACTGGAACACCGCGACGACGACTCGATACGCCGGGTCGCCGACCGTCTCGCCGAGGAGCTTCGCCCCATGCTCCCCGGGGGCGTGGAACTGAGTGCCGTGGTCCGTGCGACCCGTCCCGAGGACTGACCCGGCCTCGGCAGGTCGACACACCGGTACGCCATTCACCCGGCAGGGTATTCACGGGGTGCCAGGACCCGTGCGCACAACCAGGATTGGGATGTCGTGGCCGGGTGTGCCTACAGTGCCTATGTGTCCGACATCTCCCCCGTGTTACCCGCCGGCGGTGACACCGCAGTTCTCGTAGTCCTGTGGGCCGGCCTCGGATTGGTGGTCGGGATCTGGACCGCGCCCATCGTGGCCCTGTTCCGGGACTACGACGATACCGCTGCCGACGTGACCGAAGACGAGACCGGGCAGACCCGCGCCGTCGGGCTGGAGCCGGACCCGTCGACCACACGGATCCCGGAACGTGCGGCCGATCGTACCGACGAAGGTTCCCCAGAGGCGGAACAACCAGACCCACCCCTTCCCCCACCACCGGAGTGTCCACACTGCTTCGGTGCGATCCCATGGCCAGCCTGGGCTCCCCTTCCCCCACGTCTGCTGTGGACCCGCGCCTGCCCGCACTGCGCCGCCTCGCTGCGGGGCGGTGTGCTCGTGCCAGTGCTCACCGCCGTAACATTCGCGCTCCTCGCGCTCGGACTGTCCTCCGGTGTGGAACGTGTGGCCTTCAGCTATCTGGGTGCGGTGGGTGTCCTCCTGGCGGTCGTGGATGCCCGTACCCGACGTCTGCCCAATCCACTGGTACTGCCCACCTATCCGGTGGCCCTCGCCCTCCTCACCGTGGCGGCTCTCTCACCCGCGCACGAAACGGCCCAGCTCGCCCACGCCCTGATCGGTGCCCTGGGGGTGGGCGGCTGCTTCCTGATTCTGTGGTTGATCCACCCCGCAGGCATGGGCTGGGGCGACGTCAAACTTTCCGGAGTCCTCGGGCTCTATCTCGGGTGGCTCGGACTGGCCAGCACCCTGCTGGGCACCTTCAGCGCCTTCCTCGGATCCACACTGGTGGGGCTCCTCCTGCTCCTCGCCGGGCGTGCTGGGCGGACCACCCAGATTCCCCTGGGGCCGTTCCTGCTGACCGGCCTCCTCATCGCGGTGTTGGCCGGCCCGATACCGGTGCTGCTTCCCGGGTGAGACCCGTGCATCAGCACCCGGTGTGGCATGAAATGATCGAGGGCATGTTGCGCTGGTTGACGGCGGGGGAGTCACACGGCCCCGCACTCGTCGCGATCCTGGAGGGGCTTCCGGCCGGTGTTCGGGTGAGCTCAGACGATCTCGCGGCGGCACTGATGCGGCGGCGCGCCGGCTATGGGCGCGGCGCCCGAATGAAGTTCGAACAGGACGATGTCTCGATTATCGGTGGGGTCCGGCACGGCCAGACCCTGGGGAGCCCGGTGTCCGTCCAGATCGCGAACACCGAATGGCCCAAGTGGCAGCAGGTGATGTCCGCGGATCCCGTTGACGAGCAGGAGCTCGCGGATCTCGCACGAAACGCCCCACTGACCCGACCGCGTCCGGGACACGCGGATCTCGCGGGGATGCAGAAGTACGGTCATGAGGAAGCCCGGCCGGTGTTGGAACGCGCCAGTGCGCGGGAGACCGCTGCCCGGGTGGCACTGGGTGAGATTGCACGGCGCCTGTGCCACCAGGTCCTTGGGGTGGAGATCCTCAGCCACGTCGTTGCCATGGGGGAGATCAGCGCCGGAACCGCGGAGCTCCCGGGGCCGGGAGATCGGGACCGCATCGACGCCGATCCGCTGCGGTGTTTCGATCCCGAGGCCAGTGCCCGCATGGTCACCGAGGTCGATGAGACCAAACGTTCGGGCGACACTCTGGGCGGTGTGGTGGAGGTCCTCGCCTATGGCCTTCCTCCCGGTCTTGGTAGCCATGTCCACTGGGACCGCCGCCTCGACTCCCGGATCGCCGGCGCCCTGATGGGGATCCAGGCGATCAAGGGTGTGGAATTGGGCGACGGATTCGACACCGCAACACGGCGAGGCTCGGCCGCGCACGACGAGATCGAGCCGGGACCGAGCGGAACGCAGCGACGCACGAACCGCTCCGGTGGAGTCGAGGGCGGCATGTCCACAGGGGAGCCACTTCGGGTCCGGGCTGCCATGAAGCCGATCGCGACCGTGCCCCGTGCCCTCGACACCGTGGACACGCAGACTGGCGAGCCGGCCCAGGCCCACCACCAACGGAGTGACGTAACCGCGGTGCCCGCCGCCGGTGTGGTGGCTGAGGCGATGGTTGCCCTCAGCCTTGCCGAGGCACTCCTGGAGAAGTTCGGCGGGGACTCGGTCACCGAGACCACACGCAACGCACAGAGCTATCTGGACACGCTAACCATCAGGTAGGGAGACATGGGCGCACCCCTGGCTGTCCTCATCGGAGCGCCGGGCGCGGGAAAGAGCAGCGTTGGCTCGCTGCTGGCCGAACGTCTCGGTGTCAGGTTCGTGGACACGGACGCCGTGATTGAGGACCGCGCCGGCAAGGCGATCGGAGACATCTTCGTCGAGGACGGGGAGAACACGTTCCGGGAGCTCGAACGTGTCGTGGTGGCCGAGACCCTGCATACCGCCACTGGTGTGGTTGCACTGGGCGGAGGTGCCGCACTGCGGGAGGAGACACAGCAGGAGCTGGCGGGGCATCACGTCGTGTACCTGGAGGTGCCGTTCGAGGAGGCGGTGAAGCGCGTGGGCCTGGCCAAGGCCCGTCCGCTTCTGGCCGGCAACCCGCGGGCACAATTGAAGAAGCTCCTCCAGGAACGTACCCCCGTCTATGAGCGCCTGGCCAGCACCACGGTCAGCACCGCCGACCAGCATCCGGAGGAGATCGTGGACACGATCGTGCTCGGGCTCGCCCAGTCCGGGGTAGGGGAGGCCGAGGAGTGAGTGCCACCCGCATCCCGGTGGGGGGGCCGCACGCGGGTGAGATTCGATCCGGATCGGAGATGGGCACGGCACCGTCACCTGCCGAGAACCACGGCTATCACGTGGTGGTGGGAAGTGGGATTCTCAGCGAGCTGCCGTCCCTGGTCGGGCCGCGGGCGCGCCAGGTTGCCGTGATTCATCCGGACACACTGCCGGAACTGGCGCGGCCCGTATGCCACGCCCTCCGGGCGGCCGGGTACGTCGTCACGTCGTTGGATGTGCCCGACGGGGAGCGCGCCAAGAAGATATCGGTCGCGACCCGACTGTGGGAACAGCTGGGTGCCGCCGACTTCACCCGGACCGACGCGATCGTGGGTGTCGGGGGTGGCGCCACCACCGACCTGGCTGGTTTCGTGGCCGCAACGTGGCTCCGGGGGGTTCCCGTGGTGCTGGTCCCCACCACGATGCTGGGCATGGTGGACGCCGCGGTCGGGGGCAAGACGGGAATCAACACCGACGCGGGCAAGAATCTCGTCGGGGCGTTCCACGCACCGAGCGGCGTGCTGTGTGACCTCGCCACACTTCCGTCCCTGCCACGCGCCGAGTACGTGTCCGGACTCGCTGAGGTCATCAAGGCGGGATTCATCTCCGACCCGAGGATTCTGGAGCTCGTCGAGGCCGATCCCCACGCGGCAACGACACCGGATGGCCGGTATACCCGCACCCTGATCGAACGCGCCATCGCGGTGAAGGCGAGTGTCGTGTCAACGGATTTCCGGGAGTCCGACCACCGGGAGATTCTCAACTACGGCCACACACTCGGCCATGCCATCGAACGCGCTGAGGACTACACCTTCCGACACGGTTACGCGGTGGCGATCGGGATGGTGTTCGCTGCGGAGCTCGCCCAGCTGCACCACGGAGCCGATCCCGCACTGGCACGCCGGACCCGCGAGATCCTCGGCGGTGTCGGCCTGCCGACCACCTATCCGGCCGCAGCATGGCCCGAGCTGCTCCGAACCATGCGTCGGGACAAGAAAGCCCGGGGAGCCACGCTGCGGTTCGTTCTTCTGGAGGATCTTGCGCGCCCCGCACGTTGTGCCGTCCCGGACGAGGCGATGCTGGCCGCGGCCTACCAGCGGGTGAGTGGCTGACGGCCTCGCGGCCACCACCGCCGGCCCTGTGTCGGATGCGTCGGTGAAGCCCTCGGCTGCGAGCAACTAGACTCGGACCAGCAGCGGGGATGTTGTCACACCATGGACCTCGACGGTTCCGGACCCCACAGTCGGGCTGGAGACCTGTCGGTTCCGGTGTGACGGCCTCGCGCGCGTACGTTGTCAACCGGTGGAGAGACGAGAGCAGACGTGGCGACGACCAACGACCTCAAGAACGGAATGACGCTGAAACTCGATGGGGGGGCGTTGTGGAGCGTCCTCGAGTTCCAGCATGTCAAGCCTGGTAAGGGTGGGGCCTTCGTCCGCACCAAGCTCAAGAACGTGACCTCGGGCAAGGTGGTCGACAAGACCTTCAACGCCGGAGTCAAGGTCGAGGTCGCCAATGTGGACCGCCGGGAGATGCAGTACCTCTACTTCGACGGTGACACCTACATCTTCATGGACACCGAGACCTACGACCAGATTCCGGTTTCGGGTGAGGTCGTCGGCAAGAACGCCGACTACCTACTCGAGAACAGCATGGCCACGGTCGCGATCCACGAGGGCGAACCCCTGTACATCGAGCTGGCAGCCGCGGTGGAGCTGGAGATCACCCAGACCGACCCCGGGGTTCAGGGGGACCGTTCTACCGGCGGTACCAAGCCGGCGACGGTGGAGACCGGTGCCGTCATCCAGGTTCCGTTGTTCATCAGCACCGGCGAGCGGATCAAGGTCGACACCCGCACCGGCGAGTATCTCGGCCGTGTCAACTGATGGCCAGTTCGCGACGTAAAGCGCGGATCCGTGCGGTCGAGGTGCTCTATGAGGCCGAGGCTCGGGACACGTCGGTGGCCGAGGTCCTGGAGCGGCGGCGGCAGCAGCCCGAACCTCCGATCAACGAGTTCACCCGGCGGCTGGCGGCCCACATCGACGAGAACAGGGATCGTGTTGACGCGGTGATTGCCGAGTATGCCGTGGGGTGGACCCTGGAGCGTATGCCGATCGTGGATCGCAACGTGTTGCGAATGGGGGTCTACGAACTGTTGTGGGATGATGACATTCCCGACGGCGTTGCGGTTGCTGAGGCGGTCGCGGTGGTACGCGAACTCTCCAGCAACGAGGCTCCCACCTTCGTGAACGGGCTGTTGTCACGCATCCTGGAACAGAAGTCCTCGCTGGCGAATTGACCCCCTGCCCCGGCCTGCCCGGGGCAGCCGACCCGAGAGGAGACCGCGTGGGCCACGACGACAGCGCCGTGCGTCCTCGGCACGCCACCAGCGCCGCCCGCACGGTGGTGCTGTGGGACGATCTCAGGGACAGTCTCCTCGAGCTGGAACGCGAATTCGGCACCCCTTTGGTCGTGGTGGACGCGGGCGGAGGCACGGGTGGGGATGCGGTTCCCCTGGCCGAACTCGGTCACGACGTGACGGTGGTCGACCCCAGCCCGGACTCCCTGGCCGCGCTCGAACGGCGTGCCAACGAGGCCGGGGTTCGGGTGCGCGCGGTCCAGGGCGAAACCAGTGATCTGACCGAGCTGGTGCAGCCCGCGCAGGCGCACCTGGTGCTCGTGCACAACGTCGTGGAACACGTGGAGGATCCGGACTCAGCGCTGCGGGATGTGGTGCGGGTTCTCCGTCCCGGCGGGATGGTCAGCCTGGTCGCCAGCAATGCCTTGGCCGCCGTGGTGCATCGTGCCCTGGCCGGACACCCGGAGGACGCGCGGCGCCTGCTCAGCTCCCCGGATGGACGGTGGGGAGCCACGGACCCGATGCCCCGACGGTTCACCCGCGAGCAGCTGCACGGACTCGTGGCGGAGTCGGGGTTGACCGTACTCGCCACACATGGGATCCGGGTGGTAGCCGACCTGTTGCCGGGACGAAGCTTCGATGGCGAACCGCAGACGGTACGTGAACTCGTTGCACTGGAACAGCAAGCGGGGCGCCAGCCGGAGCTGAGCGCGATCGCAACCCATCTGCACATCCTGGCGCGGCGGCCCGGCACTACCGAGGCAGCGGAATGACCTGGTACTCCACACTGCATCGGGATGTCACAGTGGAGGTATGAGTCGACGTCAGCTGGAACGCGGGACTCCGCTGCGGGGGATGGCCACCGACCACGGTAGTCGTCCCCTGCCCAGCGACCTCGGGGCGGAATCCGTCCCTGACCACGGTTGCGGCGTGCTGCACGTGGATATGGACGCGTTCTTCGCCAGTGTCGAACAGTTGGAGCGCCCCGAGGCACGGGGACAACCGGTGCTCGTCGGGGGGACCGGGCCTCGGGGCGTCGTTGCCTCGGCGAACTATGCCGCTCGTGCCTACGGGATCCATTCGGCCATGCCGATGTCCCAGGCGCGCCGACTGTGCCCCCGAGCACTGGTGTACCCGGCCGATCACGAGCGCTACTCCCAGGTGTCCGCCGCGGTGCGGGTCATCCTGGAGTCCGTGACTCCGGTCGTGGAGCCGGTGTCGCTGGACGAGGCGTTCCTCGACGTGAGCGGTGCCCGCGCCAGACTCGGTGGACCGGTGTGGATCGCCGAGCACCTCCGATCCCGGATTCGTGCCGAGCAGGGACTGACCTGTTCGGTGGGCATTGCTCCGAACAAGTTCGTGGCCAAGCTGGCCGCGACGCATGCCAAACCCGACGGGGTGTACCTCGTTCCCGAAGCCCAGGTGCAGGCGTTCCTGCACCCACTGCCGGTGGGGGCGCTCTGGGGGGTGGGACCCAAGGTCGAACAACGGCTGGTTCGACTGGGGCTGCACACCATCGCCGATGTGGCAGCGGTGTCTCCCGCCTCACTGCGTCGGGAAGTGGGACCGGCCCTGGGGGACCATCTTGCCGCCCTGGCCCGGGGGCGGGACGAACGTGCGGTCCAACCGGCCAGCTCCGCGGAGGAGCGAGGCCTGTCCGCGGAGTGCACGTTCGCTCGGGACGTTGCGGATGCGGCGGTGATCGATCGGGAGCTGCTGCGGCTCTCCGAACGCCTGGCGCGCCGGCTGCGGACCGAGGGGCAGGGGCACGCAGCCCGGACCGTGACCCTCAAGGTCCGCCGCGCCGACTTCACCACCATCACCCGTTCCCGTACGCTTCCGGAACCCACGGACCTGGCACGGGAGATCCACGCGACGGCACGGATTCTCTACGAGGCGGCCGAGGTGTCCCGAGCCCGTCTGCGTCTGGTGGGGATCCGCGTGGAGGGGTTGGTCGTGTCGACCCAGGCACACCGCCAGCTCACCCTGGACGCCACAGCTCCCGACTGGCGGGGTGTGGAACAGGTGATGGACGAGGCCTCCCGCCGTTTCGGGGACTTCGCACTGAGACCCGCCTCGCTCGCACAGCCGACCGGAGACCCAGCGCCATCGGGGCAACGGTCGCACCCCGGTGCACGCGGACACGACGTTCCGGAGCGGTGGTGAGGGCCGGTTGCCCCCGGCGGATCATGCCCGGGCGCCGGTCCGTTGCCGGGATGTGGTCACGGACGCGGTGTGGCACTTCCTCGGGCGGGGTACTGTGGGGGACGTGGGTTGTTGCTGTGCGCATCCTTTCTTTTCACCGGATACCAATTCGCCGTATCCTGAGCATGTCAGTGGCTATCAAATGGTCGTCAGGAACCCGTCGCCCCAGTGGGGGACTGTCGTAGGGAGGCGCCGTGCCGCTCTCTGAACACGAGCAGCGTATGCTCGACCAGATCGAGCGGGCGCTGTATGCCGAGGACCCGAAGTTCGCGAACACGGTTCGTGAGACGAACCCGCAGGTCCATTACAAGCGCCGGATCGTCAAAGCCTCGATCGGCTTCGTAGTGGGCGTCATCCTGATGATGACCGGGGTCATGATCATGGGCGTGGTTGCCGACCAGCTGGTGCTCGGCGGAGTGCTGAGTATGCTCGGTTTCCTCGTCATGCTGATCTGCACCGTGCGGGGGATGTCGGAGTGGCGCCGAGCCACCGGTGGCGCACCCCCGGAGGCCGCCGACCCCGGACCTTCCGGAAAACAGCAGCGTCGTTCCCAGCGTCCCGGAATGATGGATCGCCTCGAGGAGCGTTGGCGCAAGCGGCAGGAAGGCGAGTAGCCGCGAGCCGCTCAGGAAATGACCCCTCCGGGAGTCGCAGGGGGCACCTGGGTGGGTCGCCGTCACGCCGAACGCGGGCCGCGACTTTTCCCCTGATGTTGCGGTACAGCACGGCTGCGGTACCGCCGGGACGCCAGACCGGCCATGGGCCCGGGCAGGAGTCGGGAACGTAGCCGCCGCATCCACGAGGTTCTGGCGCGTAGCGCCGCTCGGACCACGCGCCCGCACGCGGTCAGATCGCCCGATGTTCCGGTGTGCGGCGCTGGCGCGGTGGGAGCGTAGCGGGCCTGCTCCTCGGCGTGAGCGATTCGCTCCAGAGCGTCCCGTTCCCACGAGGCCAGGGAAAACTCTTGGGACAGCCGTCGGACGAGGCTCCGGGGGCTCTCCGCCGAATTCCACACCACCCCGAGGCTCTGACAGTCCAACCGAAGCTCCTGCCAGGCAACATGCGCGCGTTCTTGGGGGGTGCTGGCCCGGGCGCGGCCCAGATAGCGCAGGAGCATCCCCAGCAGAGCGGGCGCCGTACCCAGTATCAGTAGGGCCACCGCGGTGGCCAGGACCGGCCACGTCAGTGCACCGGCTGTGTCCGAATCCGTGCCCGTGTCGTCGGCGGGTTCCGCTGTTCCCTCGGTGAGCTGATCCTCGAGGAGGTCCTCATCGATCGGGCCATCCTGGGCATCACTGGCGCCGGTGCCCCCTGCACGGTCCTGGGCAGTGTCCCCACCGCGGTTGTGCGACGCTTCGTCCTGCGGGGACGGAACCGTGGCATAGTCGGGGATGTTCGCACTTCCCTGACCGTCCGCGCTGGCGGGAGTCGGTTCGAACCGCAACCAGCCGTGCCCCTCGAAGTAGAGCTCTGGCCACGCGTGGGCATGCTCCTGGGTGACTCGCCATTCGTCCGTGCCCGCCACCGCGCTGCCGCCCGTGTAGCCAACGGCCACACGGGCGGGGATGTCCGAGACTCGCGCCATGATCGCCATCGCGGCCGCGAACTGTTCGCAGTAGCCCGCGCGGCTGTCGATGAGGAAGTGGGTGAGGGGATCGGTGCCGTCCGGCACGGACTGGGGACTCAAGTCATAGTCGAAGTCGCCGCCGGTGAACCATTCCTGGAGCGCCACGGCGCGTTCGTGCGGCCCCGCGTCCAAGGGGACCACCTCCTGGGTGAGCTCGGTTACGTCGCTCGTCAGGTCGGCGGGGAGCGCACGATAGCGATCGTCGACAGAGGTGCTGGACACCTCCCGCGCCTGGGCTAGGTCCGTGTTGTCGAAGTCGGGACGAGGGGCGGCGAGGGTGTAAGTGCTGCCACTCGCATCCGTCGTGGGAGAGAACACCACAGCGGTGTCCGGTTCCACATACCAGTCCCCGGCGATGTCCACCTCGCTCGTGGGGTGGGGGAGGGGGAGGAAGTCCAGCCCTCTGGCCTGGTCGGCCACCCTGATTTCGGCTTGGAGGGGATCCGCGGTATTCCAGGGGTCCGGTGGGGCAGGCAGGCTGCCCTCGTCGAGGAGTCGGTCCCGGCCCGCATGAACCGGCGCCATCGTCCAGTCGACCCCATCGAAGTCGGCGAGAACCGCTGTACGTAGGTAGGTGGCCTGGTGCGCGTCGTTCGTGTACCGCAGGACTTCGTCTTCGCCCGGGGACAGCAGTTCCCGGCGCAGGCTGACGAGAGGGTGGGTGGTGGTCACGGTTCCGGTCTGTGCGTGGCGAGGATCTGTGAGTGTGAACACTGCGTCGCTACTCAAACCCGGCACCGCTGCGGGAATCAGGAGTGCGGCCACCACGGCCAGAACGGCGATCTGTGAGGTAAGTCCCGGATGCGCGTCGGGGCGACCGGACGCGTTCGGGCGGGTGGGGTGTGGGGGCCGCTCACGGCGGGGAGGCGAGGTGGTGGCTGTTGGGTTGCGGACCGGGGGTACCGGCCAACCGCGGGAGCGGTCCCGACCTTCCACGGCGAGCAGAAGCACGAACCCAAGTGCGGCTATAACGAAGGTGAGTGTTCCCACGCCGGTGTAGTGCAGGCTCAGGGGCACAAGCAGGAGGGCGAGGAGGAGCCCGCCCGCGATGGTGGGGGTTCGCGCAACGACCGTGACCAGATCCATGGTGAGTGCGAACGCCGCGACGAGGAGGAGAACGGCGAGTTCGATACCCGGTGTGTCGGCCACGGGCGCCGTACCGGAGTAGAGGTCGAGCCGTCCCTCGTTGGCCAGTTCGATGAGTACACGCAGTGTCGAGGGGGTCGGCAGGAAGCCCAGCAACGCAGTCTCGCTCGCGTGCCGCACCGTGATCACGAGGACGACAGCCCCCAGTTGGAGCCCCAGCACGGCGACGGCTGGAAGCCGCGGCCGACTGATGAACCGCCCCAACGCACCGACCAGGCCAACGGTCGCCACAACCATGGCGGGCCCGGTGATCCACCGGGAGTCGACGAACAGGGGATGCAGCAGGGGGAGTGCGAACAGCGTCGCGAGAGTGGCCGCGACTGTGGCCCACACCCGCACGGGAATCCTCCTTCCGCTCCACGGCACGTTATTTCGGCGTGTCGACATCCGGGGGGAACGGTGACGATGTCGGCGCGGACCATGCTGCGGGCAGCTGTTCGAGTTCGGACAGGACGAGGACCCGCCAGCCGGCATCACGGAGTGTCCGCTGGGCGGCGCGCATAGCTTCCGGGGACGGCCACGGGGCCTCGCTGAGCAGGACCGCCGTGTGTCGCCGCCGGGCGGATCCGGGACGCTGGCTCAGCCGTTGTACCTCGGTCTTCGTCAGAGCCCCGACAATCGCGATGATGGCGGGCGTGTCCGGGGTCGAGATGTCCGACAGCAGTGTGCTTGGTCGCGTGGGTGCGGCACGTGTCGCTTCGGCCACGGCGAGCGCGTCCAGCACCGAATCGGCTCGATTGGCGGCGTCCAGGGTGCCCGAGCTGGTGACGAGTCGTAGTCGTTGGCCGTCGGCGATGGTTCGACATGCAATGGAACCGGCGACCGACAGGGCCAGCTCGAGGGTGGAGCCCGTCCCACGGCGGGTGTGGGCGCCCGCGCGTGTGTCCACCAACAGGGTGCTGCGCTGGAGCCAGTGGTGTTCCTCACTGCGCACCATGAGTGTTGCCTGGCGTGCCGTGGCCGGCCAGTGGACGCGTCGAAGGTCGTCACCCTGGCGGTACTCGCGCGGGATGGTGTCATCCTCGCCGGGACTCGCGGTGAACCGCGCATCGTTGGCTCCACTGTCCGTGGAGTCCTGCCGTGTGGGGAGGGGACCCAGCGCCACAGTGCGTGGGATGACCAGCAGGTGGGTCCCCGAGCCCACGGTTCGTTCGAGGGTGACGCAGCCCAGGGGATCGACGAAGGCAAGCCGGAGCGGACCGAGCGGAAACCGCCCCCGGGTGGGGGAGGCGACGCGGTAGGAGACCTCACGTGTTTCCCCCGAGGCGAGCCGACCCAGGGTGAACCGGGGGCGTGCCTGCACGCCGGGCGGAACACTGTCGATGAGCCGCAGGGAGGCCGTGGAGCCCCGTCCCGCCACGTTGGTCAGCCGGATTCGGACCCGGGCCTGTTCCCCAACGGCCACGCGCCGCGGTTCCAGGGAACGAGTGTGGGTGACGCGTGTGGGGGTACGTAGCACCGACACCAAGCTCAGCAGCGGCAGCACCGTGGCTAGGACGCCGGCGCGCATCAGGTCCCGTTCCCCGATCGCCAGGGCTATCGCCACCACGAGGAGTCCCCCGCCCAGGAGCGCGCGGCCGCGTGGGGTCAGGGCCTGCCACAGGTAACGCATACCGTCCTCACGACGGGATCGGTAGCCGTGCAGTGATGTCGGCCACGACCTGTTCTGGTGGGCGGCGTTCCACCTGCGCTTCGGGGCTGGGCAGAAGGCGGTGGGCCAGAACGGGGCCGGCCAGGGCTTGCATGTCGTCGGGGATGACATAGTCGCGCCCGTCCAGGGCTGCGTAGGCCCGGCTCGCCCGGACCAGGTGCAGCGTCGCCCGCGGTGAGGCCCCCAGCCGTAGGGCGGAGGAGGTTCGGGTGGCGGAGACGAGGTCGATCGCATAGCGCCGCACTCCCGGAGACAGGTGCACGGAGCGCACTGCTGCCATCATCCGCCGCAGCTCGGAGAGCCCCGTTGCCGGGCGGATGTCGTCCAGCGGAGTGGCCGCGCTATGTGTGTCGATCATCTCCAGCTCGGCCTGGGGATCCGGGTAGCCCACCGAGACTCTGGCCATGAACCGGTCCCGCTGGGCTTCCGGGAGGGGGTAGGTGCCCTCCATATCCACGGGGTTCTGCGTCGCCACCACCATGAACGGCGGTTCCAGCGGCCAGGTCTGGCCGTCGATGCTGACTTGGCCTTCCTCCATGCACTCCAGCAGCGCCGCCTGTGTCTTCGGGGCGGCACGGTTGATCTCGTCACCCACGACGATGTTGCCGAAGACCGGGCCGGCCTTGAACTCGAACTGCCGGGTGCCCTGGTGAAACACGTTGACTCCCGTGATGTCACTGGGCAGGAGGTCCGGGGTGAACTGGATACGGCGTACCGTGCAGTCCACGGCCCGCCCCAGGGCCTTGGCCAGCATGGTTTTCCCGACCCCGGGAATGTCCTCGATAAGCAGATGTCCCCCGGCGAGAAGTGTTGACAGGGCGATCGTCACCGTCTCGTTCTTGCCCTCGATGACGCTCTCGACCGCGGTACGGATTCGGTCGGCGACCGCGAACACCGAGGAGACCTCACCGGTCGTAGCGCGTTCAGTCGCGGGGGTGCCCAGGGTCACGTGTCCTTACCTTTCCTCCCTGCCTGGCCGGGCTTGGCATCGACCCTAGGCGCAATCGCCGGCGTGGGAAAGCCGAACGGGAGGACCCGTGGGTAACGAGGCGACACCCCCCGCGGCCGCCAGTTCGCCCCACAGTCCGTGACCTGCGAATTCATGGCAAATATCGCTCTCTGTATGGGGTTGAATCTGTTGACCGTGGGGGATAGTGGAGTACAGTGGTGCAGCGTGGGGCGGGGAACTGCCCCATCGGAACGTGGGAGGTGGGCCCGATGTTCCTCGGAACCCACGACCTGCGTCTGGACGAGAAGGGGCGGCTGTTCCTTCCGGCGAAGTACCGCGACGAGCTGTCGGGGGGACTGGTGATCACGAAGGGTCAGGAACGCTGCCTCTATGTCTTTCCGGTGGCCGAGTTCCAGCGCATCACCGAGGCACTTCGCGCCGCGCCCGTTACCGCAAAGGGGGTGCGGGACTACAGCCGAGTGTTCTTTGCCAGCGCATCCGACGAGGTTCCTGATCGGCAGGGACGCGTCACCGTTCCGCCCGCACTGCGCACGTACGCGGGGTTGGAACGGGAGTGCGTGGTTATCGGGGCAAACACTCGCCTGGAGATCTGGGACGCGCAGGCCTGGGCGGAGTACGAGTCCGCGCAGGAGGAGGCATTCGCGGAGTTGTCAGAGGAGGTGTTGCCGGGAGTGTTGTGACCCGGGTGGGCTGTTGCGCCGGACGCCGGCCACGTCAGCCGGGTCGCGAGGTGAATCCCAGTCCGGTCTGGCCGTCAGGCGTGCACCGTGCCAGCTGGCGCATCTTCCCCGGCGCCAGGTGGTATCACGTGGGTCCACCACGACGGATGCCACGGCTGAGGGCCGGGCCGGATCCGGGAGAACAGCGGCGATCGACGGGGGGCGTCGTGCGTATGGGTGAGCCGAGCGCGGACCGTGTGGAGGGTACTGGCCCCGCAGGCCACGTTCCGGTGCTGGCGGAACGGACACTTCAGCTGTTGTCTCCCGCGCTCGAGCCCTCCAGCGGCTCCTCCGGCCGTCCCCTACTCGTGGACGCGACCATCGGTCGGGGAGGGCACGCCGAGCAGATCCTGCGCACCCATCCCCACGTCCAGGTGCTGGGGATCGATCGGGATCCCAGCGCCGTCGAGTACAGCCGGCGTCGACTCGCCTCCTATGGGGACCGGGTCGAGGTCGTGCACGCCGTGTACGACGAGTTGGATGACGTGGTGCGCGATCACGGCCACCCGGAGGTCAGTGCCGTGCTGCTCGACCTGGGCGTGTCCTCCCCGCAGCTCGACGAGCCCCACCGCGGCTTCGCCTACTCCTATGACGCCCCCCTGGATATGCGTATGGACACGACGCGG
Source organism: Lipingzhangella rawalii (assembly GCF_031628175.1). Classification (NCBI taxonomy): domain Bacteria; kingdom Bacillati; phylum Actinomycetota; class Actinomycetes; order Streptosporangiales; family Nocardiopsidaceae; genus Lipingzhangella; species Lipingzhangella rawalii. Next base: position 836,544 of record NZ_JAVLVT010000001.1, on the reverse strand, counting down.
GGGCCCACCGCTGCGGAGGTCGTCAATACTGCCTCTGTAGCCGAGCTCACACGCATTCTGCGTGACTATGGCGAGGAGCGGTTCGCCCGCAGGATCGCCCAGGCGATCCAGCGGGAACGTGCCAGGCGTCCGATCGAGAGCACGAGCCGGCTGGCCACTCTTGTACAGGAAGCGATTCCCGCCCCGGCCCGTCGAACGGGGGGAAACCCCGCCAAGCGAACATTCCAGGCATTGCGGATCGAGGTCAACGACGAAATCGCCACCCTGGAACGAGCCCTGCCCCCTGCCGTGGCATGGCTGGGCATGGGCGGGCGCATCGTGGTGCTCTCCTACCACTCGCTGGAGGACCGTGCGGTCAAGCGGGTGTTGTCCACCGCGGCCCGAGATACCACACCCCCGGAACTTCCCGTGTCCCTTCCGGAACGGCAGCCGCAGCTACGGCTGTTGACCCGGGGGGCCGAGCAGGCCACCGCAGCAGAGTGCGAGGTCAACCCACGGGCTGCCTCGGTTCGGTTACGTGCTGCGGAGCGGATACGTCCGGCCGTGTAGGCGCAGCGATCCAGGAGGCACGATGAGCAGCGTGACTGAGGACCCCGGGGTTAGCAGGGTCGGCAACCGGCCTGCGGCACCCGGGCGACCGTCCCGCAACGGCGGGCGCACTCGCCCCCAGTCTCGGCCGCCGCAGCCTCGGCGTCCGATGGTGCGCCGAGGCGGGCTCACGCGTTCCCAAGCGCCACGTGTGCCCTTTGTCCTGTTGATCCTCGGGCTGCTGGGAAGCGCCATGTTCGGTGGGCTGGTGCTGCACACCGCGCTGGCCCACGACGCCCATGTCCTCGCGGAACTGCGTCAGGACAATCGGGAGCTGTCCCAGCAGGAGGAACAGCTCCGTGAGGACGTGCTGCGCGGGGAGGCTCCCGAGGCGCTGGCGGAGGAAGCCGAGCAACTCGGTATGGAGCCCGGGTCGACGCCACGGTTCATCGACCCGGAGACCGGTGAGATCGTTGACAGCGTTGACAGCACGGTGGGCAGCGAATGACCGATCGGGACCCGCGCCGTCGTGAACCGCGTCGCCCCGGCCGTCCGACCAGTCCCAGCAGCCACAACCGCCGCCCCTCGGATCGCCCGGACCGGGATCCGCCGGCCGGGCGGCGGAAATCCGCCGAGGCACGGGGACGTCCCGGGGGCCGGTCCGGATCCCCGGGGCGGCAGGTATCGTCGGGAACTCGAGACGCTGGCGGGCGGCCCCCACGCAGACCGTCCGCCGGTTCGGCCGCATCCGGGGTCCGGGGGCCGCGTCCCCTCCGTCTGAGTGACGGTCGACGACGCATCAAGATCGGCCTGGTGCTGATGTTGGCTGTCGTGCTGATCTTCACGGGACGTTTGGTCCAGATCCAGGGTATCGAGTCCGCGACCTATGCCGAGGCCGCTTCCGATCTGCGCCTGCAACGGGTGGAGATCCCAACAACTCGCGGCGAGATTCTGGATGCCACCGGCGATCCGCTGGCGATCTCGGTGGAACGGCGGACGGTGTTCGTCGATCCGGTCGAAGTCAACGACGAGGACCGGGATCGGGTGAGCGCCGAGCTGGCCGACCGGTTCGACCGGGATCCGGAGGCTGTGGCGGAACAGGTCGCAGCGACCCCAGGCCGATATGAGGTGATCGCGCGCAACGTTCCCCCGGCCGAGGCCGCCGAACTGCGGGATTTGGATCTGCCCGGCGTCGGGGACCAGCTCGACTACGAGCGCGTCTATCCACAGGACACGGGGGCCGCCAACCTGGTCGGTTTCGTGGGGGATGACGGGGCCGGCATGGAGGGGCTGGAGGCCGTGTTGGATGCGGATCTGGCGGGGGAGCCCGGGCAGCAGCACGTGGAGGTTGGTGCCAGTGGTGCCCGGATCCCCATGGCAGGCGGCCTGGAGCGGGAGCCGGAACCGGGGCGGGACGTGCGGCTCCATCTTGACCAGGACATCCAGTGGCATGCCTTCCAGACCCTGGCTGAGCAGGTCGACGAACTCGGGGCCAGCGGCGGGAGCGCCCTCGTTATGCGTCCGACCGGCGAGATCCTCGGTATGGCGAACTACCCGAGCTATGACGCCAACGAGTTCGAGGAGTCCACCCAGGAGGAGCGCCGCAACGCGGCGGTGGCGGACGCGTTCGAGCCCGGCAGCACCAACAAGGTGATCACCGCAGCCGCGGCGCTGGAGAACGGCATCACCACGGCGGACACGGTGTACACCGTTCCCTACTCGTTGGAACGTCACGGGGAGACGTTCACCGACTCCGAGTACCACGAGACCCAACGGCTCACCCTGAACGGCATCATGGCCACGTCCAGCAATGTGGGCACGATTCAGGTGGCGGAGCAGGTGGGCGCGGAGGGGCTTTACGACTATCTCGGTATGTTCGGCTTCGGTCAGCCCAGCGGTCTGGATCTCCCCGGGGAGAACGCCGGAATTCTCACCGATCCGGACGACTGGTGGGGCACCCAACTCGCAACGATCTCGTTCGGCCAGGGCCTGTCCGTCAACGCCGTCCAGGCCGCGAGTGTGTACGCAACCATCGCAAACGGGGGGGTGCGTGTCGACCCCAGTGTCGTGGACGGGACGATCGACGAACACGGGGACTTTCACTCCGACGCCGAACCGGCTCGGGAACGCGTCGTCAGTGCGGAAACCGCCGAGGAACTGACCCTGATGTTGGAGGCGGTCATGGGCGAGCACGGCACGGGGAGTTCGGTGCGGGTGCCCGGTTACCGTGTTGCCGGCAAGACCGGGACCGCGCAACGGGTCAACCCCGACACCGGAACCTACGAGGATGGTGGGTACACCGCGACCTTTGTCGGGTTCGCTCCCGCGGAGGATCCCGAGTTGGTGGTCCAGGTCGTGTTGGATGATCCCGAGGAGGACCACTACGGGGCGTCCGCAGCTGGTCCCGTGTTCGTGGACGTGATGGAGTTCGGGCTCCAGTCTCTGGACGTGCCCCCCAGCTCCGAGGAGACACCGCCGATCCGGATCTTTGAGGACTGATTCGAGCACGGAGCAGACGGGGCCACCGCGGTAGCGCTGACCCGGACCTGTGCCGGGGTGCGTCGGTTCCGGATTCGCCGTCGTGGCAGGTAACCGGGTACCCTCGCGGCGTGCCACCGCCTATACGACCTGTGCAGAACCAGCCGCGCCCACTGTCGGAGCTCGTCCGGCTCCTGGAAGCCGACGCCGAAGCTGACACCGTGGTTACCGCCGTCGGCGGCCTGTCATCACCCCGGCACGGGGAGGACCCCCCGCAGCCCGACGCCGGGGACGAGCCGCACACCGACCTCGACGCGGTCATGGTACGTGGGATCACCCACGACTCCCGGACAGTTCAGCCCGGCGATCTGTATGTCGCACTCCCGGGGCAGCGGGTGCACGGAGCCGACTACTGTGCCCAGGCAGTCGCCGCCGGCGCTGTCGCCGTGGTGTGTGATCCCAGCGGCTACGACCGTGCGGCGGCGACCGAAGTTCCCGTCATCAGCGTTCCGGATCCCCGCGTCCGACTGGGCGAGATCGCCGCCTGGGCCTATGGCCGTCCCGCCGAGGACCTCCTGCTGATCGGAACCACGGGAACCAGCGGCAAGACCACGACGAGTTACCTGGTGGAGTCCGGTTTCCAAGCGGCCGGACTGAGTTGCGGTCTCGTCGGAACCGTGGAGACCCGAATCGCGGGTCAGCGTGTGGAATCGGAACTGACCACGCCCGAGGCCACAGATCTGCACGCGCTGCTGGGCGTCATGCGTGAGCAGGGTGTGTCCGCTGCGGCGATGGAGGTTTCCAGCCACGCACTGGCCCTGGGGCGAGTGAATGGCGTTGCCTATGACGTCGCGATCTTCACCAACCTCTCCCAGGATCACCTCGACTTCCACGCCGACCTGCGCGAGTACTTCGAGACCAAGGCGCGGCTGTTCACTCCCGAGTTCGCCCGTGTCGGGGTGGTCAACCTCGACGATCGGTTCGGACGGGCGCTGATCGATCTGGTCGCCGGGCGGATTCCGATCACAACCTTCTCCGCTTCCGGTAACCCCGACGCCGACTGGTGTGCCGTCGACGTCGAGCTGGACGCACACGGCAGCACCTTCGGCCTGCGCGGTCCGGGAGGAATCGAGGCCAGCGGTGCCGTTGCTCTTCCGGGCCCGTTCAACGTCGCCAACGCCGTGGCGGCCGTTGTCGGGCTGGTGGAGGCGGGAATTCCCCTGGATACGGCTCTCGCCGGTGTGGCCGAGTCCGCAGGGGTTCCCGGGCGAATGGAGCAGGTGGACGCGGGGCAGAACTTCACGGCCCTGGTCGACTACTCGCACAAACCCGGAGCCATCGAAGCGGTCCTCACCTCACTACGCTCGGTTGCGACCGGCCAGATCGGTATTGTTCTGGGCTGTGGTGGGGAACGGGACCGGGCCAAACGCCCGCTCATGGGGGAAGCTGCGGCCCGGCTCGCGGACACTGTCGTACTGACCAACGACAACCCACGGGGGGAGGATCCGCTAGGCATTCTGTCCGCGATGCTGGAGGGGGTGCGCAAGGTTCCCGAGGACCAGCGAGCCCGGGTCACGGTGGAACCCGACCGGGCGTCGGCGATCGCTCTGGCTGTGGAGCGGGCCCAGCCGGGCGACGTGCTGGTCGTCGCGGGCAAGGGGCATGAACGGGGGCAGTATGTTGCCGGGGAGGTACTCCCGTTCGACGACCGCGCCGTCGTGGCCGAGGCACTGCGCGCGCGGGTTCGTGCGTGAGGGGCAGCGGGCGTTACGGTGCCCCGGGTTGGGGCAACCGGTTTGGGGGAGCGGCATGATGCCGCCGCGACGTCGCCACTCTCGATGCTCTAAGGTAGGTCCGGCAATTGCAGCCCGGATTCGGCGTGTCCAAACGTCGCTCCACCGTGCCGGCCCCTGTGGGCCCATGTGGCACGTGTCTGGCGCTCGCTCCTCGGTACGGGGCATGGTGGACCGGGCCGGACGTGAGGAGTGGATTTGATCGCGCTGACGCTCGATCGGATCGCCGAGGTCACGCGGGCGCATTCCGACGCAGCTGTGCACGAGACCATGGTGACCGGGCCGGTTGTTGTGGATTCCCGGGCGGTGACCCCCGGCGCACTGTTCGTGGCACTGCGGGGGGAGAAGGTGGACGGGCACGACTTCGCCGGTGCGGCCCGATCCGCTGGTGCGGCTGCGGTTCTCGGCTCCCGGCCGATGGCCGGTGTCGAGAGCGAGCGGCAACTCGTGGTCGACGGTGGTGACACGGAGGTGGTCGCGGCTCTGGGGCGCCTCGCGCGGCACGTGGTCGCGGCTCTGCCGCACGCCGACGTGATCGGGGTCACCGGCTCGGCGGGGAAGACCACCACCAAGGATCTGCTGGCCCAGGTGCTGGAGCCCCGCGGCAGTACCGTGGCGGCCGCCGGCTCGTTCAACAACGAGATCGGTCATCCGCTGACGGTGCTGCGGGCCACCGAGGACACCCGCTTTATCGTCGCTGAACTGGCGGCGCGGGGGCGCGGCCATATCGCGCACCTGGCCACGGTCGCCCCACCGCGTATCGGTGTGGTGCTGAACGTCGGAACCGCCCATCTGGGCGAGTTCGGCAGCAGGGAGGCCATCGCTGTCGCCAAGGGCGAGTTGGTTGAGGCCCTGCCCCGGGCCGAGAACGGCGGTGTGGCGATTCTCAACGCCGATGACGACGCCGTACTCGCTATGGCCGGGCGGACCGCCGCCCGGGTCATCACGGTCGGGCAGCACGCCGAGGCGATGGTTCGGGCCAGTTCGGTTCGGCTCGACCCCCTTGGCCGCGCGCGCTTCACGCTACACCTGGGTGCGGACCACGCTCCCGCCCAGCTCGGCCTGTCTGGGGAGCACCAGGTCGCCAACGCATTGGCCGTGGCTGGCGTACTGACCGCCCTGGACCCGGACCTCGGTGCGGCCGAGTGCGCCTCGGCCCTGGGGCAGGCGTTGCCCATGAGTCCGTCCCGGATGGATGTTCGGACCCTCGCCGATGGCACAACAGTGATCGACGACGCGTACAACGCCAACCCCGATTCTGTGGCCGCGGCACTGTCGACGTTGCGTACGATCGCCGGCAGCGACCGCAGGGCGATCGCAGTCCTCGGGCACATGGCCGAGCTTGGGGCCGAGCATGACAGCGAACACCACAAGGTGGGGCGAGTGGTCGCTGAGACCGGGGTGGACGAGTTGATCGTCGTCGGGCCGGAGGCAGCACCGATTGCCGAGGGTGCCCGAGCGTCCGGGATGAGCGCGGTGCGACAGGTCGCCGACGCGACCGAGGCGACCGCGGAACTGGATAAGCAACGGGGGGCGGCGGACCGGCCCCTCAGGGAGGCCATCCTAGTGAAAGGATCGCGCGTGGCCGGGCTGGAACAGGTAGCCGAGCGGCTCTACACCCAAGGGGGAGTGCAGTGACCGGGATACTCGTCGCCTCGGCACTGGCACTGCTGGTCTCCCTGCTTGGCACACCGCTGCTGATGCGGATTCTTCGCCGGTACGGCTACGGCCAGCACATCCGTGAGGAGGGGCCCGAAGCCCACCACGACAAGCGCGGAACCCCCACCATGGGGGGCATCGTGATCATCGCAGGCGCTGTGGTGGGGTACTTCGGTGCCCACCTCGCCCCCGTGGTGATCGAGCTGGTCCGTTTCGTTTTCGACTCGGGACACACCGAGGTGGATTGGGCGTTCCACCCCACCGCGTCCGGACTGCTGGTGATGGGCCTGTTCGTGGGGCTGGGGCTGGTCGGGTTCCTGGACGACTTCATCAAGATCTTCATGCAACGCAGCCTGGGACTGCGGAGCGGTGCGAAGATGGCCGGTCAGGCCGTGGTCGGTATCGGATTCGCCTACGGGGCCACCCAGTTCCCCAACAACTACACCTACACCCCCGGATCCCAGCATCTGTCGTTCCTGCGGGACTTCGGGCCGCCGATGCTGCTACCCGTGTTCGTCATCTGGGCGCTGCTGTTGATCGTGGGATTTTCCAACGCGGTCAACCTCACCGACGGTCTGGACGGGCTGGCCACCGGTGCGACGATTCTCGCGCTCGTCGCCTACGTCATTATCGGTAACTGGCAGCTGCGCCAAAGCTGTGTCAACGTGCTCGAGCCCAATTGCTACACGGTGCGCGACCCCCTGGATCTCGCCGTGGTGGCCGCGGCCGGTCTCGGTGGGTGTATCGGCTTCCTGTGGTACAACGCCCCCCCAGCCAAGATTTTCATGGGCGACACTGGGTCCCTGGCGTTGGGTGGCCTGATCGTCGGGCTGGCGATCACCACCCGCACCGAGCTACTGATCCTGGTGCTCGGTGGGTTGTTCGTCCTCATCACGGCCTCGGTGATGGTGCAGGTGAGTTTCTTCCGTCTCACGGGGCGCCGGGTATTGCGGATGGCGCCGCTACAGCACCATTTCGAGTTGAAGGGGTGGGCCGAGACCACCATTGTGATCAGGTTCTGGATCATCCAGGGACTGTTCGTCGGGATCGGCATCGGTCTGTTCTATCTGGAGTGGATGCCGCGGTAGTCCCGCAACAGCGGATCAGACTGTGCGTGCGCGTCACCACGGCGCCACGACGACATTCGGTCCACCCCGCACCATTGCGGGCACGGACACAGGGGGAGTGGGTTCTGTCTTGACGAAACCGGACCTGAGTGGCCGTCGGGTGTGCGTCACCGGCATTGGCGTATCCGGAATGGCCGTTGTACATGCACTCCGGGACCACGGTGCCCGCATCACCGTGATCGACGCTCGGGACGACGCGACGACCCGCCAGCGTGCCGTCGAACTGCGGTCCGCCGGTGTGTCCGTCACTCTTGGTTCCCCGACGGGGACGTGTCACCTACCGCCGGACACACAACTGGTCGTCACCTCACCCGGTTGGCCGCCAGAGTCACCCGTGTTCCAGGAAGCCGCCGCGGCCGACATTCCCGTGGTTGGTGACGTGGAACTCGCCTGGTGGCTGCGTCCCCGCGGTCAACAGTGGCTCGCGGTGACGGGAACCAACGGGAAGACGACCGTGGTGCGCATGGTGGAGGCAATGCTGCGCGCGGACGGACAACGAGCCCAGGCCGTGGGTAACGTCGGTCTTCCGGTGGTCACGGCGGTGGGCGGAACGGAGCCACCCCATGATGTTCTCGCCGTGGAACTGTCGAGTTTCCAGCTGCACTGGTCGACATCGGTGGCGCCGTACGCGGCGGTGGTGTTGAACGTGGCCGCCGACCACGTCGACTGGCATGGGGATATGGCCGCCTACGCACGGGCGAAGGGCAAGATCTACGGCCCAGGTACCGTCCGGGTGGTCAACCGTGCGGACAACACCTCCCAAGAACTGGCCCTGCGCCAGGGAGATCCGTCCACACCCCTGGTGGGTATCACCAACGACGAGCCCCGGCCGGGGGAACTGGGCGTTGTCGACGGTGCGCTCGTCGACCGTGCCTTCGACGGCGGCGCCCCGACTTCGGGGCAGGGCATCGTACTGGCCCCGGTCACGGAGATCCGTCCGGCCGCGGCACACAACGTGAGCAACGCGTTGGCAGCGGCGGCCCTGGCCCGCTCCGTGGGGGTACGTCCCGAGTCCGTTCGGCAGGGACTGGCGGACTTCACCCCCGAGCCGCATCGGATCAACGAGGTCGCCACGGTGGACGGGGTCCGCTATGTCGACGATTCGAAAGCCACCAATCCACACGCGGCTGCGGCCTCGCTTGCCGCCTATCGCGCTCCGGTATGGATTGCTGGTGGCCTGTTGAAGGGCGCCGACGTGGAGGGACTCGTTGCCGAGGCGGCGACCCGGGTACGGGCCGTCGTGCTTCTGGGAGCAGATCGCGCCCAGCTGCGTTCGGCGCTGCGTCGGCACGCTCCGGACCTCCCGGTGGTGGAGGTGGAACGCGTCGACGATCGGGCGATGGATGAGGTCGTGTCCGCGGCCGCCTCGCTGGCCACCGCACACGACGCAGACACCGTACTCCTCGCACCCGCCGCGGCGTCGATGGATATGTATTCCGACTACACGGCACGGGGAGCAGCGTTCGTCGCGGCGGTACACCGGCGTGTACCAACCGGCTGACCCACATCCCTCTCCCCGGGGCCCGATCAGGCGCAGTATCCCAACACGCGACGAAACCTCCCGCTTCGTCGGCCGCGGGGAGGGCACACTTGGCGACGGCCCTGGGGTGCGAGGACAGGAGGACGCGGCGCGTGACGGGTACCCAGCGTAGGGAAGGTGCAGGAGGCAGCGCACGCAAGCCCGCCAGGACGCAGCAGACGCCGAGGACAGGGCGGGCACCCGCCACGGCCCACAGCGACGGCTTGCTCGCGCGAACCCGAGCCTGGGCTGGGGAATGCGTGGCCCGTTTGGATCGGCCACTGACGTCCTACTACCTGATCGGTGGCGTGGGGGCGCTACTGACCACACTCGGGCTGATCATGGTGCTGTCCTCGTCGATGATCGACTCTCTGGACGCCACGGGCTCCTCGTTTGCCCAGTTTCGTAGCCAGCTCCTGGCCGCGGCGATCGGATTGCCGCTGTTGTTGCTCGCCTCCCATCTACCCGTACGGGTGTTGCGCGGACTGGGCGCTCCCATCATGGCGGTGTCCATGTTGCTGCTGACGTTGACGATCTTCCAGGGAGAGTCCTACAACACGGGGGCGACGCGGTGGCTGGAACTCGGGGGGATCACGGTGCAGCCATCGGAGCCCGCCAAGCTCGCGTTCGCCCTGTGGGGAGCGAGCGTGTTGGCTCGGCGGGAGGAGCTGGGGCAGCTGCGGGAGTGGCGCCAGCTCCTGATGCCCCTGCTGCCGGGGGGTGCCTTGCTGGTGCTGCTGGTGCTGTTGGGGAGCGACCTGGGTACGTCCTGCGTGTTGCTGACGATCTTCCTTGCCCTGCTGTGGGTGGTCGGGGCTCCACGCGGCCTGTTTATCGGAATGATCGGACTCGTGGTCGCCCTGGTCGGGGTCATGGTCGCCGTGGCACCCTACCGGCTGGTGCGGATGACCTCGTTCCTCAACCCCGAGCTGGACCCGACCGACACCGGGTTCCAGGGTCTGCACGGCCTGTACGCCCTGGGGACCGGTGGCCTGTTCGGGGTGGGGATCGGTGCGAGCCGGGAGAAGTGGGGCTTTCTCCCGCATCCCGAGAGTGACTTCATCTTCGCGATCATCGGTGAGGAGTTGGGGCTGATCGGGACCCTGCTCGTCGTCGGACTGTTCGGACTTCTGGGATACGCTGGCCTCCGGGTCGCACTGCGGGCAGGGGACACCTTCGTGCGGTTGGCCGCAGTAGCCCTCACCGTGTGGATCGTGGTTCAGGCCTTCGTGAACATCGGTACGGTCATCGGGGTCATTCCGATTACCGGGATCCCGTTGCCGCTGGTGTCCGCGGGAGGCTCTGCGCTGATTCCCACCATGGTTGCCGTGGGGGTGCTCATGAGCCTGGCCAAGTCCGAACCTGCGGCGCGTACCGCACTAGCAGCCCGGAGTCCCAGCCGTGTGCAGCGGGCTCTAGGCTGGCTGGGCCTACAGGACCACGACACCGGTCGTGGTCCGCGTGGTACGTCCACGAAGGCGAACGCGCGGCCACAACAAACGAGGAGGAATCGGCCGAAATGAGGGTAGTCCTCGCCGGCGGCGGTACCGCGGGACACATCGAGCCCGCGCTGGCTCTGGCCGACGCGCTACTGCGCGTCGATCCCGACACGCAGATCACCTGTCTCGGCACCGAACGAGGGCTGGAAACGCGACTGGTGCCGATGCGCGGCTACAAACTCGCGGAGATCCCGGCCGTTCCACTACCACGCAAGCCAACCCCGCGCCTCCTCCTCGTTCCTGGAAAGCTGGCCGGGGCCATCAGCAGCGCCGCCTCCGTGCTGGACGAGGCCCAGGCGGACGTCCTCGTCGGGTTCGGTGGCTACGTCGCCACGCCGGGGTACCTGGCGGCGCGCTGGCGCGGAGTTCCGATCGTGGTGCACGAAGCCAACCCTCTCCCGGGGCTGGCCAATCGACTCGGGTCGCGGCTCACCGAGCACGTATTCACCGGACATCCCCATGCCGACCTGCGGGACGGGCGTTTCCTCGGAATTCCTCTGCGCCGGGAGATCTCCACCTTGGACCGTCTGGCCGAGGGGGACCGGGCCCGGGCCCATTTCGGGCTGCGCCCCGAACTGCCCACCCTGCTCATCTTCGGTGGATCCCAGGGGGCCCAGAGCCTCAACGAGGCCGCCTTTGCCGCCGCTGATGCCTTCCACCGGTCGGGTGTGCAGGTCCTCCACGTGGTGGGACAACGTAACGCCGACGAACCGGAAGACCGGACCCGGGACGGAATCCCCTACGTTGTGGTGCCGTACGTGGACCGGATGGAGCTCGCCTACGCGGCCGCGGATTTCGCCCTGTGCCGTAGCGGTGCGATGACGTGTGCCGAGCTCTCCGCCGTGGGCCTGCCGGCCGCGTTCGTTCCCCTGCCGCACGGCAACGGCGAGCAACGGCGCAACGCCGAACCCATCGTCGATGCCGGTGGGGGGCTGTTGGTGGACGATTCCGATCTGGATGCGCGCTGGATCGAACAGACGCTGCTGCCGATCCTTACGGACACCGAACGGCTGGTGCGCATGTCCGAAGTGTCGTCGAATCGGGGACGACGCCACGCCGATGCGGAACTGGCTGAGGAGGTGCTGGCCATCGCGCGGCGTGAGCGCCCCACTGGCGAGCGCCCCGTGGACCCCGAAGCCGACGATGGTGACGACGTGGACGACGACTTCCGCGACGATGGGAAGGATACCCAGTGAGCCTGGTCCAGGCGACGCCCGTGGTGCCGCTGGCGCATATGAAACGGGTGCACTTCATCGGGATCGGAGGGGCCGGCATGTCCGGAATCGCTCGGGTTCTGTTGCAGCGGGGCGTGGGCGTGAGCGGCAGCGATGCCGTGGACAGCGCGGTGTTGACCGAGCTTTCCGAACTCGGGGCACAGGTCCACGTGGGGCATGCCGAAACGAACGTCTCTACTGCCGGAGCCGACACGGTCGTTGTCTCTTCGGCGGTCCGGGACGACAACCCAGAACTGTGCTGGTCCCGTGCCGCGGGGATCCGGGTGCTGCCGCGCGCCTCGGTTCTCGGCAGCCTACTGCTGGATCGGCGGGGTGTCGCCGTGGCCGGAACCCACGGCAAGACCACCACGACCTCGATGTTGACCTCGGCATTGCAGCACCTGGGGGCAGACCCGGGCTACGTCATCGGTGGATCGCTGGTAAGTAACGGTATCGGCGCCGATGCGGGGGCCGGCGACCTGATGCTCGTGGAGGCGGACGAGAGTGACGGCTCCTTCCTCATGTTGGATCCGGCGATCGCTGTCGTCACCAACGTCGAAGCCGATCACATGGACAACTACGCGACTCTCGACGAGATCCACGCGAGCTTTGCCAGCTTCGCCGACCGTGTCGGCCACGGCCTGATCGCCTGTGCGGATGACCCGGGGGCACGCAAGGTCGCCGAGCACGCGCGTATGCGTGGTGTGGACGTCCGAACCTTCGGAACAGCAGCGGAGGCGGACTACCGTCTCGCGGATATTTCCGCGGAGGGCTTTGCCACGACCTGCACCATCACGTTTCCCCACGACCAACCCGCCCCCGAGCAGCAGTCGCTGCGATGCCGGGTGGAGCTGCCGGGCCGGCACAACATCCGGAACGCGGCGGCAACAATCGCGGTGCTGCACATGCTCGGTTACGCGCCCCAGGACGCACGGGACGCCGTGGCGACGTTCCGGGGCACGGCCCGACGGTTCGAGCCCAAGGGGACGGTGGCGGGTGTTCGGGTGTACGACAGCTACGCCCACCATCCCACCGAGGTCGCGGCCGACCTGCGTGCGGCCCGCTCTGCGCTCCAGAGCGTCTCGGATGCGACCGGGAGCGCTCCCGGTCGCATCGTGGCTGCGTTCCAGCCACACCTGTTCAGTCGGACCAGGATCTTCGCCAGCGAGTTCGCTGCCGCCCTGTCCCAGGCGGACGAGATCGCGGTGCTTCCGATCTATCCAGCCCGGGAATCCCCCCAACCGGGTGTCACCGCACACCTCATCAGCGACGAGATCGACTCCGGGCGGGTGCACACGCTGGACAGTGCGGACTGGGAGACCGTGGCCACCCGACTGGTGGAGCAGACCCGTCCCCGCTCCGGCGACATTGTGGTGACCATGGGGGCCGGGGACGTCACCCACCTCGGTCCGCAGATCGTGTCGGTGCTCGAACGGCGGGGGATGGAGCGTGGCAACGGGGACTAGTCAGACCGGGCAGGTGGCGGGGCGCCCTCGGTCGAATCCGTGGCGGATCGCTTTCGTCGTGCTGCTCATCGTCGGCATGCTGACGGTCGTGGTGTGGATTCTACTCGGTTCCCGACTGTTGGTCCTGCGCGAGGTGGATGTCTCCGGAACTCAGCGATCCACGGACGAGGACGTGCTGGCGGCGGTCGGTGTCGAAACCGGGACCCCGCTGATCCGCATTGACACCACCGCCGTGACGGAACGGGTCGAGGACCTACGTCTGGTCGAGACTGCCGAGGTCGCGCGGGGGTGGCCAGCGACCCTCACCGTCTCGGTGGCCGAGCGCGAACCGGTGTTGAGCGTACGGGCCGAGGACGGCTACCAACTCGTGGATCACGCTGGAGTGTGGATCGAAGACGCCACGGAGCTCCCCCCGGACCAGCCCCTGGTGCAGGTGCGCGGGGAGGTGCACGGCAACCCTGCTATCGCCGATGCCGCGATGATCCGGAGTCAGCTTCCCGCGGATCTGCTCGAACAGCTGGTGGAGATCGACGCCGACGACCCGGAGTCGATCGCCCTCCAGCTGGAGAACGGGGCGAAGGTGCATTGGGGAGACGTGGAGCGCAGCGCGGACAAGGCCGAAGTTCTCGAGATTCTGGTTCGACAGCACCCCCCGGCCGAGGATCTGAGCTACGACGTGAGCTCTCCCGACGTCGTCGCGGTGCGGTAACGGCCGAACCGGAAGGTGCGGCACCGTCTCCTGGCACGCCCACGCGACGCGCCGGGAAGCCGCACTCATCGCCGTGCACCGCAACACGCCGCTAGGCTGATGCGTGTTCGGTTGCTCCCCTGGTGGGCGGAAGCCTACTGTCGGAGGAACTGCGATAGGTGACATAAGTAAGGAACAGCGCGCTATGGGTGGAGCGGGGGCATGCAGGTGAGACTGCGAGCTCCGCCCGAGATGTCGAAGCCGGAGCGTGGCGGGACGGCACGCTCCGGTTGTGGGCGGTACCCGGCGGGGTGTCGTCCCACAGAGAATCTGTAGAGCCAGTCGTCGTGCCCTCGACTCACCGAGCGTGTGCCGGAGGACACGACACCAGTCGTACAGCGAGCGGAAGGGCCCCTCGTCGTGGCAGCACCGCAAAACTACCTCGCGGTCATCAAGGTCGTCGGTATCGGCGGCGGTGGCGTCAACGCCGTCAACCGGATGATCGAGGAGGGTCTCAAGGGTGTCGAATTCATCGCCATCAACACGGACGCCCAAGCGCTGCTCATGAGTGATGCCGACGTGAAGCTGGACGTCGGACGTGAGCTCACTCGCGGCCTGGGCGCCGGGGCCAACCCGGACGTGGGCCGGAAGGCTGCCGAGGATCACCGTGAGGAGATCGAGGAAGTCCTCAAGGGCGCCGACATGGTGTTTGTGACCGCTGGTGAGGGCGGCGGTACGGGGACGGGTGGTGCCCCGGTGGTCGCGAGTGTCGCCCGTTCCCTGGGGGCCTTGACGATTGGTGTGGTGACCCGCCCCTTCGGTTTCGAGGGAAAACGTCGTGCCACCCAGGCGGAGTCGGGTATCGCGATGCTCCGGGACGAGGTCGACACACTCATCGTTATCCCCAATGACCGGCTGTTGTCCATCTCGGATCGACAGGTCAGTGTTCTGGACGCGTTCAAGGCCGCGGACCAGGTCCTGTTGAGTGGTGTCCAAGGGATTACCGACCTCATCACCACACCGGGATTGATCAATCTCGACTTCGCGGATGTGAAGTCCGTCATGTCCGGTGCGGGCAGTGCACTGATGGGAATCGGGTCGGCCCGTGGGGATGATCGAGCCGTTGCCGCAGCGGAGATGGCGATTTCCTCGCCGTTGCTGGAAGCCAGCATCGACGGCGCCCACGGGGTTCTGCTGTCCATCCAGGGCGGCTCCGACCTGGGACTGTTCGAGATCAACGAGGCGGCCCAGTTGGTTGCGAACTCGGCTGCTCCCGAGGCCAACATCATCTTCGGTGCGGTTATCGACGACGCCCTGGGTGATGAGGTTCGGGTGACCGTGATCGCGGCCGGCTTCGACGATGCCCGGGAACGTGCGCCCGAACCCGCTCAGGCCGTGACCACCTCGGGTACCTCCACGGAGCTTCCCCGTTCGGGCGCGACAGAACCGGAGGTCACACCCCCGTCGGGCCGGAACAGCCGGGACACCCGCGGGGGCGAGGCCAGCCCGGCCGCCCCTGTCACTCCGGCAGCCCCAGCGGGTGAAACCGTGCGGTCTCCGCGCCACGCCAAGGAAACCAGTGAGCCGGCGGTGGCGCCCGACCCGGTTGAGACGCCACCGGAACCGGGGGGCGATGCGGGCAGCCCTGGCGCGCCGGAGGCCCCCACGGTCGCCTCTGGTTCCGGGGCCGGGCCCGTGGGGGAACAGGCCGCGACAGCAGCGACGTCGTCCGAATCCCCGTCCGGGATGTGGGAGCACGAAATCCCCGAGGAGCCCGTCACCGAGGAGCACCCCGGCTCCCCCCGGGCGTCCACCGGCACGGACCCGGTTCTGGGATCCACCCGCCCATCCGAGAATAGTCACAGCCGCGACCGGGAACGCCCCAACCTTGGCCGCAGCGGGGAGGTTACCCCGCCCCGCCGGCGGGTTGTGTTCGACGAGGGAGACGACCTGGATGTCCCGGATTTTCTGAAGTAGCCCTACCCTGCTGTCTATGACAGCGACGAGCACACTGGGGGCGGGTGTCCACACCTGGACAAGTCAACGTTGGGACGGCGGGGTTAGCGCCCCGCCGTTCGCGCGTCTGAACCTGAGCCATGGTGTTGGTGACGAGCGCGCGGCGGTGACCAGGAACCGGGAGATCGCCGCCGAACACATCGGCATCTCGGCGAATCAGGTTGCCTGGATGGATCAGGTGCACGGGGCGGATGTGGCGGTGGTTTCCGAACCCGGCGGCGTGTCGGGGGTGGATGCTCTCGTGACCACACGGAGCGAGGTGGTGCTCGCGGTTCAGGTGGCTGATTGTCTCCCCCTCGTTCTCGCCGACGCAGAAGCCGGGGTGGTCGGGGCCGCGCACTCCGGCCGACCGGGGACCGTGGCCGGGGTCGCGTTCCGGTTGGTGAGCGAGATGTCGCGACAGGGGGCGGTTCCGGGGCGCATGACCGCACTGCTCGGCCCCGCGATCTGCGGTCGGTGCTATGAAGTGGGCCGCCAGCTTCAGGAGCGGGTGGGGCAGGCTGTCCCCGAGGCGGTGTGCCACACCCGTGCAGGAACTCCCGGAGTCGACCTGCGTTCCGGAGTCTCGGCGCAGCTGCGGCGGGCCGGGGTGCGGGACCTGCGTCACGACCCGCGCTGTACCTTGGAGAACTCCGAGCTTTTCTCGTACCGCAGGGACGGGCGCACCGGGCGGTTCGCCACCTTTGTTTGGAGGTCGCAACGTGAGTGAGCGCCTGGAGGAGATCCGTCAGAATCTGGCTGACGTACACACCCGCATCGCCACTGCCTGCTCGCGGGCGGGTCGATCGGCCGCGGAGGTGACGCTGGTTGCGGTCACGAAGACCCGCCCGGCCGATGATGTCCGCGCCCTGGCCCAGCTGGGGGTCGGGGATATTGGGGAGAACCGAGACCAGGAGGCGGCGGCCAAGGCCGCCGAATGTGCCGACCTGGATGTGCGGTGGCACTTCGTTGGTCAGCTCCAGACCCGTAAGGCTCGGTCCGTGGCCCGGTATGCCTACATGGTCCATTCCGTGGACCGGCCTCGGCTGATCGGCGCTCTGGGGCGGGGTGCTCGGGATGCGCATCGGACCGTTCGTTGTCTGGTCCAGGTCAACCTGGATCCGCCGGGTATCTCCGGTGAGCTTGCGACGCGCGGTGGGGTGCCGCCCACCGAGGCTGTGAAGCTCGCCGACAAGGTGGTGGAGGAGGAGGGATTGGAACTCGCCGGAGTGATGGCGGTGGCATCCCGGCAAGGCGATCCTGAAGCGGGCTTTGCGGTACTCGCGGACGCGGCCGCCGCCGTACGGGAGCGGTATCCGCAGGCTGATGTGGTCTCCGCCGGTATGAGTGGCGACCTGGAACTGGCCGTGGCCCACGGGGCAACACACCTGCGCATCGGTGCGGCGTTGCTCGGCGACCGTGCGCCGATCGTCGGGTAATGTCCCCAGATGAGCCATGGCAGTCATCCGCCCGATGCGCCCTCAAGGGTGAAGGAGGCGTAAGTCACGGCGAGTCATCCGCGGTATGCCACAGGACGACGGAGGACATGAGATGGCCAGCGTGATGCGCAAGGCGGCGGTCTACCTCGGCCTCGTGGAGGACGACCGTTACGATCACCGCTTCGCGGATGAGTACGATGACTTCGACGACTTCGACGAGGGTGTCGACGACCGGCGCAGGGGCGAGCCGGACGGCTCGGACCCCGATTCCCGATCTGAAGTTATGCTGGAAGATGCGGATCAACCGGTGACGTCTGGAGAGCGGCGCGGTGCAACCCGTCCCCTGTCGGCCACGACCGACCTTGCGCGGATCACCACACTGCACCCACGAACGTACAACGAGGCACGTACCATCGGGGAGCACTTCCGGGAAGGAATCCCGGTGATTATGAACCTTTCGGAGATGGTCGACAGTGACGCCAAGCGTTTGGTGGACTTCGCTGCGGGACTGATCTTCGGGCTTCACGGAAGTATTGAACGCGTCACAAACAAGGTGTTCCTGCTGTCCCCGGCCAACGTGGAGGTCACGGCGGAGGACAAGGCGCGGATCGCGGAACGAGGGTTCTTTAATCAGAGCTAGAACTATGATCACAGGCCGAGACACGGAGAGTATGGCCGGAGCGTGCGTCCGGCCCGTTGGAGGGACACGATGCTAGGCACAGTGGTTGGCGTGGTGTACGTCATCCTCTACCTCTACATGTTCGTGCTCATCGGCCGGCTGGTCCTGGACATCGTGCAGCAGTGGTCCCGGGACTGGAAACCACGGGGTTTCATGCTGGTTGTTGCCGAGCTGGTATACACCCTCACCGATCCGCCGTTGCGTTTCATCCGGCAGTTCGTCAAGCCGGTGCGGCTCGGCAGCATTCCGCTGGATCTGAGCTACACAGCGTTGTTCCTGATCGTGCTGATCCTCATGTGGATCGCTCGTGCCCTCCTCTGGTAAGTACTGGCAAAGGAGAAGGAAGAGATTCCCCTCGTTCCGATTTGTGGTCTTCGTGAGGGTCCCACGGCACGTATCATCACGATCGGGTAGCGTCCCTACGGACAGAGTCCAAGCGCGCCAAGGAGACGATCATGCCGCTGACACCCGCTGACGTGCGGAATAAGCAGTTCAGTACCACCCGGCTGAGGCCGGGCTATGACGAGGAGGAGGTCGACGCTTTCCTCGATGAGGTCGAGTCGGAGCTCGACCGACTCATCCAGGAGAACGAGGAGCTGCGCGGTAAGCTCGCCGAGTGCCTGCGTGGCAAGGTTCCTCCGATGTCAGCCCAGGACGCCCAGCCGCAGGAGCAGGGTGGTCAGATGGCTCCTGAGGCGCAGCAGCAACAACCGGAGCCCCAGGCCCAGCCTCAGCCCCAACCCCAGGCACAGGCCCAGCCCCAACCCCAGCCCCAGCCTCAGGCACAGTCGGATTCGGCTCTGGCCGCGAGCATGGCGATGGGGGCGCAGCAGGGTGGTGACGGAGAGAACACCGACACGGCCTCCCGGGTACTCGCTCTCGCTCAGCAGACCGCTGACCAGGCAATCTCCGATGCTCGGAGGGAAGCGGACGAGACGCTTGGCCGTGCGCGGCACGAGGCCGAGGACATTCTGGGCAAGGCACGCCGTCAGGCCGAGCAGATGGTCAGTGAGGCTCGCGCCAAGGCCGAGAATCTCGACCGGGACGCCCAGGAGCGTCACCGGCAGGTCATGGGTTCGCTGGTGCAGCAGCGCGACGAGCTGGAGCACCGTGTGAACGGGCTCAAGGATTTCGAGCGTGAGTACCGAAGCCGACTCAAGGAGTACTTCGAGCGTCAGCTTCGGGAGCTCAACGAGGGAGCCCAAGAGCCCGCGGGCAACACTGGAAACACTGGAAACTTCGCGACGATGTCCGGCGCGGCGACCGGGGGTGCGCCCGCGATGCAACACACCGGAGGACAGCCGGCGGCAGCCGGGCCGAGCCAGGCACAGTTCGCGGCCCAGCAGCCGGAAGCCGTGCAGCACGGTGGATACCACCCGGGTGAACCGCCGCACGAACACCGGTAGTTCCCGGGAAGGGTTCCCCGTTCGGTGATTATCCTCTGCCTGGCCTTCGCGATGGCTGCGGTCGTCGTCATCGTGCTGGCGTTAGCACTTGCTGAGCTACCTCTGGTCTATGTTGCGCTTGGACTCTGGGGGGTTTCAGCGGTGCTGCTTGCCGTTGAGACGATGCTCAGCCGACGCCGATGGCGAAGAGGGAACTCCGGACAGGTGGACCAGCGTTCCACCGAGAGTGCCGACAGCTCGGTTCCAGTGTCGACGGGCGGTTTGGGGAAGGCGCCCGTAGACGAAGCTGAGGTCGGCCAGGAGCCAACACCGGGTCTCCCGGGCATCAGCTCCGGCCCGGACGACGCTTACTGGCCCCGGGATGGCGGCGCCGCTGCGTCCTTCAGTCGGTCCCTGGCCGGGCAGGATCTGGACCACCGGTTGAACGGTTCGGCACTCCCGGCACCCGCTACGGGCGATGCCCAGCCGGAACCTGGGACTGAACGTCCAGGGGTTGCCGAGGAGGCATCCGAAACCACCGGTCCGTTGGACTGGGAGGAAACCACGGCCGCATTGCGGGCTCTAGCGGAATCCGATCCCGCTCCGGCATCCTGTTCCGGGATCACCTGGGAGTCCGACACTGAGATGTCGGACAGCGACCAGACCCCGGACGATGCGGCAACGATCGGCCACGGCTCCAGCGCGAATCCTGTCTCTGGTCCGGAGCCAACCGAGGCGACACCCGCGCCGGACACCGGCGTTGTGGATACCGCAGGGGCGGCGTTCGATGAGTGCGCGGACGCGGCGAGCGCCCTGCCCGAGGTCGAGCCACCGGATCAGCCCGCCGAGGGCGACTCGGCTAGTCTCATCGCCGAAGCCGAAGCCGAAGCCGAAGCCGAAGCCGAAGCCGAAGCCGAAGCCGAAGCCGAAGCCGAAGCCGAAGCCGAAGCCGAAGCCGAAGCCGAAGCCGAAGCCGAAGCCGAAGCCGAAGCCGAAGCCGTCGATTCTTCGAGGGCGCCGGACACCGAGTCCGGGAGATCCCGGTGTTCTGGGCCGGGTTCGCCCAAGCGAATCCAGTGAGTGGCACAACGGCGCCTGCCCGTGGTCGCGCCCCGAGTTCCACCGGGGCACGACCACGGGCGTTCGGTTGGCTACACCGATCGGCGTAGCCACAGTGTGAGCCCGAGTTCCGACGAGTCAACGTCGTACGTTGCGTCGTCGCTGTCGGCCTCTGGGACGCCCTCGGGTGCCTCGGTGACCTGGACACCAAGGACCTCACCCGCGATGAGGGTGGTGTGTTCGCGTATTGCTGTGGCCGTGGACACGTCACTGGCCCGCCACCACAGTTCAATCCGGTCGGTGATCTCGAACCCGGCGGATTTGCGGGCCTCCTGGATCAGGCGCACAACCTCGCGTGCGATGCCGGCGCGGTGCAGCTCCTCGGTCATGGTCAGGTCCAGGGCGACTGTCTCACCGGAGACACTGGCCACGGCCCAGCCCTCACGCGGCTGCTCGGTGACCATGAGTTCCGACTCCTCCAGGGCGATGGACTCGCCTTCCACCGTGACGTGAGCTTGCCCTGTGTCGCGGAGCTGGTGGACCAGTTTCGTCGCGTCTGCCGCTCCGATCGCTTCGGCGACCCGCGGGGTTCGCTTCGCGAACCGTTTACCCAGCGCACGGAAATTCGGTTTGACGGTGTGGTCTACGAGGTCGCCCACCATGGACAGGGGTTCGACCGCGCCCACGTTCAGTTCCGCGGCGACCTGTTCCCGCAGCTCCTCCGGCAGGGTGTCGAAGCCGGGGGCGGCTACCAGCGCCCGCTGGAGAGGCTGCCGGGTCCGCACTTTCGACTCGGCCCGAGCCGATCGCCCCATTTCCACGATTCTGCGGGTGAGAGCCATGTGTTCGGTCAGCACCGGGTCGATCAGAGTGGCGTCTGGCTCTGGCCACGTCGCCAGGTGAACGGACTCGGGAGCATACGGACGCCGCAACGCACGCCACACGTGTTCGGTGAGGAACGGTACCAGGGGTGCCATGAGCAGGGTGACCGTCTCCAGGCACTCGAAGAGTGTTGCGAAGGCCGCAGCGCCCTGGGGGGTGTGCGCCCCGGACCAGAATCTGCGCCGGGAGCGCCGGACGTACCAGTTCGAGAGGTCGTCCACGAAATTCGCCAGGGTGCGTCCGGCCGCGGCGGTGTCGTAACGTTCCATGGCCGCGGTGACGTCCCGCACAACTCGGTGCAGCTCGGCGAGTGCCCACCGGTCCAACAGGGGGCGGGACTGCACCGGCGGCGCATCGTCGAGCTGATCGTGCGACCATCCTGATCCGGTGCGTGCGTACAGGGTGAAGAAGGAGGCCGTGTTGTAGTAGGTCAGGAGGACCTTGCGGACGATGTCCTCCAGCGATGAGTGACCGATCCTCCGGGACAGCCACGGCGAGCCACTCGCCGCCATGAACCAGCGCAGGGCGTCCGCGCCGTGTCGATCCATGACCGGGATCGGTTCCAGGATGTTGCCGAGGTGCTTGCTCATCTTACGGCCGTCCTCGGCGAGGATGTGGCCGAGGCAGACCACGTTCTCGTAGGAGGAGTGTCCGAAGACGAGGGTGCTGACGGCCATCATCGAGTAGAACCAGCCTCGGGTCTGGTCCACGGCCTCGCAAATGTACTGACCCGGGAAGTTTGCGCGGAACACCTCGTCGTTTCGCCAGGGCGCTCCCCATTGGGCGAATGGCATGGACCCGGAGTCGAACCAGACGTCGATCACTTCGGGGACGCGATGTGCCGTATCCGCGCATTCGGGACAGGTGAGGGTCACGTCGTCGACGTACGGGCGGTGCGGATCCAGGGAACTCAGATCAGCTCCGGCGAGCCTGCCCAGCTCGGCCAGGGAACCCACACACGTGCGGTGGTCCTGCGGACAGATCCACACGGGCAGTGGGGTGCCCCAGTACCTGCTCCGGGACAGCGACCAGTCCACGTTGTTCCGGAGCCATTCCCCGAAGCGCCCCTCCTTGATGTTCTCCGGGACCCAGTTCGTGCGCGCGTTCTCCCGGAGTAGTTGCTCCTTGATCGCCGTAGTGCGGATGTACCACGACGGCAGCGCGTAGTACAGCAGCGGGGTGTGGCACCGCCAGCAGTGCGGGTAGTTGTGTTCGTATCCCTGTTCGGACAGGAGAAGCCCGCGGGATCGCAGGTCGGCTACCAGGGTGGGGTCCGCGGACTTGAAGAACTCACCACCGACCAGGTCGAGGCTCGGATCGAAGGTACCGTCCTCGCGAACCGGGTTGATCACCGGCAGGTCGTAGGCGCGGCACGCCGTCATGTCGTCAGCGCCGAAGGAGGGAGACATGTGGACCAGACCGGTTCCGTCCGCCACGGTGACGAAGTCGGCGAGTAGCACGAAGTGCGCCTCGGTGGGGAACTCGAGGAGTTCGAAGGGGCGTTGGTAGCGCCACCCTTCCAGTTCCCGCCCCAGATAGCGCTCTCCCGTCGGTGTCCACTCCGGGCCAACGACGGTCGACACCAGGGGCTCGGCCAGCAGCAGCCGTTCCGTTCCGTTGGACACGACGACATAGGTGACCTCTGGGTGGGCGCCCACGGCTGTGTTGGAGACCAGGGTCCAGGGGGTCGTGGTCCAAACCAACAGGGATGTCGGTTGTTCGGTGTCGGCAAGGGGGCCGCTCACGATCGGGAACCGCACGTAGACCGATGGGTCGGTGACGGTTTCGTAGCCCTGCGCGAGTTCGTGGTCCGAGAGCGTGGTGCCGCAGCGGGGACAGTAGGGACTGATCCGGTAGTCCTGAACGAGTAGTCCCTGATTCCAGATCTCCTTCAGGGCCCACCACACGGACTCCACATAGCTGGCGTCCATCGTGCGGTAGGCCTCGTCCAGGTTGACCCAGTGGCCCATGCGGTGCGTCATCTCGCTGAAGGCGCCGACGTTCCGCAGTACGGATTCGCGACAGTGGGCATTGAACTCGGCGACACCGAACTCCTCGATGTCCTTCTTTCCGGAAAGCCCGAGTTCCTGTTCCACGGCTACCTCGACCGGCAGGCCGTGACAGTCCCAGCCGGCCTTGCGTTCCACATGGAAGCCCTGCATGGTCTTGAACCGCGGGAAGATGTCCTTGAACACCCGGGCCTCCACATGGTGGATTCCGGGGGTTCCGTTCGCCGTCGGGGGACCTTCGAAGAAGACCCATGTGGGGCCGCCCCGGGTCTGTTCCAGGGACCGTTGGAAAGTGCCCTCGGTCGACCAGTGGTCCAGAACAGCCCGTTCGATCGCCGGCAGGTCCACCTGGGTGGGCAGTGCGGTTACGGTGCGCTGGGGCTCGGGGTCGGTGGGGCGTTGTGTTGACACCTCTCGAATACCCTCCGATCAGGAACGGACCCGCCCTGTGACGGGAATGTCTGCCTGCCGAAGGGACGAGGCTGGCCCCGCGGTACCACCCTTCTTGGGGCACCGCACGGTGCCCCCTCTCACTTGGGTGCAGCTGTCGGTTCTACTGAGTCGCCGTGGCGGGTCGACCGTTCTTCCGACGGCTCCGGGGTGATCTTCCCGGCCGGGCATACCCCCGGGCTCCCACCGTCCCCGGGTCGCTGTGGGCTGTGTCCGGCGGTACTCGTCCCCATCCACGCCTGCCGCCACCTTGAGGATAGCGCAGTGTGTGCGGGGTGACACATCCGTTTCCGGGTGAGTAGGCCGGGTGGGGGGATCGGCAGCTGGCACCGTATCCTCGACTCGCCGGGATGCAGCCGCATCCGTCAGGGTTCGTGCCAACGGAGGGAGTGCGCGTCGTGGCTGAGGGAAAGCAGGCGGTGGAAGGACGGGTTCTGGTGACGTTGCCGGAACGGTCGGATGCCGAGGAGTTGGCCGAGGAGCTCCAGGATGCCGGGTACGAGCCGTGTACCGTACACCGGGACATGCTCGCGGGCGAGGATGACGCGGAGGACGTCGACTGGGTGATCGAGGTGCACACTGGTCCGCATGGCGGGCCGGCCGCCTTCGAGGAGCCCCATCTGGCGACGTTGGCCGCCGACTACGGAGGATTTGCGGTTGCGGACTAGCGCGCGGCGACCAGGGCGGGTGGTTCCTGGCGTCACTGGACATGTGGTTCGCGTGGCGGCGCCGGCTACGTAGGAGTTTCAGCCGCGGAATTCGAGCGCGTTGAGTGGCGGTGTTCGGGGAACCCTAGTCCCTGAGACCCGCGGTGCAAGGAGTAGTGGGAACAGCCAGAAAAAGTCCAGCGACACGGAGCAGTCCGTGCGTGCCTGGTTGCTCCGCCACATAGCCGACATCTAAGCTTCCGAACACTGTGCGTGAGCTCATAGGCAATTGCGGAGAAGCTCACGTGTGTAACGGGGGACAGTTCCAGGGCCGTCTGTAGGGCAGACGGCGTGAAGGGGGCGGATTCGGCCATGACGACGCAGATGGTTCCGCAGACCACGCAGCGGTACGAGGCAGCGGAAGGAGGGAAGCGCGTGGCGGACACGGATGCCTCCCAACTGCCCGTGCGGCCAGGGGAGGAACCCTGGAGCGCAGCCGAACTGGCCGAGGTTCGTTCCGAACTGGACCGTGAGATCTCCGAGCTTCGCGCCGAGATCGAGGACAAGGAGAGCGAGCTGGCCGAGCAGCTCTCGGATTCGGTCGCGGATGCCGGAGACGATCCCACGGACTCCAGCGCCAAGGCCTACCAGCGTGAGCATGATCTGGCGCTCGCCTACAATACTCGGGAGTTGCTCGCGCAGAGTGAGCGAGCGATCGAGAGAATGACGGCTGGGACCTACGGGGAGTGCGAGTCGTGTGGCCAGGCCATCGGTAAGGCACGGCTCCAGGCTTTTCCCCGGGCAACCCAGTGTGTGCGGTGTAAACAACGCGAGGAGCGTCGCTGACGAATCCAGACCCTGCGGGGGACTACCAGACCGTTTCCCAGACAACGCCGGCTCCGCCGCGGCGGCTGACGCTGTTTGCGGTCCTCGCCGCGACGGCGCTGTGCGCGGACTTCGTCACCAAGGAGATCGCGCTGGCCTCGTTCTCGCCCGAGGCCCCGGTGGAGCTGTTCGGCGGGTTGCTGACGCTGACCCTCACCTTCAACGATGGGGCGGCGTTCTCGATCGGGCAGGGAATGCCGTGGCTCTTCGGCCTGATCGCGATTGCCGTTATGGGCTATATCCTGTGGCTGGCCTGGCGGCTTCGGGATCCGTGGTGGGCGGTTGCCCTAGGGCTCATCCTCGGGGGTGCGGCCGGCAACCTCGTGGACCGGCTGATTCGGGCCCCGGTGCCGTTGCACGGTGCCGTCGTCGACTGGATCCAAGTGCCGAACTGGCCCGTGTTCAATATTGCCGATTCGGCGATCGTGTGTGGAGGAGTGCTCGCTGTGTGGCTCGCGTTCCGAGGTCGTGGGCTCGACGGACAGCTGGAGAGCACAGCCGCCCGTCAGTCCTCCGAGTCCCGAACGGACCCGTCGGAGGATGAGCAGTGAGTGATCAGCGCAGTATGCCGGTCCCCGACGGGCTCGAAGGGGACCGGTTGGACTCGGCCCTGGCTCGAATGTTCGGGCTGTCGCGGACCCGAGCTGCCGAATTGGTGGCACAGGGCCAGGTTCGTCTCGACGGCTCGGACACAGCCAAGTCGGACCGGGTTGTCGCCGGGGCGTGGTTGGAAGTGAATCTGCCACCACCCCCCACGGCACCCAGTCCGCGGCCGGATCCGGTGCCGGGCCTTGGGGTGGTCCACGAGGATGACGACATCATCGTGATCGACAAGCCTGTGGGGGTGGTGGCCCACCCGACCGTAGGCTGGAGTGGCCCCACGGTGGTGGAGGGCCTGCTGGCATCCGGGGTGCGCCTGTCCACCAGCGGAGCGGCCGAGCGGCAGGGAATCGTCCATCGACTGGACGCCAACACCACTGGTCTCATGGTCGTGGCGAAGAGTGAACGCGCCTACACCGTACTCAAGGCGGCGTTCCGCCAACGGGAGGTCGACAAGGGGTACCGGACCCTGGTGCAGGGTCACCCCGATCCGCTGCGGGGTACCATAGATGCTCCCCTCGATCGACATCCCGCCGGGGACGGCCGCTTCGCCGTCGTCAGTGGCGGTCGTCCCTCGGTGACGCACTACGAAACCGTCGAAGCGTTCCGGGCCGCCAGTCTGCTCGACGTGCAGTTGGAGACGGGGCGCACGCACCAGATTCGGGTGCACATGGCGGCGATGCGCCATCCCTGTGTCGGTGACCACCTCTACGGTGCCGATCCCACCCTGGCCGCTCGCCTGGGAGTGCAGCGTCAATGGCTGCACGCGGCACACCTGGCCTTCGAACATCCCACCGAGCGGCGCCGGGTCGAGTTCACCAGCGATCATCCGGCTGATCTCCACCGTGCATTGGAGATCCTGCGCGAGGATTGAGGAAACGATGGGGCGGTGTGCAGGCACAGCGCCGCACCGGCCACGACGATCAGTGCTCCGAGCGGTTCGTTCCATGCCAGTGTCTCGCCGAGCAGCGTCACCCCTGCGGCGGTGGCCACGACTGGAACGACGTAGGTGACCGTTGAGGCCACCGTCGATCCGGCGGCCCGGATCACGCCGTACATGAGGACGTAGGCTAGGCCGGTGCCGAACACACCCAGTACCGCCACGGCACCGGCCACGCGCAGCGGAAGCTCCGTGGGCGCGGTTGTGAACATCGGCGTGAGCACCAACAGCTGCGCGGTTCCGGCCAACATCTGGGCCGTGGACAGTTCCAGGACGGAGTGTCCAGAGCCGGAAACGAACCGGCGCAGATAGGGGTTGCCGATCCCGTAGCAGACCGTGGCCCCGAAGGCGAAAAGCATGCCACGTGCGTCTGCGTCAACGACCCCACGCCAGGCGGCGAAAACGACGAGGATCCCGATGAATCCGAGTGTCAGCCCCAGCAGTCGGCGGTGTGTGGGGCGCTCGTCCGAGAGCAGCAGCAGGGACACCAGCACTGTGAACAGTGGAGTGGCGGCGTTACAGATTCCTGCCAGCGCGGAGGGGATCAACTCGGTTGCGTATCCGAACAGGGTGAACGGTATGACATTGAGTAGTGCGGCAGTGACCATCAGGTGAGTCCAGGTTTGGAGGCTCCGGGGAAGCCGCCCCCTGGTCAGCCACAGCACCAGTACCAGGGGGAGTGCGCCCGCGCCCATGCGGCCGAGGGTGATCTGGAGTGGTTCCAGGACCTCGGTGCTGACCGTGATGAACATGAAGCTCAGGCCCCATACGAGGGCGAGCGCCAGGTACTGGAATCGCCAGTCCAGTGAGATTCGACGTGGGAGCGTCGTGAGGTGCTGGTTGACCCAGGCGAGTGGGCTGGACACAGCCCCTGTCTACCGAGGCTTTCTGTTTAGGTCTACTTCATTTTTCTTAATAGGAGTATTAGTGTTGCTTGTATGTTGAGTGTGGACAGGCTCCGGGTCCTCCACGCGGTGGCCGTCAGCGGGTCGTTGGGGGGTGCGGCGCGGGCCCTCCACGTCACGAACTCGGCGGTCTCCCAGCAGCTGACGAAGCTGGAACGCGAGGTCGGCCAGCCGTTGTTGGAGCGGGATGGTCGAGGCGTACGACTCACGGATCCGGCCAAGCTCCTCGCAGAGCGCACCGGCCAGATCCTGGCCCTCGTACGCGCTGCGGAAGCTGAGGCGGAGGAGCATCGGGGAGCGGCCATCGGGCATCTCGTGCTGAGCGCGATCGCGACGGCGGCCCGGGAGCTGGTTCCGGCCGCGCTGGTGGACCTCCGTGCCACGTGTCCCGGGCTCCGGGTGGAGCTGCGGGAACTGGAGCCCAACGACAGTGTGCCCGCCCTCACCCACGGTGACGTGGATCTGGCCCTGCTGGTGGACTGGGAGGGAGCACAGGTGCACCTCCCGGAGGGGATCCAGCGCCAACCCCTGCTCCAGGATGTCGCCGATATCGCCCTGCCCGTCGACCATCCGCTGGCCCAGCGGGATCTGGTGCATCTGGACGAGCTGGCGCACGAACCGTGGATCAGCTGGACCACTGGGTCCATCTGTGACGAGTGGTTGTCCCGCGTGCTCCAGCAACGCAGCACCGAACCGTTGATCGCCCATGCGGTCGAGGAACACCAGACCAAGCTGGCGCTGATCAGCGCCGGTCTGGGAACTGCGGTAATTCCCAGGCTGGGGCGCGGACCGGTTCCGGAAGGGGTGCGCATGGTGGCGGTCCAGCCGGCACTGGTGCGTCAGGTGTACGTGTGTTGGCGCACTGACTCCGAGCGCCGGCCCGCTGTCCGGGCAACGGTCGCCGCCCTGCACACCGCAGCACAGCGCTACCAGTACTCGCCGGATACCGTGGACCAGCCGACCACGGATGCTGCGGAAACGGACCCAACGCTCACCGGCCGTCCAGCAGCTCCGAGAGGTTCGCCGTCGGACTGATCACGTCCGGGTCGACCCGCACGTCGATGAGGGTGGGAGTGTCCGTCTGCGCACGTGCGGACTCGATGGCCTTGTCAAGTTCGCCGAGTGTGGTGGCGCACGTAGCGTGGGCACCCAGACCGCGGGCCCACTCGGCCAGGTCCAGAGGTCCACCGATGGTCACTGCCGCGGTGCGCCCCAGCCGTCGGGCCTGGTGCATAGCGATGGTGCCGTACAGGCCGTTCTGGAACACCACCGTCAACACCGGCAGACCGAACCGTACCGCCGTCTCCAGCTCCTGCCCGGTCATGAGCGCGCCACCGTCCCCAGCGAGCGCCACCACACACCGGTCGGGAGCGCAGAGCTTCGCGGCCACGGCACCGGGAACCCCGTAACCCATAGCGCCGCTCGTG
This sequence comes from Lipingzhangella rawalii, assembly GCF_031628175.1. Taxonomy (NCBI): domain Bacteria; kingdom Bacillati; phylum Actinomycetota; class Actinomycetes; order Streptosporangiales; family Nocardiopsidaceae; genus Lipingzhangella; species Lipingzhangella rawalii. The sequence goes on along the minus strand of NZ_JAVLVT010000001.1, from coordinate 807,271 downwards.
GGAGCCAGCTGAGTTCCCGGCCGAGTGAAGTGCCACCCCCGCTGCACGAAAGCAGCGAAGTTCCCCGCGTCGGACGCCAGGATCGTCTCCGCCGGCAGTGCATGCCGAAGGTGTTCCACAACCGCCGCTGGATGCAGACCAGGTCCCGCATGGTTCGCCACCTCGCTCGGCGGGGTGGTGGTGTCCAGCCACGCGGTGTGGGCACGGGACCAGTCACGGTCTGGAACCGTGGCAGGTGCTACCTCGGTCAGGGCGGACAGCGCCTCGTCGGCGTCCGCGACCGCGCCGAGCCAGACCCTGGTAACCGCTCCGATCTGGTCGGGATCGATATCGATCTGGGCAACGGCGGGAGTGCCACCCGGGGGTGCCGGCTCCGGGAGCCGGTAGGTCTGGGTGGTGATCTCGCTCAGACGCGATCCCACAACCAGGATTGCATCTGCCGACTCCAGCGTGGCCACGATCTCGGTGGGACAGCCCAGACCCAGATGACCCAGGTAGAGAGGGTGGTCGTTGGGAAAGTGATCCTGGCGTCGCCATGAGGTGAACACCCCGATGTTGTAGCACTCCGCGAGGGCCATGAGGCTCTCCCGCGCGCTCCGGGTGCCACCGCCTGCGATGAGGACGGGACGCTCGGCAGCGGCCAGCCACGCACCCAGCCGGTCCCGGTCGCCGGTGGTGAGAGTGGGCCGGGGGATGTTGCCCACGCCCGGGAGGCGTTCCAGCTGCGGAGTTCGCACTCCGAACAGGTCCTCCGGTACGGCGATGGCCACCGGTCCGGGGCGGCCCGTGGTCGCCACCCGCACGGCCTGTGCGGTGACCTCGGCCAGCCGATCGGCACGGTGCACGGTGGTCGCCCACTTGGTGATGGGCTGGTAGAACGCGGTGAGGTCCACCTCCTGGAACGCCTCCCGCCCCAGGTAATCGCTCTCGACCTGCCCGAGAAAGACGACCATCGGAGTGGAGTCCTGCTGGGCGGTGTGCACACCCACCGCCAGATTTGCCGCGCCAGGGCCCCGGGTCGCCGCCGCTACTGCCGGGATGCCGGTCAGTTTCGCATCGGCTTCGGCCATGAAGCTGGCGCCGCCCTCGTGGCGCGTGGAGACCAGGGTAAAGTCCGGGTGCTGATCCATGGCATCGGTCAGCTCGAGGAAGCTTTCCCCGGGCACGGTGTAGCAGCGCCGCACACCGGCAGCGGCCAGGACGTCCACGGCCTGGGCTGCGGCCGTGCGCGCGTGCGGGAGGTCAGACACGGGCAGTGCTCCTTTGCATCGCCGTTGGCCCCCCGGCGCCGCAGCGCCGGGGGAACCGTTTCCAAGGCAACGGTATCGGCCCCACCTGACGCCGGACCCGAACCAGCGGTCTATTCTTGAGTCCAATGTCTGCCGCAGCATCCCCCACTGGGGCACATTTCCGACGGGTCCTCACCGTCAGCGTTGGTCTGGTTCTCGGTGTGGCCGCGCTCGCCCCATCGGGGGCCGCGGACGATACAGAAATGCCACCCGACGAGATCACGGCCTACCACACCGCCATGGATATTCAGGCAGACGGACGCCTGGATATCACCGAAACCATCACCTACGACTTCGGCGACATTCCCAGCCCCGGGATCTCCCGTGAGATTCCGCTGCACCTGGAGCGCAGTCTGTTCACCGAGGAACGGATGGACATCGCCGAGGTCGCGGTCAGCAGCCCGAGCGGTGCGGACGACACCATCGACGAGCTGCGGGAGGAACGCGGCGAATTGCGACTACTCGTCGGAGACGCTTCCGACGAGACGACGGATGTTGTCGGGGAACAGACCTACGAGATCTCCTATCAGGTGCAGGGTGCTCTACGCGAGCGAACCGATGGTATCGAGCTGCGATGGGATTTCGTCGGAACCGAGTGGGACGTGCCCATTCGGGATGTCGAGGTGGAGATTTCCGCTCCGGCCGTGCGGGATCTCGACTGCTTCCGCGGGCCTCCCGGGTCATATACCCCGTGTGACGTGGCCGAACTCGTGGCGTCCGATACCCAGGAGGGGGCCGGCGACGTGGAGAGTGTTTACGTCGCCGACCCGAGTCTGGAGAGCGGGTCTGGACTGACCGGGGAGGTGAGCTTGCCGCCGGGTGCGGTCGAGGTCGTCGAGCCGTCACGCACCCTGCGCCCCGCGTTCGTTCTCACGCCGTGGGCGGCCGCGGCGATAGCCTTGGCTCTGCTGGTATCTCTGCCGTTGGGGTTCCTGCTCTACTCTCGTCTCACGGCGCGTTCCAGGTTCGGTACGGCCCGTCCGGACGGCCTGTCGGCTGAGCTCGCCGGTTACATGGTTGCGGGATGTCGGATGCGCACGCACGTGCTTCTGGCCATGGTCGTGGAGTTGGAACAGCGTGGCATCATCGAGGCCCACCGCAGTGGACGCGGTGTGTGGGTGTTCCGCCAACGGGTCCCCAGTTCCGACTGGCAGGTCACCTCGGCCGAAGAGCGGCTATTGGAGGTGATGTTCGCCGAGCGGGCGGTGACGAGCCTGGTCCGGATCGCCCGACAGCTGGACCATAAGCGGGTGCGGGGGGTGACCCAGGCGATCATCAACGCGGGGACCCAGGCGGGCATGCTCCGCACAGAGCTTGGCTGTCTGGTCTTTTTCGTGGGGGCCCTCGCCCTTGCCGGTGCCGGGGTGCTCTTCTTCGCCGGGCTTGTTGTGCAGATCACTGGCGTTGCGCTGATCATCATGGCATTGGTCGCTGCGGGAGTTCTGGCACTGGCGCAGTGGCGGCCACTTCTACTGACATCGTGGGGACGACATGTGCGCCGGATGCTGGTGGCCACCCGACGGGAGGCCACTGCGGGGCGGTCCACCTGGTTGACCGAGTATCCGGCCTGGGCCGTGGCGGTGGATGTGCCCAATAAGCTCGTCGCGCACGCGCCTCGAATCGCTGCCGAGGCGCGGGAGCGCTACGCCGAGGCGCGACCGTACTACTGCGATGACGGTTTTCGTCGTTCCTGGCACCGTCGCGTGGATCGGCGGATCAACCCGGAACGGTACCGTCACCGCGGCAGCAGCAGCTCGGGCAGCAGGAGTGGCGGCACCGGAAGCGGGGGCGGTGGCGGCGGCGGAGGGCGTCGTTAGGTTCAGTTTCTTGGGGTTGGGAGCGAGGATGGGCCTGGCCTGGCAACGTCCACCCCGTCCCGAGGCCCGCTGGCCGCTGTGCCTGAGCGTGCGTTCCCCCGAGCAGCGGGATGCGCCCCACGGCCACCGCCCCCACGCCCCGCTGGCCGTCGTGCAGGGGAGCGCCCCGGAAACAGGCCACTACCGGGGAGCGACGTCGCCGGCGGCCGACACGGCGCGCCCCCCATAGCCACCCCCCACCCACACTTTCCCCCGGGGAAGGTCGGGCGCGGACGCGTCCCTCCAGCCTCCCCGCCGGCTCTCTTGCACACCCGGCACCGTTGCTTCCACCCCGGCCACCGGGGTGGAGTACGGGTGCTTTCCCATCCGGCCTTGCCTGGGCGGATCGGCGCGTATCAGCGCAGCCAGCAGCCTCCATACGGCATCCGGGGAGAGGTCCCAACCCGCGACCATGCCCACCGAGGCGGACCGACTAGCACCCACCCCGCAGACACTCCAATCAACACCTGGGTTCACCGCGTCCGGCGTTCAGCCGAGACCGGCCAGCCGCAGGCTGGCCGTGGTCGCCGCGGCCACCACCAGTACCAGCAGGAACGGTGCCCGCAGCAGCAACGCCAGTGCCGCGGCTGACACCCCCGCCAGTCGGGGCGCATCCAATTCGATCCGCTGCCCCGCGGCAAAGGTCTCCAGCACGATCAGGGCAGCCAGCAGCGCCACGGGAACGATCGCCGCGAATCGCTGGACATGTGGCTGGTTCAGCAGGCGTTGCGGTGCGGCGAGTCCAGCGAGTTTCAACGCGAAACAGCCCAGTGCGGTGACCAGCACCGCGATCCACAAGCTCATGACCGCACCTCTCGATCTGGTGTGCCACCCTCAGGCCGGGGAGCGCGGGCCGGGATGAGGGTGGCCACGAGCGCCGAGGCCGATGCCAGCAGGATCGGTACTCCGGGGGGCAGGAACGGTGTGGCGGCCAGCGCGATGACGGCCCCGCCAAGCGCCACCCAGCGCTCGCGGGCCCCCTCGCGGAGCCGAGACCACAGCAACGCCAGGAAGACGGCCGGTACCGCCGCATCCAGGCCGAATGCGCTGGTGTCACCGATGCGTTCGGTGGCCAGTGCCCCGATCAGGGTGGTGGTGTTCCAGCACACGAAGGTGGTCACGAAGGTGGTGAGAAAACCGGTGCGCGCCTCGGCCTGGCTGCGCTGGGCCAGGGCCACCGCGGCGCTCTCGTCGATCACGCCGTGCGCGGCGAACACCCGACGGAGCCCACGCCAACCCAACACATGGGACAGCCGCAGGCCGTACAGGGTGTTGCGTGACCCCAATAGCAGGGCACCCACCGCCCCTACAGCCAGATTTCCGCCACCGGCCGCGACTCCGACAAGGGCGAACTGGGAGGCACCCGTGAAGGCCAGCAGACTGAGAACGCTGGATTGGGCGACACTGAACCCGGCCGCCACCGCGGCTGTTCCGAAGGCCAGCCCGGACAAACCGGCCGCGATCCCCACACCCAGTCCATTCCGGGTGGGCGCCGACAACCCGGCCACTCCGCGCAGGAAAACGCTCATAGCCGAAGAAACTACTACGGTGTGATATGCGCGGTCTTGTACATTATTGCGCTCCCCGGGCGGCGTCCCGGGATGCCACCCCACGTGTAGCCACGCGGAGTGGCCCCGGCCATGCGCTCATTCACCGCACCGCGCGCACCCCGCGTTGGTAGGCCGCGGGACCCACACCCACTGCGCGTTTGAAGTGGCGTGTCAGGTGGGGCTGGTCGGCGAAGCCCACCTGTATGGCAACGTCTCCGGCGGCCACGCCAGCGGCGAGCAGACTGCGGGCATGCTGCACCCGCAGCTGGTTGAGATAGGCGTGCGGTGGCAGCCCGTAGTCGGCGCGGAACGTCCGAACCAGAGCATACGGGCTCACCTCGACCATGGCAGCGAGCGTATCCAGTCGGGGCGGATCAACGAGCTGGCCGTGCAGGAGGTCCCGAACCTGCGCCGCCAGAGCAGCGGGTGCCGACGTGGACGTGGCCGTGTGCCGGGCCGGCCGGGAATGGCGGAGCAGGAGGGCGCTGACCACCGCACGCAGCAGGGTGGAGGAGGCTAGCTGATCGCCGTCTTCTGCGGCTCGGTGCGCCTGGCGGAACCGGACAGCCAGGTCCGTATCCCGCAGCGTGGGCATTCGGAAAGCCGGTGTCCCCCGGATGCCGTTCTCCCGGGCGATCGTGGTCACGAGCTCCACACTGGGATACATCACCCGGTAACTCCACCCCGTGGGGACGCCCGCGTGCCCAGTGTGCACCACACCCGGCTCCACGACCGCGAACTCGCCGGCACCGACCCGGTGGGTCTGCCCATCGTAGAGGTACTCCTCGACACCGGCCTCGACCAGTGCCACGGTGTAGGTTTCGTGGGTATGCCGGTTGTAGCGGTGCCGTACGAACCGGGCGGTGAGCAGATCCACGTCGGGCAGTCCCGGGCTGCGCCAGAATCGGGCGTACTCTGCGGTACTGTCGGCGTCGATGGCCATGCTTCCACCCTAGCCGCGACTGGTGGGCGTCCTCAGGTCCCCAACGGCTGCCAGACGGTCTTGGTCTCCATGAACGGTCGGATGCGCGATAGGCCGGGATCGGCGGTGAAATCCTCGCCCGCGATCGGGTGCAGGATGCGGGTTAGTGTCGTGGCGGCCGCCGTGGCGAGGTCGGCGGTCTGCGTGCCTGCCCCACACAGGTCGAGTCCGTCCAACTCCTCGTGACTGGCTAGGGGCGGGGCGAGTTCGCTGGTGTGTCCGGTCAGAATGTTGACCACGCCGGCGGGAACATCGGCCGTGGCCAGGACCTCACTCAGGCTGACCGCCGGTATGGGAGCCGGTTCACTGGCCAGCACGACCGCCGTGTTGCCGGCCGCCAGAACCGGGGCCAGAACCGAGACCAGACCCAGCAACGGGTCCTGCTGTGGAGCGATCACTCCGACGACCCCGCATGACTCGGGACGGGAGACATTGCCGAACGGTCCGGACACCGGGTTGGTGCTGCCCAGCACCTGGGCGATCTTGTCGGTCCAACCTGCGTAGTAGACCCACCGGTCGATGCTGGCGCTGACCCGCTGTCCGGCGCGGGTGCGCCCCAGCCCGGTCGCCTGCGTCAGTTCCTCGGCGAACTGGGCACGTCGACCCTCCAGCAATTCCGCGACCCGGTACAGGATCTGGCCACGGTTGTGGGCGCTGCGTCCGGACCAGCCGGGCCAGGCCGCGCGGGCGCTGGACACGGCGTCGCGCACGTCCTTGCGGGAGGCACGTGCGGCATTGGCCAGATGGACTCCCGTGGACGAGGTCACCGCATAACTCCGGTTCGACTCCGAGCGGGGGAACGCGCCCCCGAGGTAGAGTTTGTGGGTTCGCCGGACGGCCAGGCGTTCCGCAATCGGGTCCGGGGACTCCGAGGTCGATTGTTTCCTGCTCCGCTCAGCCATTCAGGTACGCCTCCAGACCGTGCCAGCCACCCTCGCGCCCGTAGCCCGACTCCTTGTATCCGCCGAACGGGCTGGCCGGATCCAACTTGTTGAAGGTGTTCGCCCAGATCACTCCGGCTCGCAGCCGCTCGGCAGTCCAGGCCAGCTTCGACGACTTCTCGCTCCACACCCCGGCGGACAGGCCGTAGGCAGTGTTGTTCGCCTTGGCCACCGCTTCCTCGGGGGTGCGGAAGGTCAGCACCGAGAGCACCGGCCCGAACACCTCCTCCTGGGCGATGCGGTGGGCCTGGGTGACTCCGCTCAGCACTGTGGGTGGGAACCAGTAACCCCGCTCCGGGAGGGTGCAGGGTGCGGTCCAGCAGTCGGCGGCCTCCTGTGTGCCAACCTCGGTCAGTTGCCGGATCCGGTCGAGCTGTGCCGCGGAGTTGATCGCACCCAGGTCGGTGTTCTTGTCCAGGGGGTCGCCGACGCGTAGCAACGAGACCCGCTCCTTGAGGGCGGCAAGGACCTCATCGGCCACCGATTCCTGTACCAGCAGCCGCGATCCGGCGCAGCACACGTGGCCCTGGTTGAAGAAGACGCCGCCGACGATTCCCTCCACGGCCTGGTCGAGCGCCGCGTCGTCGTAGACGATATTGGCGCCCTTCCCGCCCAGCTCCAGAGTGAGTCGGGTATTCCTGCCCGCCAGGCTGCGCGCGATTTCCCGACCCACAGCGGTGGAGCCGGTGAAGGCCACCTTGTCCGCGTCGGGATGGTTCACCAGTGCCTGTCCGGTTTCCTCCGCGCCGGTCACGATGTTGACCACTCCCGGTGGCAGGTCCACCTCCTGGCAGATGTCGGCGAAGGCGAGCGCGGTCAGCGGGGTGGTCTCCGCCGGTTTGAGGACAACCGTGTTGCCTGTGGCCAGTGCCGGTGCGATCTTCCAGGCCAGCATCAGCAGCGGGAAGTTCCACGGAATGACCTGGGCCGCAACCCCCAGGGGGTGGGGACTGCCACCCGGCGTGGCGAAGTGGAGCTTATCGGCCCAGCCCGCATGGTAGAAGAAGTGGGCCGCGGCCAAGGGCAGGTCGACGTCGCGGCTCTCCCGGATCGGCTTGCCATTGTCCAGGGTTTCCAGGACAGCCAATTCCCGGGACCGCTCCTGCACCACCCGGGCGATGCGAAACAGGTACTTCCCGCGCTCCGCGGCGGGCATGGTGGACCATACCCCCGTACTGGCGCGACGCGCCGCGGCCATCGCACGGTCGACGTCGGCCCGTGTGGCCACCGCAATGGTGGACAGCGGTTCGGCGTCGGCGGGGTTGACGGTCGTGATGTGGTCTTCGCCTTCGGGCGCCACGAACTCCCCGTCCACGAACAGTCCGTAGCTGGGCGCGACTGACGCGACAGATCGATCCTCGGGCGCGGGTGCGTAGCTGAGGATGGGGTCTTCGGCCACGGTAGTCTCCTCGGCTGGTCGTCGCCTCAGTCCAGGGTGAAATGGTGGGCAGCGGGATAGGTCCCGGTTCTGAGCCGGGTTCGTTGCATGAGCAGATCATTGAGCAGGCTGGAGGCGCCCAGACGGAAGTGGGCAGGGTCGAGCCAGTCGTTACCAGCGATTTCCTGGACCAAGACCAGGTAACGGATCGCGTCCTTGGTGGTGCGAATTCCACCGGCCGGCTTGACCCCGACCAAGCGTCCGGTGCGTCTGCGGTAGTCCCGGACGGCCTGGAGCATGACCAGGGTCACCGGCAGTGTCGCCGCCGGGTTCACCTTGCCCGTCGAGGTCTTGATGAAGTCGGCTCCGGAGTCCATGGCCAGATAGGAGGCCCGGCGCACGTTGTCCAGTGTGGCGAGCTCGCCGGTCTCCAGAATCACCTTGAGGTGGGCGGAACCACACTCCGCCTTCACGGCCGCGATCTCCGCGGCGACCGTGCCGTAGTCGCCGGCCAGGAACGCGCCCCGGTCAATGACCATGTCGATCTCGCTCGCTCCGTCAGCGACCGCGCTGCGAGTGTCGGCGAGCTTGGCCTCCAGTGGTGCCCGGCCGGCGGGAAAGGCGGTTGCGACCGAGGCCACGGCCACATCGCTGCCCGCGAGCGCCGACACCGCGGTGCTGACCAGGTCGGGGTAGACGCACACGGCAGCGACCGGCGGGGCCGACGGGTCGGCCGGGTCGGGCCTTCGGGCTTTTCCCGCAAGCGCGGCGACCTTACCCGGGGAGTCGGCTCCCTCCAACGTGGTGAGGTCGATCATCCGGATCGCCAGGTCGATCGCCCGGGACTTGGCGGAGGTCTTGACCGAGCGCGTGGCCAGATCCGCGGTCCGCTGGGCCACCCCCGCCTCGTCCACACCGGGCAGGGCGTGCAGTCGCGTTCGTAGCCGCGCCGTGGACACCCCGACATCCGGGTTCGCGGCGGCGGAAACGGTCTCGCTCATCGCGGGCACCTCACTGACTGGATGGCTGCACCGGACCGTTGCCCCTGTGTCGCAGCTGCGACGGTCCGGTGGATCGGCCCGGATGCTGGGCTAGGCTCCTGGCATGGCTGATCCAGGGTCCACAGTAACCATGGTGCGGAACCGGCGGGAGCACGCGATGGCCTTCGCGATCCGTGGCGCGGTCTTTGTCGCGGAGCAGGGGGTTCCCGTCGAGCTGGAGTGGGACGATGCGGATGACGCCGATACCACCCGGCAGATGCTGGCCTGGCACGCCACGCAGCCAGTGGGCGTGGGACGGATTGTTCTCGGGCCCAGCGCGGGTGCCGCCCGGATCGGTCGCCTGGCGGTGCTTCCCTCCGCGCGCGGTCGAGGGGTCGGTGCCGCCTTGGTTCGGGGCCTGGAGGACCTCGCGCGGGAGCGGGGCTTCGGCATGGTGGAGTTGCACGCCCAAGTGCAGGCACTCGGGTTCTACGAACGCCTGGGATATGCGGTCGACGGTCCGGAGTTCGACGACGCCGGTATTCCCCATCGACGGATGTGGCAACGGCTGTAGCCGTCTCTGCCCTGGAGCGTGGCGAGGTTCACCGCCGCGTGGCTGGTCCTCGAGCTGGACCTCGGCCTAGGCTCGCTGGGCGGGGACACTGGCGTATGTGTCACCCCAAATGCTACTGCCGAGTAATATTCGGTAGTAGTGTCCAGCCACGCCACGACGGACGGAACGGGAACCCATGACGCTCGATGCCAGCCAGGCCAGTACGACCGAGAACGGCTCCGGAACACTCGACCCGGCCGCCTTCGGGTTGCCGGTGGTGGCTGACGCCGAGATTCCCGCAGAACTCCATGAGCTTGTCGCCGGGATGCGGCGGTTGGTCGATGTGGTGGCTCATACGGGGGCGCCGCCCGAGCGGCTCGCACATGCAAGCACGATCGTCACCGAGCTCGCCGACCAGTTGGATATGGACCGGCGCGAGATCGGGACGATGTTGCGCCGGGACTACCCGGACGCCAGCGCGGAATACGGGACCGTCACCAACGTGGTCACCGGGATCACCAATCCTGCGGCACCACCGCTGGAACTGAAGCGCCACGAGGCCGGCGAGGAGACCCCGGCGGGCGTGTCGGCAGCCATCACGCTCGGTGGCGTGTACCAGGGGCCGCCAGGTCTCGTTCACGGTGGCTGGATTTCGGCGATGCTGGACCAGGCCCTGGGGGAGGCCGCGTCCGCAGCGGGTATGCCCGGGCTGACCGCCCACCTGGAGGCCGACTACCCGAACCCGACTCCGTTGTTCACCCCCCTCACCATCAGGGCATGGGTCACCGGAAGTGAACGCCGCAAGGTGTTCGTGCGTGCCGAGATCCGTAACGGTGATCAGGTTACGGCCCGGGGGAGCGCGATTATGGTGCAGATCCTGCCCACACTCGCAGCCGGCGGGGACGCCACGCAGCGTTCGACGTGATTCAGGCCTCGGTACGCCAGGTGAGGGTGACCTTGATACTACCCTCGCCACTGGCCCGGGCGATGTAGACCGCGGCCTCGGCATTGATCTTGACTCCGAGTTCGACCTTCACCTCGGCAGGACGGAACTCCGGGTCGGACAATTCGGCAGCCACCCCGCTGGCGACCTGGCGCACTTTTCCCAGAACTCTCTCGAAATTATGTTCCGCATAGCGCATAACATCGCGGCCGCTCGCGTCCATGATGGTGCTATTACTGGTGGAGCACTCGACGAGGATGGTGTCGCCCTGTTCGGTGCCAAACTCGATGATCTCTGCCACAGTTGGTTCCCCATCTCTGTGACTGGTTGGGTCCAGCCGTCACGCGGGTCCGGATCAGCCTACGCCCCAGGCGATGCCGTGGCCAGTAGCTGACGGGATGCATTCGGTGCACGTCGGGATATTCACCATCGCATTCCGCTGATCCCGCCGATTGGTGGACTTGTTGTCTCCAGGAAACATGGATCGGGAACGTCCTGGGGATATATGAGACTGCGAGGATCGTTCCGGACACCAAGGAATGGCGCGTGTCCGGACAACCCATCGTGGTCCGAGGGTCCCCACAACAGCGAGAGTGCTGGATGAATACTGGTCACACGGTTTCCGAACCGGGCTCCCGAACCTGGGCCGCTCGGCGCTCCTCGGTTCGCTCTGCGGGCTTGCTGTATGTTGGGCAGAGGTGGCTCAAGTCCAGCTACAGTGAGGCCGCCTCGGGGTGCCTCCAGGTGCGGCATTGTCAGCGTGGCTGGTTCTCCCTGCGTGACTCCACGACACCACACGGGGTGTCCATCTGGCTGGGGAGTACCGCGTGGGTGGAGTTCGTCGTCGCTGTGCGTCGGGGAGAATTCGGCTGAATCCGTGTCTAGAGACCGGTGAGGAAGATATCGCAGTTGGCGCGGCGCCCCTCGGCGGTCGCCACGGTCGCCGGATGCTCGGGGCCGAAGACAGCCTGGTAGTTCCGGTGAACCTCGCTCAGTTCCGTGGTGTCTGCGTCAATCTCCTGGCGGTCGAGGGCGAGATTGCGGCGTGCCGCCAGCGTCAGCGGGTGATCGGAGGTCAGCAGTTCCCGACACCGGCGCGCCACGTCCTCCCCAAGCTCGATCGCCTCTCGGGTGTCGCCGGAGTTTCGCAGATCACTCGCGCGGTTCACGTCGCAGGCAAGGGTGTGGTGGTGATCCGTTCCCAGTCGTAGCGCCAGAATGGACCGGGCTTCCTCATTCACCTCCCGGGCTTCGTCGAAGCGTCCGTGCTGACGCAAGACCACCGCGAAATTGACCGCCGCGCCGGCGTAGTGCGGATGGTGCGGGCCGTACAGGGCGCGCAACCGGCGGTGCACTTCTTCGGACAGTTCCAGGGCAGCGGTGTGCTCCTGGGTGACCCGCAGCGCCACGGCATGGCAGCTCGCAATGATCATCGTGTCCGGAGCGTCGGGTCCGATGCTGTCCAGACTGTAGGACCAGGCCTCCTCCGACAGGGTCCGACTGCGTTCCAACTGCCCGGTCCGGCGTTTGGCCACGGACAGGGAGGCCAACACACTGAGCCGCCCCGGCGCGTTCGGTTCGCGCAACTGGTTGAGGTCACGAACCAGCTGGTCCAGCTCGGACTCCGCCTCGGCGTAGCGTCCCGACTCCATGAGCGCGATCCCGTGCTGGTGCCGTGCCGCATTGGTGCTCTCATGCTCCGGGCCCACCATCTCCTGTAGGCGTTGGAAGTTGTACCAGGAGATCTCCATTCCCTCCTGGAACTGCCCGATCAGGCGCAGACCCAGAGCGTGGACATGCGCCGCCTGGAGCGTGTAGGGATCGTCCCTTCCGAACTGTCGGGTGTGTTTGGCCAGCACGTCCGCACTGACCTCGACCGCACGGTGGAACTCGCCGAGATTACGCAGATCCCAAGCGAGCAGCCGACTGGCGTCCAGGGTTTCCTCATCGTCGGCCCCCCGAGTTTCGGCGAGGGTGTTCACCGAGTTGGTGCACAGGTCGTAGGCGTCCTGGAACTTGCCCAGGTAGCGCAGGATCCGTGCATGGGCGAGGGCCGCACGCACGGTCTGGCGATGCTCCGGTCCCAGCTGCTCGCGCCAGCGGGTCAGGGTGTACTGACCCAACTCGTAGCCTTCGTTGTAGGCTCCCCAGAGCCCGAGGAACCGGATCTCGCCGATGACCAGCTCCCGCGCCCACGCGATATCCGAATCGACCATGTCGGTTGCCCGAACGTGCGGAAGCAGCTCCGTATAGCGGGGCCAGTCCGCGGCCGAGCTCGGATCCCCCGGGTTGAGATTCGCCAACAGCATGTGCGCCGCCCGGCGCATGGCGGTACGTTCCTGCTGCGACATGGGCTGTAGCACCGCGAGCTGCACCAGCTGGTGCAGCTGGAAGGACTCGTTGCGGTGGTCGAGCTTCACCAGCGCATACTTGTCCGCGGCACGCAACGCACGCCCCAGCTTGATGGGGTCGGAGAGTAGTTCATGTAGCTCCGATGGAACGTCGACATTGCGTGCCCCATAGAACAACCGACGCGGTACCGGCTGTGGAGCCAGGAATGCGCACACCCGAAGCAGCTGGAGCGCGGCGGGGTTCGTGTCGGCCAGCCGATCCAGGGAGAGGTTCATCGTGGCGACGACCGAGGAGTGGTGCTCGGATCCGGCCTCGTTCAACAGCTCCACGGACTTCTCCTGGAACAGCCGCAGCCAGTCTTCGGGATCCATGAGGGTCTCGGTCAGCCAGACTGCGGTCTGTTCCACCGCCAGTGGAAGATCCCCGAGGCGTTCGGCGATCCGGTCTGCTGTCTGTTCGCCCAATCCGGCCGGGCCACGCAGACGCAGCAGTTCCAGACTCTCCGCACGCGTGAACACGTTCACTTCCAGGGCGCTGTTGCGATCCCGACGCCATTCGGCCTGTCGTGAGGTGACCAGCACCTGTCCCGGGCCGTCCACCGGAATGAAGGGATGCACGGAGTCGGGGGAGCCGGCGTTGTCGTAGACAAGGAGCCAGTTGTCGTAGGGCTCCCCGAGTCGTAGGGCCTCCAGGATCGAGCGGACGGCGGTGGCGGCCTCACTCGATCCGGGGAGGCGGAGCCGCGTGGCAAGGTCCGCCAGCGACTGTTGGATCTGTGCCGGGCTGTCGGCGGGGATCCACCACACCAGGTCGTAGTCCTGGCGGTGCCGGTACACGTACTCCAGGGCCAGTTGGGTCTTGCCGACGCCACCCATGCCCTGGAGCGAGGTGGGAACGACGGCCGTCGTTCCCTGCTGGAGTCGCTCGTGCAGCAGCTCCAGCAAATCCGAACGTCCGACGAAACTCGTGTTGCGCGGCGGGATCTGCCCCCACACCGGGGGTGGATAGTCGGGGCCGCGTCGGGGCTGGGTAGACACCTGGGCGGGGGACGAATCAACCACGCGGGCTCCTATCAGTTCCGCAGGGCCGGCCTGGGGCAATGCGGCGGGGGCAGCCGCAGGGACCGGCTCGCGCACAGCGTTCGAGGGGGAATGCACACCGTGCCCAGGTCGGTCTGCGCCGGTGTCGGGGCTGGAATGCGTGGGTGCGGCCCCGGAATCCACGTGTGGATCCGGGGCTCGCCCGTCCACGGTTGTCGACCCTATGTTATCGGGAGGCGACTCTGCGGCGTTGTCGGAGAATTCGGGGTGCGTGTCGCCCCGGACAGCAGCCAGGTCGGCAACGGCATCGCGGTAGGGGCCGGACAGGGCCTGAAACGCGGCCAGAACCGCATGGACCACCGAATCGGGGACCCTGTCCACCCCGGTGCTGAGCTCGTGCCGGTCGCGAGGTGCACACAACGCCGAGTGCACACGGTGTAGCCAGGGAATCCGCAGCGACATCTGCGTGCAGGCCAGGTCCAGGGCCGCAATGGTCTCGGAACGCCGCCCCCCAACCGTCAGCAGTTGGTGGCGTACCCCCGGGTGGAAGTCCAGCCAGATCTCCTCCGGACCCTGCTGTGGTGTCGTTCCGGCCAGCTGGTACACGAGATCACCCGCGATTACCTCGCTGAGGTCACTGGCACCGGAGCTGGGAAGGAGCCGCTGTTGCACCACGTGCATAACGTCCAGGGAGAGCGGCACGGCCGCCAGCAGCACCGCGAGTTCGAAGGCATTGGGTCCGGCTGTGGCCCGGAACCGGGCGACCCGCTGCGCCGCGGTTGGCTGCCCGGTGTCCGATCCGGACACCCCGGCAGTGCTGACGGATCCGTGGCCCAGCAGTGCAGCCGCCGGATCCACCTTCCCCCGGGCCAACAGACTCGGACCGTGGTAGCTCGTGGCCGCGGTGCCCCGAATCACGAACCGGGCCCAGCGATACAGTTGGTTCGGGTCCAGTTCCAACACCGGCACCGGGATGGCGTCCTCGGTGCGTTGCCGACGTCGGATCTCGTCCTCGTGGCTGTCCCCGTCCCCGGCGGCTGCATCGTCAGTGGGCAGCAACGCCTCCGCGGTATGGATCGGCTGGGCACGGGTGTGGTCGTTGCCCACGACCCCCGCTGGTCGTCCCAGGTGGCGGATTCTCCGCAGGGTGACCCGGTAGAGCTCCATCGCGGTACGGGGCCACTGGCTACGATCCAGAAGCTGGACGAGGGCCAGCGCGCAGTATCGCCCCCACTGTGCCAGCCACTGCTCCATCACGCCGGTGGTCCAACCAAGACCGACAGCGTCGGTCAGGACAAGCGTCACCTCCGTGTCGCCCGAGCCCGTCGCCGTGCCCCCCTGCGTGGGGCCCTCGCGGCCGAACAGATCCTGTGGCGCGATCTTCGACGCCCCGGTGGTGTGTGCCCCGGCGCTGCGGCCGGACCGCTCCGGGGACAGCCACAGATCCGTACCTGGCGGCTGACCTCCTTTGTCGGAGTCGAAGCGGAACACCCGCACCGAGCGGAACACGCGGAGTCCTACCGCCAGGTCCACGAACTCCGCCACGCGCTGTCGGTGCACAACCATGGTCGGAGTGTCGTCGACGAGTACGGTCAGTCGCAGGGCGCGTTCCCGCCCGCCACGAAGCTCTGGGATCAACGGTGCGCGTGCGGATGTTCCCGCCAAGGCAAGCGTCCGCTCCGCGAACCCCTCGGCTGTCGCCGCCTCGTCCAGGAGGCTGGAGTGTGCTGTGGCCTGCCACGAGCGGAACTGGCCGAGTGCCCACGGAAGGCTCTGATGCGGCGGTGCGTCCGGGGACGTGGCCGCGGGTGTCGGCACCCGGTGAGGTCCGTGGGTGGACTCAGCGGGCCACCCGGACGGTGGGGCCAAAAGGTGCTCCCCGTTCGTAAACTCCTGCTGCGCCCCGGCAGTGCCGCTGGGGTCGGTAGCGGTGTCGTCGCCCTGGTGCAGGGGTGGTGTCGCATCCGGGGACTCCTGGTCACCCGGGACGGTTCCGGTATGCGGATCTTCGGGGAGGTCGGCTGTGTCGCCCGCTCCCATCGAGGATGGGAGCGGGGACGGGGACATGACCATCGGGTCGGTGGGCTCGTCGCGGTGGGGCGCGGTCGCGTCTGGATACTGGTGGTGATGCAGCCACAGGGCGTCCGCGAGCTCCCACCAGGACAGCTGTGCGGAGTGGTCCCGGTCCGGATCCGGTGCGGAGTTCCACCCCTCGTGCCTGCTCACTCTGGGTCTGCCTCCGTAAGCCTCCGCCAGACGAGTTCCAGTACCCGCGTCAGCGAGTCCTCGTCCAATGATGCCCCGCCGGGGCGGCCACCGGCACTGGCCAGATAGACGGAGTTGAGTAGCTGATCCACGGACAGGCCAGCACCGTTGTGCCGGCGACGCACGAACTCCCGGATCAGTTCCTGTGGATGTTCGTGCAGGTGTGCGGCGACCATGTCGGCCAACTGTTCCTCGGTAGGTTCACGCATGCGGATCCGCAGGCACCGGCGCAGGAATGCGGGGGGAAACTCCCGTTCACCGTTGCTGGTGATGACGATGAACGGGAACGCCCGGCACGCCACCATCCCTCGATGCACCTCGACACTGCTGTCCGGGTCGTCGGTACGCACCGCGACCTGGGGGTGCATGTCGGCGAGACGCGTCAGCTCGGGAATCGTGTAGGAGCCTGATTCCAGGACGTTGAGGAGATCGTTGGCGAGGTCGACGTCACTCTTGTCGAACTCGTCGATCAGCAGCACCCGTGGCATGTCGTAGGGCAGCAATGCGGTCCCCAGGGGGCCCAGCCGCAGGTAGGATCCCAGGTCTTCTGTGGGCCTGGGATCCCCCGTGCCGTGGGAGGAGACCGCGGAGGACACGGACACGTCGTACAGGCGCGCGACCGGGTCATAGGAGTACAGGCCGTCTCCCAGGGAACTGCGGCTGGTGATGGGCCAGCGCAGCACCCGTCCCAGACCCAACTCCCGTGCAACGTGGTGTGCCAGGCTCGACTTGCCGATTCCCGGGGAACCGGTCACCAGCAGGGGCCGCCGCAGTAGCAGGGCCGCGTTCACCGCCTCCACCTCGTCGTCCGTGCGCTGTTGGACCGCCTGGTGGAACTCGCGGGTGACCGGGCCCAGAACCCGGGTCATCTCGGCGTGCCCCTCAGGGGGGTCCCGTAGGGGCGGCCCTCCGGAGAACCGGCGCCACGGGGGCGGGTCGGGAAGTGCCGCACGTACGTCGAAGAGGGGGCGAGGCTGGCCCGTGCCGCGGTAAATCCACCACTGGGGCCACTGGCGGTTGCCACCAGGGGCGCCTGTGGCCGCCGTGGACATCGACTCGGATGACATGGCAGGCCCTCCTACTGCTGTCCCGCGTCCACCCTTACCCGGCTGGGTCGTCGGGGCCGGGGGGACTGGCGAACCGGACCGAGTTCTCGACATCCGGTATCTGCGTCGGATCGTCATAGATCAGGGCGGCCTTGAAGGGATCGTGGTCCCCGCTCGGCAACGGTCGTGTCCGCGGAACCGCCGTGCGCTGCACACGTAGCTCCCTCGGCAGGGCGGCAACACCGGAGACCGCGTCATGGGCGTCTCGACTCCGCAGAATAGTGTTGCCGAGCCACCGACGAAAGCGGGTATCGCCCCGTTTCCGGGTGAGTGTGGACTCGTGCTGGGGAGTGACCCGCCACGTGATGACCGGAAGTCCGGCCCGCAGCGCGGTGAGCAGCTCCAGCTGGCCCGCTGTACGGTCGGGTGGCTCGGCGAGTACGCGTGCCACCATGCCCGGACGTGCCAGCTCTTCGGCGAGCAGGGACATGTCCTCGGTGCGTCGTGATGGCCAGGACACGCCCGCCTGCCCGGAGCACAGTTCATGCCAGTGCCTGCGCCACCGATGAGCGTACGGGCGGAACGCGGGGTCATAGCAGCGTTCCCAGCTCCGCAGCACGATCTCGAATCGCGCGCCCAGGCGCGGCCCCCGAACGTCATGTCCCTCCGGGATCCGCCAGTCGGGAATCGGTTCGGTCAGGAGCTCGAGCGGAAGGATGAACTCGAGCCGCAGCTCATCGTTTCCGAACCGGGCCAGGGTTGTTTCCGCCGCATGGACCAGCTCCAACACGTGGGAGCGCAGCTCCGGGTAGGGAACCTGGCGGGACTGACCTGCCTCGGTCTCGGGGCCGTGGTCCCGTGGCCCATAGCGCAGCCAGTGTGCGACCAGATACGTGCCTTGGGGTGACGCTGACTCGGGCTCCCCCGGGGGTGTCGTCCCTGCCGCGTCCAGAACCTCTGCTCGGATGATCAGCCACGCGGGGTTGGGCTGGGCTGCGGGGTCCCCCGGGGCCTCCGGCTGCTCCGCCGCCCTCGGCCTGCCCGCGCCGGAGCGGATCGCGGCCACATTGTCCCGGAAACGTGCATAGTCGGGATGCGTCTCGGTCCAGCGGTGCAGCACCCGCGCCAGGTCGTGACGTTGCAGGGCGATGTGTTCCACGAACAGCACGGTGCGCGGGGTGCCTTCGGGGGTGTCCGTCAGGTCCCCCAAGTGCTGTAGGGCCTCCCAGGCAGTACCGAGCCGGCGGGCATCCCGGACGGGGCGGCCGGCCAGGGCCGCGGTGTAACATGCGGCAACCTCGTCGAGGTCGAGTTCGCGCAGTTTGGAGTCCAGATGCGCATTGAGCTCGTCGAATCTATCCAGTGGGGCGGTGATGACATCCCCCTGTACGGCTGGAATCTCGTCCACCGGAATCATCCATCCGAGGTATGCGCGGTCGTCTGGACTGCGGAGGAAGCTGGTCAGAATCCCGACCACCGTTGCAGAACTGACGTCGACGACCCCACATCCACTCAGTCCGGATTCGAGGTCGGCCTCGGGGGGAAGCAGCATCAGCTGGACCAGTTCCGGGCTGTCCCCACCCGGACCGCGAATCACGGCGTGGGTGGTCAGGCCGTGCGGAAAGCGACGGGGAAAGCCGCGGGCCCGTACCCGAGTCTCTGGGTAGGCGTTGTATCTGCTGACCGGCCGCAATTTGGCCGGGGAAAGCTCGGCGGGAGTGTGCTCCAGTTGCAGGATGGCAATATCGCCGGGCCGCTGCCCCCGCGTGTGCCAGTACTGTGGCAGGACCGTGGCATGTGCCGACCACGAACCGGCGTAGGTGGGACTGTCCACCAGGACGCGACTTCCCGGGGCAGGCACCGGCAGGGGCGTGTCCCGGGGGACACGCGGACGATCCAGGGCGTCGTGGACAACGTGGGCGCAGGTTACAAGACGGTTGTCGGTGAGGAGGACACCGGCCCCAACCGGGGGCCCCGCTGGATCCGCGGGGCGGATGCGCACCTCCCAGCTGGACTCGGGGGAGAGGGCGGGAAGATCCACTGCGGCGAGGCCCCTTTCGTTGGAGGAAGGGGAGGGGTCACTACGTTGCCGAAACCCGCATCGGAGAAACTCGCTCTACCGATGGATACGTTATGGACACCCGTTACCACAACCCTCGATGACCGCGTAGGGGTGCCAGCTGCACGGCCACCCGGAGCTGTGGTGTGTCCCCCCCGATACCGGAACTATTCCGGCATGGGCATCGGCTGTTCCGGAGCCGGTTGGGGAACATCGGGTGGCACCATCGGATAACCGGCGGCCACGATCAGTACGTAGCAGATGCCCACGACGATCGTGGCACCGGAAACCCAGCGAACCCAGGTCCCGGTGGTGGGACGGAGGGACAACAGTGCGGTGATGCCCAATAGGGTCGCGCCCAGCGCCTGGGCGCCGTCGGCCAGCATCATGTGCGCGGCCTGCGCGTTGGGCCCGCTGGCTGTCAGCTGCGCGAGAATATGCAACGGCTGGGCCCCGACCAGGACGGCAACGATCAGCAGGAGCCCCGCAGCTGCACAGGTCTCGGCGACGACCGAGCTGTGTTGCGGGCGGGCCCATCCGTTGGTCGTGGCGGTTTCCTCGTCTGGGGGCGCTTCCAGGGCCGGATCTGTGGAAGGCGCGTCTGTCCCGGTGTCCCCTGTCATGCCGTGGGGATCTTCGGAGTCGGTGGTCTGCTGTGCTGTTACGTCGGTGTCTCCGGATTGTTCCGGATAGTGAGAACTCATTGCTTCCAGGCTAGGGGGATCACCCAACCGCCACTGCGCTGGCGACCTCCACCCGGACTGGCGGTGGGCAGGGGAGTCAGCACTCGTCCGTTTCCGGGTTCCGTCGGTGCAGGCGCAGCTCGGAGCGGAGCCGGTGGATTTCGCGGTCGCGTTCGGCGAGGAGCCGACCGACCGTCCAGGTACGCGTCATCGCGGTCAGCCAGGCGCCGAGGACCAGGCCGCCGACGAAGACCGCGACCGGGACTACGACTGTGAGCATCGGAGAGTCACTCCCTCTCGGTCGGTTCGGGATTGGTGCAGGACTCGTAGTAGGAGGCGATGAGTGCCCGCGTCTCCGACTCCTCGAGGGCCGTCGCTGCCACGGCGGCCATTCGCCGCCGGTGCCGTGCGACCTCGTCGCCGTTTTCGAGGAACACTTCGGTTTCGCCACTGGATACATAGACCACGTCGGGGTCGCGCTCGTTGTCGAAGGAGAGGATCGTGCAGGCACCGTCGATACCCGCGTGCGCCCCGACGGTGAAGGGCAGAACCCGAAGTCGGACGTTGTCGCGGTTGCCGCAGCTGAGCAGATGCTCCAGCTGTCGTTGACGCGTCCGGGCCGAGTCGACGACTCGGCACAACACAGACTCGTCGACGATCGCGTCCACGCTGAGGGCCGGTGTGCGTTCCAGGTTCTGGCGACGTAGCCCCAGGGCCTCGATGCGACGACGTTGTTCCTCAACCCCGGCTGTCGGGTGGGTGACTTTGAGGACGGCGTGAGCGTAGTCGTCAACCTGGAGCAGTTCCGGAACCAGCTGGGGGCACCAGAGCCACACGCTGCTCGCCTCAGCCTCCAGCCCCACGTAGGCGTTGGATAGCACGTCCGAGTAGGCCGACCACCACGAGCGCTGGCGTGCCTCGCGCGCAAGAGTGATCAGGGCCTCGCGCTGGGCGGGACCAACTCGGTAGTGGTCCAGGAGGTCGGCGACGTCTCCCCAGTGGGCGCGAATCTGTCCGGTCTCGATCCGGGACAGTTTGGCCACCGACCAGTCGAGGGAGCGGGCTACCTCCGCGGTACGCAGGCCCGAATCCTCTCGGATCCGCCGCAGCTCCCGTGCGAGCCGGCGCTGCCGTACGGTGGGGCTCTGTCGTTGCATACGGGCCGTCTCTCGGGGTGGCTGTCGGCTTCCCGACTTCGCAACCGTCAGATTCGAGTATCGCAATCGTGCAAGTTGCATGGTGCGGGTTGTACGCGAGGATACGCCGTGCCCACGGTTCGGGAAAGGGGCGTGGGGCGAGGAAAGGGCACGTGTCCACGGACGGGGTCCTCCGGGGCCGTGGAGATTCGACCGGATGCAGAGAGGGGAACCAACTGTGCGGGTCCAGCTCGTGACCGGAGCGACGGTGGCAGCAGCCGTCGCGGTGCTGGGGGTGCCGGCTGGTCTGCTGTGGTGGTGGCTGGTTCCCCGTGCGGAGGTGATCGTGGCCCCGGACGGAACCACGCACCCGGGGCCGCTCCCGGAAGCGCTGTTCGCCGCGGACGGCTACTTCGCCGTGATTACGGCGGGGGTCGGTCTGGTGTGTGGCTATCTGGCCTACATTGCGCAGTACCGCTGGTCAGCTCGATTGCACACGGACCTGAGGCTCGTGGTGCTGGTGGGCCTGGCCGTGGGTGCGGTTCTGGGTGCCTTGTTCGCCTGGGCCGTAGGGGTGGCCGCCGATCTCCCCGGTGTCGAACGTGCCCTGGAGGAAACCGAACCCGGCCAGGTGGTTCCCGCCCCGTTGGGCATCCGGGCCTATGGGGCCTTGGTGTTCTGGCCCTTCCTGGCTTTGACACAGTACGGCCTCGTCGACCTGGTGAGCGTGTTACGAGGCGATCTTGCCGTCGATAGCGCCGGCGATTTCGGCGATGTCGCCAGCACCGAGGAGGTCAACGGCCCCGCGGGAGGCGACGAACGGTCGCGCGAGGAGCCGCCAACAGCCGCCCCGTGACGCTGTGTCCGCGGACCGGTTTGGGGATACCGGCGCCGGGCCTCGGGTTCGGGAGCGGCTACGGCGGTTCTGGTGTCCGGGGGCGGTCCCCAGATCATTGGGGCGGGAATGGTCGATGGGAGGCGGGACATTCTGGTCGGGGTCGTCAGTGCCCGCCCCACCAGCGAGACCTTAGCTGACCGCAGGCCCCGCTGTTCCCGGTGCAGTGGGATCCTGTGGCTCGTCTGGCATGTCCCGCGCGACGAATGCCTCCACGTCGAAGAGGTTCCCGTTGCTGCGCTCGATCACATTCAACAGCGTGGACATTTTTGCGACCTCCTCGACCTGCTCCGCGAGGAACCACTGGAGGAACTGCTCGCCCTGGTAGTCGTGTTCCTCCCGGGCTGCGGCCGCCATACGGTTGAACTGGTCGGTGACACTGCGTTCCTGGCGCAAGGCCGCTGCAACGACCTCACGGGCGCTGTCGAACTCGTTCTGGACTGTGTCAATTCCGGGAATAGAGAACGGAATGTCATTATCCAGGAGAAATCGAATAATCATCATTCCATGGTCCCGTTCCTCCAGGGACTGGCGGTAGAAGACACGGGCCAGCTGGGGTAGGTCACGGGCGTCGAACCACGTGGCCATCGCGATGTACTGCTGCGCGGCGGCCAGTTCGTGGGCGACCTGTTCGGTGAGGAGTCGGTGTAGGTTGGAAGGCTTCTGTTCCGAGGCAATCGTCATCGTCGTCATGGTTACGAGAATAACCGAAACGTACTTCCGATGCGAATTTGGTTGACGTTGGGTTCGCCACTTAGGAAAGCCTGTTCTGTGTTGGTTTAGGTAAGTGAGTCCAAAGTAAGGAATGGCTAATGTAAGTCTCATGTTCCGAGGTTCGGTGCATTGGAGACCTGTGGCCGCCGGGGCCCCAAGGAGTTGGAGCCCACGTTTCGCGTCCGTCGCGCCGGGGCCAGCCCCCACGGGGTGGCCACACCACCCCCGGGACCGCCCATAGAATGGGCAGGTGCTCACCCGAATCGATCTTCGAGACACCACGGGCGATCCGCGCACGCTTCTTCCCCGCGCGGATCTGGACGTCGACGCGGCCCTCGAGCTGGTGCGCCCCAGCTGTGCGGCGGTTGCCGAGCGCGGGCTTCCCGCCCTCCTCGAACTCACCGAGCGTTTCGACGGCGTGCGGATGGAGTCACTGCGGGTTCCGCCCGCGCGGGTGCACGGTGCGTTGTCGGAGCTGGACCCCGAGCTCCGTGCTGCTCTTGAGGAGTCGATCCGCCGGGCCCGTGCCGTCCACGCCGCCCAACGCCCACAGGACACCAGCACTTCGGTGGTTCCCGGAGGTACCGTTACCCAACGCTGGATCCCGGTGGAACGCGTGGGGCTGTACGCACCCGGCGGGCGCGCCGTCTACCCCTCCAGCGTGATCATGAACGTGGTGCCGGCCCAGGAGGCAGGTGTCGGCTCCCTGGCGGTGGCCTCGCCACCCCAACCAGACTTCGGTGGCCTGCCCCACCCCACGATTCTCGCCGCGTGTGCCCTGTTGGGCGTCGATGAGGTCTATGCGGTAGGGGGAGCCCAAGCGGTGGCGATGTTTGCCTACGGGACCACCGAATGCGATCCCGCCGACATGGTCACCGGCCCCGGCAGCGTGTGGGTGGCCGCCGCCAAGCGGCTCCTCAAGGGACGTATCGGCATCGACACCGAGGCCGGCCCCACCGAGATCGCCGTTCTGGCCGATGACACGGCCGACGCTGCCCTCGTGGCCGCGGATCTCGTCAGCCAGGCCGAGCACGATCCACTCGCGGCTGCGGTCCTGGTCACCGATTCGGAGCGCCTGGCCGACGCGGTGGAGACACAACTCGCACGGTGCGTGGAAGACACGAAACACAGCGAGCGGGTGCGCGAGGCACTCACCGGCGTCCAGTCCGGAGTGGTGCTGGTCCGCGACAGCGCCCAGGGGATCGAGGTTGTCAATGCCTACGCCGCCGAGCATCTCCAGATCATGACCGCTGCCCCGGATCGGGACGCCGCCCGGATACGCAACGCCGGCGCTATCTTTCTCGGCCCGTATTCCCCGGTCTCACTGGGGGACTATTGCGCCGGCTCCAATCACGTGCTCCCCACCGGCGGGTATGCACGCCACTCCGGCGGGCTGAGTGTGGGGACCTTCCTTCGTGGCGTCCAGGTCATCGACTACGATCGCTCGGCGCTCACTGCCGTATCCCCACAGGTTCGGGCCATCGCCGAGGCCGAGGATTTCCCCGCCCACGGTGCGGCCATCACTGCACGCACCGAGCAGATCGGGGGCGATGATGAGTGAGTTGGGTTTGGACCAGTTGCCGGTCCGCGCCGACCTTCGCGGTATGACACCCTACGGTGCCCCGCAGCTCGAGGTTCCCGTCGCCCTCAACACCAACGAGAACCCTATTCCACCCTCGGCGGAACTCAGTGCGGCCATCGGTGCGGCCGTCGCCGAAACCGCCCGAGGGCTGAACCGCTACCCGGATCGGGACGCCACACGCCTGCGGGCCGATCTCGCCCGGTATCTGGGCCATGGCCTCAGCCAGGAGAACGTGTGGGCAGCCAACGGCTCCAATGAGATATTGCAGCAGCTGTTGCACGTCTTCGGCGGACCGGGCCGTACGGCCCTGGGGTTCGAACCCTCCTACTCGATGCACCCGGTTCTGGCCCGGGTTACCGGGACAGCGTGGATGGGCCTGGACCGTGGGCAGGACTTCCGGATCGACCCGGAGGAGGCGCGGGCGGCGGTCGCGCGGCACCAGCCCACACTTGTCCTGCTCACCTCACCCAACAACCCCACGGGCACGGCTCTGGAGTTGGAGACTGTCGAGGCCGTGGCCGAGACCTGCCCGGGCGTCGTCGTGGTCGATGAGGCCTACGCCGAGTTCCGCCGGGAGGGAACCCCCAGCGCCGTCAGCCTGTTGGAACGCTATCCTCGCCTCATCGTGACCCGCACCATGTCCAAGGCCTTCGCCCTGGCCGGGGCCCGGATCGGCTACCTGGCCGCGCATCCGGCCGCGGTCGAGGCGCTCCAGCTCGTGCGACTGCCGTATCACCTCTCGGCGACGAGCCAGGTGGTGGCCAAAACGGCCTTGGACCACGCCACGGAACTTCTGGCCTCGGTGGACGAGCTGCGCGCGGAACGTGACGCCTGCGTCACCTGGCTCCGGAACCAGGGGTACACAGTGGCCGACTCCGACGCCAATTTCGTCATGTTCGGCACCTTCTCCGACCGCAGTGCGGTCTGGAACGGTCTCCTGGAACGCGGCGTCCTCGTACGCGAGGTGGGGCCCCCGGGCTGGCTTCGGGTCACGGTGGGCACCGCTACGGAAATGGCGCGCTTCCGCGCGGCGTTACTGGAAGTGACCCATCAGGCTTAGGGAACAGGCGCGGTTCTGCGTCGCCCCGCCCGACGCGGAACTCCAGCCGAACGCGGACCACAGCCAAGCACGGAGGCACCCCATGAGTCGTACCGGCCGCACGGAGCGCACCACGAAGGAGACCAAGGTCCGCCTCGAGGTGAATCTCGACGGTACCGGTGCCGCCGACATCGCCACCGGTGTCGGCTTCTTCGATCACATGTTGGAGCAGCTCGCCAAGCACGGCCTGTTCGACCTCACAGTGCACACCGAGGGCGACCTGCACATCGACTCCCACCACACGATCGAGGACACGGCCCTGGCCCTGGGCTCCGCCTTCTCCGAGGCCCTGGGTGATCGGGCCGGGATCCGTCGCTTCGCCGACGCCAAGGTGCCCCTGGACGAGGCCCTGGCCGAGGTAACCGTTGATGTCTCGGGTCGTCCCTACCTCGTGCACACCGAGCCGGAGAACATCGCCCCGGTCATCGGCGGCGACTACGACACGACCATGACCCGGCACATCTTCGAGTCGTTCGTGGCCCAGGCCCGGATCGGCCTCCATGTGCACGTTCCCTACGGGCGCAACGCACATCACATCGTGGAGTGCCAGTTCAAGGCGTTCGCCCGGGCACTGCGGTTCGCCTGCGAACCGGACGCGCGGGTCGTCGGCGTGCCCTCAACCAAAGGCACTCTGTGATGACACAGGTGTGGGGTGTCCTCCTTATCGCGCTGGGAGGCCTGCTCGCCGGAGGAACATTTTCCCTGTGGCGCGTGAACAGGGCCGTGGCGCTCGCCCTGGCCGTGTGTGCGGCGCTGGCGGTGATCGCCGGCATCCTGCGCCTGGACTACTGAAGCTCGGTTCGTGGGCCACCGTCCCACACCGAAACTGGAACGCGGCGAGAACGACGCCACCGAGACAGGGGGACACAGGTGAGTCCAGACGTTGTGATCCTCGACTACGGTTCGGGGAACCTACGCTCGGCGCAACGTGCTGTGGAACGTGCCGGCGCGCGCGTGCACGTCACCGACGACACCGCCGCCAGCGTGGACGCGGCGGGACTCATCGTTCCTGGTGTGGGCGCATTCGCCGCATGCGCCGAGGGACTTCGTTCCGTGGGCGGGGAGCAGATCGTCGAGCGACGCCTTGCTGCCGGAAAGCCGGTACTGGGGATTTGTGTGGGAATGCAGATTCTGTTTGAGCGAGGTGTCGAACACGGGGTGACCACCGCAGGATGTGGACGGTGGCCCGGCACGGTCGAGCGTCTCCAGGCACCGGTGGTGCCCCACATGGGCTGGAACACAGTCCGTGCACCGGAACACTCCCGCATGTTCGCGGGAATCGCGCCCACCGAGCGCTTCTACTTCGTCCACTCCTATGCCCTACGCAGCTGGGAGCCCACCGGGCAACTCCGCGAGCAACGGGAACCCGCCCAGGTCACCTGGTGCACACACGGTGAACCGTTCGTTGCCGCCGTGGAGGACGGCCCGCTGTGGGCGACCCAGTTCCACCCCGAGAAGTCCGCAGACACCGGTGCGCGGCTGCTCACCAACTGGGTGAGCAGCCTTTAGGGCACCACATCCCACAGCAGTAGCGCTTTCCACCTGGAGTACACCGATGCCAAGCAAACTCGAGCTCCTTCCCGCCGTGGACGTGTCCGAAGGGCGGGCCGTGCAGCTCGTCCGGGGAGAGGCCGGCACCGGCGGCACCTACGGCGACCCGCTCGCCGCAGCCAGGAAGTGGCAGGAGGAGGGAGCCGAGTGGATCCACCTGGTCGACCTCGACGCCGCGTTCGGGCGCGGCAACAACCGACAGCTGTTGGGGGAGATCGTCCGTTCTCTGGACATCAAGGTCGAGATGTCCGGGGGAATCCGCGACGATGAGTCCCTCCGGGCGGCGTTGGCCACCGGATGTACGCGGGTCAACATCGGTACCGCCGCACTGGAGAACCCCGAGTGGTGTTCACGGATCATTGCCGAGCACGGACCCCGCATCGCCATCGGCCTCGACGTGCGTGGGAGCACCCTGGCCGCGCGGGGCTGGACCCGCGAGGGGGGTGACCTGGACGCCACCCTGGAGCGGCTTGAATCCGCCGGATGCGCCCGCTATGTGGTTACCGACGTCACCAAGGATGGGACCCTCCAGGGACCCAATCTGGACCTGCTGCGCACGGTCTGCTCCCGCACCGGAAAGCCCGTCGTCGCGAGTGGCGGAATTTCCAGCCTGGACGACCTTCGAGCGATCGCGGGGCTCGTCCCGGACGGGGTCGAGGGGGCGATCATGGGAACCGCCCTCTACGAGGGAGCCTTCACCTTCCCCGAGGCGCGTGAGGCGGTCAACGCATGAGTCTGGCGCGACGGGTGATTCCCTGCCTCGACGTGGACGCGGGACGGGTCGTCAAGGGGGTGAACTTCGCGAACCTACGCGATGCCGGCGACCCCGTGGAGCTGGCACACCGGTATGACCGTGCAGGTGCCGACGAACTGACGTTCCTCGACGTGACGGCTTCCAGCGCGGACCGGGAAACCACCTACGACGTCGTTCGCCGCACGGCAGAGCAGGTTTTCATCCCGTTGACGGTGGGGGGTGGTGTGCGCTCCGTCGCCGATGTGGACCGTCTGCTTCGCGCCGGAGCGGACAAGATCGGCGTGAACACCGCGGCGATCGCCGCCCCGCAGCTGCTGGCCGACATCGCCGAACGCTTCGGTCGTCAGGTGTTGGTGCTGTCCGCCGACGTGCGTCGGGTCACCGGCGGGGGGACCGGCGACGATGAGGGGAATGTGTCCAGTGGCTTCGAGGTAACCACACACGGGGGGCGTCGTGGCACGGGTATGGACGCGGTGGCCTGGTGCGCCCGGGCCGCGGAGCTGGGGGCCGGGGAGATCCTCCTCAACTCGATGGACGCCGACGGAACCAGGACCGGATTCGACCTTGACCTCATCCGGGCGGTCCGCGCTGTCGTCGATGTCCCACTGATTGCCAGTGGGGGCGCGGGACGGGTCGAGCATTTTCCCCCCGCGGTTACCGCCGGCGCCGATGCGGTGCTGGCCGCATCCGTGTTCCACTTCGGTGAGTTCACGATCGGTGAGGTCAAGACGGAACTGGGCAACCACGGGCATCCTGTGCGCTAGGGAGTGTTGGGTGCGTGCTTTCGGGGCAGGGAGCGGTCCCGGAGGGCGGGGCCGCGCACGGCCGGAATGCCAACCGCCTCCGGAGCGACACTGGCTGAGCATTCCGGTGCAGCCCGTGTCCTTTCGGCAGCCGCGAGCCCGAGAGGATCCAAGGAGCCAGTCAGAACACGAGCCGCCAGTCCACCGGCCTTCCCGGCTTCGTCGGCCCGGCGCGCGGCACACTCCCGGGAGGACCCACCCTCATGTCTTCATCCACGGCTGATCCGGATCCGCATTCCGAGATTCCCGTGTTCCGACGTGGCCTGCGCGTGCTGTGGGTGGCGATGCGCACCGAACCGTGGGTGTTCGCCCTCGCGGTCCTGGGAAGCGCCGTCCACGCCGTAACGAACGTGGCCTCCGCGCACGTCCTGGGATATCTCACCGACACAGTGATTCTGCCCAGCCTCGACAGTGGCGCGACCACCACCGCCTTACTCACCACCGCGGCCGCGCTCCTGCTGGGGGTCGGGGTTCTCAAGGCCCTGGGAATTGCGGCGCGTCGCTTCTACGCCGGCCTGCACCAGTACCGGATGCAGGCCCGGTACCGCAGGGCCGTCTCCCGCGCCTACCTACGCCTGCCGATGTCCTGGCATCAGCGCCACCCCACGGGCCAGCTGCTCAGCCGTGCCAACGCGGATGTGGAGGCCGCGTGGCAGCCGCTGGCGCCACTCCCACTCGTTGTGGGAAGCCTGTGCATGTTGGTCGTGGCCGGTGGCGCGATGCTCCACACTGATCTCGTTCTGGCCCTGGTGGCCTTCGTTGTGTTCCCGGCCGTCGCTCTGGTCAACGTGATCTTCCAGCGGCGGCTCGCACCGGTGGCCACCCGCGCCCAGGCGTTGCGGGCACAGGTCGCCGGGGTTGCGCACGAGTCCTTCGATGGTGCGCTCGCGGTCAAGACCCTGGGCCGTGAGGACACGGAGACCAGGCGGTTCGCCACGCAGGCACACCGGCTGCGGGATGCCCAGATCCGTCTGGGCCGACTTCGGGGACTGTTTGACCCCATCATGGAGGCGCTCCCCAATCTCGGTGTGTTGGCGGTGTTGTTGGTGGGCATGGTGCGGATCTCCTCCGGCGCCATCGGGCCCGGAGATCTGGTACAGGTCGCCTACCTGTTCACCCTGCTGGCGCTTCCGGTGCGCTCGCTCGGCTTCGTGCTGGGCGACCTGCCCCGCAGTGTGGTCGGATGGCGTCGTGTCCGCACAGTGCTCGACGCGGACGGCGAGATGGACCACGGTTCCCGACGTCTGGAGCCCGGCGGCGGACTCGCGGTCGGGGCGCACGGACTCGGCTTCGACTACCCGGACACCGAGCGCCACGCCAATGCCACGACACTGCACGAGGTCAACCTCACGGTGCAGCCGGGACGAACTACGGCCCTTGTCGGACCGACGGGATCCGGAAAGACCACGCTGACCCTGCTGCTCGCGAGGCTTGTCGACGCCGATTCCGGCACGGTCACCCTGGACGGCATCGACGTACGTGATCTCGCCCACGGTGAGATCGCCCGAACCACCGCGCTCGTCCCACAGACAACCTTCGTCTTCGACGGGACGGTGCGCCACAACGTCACCCTCGGCGAGGACCATTCCGATGCGCTGGTCTGGCAGGCACTGCGTCTGGCACACGCCGACTCCTTCGTGGCGGCACTACCCGAGGGGCTGGACAGTCACCTGGGGGAGAGGGGAACGACCCTGTCCGGAGGGCAACGGCAACGTCTGGCCCTGGCGCGGGCGCTCGTCCGGCGCCCGCGGCTGCTCATCCTGGACGATGCCACCTCGGCGGTGGATCCGCAGGTCGAAGCACGGATTCTCGCGGCACTGCGTGAGGGAATGGCGGGCACCCAGATGACCACGGTGGTGGTGGCATCCCGTCGGGCCACGATCGAACTGGCCGACGATGTTGCCTACCTGGCCGGGGGAACCATCGAGGATCACGGTACGCACGCAGAGCTGCTCGCGCGGTCGGCGGGATACCGGGATCTGGTCACCGCCTACGAGCGGGCTGCACGACGGGCGCGGCTCGACGGGGACGATCCGCGACGCGACCAGGAGGCGGCACGGTGACGACACGCCCCAGACCCGAGGCAGAACCGAACGTCGGTGAGCAAACGGAATCCACGACAGCGACCGGGGCGCAGGCCGTCGCCCTCAGCCAGGCGATAGACTCGGCTCCCCGCACGATCCTGCGGGGGCTGCGTCTGTCTCCCGAGTTCACTCGGGGGCTGTGGCTGACCGTGCTCCTGGCCCTGTGCGCCACCGCAGGCAAGGTCGTGGTCCCGGTCGCCGTACAACAGGTCATCGACGTCGGTATCGTCGAGGCCAGCGCTACGGCGACGCAGCCGCAGCCCGACATCAGATTCGTGACCATCGCCGTGGCAGCCTGCGCGGTGTCCGTGGTTGTGACCGCCGCCTGCACCTACGCGATGAACGTTCGGCTGTACCGGGCCACTGAGTCAGGTCTGGCGAGTTTGCGAATCCGCGCCTTCCGACACGTGCATGACCTGGCGACCCTGACCCAGAACAGTGAGCGCAAAGGCGCCCTGGTCTCGCGGGTCACTGCCGACATCGACCAGATCAGTAACTTCATGCAGTGGGGCGGGATCCTGCTGATCGTCAGCAGTGGCCAACTGCTGATTTCCACGGGCCTGATGGCCTACTACTCCTGGCAGCTCACCCTGGTGGTGTGGGTCTGCTTCCTGCCCCTGTTCCTCGCGGTGCGGGCCCTGCAACGGTGGCTGTCCCGTGCCTATCTGCGGGTTCGGGAACGCACGGGGGACATGCTCGCGGCGATTTCCGAAGCTGTGCTGGGAGCTGCCGTCATCAAGGTGCACGCGAGTGAAGACCGCACCACCCGTCGGATTAGCGATACCGTGCACGCCACCCGTCGGGCCCAGACCCGCGCCCATCGGCTCGGCGTCACCGTCTCCCCCCTGGCCGAGCTCGTCGCGGCGACGGCCAGTGCCGCCGTCGTGGTTCTCGGAGTGCTCCTCGGGGTTGCGGGCAGTGTGACAGCGGGCCAGCTCGTGGCCTTCCTGTTCCTGTTGACACTCTTCGTCACACCGATGGTGATGGCCACGGAGGTTCTTAACCAGGCCCAGGACGCCATTGCCGGATGGCGACGGGTGCTCGCCGTCCTCGACACTCCTCCCGATGTGGCTGACCCGGGGCCGCACGGAACACGGCTGCCCCAGGGCGCGATCAGTGTCCACGCTGACCACCTCACCTACGCCTATCCCGGCGGTGAAGCGGTCGTGCAGGACGTATGCCTGACCATTCCGGCCGGGCACCGGATTGCCATCGTGGGCGAGACCGGATCGGGCAAGTCCACGCTCGTCAAACTGCTCACCAGGCTCATGGATCCGACCTCGGGAACGGTCCGGCTGAACGGCGTCGATCTGCGCAGCATCGCGTTCTCGTCCCTGCGCCGACGTGTGGTTCTGGTGCCGCAGGAGGGTTTTCTGTTCGAGGGTTCCCTCGCCGACAACCTACGCTTCGCGCATCCGGACGCCAGCACCACCGAACTCACCGAGGCGATCGCCGAACTGGGGCTGTCCGAATGGGTCGCCACCCTCCCCGACGGGGTCGATACCCAGCTGGGCCAGCGAGGAGAGTTTCTCTCGGCCGGGGAACGCCAGCTGGCGGCGCTGATCAGGGCGCACCTGGCGGGCGCTGATCTGTTGGTGCTCGACGAGGCCACCTCCGCGGTGGACCCGGCCACCGAAACCCGACTGCAACAGGCGTTCGACCGGCTCACCCGGAAACGCACCGCGGTGACCATCGCCCACCGGATGTCCACAGCCGAGGCGGCCGACGAAGTCGTGGTCCTCGACGGCGGCCGCGTCGTACAGCGGGGGCCGCACGCCGAGCTCGTCGCGGCCCCGGGACCCTACGCCGACCTTTACGCCTCCTGGGTACGTGGAACGGCCTGACCGCTCCTGGGGCGCCTCCCCACCTCGCGCTGGCTCCACCAGTGCTCGGCCAGCAGTTCCGGAATCACCGGCTCTGTGAGTAGGGCCACGTCTTCGTCGCCGTCGCCGGAGTAGCGGATGCCCGTGGCCTGCCCCTCCAACTCGCCACCGACGGTAACCACGGTTCCGCGTAGCTGGAGAATCTGATCCATGGCTCGTTCGTCGTACCGCGATCCCCGCAGCAGGAGGGCCTGGTACCGCTGGGTTGCCGCCAGATAGCGGTCGGTGTGCGCCCACTCGGCCGTCTCACTCGCGTGGGCGGCACGGACCGGCCCCCGGCGTACCGCAAGTGCCCCCTGCTGTGCCGACGACAGTCGCTCCACCGGAGCCAACAGGTGTATCGCACCGGGGCCGGACAACCGCTCGGCCAGCTGACCCACCCAGTGCGGTGCTCGTTCCACCAGATCGGCCGTGGCATTCGCGGCCCGCCGCACCAGCACGGAGACATCGGCGCTCGCCCCGGCTGGCGCCGCTCCCAGGCGGGACGCCAGATGTAGGAGCATGGCCTGGGCGTGTTGGAAGGTTCGACAGGCGAGGGTGTCCTCGCCCGGTTCGAGGGGAACCAGAACATCGGCGAAGCTGGTCAACGGGGAGGAAACATCGGGAGTGACCAAGACAATCGGAGATCCACCCGCGTAGTGGTCCAATGCGGGTGCGAGTTCGCGCTGGCCCCCAGCGACCACAACGGCCACCACGAGGGTGCCTGGACCTGCCGGGCCCAGACGTCTGGCCGCGGGGGACTCGGTGCGTGTGGGCAGACCGGCCTGCCGTAGGCGATCGACGATCGGCCCGGCAGCGTAGCGGGCCGCACCCAGCCCGAGCAGCACCACCTCGTCCGGTCCGTCCTCGATCAGACCGGGCAGGGCCCGGAATGGATCCACGCGAGAGAGGCGCTGGGCCAACCTGTTCAGTGCGGCCGGCTTACCGGCCAGCTCGTCGGCCAGGTGCTGCGCGGTCAGTGTCATCCTCCCGGAGTGGTGGCGTCGGTGCGAGCTTGGTGCTCGTCAATGCCGGGCCACAGCGGCGGTTGGGCACGGGTGGCCCGGTACGATCGACCAGAGCTTAGAGCATAGGCTGGCGCCATGAGCCATGGTTGTCCCGAGAATTCGGGGGACGGGACGACACCCGCCCTCGATCCTGCCATCGCGGTCCGCCTACGGCGCACCACGGACGGACTCGTCGCCGCCGTCGTCCAGGACCAGCACAGCGGCGCGGTGTTGATGATGGCGTGGATGGATGACGAGGCCCTACGGCGGACCCTCACGACCGGCCAGGCAACCTACTGGTCGCGCAGCCGTGGCGAGTACTGGGTCAAGGGGGCCACGTCGGGGCACACGCAGCGGGTGGTCAACGCTGCTCTCGACTGCGACGGTGACACCGTCCTGCTCCAGGTCGAGCAGGTGGGAGCCGCATGCCACACGGGTGATCGGACCTGTTTCGACAGTCAACCGCTTGTGGTTGGGGGCAGCAGGCCCGATGCGTCATCCACGGACAGCACGACCGCCGCGGGAGTCGAGGTGAGCGCTGAGGGGAGGCAACACGATGAGTCGGGTGTCACCGGGCCGTGAGTACGCCGTCGTGCTGAGTGTGCTCGCCATGGCAGCAGGTGGGCTGCTCCTCGCACTGAGCCAGAGTTGGGCTGTTCCGTCGGGCGACGCGGGGCCAGTGCCGGCTGGCCCGGAGCTGGCTGGGGGAGAGGTGAGTCCACTGGCCGCCGCGACCGCGTGGGCGGCGCTCGCGTCTCTGGCCGCCGTGCTGGCCACCCGTGGCTGGGCGCGGCGCACCGTGGGTGTTGTGGTCGCCGCTCTCGCCGGTGCGGCGGCGGCGGATATCGTGCGGGCGGTCCGCGTGGGTCCACAGCAGTGGAGCGTCGGCGCGGATACCGGCGCCGGGGGTGCCGCTGAGGCCGGAAGCCCCACCACAGCCAACGCCGAGACTGTCGGCTCGCTCACACTCGACTGGACGTGGCCGGTTGTCGGAATCGTGGCTGCCGTCGTCCTGTTGACCGTGGGGGTGGTGGTCCTCACCCGGGGGGCCGCGTGGCCCGTGATGGGAGCCCGGTACGATCGCGGTGGTGGTCAGGGGCACGCCGGGGATCCGCAGGATCCCAGCACCCTGTGGAACGCGCTCTCCGAGGGGCTCGATCCCACCACGGAGGGGGACGCGGCAACGCGGGAGGCTCCGGAGCGCTCCATCCACCCGGAACCCAGGTACTGAGTCAACGCGCGATGAGGGAGCGGTAATGGCCGAGGCACACCACGACGACCATGGCAACACCCCGGCAGCCTGGTTTCTCACTGTCTCCTGGACGGTGGTGTGGTCAGCAGGAGCGGCCATGATCATCCTGACCGAGGATGTGTTGGTGTGGAGCCTGGTGACCCTGGGAGTCAGTGTCGTCTGTGCCGTCATTTCCGGTGTCATGAAGAAGGCGGGACTGGGACGGAAACATCCCCGTGTTGCCCCCGAGGCCTCGGAACCCCACTCCGCCCCAAGCTCCACGGCGGCGGGTGTCAGCGACGAGGCGACCGAATCCGGCGCAAAGCCGCAGCCGGTCGCCGGGTCCTAGTCTGATACTCTGCGCGAGTACTGAGCTCCTGGACAGGAACGAAGCCGCGTCGTCCGGTCGTATCCGGATCGTTCCCCTTCACTGGGGTGCGTGTGACATGATGCGGCCTGTCCTTGATCGCCGCCCCGAACCGGTTTCCGGCCCTGATCCCCGTCGGTAAACATCTCCGTGAGGGGGCCGCGGAAACAGGCATTCGCCATGGTTACGAAAGGGGCAGCGCGCCCATGAGCTACGGTCCTCCTTCGGGTGGCTACGGCCCGCCACCCGGGCCTCCCGGCGGTTATGGTCCACCACCCGGGCCTCCCGGTGGCTACGGTCCACCACCCGGGCCTCCCGGCGGCGGCCCGCCCCCCGGCCCGGGTATGGGTGGCCCGCCTCCCGGCCAGCAGCCGGACAACTGGATGTGGGCAGCGATCGTCTCCCTGCTCTGCTGCACCCTGTTCGGGATTATCAGCCTGATCTTCTCGCTCCAGGTCAGCAATAAGTGGCAGATCGGGGACTACCACGGAGCCCAGGATGCCGCGAACAAGGCCAAGATCTTCGGACTCATCGGCCTGATCGGTGGTGTGTTGAACGCGGTGTGGTGGACCTTCTACTTCTTCGTACTGGTGCCGGCACCAACCGGAACGCACTACTACTGATGGGCCGGACCATCTCGGTTCGCCATGCGGGGCCATCGCCATCCCACGGTGGCCCCGCGGGTAGCATCGGCCGCAGGGGGTGAGGTTGTGGACGTGATGGCGGGTCCGCACGATCGGACACAGTCCCGATGGCGAGCTGGTCTGGACCGCATACACCCCGCGGTGTGGCCGATAGCGCTGGCTGGCCTCGCCCTGGGCGCCGCCATCCTGGTCCACTTCGTGGATCCGAATGAGGAGGGCAACTATCCGGTGTGCCCGTGGCTGGCGCTCACGGGAACCTACTGTCCCGGATGCGGCACGATGCGTGCCGTCGCGGCGCTGACCCACGCCGACATTGTGGGGGCGCTCCAGATGAACCTCCTCCTGATGGCATTCCTGCCGTTTCTGGCCTGGGCCTGGGCCACATGGCTGTACCGCGCATTCCGTCCCCCGAAACGTCCGCCTCCGGTGCCACGTCCCCTGTGGCTGTGGCTCATGCTCGTGGGCATACTCGGATACTGGATCGTGCGGAACATACCGGCGGTAAGCTTTCTGGCTCCCGGAGGCGTACCCGCGCCCCTACTGTGAGGCCGCTGCCGACTTTCGGTGAGGGCAGTGCCACGGCGGTGCCGCCAGCCGGCTACGATCGGTGCTGACTCACAAGGACGTGGACCGGTAGAGGAGGGGCGCCGACGTGAGCGTACTCGAGGAGATCCTCGACGGTGTGCGCGCCGATCTCGCGGAACGGCAGTCCGCCACCCCGCTGGAGCGGCTCAAGGAGCAGGCCGCGGGCCTCCCCGGCCCGATCGATGTTGCGGCTACGCTGCGTGGTCCCGGGGTGGGGGTGATCGCCGAGGTGAAACGCGCCAGCCCCTCCAAAGGAGCCCTGGCAGCGATCGCCGACCCGGCGGCCCTCGCACACGATTACGCTCAGGCCGGAGCCTGCCTGATCAGTGTGCTTACGGAGGAGCGCCGCTTCGCGGGAAGCCTGGCCGACCTGGCAGCCGTTCGGGCCACTGTGGATACGCCGTTGTTGCGTAAGGACTTTGTCGTCAGCGCCTATCAATTGTGGGAGGCGCGCCTGCATGGTGCGGACGCGGTGCTTCTCATCGTCGCGGCACTCGCGCAGGAGGCCCTGGTGTCACTCGTCGAGCGGGCCGAGTCGCTGGGATTGACCCCCCTGGTGGAGGTACACACCGAAGAGGAGGTCGAGCGGGCGGTGGCCGCCGGGGCCACCGTCATCGGTGTGAATTCCCGCGACCTGCACACCCTCCAGGTCGACCGGGACACGTTCCGGCGGCTGGCCCCACTGATTCCCGATGACCGGGTCAAGGTCGCCGAGTCCGGAGTGCGGGGGCCGCACGATCTCCTCGCCTATGCGGGTGCCGGCGCGGACGCGGTCCTGGTGGGGGAGAGCCTGGTCGTTGGCGGCCGACCCCGCGAGGCAGTGGCCGACCTGGTGACAGCCGGTGCACACCCGGCGCTGCGGGACCGGCACTGAACCGCACCTGAGCACCCCCATCCGGCGACGGATGCACTGGCCTGCATTCGCCAGTGGTGGCAGTGGTGGCAGTGGCTATGGTGGGTCCTGGACACGGCTACCGTGGAATCACGGACCGGTGCCCGCGCGACCCCGGTCCCGCAGCGCACTACCCGCGTGGGTCCTGATCTGCGTATCCGCGTCCCGATTCCCGGAGCTACCGATATGTCCACGACTTCTTCTCCAGTAGACCACCCCTACCCGGTGCCCGACTATCGGGACGGGAACGGCCACTACGGATCCGTGCCCGGCTATGGCGGCCGATTCAGTCCGGAGGCCCTGGTGGCCGCCCTGGACGAGGTTGCCGCGCATTGGGAGCACGCCAAGGACGATCCCGAGTTCCGGGCCCAGCTCTCCACCCTGTTGTCCGAGTACACCGGGCGCCCGAGCCCGCTGACCGAGGCACAGCGGTTCGCTCGGCACTGTGGGGGCACGCGGGTTTTCCTCAAGCGGGAGGACCTCAACCACACGGGGTCCCACAAGATCAACAATGTTCTCGGCCAGGCCCTCCTCACCCGAAGGATGGGTAAGTCCCGGGTCATCGCCGAAACCGGTGCCGGTCAACACGGTGTCGCCACAGCCACCGCCTGTGCACTGCTGGGGCTGGACTGCGTCATCTATATGGGTGCCGAGGACACGGAGCGCCAGGCCCTCAACGTGGCTCGCATGCGCATGCTGGGTGCCGAGGTCATTCCGGTCACGATCGGCAGTCGAACCCTCAAGGACGCGGTCAACGAGGCGTTTCGGGACTGGGTTGCCAACGTCGATACCACGCACTACCTTCTGGGGACGGCCGCCGGCCCCCATCCCTTCCCCACGATGGTGCGCGACCTGCACTATGTCATCGGGGCGGAGGCGCGCACCCAGGTGCTGGAACGGACCGGGCGACTTCCGGACGCCGTCGCGGCCTGTGTGGGCGGTGGTTCGAACGCGATCGGGATCTTCGCCGCCTTCGTCGATGACCCGGATGTGGCGCTCTACGGCTTCGAGGCCGGCGGGGACGGAGTCGACACGGGACGGCATGCGGCCTCCATCACCGGCGGGTCGGCCGGCATTTTCCAGGGGGCCCGGACCTATGTGCTTCAGGACCAGCACGGACAGACCGTGCCCAGCCACTCCATTTCGGCGGGCCTGGACTATCCCGCGGTCGGTCCCGAACACGCCTGGCTGGCCGACAGCAATCGGGCGACCTACCGCCCGGTCACTGACGACGAGGCGATGGCGGCATTCCAGCTGCTGTGCCGGACCGAGGGCATCATCCCGGCGATCGAGAGCGCACACGCGCTCGCGGGGGCGCGCCAGCTGGGTCAGGAACTCGGTTCCGACGCAACCGTTCTGGTGAACCTCTCCGGGCGGGGAGACAAGGACGTGGACACCGCCGCCCGGTACTTCGGCTTTCTGGAAACGCACAGTGAGGGGAGCGCCTGATGCGGACCCGGTTGCACGACCGGCTGGAGCGAACCCGCCAGGAGGGCCGTGCCGCACTCATCGGATACCTTCCCGCCGGATTTCCCACAGTCGCCGACTCGGTCTCCGTCATCGAGGCAATGGTCGCGGGAGGCTGCGATGTGGTGGAGGTTGGTTTGCCCTACTCCGATCCCACCATGGACGGCCCCACCATCCAGCGTGCCGCCGGCGTCGCGTTGGAGGCGGGCACCACTCCCACGGACGTTCTCCGAGTGGCTGAGGCCACGGCCGAGACCGGCGCGGCCGCTCTCGTGATGTCGTACTGGAACCCCGTGGACCACTACGGGGTGGCACGCTTCGCAACAGACCTGGCTGCCACCGGGGCCTCGGGGATGATCACCCCGGACCTCCTGCCGGAGGAGGCCGGTGCGTGGATCGAGGCCAGTGACGCCGCCGGCCTGGATCGTGTGTTCCTGGTGGCCCCGTCCTCGACCGACGTCCGGCTGAAGACGACCACCAATGCCTGCCGGGGCTTCGTCTACGCCGCCTCCCTGATGGGGGTGACCGGAACCCGGGCCCAGGTCGCCGGTACCGCCCAGCAACTGGTGTCTCGCACACGCGCGGCCCGCGAGCCCGGAGCGGATCCCCTGCCGGTGTGTGTGGGCCTCGGCATCTCCACGGGCGATCAGGCCGCCGAGGTCGCCGGATACGCCGACGGGGTCATCGTCGGAGCCGGATTCTGCCAACGTGTGCTCGATGCTGTGGACATGGCCAGCGCTCGCTCCGCGGTGCGCGCGTTTGCCGAGGAGTTGGCCCAGGGAGTACGACGGACGGATTGAGGCGTGCGTCACGATAGTGTGTCCACGATGAGGTCACGGAACGTGCTGATCAGGACGCTGCCCGCGTGGGATACCGCCCAACCGTGGGTGACCCTGCTCGCGCGCCTGGCGCTGGCCGGAGTGCTGGGCTATGCGGGCCTGAGTAAGGTCACCGCGCCCGTGGTTTCTGTGCAGGCGGTGGAAGCCTATGAACTGCTGCCACCCGAACTGGCACGGGTGGTGGGCTACACCCTGCCGGCATTCGAGATCGCGCTGGCGGTGCTGCTGCTCCTGGGGTTGGCCACACGCTACGTCGGTGCGCTCACTGCCGTGCTCATGGTGGTGTTCACCGCCGGTATCGTGTCCGCGTGGGCGCGCGGGCTGTCCATCGACTGTGGCTGTTTCGGCAGCGGTGGCCAGGTTCCGCCGGGGGAGGCGGATTATGTGACGCCGCTCCTGCGGGACCTTGGATTTGTTCTCCTTGCCGGAATCGTCATGATCTGGCCGCGTTCCCCACTATCGGCTGACCAGGCCTTCGGGCTCTACCCCGCCCAGTCCCCCACCGACCGTTTTGCATCCGAATCAACGAACGGGGATGACGATGAGCAAGGCGTCGCCACGCGCCGCCCGGGATCGGCTGAAGGCTGAACAGCAACGGCAGCGGCGGCGCAACCAACAACTCAAGCTCGTCGCGATAATCGGGGCCGCTGTCCTGATCGTCGTCCTGGTCGCCGGTGGTGGTTACCTCTACAGCATTCAGGACGAGGGCGAGGACTTCACCGGTGACCTCGCTCCGCAGGTCCTCCAGGAGGACGGCAGTGTCGTGATGGCGCAGGAGGACGCCCAGGCGCCGGTCGTCGAGGTCTACGCCGACTTCCAGTGCCCGGCGTGTGCCGACTTCGAGGACGTCAACGCCGGAACACTGCAACAGCTCGCCGCCGAAGGCGAGGCCATCGTGCACCTGCGGACGGTCAGCATCTTCGCCTCCCAGGACGCAACCGCCGGCGCCAACTCGCTGCGCGCCGCGGCGGCCGCCCGGGCGGCCGCCGATCATGACCGTTTCGTCGAGTACTCCGAGCTGCTGTGGGAGCACCAGCCCTCGAACAACTCGGTGGGTTATGTGCCCGAGGACCTGATCGCCTGGGGCGAGGACGTCGGTATTGACGCCCCCGAGTTCGCCGAACGTGTGCATTCCGAGAGTGAGCTGATCGAGCGGTACTACGACGACAGCGTCGACGTCGACCTCGGGGGCAGCTATGTCGAGGAGGTCCTAGAGGCGACGGCATCCGTGAACGAGCGTTACCCTGCGGGCAGCGCTGATGCGTTCACGGGTACTCCGACGGTGTACGTGAACGGCGAACGTCTCGGCAACGAGATGTACAGCAGTCGTGGCCTACGCGGCGCGGTCGAGGACGCCGATCCGGGGAGTACCGACACCCAGCCCTGGTCTGCGGAAGCCACCGAGGACCATCCCCCCGACCCCGACGAGGAACCCGAGGACGATGACGCAGCAGATGACACCGAGACTGATTGACCTCGGTCCCATACCGCCCCCACCGTTGCAGGACGGGATCAGTCTCGGGCCCGTCACCATCCAGATCTACGCGCTGTGCATCCTGGCCGGGATCGTCGTCGCGGTGTGGTGGGGAGAGCGGCGCTGGGTCGGAATGGGGGGCGAGCCCGGGACCGTCCTGGATGCCGCCGCCCCCGCCGTGCTGCTCGGCATCGTCGGGGGACGGCTGTATCACGTTATCTCCGACTATCAGCTCTATTTCCTGCCCGACAGTCCCAATCGTCCATGGGAGGCGCTGGCGATCTGGCAGGGCGGGCTCGGCATCTGGGGCGCCATCCCGATGGGCGCACTCGGTGTGTGGATCGTCGTCCGCCGCAAGGGCATCTCGCTGACCAAGTTCTCCTTCGCCGTGGCGCCGGGAATCGCCCTGGCTCAGGGCATCGGACGCTGGGGCAACTACTTCAACCAGGAGCTGTTCGGCGCGTCCACCAACCTGCCGTGGGCGGTGTACATCCAGGACCGTCACGTTCAGGTCGTGGAGCAGGTCGCCGGAATTCAACTTCCGGGGAACACTTTCCATCCCACCTTCCTCTACGAGTCCCTGTGGTGTATCGCCCTGGCCGCTCTCCTGGCATGGCTGGGACGCCGCTATGAGACGCTGCTGGGCGGTGGACGCTTGTTCGCCGTGTACGTCATGGGCTACTGCCTAGGGCGCTTCTGGATCGAGTACCTTCGAGTCGACCCGGCGAATGACATCCTGGGTATGCGTCTGAACAACTGGACCACCTTGGCGGTATTCGCCGGAGCGCTCGCCTACTTCCTCTGGGCCGGGCGCAACCAGGAACGCTTCTCCCAAGTGGTGCGTCCAGAATCACCCCAGGACGAGGACCGGACCACGGTCCCCGCGGCGGTAAGCTCCGATGTGGCCGGCGCGGACGCGCCCACCGACGGTGCCACTGATCAGACGACACCACCAGGTGCCGACGCAGACACGGGGACGGGCGTCCGTGCTGAGGCCGAGATCGGTGCAGCCGTCGACACACCGGCTGCCGAATCCGAGTCCGCGACGGAGATCGACGCCGAGGCCGATGCGACTGCCGATACGGCGGATCCGGAATCGCAGACGGAACGAGACTCGAGCTCGAAGCGGGACACCGAGGTGCACCCGGACCGGGACGGCAGGTCCGAAGACTAGCCCGGGTCCGGGAGCGAACACACCGATGGCTGCGCCGGAGCCGACACCATGGCAGACGCCACGCCCGGGGAGACACCATGCGCCGTAGGCGAGACGGGGTGCGATGAGTAACGCTGACAGCAGCGCCACCGACACGGCGGCGGATCGCCAGGAACGCGGTTCCCGCAGGCGCCGTGCCGACCGCGCCACGAGCCGGACCGAAGACGAGAACAGCGGCGACACCGTGGCCGGATCGGATCGGGCCAGCCAGACGTCGTCGAAGCGGCGCCGCGCGCCCCGCCGAAAGGACGGCCGCGCCTCCCAGGACGGAGGGGATCGTGCTCCGCGTGAGCCCACACGTGACCCCACACGTGAGCCCACAACCGGGGGGCGGCGACGCGTCCGTGCCACGGGCGCGGACACCGAGTCGGGGCGGTCCCGTCGACGGGAGCGAAGCCCACGGAACCCGGGCGCGTCCCGTGGGGGCAACATGGGCGAGCGAAGTAGCCAGATTCTGGCGAACCTCGCCGAGCAGAGCCGTCGGCGCCGTGGAGGATACGTCCTGGGCGGGCTTCTGGTTTCCTGCGGGGTGGCACTGTTGGCCCTGCTCGTCCTACTGGGAATGCAGGTGTTCGGAGCGGGAGTCACCAGCAGCCAGGCCGAGGCGCCGATCGTGGATCCGCCGGAGGGGCACTCCCGGCTCCAACCGGACGTCTACAACGCGGCGCCACAGGCCGAAATGTTCGACTCCCTGGCCGAACGGGAAGGCGATGCCTCCGAGTTGACCGAGGAGGGACTGTTCTCCCAGGACGAGGACATTGCCGCCGCCGGTGTCGAGCTCAGCCTGACGGATACTGAGGTCACCGATGTGTGCACTGCCACGGTCTGGGGCGATGAGCTGGCAGAGACCCTGTCCGAGGGACAGTGCACCGCGGCGGCCCGTGGGCTGTACCACGACGAGGGCGAGGAGTATGTGGCCCAGTTCACCCTCTTCGATCTCGCGGAGGCGGGACACGCTGAAGCCGTGGCTGAGGAGCTCGACCCCGCCAGTCGCGATCCGGGTTTCGTGCTACCACTGGAGGGTGACCACGAGGGGCTCCAAGACGGCTACAGTCAGGCAACAGCCCAGGTCATCGGGCATTACCTGGCGGTGTACTGGGTGGCGCGTTCCGACGGGGAGTCTCCGGGAGACGACGATTCCCTAGCCAGCCTCAATGTTGCGGTGACCGAAGCCGCAGATCCGGTGTTCGAATGGGTGAACGCGGCCAACGCCGAGGACGACTAGAGTAGCTCCGGCCAGCCACCCCAATCACGAACCGACGTGGAGTAGCGGTGTCACCTTCCGGTCCGGACGAGTTCGAGTCCCATCCCCGCG
This sequence comes from Lipingzhangella rawalii, assembly GCF_031628175.1. Lineage (NCBI taxonomy): Bacteria > Bacillati > Actinomycetota > Actinomycetes > Streptosporangiales > Nocardiopsidaceae > Lipingzhangella > Lipingzhangella rawalii. The sequence continues at coordinate 763,840 of NZ_JAVLVT010000001.1, read as the reverse complement.
CCGTAGTTGCGCCGGAGAGCACCGGGACGGATCCGGCGCGTGAGCGTGGCGGTCGAGGACGGAGCCGGCGCCGCCCCCGACGGTCACCGGCTTCGGGGCGTGGGCGCCGCGCCACGGCGGTCGCGGTGGTGGTCGTCGCGCTGGTGGGTGTGGGAGGTGCCGTGTGGTGGGTACTGAGCGGTGCGGAGAACAACGGGGACGGTCGTCCCGCCGCGGTGCGCATCCACGAGGCCAACCAGGCAGGTCGGGTGCTGCCGGACCGGGACCGCGATACACGTCCGTTGAGTGAGTACGAGGTGTTCGAGCGTGGTGGTGAAGAACTCACGGCAGATGAGGTGACCTTCACGCTTACCCAGCACCGCGTGGATGAGGACTGTGCGGCAGCGGTCACCGGTGAGCGTGTCGTCGAGGTGCTCGCCGATGCAGGCTGTACCCAGGTCGCCGTCGGCAGTTACGAGGCAGCGGAGCATGTCGGGCAGATCGCCTTGTTCAACCTGGAAGACACCGACGGCTCCCGCTCCGTGGCGACGGCGCTGGACCAGGCGGCCTCCGCCGCCCAAAGTGAGCAATCCGACACGGATGCGGCGGGCGATGCTGGTTTCCTTCGCCCCGACCCCGCGGACACCCCCCTCGGCGACGGGTACAGCGAGGCCGAGTTGACGGTACACGGTCACTATCTGGTGGCGGTTTGGGCCCAGCGCAGCGACTCAACCTCCGTGACGGAACGGGACAGTCTCGCCACCCCCCTGATCGCTCTGAACAAGATCGATATGGCCCTGTTCCGTCGGCTCAGCGAGCACGACGCCCCTGCCACACCGCAGGAAGAGCAGCCCAACGACACCCCTGCGGACTCGGCGACCCCACAGCCACAACAGCAGGAACAGGCCGAGGAGCCCGAGCCGGCCACCCAGCCGGACAGTGCCCCCGAAGCCGAACAGCAGGGCGGCACCCCTGAGGGGCCGTAGGCCCGGTTTGGTGGGGTGACTGCGGGCAACTCGGGGTTCGGCGACCCCCGCCTGGCGTGGTGCGGCGCCGCGGACCCCTGGATCCGTGGGAATGATTCGTGCCAGGTTTGGGGACCCGGCCTCCCGGTTTCTGTGCCGCGTTCCCACGGGCGTCCCGCCAGATTGGCCGTGATGGGGGAGCATTCCCGGCGGGCTAGGGAGTTTCTACATCGCCTCCACGTCCCGTTGGCCGCCGTGCGGTGTCGCCCACCGAACGCGCACCGCGCCCAGCCCGGCACACACAGGGTAATTCCCCGACACGATCCACCGGGCCACCACTCCAGTCGTAGTCGCCCCGAGCCCACACCAAGCAGGTTCGAAAGCACGCCCTGACCGGCACGGCGGAGCTTCGGCGTGGGGGTGGCGTCCCTCGGCTCGAACCGGGCGCTACACTGGGTAACCCGCAGATGCTGCTCGGGTTCACCATGCGGGCGATCCGTGCGGCAAAACGGGTTTGATCGCCGGTCATTCTGGCGACATGGAGGAAAGCACGTCGATTCTCGACGAACGGGCACGGTGCTGTCAGCCGGGGCCGCAGTGTGGCGGCCGTTGGTCTAGACCTCAGATTCGTCGCTGAGGCTGGACGCCGTGTACCGTGATTAACCGGCGAGTAGCGTCGGCAGTCTGCCCCAACCAGCCACGAGGACGTGGCCGCGCGGCATCCCAGGGAGCCGCAGCGCACCGGTGGGGCAGTGCCCACCTCGCCGTAGCAGCAGGGCCAACGTCGTCCCGAGCGCGCTCAGAATGCCGACCGAGACGACAGGAGAGTAGATGCCTGCTGGCCACGCACCGCGCGCAACGGTCAACACCGAGCACGCCGGCCCGCGCACCACCGCCCAGGGACTCTACGACCGTGCCTACGAGCACGACGCCTGTGGGGTCGGGCTCGTCGCCGACCTCTCCGGCCGCCGCGACCACGAGATCGTCCGCCAGGCACTGACCGTGCTGCGTAACCTCGACCACCGCGGCGCATCCGGCGCCGATCCTGAAGACGGCGACGGCGCTGGGATCCTCACACAGATCCCCGACGCGCTGTACCGGGACGAGTGCGATTTCGACCTGCCCGAGACAGGCCACTACGCCACCGGCATCGCCTTCCTCCCGGAGGACGAGACTGCGCGCGCCCAGGCCCGCACGACGATCGAACACATCGTGGCCGACGAGGGGCTGCGGCTGTTGGGGTGGCGGGAGCTGCCCGTGGACCCCACCTTCTGTGGACCTGCCGCCACCGCCGTCATGCCCTACTTCGGACAGCTGTTCCTCGCCGGTGCCCCCGGAACACCGACCGAGGGTCTCGGTGGAATCGAGCTGGAACGGTACGCCTACTGTGTACGTAAGCGTGCCGAGCACGAGGCAGGTGTCTACTTCGCGAGCCTGTCCCCCCGTACGATTACCTATAAGGGGATGCTCACCACCCCCCAGTTGGAGCCGTTCTTCCGGGACCTCTCCGACCGCCGATTCGCCTCCGGCCTGGCGCTGGTGCATTCGCGGTTCTCCACGAACACGTTCCCCTCCTGGCCGCTGGCCCATCCCTTCCGCTACATCGCACACAACGGCGAGATCAACACCGTCCGTGGAAACCGCAACATGCTCCGGGCCAGGGAAGCCGTCCTGGAGAGTGACGTCCTGCCAGGAGACATCTCCCGGCTGTTCCCCATCGCCGGCGATGACGACTCCGACACGGCCTCCTTCGACGCGGCGCTGGAACTCCTGCACCTGGGTGGGCGCTCGTTGCCGCACGCTGTGCTGATGATGATCCCGGAGCCCTGGGAGAACCACGCCGAGATGGATCCGAAGGTACGTGCCTTCTACGAGTTCCACTCGATGCTCATGGAGCCCTGGGACGGCCCGGCCTCGGTCACGTTCACCGACGGTTCCCTGGTCGGAGCGGTCCTGGACCGCAACGGGCTACGTCCGGGGCGCTACTGGGTCACCGACGACGGGATGGTGGTTCTGGCCAGCGAGGTCGGGGTTCTCGATGTGGAACCGGAACGCGTCGTGCGCAAGGGCCGGCTCCAACCGGGCCACATCTTCGTCGCCGACACGGCTGAGGGGCGGATTCTCACCGACGCGGAGGTGAAGGCCGAGCTTGCGGCCGAGCACCCCTACTCCGACTGGCTTGAGGAGGGAGTGCTGCGGCTGGCGGATCTCCCGGAAGCCGAGGCCACCACTCACTCCGAAAGCGAACTGCTGCACGACCAGCAGGTCTTCGGGTACACCGAGGAGGAGCTGCGCGTCATCCTCACTCCGATGGCGCGTACGGGGGCGGAACCGATCGGATCCATGGGCACGGACACGCCCGTGGCCGCGCTGTCCGAACGCCCCCGCCAGCTGTACGACTACTTCACCCAGCACTTCGCGCAGGTCACGAATCCACCGCTGGATGCGATTCGGGAGGAGCTCGTCACCTCGCTGGGGACCGTGGTCGGAGCGGAAGGTAACGTTCTGGCCGCCGAACCCGGCGACTGCCATCGGCTCAGCCTCGAGACGCCCATCCTCGACGACCGTGAACTCGCACGGGTGATCGAGGCTGGAGCGGGTGCGCATGCAGCCGCGCTGCGTACCCATGTAGTCAACGGCACCTACCCCGTGGCCGGTGGGGGGCGGGCGCTCCAGGACCGTCTCGCCGAAATCCGCGCGGAGGTTTCCACAGCCATCGCGGAGGGAGCCCGTGTCCTCGTCCTCAGTGACCGGGGCGCAACCGCCGAGCGGGCTCCGATCCCCTCCCTGCTGCTGACCGGGGCCGTCCACCACCACCTGGTCCGGGAGAAGACCCGGACCAAGGTGGGCCTGATCGTCGAGAGTGGCGACGCTCGCGAGTGCCACCACATCGCCCTGCTGCTGGGCTATGGCGCATCGGCCGTCAACCCCTACGTGACCCTGTCTACGGTGCGCGATCTGGCGAACCGGAAGAGCATCGGAGACATCACCCCCGAGACGGCCACCCGCAACACGATCAAGGCCCTCGGCAAGGGTGTCCTGAAGATCATGTCCAAGATGGGCGTCTCCACGGTCGGCTCCTACACCGGCGCCCAGATTTTCGAGGCACTGGGACTCGGCGCCGAGGTCATCGATGACTGCTTCACCGGCACCACCTCCCGGTTGGGTGGTGTGGACTTCGAGGTTCTCGCCGAGGAGGCCCGGCAGCGGCATGCCATGGCCTACACCGAGAACCCGGCTGACCACCGTCGGCTCCCGGTGGGTGGGGAGTACCAGTGGCGCCGGGAAGGTGAACCCCACCTGTTCAACCCCGAAACCGTGTTCAAGCTCCAGCACTCCACGCGGGAGCGCAGCTACGACATCTTCAAGGAGTACACCACCCGCGTCGACGACCAGTCACGGGAGCTGATGACTCTGCGTGGGCTGCTTCAGCTGCGTGAGGGCCACCGACCACCGGTCCCGATCGAGGAGGTCGAGCCGGTCAGCTCCATCGTTCGGCGTTTCTCCACCGGCGCCATGTCCTACGGTTCCATCTCGGCCGAGGCACACGAGACCCTCGCCATTGCCATGAATCGGCTCGGTGGCAAGTCCAACACCGGTGAAGGTGGGGAGGACCCGGATCGGTTCACCCCGGACTCCAACGGTGACCTGCGGCGCAGCGCCATCAAGCAGGTAGCCTCCGGCCGGTTCGGTGTGACGTCCGAGTACCTCACGAACTCTGACGACATCCAGATCAAGATGGCCCAGGGGGCCAAGCCCGGTGAAGGTGGGCAGCTCCCCGCGCACAAGGTGTATCCGTGGATTGGCCACACGCGTCACTCCACACCCGGTGTCGGGTTGATCTCTCCTCCGCCGCACCATGACATCTACTCCATCGAGGACCTGGCCCAGCTCATCCACGACCTCAAGAACGCCAACCCGGAGGCGCGGGTTCACGTCAAGCTGGTTTCGGAGGCCGGGGTCGGCACGGTCGCGGCCGGGGTCTCCAAGGCGCACGCCGACGTGGTGCTGATCTCCGGGCATGACGGAGGAACCGGGGCCTCCCCGCTGACCTCACTCAAGCACGCCGGGACCCCGTGGGAGCTCGGACTGGCCGAGACCCAGCAGACCCTACTCGCCAACGGTCTGCGGGACCGGATTGTGGTACAGACCGATGGCCAGATGAAGACGGGCCGCGATGTGGTGATCGCGGCGCTGCTCGGGGCCGAGGAGTACGGTTTCGCGACCGCACCCCTGGTGGTGTCCGGCTGTGTGATGATGCGGGTCTGCCATCTGGACACCTGCCCCGTGGGTATCGCCACACAGAACCCGGATCTGCGGAGCCGCTACGCCGGCCAGGCCGAGCACGTCGTGAACTTCTTCGAGTTCGTGGCCCAGGAGGTCCGCGAGTACCTGGCCGCTCTCGGTTTCCGCAGTCTGGACGAGGCCATCGGCGCGGTCGACGCGCTCGACACGGCCGCTGCCGTCGACCATTGGAAGGCGCACGGCCTGGATCTGGGGCCCGTTCTCCACGAGGTCCAGCCCGCTCCGGAGGATCACCCGCATCAGCGCAGAAGCCAGGACCACGGTCTGGAGAAGGCCCTCGACAACACGCTGATCCAGCTCAGCGAGGGTGCGCTCACCAGTGGCGAGCCGCTCACCCTCGAAATGCCGGTCCGCAACGTAAACCGCACCGTGGGCACCATGCTGGGGCACGAGCTCACCAAGCGGCACGGTGGCGCCGGCCTTCCCGACAACACCATCGATGTGAAACTCACCGGGTCCGCGGGCCAGTCCCTGGGGGCCTTCCTCCCACCCGGCATCACCCTGCGGCTGCACGGCGACGCCAACGACTACGTGGGCAAAGGTCTCTCCGGGGGGCGCGTCACGGTGCAGCCTCCCGTCGCGGCACCATTCGCGGCCGAAACCCAGATCATCGCCGGAAACGTGCTCGGCTACGGGGCCACCTCCGGTGAGCTCTTCGTCCGCGGCGTGGTCGGTGAGCGGTTCTGTGTCCGCAATTCCGGTGCTCTGGCGGTGGCCGAAGGTATCGGCGACCACGGCTGTGAGTACATGACCGGGGGACGTGTCGTGGTTCTCGGTGGGGTGGGACGCAACTTCGCTGCGGGAATGTCCGGCGGGATCGCCTACATCCTGGACCTCGACCCCGAACGGGTGAACCCCGAGATGGTGGAGCTCGAAGCCATCAACGCCGAGGACACCGAGTTCCTCGCCGATGTGCTGCACCGGCACCATGCCGAAACCGGTTCCACCGTCGCCCGGGGACTCCTGGACGCCGCCCCGTCCTTCGAGAAGGTCGCCGTGGCCCGATTCACCCGGGTCATGCCACTGGACTACAAGCGGGTCTTGGAAGCGCGTGCCCGTGCCCAGCGCGAGGGGACGGACGTCGACGAGGCCATCATGGCCGCCGCGCAGTCCTGAGGCCACACACAGAGAGGAGGGAGTACGAGCATGGCCGACCCCAAAGGGTTCCTGCACACCCGGGAGCGCGAGCAGCCCGCACGGCGTCCGGTGGACATCCGCATCCAGGACTGGCGTGAGGTCTACGAGGACATCGACCGCGGCACGGTCGAACGACAGGCCTCCCGCTGTATGGACTGCGGAATCCCCTTTTGCCACAACGGGTGCCCACTGGGCAATCTGATTCCCGAATGGAACGATCTGGTCTACTCGCACGACTGGCGTTCGGCTATCGAGCGTCTCCATGCCACCAACAACTTCCCGGAGTTCACCGGGAAACTCTGCCCGGCACCGTGTGAGGACGCCTGCGTGCTGGGGATCAACCAGCCCGCGGTCACGATCAAGCTCGTGGAGTCCCAGATCATCGACCGGGCGTGGGCCGAGGGATGGGTGCAGCCCCAGCCTCCGGAGGCGCGTACGGGTAAGCGCGTGGCCGTTGTCGGTTCCGGGCCTGCCGGCCTTGCCGCTGCCCAGCAGCTCACCCGTGCCGGGCACGAAGTGACCGTGTTCGAGCGCGACGACCGGATCGGCGGACTCCTGCGCTACGGGATCCCCGAGTTCAAGATGGAGAAGCGTCACCTGGACCGTAGGATCGGCCAGATGCGCGCGGAGGGGACCCAGTTCCGCACGGGTGTGTCGGTGGGCGTGGACGTTTCGGTCAGCCAGCTGCGCCAGGAGAACGACGCGCTGCTGCTCGCCGGTGGTGCCACCGCATGGCGGGAGCTGCCGATTCCAGGCCGGGAGCTCTCCGGGGTGCACCAGGCGATGGAGTACCTGCCCGAGGCCAACCGGGTAGCTGCCGGCGACATCAGCACGCCGGCCATCAGCGCCGAGGGTAAGGACGTCATCGTCATCGGGGGTGGGGACACCGGCGCGGACTGTGTGGGCACCGCGCACCGGCAGGGTGCCGCCTCCGTCACCCAGCTGGAGATCATGCCCCGGCCACCGGCGCATCGTCCCGAGTCACAACCATGGCCGACCTCGCCGATGCTGTACAAGGTCAGCACCGCTCACGAGGAGGGCGGTGAGCGGATCTACTCGGTGAGCACCGTGGAGTTCCTGGGCGACGACCAGGGCCGGGTACGGGCGCTGCGTCTGGTGGACTGCACGCGCACGGACCAGGGGTTCGAACCCGTCCCCGGGACCGAGCGCGAGATTCCCGCCCAGCTGGTCACGCTCGCGATGGGCTTCGTCGGGCCGCAGCAGGAGGGCATGCTCAACGAGCTGGGCGTTGAGTACGACGGGCGAGGCAACGTCGCCCGGTCGAGTGAGTACGCCACCAGCGTCGAGGGCGTGTATTGCGCAGGCGACATGGGGCGCGGTCAGTCGCTGATCGTTTGGGCCATCGCCGAGGGGCGCGCAGCTGCGGCAGCGGTCGACCGGGACCTCAGCGACATCGGGGAGAGCGCATTGCCCGCTCCGGTGACGCCGAACACCCGCGCCCTGGCCTGAGCGCCGAGCGCAGGTGCCGGGGGTGGGGACTCGCCACTCCCACGCCCGGCACCATCACAGCTCGATACCGGATCCCCGAACCCGGATAATCACCGATAGCGCGACACGGTCACTCCCAGTAGCGTGGAACCATGATCTACCGCGTACTCGGCGAAGCGGCGATGCTGGTCCACTTCGCCTTCCTCCTGTACGTGGTCTTTGGTGGGTTCCTGACCTGGAAATGGCCGCGTATGGTACTGGTGCACGTTCCCATCGCACTGTACGGCCTGGCGATCGCGATCGTCGGTTGGACCTGTCCGCTGACCTACGTCGAGAACTGGGGACGGGAACAGGCCGGCCAGTCCGGGATGGAGGGCACAGGATTCATCGAGCACTATCTGGCCGGCATCATTTATCCGGAGGGCCATCTCCGCACCCTCCAAGCCGTTGCAGGGGTGGTCGTTCTCCTGTCCTACCTGGGAGCCGCCGTGGTGTGGCGCAGGTCTGCCCGTCGACGTAGAGACCACGGGACCGGAGCCGCAGATCCCATGACCGCCACGGGGCAGAGCCGCACGTAAACACTTGACCGGCCGACGCGCGTCGAGGTGTGTCGCAAGCAGCGGTACTCCTATCTTGTGCCTCATGACCATGGCGAGCTCGGAAACGCTGTACGGCGCGCACCACTTCATGCAGCGCGAGGCCCGACTCCTGGATCGGCATCGCTTCGCCTACCACCTGGAGAGTGGTCCCGTCGCCCCCGTGCGCGCGGCACTGGAGCCGTACCGCAACGTGGACGGGGGATACGGTAACGCCCTCGATCCCGACCTGCGGGGGCATGGCAGCCAACCGAAGTGCACCGAGCTGGCGTTGCGCATCCAGGACGAGCTGGGGGAGATCCCGCGAGACTCCGCCTCCCACATCGCCACCTACCTGGTCAGCATCTCCAGGCCCGACGGGGGCGTGCCGTGGGTCCTACCCACAGTGCGGCACACCGAGTCCGCGCCCCACTGGCGGAACGCAGAGAACTTCGGGGGAAGTCTCAATCCGACCGCGGCCCTGGCCGGAATCCTCCATAAGCACCATGTCACGCATCCCTGGCGTGACCATGCGACCGCGTTCTGCTGGGAACGAATTGCTCGAATGGAGTGGACCACACCCGATGAGGCCCAGTCGGTGTGCACCTTCCTCCAGTACGTTCCCGACCAGACACGCGCCCACCGGGAGTTCGACCGGATCGGTGTGATGATCCGCGCCGTTTTCGAACTGGACCCGAGTGCTGTCGGGCACGTGCGCACCCCGCTCGACCTGGCCACACACCCCGGCCATGTCGCACGTCGCCTCTTCAGCGACGAGGAGATCCACACCCATCTGGACGCTCTGGTCTCGGCCCAACAGTCCGATGGCGGCTGGCCAGCACACCGGGACAGTTGGTCCCACGTCGCCCAGGCGGAGTGGCGGGGGATCCGCACACTCGATTACCTGCTCACTCTGCGGAACTATGGTCGGCTCGATGGGTGACGAAGCTGTCGCTGTTCGCGGCGTGTCCGACACACTGACACCTCTCCGCAACATGGACTAGACCAATTCCGTCGCCGAAGGCCATAGAGTATGTGGTGTGACACGTCGAGCAAAGATCGTCGCGACATTGGGCCCAGCCACAGCGAGCCCGGAGGCAATCCGGGACCTCGTCGAGGCAGGCCTCGACGTAGCGCGACTCAACCTCAGCCACGGAACCCACGACGACCACAGCGCCAGCTACGCCAATGTGCGAGCCGCGTCCCGGGACACGGGGCGCGCCGTCGGCATTCTCGCTGATCTCCAGGGGCCCAAGATCCGCTTGGGTACCTTCGCCGAGGGCGAGGTGGAACTGGATGTCGGCGCCGAGTTCACAATCACCACGGAGGACATATCCGGCGATACGCACCGAGCTTCGACCACCTATCCGGGACTCCCGGGTGACGTACGACCGGGGGACCGCGTCCTGATCGACGACGGTCGGGTGGCACTGGAATGTGTCAAGACCACCAATACCGAGGTGCACACCCGGGTCGTGGTGGGCGGACCGGTGTCCAATCACAAGGGGATCAACCTTCCCGGGGTCGCGGTCAGCGTGCCAGCGCTCACGGAGAAGGACGAGGCCGACGTGCGGTGGGCACTCGCCCAGGGAGTGGACATCATTGCGCTGTCCTTCGTGCGTAGCCCCGCCGATGCTGACGCCGTACGCGCGATCATGGACGAGGTCGGACGCAGGGTTCCCTTGATTGCCAAGATCGAGAAACCGCAGGCCGTGGAGCGCCTCTACGACATCATCGAGGCCTTCGACGGCATCATGGTGGCTCGCGGTGACCTCGGGGTTGAACTGCCCCTGGAACGCGTGCCCATGGTGCAGAAGCGGGCCATCCAGCGGTGTCAGTACAAGGCGAAACCGGTCATCGTCGCTACCCAGATGCTGGAGTCGATGATCCACGCACCTCGGCCAACCCGGGCCGAGGCCTCCGACGTCGCCAACGCGGTGTTGGACGGGACCGATGCGGTCATGCTCTCCGGAGAGACCAGTGTGGGTGACTATCCCATCGAGACCGTCCAGACCATGGACCGCATCGTGGCCGCGGCGGAGGAGGACACGCTCCACGCCTCGCACGTCCTGGAGCGCAAGCCGGAGACCACGGGTGGTGCCATCGCCCGTGCCGCGGCCGAGGTGGGTGCGACCGTGGGAGCTCGCGCCCTCGTTGCCTTCACCATGACCGGTGAGACCACCCGACGCCTGGCCCGGTACCGTTCACCCATCCCACTCCTGGCGTTCACCAGCTCTGAGGAGACCCGGGCACAGCTGGCCCTCACCTGGGGTGTGGAGACCCACTGCGTGCCCTTCGTCCGCCACACCGACGAGATGGTGCGCCAGGTGGAACAGGGGCTGGTGGCCCAGGGGCGATGCCGGGAGGGCGAACGGGTGGTCATCGTTGCGGGTAGTCCGCCGGGCACTCCGGGGTCCACGAACGCACTGCGGGTGCACACCATCGGCGAGGCCATCAGCAACGACTAGCACCACGAGCACAGACGAGCACGGGGAGGCGTGCCCGGTACCGGCGTCGGATGCGCATGACGCGGTACCCGGACCAGGGGTCTTCCCACGGGCCATCCGGCTAGAGCCGGGCACTGTCGGCGGCTCCCGGTTCGCCCGGAACACGCTCCAGGGGCATGTCCCACGGCAACTGGTTCCATGGGCTGTCCGGGTCGCGGGTCAGGATGCCGAGCGCTGTCCAGACCCGACGTGACTCGGCGTCCGTGGAACCAGCGCCGTCCCACAGCAGGTGGCCGGCGTGGAAGGCCTGCGCGAGCTCGTACCATCCGCCGTACCGTCGCTGGAGGTCCGAGGCGACCTGACGTAGCAGCCGGTTCGTCTCACGCGGAGTCAGCCAGTCCAGCGCCGCCCCACCGCAGGCCAACCGAATGAGGTGTGCCGAGGTCCACCACTGGAAGGCGCCGATCACCACGGTTTCCGTGTCGTGTGCGCCGGAGATCTCGCGGAGGCGGGCGACCTGGTCCGCAGTGAGCACGATCGTGCGTCCCGGGGGATCGTCGGGGTGACGGCGGGTGGAGGCGACACCGTTGCTCAGATCCACGATGAGGTCCGCACGTGGCCCACTGCGCAGTTCGGACCACAGGTGATCCACCGCGGTCAGCAGGGAGTCCCGGTCCACGGCTCCCCACTGTTCGGTCAGGACCCGGCGGTAGCGGCGTCGGAGCGAGGGACGGACCACCACGTCCCATGGCTCGGCCAGGGCGACCCGGAACGGTGCCGCGACCGCGGCCGCCCACCGTTCGGTACTCAGCGGCGCCTCCGGGTGCCTGGTCCGTAGGGCCGGGGGTTCCCGGACCCCGATGACCAGTTCGGTGAAGGAGCCCACGACCAGTGCGGCCAGGGGGAGCAGGGCCCAACCGGGATGGCCGAGGGCGAGGAGCCCCAGCACCAGGAGGGCGAGGGGGGCCAGTGCCCAGGGTTGGCGCCGGTTCGAGGCCCACGCGATAACCAGCCACGCCAGGATGGTGAGTGCGCCGAGAATCGACACCGTCGTGCTGAGCACTCCGCGCCCCTCCTTCCTACGGCGTGCGGGGTGCAGTAGACCGCACCGGGTGTGCGTCGTTGCTTCGCTCTGTCTCCAGAATCGGGGACTGTACGGGTGTGTGGCCACCAAACCTGCGGGTTGTGCTCAGGTTGTAGCTGGGATGTGATCCTTGGGCGGGTCGCCGGCCAGTGCACACTCGAACCGTTCGGCGAGGTCCGGGCCGAGATTCGGCACCGGATCTGGGCGGGGGCTGGATGCAGGGTCCGCGATGACCGGAACGTCAACGTCGCAACGAACATTGGGACGACACGTTCTGCCGCTACGGCCGGTGGAGGTGACCTCGGATATGGCGGATATTCCGAGTCCGGTCTGGGGTGGCGCCGACGAAGAGGTGGGTTTCCTGCCCCCCCGGGGGTGGCGCGTCTCGCCGGTAGGCGCGGGAGGAAGCCAAAATCCGGGGTCCGGAGCTGATGGTCGGTCGGATCCCCGTCGTTGCTGGGAAGAGGCGGTTCGGCACGGCTAGGCAACACAGCGAAGTTCGCCAGCGGTGTCACTCCCGGTTATGGGATTCCGTGCGCGGAGGCTGGCCCCGGGCGGTCCACAGCCCGGACTCGACAGCGGGTCTTTCCGGGCACCGGGAATTTCGAGTTCCGTTCCCAGATCGAGGGTCGGGCGAGATCCGGGTGCGTGTCAATGCTGTGGTTGCGGGGCTCCGTAGAACGTGGTCAGGACCCCAAAACACCAGTGGGAACCTGGGGGTGGGCTCCGCGCGGATCCGTTGATGGATCCACGTCGGGCCCGGTTACTCGGATGGTGCCGGAAGTGGGATTCGAACCCACACGCCCACAGGGGCAAACGATTTTGAGTCGTTCATGTCTACCATTCCATCATTCCGGCATGGATCATTGGTAATTGTATCCGATATGGATGCCGAATTGGGGCTCTGGGGTGCCTGGAAGGTATTGGGGTGAGCCTCCGTCCCAGAGTGTACATGCTCCCGATACCCTCGTGTGCGTGACCCAGACGCAGAGCCGCGTGGTGATCGCGGAAGACGAGGCCCTGATCCGTCTCGACCTCCGGGAGATGCTGGAGGAGGACGGCTACACCGTGGTGGGGGAGGCAGGTGACGGCGAAACGGCGGTATCTCTGGCGACCGAGCACCGGCCGGACCTGGTGATCCTGGACATCAAGATGCCGGTGCTCGACGGGCTGTCCGCGGCGGAGCGGATCGCTGCCGAGCGCATCGCACCCGTGGTCATCCTGACCGCGTTCTCCCAGCGGGAGCTGGTGGAACGCGCGCGGGAGGCCGGGGCGATGGCCTATCTCGTCAAGCCGTTCAGCAAGGCCGAACTCGTGCCGGCGGTGGAGATGGCGACGAGTCGGTACGCCGAGCTGACCACGCTGGAGGCGGAGGTCAGTGATCTACAGGAGCGCCTGGAGACCCGCAAGCTCGTGGACCGGGCGAAGGGGCTGTTGCAGTCTCAGCACGGTCTCAGTGAACCGGAGGCTTTCCGGTGGATCCAGAAGAACTCCATGGATCGCCGGTTGACGATGCGCAAGGTTGCCGAAACCGTCATCGACACCCTGGGGGGCGACGGGTAGGCAGCGCCAGGCCGTGGGCATGTCCGGCGCGCCGGGGCAGCAGTGCAGCCCCGGCGCGCCCGTTTTGTGTGGAATGTGGGGGTTGGCGTCAAGTGGTGCCCTGGTTCCACTTTGATCACGAACCCGTACAAAGGGATGACGTTTGGGTCACGTAGCCACAGGAGTGCTGAACCCTTCCACGAAGTGCGACTAAACTCACCGCCACCCAGGATTCGAGTCTCTCGGTAACCCTCCGGGAGGCCACCAGAATGATGTGCGAGGGAGCGCGCGTGCACAGACGCATCGTCACCCTGCTCATCGCCGTGCTCGCGATGATGCTCCTGGCCCCTGGTGGGGCGGTGGCTGACGAACAGGGCGAAGAGACGCTCCACGGTGAGATCGACGATCCCGAACCCATTGCGGGAGTCGAGATCACCGTGTTCGAGGACGAAACCGAGCTCGGGACAGCGACAACCGACGACGACGGGCAGTGGGAGTTCGTTCTTCCCGGGCCCGGGACCTACCGGGCGGTCCTCGACGAGGACAGTGTGCCCGAGGACGTCGCCGAACTGGACCTGATTCCCGGTGCCGAACACGATGACCTTGAGATTGGCTCCGGCGATGAACGACGCCTGATCTACCGCTTCGACGAACCCGAGGACGGGGACGAACCCGCGGCCAGCCCGGACGACACCGAGGAAGAACTCGCCGAGGAAGAGGCCGAGGCCGAGGAGGGCGCCGAGCCCCCGGACGTGGACGAAGGGGCGCCCTTCTCCCACAAGTTCGCCCAGGTCGCAACGAATGGCCTGGTGTTCGGGCTGGTCATCGCGATCGCCTCGGTGGGGCTGTCCCTGATCTTCGGGACCACGCGCATGATCAACTTTGCGCACGGAGACATGGTCACGTTCGGTGCCCTCATGGCCCTGCTGTTCAGCACGGGGGCCGGGGGGCTCGGCAACTCGATCCTGGGGCTGTTCGTGGCGGCGGCACTGGCCATCGGGGTGGGGTTGCTGTTGCGAGACCAGCTGCGCCCCACAATCCGGTTACCCCTCCAGGGAGCAATCCTGGTACTGGGGATCGTCGGAGCCACCCTGGTGGGGATCTTCGGTGGCGAGGCCGCACAGTGGCATATCTCCCTAGCCGGTGATCCCGGGCTCGGCTCGACCCCGGCCAACCTCGCGGCGATCGTTCTGGTTCCCGTCGCGATCGCAGCGCTGGTCATCACCACCGGGCGCCTACTCCGGGGGCGGATGCCCGCCTCGACGATCCTGTCCGTGCAGGGCGCGCTCGCGCTTCTCGGGCTCGCCGCCGGGATCTGGTGGGGTGCGATCGGTGCTGTTCTGATCGCCGTGGTGTTGGGTGCCGCGCTCGGCGCCGGTATGGAACGCTACATATGGCAACCGTTGCGCCTGCGCAACGTCGCGCTCATCCAGCTGTTCATCGTCTCCATCGGGGTCGCGCTTCTCCTTCGCCACGTGCTGCTGGTGATGTTCGGGGGCAGTAGGTCCAGTTACCCCGAGTACCAGGTCCAGGAGCTGGTAAGTCTCGGGCCCATAACCATCGCCCCCCGCTCCCTGGCGATCATGGGAATCGCGGTACTGGTCCTTGTCGCCGTGGCCTGCATGCTCCAGTTCACCCGCGTTGGCAAGGCCATGCGCGCCGTGTCCGACAATCGCGATCTGGCCGAGTCCTCCGGGATCGACGTCGCCCGGATCACGTTGTACGTCTGGACACTCGGCGGTGGACTCGCGGCCCTGGGTGGGGTTCTCGCGGGGATCCACCAGATCGTGCATTGGCAGATGGGTTTTCACCTCCTGCTGTTGATGTTCGCCGCAGTCATTCTGGGGGGGCTCGGAACCGCCTACGGGGCCATGCTCGGCGGGATCGCGATCGGGTTGGTCGCGATGCTGTCCACGCTGTGGTTCCCACACCAGCTGATGGAGGCGTGGGCATTGGCCATCATGATCGTCATGTTGCTGGTTCGGCCGCAGGGGCTGCTGGGCCGACGCGAGCGGATCGGTTAGGGGCGGACCATGGACTTTCTCGGCATCCTGACCACATCCATCACCTCGGCGATCGGCCCGGTCGCGGCCATCTACGCGCTGGCCATCATCGGCCTGAACATGCACTTCGGCTACACCGGCCTGTTGAACTTCGGGCAGGTCGGCTTCATGCTGGTCGGCGCCTACGGCGTCGCGGTCTGCGTTGGCACCTTCGGGCTGCCGCTGAGCGTGGGCGTCGCAGCCTCGATCCTGTGTGCGGTCGTACTGGCGTTGTTGATGGGGATCCCCACACTGCGCCTCCGTGCGGACTACCTGGCGATCTGTACGATCGCGGTGGCCGAAGGGCTGCGGTTCGTCTACCGGGCCCCGTTCGCCCGTGATCTCACCGGCGGCGTCTTCGGGAGGCAGAATCTCAGTGACGGCTTCCGGGAACTGAACCCGTTCCCGCCCGGGCGCTACGGCGTCGGGGACATCACCTTTTCCAGCCCACACCTGTGGACGATGGTGGTGACCTGGTCACTGGTCCTGGTGTCCTGTCTGATCATGTGGTCGCTCATGCACAGCCCGTGGGGCCGGGTGATCAAGGGGATCCGTGAGGACGAGGACGCCGTGCGCAGCCTCGGTAAGAACGTGTTCGTCTACAAACTCCAGAGCCTGGTCATCGGCGGTGTCTTTGGTGCGCTGGCCGGTGTCATGATCGCTCTCCACCAGGCATCGGTGACTCCGGACCAGTTCCGGCCCCAGGTCACCTTCTACCTCTGGGCGATGCTGCTGCTGGGTGGGGCGGGCCGCACGTGGGGGCCAGTCATCGGTTCCGTTGTGATGTGGTTCCTGCTCACCTTCACCGACGAGACGATGCGTGCCCTGGACCAGATGGGCTGGCTCCCCTTCGTCACCGGTGGCGAGCTGGGTGCGGTACGCCATGCCCTGGTCGGGCTCATTCTGGTACTGCTCATCATCTACCGACCGCAAGGACTCATCGGCAACCGCAGGGAGATGCTGGTCAATGTCAAATAACGGGGTTGGGCTCGACGAGGTCTCCGCGGACGCTGACGGCACTGGGCGGGCCCGGGCAGACCTGACCGGGGTCGCCGCAGAGCCCGGGAGCGCCAAACCGGATCCGATCCTGGTGGCCGATCGGGTGCGGCGCTCGTTCGGCGGGCTGACGGCGGTGGACGTGGAACACCTCGAGGTGCAGCGTGGAACGGTCACCGCGTTGATCGGTCCCAACGGGGCGGGAAAGTCTACCCTGTTCAACGTTCTGACCGGGTTCGACGGATCGGACAGCGGCTCGTGGACGTTCCAGGGGGGTCGGATCAATGGCCTTCCGGGACACCAGGTGGCCCGTCGGGGCATGGTGCGCACCTTCCAGCTCACCAAGGCGCTGACCCGCTTGAGTGTCCTGGAGAACATGTTGTTGGCCGCTCCCGGCCAGACTGGTGAGCGATTGTTGGGCTCCTTCCTGCGGTGGTACTGGTCCCGGCAGGAGCAGCGGAATCAGCGGCAGGCCGAGGAACTGTTGGAGCGGTTCCGGCTGACACACATGCGCGACGAGATCGCCGGAAGTCTGTCCGGCGGTCAGCGCAAGCTCCTGGAGATGGCCCGGGCCCTGATGGTGCAACCGTCCATGGTGATGCTCGACGAGCCCATGGCGGGGGTGAATCCCGTGCTCGTGGAGTCGCTGCTGGAACACATATCCGCGCTGCGAGACGAGGGAACCACGATTCTTTTCGTCGAGCACGATATGGACGTCATCATGGGGATCAGCGACTGGATCATCGTGCTGGCCGAGGGCAGGGTGATCGCCGAGGGACGTCCCGACGACATTCGATCCAACCAGACCGTCATCGACGCGTATCTGGGGACACAGCACGATGAGACCACCCGCTCCAACGGTGGAGCGACCGGCAACGACGGCGCTGCCCAGGGCACGGAGGAAACACGATGAGTGAACACCCCAGTACCAGTGCGGGGGAGGTGTCCACCGGCGCACAGGAGGGCGCATCCGCGGTGGAGCGTCGCTACGACGAATATCTGCTGGTTGCGGACGAGGTGGTCGCAGGGTACGTCCCCGAGGTCAATATTCTTACCGGCTGCACTCTTACCCTGGCCGAGGGGGAGGTGGTCGCGATCATCGGCCCCAACGGAGCGGGGAAGTCGACCCTCGTCAAGACGATCTTCGGTCTGATTCCCGTGCGTTCGGGTGCGTTGACACTGCGGGGGGAGAATATCGCCGGCCTGGCCGCCCACGAGCTGGTGGAGCACGGGGTGGGCTACGTCCCGCAGACGCAGAACGTGTTCCCGTCGCTGACCATCGAAGAGAACCTGGAGATGGGAGCGTTTCTCCGGCCCGAGATTGTCAGCAGCCGCTTCGAGACGGTTGCGGGTCTGTTTCCCCTGTTGGCCAAGCGGCGCAAGGCCAAGGCCGGTTCCCTGTCCGGTGGAGAACGTCAGATGGTGGCCATGGGGCGGGCACTGATGATGAACCCGCATGTGCTGCTCCTGGACGAGCCAACGGCCGGGCTCTCCCCGCTCTACCAGGACGAGGTCTTCCAGCGGGTGCAGGAGATCAACTCGATCGGGGTGTCCATCATCATGGTGGAACAGAACGCTCGCCGGTGTCTCCAGATCGCCGACCGCGGCTATGTGCTGGACCAGGGGCGCAACGCCTACACCGGAACCGGGCGGGAGCTCTTGCAGGATCCAAACGTGGTCGAGCTCTACTTGGGGACGCTCGCCAAGGCCTGAGCGTGCTGGCCGGTGCGGCTGTGGCCGGGCCCGCTTCGAGCGGTCGCCACAGCCGCACCGGTTTTTCGTGCCCGGTGCACCCGCACCGAAGCGCCGGGACAGCCGCAGAGACCCGCAGAGGTCCGCAGAGACAGGCCATACGACATACGTGTGGGGTGGCGCGGCAGGCGAACCTGCGCACCACCCCGAGTCCGCGTGCTCCGGTTGAAACCGGCCCGGCGCGTGGATCCGCGTCAGTCGGTCGAGGACTCCACGTACTCCTCGATTCCGTGCTCGGCAGTGTCCTCGTCGAACTTGAACACCGCGATGGAGGCGACGGTCGGGTCGCCGTTGTCGTCCCAGGCGATCGGGCCGCTGGCCCCCTGGTAGTCGATCTCCTCACCGTCGGCGAGCAGATCCCGGCACTCGCTGAAGCCGGTGCACTCGGTTCCGTCCTGGGTAACCGCGGTCATCGAGTCCACGTACTCGCCCGGGTCCGTGCTCTCGGCGTGCTCGGCGGCCAGCGCCGTGGCGATCACGCAGTCGTAGACCTGCGGGGCAAACTGGAACACTTCCAGGTCGGGATCGTGCTCCTCCAGCTGGGTGTCGAAGTCGGGATTGTCGGCGCCGGGCGCGGCACCGGTGATCCCGGCAACGATCTCCGGGTTGTCCTCGTCGATGCTGGAGCCCAGGTCGGGATCGTTCATCCCGTCGGTGACGTAGATCTGCTCGGGATCCACCCCGGCCTCCAGGAGGTCGCCCAGCAGTTGCACGCCCTCTTCGAAGGCGATAACGACGTAGGCGTCGGCGCCGGAGCCTTCCATATCTCCGGCAATCGAGCTGAAGTCGGTGGTCTCGGGGTCGTACCCCTCACTGAACTCCACCTCGGCGCCTTCGGCCTCGGCGGTGTCCACCAGAACCTCGGCGTAGCCGTCACCGTAGCCGTCGGCCCGGTTGGCTACCGCCACGCTGGTGTGTCCGTCGTTGATGATCTGCTCGCCGAGCACCGGGGCGGACAGGAGGTCGCTGGGCGCGGTGCGGAAGTAGAATCCACCGTCGTCGATGGTGCTCAGGTCCGGGTCGGTGTTGGATCCGGAACACTGCACGATTCCGGCACCGGTAACGGTGTCGTAGATAGCGTGGGTCATTCCGGAGGCTGCGGCCCCGAGCACCATGTTTACGTCCTGGTCAACCAGGCGGTTGGCGGCCTCGTTGGCCTGACCGGCGTCGTTGGCCTCGTCACCCGGTTCGATATCGGGAACCTCGGTGTCGAGGATGCCGCCGGCATCGTTGATCTCCGCCAGGGCCATCTCTGCGGCGCTGATCTGTGGCGGGCCCAGGAACGCCAGGTCACCCGTCTCCGGGAGCACGTAGCCGTACTGGAACTCTTCGCCCTCGTCTGCCCCGTTACAGGCGGTCAACCCGAGAGATAGGGCGGAGGCTGCGGCGAGGAGGCTGAGCGCCTTCTTGCGTGCCATCGCGGTGTCTCCATTCCACTTGGCGTCGGATGCGTGGGTGCACCGTGGACGCCGCGACCCCGGCTTGTGTCGCGGATGACAAAAAGGTGCGGCGTAAGCGGAACTTAAGCAGAGGTGAGGCGGTGCACGGAAGGCAGTGACCAATCTCGCCGCCGAGTCGGGTTCATGCTGTTATCAGGTCGTAGTCAATGCCGGTCCGCGTGCTCCTCGAGTCTCGGGCTGCGGTCACCCTCAGCCGGCGTCCCGGAGCATGCAGGTGAGGCGCGAGGTACAGACCCGTCGCCCCGCCTCGTCGGTGATCTCGATGTCCCAACTCGCCAGGGTGCCTCCGAGGTGGACCGGTGTGGCCACGCCGGTGATGTGTCCGGAGGTCGCACTGCGGTGGTGGGTCGCGTTGATCTCGATGCCGACGGCGATGCGGTCGCTGCCGGCGTGCAGTGCCGACCCGATCGAGCCGAGTGTCTCGGCGAGTACGCAGGAGGCGCCGCCGTGGAGTAGCCCGTAGGGTTGGGTGTTGCCGGCGACGGGCATGTGCCCGACCACGCGCTTGGCCGATGCCTCGACCAGCTCCACCCCCATCCGGCTGGCGAGGTCACCGCCAGGAGCGTCGCTACCCATGATCTCGCCCAACCGCTCATCCCGTTCTGCCACTGGTGCCTGCCCTTCCAGCCCGCGTCCCGCGCACGCTCCAGGTTTCGTGGCACGCGTCCGCGCGTCGTCGCTGCGTTGGTGCGAAAAAGTCCGGGCAGCATCCTAGGATGCCGGTTGTGGTGACGACACGAGAGACCTCCGGTGAGCACGCGTCCGGCCCGGCTGTCGGCACGGGAACGCAGGAAACGCAGGAAACACAGGAAAGGCAGCGCCTGCTGCTTCTGGACGGCCACTCCATGGCGTTCCGGGCCTTCTACGCATTGCCGGTCGAGAATTTCCAGTCCAGCACCGGCCAGGCCACCAACGCGGTGTACGGGTTCACCTCGATGCTGGTGAAGCTACTCCGGGACGAGGAACCGACGCACATCGCGGTGGCCTGGGATCTGTCCGGACCGACGTTTCGCGACGAGGTATATCCCGACTACAAGGCTGGGCGCAGCGAGACCCCGGCGGAGTTCCCCGGCCAGGTGGAGCTGGTTCAGGAGCTACTCGGACTTCTGGGGGTGCCCGGGGTCAGCGCCCAAGGCTTCGAGGCCGACGACGTGATCGCCACCCTAGCGGTTCAGGGGCTGGCAGCGGGGATGGACGTCCGGATCGCCTCCGGGGACCGGGACGCCTTCCAGCTCGTCACGCACGACTGCACTGTGCTCTACCCCGGCAAGAGTCTGTCTGAGCTAACCAGAATCACCCCGGAACGGGTGCGCGAACGCTACGGGGTGTCACCCACGCAGTACCGTGGCCTGGCGGCGCTGGTGGGGGAGAAGGCCGACAACCTCCCCGGTGTTCCCGGGGTGGGCCCCAAGACGGCGGCGAAGTGGTTGGAGCGGTACGGATCGCTGGAGGCGCTGGTCGAACATGCGGGGGAGGTGTCGGGGAAGGCCGGCCAGAACCTACGCCAACACCTCGACGACGTTCTGCGTAACCATCAGCTGAACCGGCTGGCGACCGATGTCCCTCTCGACGTCGAGCCCGCGCAGCTCCAGCCCGCCCCCATGGACCGTTCCGGGGTGGACGCGTTGTTTGACCAGCTGGAGTTCGCCTCGACCCTGAGGGAGCGGCTGTTCACGGTCGTCGGCTCGGGCGAGCCGGATGGGGACCAGGACGGGGCGCGGGACCACAACGCGGCGGCGGTGGACGTGCACACGTGCGGCCTGGGAGAACTTGCCGCCTGGCTGGAACACAACGCCACGGGGGGCATGCGTGCCGGGGTGGCCGCCGACGGAACGTGGGGCCACGGCGGCGGCCGGATCAGCGCCCTCGCGATCGCGGTTCCTGGCGCGTGTGTGTATGTCGATCCCACGGGGCTGGATGCGGCGGACGAATCGGCTCTGGCTCGGTGGTTCACGGATCCGCAGTGCCCCAAGGCCATGCACGACGCCAAGGGGCCGATCCTGGCCCTGTTCGCCCACGGGTGGGACCTGGAGGGACTCACCAGCGACACCGCGTTGGCTGCCTATCTCATCCAGCCGGGACAACGCAGGCTGGACCTGGCTGATCTGTGTCAGCGTCATCTCGGGTGGGAGTTGGACGAAGGCACGGCCGCGGGGGAGCAGCTCACCCTGGATGTGGGGAGTGACGACGGGGGGGACCAGGCCGCGCGGCAACGAGAGGGGCTGGGGCTGCGGGCGGAAGCCGTGCGCCGTCTCGCCGAACAGTTGGACGTGGGGTTGCGGGAGCGGGGCGCAGACGAACTGCTCCGGACGGTGGAGCTGCCCCTGGTTCGGGTTCTGGCGGCCATGGAGTTTGCTGGGATTGCCGCGGACCGGGACTATCTGGACGAGCTGGACGCCGAATTCGCCGCGTCGGTGCGGCAGGCCGTCACGGAGGCACACCGTGTGGTGGGGCGTGAGTTCAATCTGGGATCGCCCAAGCAGCTGCAACAGGTGCTGTTCGAGGAACTTGGTCTTCCCAAGACGAAGCGCATCAAGACCGGATACACCACCGACGCCGACGCGTTGCACTGGTTGACCACCCAGACGGACAACGAGCTCCCGGTGATCTTGCTGCGTCACCGTGATCAGACGAAGCTGCGGACCACGGTGGATGGGCTGATCAAGACGATCGCGGACGACGGTCGAATCCACACCACCTACAACCAGGCGGTGGCGGCGACCGGGCGTCTCAGCTCGGCAGATCCCAATCTTCAGAACATCCCGGTGCGCAGCGACGCCGGACGGCGGATCCGTCGGGCGTTCGTGGTTGGCCGGGGGTATGACCATCTGCTCACGGCGGACTATAGCCAGATCGAGTTGCGGATCATGGCGCACCTGTCCCAGGACCCCGCCCTGATCGAGGCGTTCCAGACCGGATACGACTTCCATGCCGAGATCGCTGCGCGGGTGTTCGGGATCGATGTGGCCGAGGTGGACGATGGGGCCCGCGCTCGGATCAAGGCCATGAACTACGGGTTGGCCTACGGGCTGAGTGAGTATGGGCTGTCCCAGCAGCTGGGGGTGTCGCCGCGCGAGGCCCGCGGTCTGATGGAAGACTTCTTCGCCCAGTTCGGGCGGGTACGTGACTATCTGCGCCAGGTGGTCGAGCAGGCACGCCGGGACGGCTACACCGAGACGATGTTGGGACGCCGGCGCTACCTGCCCGAACTGGCCAGTGACAACCGTCAGCGGCGGGAGATGGCCGAGCGTATGGCCTTGAACGCCCCGATCCAGGGGTCCGCTGCCGACATCATCAAGGTGGCGATGTTGGAGGTGGATGCCGCCCTACGGGAGGGCGGCTATGCCTCCCGCATGCTGTTGCAGGTCCATGATGAGTTGGTGTGCGAGGTGACCAGTGGTGAGCTGTCCGCGGTTCGGGAGCTGGTGACCTCACGCATGGCGGGTGCCCACCCGTTGTCGGTGCCACTGGACGTGTCGGTGGGGGTGGGCCCGAACTGGCGGGATGCCGCGCATTGAGGTTGACGCCCGTTGCGATGTGCCGCTGGGGGCACGTCCGTCGGTGCGAGCTGGGGCCGGGTCGACTCGACCGTCGCTTCCGTGCGGGATATCCTGTCTAGGTTGGTTCTGCGTATCGGGCGGTCGCTGGCCTCCAATTGACCGGAGCGCGCCCGTCTCATAAGCTGACCGAAGCGTTGTGGGTTCGCATGTGCGCCCCGTTCCGGTGGAGGACACTCCAGCGTGACGAGAGTTGCCGGCCGGGCACCCAACCGCGGTACAGAACTTCAGCGATGATGCTGCTGTCCGGGGACGGGTCTCCACTCGCCGATGCGGATCCGCTGCGTGCACAAATTTCCTATCTGTCCATGTCCGTACCCGGAGTCCACCCACACATGACGAGCAGCACCGAGGCCACCTCGACACCGAAGGTAGCGATCGACGACATCGGGTCCGAGGAAGCCTTCCTCGCAGCGATCGACGAGACCATCAAGTACTTCAACGACGGTGACATCGTCGAAGGCACCATCGTGAAGGTCGATCGAGACGAGGTCTTGCTCGACATCGGATACAAGACCGAGGGCGTCATACCGTCCCGGGAACTCTCGATCAAGCACGACGTGGATCCGAGCGAGGTTGTCGCGGTCGGAGATCCCGTCGAGGCCCTGGTCCTGCAAAAGGAGGACAAGGAAGGCCGTCTGATCCTGTCCAAGAAGCGCGCCCAGTACGAGCGCGCCTGGGGCACGATCGAGAAGATCAAGGAAGAGGACGGAGTCGTTACCGGCACCGTGATCGAGGTTGTCAAGGGCGGCCTCATCCTGGATATCGGGCTGCGTGGCTTCCTGCCGGCCTCGCTGGTCGAGATGCGCCGCGTGCGGGATCTCCAGCCCTATGTCGGGCGTGAGCTCGAAGCCAAGATCATAGAGCTGGACAAGAACCGCAATAACGTGGTGCTGTCCCGGCGCGCCTGGCTGGAGCAGACCCAGTCCGAGGTCCGGCAGACCTTCCTCAACACCTTGCAGAAGGGCCAGATTCGCAAGGGTGTCGTGTCCTCCATCGTCAACTTCGGTGCTTTTGTGGACCTGGGCGGTGTCGACGGCCTGGTGCACGTCTCCGAACTGTCCTGGAAGCACATCGACCACCCGAGCGAAGTCGTTGAGGTGGGCCAGGAGGTCACCGTCGAGGTTCTCGACGTCGACATGGACCGCGAGCGGGTCTCGCTGTCCCTCAAGGCGACGCAGGAAGACCCCTGGCAGCAGTTCGCCCGCACGCACCAGATCGGCCAGGTGGTTCCCGGAAAGGTCACCAAGCTGGTGCCGTTCGGTGCCTTCGTCCGGGTCGAGGAAGGGATCGAGGGCCTGGTCCACATCTCCGAGTTGGCCGAACGCCATGTGGAGATCCCGGAGCAGGTGGTGCAGGTCGGTACCGAGATCTTCGTCAAGATCATCGACATCGATCTGGACCGGCGCCGCATCAGTCTCTCGCTGAAGCAGGCCAACGAGAGCATTGTCGTGGGGCAGGTCGAGTTCGACCCGACGCTGTACGGCATGGTCGCCGAGTACGACGAGCAGGGCAACTACAAGTACCCGGAGGGCTTCGACCCCGACAGTGGGGAGTGGCTCGAGGGCTACGAGACCCAGCGGGACGAGTGGGAGCGCCAGTACGCTCTGGCTCAGGAGCGCTTCGAGGCACACCGCAAGCAGGTTGAGGAGGCGCGCGCGGCCGAGGCCGCCGCAGAGGCCACCGCCAGCGAGGAGGAGGCGGTGCCCGAAGAGGCGGCGGCCGAGCCCGCCCCCGCTCCTAGCTCCAACCAGAACAACGGCGCTGCGCAGGCGCCGGCGGCACAGCAGCCGGCATCCGGAGGCGCCCTCGCCTCGGACGAGGCCCTGGCCGCACTGCGGGAGAAGCTCGCCGGCGGCGACGGCTGATCTCGATCCGTTCGTGCGATATGGGGACCGCCCTCAGGGGCGGTCCCTTCGTTATGGTCGAGGTGTTCGCGCTGTCGGTGGGAGGTTCCGGGTATGTGCGATCCCCGGTCTGCGATCCGTCCGGCCCAGGTCACGGATGCTGGTGAGGTATGGGCACTTCAGCGAGGCGCCTACGTGGACGAGGCGCAGAACTACGGTGACCCCTATATCGCGCCGTTGACGGAGGGTGTCGATCAGGTGCGCGAGCACCTCGCCGCGGGACACCCGCTCCTGGCGGCATGCCTGGATCGGCGCATTGTGGGCATGATCCGGGGGCGCAGTACCGGGACCACCTTCCTGGTGAACAGGTTGGCCGTTGCCCCCGACCAACGCCGACGGGGTGTGGGACGGGCTCTACTCGGCGAGTTGGAAGCCACCGTTGCCGCGTACGTCCCCGAGGTCACCACAGTGGCGTTGTTCGTGCCGGATGCCACAGTGGGCGCGCTGCGGTTGGGACACCAGTTGGGCTATGCGGAGACGAGCCGGGAACGCATCAGCGAACACCTGACCATGGTGCAGCTGCGCAAGGACCTCGTTCCCGGAGTCGCCGCTGTCGTGAGCGAGGCTCGACGCTAGGATGCGCCCATGGTACGGGTTGGACTGACCGGAGGGATCGGCTCCGGAAAGAGTGAGGTGGCGCGGCTGCTCGCAGAGCGGGGAGCGGTGGTGATCGACGCGGATGCTCTGGCGCGGGAGGTCGTGGCCCCCGGAACTGAGGGTCTGGCCGAGGTGGTGGCCGAGTTCGGGCCCGAGGTTCTGGATCCCCACGGAGCCATCGACCGGCCCAAGCTCGGCCGGATCGTGTTCGCTGACGAGGCGAAGCTCGAGGCACTGAACGCGATCGTGCATCCCCGCGTCGCACGACGCACCGAGGAACTGGCCGCTGGTGTGGGGCCGGACTCTGTTCTGGTCGAAGACATTCCGTTGCTGGTGGAGAACGGATTGGAGCAGCGCTACGACGTGGTCGTGGTCGTGGACGTTCCCGAAGAGATCCAGGTGCAACGGGTTATGCGGGACCGGGGCGAGGACGAGCACCATGCCTGGGAACGAGTTCGGGCCCAGGCCAGCCGGGAGCAGCGGTGCTCCGTCGCGGACTACGTGGTGGACAATTCCGGCACACGCGCCGATCTGGCCGCGGAGGTGTCCCGGTTGTGGGGCAAGCTCACCGCCCGGTGAGCAGCCCTCGGTGCGGTGGTTATTCGGATCGGAGTGTTATGTACCCGTGTTCGGGGTGGGGAGCGGTATTGGGGGGCGGTGCTGGGGGAGAACGGCGTCCGGCTGTGTGGGTGCATCCGCGCAGCGAGCGTCGTCCCGAGGGCATGTCCCAAAAGGTGCCCACCACAGGGCTTAGGGTACGACGGAGGTGGACTGGCGGGGCGCGTTCGGTGGTGGTGGGACTTGGGCCAGCCAGTCTCCGGCCACGATCACCTCGCGGATCCGGGCGTCGCGCGTCTCGCGCGTGGCTTTGACCTCGGCCCGGGCCTCCTCGAGCGATGCCAGCCCGTGGGCCTCGTGCGTGGCCGAGGCCAGAAGGTCGACGAAATCGTCGGCTGCCGCGGCGATGTCCAGGCACTGTTCCCATTCCCGGTGGGCGACAACAGCGGACTCGACCTGATGCCCGTAGTCCCGTACGCGATTGACCCGGGCCTGGATAGCGCTGTGCGCACGGTACAGCGCCTCTTCCTGGAAGCGGAGCGCGGCCACCACACGGTCCGTAGCCGCCTGGGCGTACCGCTCATCGAGGTCCGTGCGCAGTTGGCGGTGCCGGCGGAGGTCCAGCGCGATCTGCCATTCCTGGTCTCGTAACAGTGCCAGGCTCTGCTGCGCGTTGAAACTGTCCCCCAACACGGCACGTCCTTCCAGGACCCGATCGATCGCCAGTTGTACCTCGGCCAGCAACTCGGCCTCGGATGCGGGACGGTCACCCCGCAGCATCCACCGCGCCTCACTGGTGCGGGTGCCGAACTCGTCGACGCTCAGATAGTGGTCCCGGTACTGGGCAGCCACCAGCGTGGGCATGTCCGGTCGAGCGAGAGCGACCGTGGCAATGCCCCCGCTCAGGGCTAGGACGCCGGCGACGGCGACCTGTTCGGGAGTTGCCGGTACGGCTGTGACCAGCTCCAGCCCACGGCTGGCTGTTTCCAGAATCCAGGCCGTCATGGCGACCCCGCTGCCGATGATCCACACCGACCACCATGGGGTCACGAACCAGGACTCCCAGGGCTCGTCGAAGAAATTCTGGCCCACGTAGTGTGTGAATGCTCCGGTCAGCATGAGGACCAACAGAATCACCAACACGGTTGCGGCCGTAGAGGATGCCAGTGCAAGCATGGTCACCAGTCCGGTCGCCGCGAGTGCCCCACCGGAGCCCAGCGCTTGGGTGCTGGTGGACCTTGGCCAGCGCCCGACCGGATCTTCCTCCCGGTACAGCAGCTCCGGGTGCCTGCGCAGGCGCCGGGCGACGTCGTCGGGAAGGGTGGGGTCGATGACTGGCCGTAGTTCGTCTCGCCGCATTCCGACCTCCGGGAGAACTCCGTCTGGTGATCCACACTCCGGGCCCGTTGGGGTTTCCGGGGCTATAGCGTCCGGTGTGACCGGTGTTGTGTTGTCGCGTCCGGGTCTCTCTTCGGAATCTAAGCCGCGCAGCGAGTGTTGTCACTAGGGCGCTATAGCGTGGACCCGACAACGGTGGATTCGCGGGGAGTGTGGGTACGTGCGGCCGGTGACAGAGATTCGACGCAAGGACACGCCGTTCGAGGTCGTCTCCGAGATGACTCCGGCCGGTGATCAGCCCGGCGCCATCGCCGAACTCAAGCGTCGCATCGAGGACGGAGCCCCGGACACGGTCCTCCTCGGTGCCACGGGGACGGGGAAGACGGCGACCGTCGCCTGGCTGGTGGAACAGGTCCAGCGGCCAACCCTGGTGATGCAACCCAACAAGACTCTCGCGGCCCAGTTCGCGAGCGAGCTGCGGGAGATGCTTCCGGGGAACGCGGTCGAATACTTCGTCTCCTACTACGACTACTACCAGCCCGAAGCCTATGTTCCGCAGAGTGACACCTACATCGAGAAAGACTCCTCCATCAACGATGAGGTGGAGCGACTACGGCACTCTGCGACCAACTCTCTGCTCACCCGGCGGGACACGGTGGTGGTGTCCTCGGTTTCGTGTATCTATGGCCTCGGCACCCCCCAGGAGTACGTGGACCGGATGGCCGCGCTGCGGGTCGGGGACCAGATCGAGCGGGACGAGCTGTTGCGCCGCCTCGTGGAGATGCAGTACACGCGGAACGACACCGCGTTCACCCGCGGCACCTTTCGCGTGCGCGGCGACACGGTGGAAATCATCCCCGTCTACGAGGAGCTTGCGGTCCGCATCGAGATGTTCGGGGACGAGATCGAGCGGCTACAAACGCTCCACCCCCTCACCGGTGAGGTTCTGGGCAGCGGCGAGGAGTACTACATCTTCCCGGCCTCGCACTATGTGGCTGGTCCGGAGCGGCTGGAGCGTGCGGTGACCGACATCGAGGCCGAGCTCGCCGAACGTTTGCGTGAGCTCGAGGCCCAGGGGCGGCAGCTGGAAGCCCAGCGTCTGCGCATGCGCACCACCTATGACATTGAGATGATGCGTCAGGTCGGATCCTGTAGCGGTATCGAGAACTACTCCCGCCACTTCGACGGTCGGGACGCCGGAAGTCCACCCAACACGCTGTTGGACTATTTCCCCGAAGACTTCCTTCTCGTGCTGGACGAGTCGCACGTCACAGTGCCCCAGATTGGCGGGATGTACGAGGGAGACGCCGCTCGGAAGCGTACCTTGGTCGAACACGGTTTCCGGTTGCCGTCGGCCCTGGACAACCGTCCCCTGCGGTGGGAGGAGTTCCTGGAACGGACCGGCCAAACGGTCTATCTGTCGGCCACCCCCGGTTCCTACGAGCTGCGTCAGACGGGGGGAGACGTCGTCGAGCAGGTGATTCGGCCCACGGGGCTGGTCGATCCGGAGGTGGTGGTCAAACCGACCGAGGGGCAGATCGACGACCTGATGCACGAGATCCGTACGCGGGCCCAACGTCAGGAGCGCGTCCTGGTCACCACCCTGACGAAGAAGATGGCCGAGGATCTCACCGACTACTTCACCGAAGCCGGGGTTCGGGTCCGATACCTGCACAGTGAGGTGGACACACTGCGACGTGTGGAGCTGCTTCGGGAGCTGCGCACCGGAGAGTTCGACGTGCTGGTGGGGATCAACCTGTTGCGGGAGGGGCTGGACCTGCCCGAGGTGTCGCTCGTGGCGATCCTCGACGCGGACAAGGCGGGCTTCCTCCGTTCGGAGACCTCCCTCATCCAGACGGTCGGGCGTGCCGCCCGAAACGTGGCCGGCCAGGTACACATGTACGCCGATGAGATCACCACCGCGATGCGGGGTGCCATTGACGAGACGAATCGGCGCCGCGCCAAGCAGATCGCGTACAACGAGCAGCACGGGATCGATCCCCAGCCGCTGCGCAAACAGATCGGGGACATACTGGACTCGCTGGCCCGGGAGGATGTCGACACCCAGGAACTGCTCAGTTCCGGATACCGGGGCTCGGGACAGGGACGCACTCCGGTTCCGGGCCTGGGCAAGGACAGCGCGCAACGGTCCGCCGACGTGGCAAAGCTGCCCCGAGCGGAGCTGGCCGAGCTGATTGAGCAGCTCACCGAGCAGATGCACCAGGCAGCCACGGATCTCCAGTTCGAGGTGGCTGCTCGACTGCGGGACGAGGTCAAGGAGCTCAAGCGGGAGCTGCGGGGAATGGAGTCAGCGGGAGTGCCGTGAATCGAGGCGTCCGGATCCTGGGCCGGGGGTGGGTTTTCGGGTCCGGAATGGGATCTGTGATCCGCCCTCGGGCGAGTGTGGCGAGGCGATACCATCGCGGTGGTGCGGAACTCACACGGGCGCAAGTACTTCCGGGCGGCCGCCTGCGTCCGCCGACAGCGTGTGTGGGGTCAGGCGTTGGGGAGGGAAAGATGAGCGGGTTCGTCGCGCGGGTCCGGCATGAGGAGCCGGCCGGAGGTGGTGCGGAGTTCGCGGCCCTGCTGGACTCGGTGACCCGGCGCTGGAAGGACGTTGATCCGTTGCTTCCCACGCCCTATCACCCGGGGATGAGCCCGCAACCGATGCTCACCGTCAGCGACGCCATGGATCGGCCGGTGGCGACCGGAAGCATGCGCTACGCCTGGTACCAGCCAGGGGAGATCGGACGTACCTGGGGGGTTCCGGACCAACACTGGCTCACGCCCCTGGTGGGCGGGCCGGACCCGGAGGGCGCTCTGGACGAGCTGTTGACCACATGGCGGGATCAGCTCGAGGAAGCGCCCACGGGGACGGGGGCGGAATCGGCGGCCCTGCTGACCTGGCCGGCTCGGGACGTCTCCGGGGTGCGGCCGTTGCTTCGTCACGGCATGCAGCCCTACACGGTGTTGGCGGCCCGACGCCAGGGCCGGGGTGTGCCCCCGGCCCTGCCACCACGGGATGTCACGATCCGGCTGGCCGGGACCGACGACCTGGCGGCCACGGTTGGCCTGGTCATGGAGGAACACCGGTACGAGGAGCATTTCGGTGGCGTGTTCATCCAACCGGAGACCGCCCAGCAGGCCCGGAACGTGTTGGGGCGGGCCCTCCAGGCCGAGCCATCCTGGATCTGGTTGGCCGAGCGGCGCGGCCGCCCGGTGGGTATGGTCTGGGCCTCGCCACCGCACCGGGCCCGATGGGTTACTCCGCTGGTCGCTGCGACCCCCGCTGCCTACATCGGTTACGCATTCGTCACCGAGGAGACCCGGGGGCAGGGGGTGGGAACGGCACTGGTCAATCACGTCCACCACGCCCTGGACACCCACGGCGTCGCGGTGACCTTGCTGAACTACGCCGTTACGAATCCACTGTCGGGACCATTCTGGAGTCGCATGGGTTACCGCCCCCTGTGGACGACCTGGGAGGTGCGCCCCGCCCTGGCACTGCGTTGACGGTTCGTGCGGAGGTAGGGGTGCCCTGCGCTGATACGATGGTGGCCCGTGGAGTCCGCGGCCTGGGACGCCAGCGCGCCCGCTCGGGCGCGTCGCCGGCGGGCACCGCACGGGCGCCCAGACCGGCCTACCTGGCGTCCGTTCCGCCTTCAACCACGGGAGCAGCACTGTGGCATCCGCCGCACACACCAAGCATCTTTTCGTTACCGGTGGCGTTGCCTCGAGCCTCGGCAAGGGTCTCACCGCGTCAAGTCTGGGGCGTCTGCTGAAGTCCCGCGGTCTGCGGGTCACCATGCAGAAGCTCGACCCGTATCTCAATGTTGATCCCGGGACGATGAACCCCTTCCAGCACGGCGAGGTGTTCGTGACCGAGGATGGTGCCGAGACGGACCTGGACATTGGGCACTACGAGCGTTTCCTGGACACCGAGTTGTCCTCGGCGGCGAACGTGACCACCGGCCAGGTCTACTCCAGTGTGATCGCCAAGGAGCGGCAGGGGGCCTACCTCGGGGACACGGTGCAGGTGATTCCGCACATCACCAACGAGATCAAGGAACGCATCTACGCGATGGACACCGATGGTGTGGACGTCGTGATCACCGAGGTCGGCGGCACGGTGGGTGATATCGAGTCACAGCCGTTCCTGGAGGCGGTGCGTCAGATCCGCCACGAGATCGGCCGGGACAACTGCCTCTTTCTGCACGTGTCCCTGCTTCCCTACCTCGGGCCGGCCGGAGAGCTCAAGACGAAGCCCACGCAACACTCGGTCGCGGCGTTGCGCAATATCGGGATCCAGCCGGATGCGATTGTGTGTCGCTCGGACCGGACCATTTCTCAGTCGCTGAAGAGCAAGATCAGTCTGATGTGCGACGTGGAGGAGTCGGGTGTGGTCTCGGCTCCGGATGCTGCGTCGATCTATGACATTCCCAAGGTGCTGCACCGGGAGGGGCTGGACGCGTTCGTGGTTCGGCGCCTGGGACTCGCGTTCCGGGACGTGGACTGGACGGAGTGGGACGATCTGCTGCGTCGGGTGCACCAGCCCGGCTTCGAGGTCACCGTGGCAATGGTCGGCAAGTACATCGACCTGCCGGACGCCTACCTGTCCGTCACCGAGGCCGTGCGGGCCGGGGGATTCGCGGAGGACACCCGGGTGAATATCCGATGGGTGGCCAGCGATAACTGTGCCAGCCAGGAGGGGGCCGCCCGCGAGCTCGACGGTGTGGACGGCGTGCTGATTCCGGGTGGCTTCGGAGTGCGGGGCATCGAGGGCAAGCTCGGGGCCATCCGGTATGCGCGGGAGAGTGGCGTCCCCCTGCTTGGGCTGTGCCTGGGCTTGCAGTGCCTGGTGGTGGAATACGCCCGGGACGTCGCCGGCCTCACCGGGGCGAACAGCACCGAGTTCGACGAACAGGCACCACACCCGGTTATCGCGACCATGGCGGATCAGCGTGACGTGATCTCCGGGGAGCGCGATATGGGTGGAACGATGCGGTTGGGGCACTATCCGGCCCAACTGACCGAGGACAGTATCGTGGCGGAGCTCTACCAGGCGGAGCGGGTCGAGGAACGACATCGACACCGGTTCGAGGTGAACAACCAGTACCGTGCCGCACTCGCGGAGGCGGGGCTGGTGTTCTCGGGGTTGTCTCCGGACGAGCGGCTGGTGGAGTTTGTCGAGCTACCGCGGGCCCAGCATCCCTTCTTCGTTGCGACCCAGGCGCATCCGGAGTTCCGGTCGCGGCCAACGCGTGGCCACCCCCTCTTCCGTGGGCTGGTGGCTGCGGCGCGGGAGTATGCGAAAACGCGGTCGAGCGTCACGGGGCTGCCGTGACGCTCCGGGACGAGCCCGATGCCTGGCCGGTCGTGGACAGTGTGGAGCGGTTCCGTGGCGGGATCGTGGCCGTGCACACGGACTGGGTGCGGATGCCGGGCTCGGGTGGGACGGAGACCGTGGCTCGGGACCGGGTCACCCATCCGGGATCTGTCGCGATCGTGGCGTTGGATGCGGGCTCTCGTGTACTGCTCGTGCGCCAGTATCGGCATGCGGTGAGTCAGCAGCTGTGGGAGATCCCTGCCGGTCTGCGGGACAGCGACGGTGAGGCGCCCCTGGACACAGCCCGTCGGGAGCTTCTGGAAGAGACCGGTTATCGGGCTGGACGCTGGCACACACTGGTGGACTGTCTCCCGAGCCCCGGATTCAGCGACGAACGGGTGCGGATCTACCTGGCCCGGGATCTCGACGAGGTGCCCACCGCAGAGATCGGGTTCGAGCGGGTCCACGAGGAGGCGGGGATGGTCCAGTCCTGGCTTCCCCTCTCGGAGGCGGTTACGGCCGTGTTGGCCGGGCGGCTGCACAACTCCCTGGCGTTGGTGGGGATTCTCGCCGCGCAGGCTGCGGCCGCGAACGCCTTCGCGGCCTTGCGGCCAGCCGACCGGGTGGAGTGACTCGCTGGCGCGTGCGTGCAGTCCCCCGCCAGCGAACCTGTGGCATCATCGGCAGGTGTGCGAACCTCAGACACACCGGAGCCGGTGGTGGCGGTGGAGCTCGAGGCGGAGGTGCGGAGCTTCCTGACACATCTCACCGTGGAGCGGGGCCTGGCCCGCAACACGCTGGAGTCCTACCGGCGTGACCTACGTCGCTATCTGGAGTTTCTGAGCGCAGCGGGGTACACCCGGTTGGATCAGGTGGCCGAGGCGGACGTGCGTTCCTTCGTGCGCGAGCTACGCTCGGGCAGCGCGGTGCATACCCCACTCGGTTCCAGTTCCGCCGGGCGCACCCTGGCCGCTGTCCGGGGACTGCACCGGTATGCTTTCCGGGAACAGCTGACCACGGGGGACCCGACCCACGAGGTGCATCCGCCAACGCAGCACAGGCGCCTGCCGAGAGCGCTCCCGCTTGCCGATGTCGAGGCCCTGCTGGCCGCCGCAGGAGATGCTGGATCCGAGACCGGAATGTCCCGCTCGTTGCGGGACCGTGCCCTCCTGGAGCTGCTGTATGCCACGGGAGCTCGCGTCTCGGAGGTGGTCGCACTCGATGTGGACGACGTTACCGACACCGTCGACGCTTCCGAGGCTCCTGGCGCGGGCGAATCGCGAAGCTCGGCGCAGGCGGACGGGATTCGAGGGGAGGTGGGTCTGACGGCGACGGTGGTGCGGTTCCACGGCAAGGGGGACCGGGAACGTGTCGTTCCGGTCGGTCGGTTCGCCCGTGCGGCGCTGGACTCCTACCTGGTGCGGGCGCGGCCGGCCCTGGTCGCCGCCGGAACGGGACAGGCAAGCACCGCGTTGTTTCTGAACGCTCGGGGCGGACGGCTGACCCGCCAGGGAGTCTGGGGCGTCCTCCGGGCAGCGGCGGGGCGAGCCGGACTCACCGTGTCGGGGGTGTCGCCGCATACCCTCCGGCATTCCTTCGCGACTCACCTGATCGAAGGCGGGGCCGATGTCCGAGTGGTTCAGGAGCTCCTGGGGCACGCCTCGGTGACCACCACGCAGATCTACACCCTGGTGACGGTGGACCGGTTGCGCGAGATTTATGCGAGGAGTCACCCACGTGCCGCTGCGTCCCACACGCCCACCCCCTAGAGTGTTGCGTTGAATCGTGTGGGGCGACGTTCTAGAGTCGCCGCACGACGGTTTCGCGCTGTCGACAAGGCGAGTTTTCCAGACGGCCGCCCCACGCACGATGCCGCTGCGGTGCGGGTGGGTCCGTAGGGAGGTCAAGGGTTGTGAGCTGGTCCGAGGAGCACGGTACGGGCGGGCAGGACCCGACTGTGGATGGCAGCACCGAACAGGGCCCGGCGGCGCCGGCGAGCAACCCCTGGGGGGACGACGCGTACAGCACGGGGGCGAGTATCAACAGGGACAAGCCGGAATTTCCGGAGCCGGGACCACCGGACCGCACCGGTCCGGCACGGATCATAGCACTGTGTAATCAGAAGGGTGGGGTTGGTAAGACCACCACAACCATCAACCTGGGCGCGGCCATTGCGGAGTACGGCCGACGTGTTCTGCTCGTGGATTTCGATCCGCAGGGCGCACTGTCGGTGGGGTTGGGCAGACTCGATCCGCGCGAGCTCGATCTCACGGTGTACAACCTGTTGATGCAGCGCGACGTGACGATCGATGACGTGCTGATGAAGACCAACATCGACGGTCTGGATTTGATCCCGAGCAATATCGATCTCTCGGCTGCCGAGGTTCAGCTGGTGGGGGAGGTGGCCCGGGAACAGATGCTGGCCCGGGTCCTCGCCCCGATCGCTCACGAGTACGACGTGATCCTGATCGACTGCCAGCCCTCACTGGGGCTGCTCACGGTGAACGCTCTCACCGCAGCGGACGGGGTTATCGTCCCCCTCGAGTGCGAGTTCTTCGCGCTGCGCGGTGTTGCCCTCCTGATGGACACCATCGGCAAGGTGCAGGAACGGTTGAACGAACGTCTGGTGATTGACGGCTTCCTGGGCACGATGTACGACCCACGCACACTGCACGCGCGGGAGGTGCTGTCCACGATCATCGACGGTTTCGGGGAGCGCGTCTACCACACGGTGATCAACCGCACCGTGCGGTTTCCCGACGCCACAGTGGCCGGTGAGCCCATAACCCGGTTCGACTCCACATCCGCGGGCGCCAACGCCTATCGGGAACTGGCCAAGGAGGTGGTGGCGAGGTGGCCGCTCAACGAGCACAACGGATGACACTGCCCGGAGCCTCCGAGCTGTTCCGCTCGACGGGCCCGAGCACCTCGTCCGCGTCCCAGGGTGATCCAGCTGCCACGTCCGCTGTGCCCGCCGCTCCGGCCGCCCAGCAGGCAGGGGCTGGATCGTCGTCGTCGGCATCCAGCGAGGGTGGACCACCGAAACGACGACGTGCCACCGGCAAACCCAGTGGTGCCCCCCGACCGAGTGGGCGCCAACGCCATGATGAGAAAATTACGGTCTACGTTTCGGCGGGGGAACTGCTCGCGTTGGAGCAGGCACGGCTGTCGCTGCGTGCCGACCACGGCCTGGTGTGTGACCGTGGTCGAATCGTCCGGGAGGCCGTGGCCGCCCTGCTCGCCGACTATGACGAGCACGGGGAACAGAGCCTGCTGGCTCGTCGCCTGGCCGAGGAGGAGTCCACCGGCCGCTGATGTGGTGCTTTCTGTGTCTGCGGGGACGGCCAGCGTGGCCTCCAGGTGCGGTAGGTCGTGCCAGGCTGGGAAGATGAGCACTTCCACGGGGGAGGTGGAGCTGGAGGGCTCGGTGGACGAGCAGGTCCAACCGGGAGAACGCGAAGGGTTCCAGGTCCATCTCGACAATTTCGAAGGACCCTTCGACCTGTTGCTGGCCCTGATCTCCAAACACAAGTTGGATGTGACCGAGGTGGCCCTCTCCCAGGTCACCGACGAGTTCATCGCCTACACCAGGGCCCACGAACAGGATTGGGATCTGGACCAGGCCAGCAATTTTCTTCTGGTGGCCGCGACACTGCTGGACCTCAAGGCGGCCCGGCTGCTGCCGCGTGGGGAAGTCGAGGACGAAGCCGATCTCGCGCTGTTGGAGGCGCGGGACCTGTTGTTCGCGCGGCTGTTGCAGTACCGCGCCTATAAGCAGGTGTCCGGGGAACTGGCACATCGCTTCGCGACCCAGGGGCGGCGCTACCCGCGGGCGGTGCCGCTCGAGGAGCACTTCGCCCAGATTCGACCCGAGGTGTGTATTCGGCTGGGCCCCGAAGCCTTTGCCGCGCTCGCCGCCCGGGTGTTCACCCCCAAGGAGCCCCCCAGCGTACAGGTGTCGCATCTGCACCAGCCCAGAACCAGCGTGCGCGAGCAGGCAGCGATTCTGGTGGCGGAGTTGTCGACCGGAGAGACGTCCACGTTCGCCGAGCTCGTCGCCGACTGTACGGGTACCTTCGAGGTGGTAGCCCGCTTCCTGGCGTTGCTGGAGTTGTTCCGCGCCGGCACGCTCGAACTCACACAGGACGAACCGCTCGGCCCGCTCCAGGTGCGGTGGACCGGCGACCGGCACAGCGATCCCATCGCGGCACTGGCAGCGGGTCTCGGCGCCGAGTACGAGTCCGCTGACCAGGAGGCAGGTGATGGGAGCGCGGGCGGAAACTCCGAGACGGGAGCCCGTCCAGACCGACGCGAGGAGGCAGAACAGTGACCGCTGGGGACAGCCGCGGCACGGCGGCTGCGGTACTCGCCGACCCCGGCGATGTGCAGGAGCTGCGACGCCACCTGGAGGCGGTGCTCATGGTGGTGGACCAGCCGGTCCGTGCCCACGAGCTGGCACGCGCCCTGGGGATCGACGTCACGGTGATCACCGAGACCCTGCACGCGCTCGCGGAGGAGTACACTGCACAGGGGCGCGGTTTCGATCTGCGTGAGGTCGCCGACGGTTGGCGCATGTACTCTCGGCCGGAGAGTGCCACGGTCGTGGAACGTTTTCTGCGCGAGGGCCAGGAGGTACGCCTGACCCAGGCGGCGCTGGAGACCCTGGCCGTGGTGGCCTACCGCCAGCCGGTGGCTCGAGGTCGAGTGTCCGCCATCCGCGGGGTCAACTGTGACGGCGTGATGCGTACGCTCGTGCAGCGCGGTCTGGTCGAGGAGTCCGGGCAGGACCCGGAGACCGGGGCCCTGCTGTACCGGACCACCACCTATTTCCTGGAACGGCTCGGCTTGCGTGACCTCGACGAGCTCCCAGATCTGGCTCCGTACCTGCCCGAGGATCCCAACGACATCGAAGGTCTCGACAGAACCGGTGAATAAGCCATCCCGCAAACCAGACAAGCGCCCCGGCGCGTCCGACCGGCGTTCGGGCCGCGACACACGCGGGGGCCGAGAGACCCCGCAGTCGCTGTCGCCGGGCGCTCAGGCACGACTTCGGCGTATCCGCGCCGAGTACGATCCAACCGACGAGGACCGGCCTGAGGGGGACCGGGACAGCTACCCGGATGTGCCTGGTGGCGTGCGTCTACAGAAGGTCCTCGCCCAGGCCGGGGTCGCCAGCCGGCGTGGCAGTGAGGAACTGATCGCCGCGGGGCGGGTCAGTGTGGACGGTCACGTCGTACGCAGATTCGGTGCTCGTGTGGACCCCGAGACATCGGTGGTGCGGGTCGATGAGCAGCGGGTCGTCACCGCAGCGGACCGCAAGTACTACGCCCTGAACAAGCCACGCGGGGTGGTCAGTACGATGTCGGATCCGCAGGGGCGGACAAGTCTGGCTGACTACGCGGCGGAGACCGGGCACCGGTTGTTCCATGTGGGGCGGTTGGACACCGACACCGAGGGTCTGATCCTGCTGACCAATGACGGAGAACTCGCGAATCGGCTGACCCACCCCCGCTACGCGGTTCCCAAGACGTATCTGGCCAGTGTGCGGGGGCCGATTTCCAAGTCCGCGTTGCAGCAGCTGCGCTCCGGGGTGGAGCTGGAGGACGGAGTGGCGCACGCGGACGCGGTGCGGGTGGTGTCGGAGTCCGGGGCGCGGGCGCTGGTGGAGCTGACCCTGCACGAGGGCCGTAACCATATCGTGCGGCGGATGTTCACCACGGTGGGGCATCCGGTTCGAGAGCTGGCCCGCACCCGGGTCGGTCCGGTGGAGCTGCGGTCATTGAAGTCGGGCGTGGTCCGTTCGTTGACGGCAGCGGAGGTCAGTGCCCTCTACACTGCCGTGGGGCTGTGACGGGAACGGTTCGACTGACACACGGCAGTGCGGTACTGCTGTATTGCTGTATTGCTGTGGGGATGCGCTAGACAGACGCGGGCATGTCGCCTCCTACAGGACGGAAAAGGACGAGCAGTGGCGGTACGGGCGATCCGAGGAGCGGTTCAGGTGGAGGCCGACGAGCGGGAGCTCGTCCTGGAGGCCACCAGTGAGCTCATCGCGACGGTACTGGAGCGGAATGGGCTCACCAGTGCCGATGTGATCAGTATCCTGTTCACTGCTACCCCGGACCTCACCTCGGAATTTCCTGCCCTCGCAGCGCGCAAGCTGGGACTGGTCGACGTTCCGTTGATGTGTGCGGTCGAGATCGATGTAGCTGGGGCGTTGCCCCGTGTGGTGCGGCTGATGGCGCACGTGGAAACGGAACGGCCCCGGGACGGACTGGCGCATGTCTACCTGCGGGGAGCTCAGGCGCTACGTCTGGACATCGCGCAATAGCCGGACCGTGGGCCCGGTGCTCTAACCTGGATTTACGACCGCGCATCGGGTGCGCTGTGACGACGCGGGGGTGGTGGCCGTGCGGCGGGTACTGGTCCTGGGCGCCGGGCTGATCGGGACGTCGATCGCCTTGGCGTTGCGGGAGCATGACGTGGATGTCCTGCTCAGTGATCCGGACCCCGCGGCCGTGAGCCTCGCCTGTGATCTCGGGGCCGGAGAACCGGTGCGGGGGTGGTTCGACAGTGCCGCGGGGGACGACGGGGTGGCACCGGCCGACCTGGCGATCGTGGCCGCACCTCCGGCCGCGGTTCCGGGCACGCTGCGCAGTGCCCAGGATCGGGGGGTAGCCCATGTCTACACGGATGTGGCCAGTGTCAAGACCTGGGTGGTCGAGGCGGCCCGCACCGCCGGATGCGATATGACGACCTACGTTCCCGGCCATCCGATGGGTGGGCGGGAGCGAGGCGGTGCCGGGGCGGCGCGCGCCGACCTGTTCCTCGGGCGGTCGTGGGCGTTGTGTGAATCGGATAAGACCGACCCCACCGCGGTTCGTGTGGTGACTGAGCTGGTGGCCCATACCGGGGCGCATCCGGTTCGACTCTCGGCCCAGGAGCATGATCGGGCGGTTGCCCTCGTCTCCCACGCACCACATATGGCGGCTGCGGCTGTGGCCGCTCGGCTCTCCTGCGGGGACAGCCGAGCCCTGGGGCTCGCCGGGCAGGGGGTCCGGGACGTTACCCGGATCGCAGCTGGAGATCCCCAGCTGTGGACCGAGATCGTGGGGTACAACGCGGCGTCGGTTGCGGGCGAGCTCTCTGCGCTCGCCGCCGATCTCGAGGATGCGGCGGCGGCGCTGCGCGAAACCGGTGCCAATCCGCGGCGGGCGGACGGCCTGCACCCGGTCCGGGACCTGCTGCTGCGGGGCCAGGCTGGACAGGAGCGCCTGCCTGCCAAGCACGGATTCGGCCGGGATCGCGACTATACGGTGGTGCCGGTGGTCATCCCGGATGAGCCGGGCAGTCTCGCGCGTCTGTTCCAGGCTGCGGGGGCGGCCGACGTCAACATCGAGGACGTGCGGCTCGACCACTCGCCGGGGTTGCCGGTGGGGTTGGCCCAGCTGTGGGTGGTTCCGGAGGCCGGAGACCAACTGCGGACCATACTCGCCGCTCAGGGATGGTCGGTGCACGCCTGACCAGCACCGGGATCCACGGTGGTCCCGGGAACTGTAGCCTTGGTCGCCGGACTTTGCGAGTGGGACTGCTGCTCGGGCCGGGCAGCTCGGTGCGGCCCCGGGCGGAACGAGGGAAAGAGGATCTGTGAGCGCGCACGGGTATCAGGGACGGAAAGCGGGCGTCGTCGTCGCGATCGACGGTCCCTCCGGATCGGGGAAGTCCAGTACCTCGCGTGGGGTTGCGCAGCGGTGTGGATTGGAGTACCTGGACACGGGGGCGATGTATCGGGCGATCACGCACTGGATGCTGGAGCAGGATGTGGATGTGTCCGATCCGAATGCCGTCGCGCAACACGTGCACCGCCCGCGCATCGCGATGGGTCGGGACCCACAGATGCCGACGGTGTCCGTGGATGACCGGGACGTGGCTGCGGAGATCCGTTCCGAGTGGGTTACCGGACAGGTCAGTGCGGTTAGTGCCGTACCGGAGGTGCGCCAGCGCCTGGTGGCCGACCAGCGGTCCCTCATCGACGCCGCGGTGGAGTCCGGGAACGGTATCGTCGTGGAGGGGCGGGACATCACTACGGTCGTGGCACCACATGCCGATGTCAAGCTGTATCTGACCGCGAGTACGCAGGCTCGTGCCTCGCGGCGCAGTGACGAACGTCAGACGGAGGACGTCGCCGCGACCCAGGCGGCGTTGGAACGTCGGGACCGGCTGGACTCCACACGGAGTACCTCCCCGCTCACCCAGACCGAAGATGCCGTCGAGCTGGACACCACGGGCTACACCCTGGCCGAGGTCATCGACGTTGTCGCCGATCTCGTTGCCCAGGTGCGACAGCACGTGGTCGCTCGAAGCTGAAGCCTGGCTTCGGCACGGGGCGCGCTGTACATGTGAGGATCCCCACGGAACGCAGCCTGGGCGCGTGGGGACGACAACCAGGAGAGGCAGGAACGGGTGGACGACGAGAACAGCCCCCTCGAGGGGCAGCACACGGGGGCGGCGGACACGGAGCCGCGGCTCGATGCCGAGC
This sequence comes from Lipingzhangella rawalii, assembly GCF_031628175.1. Lineage (NCBI taxonomy): Bacteria > Bacillati > Actinomycetota > Actinomycetes > Streptosporangiales > Nocardiopsidaceae > Lipingzhangella > Lipingzhangella rawalii. Next base: position 722,285 of record NZ_JAVLVT010000001.1, on the reverse strand, counting down.
GCCCGGTTGTGGCGGTGGTGGGCCGTCCCAACGTGGGAAAGTCGATGCTGGTCAACCGGATTATCGGTCGGCGTGGTGCCGTGGTGGAGGACGTTGCCGGTGTGACTCGGGACCGGGTCGCGTACGACGCGACGTGGCGCGGGCGCGAGTTCACCCTGGTGGATACGGGGGGCTGGGAGTCCGAGGCCACCGGTCTGGCGGCGACGGTTGCTCGGCAGGCCGAGTACGCGGCGGCCAGCGCGGACGTGATCGTGTTCGTCGTGGACGTCACGGTGGGGGCTACGGATGCCGACTCGGCCGTGCTGCGCGTACTGCGGGACACGAACCGTCCCGTGGTGCTCGCCGTGAACAAGGTGGACGGGGCTCCCCAGGATGCCGATGCCGCCGAACTGTGGAGTCTCGGCGTGGGCGAGCCCTACCCGGTCAGTGCCCTGCACGGACGCGGCAGTGGCGACCTGCTGGACGCCGTTGTGGATGCTCTCGGGCAGCGTGCCCCACGGGTGGACCCCGCGGCGCAGGGGGACGAGGGTCCGCGGCGGATCGCGCTGTTGGGCCGTCCCAACGTTGGCAAGTCCAGTTTGCTGAACCGCCTCGCCGGTGAGGACCGAGTGGTTGTCGACCCCATGGCCGGCACGACCCGCGACGCCGTGGACGAAGAGGTCCAACTCGGCGGCCGGACCTGGACCTTCATCGACACGGCCGGAATTCGACGCAAGTTTCGGAACCTGCAAGGCGCGGACTACTACGCAACCATGCGTTCCACGGCGGCGTTGAATCGGGCTGAGGTTGCGGTGGTGCTGCTCGACGTGTCCGAACCACTGGCCGAGGGCGACATCCGGGTGGTGGAGCAGGTGGTGGAGTCGGGACGGGCGTTGGTCCTCGCCTGCAACAAGTGGGACCTGCTGGCCGGGGACGAGGAGCGTCGCCGGTATCTGGAGAAGGAGTTCGACCGCCAGCTGGGGCGTGTCTGGTGGGCCCCCCGGGTGAACATCTCGGCCCACACCGGGCGGCACGTGGACCGAATCGTGACAGCGGCCCAGCAGAGCCTGGACGGCTGGGACCAGCGGATCTCCACTGGCCGACTCAACGGTTGGCTGAAGGAGCTGGTGGCGGCCCAGCCGCCGCCGGGGCGGGGCGGACGCGTGCCGAAAATCCTGTTCGCCACGCAGGCCGGAACTCGCCCGCCCCACTTCGTGCTGTTTACCACGGGTTTCCTGGAGGATTCCTACCGGCGTTTCCTGGAGCGGCGGCTACGGGAAGAGTTCGGGTTCGCTGGCAGTCCCATCCGGCTCAGCATGCGGATCCGAGAGAAGCGCAGCGGCACCTCGGGCAAGGCCTCCAAGGGGAGCCGGCGCTCGGAGCGTTCCACGCGGCGGCGACGCTGACCGGTCCGGAGACGACGGACGTGCATATGGAATCGGTCCTGGTGAGTGCCTGCCTGATGGGGCGGCCGGTGCGGTTCGACGGTGCCGCCAAGCCGGTTGTCGGGTTGACGGGAGATGGCGATGACCATGCTCCGGGCGCGATCCTGGCTCGGTGGCGTTCCGAAGGCCGGGCGGTGGTCTACTGTCCCGAGGTGGGGGGTGGGCTGGGCGTCCCCCGGCCTCCGGCCGAGATCGAGAACGCAGCCGGAGCGCGGGCCGTGCTGGACGGCACGGCCCGGATCGTCACCCCCCAGGGCGTGGACGTGACCCGCGCCTATCTCGCCGGTGCGCACGCTGCCCTGGAGACCGCCCGTTCGGCGGGGGTCCGTGTCGCCGTGGTGAAGGAGTCCAGTCCGTCGTGTGGACTGCGCCAGGTCTATGACGGAACCTTCGCTGGGAAAACCGTGAGTGGGCCCGGTGTGACGACCCGGTTGTTGCTCGACCACGGCATCGCGGTCTACACCGAGCGCGATATTCCCGCGGCCCAGGCGCACCTGACAGCCCTGGAGCAGGGTGGTCCATGAGGCCTCGATCAGCCGCGAAACCTCCCCGAGGTGCCGGCCGCCGTGTGTCTCCAGCACCCGTGTGAATGCGATAGAGTTGATGCGGCGCAGGCGGAGCGATCCCCTGCACCACCGGGACGTGGCGCAGTTTGGTAGCGCACTCGACTGGGGGTCGAGAGGTCGTGGGTTCAAATCCCGCCGTCCCGACTCAGGACCGGAGTCTGCGCAGGTAGGCGCCTGGTTGCGAGACGCAGCGAAGGCCGGTTGTCCGGTTCAGTGCACATTCAGTGCACATTCAGTGCACACGGTTCGGAGCGTCCGGCCTTTCGTGTACCGCGCCCATTGCCTTTACGCGGCCCGTGTCCATGGCGTCGGCGACCTCGTCGAGCCGGTCTGGGAAACAGGTGTCCGTAGGTGTCGAGGGTCATGGTCGCCGTCGCGTGGCCGAGCATCTGTTGAACCACTTTGACGTCCGCGCCCGCTGCGATCGCCAGCGAGGCGGCCGTGTGCCGGAGCTTGTGCGGGGTCAACCCGGTCCCGTCGAGTCCGGCGTTCGTCCGCGCCTTGTTGAACTCCCGGATGCGCCAGTTGTGGATGCGCAGTGGAGCGCTCCGCTTGGTCGTGAAGACGTGGGCGTCATCGCCGCGTCTGTCGACCAGCGGTTTCAGCTCTGGGCCAAGGGAGGCGGGAATGGGTACGGTCCGCCGCTCATTGGTGTGGGAAGCTGTTTCAGAAGGTCGCCCTTGATCTCAGAACGCGACCGAGACGCGGATGCGGCGCTTGTCAAGGTCTACCTTGTTGGCCCGTAGGGCCGGCGCCTCGCTCCACCGCAGTCCGGTGTAGGCGAGGTGCCGGATCAGCGCGCGGTTCACCGAGGAGGCCGCGGAGGTCTGGTTGTACTTCGTGCGCAGCTCCGCCGCCGTGTTCGCCAGGGTTTCCACCTGCTCATAGCTGAGGTAGACGTGTTCGGCGTGACTCGGTTTGGGGGCGGGCGCCTTTCGCCGGGGTGCGGGGGATCCGGCGAGGCACGCATCAGCCGAGGATCATGGACAGCACGGCGTGCGCATGGCAGGTCTGTGACGCGCCCAGGGTGGCGCCGCCCTCGTCGCGCGGTTTCTGGAGCTGGGCGACCCACACGGCGATGTCCTCAGCGTGGATCGCGTTGAGGGGGAGGTCGCCCCACCGGTCCCGGTGGTGGCGCTCCGCGCCGTCGTGGGGGGTGGGGCGGGCTGTGGGCTGGTGTCCGGTCTTGGACTGTCCCTCCATTTGGGGTGCCGCGTGTGTGTTGCGTTGGGGGGAGGTGGCCGGGTGCTGGGGGGTGGTGGGGCAGGCTGTTCCGGGTCGTCGTAGGGGTCCGGTGGCACGGGATCGTGTGACCGTGGCCGTGCGCCGCGAGCGCCGTGGCGCGATCGAGCACCACGGACCGAGCGATCGGGGACGCCGTGATTCCCGCCAGGC
>NZ_JAVLVT010000001.1:679897-718800 GCF_031628175.1 Lipingzhangella rawalii | reverse complement strand
ACACTGACACTCCAATGAACGGTTGAGGCAACCAGGGATGTGACCGCCGTGGCCAGATCCTGCACGAGGTGGGCAGAGGCACGGGGCTGGAGCAGTCCGACCACCGTGGTGCCCCACGTCAGCTCCCGCAGTAGGTACTCGAGGGCCGCTGCACGGTAACCAGGACGGTGGCCTGCGCGGTGATGGTCTCGTCGTCGACGCTCTTGGCCCCGGTCGCCGTGTAGTCGGTGTCCGGGAACGAGGCACCACGGCCCGCACCTGTGGGCACGAGGACCTGCATCCCGGAGTGAACCAGGTTGGGAACGTGCTCAGGAGCCAGCGCTACCCGGTGCTCGTCGGCGGTCTGCTGGCGTAGGACGTCGACGCGTAGTGGCTCGTCCACCATGAATCGCGCCCCTCCCGAGAGAAGTCGGTAGTAACGAACGTCCCCGCAGTAGGCGGCGTAACTCGCATCGCGGGACAGCAGGGGCAGGGGCACGGGGACTCGACACGAGGTTCCCCAACAGCTATGGTTCATTAGGTAAGTAATGAACCAGTCTACTAAAGAGGTGCTCATGTTTGATGAGCGCAGCCCCATCTACCGACAGATCGCGGACACGATCCGCTCCGAGGTACTCAACGGGACGCTGCGCGCCAACGAACAGGTGATGTCCACCAACCAGTACGCCGCCTTCTACCGGATCAATCCCGCCACGGCCGCCAAGGCGTTCGCCGAGCTCGTAGAGGAGGGGGTGCTGTACAAGCAACGGGGTCGTGGCATGTTCGTCAGCCCCGATGCCCGAGAGCAGCTGCGCGCCCGGCACCGTGAGCGCTTCTTCACAGACGTCGTGGATCCGATGGTGGAGCGGGCCCGCAGCCTCGACATCCCCCTTGAGCAGATCATCACGCGTATCGAGCACCATCGCGATGGAGACCGACCGTGACTCCCACCATCACTATCTCCGACCTGCACCTGAGCTATGGACGCACCACGGCTCTCGATGGCATCACCCTCACCGTGAACGGGCCACGGATCCACGGCCTGGTCGGCCGCAACGGCTCCGGAAAGACCAGCCTGTTGTCCGTAATAGCAGGGTTTCGCCAGGCCAGTGCCGGTAGCGTCGAGCTGGACGGCCAGCCCGTCTTCGAGAACGCCACCGCACTGCGCAGGCTGTGCCTCATCCGGGGCAGCGGTGACTCTGTCGACCACGACTGGCCGACCAACCGGGTCCGGCACGCGCTGCGGCTCGCCGCAGACCTACGACCCAACTGGGATGACGACTATGCCCAGGCACTGGTGGATCGCTTCCAGCTCGACCCGCGCCAGCGCCTGACCGAACTGTCTACGGGGCAGCGTTCCGCGGTGGGCGTGGTCCTGGGGCTCGCTGCTCGCGCGCCCGTCACGATCTTCGACGAGTCCTACCTCGGAATGGACGCTCCCAGCCGCTACGCCTTCTACGACGAACTTCTCACCGACTACATGGAACATCCGCGCACGGTGATCGTCTCCTCCCATCTCGTTGACGAGGTGAGTCGGCTACTGGAATCGGTGATCCTCCTCGACCACGGCCGCCTGCTGTTGCACGAGGATGCCGAGGCCCTACGTGGACGCGGTGCCGCGATCACCGGGGAACACGGCGCGGTGGCGGAGTTCGTCGCCGACCGGACCGTCCTCCGCCAGCAGCACCTGGGCCGCACCACCTCCGCGGTGGTCTACGGCGAGCTGGGCCCCACCGACCGGGACCGCGCGGCGGCCGCGGGGCTGGACGTGGATGCTGTGCCGCTTCAGGACCTGTTCGTTCACCTCACCGCGGGAGCAGACCAGTGACGTCCACAACTATCGACCGAAGTACCCTGCGGGCCGCCCGTCGTGTCGTACTTGACTACATCCTCGGCGCGCTGTTCTTCACTGCTGGTGGCCTCGCGCTCGCCCTGGCCCTGGCCGTGGGCGTACACCTTTTCGTCGGGCCCCTCTCCGAGAGCGGCTGGTCCAGCCTGATCCAGATCGTGCTCTGGTTCCTGCTGGGGCTGGGGGTGTACTGCACCACGGTGACCATGCCGCAGTTGCTCAGCCACGGTCGAACCCGGCGAGAGTTCACGATTCTGTACACGCTCGCACTGCTGAGTGTCGGCCCCGCCACGGGGGTGCTCATCGTCGGAGGGTACTGGCTCGAGGGGGTGCTGTACGGGGCCCTTGAGGCACCACACACACCAGCCGCCACCGGGTTCTACACGGCCCCGGACCAGTTCTGGGCGATCTTCGTCGGCTACACGCTCACGGTTCCCGTCTGGATCGCGGTCGGGGGGCTCGTCGGTGCGGGCTTCTACCGCAGCCACCGCTGTGCCCTTGGGGTGTTGCCCGTGGCAGCGGCGCTGCTGTGGACGGTCCACATACACGTGCTCGGGTCGGAACCCGTCTCGCTGCCTCAGGCCGTGCCGGCGGCAGTCGCGGCCGTCGTGGGCTGTGTGGCGGTCACCTGGCTGGTCGTGCGTACCATCCCACTTCGTCCCTGGAGTCGGTAGGTGAGGGCAACGGAACCCAGCCTGGCGAGCACCACGTCCCAGGAACGGCGGGCCACACCTCGGGCCACGCACCAGCTCACCCTCCACCTCACCGCCCCCCTGGAGCCGCGGCACCGCCGCCAGCTGACCGCCATACAGCCGGTGTTCTCGGTGCGCGTCTCGGAGACGGACGCCACCACGCTCCACATCACCGGAACCGTCGCGATGCTGCCCATGGTGCACGCGGTCCTGGCGAGCACGGACCGGGCGGTGTGTGCACTGGACCTGGTGGTCCTCTGGACGGCACCGGCCAGGGCGCCCACGCATCCCGGCCGGATGTGCGAGCGCGACGCCCGCGGTCAGAACGGCTGGTAGTCCCCGCTGTCCGGTTCGAGACGCACCACGATCGACTTGGAGGTCGGCGTGTTGCTCGCCTCGGCCGTCGAGTCCAGGGGGACCAGCACGTTCGTTTCGGGATAGTAGGCAGCGGCACAACCGCGAGCCGTCGGATAGGACACCACCCGAAAGTGCGGGGCCCGGCGTTCACGCGCATCCGACCACGCGCTGACCAGATCGACGTAGTCCCCATCCGCGACACCCAGCTCCTCGGCATCAGTCGGGTTGACGAACACGACCCGCCGGCCGTTGTGCACACCGCGGTAGCGGTCGTCAAGACCGTAGATGGTGGTGTTGTACTGGTCGTGCGAGCGCAGAGTCTGCAACAGCAGATGCCCCGAGGGCACCTCCGGTGCGGTGAGAGTATTGGCGGTGAAGTGGGCGCGTCCGGTGGCGGTGGGGAAGGTGCGGCTGTCGCGGGGTGCGTGCGGTAGGGCGAATCCGCCGGGTTCGCGAACCCGCGCGTTGAAGTTCGTGAACCCCGGAACCACCCCTTCGATCCGGTCCCGGATCGTGTCGTAGTCCGAACGCATCCGTTCCCAGGGAACCGGGTTGTCCGGCCCCAGGACCCGCCGGGCGAGATTGGTGATGATATCCACCTCGGAGCGCATCTGCGCCGACAGCGGTGGCACGCTGCCACGGGAAGCGTGCACCATGCCCATCGAATCCTCCACCGTGACGAACTGCTCGCGCCCGTCCTGCACATCGTGGTCACTGCGGGCCCGCGCCGGCAGGATCAGAGCCCGCGCCCCGGTGACCACGTGCGAACGATTCAGCTTCGTGGACACGTGGACCGTCAGTCCACACCGGCGCATCGCAGCCTCGGTCGTGTCGGTGTCCGGCGTCGCGGAGACGAAGTTGCCGCCCATCGCCATGAACACCCCGACCCGTCCGTCACGCATGGCGCGGATCGCGTTGACCGTGTCCAAACCCGGTTCCCGGGGCGGGGCGAAACCGAACTCGGTGGCCAGCGCATCCAGAAAGGCCGGGTCCGGGCGTTCGTAGATACCCATGGTGCGGTCGCCCTGGACGTTGCTGTGGCCCCGTACCGGACACACCCCGGCACCGGGACGCCCGATTGCACCGCGCAGCAGCAGGAAGTTCACGATCTCGCGGATCGTGGGCACGGCGTGTTGGTGCTGGGTCAGTCCCATCGCCCAGCACACCACGATTCGACGGGATGTGAGCAGCATCGCCAGTGCTTCCTCGATCTCCTGGCGTTCCAGACCGGTGGCTCGCTGCACCTGGCCCCAGAACTCCTCCTCCCCGGATTCCAGGAGGGCCGCCCGGAGGTCCTCGAAGCCGTGGGTGTAGCGCTCGACGAACTCCCGGTCCACCGCCTCGGCACCGGGATCGTGCTCGTCCACCTGGAGCAGCAGGCGGTTAAGGGCTTGGAACAGCCCCAAGTCGCCGCCCAGCCGGATCTGGAGGAACAGATCGGTCAGCCGGGTTCCCCGGCCCACGATTCCGCGCGCGGTCTGTGGATTCTTGAACCGACGCATTCCTGTCTCCGGCAACGGGTTCACCGTGATGATCCGCGAACCGGAGCGTTTCGCACGTTCCAGCGCGGTCAGCATCCGTGGGTGGTTGGTTCCGGGATTCTGCCCGGCAACGATGATCACGTCTGCCTGGTAGATGTCCTCCAACAGCACGCTGCCCTTGCCGATGCCCAGGGTTTCGCCGAGGGCCTCACCGGAGGACTCGTGGCACATGTTCGAGCAGTCGGGAAGGTTGTTCGTCCCGAACTGTCGCGCGAAGAGCTGGTACAGGAACGCGGCCTCGTTGCTCGTGCGCCCCGAGGTGTAGAACACCGCCCGGTCGGGGCTGGGGAGCTGCCTCAGCTCGGAGGCGAGAAGATCGAAGGCCTCGTCCCAGGTGATGGGGGTGTAGTGACTGGCCGCACGGTCCAGCAGCATGGGCTGGGTGAGGCGCCCCTGCTGGCCCAGCCAGTATCCGGAGCGCCCGGCGAGATCCGAGACCGAGTGCTGGGCGAAGAAGTCCGGGTCAACCGCGCGCCGCGTGGCCTCCTCCGCTACTGCCTTGGCTCCGTTCTCGCAGAACTCCGCGGGATGGCGGTGGTCGGGCTCGGGCCAGGCGCATCCCGGACAGTCGAAGCCCGAGCGTTGATTGACATCCACCAGGGTGGGGAGCCCGCGCCGCATACCGGACTGTTGCCCGGTCACCCGCATGCTCTCCACAATGGCGGGGATGCCGACCGCATGATCGGCGGGTGGGCCCACTTCGGGTTCGTCCTGGCGTGGGTCGTTCTCGGGCGCGGTGGATGCCATGACGGTCCTCCCCCTACTGCGTCGTGGCTGGTGACCTGAACTCCGGCGCAACGCGCGGAGCACTCCGCGGGATCGAGGAGCACAGCCCCGATCCCGGTCCTGGTCACGGCATACCCACAGCGAAACCTTCGACGCGGTCCCCGTCACCCATGGAGTGTCTAGCCTTCGGCCACGAGCCGTTCCCGAAGTCGCTGTTCGATGTCGAACGTCAGCCCGGCCGCGCGCAGCGGCGACAGCGGATGACCATGCCGTTCGGTCATGACCTGGAGGAACTCGGTCATGGATACGGCCGGCGCCCGGAGGAGTGGGTGATCGTCGGCCAGTGGCTCGGAGCGTCCATTGGCGTGGGCCGCGGCGATGAGTGGGGCCAGTCGGGTGTTGACCTGGGGCATGACCTCGTCGGTGCGGGTGTAGTCGGCAACGATATCCACCGGGTCGACCTCGAGGACGCTGAGGAGGAGAGCCGCGAGCACGCCGGTGCGGTCCTTGCCCGCCGCGCAGTGGAACACCACCGCTCGGTCTGCGGCGGCCACCAACTGGAGGGCCATCGCCAGACGGGATGCCGCGTTCTCCACCATGTGCACATAGCCGCGTCCCATCTCCTCGGCGGTGGCCGGGGGGCGTTCCAGACGTGGGGTATAGCGGTCGATGAGGGGGAGATGGTGGTAGGTCACCGGAAGGCTGGCCAGTGGCCCGCGCCCGGTGAAGGCCACCTCGTTGGCCGAACGGAGGTCAATGACGTGCCCGACACCGTGTTCATCGAGCATGGATGTCGCGAACTCCGGAGTGGTGGTCGCAACGTCGTCACTGCGGTACACCCGGCCGGTGCGAACCGTGCCGGTGGCCGTGAGGTGTCCACCAAGATCACGGAAGTTGCAGGGGGAACTCAGCTGCACCTCGGGTGTGGTGCTGTCCGGTGGGGCGGTCAATGCGCACTCCGAAGTTCGACAGTGGAGACGGGCACTGTCGAGGATAGCGGCCGGGGGAAGGTATCCCCCGGCCGGCGGATGTACTACGGATGCACTAGAGATGCCCCCCAGTGCGCAGCATGTGGAACACCGTCTGCCACTGCTGTGGTGCAACGAGCCCCACCGGGGTTGTCGGCTCGACCCCGGCGCCAGCGAGGGCGCGATGGAGCGGGTTTCTGGGGAGTTGCTGGCGGAGCGACGGTCCGATGCCTCCGCCCCTGCCCGAGAACCCGAGTCGGACCAGTTGTCGGTAGCCCGGGAGTGATCGTGGTTCCACCAGTGGCTGCGATCGACGCCGGATCTGGAGTATCGCCGAGTCCACCCGGGGCACGGGGCGGAAACTGTGGCGGGGGACCCGCCGCACCAGACGCCATTCGAACTCGGGCCAGCTCAGCACCGTGACCCGGGTCCAGGTCCCGAACTCACCGGTGCGTTTGCGCGCATACTCCAGCTGCGTGACCAGTGTGGCCGAGCGCAGCTCATTGGCTTCCAGACACCAGTTGACGATGGCGGAGGTGCGGGCGTACGGGATGTTACCCACCACTGTGAACGGGGTTCGGGGAGCCTGCGTCCGGAGGAAGTCGCCTTGGACGCAGCGCACCCGGGGATATTGCGCGAAGCGCCGCCGTAGCTGCGCCACCAACTCGGGATCTCGCTCATGGAGCGTGAGCTTCCGGCAGCGGGGTGCCAGCAGCCGGGTCAACGCCCCGGTTCCCGCGCCGATCTCCAGCGTGGGGAGATCCAGCTGGTCACCGGCCGTGCGCACGACGGCGTGTGCGACCCGGGAATCCACCAGAAAGTTCTGGGACAGTGCCCGCCGCGCGGGCTGGGACATGCGTGATGATGTGGATCGAGACATGTGTGTTGTCCTCGGTTTCTCCCCTCCCGACGCCGCCGGTGTCGGGCAGGAGTGGGGGACCGGGGAGTCAACAAGGACGTCCACCGGTCCCCAGCGGTCCATGGGCACCGAAGCTCTGGACGCGTCCCAGCGCAGCCCAACCGCAGGCGCCGGCACCGATCGACCACCCGCGCTACGGGTGGGATGCCGGGCCAACAGGGTGTGGTCCTGCGACGGGGGCACCGTTGCGGGACGCACACATCACGTCCGATGGTCGACGCAAACCCCGCTTATCGGGGATCAGGTGCAGCGTCCGCCCGGAACGTCCAGGGCACAGCGTCATCCCGGAGCCGGGCGAACCGGACGTGCCGGGCGACGTCGGCCGCGCCGCGCACGTCAGTCTCGATCATCATGAAGGCACACATAGCGCGGCGAATTTAGTCGAGGCGAGGGAACGGAGCAAGAATTTTTCTGTGCCCCCCCGTTCGGGCCGTGGTGCACGCCACACTGCGACGGAGATGGGATGAACCAACCGAGATGGGGCGTTAGTGCACCCGGAAGCTGATTCCAGCCACCGATCGACCCCTGATCACTCCTCCCACGGATCGAGGTGTCACCGTGCCGTCCCCGTCGCCCGCGGCTGCGAGTACTCCCGCCACGTCCGCGTCGTCGCTGGGCTCTGATACTCCCCCCAGCGCGGCCTATCCGCGCCGCTTTGTCGTGCTGCTGGTGTTCGTGCTGGGAGTGCTGGCCGCGACCGGGCCGCTGGCAACCGACCTCTACCTACCCGCCATGCCTGCCATTGCCGACGATCTGGCGACGACCGAGGCGCGGGTCCAGCTGACCCTGACCGCGATCATGGTGGGACTGGCCGTGGGGCAGCTCGCCATTGGCCCCATGAGCGACGCCTGGGGGCGCCGCCGGCCGCTGCTGATCGGAATGTCGGTGTTCACCGTGGCCTCCCTCCTGTGCACCGTCGTACCAACGGTCGAGGCCTTCGTCGCCGTACGTTTCGTGCAGGGCGTCGCCGGCGCGGCCGGTGCCGTCATCTCACGTGCCATCGTCCGTGACCTGTTTGCGGGAGACGAGGTCACCCGGATCCTGTCTCGGCTCATCCTCGTGATGGGGATCGCTCCCATGGTCGGCCCGATCATCGGCGGCCAGCTGTTGCTGGTGGGGCCCTGGCAGCTGGGTTTCGTCCTGCTCGCGGTGGTGAGCACGATCAGCGTGGTGCTGGTCTACACCCTCCTTCCGGAGAGTCTTCCGGCGTCGCGGCGCCGTCCGCGCACCCCAGGGATGCTGCTGCGCACCTTCACGGGGATGCTACGTACCCCCGCGTTCATCCTGCCGACCCTGATCCTCAGCCTCAGTTTCGGCATGATGTTCACCTATATCGCAAGTTTCTCCTTCGTTGCCCAGAGCCAATTGGGTGCCACCGCCCAGCAGTTCAGCCTGGTGTTCGCAGTCAACACCGTGGGCCTCATCAGTGGTACTCAGGTCAACGCCCTGTTGATCGGACGGGTCGGGATCCGCCGCAGGCTCGTGTGTGGGCTGGCGGCAGCCGTCCTGTTGGTATCAACCCAAATGCTGCTGGCCGCAACCGGCCACACGTCGCTGGTGGGTCTGACCGTTCTGTTGTTCCTGCTGATGCTCAGTGTCGGGTTTGTGCTTCCCAACGCCACCAGTCTCGCGATCGCCAGCCAGGAACCCTCCGTGGCGGGGACCGCCTCCGCGCTGATCGGGTCGATGCAGTTTGCGCTGGGTGGCAGCGTGTCGGCTCTGGCGGGGCTGACGTCCACCGGCGAGGCCACCCTTACCAGCATGAGTGCGGTGATGCTCGGCGCCGGACTGGGGGCCGGGATGCTGTGTCTGGGGCTGCGTCGAGTCACTCCCTGAGCGGGTCGCTGGCGCCCCCGCCCGGCGGCCGCATACGGTCTGTCGCGCCCCATTGCTCAATGTTCCGTGTCCGGGCAGAGTATGCGGGGAAACACAGAGATGGGGTGACAGATGCGCGCTGGCTCCACGGATGTCACCGTGGATGGTTCGGGCCGTCCCGCCACGGTCCTTGCCGACCTCGTCTACGACAGCGCCGAGGTGAGCCCGGAGGGGCGACTGTTGGGTCGGCCCGGCGACGGACAGTGGCAGCCGATAACCGCCACAGAGCTGCGCTCCGAGGTCAGTAGCCTGGCTAAAGGGTTTATCGCGGCTGGGATCGGGGTGGGGGACCGGGTCGGTCTCATCCTCGGTAACCGTCACGAGTGGGTGTTGGTTTCCTTCGCACTGTGGACTCTGGGGGCGGTTGCGGTCCCCCTGGATCCGGCATCGGCCACGACCCGGGTGCGCGACGTCCTGCGGCACTGCCGGCCGGCGGCGGTGCTCGTCGAGGGAGACGAGCACGCGCGTATCGCCACCGAATGCCGGGACACGATCCCGGATCTGGGGCGGGTGTGGCGGCTGGACCAGGACGGTCTCACCGCCATCAGCCGCCTGGGAACCTACATGGAGTCCAGCGCGGTCTATCAACGCAAGACCCAGACCCATTCCGAACATCCCGCGACCATCACCTATAAGGAACATGATCCGGGACAGGTTCGCACCCATGGTGAGCTCCTGGCCGAGGCCGGCCACGTTGCCAGCGAGTATCTCGATCCGCTGCTCGCACTCGACGCGGACACCCCCGGCCGCGGTCCCGCGGCTGTGGTACACCTGCCCCTGTGGCATCCCTCCATCCAGGTTCTCCTGCTGGCATGTGTGCTCAGGCAGGTGTACACCGGGGTGGTCGCACTGGAGCCGGGCCATCCCGACGGTGGGGGAGCGCGAACCCTCCAGCATCACTGGCAACAGTTCCGGCCCACGCTGTTGCTCGGTCTGCCCGCCGAGCTTCAGGAGATCTACCGGGGAGCGCGGGAGCGCGCCCAGCGGTCCGGAGCCGAGACCCTGCACACCTTCGAGGCCGCCGCCGAGATCGCCGGGCGCTTCGGAGCCACGGACCGGCCCGGACGCTGGCTTCGGATGCGCCGTGCGATGAACGAGTGGATGTACGCCAAGATCCGGGAGGGGGCGGGCGGGGAGGTTGCCGCCGCGTTGAGCATCGGTCCGTTGCCGGACTGGTTGGACAATTTCCTGGCCGGCGTGGGGATCTCGACCGGGCAGACTCCACAGATCCCGGGGCTGGAGGTGCTGACCGCGGCCCAGGAGACCGTTGGGGGGGCGGCCGCATTCACCCCGGATCCAGATGCGCAGCCGGCCGAGACACCACGCTCGGGGAATGAGGGGGGCACTTGGGAGTGGGCGGATCCGAGCGTGCAGGAGACACCTGCCCCGCGCCCGGACACTGCGCCGCCGGGGGGACCCACCTCGACGCAGGAGGCGAATCGGCTCCTGGTGTCCCTGATCCAGGCACATCCCCTCATCGGTCATGCGGTGATCCTCGACGAGGGGTGGCCGGTCCGCGCCGTGCTCGTCACGGTTTCCGTGGACGAGCTGGAGGTGTGGCGGCTGGACCAGGGAAAACCGCTGGCCACCTCCTGGCGTGCCCTCGTTGGGGATCCGGATTTGCGCTCACAGGTCTGGTCGATCGTCAACCAGGCCAACGGGCGGGTCGCCCCGGAACTGGCCCTGCGTGACGTCACGGTGTTGCCGGTGACGTTCACCGTCGACAACGGCTATCTGGACACCTCAGGACACCCGGACGTCGCCGCGGTCACCCGAGATTTCGTTGCCGAGATCAGTGCCATGTACCGATGGCATCCCCTGTCCGACTAAGCTCCGACCGTCCGGCCACCGTGGGCACGCACCCACGATGATGTCGTTGGGTGACGACCTCGCTCAGTCATGCTCGTGGTTCAGATAGGCGAGTACGGCACGGACGCGGCGGCTGTCGTCGGCGGAGGGTGGTAGTTCCAGTTTGGTGAAGATGCTGTTGATGTGTTTACTGACGGCCTTCTCGGTGACCACGAGCCGTTCGGCGATGGCGCTGTTGGAGCGGCCTTCTGCCATCTCCGCGAGCACCTCGCGCTCTCGGGCGGTGAGGGTGGCCAGCGGCCCCTGTTCCCCGCGGCGATTGAGAAGTTGCGCTATGACCTCGGGATCCATGGCGGTGCCACCATCGGCGACTCGGAGCACGGCGGAGACGAATTCGCCGACGTCGAAGACGCGGTCTTTGAGTAGGTAGCCAACACCGCCGGTGTTGTCACTGAGGAGTTCGGTGGCATACAGGGGCTCCACGTGTTGGGACAGCACGAGGACCGGGAGGCCGGGAAGCTTCGAGCGCGCCGACATTGCCGCCTGAAGCCCCTCGTCGGTGAAGGTGGGTGGTAGGCGCACGTCGACCACGGCCACCTCCGGACGGTGCTCCAGGGTTGCCGCGACCAGCTCCGGTCCGGTCTCGACAGCGGCGACCACGGACAGATCGTGCGCCTGGAGCAGCCGGATCAACCCGTCCCGGAGGAGAGCGAGGTCCTCGGCGATGACAACACGCATGGCAGCTCCATTGTTACGATTGTGGGCCCGCCGGCAGGGCTGACGATCCCTATCGTGCCATCGAAGGCGTCCAGTCTCCGTTCGATGCCCCGCAAGCCAGAGCCGCCGCTGCGATCGGCACCCCCCACTCCGTCGTCCCCGACCACGATGACCAGCCGTCCCCGACCGTGGTTGACCCGGACCCAGGCCCGCTCCGCCGCGGCGTGTTTGGTGATATTGGTCAGGACTTCGGTGATGGCGAAGTAGGCCGCGGACTCGACCGGGGCTGGTGGGCGGCCGGGCAGGTCGATGTCGACGGTCACGGGAATCGCCTGGGATACCACCAGGGCCCGTATCGCGCCCTGGAGTCCCCGTTCGACCAAAACGGGCGGATGGATGCCCCGCACGAGACTCCGCAGCTCGGTCAGGGCCTGCTGGGTCGTGGCTCGGGCCTCGGCCAGGAGCCGTTGGGCGGTGGCGGGATCGTGGTCGAAAATTTCCTCAGCCAGGCCGAGGCTCATGCCCAGGGAGACCAGGCGAGCTTGGGCTCCGTCGTGGAGGTCACGCTCGATGCGCCGTACCTCGGAGGCTTGAGCGTCGACAGTGTCGGCTCGACTCTCGTGGAGATGCTGAACGCGGGCCGCGAGCCGTTGGTTCTCTGTCGGGGCCAACAGCAATCGACTCAATCGGGCATAGGCCCGCATACAGACGGGGGACAGCCACCAAAACAGCAGCAGGCACAGGAGGCCGGGCAGCAGGGCCAGCAGCGCGGTTGCGGCGTCCTGTACCGGGACGAACATCACCCAGTGCACCCCCGGAAGAGCCGGCCAGTACAGGTTGATCAGTACCGCCTGCACGGCCTGGGCCAGTAGGGCCAGTGGCAGCAGGGTCAGCAACAGACCGAGGGTGGCGTTGATGAACAGCCAGGACAGATCCCGCCAGGTCGCTGGATCGCGCAGGATCGCAGCGGAACGGGTCAGGATGTTGCGGGTGGGGGGAAGCGGCCGGTAGGGGGTGGGGATCGGCGTTCCGAGCCATTCGGCAAGCCATCCGCGATGGGCTTCGGTGAGCCCTCGAATGATCACGGTTGCGAGGATCAGCAGGGGGAGCCCGAACCAGATCGCCAGCAGGGAGAGGCTGAGCACGAAGAACACCGCCAGAACCAACCCGACGAGAGCCAGTCCGGGCAGCGCCGCCGACCACAGCAGCAGGCGCAGGCGCAGTTGCAGAGGTGATGGCTCGTTCGTACTCACGGGTGGGTTCCTTCCCCGGCCACCGGATGCGCTGGGCGCAATGGCCGCTCTCTCCATTGTCGCCGGTCCGGCATGGTGCATGGTCGGGACTCGGGTCGGCGCCATACCCGCAAACCGACTGCAATATGTTGCGGCTGATGGGGTGGGGGTGGTGGGTATGGGTGCGTACCAACTTGGAGGCGTGGAGGTGGAATCGGGGGTGACCTCGGCTGTCACCTGGATGTTGCACAGTTGTGACGTGCGATTTTAGTGATCGGATGTGGCTGGGTATGCGGCTCTTCGTGGGCTTCCGGAGTCGCGCCCGTGTGATCCACGTCGCGCAAACTGTTTCAATCTCTGCAATTCATTGCTAACTTTGCGGAAACCCCGCCGCTGGCTGGGGGCAACGCGGAGGGGAAGCAGTGGCCGATCCAAGTAAGGAGCAGCAGATGCGCCTGGTCCGTACGGGCAGTGTGGTCGCGAGCATAACCCTGGCCATGACCGCATGTGCCGGCGACAACGACACCGCCGATGGCGACAGGGAGATCACGTTCTGGGACACCGCCGACCCCGAGAACGAGGCTCCCGCCTTCGAGGAACAGATTCGGGAGTTCGAAGAGGAACACGACATCATCGTCAACCATCAGACGGTGCCCTTTGACGAGACGCAGGACATGTTCAAGACCGCCGCGGAGAGCGGGGAGGACGCGCCCGACGTCCTGCGGAGCGAGGTTGCGTGGACGGCGGAGTTCGCCTCCCTCGGGCTCCTCGCCGAACTCGACGATACCCCCGCGCTGCACAACCCCGACGACTTCCTCGAGGGCCCCTACAGCAGCACTCAGTACGACGGAAGCACCTACGCAGTTCCGCAGGTCACTGACTCGTTGGCACTCCTGTACAACCGGGACCTGCTGGCCGAGGCCGGCTATGAGGACCCACCCGAGACCATGGCCGAACTCACCGAGGTCGCCATATCGGTCAGCGAGGACACCGACGCCACGGGGCTGTACCTGAATCCCGAGGGGTACTTCCTGCTGCCGTTCCTCTACGCGCACGGTGCCGACCTGCTCGACGACCAGGCCGAGGCGGTGACCGTCAACGAGCCGGCGGCGGTCTCCGGGTTGGAGGACGTCCTCGACCTCATCGCCGACGGTGGGGCGGTCGAACCCGATCTCGCCGAGGGCTACGACAACATGCAGGGCGCCTTCCGCGATGGCGATGCGGCAATGATCCTGAACGGGCCCTGGGCGATCGGTGACCTCATGGGAGGCCCCCAGTTCGAGGACGACCCCGACAACCTGGGAGTCGCCGCGCTCGAGGCCGGAGCGCCGGTTGGTGGCCACAACTACGCCGCCTACGCGGGTAGTGCTGACCTGGACGCGGCCCACGAATTCATCGCGTTCATGGCCTCGGCCGACACCCAGCAGGCGATCTCGGAGGAACTGGGACTGCTGCCCAGCCGTGCCTCCGTCTACGAGGCGGACGGTGTCGCTGACCACGAGATCATCTCAGCCTTCGAACCCGTGATGGAGGCGGCACAACCGCGTCCCTGGATTCCGGAGGCCGGACAGCTCTTCGAGCCCCTCGACCAGGCCTACGAAGAGGCGCTCATCGGGGAAAGTACTCCCCAGGAGGCACTCGATGACGTCGCCGAGGCCTACCAGGGCTTTCTTCCGGACTGGGAGTGACGGTGCGCGCAACATCGACCGCTGCCGCGGGGAGGCCCGCGGACGAGGAGACCCCCCCATCCAGCGGTGCATCCGCGGTGGCCATGGACGCGCCCGTCCAAGGCCACCGCGGCCCCATGGGACCGCTGCGCCGATTCCTCCGACACCACTGGTACGCCTGGGCCCTGACCTCGCCCGTGATCATCGTGATGGGCGTGCTGATCGGTTTCCCGTTCCTTCGGGGGCTGTACCTGTCGGTCACCAATGCCACCGAACAGAACATCGGCCGTACCATCGGCGAGAACGAGATCCCGGCCACCTACGAGTTCGTGGGGGCGGCCAACTACCTGGAGATCCTCGCTGGTGACATCGGGAACTTCTGGCCGCGCCTCGTGTGGACCGTGGTCTGGACCGTGGTGTGTGTCGCGGCACACTTCGGGATCGGCCTGGCCTTGGCGATCCTCCTCAATCGCCACATTCGCCTGCGCGGCCTGTATCGCGTATTGATGATCGTGCCCTGGGCACTCCCCCCCTTCGTCAGCGCATTCATCTGGCGCTATCTGCTCAACGGACAGTACGGCGTGTTCAACGCCGCGCTCACGAACCTGGGCCTGCCCGCGGTTCCCTGGCTCAACGACCCCACGATCGCGAAAGTCTCCGTGATCCTCGTGAACGTGTGGTTGGGTGTGCCCTTCATGATGCTGGCGCTTCTGGGGGGACTTCAGTCGATCTCCCGAGAGTTGTACGAGGCCGCCCGAGTCGACGGGGCCTCACCCTGGCAGCAGTTCCGACACATCACCCTTCCCGGGCTGAGCGCGGTGGCTGCACCGGTCGTGTTGATCGGGACCATCTGGACCTTCAACCAGTTCCCGGTGATCTTCCTCGTCAGCGGGGGCGGCCCCGGGGACAGTACCGAGCTTCTGGTGACCTACGCCTTCCGGCTGGCCTTCGAAGGTATCGGTGACTATGGGGCATCCTCGGCCTACGGCATGCTGATCCTGGGGCTGCTCCTCGTCATGGCCGTCATCTACCAGCGGGCACTGAAGCGGGGAGGACAAGCATGGTAAGTACGGCCGAAACCACCGCCGCGCGTCCCCGCCGGCGTCGGCACCGGAGCCGGGCCGCGTCGGTCGCACTGCACACCACCCTGGTGCTGGCGAGTGCGATCGCGATTCTGCCCGCCGTGTGGATCGCGATCACGTCTCTCCAGCCGCGCCAGGCCTGGCAGAGCACCCAGATCGAGTTTCTCGGTGAGGCCACCCTCGCCAACTATGTCCACGTGGTGACCAACACGGAGTTCCCGCGGTGGTTCGCCAACTCCGTACTCGTGGCCGGTGGAACAACCCTGTTCGCGCTCTTCGTCGCCGCAACCACCGGCTACGCGGTCAGTCGGTTCCGCTTCCCGGGGATGCGCCCCCTCATGTGGTCGCTGCTGATCACCCAGATGTTCCCGGTAGCCATCCTGATCGTTCCGATCTATAACGTCCTGTTGCGTCTTGGGCTGATCAACAGCCATCTGGGACTGACCCTGACCTATCTGACCATCGCAGTCCCGTTCTGTGCCTGGATGCTTCGGGGATACTTCAACACCATCCCCGTCGAGATCGACGAGGCCGGACGGATGGATGGGCTCAGTCCCTTCGGGACCTTCTGGCGGCTGATCCTGCCGTTGGCCAAACCGGGATTGGCTGTGGTCGCGTTCTTCGCGTTCATCACCGCCTGGGGCGAGGTCGCCTTCGCCACCGCCTTCATGACGACCGAGAGCAACTACACCCTCGCCGTGGGACTCCAGCATTTCGTGGGTGAACGGCGAGCCGAGTGGGGGATGCTTAGCGCCGCGGCCGTGTTGATCGCGATTCCGGCCACCCTGGTCTTCCTCCTCGCCCAACGTCACCTGGAGGGCGGGCTGACCGCCGGAGCCACCAAGACCTGAACTCCGGTGGCCTCGTGCCGGCTGCGCTGCCCCACCTCGTGACCCCACCGGCATTCCATTATCCGATCATCCGACCCGAGACGGGAGCACATGTCTGAGTCAGAAGCGACCGTGACCCGAGTCGCCACGGCGGCTGCGTCTTCGTCGCCGGCCCATCGGCAGCCCTGGTGGCGTAACGCCGTGATCTACGAGATCTACGTCCGCTCTTTCGCCGACGGAAACGGCGACGGGGTGGGAGATCTGATCGGGATCCGCTCCCGGTTGGACCATCTCGCCGAGCTTGGGGTGGACGCAGTGTGGCTGTCCCCGTTCTTCGCCTCGCCCATGGCGGACGGGGGCTACGACGTTCGTGACTATCGGGCGGTGGCCCCCGAGTTTGGAACCCTGGACGATTTCGACGCCCTGGTCGCCGACGCCCACCGTCTGGGGATTCGGGTCGTCATCGATGTGGTGCCCAACCACACGTCCCACGAGCACCCCTGGTTCACCGAGGCACTGGCCGCGGGTCCGGGCTCACCCGCTCGGGACCGGTACCTCTTTCGGCCTGGACGCGGCTCCGATGGCGCCGAGCCCCCCAACAACTGGGAGTCGGTGTTCGGGGGCTCGGCCTGGACCCGTGTCACCGAACCTGACGGGCGCCCGGGCGAGTGGTACCTGCACCTGTTCGCTCCCGAACAACCCGACCTGAACTGGCGCAATCCCGAGGTCCAATCAGAGTTCCGTGACGTCCTGCGGTTCTGGCTGGACCGCGGGGTGGACGGTATCCGTATCGATGTGGCGCACGGCCTGTTCAAAGCCGAAGGACTCCCGGACGACACCGCCGACCGGGAGGGAATCCTCGACACCACCCCGCGCCCGTACTGGGACCAGGAGGAGGTTCACGACGTCTACCGGGACTGGCGTGCCCTCCTGGACTCCTATCCCGGGGACCGGATGGCCGTGGCCGAGGCGTGGCTGCCCACACTGGAGCGGATGAGTCGCTACGTCCGTCCCGATGAGCTCCACCAGGCCTTCAACTTCGCGTTCCTCAGCACCGACTTCGACCCCGGGGCCTTCCGAGAGGTCATCGACGCGACCGTGCGGACGCTGGCTGAGGTGAACGCACTGCCCACCTGGGTCCTCTCCAACCACGACGTGGTGCGGCACACCACCCGCTACGGTGGGGGAGAGCAGGGACTGCGCCGAGCGCGCACCGCGGTGCTGGTGATGCTGGCACTGCCTGGCGCGACGTACCTGTACCAGGGGGAGGAGTTGGGCCTGGAGCAGGTCACCGACCTTCCTGACGAGGTACTCCAGGACCCGGTCTGGCGTCGGTCCGGATACACCGACCGCGGACGTGACGGATGTCGGGTCCCGATCCCGTGGGATGGGGATCAGCCACCCTTCGGCTTCGGAGAACGATCCTGGCTGCCCGTTCCCGAGGCCTGGCGCACTCGGACTGTCGCGGCCCAGACCACGGACCCCGATTCCACCCTGCGGATGTATCAGCAGGCCCTGGGCGTGCGCCGGGTTCTGGGTGGATCGGCACGGCTGGACTGGCTGGACACCCCGGATACGGTGCTGGGTTTCCGAACGGACTCCGGGCTGGTCTGCACCGCCAATATGGGAACCGATCCGGTGGAGATCAACGTACCGGGAGAGCTGCTCGTGTCCACACAGCAGGTCCACGTGTCCGGAGTCACCACGGTGCTGCCACCGGAGAGTGCCGCCTGGTGGCGGGCGTGAGCACCGGCACAGCCGGTCTCGCCGAGATCGCGGGACACGCCGGCGTGAGCGCGGCGACCGTGAGTCGGGTACTCAACGGTCGTCCCGGCGTGTCTCCCAGCACCCGGCGGGCCGTGCTGCGCTCGGTCGACGTGCTTGGCTACGAGCGTCCCCAGCGGTTGCAGCCCGCGCGTGCGGGATTGGTTGGCCTGATCGTTCCTGAGCTGGACAATCCGATTTTCCCCGCCTACGCCCAATGTGTGGAGTCCATGCTGATGCAGCGCGGATACGCCTGTGTGCTGTGCACACAGGAGCCGGGCGGCGTCACTGAGGACGACTACACGGAGCTGCTGCTGGAGCGAGGGGTGTGTGGGATCGTCTACGTGTACGGCAAGCATGCCGACAGCCACGCAGACCTGGACCGATACCGGCGACTCCTCGATCAGGGCCTGCCCCTTGCCCTGATCGGTGGGGTCGCCCCCGAGGCCCAGGGAGCGGACCGGATCGCCGCCCCCCTGATCCGCAACGACGACGCCCGCTCCATCGAACTCGGCGTACAGCACTTGGCGGCGCTGGGGCATCGTCGTATTGGGATCGCCCTGGGTCCACACCGGTTCGTACCCGTGATCCATAAGCGTGCCGGGTACCTGGACGGAATGCGGCGCGCTGTCGGAGCCGAGCCGCCACAGGAATGGTGTCGTCACGAGTTGCACACCCTGGAAGGGGGACATGCCGCGACCCGGGAGTTGCTCGCCGCAGGTTGCACCGCGGCGCTGTGTGCCAGTGACACGATGGCCGTCGGGGCCATCCGCGCAGCTCGGGAGGCCGGGTACCGGGTTCCGGAAGATTTCTCCGTGGTCGGGTTCGACGATTCGCCGCTCATGGCCTACGTTGATCCACCCCTGACCACGATCCGCCAACCGGTTCGAGAGATGAGCCGGGCCGCCGTCGCTTCCCTGGTCGCCGATCTCGATTCCTCGGAGGGCTGCCAGCGGGAGCTGCTGTTCCACCCGGAGCTTGTGGTGCGTTCCAGTACGGCTCCCGTCCCGTCCTGGTTGTGATGTTCGGGGCGGTGGAGCCGAAGCCCATCGTGGTACTCGCCTGGGTTACTGAGTAGTAATATCTGGGGTATGGCAACGATGGACGCCGAGACGGCGCAGACGGTCAAAGCCGGATTTCTCTCTGCGGTGCCCTTCGCCCGCACTCTGGGGGTCGAGTTCACCGAGCTGGACTACGGACGAGCCGTGCTGCGGCTCCCGGACAATCCGGATCATCACAACCACCTGGGCGGGCCGCACGCGGGCGCCATGTTCACTCTCGCCGAGTCCGCCTCAGGGGCAATTGTCATTGGCACCTTCGGCGACCAGCTCAACCGCGCGGTTCCCCTCGCCGTGCGCGCCGAGATCCACTATCAACGTCTGGCCATGGGGATCGTTTACGCCGAGGCCACCCTGGGGCGGGATCGGGAGGAGATCGTCGGCGAACTGGACGCCGGCCAACGGCCCGAATTCACGGTGGAGATCGAACTGCGCGCCGAGGACGGGACGGTCAGTGGCCAGATGACCGTGGTGTGGACGCTCAAGCCCAACAGTTGATCCCGGCGCTGCGGTGCCCGCGGGAGAGCCAGCCCCTGGGCTTGGCGCGGGGCGGGATACTGGGGGAGTGGTCCGGGCCGGCCGGGCATTGCACTGGTGCCGGATCGTGTCCCGGCCACGTATTCGTACCGTGTGCCTGCATGATCCCGGGGGTGGCTGTGAACGGGGACACCCGTGAGAACCTGAGCTATGCGATGTTCGGTACCGCTGTGCGCCAACTGGCGCAGACCATCGCTGACGACGGATACGAGCCGGACATCATTCTGTCCATCGCCCGCGGCGGCCTGTTCGTCGCGGGCGGCCTCGGCTACGCCCTGGACGTGAAGAACCTCAACGTCGTCAACGTCGAGTTCTACACCGGCGTTGAGGAAACCCTGGACATGCCCGTGATGTTGCCGCCGGTTCCCAACGCTGTTGACCTGGGGAGCAAGAAGGTCCTGGTTGCCGACGACGTCGCGGACACGGGGCGCACCCTGAAACTCGTACACGACTTCTGTGCCGAACACGTCGCGCAGGTGCGCAGTGCGGTGATCTACGAGAAGCCGCAGTCGCTGGTCAACTGCGAGTACGTGTGGAAGCGCACCGAGAAGTGGATCAACTTCCCCTGGTCGGTGGAGCCACCGGTCGCGCGGCACCGGGTTCGCGGCACCGAGGCCTGAGTGTTTCGGGGTATCCGGGGAGTGTGTTCCGCAGCGAATACCGCCGCCGGGCGCCCACCAGGAGCAGGGGCCCTGCGGTTCTCCGCGCAGCGTTGGCGCGCCGCGGTATGCCCGGCACGCCTCACGCGTGGGCGATCGCCGAGGGGCGGTGCTGGGGGCGCGAGCCGGACCGGGGCCGTTGGGGCCGCTATGCCGCCTCGGGGCCCACCCCCAGGCCATGTGGAAGCCAGCGACAGCCAATGAGGCTGGCACACGGCCAATGGGGAGCGAGGCGGAGCCAGGCTCCACCTCGACATACGGCCCAGCCAGACAGGCCTGCACGTTCCTGTGCACATCCGCATCATGAGCGCAGCCCGCCAGACGTCCCCCAGCACCGATCTAGCTAGGCATCGCTGAGCCGAACCAGCATCTTGCCGGTGTTCGCGCCCCGCATCATTCCCAGAAAACCGTCAACAGCCTGGTCAATGCCCTCCACGATGGTCTCCTCCGTGCGTAGTGCGCCCTCGGCCAGCCAGCTGGCTGCACGCTGGGCGTAGGGGCCGGCCTGGTCGGCATGGTCCATCACGATGAAGCCGCGTAGGGTGAGCCGTTTGCCCACCGCCAGCACCAGGTTGTTGGGTCCGGGGGCGGGCTCGGTGGCGTTGTAGGCGGAGATGGCACCGCATAGCGCGATCCGCCCGTGGACCCGCATCGCGCCGATCGCGGCCTCGAGATGGTCTCCCCCCACGTTGTCGAAGTAGACATCGATCCCCTTGGGAGCGGCCTCGGCCAGCTGTCCGGGCAGGTCACCAGCGCGGTAGTCGATAGCTGCGTCGAAGCCGAAGTCCTCACGTAGCCGGCGGGTCTTCTCCGGGCCACCCGCGGACCCGATGACTCGACGGGCCCCCAGCTTGCGGGCGATCTGTCCGGCGAGGCTGCCCACCGCACCGGCCGCGCCGGACACGAACACGGTGTCCCCCTCGGCGACGGGGGCGATCTCGGTCAGTCCAACGTAGGCGGTCAGCCCGGGCATGCCCAACACACCGAGATAGGCCTGGGGCGGGGCGATGGTGGCGTCCACGGTGCGTACCTTGGCTGCGTCAACGCGCGCGTACTCGCGCCAGCCGAGGTCGTGGAGCACGGTACTTCCCGTGGGTACCTCGGGGCTCTGCGAGGCCACAACCGTCCCCACCGCTCCGCCCTCCATGGGCTCGTTCAGTTGGAACGGTGGAACGTAGGACTTCACATCGTTCATGCGACCGCGCATGTAGGGGTCCACGGACACCCAGTCGTTGCGAACCAGGACCTGGCCGGTCTCGGGATCGTCCAAAGTGGTTTCGACGATCTCGAAGTCGCTGGGTTTGGGTTCGCCGTGGGGCCGGGAAACGAGGTGGACCTCGCGGCTGGTCACTGGCATGGAATCTCCTTGCGTTGGATGGTTACTGGATCGCCCCGAGGATCGTGCGGGCCAGCTCGGCCGAGGAAGCCGGATTCTGTCCCGTGTACAGACCGCGGTCGGCGACCACGTGGGAACTCCATGGGCTGGCCGACACGAAGTCGGCTCCCAGTTCGGTGAGTCGGTCCTGGAGGAGCCATGGAGCCTGGTCGGCGAGCCCGGCCTGGGACTCCTCCGTGTTCGTGAAACCCGTCATTCGGTATCCGGCGAAAGGCCAGCTGCCGTCGGCGCGCCGTGCGGCCAGGAGCGCGGCCGGTGCGTGGCACAGCACGCCCAGGGGGATGCCGCTGTCCACAGTGGTGGTCAGAAGTTCCCCCGAGGTGGGGTCGACGGCGAGATCCTCCATCGGGCCGTGACCACCCGGGTAGAACACGGCGGCGTAGTCGCGCGCGCTGACGTCCTCCAGGCGTAGTGGCGCGTTCAGGGTGGCGAACTCCGCAAGGGTCGCCCGGATTTGGGCCGCGTTGTCCGCGCCACCGGTGGATTCGGGGGTGAGGCTGGTGGGGTCTGGGGTGGGGACGACCCCGCCGGGAGTGGCGGCAACAACCGTGT
This sequence comes from Lipingzhangella rawalii, assembly GCF_031628175.1. Classification (NCBI taxonomy): domain Bacteria; kingdom Bacillati; phylum Actinomycetota; class Actinomycetes; order Streptosporangiales; family Nocardiopsidaceae; genus Lipingzhangella; species Lipingzhangella rawalii. The sequence goes on along the minus strand of NZ_JAVLVT010000001.1, from coordinate 696,591 downwards.
GTCCGGCCTCGGTCAACACCCGGTAGGGCGTGGCGACCTCTTCGGCCCAGTAGCCGGTGGGGTGTGTGCTGCCGTCAATGAGGGTCCAGTGGTCACTGGCCGAGATAACGAACAGGATTGTGGCCATGGTTTCTCCGTGACTTCGGTCGCATTGATGGTGTGGCCGGGTTGGACGCCCGTGGCTGTCAGGTTCGGCGTCCAGCGTTGAGCCTAGGCGCAGCGTTGATTGATGTACCAATAGACTCGCGTGGGTGAGTGATCAGAATTCTGATGGTCGCCCCGGAGGGGGTGCACGGCGGGCGGTCGAGTTGGCCCAGTTGCGAACCTTTCTCGCCGTGTACCGCACCGGATCGTTGACGGCTGCGGCCGAGGTGCTCGGGGTGTCGCAGCCCACGGTCACTGCCCAGGTCCGGGCTTTGGAACAGGGCTTGGGGCGGGACCTGTTCGAGCGGTTACCCCGTGGGGTGGCGCCGCGTCCGGCGGCTCATGACCTGGTGGCCCGGGTGGCCGGGCCGTTGGATTCCCTGGAGACGGTCGTGGCCGAGGGGGCGGGCTACTCGGGGTTGGGCGTCGCCGCCCCGGTGCGGCTTGCGGGTCCCGCCGAGATCCTGAGCCGGTGTGTGCTTCCGGCGTTGTCCCCGCTGGTGCGGGAGGGGGTCCGGTTGCGGGTAAGCACGGGTCTGGCCGACGACCTACTGGCGGAGGTGCGCTCGGGTAAGCACGATCTGGTGCTTTCTGCGGTGCGGCCACGCGGGCGTAGCTTGCATGCCGAGCCGCTGGTGGACGAGGAGTTCGTGCTGGTGGCCTCGCCGCGGCAGGCGATGGAGCTCGGCTATGGCCGGGGGGAGGAGCTGGGGCCGGATGCGCTGCGGGACGTTCCGATCGTGGCCTATGCCGAGGACCTGCCGATCCTGCGCAGGTACTGGCGACACGTCTTCGGGGTCCGGCTCAGTGGTGAGGCTGCGGTGACCATGCCGGACCTGCGCGGGGTGCTGTCCCTCGTGGTATCGGGGGTGGGGGTGACGGTGTTGCCGCGGTATCTGTGTCGTTCGGAGCTTGCACAGGGGACCCTGGTCGCATTGCGGGAACCGGACGATCCTCCGGTCAACACCGGGTTTCTGGTGTGGCGGCCGGGTGGAGACCTGGGGGTGCAGGTGCGACGGGTCCAACAGTACTTGCTGTCCGCGGCCCGCGGGTGGTGAGGATCAGGTGCCGACCGGTATACCTGTGAACGCGCGGTCGGCGGGAGGAAGGGGTGGGACACGTTGACGTTGGTGACCGGAGAATGGACCAGGACACGAGGGCTGAACGCCTACATGGCCTCCCCGGTTGCCGGCCCGCGGCGTTCGGGGATGCTGGTGTTGCCGATGGTTACCGGGATCGGCGCCCAGGTTCGTGAGTACGCGCACGGCATGGCGTCCGCCGGGGTGACGGCGGTGGTCTGGGATCCGTTCGAGGGGCGCAGCTCCGACAACAGCTCCGGTGAGGAGCTGTTGTCGCTGATGGGCCAGCTCGACGATGCCGCTGTGTGTGCCGAACAGGTGCGCCTGCTGGACCACATGTTCGAGGATCTGGGGTTGGCGCAAGTCGGGGTATTGGGCTGGTGCATGGGTGGCCGGTTCGCTCTGCTGCTGGCCGCCCAGGACGGGCGTCTGGCCAACTGCGTGGCCTACCATCCCACAGTTCCCGAGGAGCCGTGGGCCAACCACACCGAGGATCCGGTGGCTCGCTGCGCGCAGATCGCCGCGCCGGTGCAGTTGATCTATCCCGGGGCGGACCATCTCGTTTCGCACACCGTGTTCCGCGCGCTGCAAGAGCGGTTGCAGCAGCGAAGCGCGGCGGCGACGCACGTGTCGGTGTACCCGGAGGCCGAACACGGATTCATGGATGCGTGGAAGCGCGGTAGCGTGGTGAACCTGGCGGCCACGCGCCAGTCGTGGGCAACGGCCATGGCGTTCATCCAGGCGACGCTGGACTGAGGGGACGGGCGACAGGTGCCGCGAATCACCACACGCAATGCACGGTTCCAGCAGTGGCGCGCGCTGCTGGACAACCGCAAGAAACGTAATCGGCAGGGCGAGTTTCTGGTCCAGGGAGTCCGTCCGATCAGCCTGGTCGTCGCGGCGGGCTGGCCGATCCGGGCTCTGGTGCACACCGAGGAACGACGCTTGTCCGCCTGGGCCCAGAACGTTCTGGATGAGGTGTCCGCACCACGGTTCGCCATGGCCGACGACCTGTTGGCCGAGTTGGGGGAGAAGGCTACGGAGATCCCGGAGCTCGTGGCGGTGGCCGCGTTGCCGGAGGATGACCTGTCGCGGATCCCGGTAAGTTCCGGGTTCTGCGGTGTGGTGTTCGATCGTCCCACGAGTCCGGGCAATATCGGCACCCTGGTGCGGTCGGCGGATGCTTTCGGAGCCGACGGGGTGATCGTGACCGGTCATTCCGCAGACGCCTACGACCCGAAGGCGGTGCGAGCCAGCACCGGATCACTGTTCGGGATACCGGTGGTGCGCGTTCCCTCCCATCGTGAGGTTATGGAGTGGGTGCATCGGCAGCGCGGGGCTGGGACCCCGATTCAGGTGACAGGAAGCGACGAGCAGGGCACGGTGGAGCCGGCTGTCGCGGACCTGTCGGAGCCGGTGTTACTCGTCGTGGGTAACGAGACCGTGGGTCTGAGTGCTGCCTGGCGCGAGGTGTGTGACACCATGATGCGGATCCCGATGGCGGGAACAGCGAGCTCATTGAATGCGGCTAGTGCCGCAACGGTCGTGCTCTACGAGATGGTGCGGCAGCGGGGAGGACCGCCCGCCCAGACGGGCGCAACCCAGATGGTGGCACCGTGACGGCGACGACCCGGGCGATGGTGAACGCGGTGAGTCGGAGCCCGGGACACCACTTCCACAAGGATCCCACGGAGCAGATCGAGCTCGTGGCCGGATGGGGGATCGCCGGGGACGGGCACGCGGGAGCCACGGTGCAGCACCGTTCGCGGGTGGCGCGGGACCCCAGTCAGCCCAACCTTCGTCAGGTGCACCTGATGCACTCTGAACTGCACACCGAGTTGTGCGCGCGCGGATTCACGGTGGGGCCTGGCGACTTGGGCGAAAACATTACTACGGCGGGGGTAGACCTTCTGGGCCTGGGCACAGGTACGCGCCTACAGCTGGGGACCGAGGCCATCGTCGAGGTCACCGGGCTACGCAATCCCTGCCGGCAGATCGAGGAGTTCCAGGAGGGACTGCTGGCGGCGGTACTGGAACGGGACCCTTCCGGGGCGGTGGTGCGCAGGGCCGGGGTAATGGGAGTGGTCGTTCAGGGCGGGACGGTGTGGGCCGGCGACGCGATACGGCTCCAGCGGCCCGCCGGACCCCACCGGCCACTGGAGCCGGTCTAGCTGCAATGCCGTGTAGTTAAGCGCTCTGGTGGCGGTGTCAAGGACTTGATACGGCCATGATGTTGATACTGATCGTGGCTGTGTAGCTGGTCCTGTCAACGACGCCCTTGGCGTTGTACTTGGAGATCGCGCGTTTGACCACCCGGGGCCGAGACCGCACACGAGGCTCGGGCAGCAGATTATCCAGGACACGGCGGCCGATCGTGCCCACAAGGTCGACAACCGCTCCGGCGATGATGCCTGCGGCCTGAATCACCAGGTCGCGGGCGGTGTGCACCGCGATGGTGAAGCTGGCCCGGTCGGGATCCACATCCGGGCGGGCAGCGGTAGCATCGGCCATGGACAGACGCAGAACCTGGTATGTGACCAGCAGCGCGTAGACCTCCTGGGCGATGCCCTCGGGCGTGCGGGAGCGCAGGACGCGGCCGCCCGCCATGGTCGACGTGATCTCCAGGTAGGCGGTCTCGATCTCCCACCGCTGGTGGCAGAGCTCGACCAGCCCGTCGGCGGGGTGGGTACGGTGATCGGTCAGGGTCGTGACCAGCCGATAGCCGCTCGTGCCGCTATCCAGAGCACACCATGGGCGGGGTGATCCTCGACGCCGAGGACAGCGTGCGCCAGTGCTCCGCGATCTTCTCAGCACTCCAAGCAGAAGCCCTCCCCCTGGCGAGTCCGTACAGCTGATCCGTAGTAGAAAGGAACAGCTATGAGCGATTACGGCGTACTGACCACGTCCTGGCGCAAGTCACGCTACTCCGGCGGCCACGGTGGCAACTGCCTGGAAGTCCGCTGGCACAAGAGCACCTACAGCGGCGGCAATGAGGGTGACTGTGTCGAGTGCCGCACCGACCAGGGGCACGTCCTCATCCGCGACTCGCAGCATTCCACCCACGGTCACCTCGCCTTCCCCAGCACCGAGTGGGCGGCGTTCGTACAGACGGTGCGAACCGGGGCGCTGTAGTTTCCGGGGCGGCGCCGTGGTGAAGGACGGTGTCATGGCGAGCGACACACCCAACGACCGGCTTCGAGCGGCGCGTGAGGCGTGTCCATCCCCGTCGGTTCCGGGGGAGTCGATGAGCCGGGCGGAGCTGGCCGAGGCGGTCAACGACCACCTGTGGCGCACTACCGACCAGCACTACGCCCTGAACACCCACGCGATCGCGCGCTGGCCGGGCCACACGGTCTACCTGTACGTCCCAAAGCTCGGGCGCTTCCCCCAGGGTGGAGGATGGTGCGTGCGCGGATGCAGCTCCCCGCAGGCACCGACTGCGGACCGGGCCAGGCAGGCCCCGGAGCGGAGGGCGGCTACGTCTACCTGGCCTCCACCGTCGATGGGTTTCCCGCCTGACCTATACCGAGGCACGACCCGACGAGGAGGGCAACCACCGCGGCTACCTTTCCTGGCCCGAGCCACGGTGTTCTTCGCCGCCCACGGCGTCACCCACATCCACCGCCTGAACACCGACAACGGGGCCTGTTGCCGCTCGCAGGTCTTCTCGCGCATCGTCGGCCCGCCCACCAAGCATCGCCGAACGCAACCATTCAAGCCCCAGCACAACGGCAAAGCCGAGCGCCAGCAGCGCGTCATGGCCATAGAAGTCCTGTACGCCCAGGCCAACGACAGGGAGGACGAGCGCCCAGCAGGCATCGCAACCTGGACCATCCACGACAACGATCATCGGCCACACAGCACCGCCGACGGTCGACCTCCAGCCTCACGCCTACACACCGGCGTCACCAAAGCCCGACCCTCACAGCTAGGCGCCGTCCCACCGGCCCAGGCGTAGCCCCAGCGGCTGGCCGTGCAGCAGCTCGCGCAGCTCCCCGGCGGTGAGGCGCTCGTCGAAGGGGCGCTCGCCCGGTAGGGGTAGCGATACTGCATGTGTACAGGTCTGGCCATTCGGCTTCGCGCAATGACCTGTTGAGCCACCAGGCATACGTGTGTGCACGCGAGAGCGCCGTGCCGCAGTCTGCCGGACCCGACACACGCGGGTCAGCTGCCTTCGGACTCCGCCATGTCCGGTACCGGCGAGAGCCCACGGTGGGTGGCCCATGACTCGGCGGCGACCACCATAGCTTTCCGCCACTGCTGATCAGGAAACCGCTTTGCGTGCTCCCGATACATACGTACTGTTGCAGCAGCGAACGCGTCCACGGCGTCCCGGTCCGCGCTCGTCCACGCGTCGCACTTCTCCGCCCAACCCTCCGCCTCCGCCGGTTCGTGCCGGGCGGCTACGAGCTGAACCACGAGCAACGCAGGGTCAATGAAGCCCGCTCCGCGCGTGGGCCACGCCCAGTCCACGACCCACGAGCGGGATTCCCCGACCACGAAATTGCTCGGGTTGATGTCGACATAGAGCAGACTGTTCCCGCGAAGTAGGGCCGTCTCCGCCTCGTCCGCCATGAATCGGTCTCAACGGGTCTCCGTCCAGCCGTACGCAACGTCAGGCAGCGGAAGGGCCCCGATTCGGTTCACGAGGTCCGCGAGTATCGGCAGGTCGTCAGAGCCGGGCCGGAAGTTCGCGCGGCGTCCGTCGATAACCTCGAACCCCAACGCGGCCCATGTGTCGTCCTCCGCGTGCCACAGTACGGCGGGGGAAAGCGGGCGGACGTGCGGGTTTATGGCCCCTTCCCGGACCAGAGAGTCCCGGCGGCCACCTGGACGGTTGGGGATCGCCTTGACGAAGAACGGGCCGTTCTCACACTCGACTACGGCGGTAACGTCGGTCATGTGTCCATGCGAGGTGGGGCGAATCTCAGACACGTCGCCCGTGTACGGCTGCATCAGCGCTTCGAACTCTGGCCCGGGAAGAGAGTCATTCATCGGCGTTCCTTAGAACCTCGGGTCACATTCGCTACCGCCAACGCCCGGGTTGCACCCCAGATTCGGGTCGCAATTGGAACCCGAGTTCGGGGAACAGGGATTGCACCCCTCTCTCGCTTCCGCCCGGATAGCTGCGTTGGCCTCGTCCATCGCGGCCCCGCGCAGGATAGCGGCCAACGGGTCGCTGTGGACGTTGCCGACCGTGATCCACGTGGAGAACACGCACGGGGAGACAGTCCCGGTCGGACTCACGCACGCGGCCCCTTTCCCGCACTGGCCGCACAGTTGGGACGCGTCGGGCTCCGCTCCGTCTCCGCCACGCCCCGAACGGGCGGACATGGTCGACATGGATGCGCGTCACGCCCAACGACTCCAGGTCCCGCCGGGCTTCGTCCACGCGCTGTTCGTCGCTCGTCACCATGATCCCCACGCGGAGCGGGATACCGAGCTTGACCGCCTTCGCGATGTTGGCCCGGCTCCGCCTGTGGCTCCGTCGACCGGTCGCGACGTCGTGCTCGTTTGCGTCGTCTGAGTAGTACGACGTCACGAGCGAGAGCCGGGGGCGCTGGAACAGCGTCCAATGTTCGTCGGTGACGTGGACAAGGTTGCTGAATACCTCCACGTCCAGTGAGTAGTTAAGCGCGTGGTCCACGAGTTTCGCGAAATCGGGGTGCGTTGTGGGCTGCCCGCCGATGAACTGGATTCGGCGGACGCGGAGTGCCGCCGCATCGTGGATCACGCGGAACCGGTTCCGCCAAAGCAAACAAGGCAGCGATCCCGGGGTGACGTTCCACGACACCACCGGTGAGCGTCTGCGTGGTCATCAGCCTTCCCAGGACTCGTTCACACGCCACACTCCAGCGCCCGTCCGCGGAGAGGTCCGCACGCGCGTAGATGATGCGGGCCCAGCGCCGCTGTGTGTATCGAATCGAGGTGGCGTTCCGCTGTGGTGTGGTCTCATAGATGCCAAGCATCGACCGGACTAGCCGAACGCGGCAGGGTACGCAGCAGGGCACCGAAGGGCAATCTGGCAGGAGCGACCACCCCCACGCTCAAGGACAGCGCCATGGCGACCGACACACCCAATGACCGACTCCGCGCGGCACGCGAAGCATACCCATCCCCGTCCGTTCCGGGGGAGCCGATGAGCCGGGCAGAGCTGGCCGAAGCGGTCAACAAGTACCTGTGGCGCACGACCGGCACGCGCCACGCGCTGGATGCCCACGCCATCGCGCGCTACGAACGCGGCAAGGTCTCCTGGCCCAGCGCGGCCTACCGCGCCGGGCTCAAGGCCGTACTCAGCGCCGACACTGACACCGACCTGGGATTTCGCCCCAGTCGTAGGGGCAGTGGCATGCAGCGCCTGAGCCCAGAGGCGACGGGCCGGGCTCCCTTGGGGCCAACGCCATCGAGAGGGCCTGAGCTGCTTGGGGCAGGGGATTGGATTCACGCGGGGTGTGAATCGAAGCGCACCGTGGTAGGGGTGCCGAACATTCTGCTGGCCGACCTGATCGATGAGGCCGGGATATCGCATTCAGGGCTCGCGTCCAAGATCAATGAGATGGTGGGCACCCGCTATGACCACACTTCCGTGGCCCGCTGGATCCGCCATCGTGCTGTCCCCCGCGGTCACGTTCCCGAGGTGATCTGTGACCTCTTGTCCCGTCGCATCGGCAGGACGCTCGCGGTGGATGACATCGGCATGGAACCGGCGCGTGCAGACCCCACAGATGAGCTCGATACGACCGTACGCCGCGCTGCCGCCACGTGGCGTCGGGACGCCCGTGCCGTCGCGCGCGTAGCGGACTCTGCTCCGCTCACCGACAGCAGCGCTGTCGCTCCGGTGTTTGAATGGGAGAATCCACCCGACGACAGGGACGTCTCGCACCGGGGCCACGGCGTCATCGGTGTGAGCGACGTGGAATGGCTCAAAGCTGCACGTCAGCACTATGAGGAGATGTACCGGCGCGTCGGGGGCATCCCGGTTCGACCACGGCTGACCCGGCTCCTTACGGACCAGGTCACCCCACTCCTCTCGGCTTCCTACAGTGATGCCACTGGCCGGTACCTGTATCGCACTGTGGGCTCGCTGACGGCGCTGGCTGGCATCTGCGCCTATGACGCATCGCACCAGCCGTTGGCGCGGCGATACTTCCTGTCCGCACTGCGCATGGCCAAGGCGAGCGGGGACCGCGCTTTCGGCGCCTACATTGTTGCCCTCCTGGCCAACCAGGCCATGGCGGCAGCGCAGTATCGCAGGGTCGTCCAATTCTGCGAGTCGGCCGCGCGGGCTGCTGGAGACGCACTTACTCCAGCTCTCGCCAGTGACCTGTACACCATGCAGGCCCGAGCCTACGCACGCATGAGTGACAAGCAGTCATGCCAGAGCCTGATGAGTCGCGCGGAGGCCATGGCCGGTCGTATCCGGCCCAGGGAGGAACCAGCCGAGACCTCATATGTGCAGCCCGGATTGGTGGAGACGCAGCACGCGGAAGCACTACGGCAGCTGGCGGACCTGACGGCCGCGGAAGAGTATGCGGCCGAAGCAGTGCGCACCGTCGACCAGGCACACCTGCGCGGTCAGGTCCATCGCTACGCCGGGCTTGCCCTCGTCCGCGTCCAGCAAGGCCGCGTCGATGAGGCCTTGGAACCGGCCTACCACATGCTGGAGCGTTTTCGCGGCATTGAGTCGGGACGGCTGCACGACCGACTCCGTTCGGTGCGCTTGGCCCTGACGTCGCGCAGCACCACTCCAGAGATCGGTGCGTTCGCCGAGCACGTGGATGCGGAGCTCAATCTCGGCGTGTGATCTCCTGGGAAAGAATACTGCCACGAGTGGGAGCCGCTGCATGCGCTGGATCGTCCATTCCGAGAAACCTCTGTACACGGATCGCTGGCTGGATATCCGGGTCGCCGACGTGGAGATCACGGGGGGTCGGCATCTGCAGCACCGGGTGGTGCGCTCGGCTCCCGGCGCGGGCGCTGTGGTTCTGGACGGCCAGGAGCGGGTGCTGCTGGAGTGGCGGCACCGGTTCATCACAGACACCTGGGCCTATGAGATCCCGATTGGTGGGATCCACGATGGCGAGGAACCCGCAGCGGCGGCGGCTCGTGAGGTCGAGGAGGAAACCGGATGGCGTCCGGGGCCGCTGAGCCCACTGCTGTACACCCAGCCAAGCCCGGGAATCAGCGACTCCGAGCACCATGTCTTCCTCGCCGAAAGCGCCACGCTCATCGGCACACCGGCCGAGGACTGGGAAGTTGAACGGATCGAGTGGGTCCCCCTGGCCACCATCCCGCACCTGGTCGCCCGCCGCGAGATCGTGTCGGGCACGTCATTGAACGCGCTACTCTACCTCTACGCCATCCGCAGCCCGAGCGGAGTCGACGAACACAACTGTTCTCGCACGCCACCGGCGCCGTAGGCCCGCACACGCCGGGGGTCCAGTTGACGTGGTGGGGGCGGGTGCGCCGGGTGGCGATGCGGTGCTCGGCCTCATTGAAGAGGCAGGGTTCGCGGCCGGTGCAGGCGGCGAGCCAGGTGGTCATCCGTAGGCCTCGGATGTCGGCCAGGGTGGCGTAGCCCTGCCAGTCCCGGACGCCGTGGCCGTAGGCGCGGGCGAAGGCGGTGTAGTCCTCGGCGGTGTACCAGCCCAGGTCGTGGTAGACGGCGGCGACGACCAGGTCCCATTCCCGCAGGCCAGTGGGAGACCCGTTCCAGGTCCATCGCCACGATCTCACCGTCGGGGGTGCGGGCGAAGTTCCTGCGGTAGGCATCGCCATGCACGGGGCCGGGCGCAAGGCCCGGTTGCAGGTCTTGGTAGGCGCGGCGCAGCTCGTGCAGTCGGGTGTGCAGGTAGGAGCGCGCGTCGCCGCTGATCCCGGTGGCGGTGTGCAGGTAGTGATCGACCCCGCGCAGCGGCTCCAGCTGCGGAAGGACGATGTCCTGCGGTGGCGGTGTGGCATGCAGGCGGCGCAGGGCCGCGCTCAGTTCGGCGCTGGTGGCCATGCGCGGCTCGGCGACCTGGTGCCAGACCGAGACCAGGAGGCCTCCGATCTCCAGCGGCGCGGAGCGGGCCGGGCGTACAGCGGGGACACCGGCGGTGTCGAGCCATCCGGCCACGTCCAGCTCGCGGCGGACGCGGTCAGCGCTGTGGCGGGCAGTGATGCGTAGGACGAGCCCTTCCTTGGGCAGTGGCACCGACGCGTTGGCGCCCACCGGCCCAAGCACCCTGCGCCCGGCGACGGCGAGGCCGAGTGCCGTACCCGCCTGCGTGGCGGTATGTAGCGCCGCCTCCTGCGTCAGCGGCTCGCTAGTGGGGGCGGCCATTCCCCTCTTTCCTGCCTTGGTCCTGGGTGGAAGCGGCCCTCTCACCATAGGCGCAGGGCGGGTATCGAGCCGGGGCACGTTGGCCGCTCCAGATTGCCCTTCGATGCCCCGCAGAATGCCCTGCCTTGCCTGGGGTCGCCGTGGCAGGGTGACGGCGTGGTTACGCGCCGAGCGCGGTGCGGGTTTCGCCGAAGGAGAGGTGTCGCGGTGAATGTGACGACGAAACAGGGTGAGGACGCGTTGTCGATGGACCCGTTGGAGGGGTTCACGCTGCAGGTCCGGGTGGTTGCCGATTCGGTGAGTGATGATGGCTTGGTGCCGTGTGGCACGGGCGATGGCTGTGGGTCCACCTGCGCGAGTGCCTGTGCCAACAGTGGGGTCTGACCGGCCATTGGGTGCGGAGCGCGTCCTCTTCGCTCCGGAACAGGAGGGGCCCGCCCCGAGGTATTACCGGGTGGCGGGCCCGGTTCTGCTGCGTGCGGCCCACGCGCGGGCTGAGGATGCGCCGCGGAGCTGGCCTGACCTTGGCGAGAAGTCCTCTACTGCGTTGCGCGGCTGGGTGCTTGAGGTGTGGCGGGGATCGTTGGCCGATGCCGTCAGGGATGCGAGTCCGTCGTTGGCTGCGACGCTGGACCGGTTCTGTGCGGGTGAGGCGTTGTCGGAGAAGAGGGTGCGCCGCGCGGTCACCTCCTTGGTGGGGTATGTGTTGCGTGCGACGGGCCGGTCCACACCGTTTGGTCTGTTCGCCGGCACCGCGTTCGGTAGTGTCGCGTCCCGTGGCAGGGTGCGTTGGGGGACGGAGCACCGCGTGCTGGCGCGCGTTGACGAGATGCGCATGCAGCAGGTGGTGGAGGAACTGGAGGCAGTTCCCGAGGTCGTGGAGAGGCTGCGGGTCGTTGTCGATAACCGGATCCGGCGGCGCGGCGACCACATCGTGCTCACTGTCGATGGGGACCGGCGGGAACTGGCTTCCACCGCTCCCGTGGAGATCGCGCTAGCCGCCGCAGAGACGCCGATCTCGGTCGCCGAGCTGGTGGAACGGGTGCGGGAGGATTACCCGCAGGCATCCGCCGCGCGCGTGGTCACGCTGATTGGTGAGCTTCTTTCGTACGGGTTCCTGCGCTCCAATCTGCGCCCGGTCGGCACTGTCACCGATGCGGCTGGTCATGTCCTGGCCGAGCTGTCGCGCTGTGGAGCTGCCGATGTCCCGGCCGCGGCTGACGTGGTCGCACGGCTTCCCGTTGCGAACGGCGGGACCGTCTCGGCACCAGTGCGTGGCGCGGACTCCAGTTCTGCGGACGGGTTGCGCCGGGAGCTGCGTTTGGACTGCGACATCGCCGTTCCCCAGATCTTGGGGTTGGAGGTGGAGGCCGGAGCATCGACCCTGTTGCGGCTTTCGCCGCATCCCCAGGGGCATCCGGTCTGGCGTCAGTACTACCAGGAGTTCGTGCATCGCTACGGCGCCGGGGTCCTCGTGCCGTTACTGGATGTCGTGGACGGCGACATGGGGCTGGGATATCCGGCCACCTACCCAGGGTCGCTGATGCCTCCGCGGTCTCAGGAACCGCTGGAGCGCGAAGCCCGACTCCTGCGGATCGCCCAGGATGCCGCGGTGAGCGGTGCCGATGAGGTGGTGCTCGATCATGCCGACGTCGACCGGCTGACGGTGGGAGATCTGGCTCGGCTGCCGCCGCATGTGGAGGTCGGGGTACGGGTCTCCGCGCCTTCCATGCGTGCCATCGAAGCGGGCGACTTCACGCTGCGCCTGCGCCCGGCTCGGGCCGTGGGAACATTCACGGGGCGCTTCACGGCCGCGGAGTCGACCATGGCCGAGATGTACCGCCACCTGCCCACCGCCACTGAGGGTGCGGTGTGCGCTCAGTTGGTGTTTCCCGCGCTCCGGGCGAGCGCGGGAAACGTCGCGCGCACGCCACGCTTCCTGGACCGCGTGATCTGCGTGGGCGAATACCCGCCCGACGGTGCTGAGGTGCTGGCACTGGAGGATCTGGCGGTGCTAGCGGACCGACACCAATTGCACCTAGTGCATGTTCCGAGCCACCAGGTGGTGGAGCCGCAGGTGCTGCACGCACTCTCGTTGGATCACCAGGCCCCACCGCTGGCACGGTTCCTCGCTCACCTGCCACGCGGGTGCTTGGCATCCTTCACCCGCTTCGACTGGGGCGCCGCCACGGACCTGCCCTTTCTCCCGCGGTTGCGCCATGGACGCACCGTGCTGGCGCCGGCGCGTTGGCGGCTCACAACCGACGATCTCCCCTCGCAGGGTGCAGATCCTCAGGAGTGGCGTGCGGTGTTGGAGCGTTGGCGTGAGAAGTGGCGTGTCCCCGCGGCGGTGGAACTCGCCCAAGGCGACCAGGTGCTCCCGCTACGTCTGGACGAGCGAGCACACACGGCTCTGCTTCGCCGACGGCTGCACGCGGCCGGACAGGCGATCCTCACCGAATCCGACAGCAGCGATGGGCTCGGCTGGGTCGACGGGCACGCCCACGAACTCGCCGTTCCCCTGACGACCACCGCGGCCCGCGCTTCGACGCCCCTGAACCGGCCTCTCGTGCGCACTCGGGATCACGAGCGCGGTCACGTGCCTGCCGCGCCGGGGGCGCGCTGGTTGTACGCCAAGATCTACGCCCACCCCGAGCGTCAGAACGCGATCCTCACCGACTACCTACCAGGATTGTTGAAGCAGATCGACGAACCCCCGTGGTGGTTCGTCCGCTACCGCGCACCCGGTGACCCCGACCACCTACGACTCCGACTACACGCCCCCGAGCCGACCCACGCCGCCCAGATAGCTGAAGCCGTCGGGGAGTGGGGCGAGACGTTGCGCCGCGACGGCCTTTCGCCGCGTCTGTGTCTGGACACCTACTTTCCTGAGACCGGGCGCTACGGCGACGGCGCCGTGCTGGAGGCGGCCGAAGCCGTGTTCGCCGCCGACGCGGCCGTTCTCCTGACCCACCTTGCGGGCTCCGACTACGACCAGCGAGCGCAGGTGGCCGTCACCATGGTCCGGATCGCCGCCGCGTTGACCGGCAGTCATGAGAGCGGGCTGCGCTGGGTCATCGACCACCCCGCCGAATACCCGTCAACCCCACCCTCGCGGGCGCTACGACAGCAGACGGCCACGCTCATCGACCCCCATCACCACGGTCTGTCCGACGAACTGGAGGACGCACTCACCCGCTACCGACAGCTCCTGATCGCCCGTCCCGGGCCACCTCTGGATGGCGTGATCTCTTCTCTCATGCACATGCACCACAACCGAGCCCTCGGTGTCGACCGCGACAGCGAGCGCGCCTGCCGACACTTGGCCCGCCAGGCCGCCCTCTCCGCACTCGCACGCAGTGAGGAGGCACCGTGACCTCCCCCGCGAACATCGACGACGTTTTCACACCACCGAGCACTGACCTCGGGCCCGGATGGGGACAGTCCTTGTCCAACGGAGCCCTCGGCCCCGCCCTGCTACACCTGGTGACAGCTCGCGCCCGGCTCGGCCCTCCCGATCCCGCGCACGCGTGGCTTCGCGCCGCGACCCGCGCACCGGTCTCCTCCCACATCGATGGCGGACTGTTCTGCGGTGCCACAGCACTGGCCTACGTACTCCACATCGCATCCCCCACGCACCCGCTCCTGGACGCGTTGGACGAGCACATCGACACCCTCGCCCGCAAACGGCTCGACGCCGCCCACGCCCGCATCAACCAGGGGGAACTGGCCGAGACTGCCGAGTTCGACCTCATCAAAGGACTCACCGGCATTGGCACCTACCTCCTGACCCGCACCCCCGGCAGCCGGCGTACGACCGACGTTCTGACCTACCTGGTGCGTCTCACTCAGCCCATTCGGCACCGCGGCGAGGAACTTCCCGGGTGGTGGGCCCACAACGCGCCCATCAGTGGCGGCGACTTCTCCGGCGGACACGCCAATCTCGGCCTTGCCCACGGCATCAGCGGTCCCCTCGCCCTACTCTCTGCGGCCCAGATCCGCGGAATCACGGTCGAAGGCCAGGACACCGCCATCGCGAGGATCTGTTCCTGGATGGACCATTGGCACACCACCGACACCGACGGTGCTGCCGGCTGGCCCCGCTGGATCACCCAGACCCAACACCGGAACGGCACCGGCGCCGAAACCAACCCAATGCCCCTGGCCTGGTGCTACGGAACCCCGGGCCAGGCGCGCGCCCAGCAGCTCGCCGCCCAGGCCCTCGGCGAGGACGAACGCCACGTCATCGCTGTCCGTGCCTTGGCCCCCTGCGCCTCCAACACCGCTGCCATCGCTCGCCTGGACGGCTCGCTGTGCCACGGCCGCGCCGGACTCCTGCAGACCTTGCGCCGCGCCGCCACAGACGGCGGCATCCACGCGCTCACTCCCCACCTCACCGCCCTGGAAGAACAGGCGCGTGGCGCGGCCTGTACTGGTGCCGGGTTCCTGGAAGGCGCCGCCGGCAACGCCCTAGCACTGCTACCCGGCACCGCCCAGCGCATCGGCTGGGACGCGTGTCTCCTGACCACCGTGTAACGACCGAGAGAAGGACCATCCGTGTTCGACGACACCGAGCTGCGCACCCAACTCATCGACACGCTCGTCCGCGAGGGGTGGATCGCCACCGGCACGATCGAGGAAGCGATGCGCACGGTGCCCCGCCACCTGTTCCTGCCCGACGTCACGCTGGAGGAGGCGTACCAGGACAAGAACGTGCCCACCAAGACCGGCCCGGACGGCGAATGCCTCAGCTCGGCCTCCGCCCCGCACATCGTGGCCCTAATGCTGGAACAACTCCAGCCCACCCCCGGCATGCGCATTCTGGAGATCGGCGCTGGCACCGGCTACAACGCCACCCTGCTCACCCACCTCGGCGCCCACGTCACCACCATCGACATCGACCCCGACGCCGTGGCCCACACCCGCAAAGCCTTCGAACGGGTGGGGATCGAAGGCGTCACCCTGGTTGAAGGCGACGGCAACCACGGAGTTCCCCCCAACGCCCCCTACGACGCCATCATCGTCACCGCCGCGGCTTGGGACATCCCCCCGGCCTGGATCGATCAACTCACCGAGGGCGGCTTCCTCGTGGTGCCGCTCCGATTCCGTGGAACCACCCGTGCGGTCGCCTTTCAACGCAACGGCGACCAGTTGGTGAGCCGGTCAGTGCGGCTGTGCGGGTTCATACCCATGCGCGGCAGCGACGATGGCGAGATCGACATCGACCTCGGCGGTAACGTGACGCTGCGCCACGACGACGATCAACAGATCGACCCCACCGCGTTGGAGACGGTCCTCGACCAACCCCGGCACGTCGTCTGGTCCGGCGTTCAGATCGGGGCGGAGCCCTTGACCGGCATCTGGGGTCGCCTCGCTGTCGTCGAGCCCGGCACCTGCCGCATCGCCGCCGAGAACACCGCGGTCCGCTCCGGACGCGCCAACCCCCCAATCCCTATGCTCAGCCCCGCCATCGTCGACGGCGATACGTTGGCCTACCTCGCCCACCGCCCCACAACCCCCGGACACAGCGAACTCGGCGCCTACGCCCACGGCCCCAACGCCCAAACCCTCTGCACACGGCTCAACGCGCACATTCGCGCATGGGACACCGACCGCGACGAACTCCTCCACATCACCGCAATCCCGCACGGCACCACACCCAGCACGCAGTCCGGCCGTGTCATCACCAAGCACCACATCACGCTGATCCTCGAACCTACGGCGAGCGATTGAGGCTGCTCGGCCCAACATGACCGGTCGATAACGAACCAGAACAGGACAGGGCCGAACCGGTGACCAGCAAGACCACCACGACGTCCCCGGAATCGTTCCGCACGGAGATGGTCGCGCGCATCCGCACGACCGGCCACGCTCACCGGGGCGAGGCCGAGCGGGGTCTGCTCCACACCCCGCGTCACGAGTTCCTGCCGAATGCCCGTCTGGCTGACGCCTACGACCCGCACCAGGCAGTGGTCACCCACCGATTCGACGACGGCCGGTCGCTGTCGTGTGCCTCAGCTCCGTGGCTGGTCGCGGCCATGCTGGACCAGCTCGACGTCCGTCCGGGACAGCGCATCCTGGAGATCGGAGCGGGCACCGGCTACAACGCTGCCCTATTGGCCCAGTTGACCGGCAGCGCGGACCTA
>NZ_JAVLVT010000001.1:0-679797 GCF_031628175.1 Lipingzhangella rawalii | reverse complement strand
GGGGTGGACCGCCCACCCGCGCGATCCGTGACCTGCCCGAACGAGCATTACCCTTCTTCGGGATCAGCTGCAAACCAGACATATCAGAAACTTGAACAAGCCCTGTACCAGCACACCCTGCTGATACGCGAACTCACCCACATGGGTACCTCCGGACGCCAGCTCCTGGCCGCCTGGCGCGCCCAGGAGCTACTGCGTGCACTGCTGGTCCTGGCTCGCACCCGCACCGGCCGCATACCCACCTGCGCACAGATCGCCTGGCCACTGCACCGCTTCTAGGCCCATGTGGCCGACCATCCCCACCTGGGCGAGCTGGTCACCCTGTTCGAGACCGTCGAGACCTGGTGGGACGGTATCAAGGCCTACCTAGTCACTGGCATCACCAACGCCGCCACAACCGCCTGATCAAGCTCGAAGCACACAACGCCTTCGGATTCCGCAACCGAACTAACTAGCGCCTACGGTCACGCTGGGCTAGTACACCGCCGAACCCGCCGTCAAGTCATCCCCCATTAAATTCGAAGATCCAGTATACTTGCGAAATATCCTGCACGAGTTCTGCCATCGGTGTATCGGTGGCAGAACCACATCAATTAAGAGTTATTCGCCAGCCAGGGAAGAAATTAGCATTAGGAGGGGCGATGTCTGAAGACGAATGGCTCCCGATGACACCAAGATGCGCGTCAATCATCAAGTATGCAGGTGAGATATCTAGGTCAAAAGGATCCGGCTTCATAGGTGTTGAACATCTGTTCATTGCAATACTCAAGGACGAATCCAGTGTTCCTTGTCAAATCTCAAAAAATGAAATCGGAGATAGTGAGGTGGAGAGGCTCATAGCTGCTCTTCTCGAGTTCGTCAGCGCTGATGAATACACCAATACCATAGACAAGGATCTCCTTCGGCGCCTGGGGTTCGATAGTGGAGGGTGAACAGGACGGATTCTCGCTGAAGTGCATGGTGGTCCTTGAGGAGCATCTGGTGGAACACCTCGCGGCGGTTAGAAGTCCAAGCACGTGCGAGTACGGGTGTTCAGTTTTTCGGTGATCGCGGATAGATACGACTGGTGCTGAACGATGTCGGTGCCCTTGTGCAGATACTCACGGAAGGGCGGGGGCGTGTTGACCCTACTGGGTGACTCACCCAGTAAATGGATCTTCTTTATCGTGCGTGCTCGGCTCGCGCAGTGGGCGCAACCCCGTCTCGACTTCGGGCTGGGGGAAGGTATATGAGTCCAGAAAGTTGATGTGGTCGAAGCCCAGGGGCGATAGTCGGGCGCACATGTCCTCGGTGACGGGAAACCCGTCGGCGCGTAGCTGGGTAACAGCGGTGTCGATGTAGAGGCTGTTCCACCACACCACCGCGTTGAGCGCCAATCCCAGGGCGCCAAGCTGATCTTCGAGTTCTTTGCGGTAGCGCTGCTTGAGTTCGCCACGGTTACCAAAGCAGATCTTGCGGGCCAGCCCGTGGCGGGATTCCGAGACGTTGAGCTGGGCGGTGATCATGCGCCGGTAGCTCTCATCATGCAAAAACTGCAACAGGTGCAGGGTTTTGACGATGCGCCCGTAGTGAGCGAAGGCATCGCCCAGTCCGGTGGGGCGCCCCTCGCGCGGCAGCATGCGCACCAGGTCGTAGGCGCGCACCGTCCCGGTGGTCAGGGAACCGGCCACCCGCAGCATGTCCTGCCAGTGCGCCCGAATCTTGTCCAGGCGGATCCTGTGACGCGACATGGCATCCAGAGGGCCGTAGCTGGCGTGGGGTTGGTGCGCCACAGCCGGGTGTCACCCAGATCGGCGATGCGTGGAGAAAACTGATATCCACAGATCGCGAACAGCCCAAAGACAATGTCGGAGTAGGAGGCGGTGTCGGTGACGACGACCTCGGGCTTGGCTCCGCCGTCGCGGGCGTGGACGGCATCCAGGATGAACAGGGAGTCGCGCATCGTACCGGGCACCACCAGTCTGCCCAGGCCCATCACCCGGTCGTTGACCACGTTGAGCCACGTTTACGCAGCCCGAAGTGCTTGGGATTAGTTCGCGCGTGCAGGTTGGTGCTCGGTGTCACGAACCGCATGCCACCGGCCGAGGCGATCGGCCCGCCACCCCACGCCTTCACAATACCGATACAGGCCTGGGCCTCGATCATGCGAGCGTTGGCCGCACCGATGGTCTCGGCACGCACATATGCCTGGTCGACCTGGTGGAGACGGTGGCGACTCAGCGCCGCCACGCCGGGCTTTTCCACTGGAATCAGCCCGACGTTGCAAGCTTCGGCCACCAGCAGCGCACACAAGCTCACCTCAAACTCGCCCCGCGGCGCATCAGCTCCGGAGATGTGGGTGAACTCGCTGGTAAACCCGGTACGCCCCGCCACCTCCATCAACAGCTCGGGAAAATCCACCCGCGGCATCATCGCCGCCACCAGGGACCGCAGCTGTTGCATCAGCGGCGGCTCGGCCGCGGCCTGAAGCGGCTCAAGACGCAGCCGGCCACCATCGAATTGCACCGCAGTGTTGGCGCCCAACCCGTCCAAGACCCGGTGGTAACCCGCATCCAACGCTGAGGCGAGTTCAGTCATGTGGCCAGCCGGCTCCTCCTCCAATTCCAGGGTGCGCAACACCATAGGTCGAGCGGTCTGCCACGCGTGACCATCCAGTAGCCGGGCGCGCGGATCACCCCACCGATCGGCGTCGCGGGCGAAGACGTCACGGCGTTTGAGCGCCCGATGCAGGTGCTCGACCGTGCACATGATGAAGGCGGCCTTGTCGATGCGGGTGGCGTCCAAATCGGGGGTGGCAAAAATGGGGCGTTTCCAGGACCCACCGGTCAATGCGGCATGCTCAGCGATGTCCTCGACGCGGTCGTGCTTGCGGCTGCGCGCCATGGTCGCCGCGGTGCCCAGCGCGGCAAGGGCCGGGCGTCCGGCCTCGGTGGCCTCAAAGTCGATGACCTCCAGCACCAGCCCGATGAAGCCCTGCACCGTGCGGTAGCGCTTAACCAGCCGGGCACGCCATTCAGCGACCCCGTCGTCGGTGGAGGGCACCTGCGCAGCCACCATCGTGACCGCATCCCTAAGCTGCTCTCGGTTCACGACCTCCTCGATGGCGTTCCACACCTGCGGAAGCGAGACCACCCGTTCGCCGTGGGCCTGCGGGGTGGCCATGAGCACCTCCAAAGCCGAGGCCATGCGTTTTGCCGCGGAGCGCAGATGCGGCAACGCGTTGAGCTTGTCGTCATTGCCCTCACGCACCGACCGGTTAAGCAGCCGGGAAGTGATCAGCAGATCCAACACATCCAGGGCGTCATCGACCGAAGAGGTCTCCAGGCAGCGCACAGTGGCCAACAGCGTGGCCGTGTGACGGGGCTCGGTCAGATCCCGCGGGGTGGGGGCCTTGGACTTCAGCCCGTACTTGGCTAAAGTGTCCAGCTTCCCCGCGGGCACCTCGCCCACCTCCACCTTTCCCGCCCCGATTCCGGCGATGGAAGAGACACGATCCAACGCCTCAACCATGCCCCGGCTGGAGGTGCGTGTGGGTTCGGTACGTAGATTCTCCAGCTCCGAGACCCAGGTGTGCGGTGCAACCATCAATAGGTCGCTCATACGCGAGCGGACCTGGTGCGGATTACGTTCGTACAGCAGCGCATGCAGACTGGCGTTCTCGTCACGGTGAACCTGGGAGGCCACACGAGACAGCACCGTGAGCCCCGGCAGCAGCACCTTGTGGTCCAACAGATACACCACAGCCCGGTCGAACAGGACACGCGGCCACTCCTCGGTGGCCCATACCCGGGCAGCCACAAAGGCGCGCAACTCCTCCTCGCCGTCAGTGAAGTCGCGATACCCAAGAAGGTCCTGGATCTCTCAGGCGTGCTCATAGGCAGTCTTGGAACGGGTGCGATACTCCGCGGCACAGGCGGGATCAACCCCCAGCTGCTCAGCGACGAAGCCGATCACCTCATCAGACACCGCAGTGGGCGCATCAGACTGAAAGATCCCGAGCATGCGCACCGTGCCCCACTGCACAGCCCACCCCAAACGAGTCGCCGGCGTACTCCAGGCCACACTCCGCACAGGACACCGACAGGCTCATCTCGGTGGCGCGGGTTGTGACACCGAGTTCGGTGAACAGCCGGCGAAGCTGGGGATAGGTGCGTGGGTTGTGCACGATGAAGCCACTGTCCACAGACATGCGGGTGCCGGTGGCATCACGGAGCTCGTGGGTGTGCGCGTGTCCCCCCCAGCCGGGAGTCGGCCTCGAGGAGACTGACCATGGCCCCGGTACGTGTTAACGCATAGGCCGCAGTGAGTCCCGCAACGCCCGAACCGATCACCGCGATCCGCCGGGCACTGGTCTGGTGAACGCCGGTTGGCGACTCGGTGGCTGGCACTGGCGCCTCCTCTCTCCTGGGTATTCGGAGCCGGGAGAGTGGAGGATTGCTCGGTTCTCCCGAAATCCGCGACGAATTTCGGGAGTGTGGTGCTGTGGTCTATTCCTCGATCGGCATAGCCATCATGGGCTCGGTCGTGGGCTCGTCGGAGCCACCTCGTGGCTCCACCGTGACCGCGACGGCGTGCATGTTGGTGAGGGGCTCGGCGACCATCGGCTCCACCAGGCCGTCGGCGGCGACGTCGAGCACGCCCGCGGAGTGCGCCGTGCCGTCGCCTTCGGTCAGCCAGAGCTGATAGTCCTCCTCATCGAGGCGTTCCAGGCCGTGCGCGCTGAACACCAGCCGTTCCTGGCTGGGGGCGGTCACCATGGTGACGCTGACACCCTCTTCCGGGGCGGCGTGGGTCCAGGTCGCGTCCGGAGCGGCGAGAACCTCGGCGACCTGCCGTTCTGCTGTGCGATAGTTCTCCAACTGCCGGTGCTGATCCCACGCGATGCCGCCCAACGCGAGTATCACCACCAGGCACGCGGCCAGCGCGATCCCCGGGCCCCAACGTCGCCACCAGCCTCGTGGCCGTGGCTCCGCCGCGGGCTGTGGTGCGAGCTGGCGCGTTGTCGCGATCTGTTCCAGGACCCGACGGCGAAGATCGGCGGGCGGGGTGCGGGCCGCGACCGTCCCCAGCAACGCCGTGGTCTCGGTGAGTCCCCGAACCTCCTGGCGACAGGAGTCGCAGTGGCTGAGATGATCCTCGAACCGGCGCAGATCCTCTCCGGAGAGGGCGTTGAGAGCGTAGGCACCGGCCAGTGTGTGCAGGTCCTGGCGCATTCGTCCACTCACCGTTCCACCCCCAGGCAGTCGCGCAGCCGGATCAGACCGTCCCGCATGCGGGTTTTGACGGTCCCTAGGGACGCGGACAACAGCCTGGCGACCTCACGGTAGGTGTATCCACCGTAGTAGGCGAGTGTGACCGACTGTCGCTGGAGCTCGGTCAAGCTGTCCAGACAGCGACGCACCCGCTCGCGCTCCAACCGACTCGTTGCCTCCTCCTCCACCTGGTCGAAGGGAAGGGTGGCCTGCGCCGCTGCGGCCCGCTCCTCACGGTCACTGCTGGCCTGGGTGGAACGCACCCGATCCACGGCACGGCGGTGCGTGAGGGTCATGATCCAGGACAGCGCGCTCCCGCGGTGGTCATCGAACCGACAGGCGCTACGCCAGATCTCGACCAGAACCTCCTGGGCGACCTCCTCGGACTGGGCCGGATCCCGCAGAATCCGTCGGATCAGACCGTACACCGCCGGGCTGACCTGGTCATACAGTGCCTCGAAGGCCCGCTCGTCGCCACGGGCAACGGTGCGGATCAGTGCGTCCAGATCGGACTGCTGGCCGGTGTGCGCCCCCAGGGAATGCAGTCCGCCGGCAGCGGGGTCCTCGGTCATGTGTACTCCGTCACTGCTCCGTCACTGCTGTGCCGGTGACTGCTGCGCCATCGGGGTGAGGGTGGACCTGGTCGGGCCCGCCGCACCGCTGGGCCCGACCAGGAGTCTCGCAGATCTCGCCTCAGGGCATGAGGACCTCGTCGATGATGTGCACCGTGGCGTTGGCGGTCTGAACGTTGCCGCAGACCACGTTGGCCGCATCATTGACGGTGTAGTCCTCACCCGAACCGGTGGTGGTAACCTCCTCGCCCTGGAGCGAGGTGAAGCTGCCGTCCTCCAGATCGGACGGGGCGTGCGTGCCCTCCACCACGTGGTACGTCAGCACCTCGGTCAACTCGTCCTGGTCGTCCAACAGCGCGTTGAGGTCCTCCTCGGGAATCCCGGCGAAGGCGTCGTTGGCCGGCGCGAACACCGTGATGTCCTCGGCGCTGTTCAGCGTGTCAACGAGATCGGCCGTGTCGACGGCTTCCACCAACGTCGACAGCTCCGGATTATTGGACGCGGCCGTGGCGACGGGATCCTGGGCCATGCCCTCGAAGCTGCCATCGCCTTCGTCGGGGACGGCCGCACAGGCAGTACCGAAAGGCTCGTCCATGGCGGCGTCCGCATCGGTGTCGGTGTCTGTGTCCCGGTCCTGCTCGGTGTCCTCCCCCTGCTCTGTGTCCGCGCCGGTGTCGGCGTCGTCCTCCATGTCGGCGGTGTCGCAGGCTGCCAACCCGAAGGTGAGAACGGCCGCGGAACTCGCGACGATCAGCTGGGTGGTTCTCATTTCTCTGTCTCCTCACTGGGTGATTACCGTAGACCCGGCCCATCGGGGCACCGGGTCAGCTCGCGGTGATCCGGATCGAGGGCCAGCCGGTGGCCCCGTCGGGGATCGGATCGGTTCGGTCTCCGGTCTGTGTGTCGCCCGCTCCATCGGTTGCGCGGGCCTCGATGGTGTGTCCCCCTGGGTCCAGCGGGAGTTCGGCGACCCACTGACGCCAGGTATCGACCCCGGGAACTTCGGCGAGTTCCGCCTGCCGCCAGGCGCCGCCGTCCACGCGAACCTCGACCCCGTCGATGCCCCGGCGCTGCGCCCAGGCGACCCCCGCCACGATGGTCTCTCCGGCGGGGACCTCGGCGAATGCACCGGGAACGTCGATGCGGCACATGGTTTTGATGGGGGCGCGCACGGCCCAGCCCCGCTGGGCCCAGTAGGCCTGTTCGTCGGCGAACCGGGTCAGTTTGATGTCGGTGACCCACTTGGTGGCACCAACGAATCCGTAGATGCCGGGAACGACCATCCGGGCCGGGAAGCCGTGCCGGAGCGGAAGCGGCTCACCGGCCATGCCGATCGCCAACAGCGCGTTCCGACCGTCCAGGACGACCTCAGTCGGGGTTCCGCAGGTCCAGCCGTCAGTTGAGGTGCTCAGGATCTGGTCGGCGGATGCGGCGACCCCCGCCTCGCGCAGAATCTCGGCCAGGTCCACCCCCAACCAGCGTGTGTTTCCCACGAGGTCACCGTTGATCTCATTGGAGACGCAGGTGAGCGTGGTGTCGGCCTCGGTGAGATCCCGACGCAGGATGTCGTCGAAACTGAGCTGGAGAGGCCGGTCCACCATCCCGTGCACCCGCAGAACCCACTGCTGCGGTGGGACCCGGGGTACACGCAGCGCGGTGTCGATGCGGTAGAAGTCGGTGTTGGGGGTGCGGAACGGGGCCAGTCCGGGAATGTCGAGATCGGCGCTCCCGGGAAGGGGAGGAAGCGGCTGTTGGGGGGCGGGAAGCCGCAGCTGCTCCCGCGCAGCGGCTGCACCAGTGGCCCCTGCCAGCCACCGGCCGATCCCGGCCGTGGTGACTGCCGTCCCCAACACCCCCGCACCGGCAATCAGGAATCCGCGGCGTGCCGGCACAGCTGCGCAGGCCCCCGCAGGCTCCGCAGCCGCACCGGTTTCCTCCTCGACGCGACGACCCAACGAGTCTGACGCGTCACTAGTGCCGCTACCTGGGCCGGCCTGGCCCGGGCCCGGGGACGGGGACGGGGACACGGCCAACGATTCGCCAGCAGCCCGGGTTCTGCGCGCCTGGTGCAGCAGAACCCCGAGGCCGACGGCACCCGCACCCGTTCCCGACGCGAGGGCAGCCAGAGCCGTCGGGCCGTGGGCGGGCTGGACGAGCACCGCGATTGCTCCCACGACGGCGAACCCCAGCAGGCCGACATACCCGACCCATGGACGGTTGAGCGCGGCCGCGCCCAGGACTGGTGCGCTGAGGGCGAGCATCCCGAGGATGCCGCTGAGGAGGACCGGCTTCTGGTACTCCCCAAGTTGGTCCATACTCCACGCGGTGAGTGTCGCCGGACTGAGGTCGACGACGGCGTCACCGACCAACACGACGGGGCCGGGTACCTGCCACAGTGCCGCGGCCAGCTCCGCGACCCCCAGCGCCAGCGCCGTCACCAGAAGCCCCACGAGGGCGCCCTGGACGCCGGACCACGTGGGGGCATGCCGTCGAGCTGTGCCGAAGTCGTCGTGTCTCACATCTGGCATTCGGCGCCCACGGCCTGGCGGATTGGTGCCAATTCGAGAATGGGGTGTGCGGGGTGGGACTCGCTGTGGTGGGCGGACCCACGGACCCACGGGCTGGGGACGTGGGCGAGGCCGGGGGAGCCCCCCGTTTTCGTCCACGCACGTCGTGTGGTGACATTTCACCCATGGGAGCAAGCGCCGGTCTCACCGTTTCCGCCCCGGAGAGCGTCACCTGGGCGGTGCACCTCGACCGTGCCATGTGGGTGGCGGGGGTGCGAGCGCTCATGTTGCAGGCCCTGCATCCGGTGGCGATGCAGGGCGTGTGGCAGCGCTCGGACTTTATGCGGGATCCCACCGGGCGACTCCTGCGTACCGCCGACTTCGTGGCGGTGACCACCTACGGAACCCCAGCCGAGGCCGACGAGGTCGGGCGGCGGGTGCGGGCTGTCCACCGAAGCATCTCCTTCACCGACCCCGAGACCGGGAAGGGACACCGCGCCGACGACCCCGAGCTGTTGCTGTGGGTGCACTGTGCCGAGGTGACGTCCTACCTGGAGATCGTCACCCGGTCCGGACTGCGCATCAGCGAGGCCGGGGCCGATGCCTACTTCGCGGAACAGCAGCGTACCGCCACATACGTCGGCCTCGAACCCCGGGACGTGCCCGGATCCACGGCCCAGATGCGGCGCTATCTCGCCGAGATGCGTCCCCGCCTCCGCGTCACTGAGGAGGCCCGTGCGGCCACCCGATTCCTGATGTGGCCGCGCGTCCCACAACGGCTGGCCTGGCTCGCCCCCATGAAGCCACTGTGGCTGCCGATCGGTGCACTGGCCTACTACAGCCTTCCGCGTTGGGCCCGGGACGCCTACGGAATCCTTCCGGAGTTCCCCGGTGTCGAGGCCGCCACCAGCGCGGGGCTGGGGGCGGTCCGCGCCACACTGCACCTGACCCCGAACGTGCTGTACAACCAGCTGTTCGACGAGATCACCGTGCTTCGCGCCAAGGCCGCTCGGGAGCGCCTGGAGGAGGTCGGCTACGACTTCGGGCCGCGGCTGGTCCGGACCGGTCGGATTCGACGTGGCTGACCGATGACTACCTCGGCTCCGTGTAGAGCTCGAAGGTCTCCTCGAAATCCTCGGGGGCGATGGACTGTGCGGCGGAGAGGCCGTCAGCCACGCCGTCCGCGCGGCTGCAACTGCCGACGTAGTCGGCCGCTGCCGGTGTCACCTGGCTTTCCGGGGTCCAGGAGCAGAACCAGTCCTCAAAGGTTCCCCTGCCACTGCTTCCCCGAACTTCCCCGCTCGGGTTCTCGTAGTAGCCGTCCAGGACGCGCCGCGCCTCGGCGCAGTCCAACCCCGGGGTGACCGGATCAAGGTAGAGGTCTCCCGCTGGTCCGGGGAACGGTTCGGCGCAACGAGCCACGATAATGTCGTCCGCATCGGGTGCATCGATGCTTACCGATCCGTTGAGCTCCAGGAACTCCAGAGTGACCCGCTCACTGGGGCTGCTGTACTCCAACTGCACGGGCTGTGCGTCCTCGACGGACAGCCACAGCTCGAATTCGGCCTCCTCGCTCCGGAGTTCCTGCTGGATCTCTCCCTGGAGGGAGGGTTCGTCCACGGTGACGAGTGCTTCGTGATCGAAGGTCCCGGACAGCAGCCAGGTTTCCTGGCCGGCCGCAGTGTCGTTGTTGCTGTCGCTGTCGTCGAAGTCCTCGGCATCGGTGACCGCTGGGGATTCGGCGATCGCGCGGAGTTCGGTGGTCAGGGACCGGGGGGTGTGTGTGGTGGGGTTCTCCAAGTTCGTGGGATGGTCCAGGGGCTGCGCCCCGTCGGAAGCCCCCACTTCACGGTAGCCATCCAGGGGGTCCTCCGGGTTCTCGTACAGGAGCTGGCCATCCACGTGCAGATACCCGCCAACGGCGCCGTCGCCGCTCACAGCCGTCGCGAAACGTGGCTCGGGCGTGCTGGTGTAGCTGTGGGTGTAGGTCTGCTGGGACAGGGCGATCATCGTCTCGGGATCGTGGGTGTCGCCGTAGAGTTCCGCGGCACGTTGGGCGCCCACCTCCCACGTTCGCTCGGCTTCTATGCTCTGTGCGGTTGTGACCATCTCGATGGCCTGTTCGACGGCTTCCTGAGGCGTGGGGTCGCGGAGTTGTTCGTAGGCAAGATATCCACCCCCACCTGCCGCCGCGGTCACCACGATGGCTCCTGCACTAATTGCTGCGATCGTGCCGGTGCCCATTCCCGAGCTCGCGGTCGCACCGGCCCCGGTGAGGCTGGCCGCTGGGATCGTTCCGCCCGCACCCGCGCCACCACCGGTCATGCTGGCGGCACTGATTCCACCGCCCGTTATGGTTGCGCTGCCCGCGCCACCGGCTGTGGCCGGCGCACCGCCCATGGCCGGCAGTGTCGCTGCCCCCGCAAGCCCGGCTGCCCCGGCGGTCACCGCGCTCCCGGTGGCTGCCGCCCAAAGGGCCGGATCGTGGCCGGCGGCGGAGAAGCCCCGCCAGTGCTCGGCCAGGAACAGGGCGAGCCGAGTACGAGCTGAGGAACCGAAGTTCTCGACGTCGGGCTGGGGAGCCGTCGTGTCCGCTGGTGGGGCGGGCAGGATGTGCTCCAGAAGTTGGGCCGCGTGCGGACGTTGGCCGGGATCCACGCTCAGGGCGGCGGCAACCAAGGACGCCAGGTCCGCCGGTACGCCTTCCAGATCGGCGTGACCGTCCCGAACCCGTTCCCGCAGCTCGGTGGCGGTCCCGCTGCCGAACGGATCGTGTCCGGTCGCGGCCAGGGCAACCAGTGCACCCCAGGCGAACACGTCCGCGGCTGGGTGGGGGGGCGGCTCCGGAATAACGCTCTGGGGCGGTCCAGCCCGGAGTTCCGTAACTGGGACCGTGTTCTGCGCCCGCGTCGACGGGTGCGGCGATACCGAAGTCCACCAGGGTGGGGCCGCTGGGTGCGAGGATGACGTTGGCGGGTTTCATGTCCCGATGGACCACCCCGGCGGCATGCACCGCAACCAGGGCCTCGGCGATCCCGGCGGCAACGGCGGTGAGGTGCGCACCGGACAGGGGGCCGTATTTGTTGACGTAGCCGCGGAGGTTATGCCCCGGAACATAGGAACACGCCAGCCACGGTGTGGTGGCCGTTGGGTCGGCGGCGTACAGGCGTGGGGCGCACATTCCGTGTACCTGCGCCAACAGGTCGATCTCCGTGGTGAAGGCGGAGCGAAGCGCAGGGTCGGCAGCGTTTTCCGCATGAATGGTCTTGACCGCGACACAATGGTCGTTGTCATCCAGCGCACCGAATACCACGCCCATCCCACCAGAACCGAGCCGCCCCACGATCCGAAACGGTCCTAGCGAGCGTGGATCGCTGTTGTGCAGGGGGGTCAGTTCCTCGGGCAGTTCGGGCGGTGGAGCCGGGATATTGGACGAGCTGGGGGGAGGGGTGTCGGACATCGCGGGCTCTCTCGTTCCGGGCTGTCGCGGCGGTTGGTTCAGCTACCGCACGATGGTGAGGTTAGCGATTCCTGCATGCTGCGATGCGGCCGGGGCCAGCGGCTATACCTGCGGCGGTCCCAGCCAGGCGAGTGCGGCAGTGACCATGGCCGACACCCCGGTTCCCAGCGTCGGTTCGATGACCGGAGCGAAGAACGGGGAATGGTTGGCGGGGATGTCCTGGGCCACGCGCCCGGCCTCTGCGGCCCGCGCATAGGTGTCGGGATCGGCTCCGCCGAACAGCCAGTAGCAGTTCGGAGCCCCGGCGGCCTCTGCGAAGAGGCCCACGTCCTCGCTCCCGGTGATCCGCCCGGAGTCGAAGACCCGGCTGTCACCGAAGTGGTCGCGAAAGGCGTCCATGGTGTGCTCGGTGGCTTCGGGGGTGTTCACCAGAACCGGAAACTCACCGAGCGGCTCGATGCGTGGTTCTCGGGGTGCCCCGGCTGCGACCGATTCGGCGTGGATGATCCGCCGCACGGCCGCGAGCACGGTCTGGCGCACCTCCTCGTCGTAGCTCCGGATGTTCAGCTTCAACTCGGCGCTGTCCGGGATGATGTTCTCCTTGCTGCCGGCGTGCAGCGAGCCCACGGTCACCACCGCCATGTCGTCGCCTGCGATCTCCCGCGAGACGACGGTCTGGAGCCGCATCACCGTAGCTGCCGCCATCACCACCGGATCCACCGCCGCTTCGGGGCGCGAGCCGTGCCCACCGGTGCCGTGGAGGGTGACTCGAAACGAGTCGGACGCCGAGAAGCACGGGCCGGGATGCGCTGCAACCGTTCCCGCCGGAACCGGCATGACATGCTGCCCCAGGCACACACTGGGAGTGCCGAACCGTTCGAACAGGCCGTCCTCGATCATCGCCCGCGCCCCCGTGCCGATCTCCTCGGCGGGCTGGAACACGGCCAGCACGGTCCCCGACCACAGGTGAGCGGCGTTGCGCAGCAGACGCAGCGCCCCCTCCAGGCAGGATACGTGCATATCGTGGCCGCAGGCGTGCATTACGGGGACGGTTGTCCCGTCAGGGTCCGTGCCCGTGGCGGTGCTGGCATAGGCCAGCCCTGTCTGCTCCGCCACCGGAAGCGCGTCGAAGTCCGCGCGGAGCAGCACCGTGGGACCCACACCGTTGCGGAGCACACCCACCACGCCCGTGTGGCCGACGCCTGTGGTCACCTCCAGGCCGATCTCGCTCAGTCGCTGGGCGACGACTTCGGCGGTGCGGTGCTCGGCGAACGACAGTTCCGGATGCTGGTGCAGGTCCTTGTACAGCTCAGTAAGTGTGGGGCGGATTGCGTTCAGCCCAGCAAGCGCGGCCTGTACGTTCGTCGGCATGCGGCGTCTCCGATTCTCCCAGCGGTGATGTGGCCACCAGCAAGCTACGCGCTCCGCGGTGACGTTGTCGACGGACGTGCCCGCCATCCCGGTTGGCTGGGTGCCGCGGGCCCGTTCCGTGGCTGCTCGCCGAATGCGCTCTAGCATGGTGAGATATGCGCATCCTGGTGGTGGAGGACGACGACCGAGTGGCGCGCGGGTTGTCCACAGCCCTGCGCAACGCCGGATTCGAGGTGTCGCGGGTGGCGTCCGCGGCCGCGGCCCGCAGTGCCGCACCCGCGGACGTGGTACTGCTCGATCTCGGGCTGCCCGACGCTGATGGAATCGACGTCTTGCGTGAGCTACGTCGTCGCCCCGAGACGGCCGTGATCGCGGTGACGGCCCGGGCCGAGGAACGTGAACGCGTACGTGGATTGCGGACCGGTGCCGACGACTATGTGGTCAAGCCCTTCGGTGTTCCCGAGCTGCTGGCACGTATCGATGCGGTGTTGCGTCGTACCAGGGCGGCACGGGCCGTTTCGACCGCCGCGGCCGAGCCGCTGCGGCTGGGCCCGCTCGTCGTGGACACTGAGGTGCGGGGCGTCACTCTCGATGGGCGCACCGTCGAGCTGACGCGCAAGGAGTTCGACCTGCTGGCGCTGCTGGCCAGCCGCGCTCCAGCGGTGGTCGACCGGTCGACGATTCTCGACCAGGTATGGGCCAGCACCTGGGAGGCCGCAACCCGCACCCTGGATACACACATCGCGGCCCTGCGCGCCAAGATCGGCACTACGGTACCGATCCAGACCGTGCGCGGGGTCGGCTACCGGCTGCGTGCCGAGCCCACCCCGGTCGTGAACCCCACCTCGTCCTGATGCTGCGTCGTCTCCTCGCGGTTCTGCTGCCGTTGGCCGTGTTGCTGGTGGCGGCGCTGGGGGGTCCGGTGGGTGGAATCGTCGCGCAGCAACGGACCCAGGACACCTACATTGATCGGCTCAACGACGTGGGGCGGTTCGCCTCCCTCGCTGAGACGGCGCTGTCCAGCGACCGTACCGAAGCTCTGGAACTGGAACTGCGCCGCTACGCGGAGGTGTACGACATTCCGGTGGCACTGGTGGACCCGGCGGGTGAGGTCGTGCTGGCCTCCTGGCCCAGAAGCTCCCCGTCCCCGGACTGGCTGGCGGCCCCCGAAACGGAACGCATCGTGGACCAGGCCCTGGCCGGGTACCGCCCCGAGCCGCCCACTGTCGTCTGGCCCTGGAATCAGGCCCCGATGGTGGTGGCCGAACCGGTCGGACGGGACACCGAGGTGGTGGGGGTGGTCGTCGCCCATGCGGGCACGCGGTCCCTCGCGGTCGACGTGCTGGGCAGCTGGGCGTGGATCGGGCTGGCGGCGCTGGTGCCGTTGGCCGGCCTCGCGGCGGTCACCTGGCCGGTGTCGCGCTGGGTGTTGCGGCCGGTGCGTCAGCTTGATGAGGCGACCGCCGCCGTTGCGGAGGGCGACCTGGCCACCCGGGTGTCGGCCTCGGGAGGACCGCCGGAGTTGCGGCGCCTGTCCCGGTCCTTCAACACCATGGTCGAGGTGGTGGACCGTGCGCTCCAGCGGCAGCGGGCCTTCGTCTCCGACGCCTCCCACCAGCTGCGTAACCCGCTGGCCAGCCTGCGCCTGGCGGTGGAGAACCTCGGGGTGTATCTCGATGGGCCCGACGCCCGGCGGGCACACACCGAAGCGGTGGAGGAGACCAAGGCCATGCACCGGATGTTGAATTCGCTGCTGGCCGCCACGCGCCTGGACAGCGCGCGGCAGGCCGAACCGGTCCACGTCGACGAGATCATGGACACTCATGCGCCCCGCTGGCGGGCCCTCGCCGCCGACGGCGGGATCGACCTGACCATCAACGTCCCGTCGACACTGGTGGTGTTGGAGCCCCCCGGTGGTCTCGGAAGCATTCTGGACGAACTCGTCAGTAACGCACTGCGCCTGTCCGGAGGAACCCGGCTGGAGATCGGGGCGGGAACCGGATCCGAGGGTGCCGATCGGGTTGCCCTGTGGGTGTGTGACGACGGTATCGGCTTGGGCGCCGACGAGCGGAGTGCGGCTTTGGGCCGGTTCTGGCGTTCGTCCACACACCAGAACACTCCGGGAAGTGGCCTGGGCCTGGCGATTTGTGCGGAGCTGGTTGAGGCCGCCGGGGGACGGCTGTGGCTGGAGTCGAGCAGCGCGGCAGCACGGGAGTCTCGCCCCGGCCTCACCGTGTACGTGGAACTGCCACTGGTTCGGGATGGAGATCCCTAACGTTTCTGCTCGCGGAACCACGCCACCGCTCCCGGGTGTAGGGGAAGCGGCCCTGTCGCGATGCCGGTGCGGACGTTGATCTGGCTGGCTTCCGGTCGGTTCGCGCCGATCGCCTCGGCCCGGGAAAACACTGTCCCGGTGACCAGCCGCGCCGTGTCAACGGTCAGTCGGGACCGAGCCAGCAGCACGTTCGGCACCGCGACCGTCGGGGTGCTGGCCAGGCCGGGATAGGCCGTGGCCGGAATGGTCCCGGGGGCGTAGGGCCCGGGATCGATCCGCGCCAGCAGATCCGTGGCCTCGGGCAGGGCCACCAGACGCAGGCGGCGTTCCCGTGCCAGGTCCAGGATCGCCGGTGTGGGAATCCCGGTCAGCGAGAATGCCGCGTCGATCTGGCCGTTGTGCAGAGCCCGAGCGGAGTCCGCCTGATCCAGGCGCACCACCTCCACATCCACCCCGGCCTGGTCCAGGAGCCGCTGGCAGGTGAATTCGGTGCCCGAGTCCCGGGCCCCGAGGGACACGCGCCGGTTGGACACGTCGTCCAGACTGCGCACCCGGGAACTCGCCGGGACGACCAGATGGAGATGACTGTCATAGATGCGCCCGAGGGCACGAATCTCGGAGGGGGCCGCGCCGTGCGCCGTCGCAGCGGCGTCGAGGCTGGACAGGCCGATATCCACCTCACCCGCGCGTAGGAGATCCACATTGTCCGTGGAAGCGCGGCTGGGAACCGTGTGCACCTGCATGTGGGGGAAGTGCGCCTCCAGGGCCTCCGCCAGTGCCGCGCCGACCACCCGGTACACGGCCCCCGGCGGGCCGGTGGCCAACCGCAGCTCGGCGGGCATGGTTGCCGCTTCGCTGTCGTGCTCGGCTCCCAGCCCCGCGACCGCCGCCAGGGCGGAGATCCGCAGTGTGGTGCGTCGGGATACGGGCAGGTCACGCACGCCGCCAGTCTAGCGAGCGCGCATGGTGTCCGTCGTTGTGCACAGGGTCGCGCAATGTCAGAAGAATCCCAACTCTTGCGGGGATGTCTTGCGGGCAACAGCGGTCGGTGATGACCATCACATGCGGCAACCCCCGGGAAACATCCAGGTAATCCGGGGTGTCGGCGGTCGGATCGGCCGCGCCTTCCACCACGTCCATTGGAGACCGAGGAGTCCCCCGAATGTCGTCAACCACCGAATCCACCACCGATACCGGGGCGAGGGAGGATGATCACAGCAGCGCCGAGGACACCAACTCGACCCTACGCAAACGCATCGGGCTCGTACTCGGAATTGTTGCGGCCATAGCGCTGTACATCCTCATGCCCGATATCGTTCCCCCCGTTCCCGACGGGGCCGCCGGGCAGGTGCGTGCCGACGAGCTGGAAGCGCTCGGCCTGAGCCCGGAGGCGCCCGCACACCTGGCGCGGGCCACCGCGGCGGTTGCCGCCCTGATGGCCGTGTGGTGGATGACCGAGGCGATCCCGCTGCCTGCCACGGCACTGCTCCCGCTGGTGCTGTTCCCCGTTCTCGGTGTCACGGATATCGGTGGGGCGGCCAGCCCCTACGCCAGCCACCTCATCTTCCTGTTCATGGGCGGATTCATGCTGGCGCTGGCCATGCAGCGCTGGAACCTGCACCGGCGCATCGCCCTGACCATCGTCAGCTGGGTGGGGTTCAGTCCCACCATGCTCATCGCGGGGTTCATGCTTGCCACCGCGTTTATCACGATGTGGGTGTCCAACACTGCCACCACGATCATGATGCTGCCGATCGGCATTTCGGTGCTCGCGCTCGTCGCACAGAATCGGGGCGGCCACACCGATTCCAACTTCGCCACGGCGCTGCTGCTGGGAATCGCCTACGCGTCCTCGATCGGTTCGGTATCCACCCTGATCGGCACACCCCCCAATGTGTTCATGGCCGGCTACCTCGCCGAGAACCACGACATCCACGTGAGTTTTGGCCAGTGGATGCTCATCGGTGTGCCCCTCGCCGCGGTGTTCCTGGTGGTCTGTTGGTTCGTGCTGACCCGCGTGGTCTTCCCCCCGAAGATCTCCGAGTTGGAGGGGGGACGCGAGCTCATTCGCGACCAGCTGCGGGAGATGGGTCCCATGTCCCGGGGCGAGCGGATCGTGCTCGTGGTCTTCGCACTGGCCGCCCTGGCCTGGATCCTTAACTCCACCCTCCAGAGCATCGACGCGGTCCTCGCGGCGGCGCCGTGGCTGGAAAGCGTCAGTGACGCCGGAATCGCGATCACCGTGGCGATTGTGCTGTTCCTGATCCCCGTCGACGGGCGGCGTGGCACCCCGGTGTTGGACTGGACGACCGCCGCCCAGCTCCCCTGGGGGATCCTGCTTCTCTTCGGCGGTGGCCTGTCCCTGTCCGCGCAGTTCGAGGCCAGCGGCCTGAGCTCCTGGATCGGGGAGCGAGTGGAGGGCCTCGCCGGCGTGCCCGGATGGGTGCTGGTGCTGGTCGTCGCAGGGATTGTGCTGTTGCTGACCGAGCTGACCAGCAACACCGCCACCGCCAACATCTTCATCCCCATCATGGCCGCGGTTGCCATCGGCATGCATCTGGACGTGATGGCCCTGGTCATTCCGGCCGCCCTGGCCGCATCGCTCGCCTTCATGCTGCCGGTGGCCACCCCGCCCAACGCCATTGTGTTCGGTACCGGACACATCAAGGTGGGCCAGATGGTCAAGGCCGGGGTGTGGCTCAACATCATCGCGCTGCTGCTCGTGCTGGGCGTCATGTACACCCTGGCGAGCTGGGTCTACGGCGTGTAGCGGAGCCACCACGTCAGCGGGAATCCTGGTCCGGGGGCCTCGCCCCGGGGAGGCCCCCGGACCAGGAGCGAACTCCGGCGACGCGAAAATCCGGGGAAATCTACAGGGCGCCGTGCTGTTTCAGTACGCGACGCAGCGCCCCCAACACGAGTTCCACCCGTTCGGGTGCGGCGTTGCGCCCCATCAGACCGATCCGCCACACCCCTGCGGCGAACTCCCCAACGCCCGCGCCGATCTCCAGGTCGTACTCCGACAGGAGCTGCGCACGGACCTTGGCCGAGTCCACCCCGTCCGGAACCCGCACCGTGGTCAGTTGCGACAGCCGATGCCCGGGTGCAGCGAACAGTTCGAGCCCCATGTCGATGAGGCCGTCCTGGAGCATCTGGCCCGCGGCCCGGTGACGTGCGGCGACCTCGGGGAGTCCCTCGTCCAGGATGCGGCCCAGACCCGCATCCAAGGAGGCGATCATTGCGACCGGAGCCGTGTGGTGGTAGGCGCGTCCACCCGGTCCGCCGCGCACATAGGCCCCTAGCAGCCCCAGGTCGAGGTACCACACGGGGGGATTTTCCACCCGCCGCTGCCAGGCCCGTTCCGAGAAGGTGAACGGGGCCAGGCCGGGAGCAACGCCCAGACATTTCTGGGTGCCCGCATACCCGATGTCCACACCCCAGTCATCCACCTCCAGGGTGTCTCCGGCAATGGAGGTGACGCAGTCCGCCAGCAACAGCGTCTCTGGGGAGCGGGAGCGCAACGCGGCACCGAGGGCGCCGATGTCGCTGCGCACACCCGTCGAGGTCTCGGCGTGGACCGCAGCCACGATGGCCGGACTGGGATGGGCGGCCAGCACCAGCTCCACGTCGACCGGCGTTCCCCACTCATGATCGACGCGGACCACCTCGGCGCCGTACCGAGAGGCCACCTCACACATGCGGGTGCCGAACAGGCCATTGACCGCGACCACCACGACGTCTCCGGGACGTACCGTGTTGGCGAACGCGGCCTCCATCCCGATCGAACCGGTCCCGGACAGCGGCATGGTCAGCGGGTTCTCGGTACCCCACACGGTCCGCAGCCGTTCGCAGGTGCGGTCGAGGATACGGATGAACTCCGGGTCCAGGTGACCCAACAGCGGAGCCGCCAGGGCCGCCGTTGCCTCCGGATACGGGTTGCTCGGGCCGGGGCCGAGCAACGTACGTTCTGTTAGCAGTGCCATAGCGCACACCTTAGGACGCCCCCAGGCGTAGCGGTGCACTGGAGTGGGGTTACGGTCCGAGGGGTGGCCACGCGGTGCTCATACGATTGGCAGAGAGGAGCCGCCCCGCGGAGCCCGTTCCACCAGCCCGGGAACTCGACGAGGAGTAGCAAGACGTGACCGAGCAGCAGCCTCACCAGAGCGCGACAACTGCACAGACCCCGGAGTTCACCCCGCGTAAGAACGGCCCCTACCAGCGGGTCTCCGAGGAGCTGGCCGCATGGATGCGTACCGGCTGGGCGGACACCGAGCGGCGGGATCTGACCCCGCTGGAGCAGTCCGACTACACGGCTAAGCGGCGAGCGGCCCTGTCCGCGCGCTTTCCCGGGGAACGTCTGGTCATTCCGTCCGGCCACCTGCGCACCCGCTCCAACGACACCGAATATCCCTTCCGTGCCGCCTGCGACTACGTGTACCTGAGCGGAGACCAGGCCGAAGGGGCCGCACTCGTGTTCGAGCCCCGCAGCGGCGGAGGTCACGACGTCACCGCCTACCTGGTTCCCCGCTCCAATCGGGACAATGGTGAGTTCTGGCTCGATAGTCAGGGCGAGCTGTGGGTGGGCCGGCGTAACAGCCTGACCGAGTCAGCCCAGCTGTTGGGTCTCCCCACCGCCGACGTGCGCACCCTGCCCGAGGTGCTGCGTCAGGCACCCGACGTGCCCAGCCGTATTCTGCGCGGATACGACACCGGGCTCGAGGCGGTTCTGGGGGAGCTGAACAAGTTCGGGTCGGACGAGGCAGCGACCCGGGACGCGGAGCTACTCGTGGCCCTGCACGACCAGCGTCTGGTCAAGGACGACTGGGAACTCGGCCAACTGCGGCGGGCCGTTGACTCCACGGTACGTGGCTTCCACGACGTGGTCCGGATGCTGCCCGAGGCCGTGGCCACCTCCGAACGCTACATCGAGGGTACCTTCCACCTCCGGGCTCGGGTCGAAGGTAACGACGTTGGCTACGGCACCATCGCCGCCTCTGGGCCGAACGCCACCACGTTGCACTGGATGCGCAACGATGGAGCAGTTCGCCCCGGGGAACTGTTGCTGTTGGATGCGGGAGTGGAGACCAGCACCCTCTACACCGCCGACGTGACCCGGACATTGCCAATTTCCGGGACCTTTGGCCCCACCCAGCGGCGCGTCTACGACTTGGTTCTGGCGGCCCAGGAGGCGGGGATCGCCGCGGTCGCGCCAGGCGAGCCGGTACGGGCCTACCACGAGGCCGCACAGCGGGTCCTCGCTGAGGGGCTGATCGAGTGGGGTCTCCTCGAGGGGCCCGTGGAACGGGTCCTGGAGCTCGGCCTCCAGCGCCGCTATAGCCTGCATGGCACGGGCCACATGCTGGGCCTGGACGTGCACGACTGCGCGACTGCCCGCACGGAGAACTACCGCGACGGTGCGCTCGAACCCGGCATGGTGCTCACCGTGGAGCCGGGGCTGTACTTCCAGCCCGATGACGAAACGGTTCCTGCGGAACTGCGCGGTATCGGGGTGCGAATCGAGGACGACGTGTGCGTCACCGCCAGTGGGCGAGAGAATCTCTCCGCCGCACTACCGCGCCGGGCGGAGGACGTCGAAGCCTGGATCGCCGAATATCACCCGAACGGGATCATCGCCACAACCACGTGAGCCGCACCCCAGCCGGTGCTCGCCACCCCGGGGCCGGCCTCCCTGTTCTGCTCGCGGTGCTCCGGCCTTCAGGCCGGGGGTGACGGGGCAGAACAGGGAGCCGCCCAACGACGTAGGCTCCCAGGCATGCGTCCCACCGGGCGGTGGACGCCGACACGCTGCCTCTAGGCCGGAATCCAGTCCGCGTTGGCGCCACAGAGAACCAGGCAGGGATGCTCCGCGGAAACCCGCCCAGCCAGCCAGGCAGCCAGGGGTGCGGCGGCTGCGGGCTCCACCGCCAGCCGGAACTCCTCCCAGAGTCGATCGCGCGCGGACACGATCTCAGCGTCGCTGACCAGCGCAGTGGCCGCTGGATGCGCACCGAGTGTGGCCAGGGGAACCGCGCCGATCCGGGCCGCTCCCAGCGCGGAGGACGCCACCGAGTCCACTGGTGTGTCCACCGGTTCACCGGCGGCCAGGGCCGCGTGCAGGCTCTGGCACCCCTGCGGCTCGACCCCGATCGCGCGGCGCTTGGGACTGGCTGCGGCGCTGATCCCGGCGATGAGTCCACCGCCGCCCACCGCGGCAACGATCGCGTCACACTCCGGGACGTCACCCAGCACCTCTACCCCGATGGTTCCCTGCCCAGCCACGACGTCCGGGTCGTCGTATGCGTGCAGGTAGGGACAGTTGTCGCGTTCGGCGCGCTCGCGCGCCGCCGCCGCGGCCACGGCGTAGTGTTCGCCGATCCGTACGAGCTCCGCTCCGGAGTTGGCCAGTCGCCGCGCCTTGGCCTCGGGCGTGGTTTCGGGGACGTACACCGCTGCGTTGAGGCCCAACAGCCGAGCCGCGGTGGCAACCGCGAGGCCGTGATTGCCACCGGAGGCGGTTACGACCCGGTCGGTGACGGTTCCGCGCTCCTGGCCCGCGACCAGGGCGTTGAGAGCGCCACGCAGTTTGAAGGCCCCGGTGAGTTGGAGGTGTTCCAGTTTGAGGCTGACAACATGGCCGTCGATAACGGTGGTCAGCGTCGGGGTGCGCCGTGCGTACGGGGCCAGGCGCAGCACGGCGCGGTCGACGTCGGCGCGGGTGGCTGCGGCAGTCGTGGGCTCCGGGGAAGTCATACTCTCACTGTGCCTGCTCCGCAGATTAAGCTGAAGTGGAATTCACTAATGGTGATTAAGTAGTTCTTATAGGCCATCGAGATTGAGGTGGGATCGTGCGGAGCGTTCCGTGACCCTGGACGCGAACCGACTCCGGGTCTTGGTCGAGATCGCCCATGCCGGCTCCATCACCGCGGCTGCCGAGCGCATGGCATTCACTCCGGCTGCGCTCTCCCAGCAGATGACGAAGCTGGAACGCGAGGTTGGCTGTGCCCTGATCGAGCGGGTCCGCGGTGGGGTTCGGCTCACTCATGCCGGCCGGGTCGCCGTCGAGCACGGGGAACGTGTCCTCGGGGAGTTGCGTGATGCCGAGGCGGCGCTCCAGGCTGCCGCTGGGGCCTGGACCACGCGGTTGGGTCTTGGCGCCTTCGCCAGCGCCGGCAAGATACTGGTTCCGCAGGCGCTGGCCTCGTTTCGCACGGCCCACCCACACGTGCGCCTGGCCCTCCAGGATCTGGAGCCTCCCGAGGGCTACGGGCTGGTCACGTCCGGGGATCTGGACCTGCTCCTGACCCACTGCTATCCGGGGACATCCCTGCCCGCTGCGCCGGCACTGCACCGTGAGCGTCTCCTGGTGGACCCGCTGATGTTGGTGCTGCCGGACACGCACGCCGCAGCGGTGCACTCGGTCGACACGCCGCTGGGGCTGCGGGACCTCGCCGACGAGGAGTGGATCTGTGGTGGCCCCGGTGTCTCCAACCGGACAGCACTGGACCGGGTGGCCCATCAGGCCGATGTGGAGGTGACCGTGGCCTACGAGACCCGGGACTACGAGGTCACCCTGGCGCTGGTGCGGGCGGGTATCGGGGTGAGCCTCATCCCGGCCTCGGTGCTGCGGGCCGCGCCCCAGCAGGGGTGGATGAGCCGCCCCCTGTCCGGGCCGGCGCTGCATCGTGAGATCTACGCGGTGCACCGCCGACGAGCCCGGGGGCCCGTGCTGGAAATGGTGTCCATGTTGCGGCAGGCCGCGACGCGCACGCTTGCCTGAAGCGGGGTGCGCGTTCGGTGGGTGACGTGGTCTGCGGCCGTTGTCTGCGGTGCGGGAGGCGGGTTTCCCGGGGGGTGTCTTTGGTTCGGGGGTTGTGGTGGCGGTGTTTGGGTGACTGCCTCCGCCGTGTCGGCCACGGGCGGTGTCGCGCCCTGGTGGTCACCGGTGGTGTGCTGTTTTCGGGGGCGCTCCTCCGCACGACGGTCAGCGGAGAATGGTGGTGTCGGTGGTTGGTTGTGGGTGTGGGCCGTGGTGGCTGTTGGTGGTGTCGCGTCCTGGGGGCGCTCTCCCGTACGGCGGTCAGTGGGTATCTGGGGTGTGGGTGTTCGTTTTGCCTTTGGGGGGTGCGGGTGCGCGGGTAGCCCGGAGACCGTTCCCAAGCTGCCCGACTTCGCGGCATTGTCCCTCCGGTCGGGGGAGAGTCCGTTGGGTCGGTGTGCTTGTGGGAATCCCGTACGTGCACTCCGCACCACCACAGTCTGCGCGTCTCGCCGTTCCTGCTTCCACGGGTCGCCGTGTGGGGGTTTTCCTGGCCGGTTTGGGGTATTCCGCTCCCGGGCCGGCTCGCCACCGCGGGGGAGAATATGCCGCCTCCCTTGTTCGTTGGCCGTCGTGCGGGGGAGCGCCCCCAGGGCGCGACGCCGCCGGCGGCCACCACGGCGCGTACCGCCACCCGATCACGGCCACCACCATCCGCCGGTGGCCGTGGTGGAGCTCCCCGCGCGGCGGCCGGCGGGGGCATGGGGTGCCTGGCCGGGGGCGACACCGCGGGTCTCGGGATGGCCGTTGGGCGCCGCAGTGTCGATTGGGCGCGTTCCGGTGTGCGTCACCGGGCCGGGACGGGAGGCCGGTCTCGGCGCCAGTGGCATCCGCGCCACGTTTTCGGGGCTCGGTGGGAGGTGACCTTCACGCTCGGTCGTGCGGTCCACTGCTGCCGAAACAGTGTGGAGCGTGGTTTCCACCGGCTCGCGCAGAACCACGCGCAACCACCCAGCCGCACCCCACGCCGAGGAGCGAGCCACGATGTTGGGGGAGGAGGACACGGTCCAACGTGCCTCCATCCGTCACAAGTTTCGCGACCTCACCCGACCACAACACACGGCCGAGGTGGTGCGGTGTCGGGGTGGGACTGGTCGTGGCTTTGGCGCCCGAGGCGGACTCCCAGTGCCTGGGATCCGATCGGCCGTTGGGGGATGCGGAAGCCAGGAATCGGGGTGATCGTTCACGCTCCGTCCCTGTGTCAAATTCGGGCTAGATTTTAGGCAGTCCGAAACGCGGTGCAGGAATGGGGCAGCCGTTGGCTGATGCGCGGTGGGTAGCCAGCCGGTCGCACATGTCTGATCATAGGCGGTGATCCGGCTGTAACCATGAGGAGGTAACTCGTGACCGAGACCCTGCGAAAGGGAACCCGTGTGACGGGGACTGAGCGCGCGGAGCTGGCGGAGGAGCTTCGGAGGCGGTATGACGACGGGGAGAGTATTCGTTCCCTGGCCGCTTCCACAGGGCGTTCCTACGGCTTTGTGCACCGGGTCCTGACCGAGTCCGGTGCCACGTTGCGCGGACGGGGTGGCGCCACGCGCCGTTCGCGGGAGTAGCGAACGGTGGACCACGGCGTGGGCGCGTGTGCCGACAGGCCACTTTCGGGGGCGCTCACCGCCGGGTCGCGGAGTGAGTCGGGGGCCACGGCGGTCTGCGGATCCGGTGCCCCGGGATAGGAAGCGGACCGGTTACGTCCCGGAGTGCACCGCCTGGCCTATTTCGGCCAGCAGATCCCATGGATCGACCGAAACCTGGTTTGTTCGTTGAGTGATATTTGTGTGCGTTTGTCGCACATGAGAGGGCGGTGCTCCACTCGCGACTGTTGCCAGATCCACTCGCACAATGGACCTCCTGGTTACCGGTTGTCCCGCCGCGTTGAGTAGGCTCAATGCGGCGGTCACCACTGTTCGCGCGCATCGGGCGCGCCGGGCCGCCCGGCGATGCGGGACCGAGCCCGCGTTGCGTTCGACCGGCGCGTTTGCGTGAGCTCTTCACCGCGGCCTCGCGGCCCGG
This sequence comes from Lipingzhangella rawalii, assembly GCF_031628175.1. Taxonomy (NCBI): domain Bacteria; kingdom Bacillati; phylum Actinomycetota; class Actinomycetes; order Streptosporangiales; family Nocardiopsidaceae; genus Lipingzhangella; species Lipingzhangella rawalii. The sequence continues at coordinate 654,531 of NZ_JAVLVT010000001.1, read as the reverse complement.
GAAGCCTTCCTCGAAACGCCGCCGAATCTGACGAGGAAGGTTGACGTCACGTGTCGCATGACCAGGTATGCCCGGAATCCACGCCGACGTTCGGCGAGCTCGGTGTGCCCAAGCCACTGCTGGAGGAGCTCACGACCGCAGGGCTGACGACCCCGTTTCCGATCCAGCAGGCCACCATCCCCGACGCACTGGCGGGCAGGGACGTACTGGGATGTGGACGCACCGGATCCGGAAAGACCCTCGCCTTCGGAATTCCGGCCCTGGCACGGATCGGTGGTGGTCAGGCCCGATCCCGCGCTCCCCGGGCCCTGGTCCTCGTTCCGACTCGTGAGCTCGCCTACCAGGTTCGGGACGCCGTCCTGCCCTACGCCCAGGCCATGCGTGTCCGGGTTGGAGACGTGGTCGGGGGCAGCTCCTACAGCCGTCAGTTCAATCAGCTGAACCGGGGTGTCGAACTGCTCGTCGCGACGCCCGGGCGACTCAGCGACCTGATCGCCCAGGGCGCGTGCACCCTGGACGATGTGCGGCTGGCCGTACTCGACGAGGCCGACCAGATGTGCGATCTGGGATTTCTTCCGCAGGTGACCGAACTGTTGGACCAGATCGGCTCCCAGGCCCAGACCATGTTGTTCTCCGCCACACTCGACGGTGACGTCGACACCCTGGTCCGCTCCTACCTGCGGGACCCGGTGACCCATTCGGTTGATCCGCCTGTCTCGCAGGTCGCCACGATGGACCACCACATCCTCAAGGCACTGCCGCGAGACAAGGACCAGATGATCACCGAGATCGCGGCCCGGCAGGGGCGGACCCTACTGTTCGTGCGTAGCAAGCACCGCGCCGACACCCTCAGCGAGCACCTGGTCCAGTCCGGGGTGCCCGCCGCATCCCTCCACGGGGGCAAGTCCCAGAGCGTGCGTACGCGGACGCTCGAGAAGTTCCGTCAGGGGCGGATCCAGACCCTCGTGGCCACCGACGTTGCGGCGCGGGGGATCCACGTGGACGGTATCGACCTGGTAGTCAACGTCGATCTTCCTGGAAGCCACAAGGACTATCTCCACCGTGGTGGACGCACGGCCCGCGCGGGCCAGTCCGGGCGTGTGGTCACCATCGTCACGCCACGGCAACGGCGTCAGGCACGTAGGCTGTTGGGTGACGCGGGGGTCACAGCGACCGCGCACCTGGTCAATCCGGGGGACCGGCTGCTCTCGGAAGTGACCGGAGCACAGGAGCCCTCCTACATCCCCTGGGTGGAACCGCCGGAACCGAAACCGGAACGCACCCGGGGCCAGCGGTCCCGGGGCGGACGGCCGCCGCACCGTCATGCCGGCGGACGGGGACGTCCCGCGCACCGTGGTTCCCGGTCCAACCCACCCGCGTCGGGACGTCCCCGCAGGTCGGGAACGTCCGGACATCCCCAGCGCGGCGGGTGAGCCCCGGACGGGTCTGCGCACCCGCCTGGGCGGTTACCAGCACACCACCGGCGGCTGTTGGCCGTGGCAGTGTTCATGGTTCATGGTTCATGGTTCATGGCCCGCCCACGGCCGCCGGTGACCGGACGAGGAGGTGGTTCCAGGGATGCAGGGCTCCAGCACCGCGTGGTCCACGTTCCGTTCCTTCGCACGCGACCGTGAGGTCGCCAAACAACGGCTGCGGCCCGGGACAGTGTCCCGCGTCGCGGCCTACGCCCGTCCCTACGCCCGGCAGCTGGTCCTGTTCCTGCTGTTGACCGCGGTTGCCGGGGGGACCGTGGTGGCCACTCCGTTGTTGATGAAGGCGATCATCGACGAGGGGGTGGTGCCGGGCAACAGCCAGGTGGTTGTGGCCCTGGCCCTCGCTCTGGCCGTGCTCGCCCTCGTGGAGGCGGTGCTCACCCTGGCCCAGCGGTGGTTCTCCGCCCGGATCGGCGAAGGGCTGATCTTCGACCTGCGCACCGAGGTGTTCGCGCACGTTCAGCGGATGTCGCTGGCCTTCTTCACCCGGACCCAGACCGGGGCCCTGATCAGTCGCCTCAACACGGACGTCATCGGTGCCCAGCGCGCGTTGACCACCACACTGTCCACGGTCGTGTCCAACGTCATCAGTCTGGTGCTCGTCCTGGGCACCATGCTGGTGCTGTCCTGGCAGATCACCCTGCTGCTGTTGCTGCTGCTTCCGGTGTTCGTGGTTCCTGCCAAGATATTCGGGCGGAAACTCGCCGCGATCACCCGGGAGAGTATGCGGCTGGACGCCGAGATGAGCGCCCTGATGACCGAGCGGTTCACGGTTGGGGGAGCCATGCTGGTCAAGCTGTATGGCCGCCCCGAGGACGAGGTCCGCCAGTTTTCCGACCGTGCCGCGCGCGTGCGCGATATCGGGGTGGTATCGGCGATGTACAGCCGGATCTTCTTCACCGGGCTGACCCTCGTTGCCGCGCTGGCCACCGCCGTCGTGTACGGCGTGGGCGGGACCCTTGCGATCGACGGTGCGTTGGAGCTCGGAACACTCGTTGCCCTAGCCACCCTGCTGACCAGGCTCTACGGTCCGCTGACGGCCCTGAGTAACGTCCACGTGGACATCATGACGGCCCTGGTCAGCTTCGATCGGGTTTTCGAGGTCCTCGATCTGCGGCCGTCGATCACCGAACCGGTGGCGCCCCGACTTCTCCCTGAGCCGGCGGGCGACCAGCCTGGCCTGGCCGTGCAGTTCGACCAGGTGTCGTTCCGCTATCCGCGACCGGACGAGGTGTCCCTGGCATCCTTGGAGTCGGTTGCCGTAGCCGAGCCGAATGCCCAGGCGAACGAGGCGGTCCACGCCCCGGTGGTGCGGCCACATCCCGGTGGCGAGGACCTCTCCTCTGGTGGGGCCATCTCCCAGGCCGACGGTGCGGGAGGGCCCGCAGCGAACGACACCGATGTGGTATTGCGCCAGTTGTCCTTCACGGCCGAACCGGGGGAGATGGTTGCCCTGGTCGGGCCGTCTGGTGCGGGCAAGACTACGGTGACGCATCTGGTGGCGCGCTTGTACGATCCGGGAAGCGGAACGGTGCGCCTCGGCGGAGTCGACGTACGGGAGTTGGACAGTGCGTCGTTGCGGGCGGCGGTGGGCGTGGTGACGCAGGAGGCACACCTGCTTCATGACACGGTCGCCGGCAATCTGCGCTATGCTCACCCCGAGGCCAGCGATGCCGAGCTGTATGCCGCGCTACGGTCCGCGCGCCTGGGTAGCCTGCTGGAGGAACTGCCGGACGGGCTCGACACGGTTGTCGGAGACCGCGGCTACCGGCTGTCCGGCGGGGAGAAGCAGCGGCTGGCGATCGCCCGGCTCCTGTTGAAGCAGCCGGCTGTCGTCGTGCTCGACGAGGCCACCGCACATCTGGACGCCGAGTCCGAGCAGGCCGTGCAACAGGCCCTGACCGCGGCACTGCGGGGCCGTACGTCGTTGGTGATTGCTCACCGGCTGGCGACCGTGCGCGAGGCCGACCGGATTCTTGTTCTGGACGGCGGACGCATCGTGGAGCAGGGAACGCACGAGGAACTCCTGCGAGGCGGAGGGCTCTACGCGGAGCTGTATCGGACCCAGTTCGCGCTCCAGGAGTGAGTCCCCGGCCGCGTGGGTGCACGCGCGCGGCCGTGGGGACGATCGGCGACGATGAAAATGGTTTCCGGGTAGGATGCGCCCGGATCCGGTGGAGGGCCGGGGGCCGGGATGATCCACTCCCGACAGCGTGGGGGGCGACACGTGCCGAACAGCAGTGAGCCGAGAGTCGGTCAGCCAACGCTGGGCGGCCGGCTTACGGCTGGCTTCGACCGGGATGACCCGGTACCTCCGGACGACTGGGGGCGGGAGCCGGTCGGGGGAGCCCGCCAGCGTAGCCGTGCCGGAACGGTTTGGCTGTTCGCGCTGTTGATCACGGCGATGGCCCTGGGCAACGCCTGGGTGTCCGACCAGCTCACCGATGAGGCAGTGCTGGCCTGGTTCACGATCTTCGTGGCGATTTCCCTGCAAGCGCTCCCGTTTCTGGTCTTCGGCATCGCCCTGTCGGGTGCTCTTGCGGCCTTCGTGCCCACCTCGTTCTGGCAGCGGGCGATTCCGCGAAACAATGCCGCCTCCGTCCCCGTGGCCTGTGGCGCGAGTGTGGTGATGCCCGGTTGCGAATGCGCGTCCGTTCCGGTCGCCGGTGGGTTGATCCGACGGGGGGTGGCGCCGGCCGCGGCGCTGGCATTCCTGCTCGCCGCCCCCGCAATCAATCCGGTGGTGATCCTGGCGACCGTTGTCGCGTTCGCGGGCCAGCCAGAGATGGCACTCGCGCGGTTCCTCGCCTCCCTGCTGGCCGCGTTGACCGTGGGCTGGTTGTGGGCACGGTTTGGCCGGACCGACTGGCTGCGACTCTCGCGGCCCAGCCATGCGCCCGGAGCCGGAAAGTTCCAGATCTTCGTGGAGTCGATGCGGCACGACCTGTTGCATGCCGGAGGCTTCCTCGTGGTCGGCGCGGCCGCAGCGGCGACACTCAACATCTCGGTTCCGCGGGACTGGCTCGTGGCCGTGGCCGAGATGCCGGTGCTCTCGGTGTTGGTATTGGCGCTGCTCGCGATTCTGCTGTCCATCTGTTCGGAGGCGGACGCATTCGTCGCGGCCAGTCTCACCGAGTTCTCCGGGACCGCGCAGCTGGCGTTCATGGTGGTCGGCCCCATGGTTGACCTCAAGCTCATCGCACTCCAGGTTGGTACCTTCGGTTGGGCCTTCGTCCGGCGGTTCGCACCGCTGACGCTGGCCTGCACACTCCTGTTCACGTTCCTGATCGGCGGGTGGCTGCTGTGAATCGCATGGCCCAGGGGCTGGTCCTGGTTCTCCTCGGTGCCGCGGCCCTGTCTACGACGCTCGGCGCCGAGCTGTACCTGAACTATGTCAAGGAGTATTTCCGGCCGTTCCTAGCGGCGTCCGGGATCATCCTGTTGGCCTTGGGGATCGGAACCGTGGTCGCGGAACTGCGCTCGGGGCGGCGCGCGGACGACGCTACTCAGCCACCACGGGAGTCGACACCGACCGCCGCGGTGACACAGGAGGCTGGCTCCGCGCACCAGCCCGAAGCGGATTCCAGCTGCCACGAGCACGGGCACGGTACCCCTCGGGTGGCCTGGCTGATGGTGTTGCCGGCGGCCGCGATATTCGTGGTGAGCCCACCTGCGCTGGGTGCCTACTCGGTGGGGGAATCGGGCTCGGCGCCCGACCCCGAGGACGTCAGCGTCGGTGGACTGGAGTTTCCCGACGATCCCGACCAGCCGATGGAGCTGGACGTGCAGGAGTTCGTCATGCATGCCTGGGTGGATGAGGAGCGCCACCTCGCCGGGCAGCTCGTGCGGCTGACCGGGTTCGTGGCCCCGGTCGAGGAGGACGACGACGCACCGGGGGACGGCTGGTACCTGGCCCGGCTACAGATGGCGTGTTGCGCCGCCGACGCGGTGGTCAACAAGGTCCTGATCACCAACGAGCCCGCCCCCGAGGTGGACTCGTGGGTGACGGTGGAGGGACGTTGGGTCGAACCGGAGGGTGACCAGAGCGAGGTCCGTACCCACGAGCTCGAGGTTGAGGATCTCACCCCGGTCGACGACCCACCCGATCCCTACGAGTGATTGCCGCCCCGTGCCCCCAGATCGCCCGACACCGCCGCGGCCACCCGAGCCACCTCGGGGCCGAGTTCCCGGACCCGAGTAGCCGGGAGCCTACTGGCCAGGGCCGACACGCTGATTGCTGCAATCACGTCGTCGTTGTGGTCGAAGACGGGAGCGGCCACGCAGCGCACCTCCGGTTCGTTCTCCCGATCGTCGATCGCGTAGCCGCGGGCGCGGATCGTGTCCAGTTCCCGGCGGAACACCTCCGGATCGGTGATCGTGGTTCCAGTGACCGGCCACAGTCCCGTCTGGAGGACATCGTCGGTGAGATCGGGTGGACTGTGGGCGAGGATCGCCTTTCCCACAGCGGTCCGGTGGGCCGGCATCCGTGCCCCGATCCGGGAGGCCATGCGTACTGTGGCGGTGTTCTCCACCTTGTCGGCGTATACCACGTCCAGCCCTTCGAGGACCACCAGGTGGCAGGTGTGGTCCGTGCGTCGCATGAGCGCGCGCAGATGGGGGGCGGCTACGGAGCGCAGGTCGAGCTGGTCGAGGTAGGCCTGACCGAGGGCGAGCGCGGCCGACCCGAGTCGAAACCGGCCGGAGTCGCGGGCGCGGTGGAGCAGACCCGCCTCGATCAGTGGGGTCGACAACCGTAGGGCCGTGCTCTTGTTGACTCCGACTGCTTCGGCGATCTGGGTCAGGGTGAGTCCACCCGCATCCGGCGGCTGCACACGGACCGTCTCCAGGATGGCCAGGGCGCGGCGCAGGGATACGGAGGCGTTGCGCTGGCGTGGAGCCGTAGGGGAGGGTCGCTGCTGTTCCGGCTGATCACCGTTGGTGGGGGGGACGGGGGCGTTCACCCTTTCACCGCCCCGGCCATGCCAGAGGTGAGCCGACGCTGTACCAGTACGAAGAAGATCAACACCGGGATGGTCATCAGTACCGATCCGGCCATGATCGCTCCCCAGTCGTTACCGTCCGGTTGGAAGAACCGCAGGATCGCCACGGGCAGGGTCTGTCGTTCGGTTGCGGAGATGATGAATGTCATGGCGAACAGGAAGTCGTTCCAGGCGGCGATGAACGAGAACACACTCACCGCGACGACTCCGGGAGCCACGATGGGAAAGAGCACGCGCCACACGAAGGTGAGACTACTGGCCCCGTCCAGACGTGCGGCCTCCTCGATCTCGGTGGGGACCGCGGCGACGAATCCCCGAAGCATCCAGATCGCCAACGGCAGCGTGAACGCCGTGTGCACGGCGATCAGAGAACCCAGGTGGTTCAGTCCCAGCCCCGGCACGACGCCGCCGATGTTGCGGACCAGGAAGAACAGCGGAATAGTGAGGGCCTCCACCGGAACCATCTGGGCGACCAGGATCATGATGAGCAGTTTGGTTCGGCTGCCAAACCGGTAGCGGGTCAGTGCCACGGCTGCGAGGAACGCACAGAACGTCGACAGTACGACAACCGACAGTGCCACGATCAGACTGTTGGCGAGGTACAGCCAGAACGCGTCACCAACCACGACCCGCCGGATGGACTCCAGGGTGACCTTGGCTGGGTAGGGCGTCGTGTCACCGGCTTCAATGGCGGTCCGTGGTTTGAGGGCGGAGATGACCATCCAGTACAGCGGGAAGGCGATCACGGCGATGATCACCAGGCCCGCGAGGTCGACGCCGAACCGGCGCCCGGGGAGTCGGCGACGGCGGCCCGAGTTGCCAGCCCGCAGCAGACGCTGCCCCAGTAGGTGCATCACAGGACCTCCCCACTGCGACGGCGGATGTGTAGATAAACCAGAGTGATCGCGAGCAGGAGCAGGGTGAGCACGACACCGATGGCCGATCCCAGTCCGTAGGAGTTGGCGGCAAACGCCTGCTGGTAGGCGTAGACGTTCAGAACCAGGTTCTGGCCGTCGACCCCGCCACCGCTGGTCATGATGTAGATCTGGGTGAAGATCTTGAAATCCCAGATGATGGACTGGATAGTGACAATGGTCAGGACCGGTCGCAACATCGGGATCAGCACGCTCCAGGCCACCCGCAGCGTCGATGCGCCGTCGAGGCGGGCGGCCTCAACGAGCTCCGCGGGAATGGCGGTGATCCCGGCGTAGACCGCCACCATCACGAACGGGAACGAGCACCAGATCACCTGCGCTGCCACCAGACCGAAGGCAGACCACTTCTCGTAGGTCCAGGAGTGCCCGGCGAATCCGTCCAGGCCGATTCCGACCAGAACCTGGTTGACCAGGCCCAGGGTCGGATCGAACAGGAAGAGCCACACCGCGCTGCCGGTCACAGCCGGGGTCGCCCAGGCACCCAGCGAGACGAGAAACAGGGCGGTGCGTACCCACGGCCGAAGCCGGGTTGCGAGGACGGCCAGGGCAATGCCGACGAGGAGGGTGCCGCAGACGCACAGCACCGCGAAGATCACGGTGTTGCTGAGAACCTCCCAGAAGCGCGGATCCTCGAACAGGCGTCGGTAGTTGTCAGCCCCGACGAAGCGTAGTGGTTCGGCCCCTGTCACCTGCGGTTGCCCGTAGTCGTACATCGACACGAGCACCAGCTGGTAAATGGGGTAGACCAGCATCACGCCCAGGACGACAAAGGCGGGAACCAGGTACAGCCAGGGTTCGAACCTGCCGGTGCGCAGTGCGGTGCGGAGCCGGAGGCGGTCCCCGCCGGAGCGGGGACGCGCGGATGTGGAGCGTGACATCAGGACTCGTCGAAGGCGTCGTTCATCCGGTCGGCGGCCTCACTGGTGGCGTCCTGTACGGACTCGTCGCCGGTGGCGACCTGCTGCACCATGGACGGGAGTACCGCTTGGGCGTCGATGGTGGTCCAGGCCTCGGTCGCGGGCACGAACCTGGTGCCGGCCTCGAGCGTGGCGATGAACGGTTCCATCTCGGGGTCTGTGGCCGCCACGTCCTCCTGCACCGGGGTCAGTGTGGGGAGGTTACCCATGGCCTCATACATCCGTTCCTGGTATTCGGCGCCCGCGAGCAGCTGGGTGAACTCCACGGCGAGGGTGTGGCGGTCCGAGCCCGCGAACACACCCAGGTGGTTGCCGCCCGCGAAGGCGGGAGCAACCGATCCCGGATCCTGGCCCGGCAGGGGGATGACGTCGAAATCGTCGCCGATGTCACTGTCGGACACCGCGGCGTAGTTGAAGTTCCCGCCGAGAGTCATGGCGGCTTCCCCGGCGACGAAGTTGTCGACACTCTCGTTACCTCCCATCTCTGCGCACGTCTGGGGTGGACAGACGTCGTCGCTGAGTAGTTCCGTGTACTGGTCCACCCCCGCGCGGGCCGGCGGAGAGTCGATGGTCGCGGTGTAGCCGTCTCCGGACTCCTCGGCGAGGTCGCCGCCGTTAGCCCAGATGAAGGGAAGTAGCGCCCACAGATAGTTTCCTCCCGTGGACAGTCCCAGGAGGTCGCTCTCGGCGCGGGCTGCGCGGGCGGTATCGACGACCTCGTCCAGGGTTTCGGGTGGATCGGTGTCGATGTCCTCGAGAACGTCTGTGCGGTAGTAGAGGGCCCGGGCACCAACGAACCACGGAACGGCATAGGTGGCCCCGTCCACGCGAGCGGTTTCGGTGATCGCCGCGTCGAGCTGGTCCCCCTGGTCCCAGTCCTCGATCTCCTCGGTGAGTTCGGCCATGCCACCGGCGGCGACGAACCCTGGCAGGTCGGTGTTGCCGAACTCCGCGACGTCGGGAGCGCTCTCGGGGTCGTTGAACGCGGCGTTGAAGCGTTCCTGTCGACCATCCACCTGGATGTAGGACACGTCGACGGTCACGTCGTCGTGGGTGTCTTCGAATTCCTCGACCGCGGCCTCGACCACGTCTTCCTTGGGGGCTCGGTCGACCTCGTCGAACAACCAGACCCGCAGGGTTCCGGTGGCCTCGTCGGCCTGTGCGTCGGTCCCGTCCGTCTGGGCGGGAGCGCATGCGGCGAGGACCGCGGCACTGCTCAGCAGGGCGAGGGCATGCCTGGGTCGCATCTGCTCTCCTCGGTATGGGGGCGGTCGGTGTGCAGCGCGCTGGCGTGCCAGAAATGTAGGCGGCCGCGTGATTCCGGTTGAAGACACAGTCGTGATTGTTGTGCAGTGCACATGATCCGGATGCCTATGCAGCTCGCCTCCTGCTCGACGCCTCCCTGAGCTGGGTTGGGGGCGCGGGAGAAGGCGGGAATCGCGGCGCGAATAGGGCGAGTGTGTCGGCGTGTGTCGTTGCGGACAGACCAGAATCACCGTACATTACTTACCGTATTAAATTGAAAGCACACGGTAACAAAGGGGGGATATGTACGTTCCTTTGGATCGCGCGGCCATCGTCTTCCCCGGACAGGGCGCACAGGCGCCAGCGATGGCGGCACCCTGGCATGACACCTCGGCCTGGCACGTTGTGGAGACGGCCGAGTCCGTGCTCGAACGCCGACTGGATCAGCTGCTCCTGGATCCGGACCTCCGCCCCACGTCGACGACCGAAACTCAGCTTTGTGTGCTCGTGACCTCCCTTCTCGCCTGGGAGTACCTCCAGCAGAGCCTGCGGGGAACCGGGGGGCCGCTCGCGGTGGCCGGGCACTCCCTGGGGCAGTTCGCCGCCCTGGTCGCCGCGGGGACACTCACCACGGCTGACGCGATCCGCCTGGTCGCCATCCGAGGTTCCCTGACCGAGGCCACCTGTCGCCGACATCCCGGCGGGATGGTCGCAGTCCTCGGAGTCGAGACACAGCTCGTCGAAACCGTCTGTCGCCGTTCCGGGAGCTGGATCGCCAACGACAACGCTCCCGGACAGCTGGTCATCGCCGGAACGGAGCAGGCGCTGGGCGCCACGGAGCAAGCCCTGGCCAAACTGGGTGTCGGCAAGACGATCCGGCTGGACGTCGCTGGGCCGTTCCATACCCCGTTGATGGCCCCCGCCGCCCGGGAGTTCACCCATCACCTGCGCTCTGTTCCGTTCACTGCCCCCAACCGTCCGGTGGTGCGCAACAGTGACGGTCAGGTGGCGGGAGCCGAAACCGACTGGACCGCGGAGCTGACCACACACCTCACCGCTCCCGTGCGTTGGCGGGACACGCAACGACGCCTGGTCGAGCTCGGGGCCACCAGCCTCGTCGAGCTTGGGCACGGCACCACGCTGACCTCCATCGCCCGACGCACGGTGTCCGACGTGCGACTGATCAGCATCAGTGACCCGCACACGGCCGATCGGCTCCACGACCCCATACCGGAGACCGCGCAGACCTCGGCCTAGGTTCCGCCGGTACCCGGCACCGTGCCGCCATCGCCGCAGCGCCGGAACCAGACCACGAGACCAGACCAGAACGACACCAACATGAAGGGGACACCCATGTCACAACCCACCGAGACCACCAACGTTGCCGAGGTCGTGCATGCGGCGCTGACCTCGGTACTCGCCGTGTCCGGCGCCGATGTCACACCGGAGGCAGACCTGCGTACGGACCTGGGGGCCGACAGCTTGGACTTCGCCGAGTTCAATATGGCCCTGGAGGAGAAACTGGGCGTGCAGCTCCACGACGACGAACTCCACGGCGTGACCACCGTCACCGACGCCGTCGAACTGGTGCGACGCGAGCTCGCCCGTCGCCCGCAGAACCGGACCACCGCCGAATCTGCCACCACCTCCGCAGGTCACGGTGCCTCTGCGGGGAACCAATGAGGACGCCCACCATCCGGAACACGTCCGGGAGGTCGCACCGGCAGGCCGTGGTGACCGGAATCGGTCTCGCCACGCCGGCCGGCTGCACGCCCGACGAGGTCTGGACCCGGCTGTGCGCGGCGGCGGGCCCCGCCGCCGCGCGGCTGCGAGCCTTTGAACCGGACGGGCTCGGGACGTGGTTCGGGGCCGAAGTCCATGGCCCGGCAGGCCCCACCGAACTCGGCGCAAAGGAGACTCGCCGGGCCGACCGCAGTACCCTGCTCGCTCTGTCCGCAGCGTTCGAGGCCTGGACCGACGCCGGTGGCCGGACCGACGGGCCGAACACCCTCGGGGCGGCTCCACCGGAGCGGATCGGGGTGGTGACCGGCACCGGATACGGCGGCGCCGCCACCTACGAGGCGGCATTCGCCAACCCGGACGAACGGGGTTGGGGCCGTCCCGGCCCCATGCATGTCCCCGGGGCCATGGCCAACGCCGCCTCTGCCGCGGTTACCCTGCACCTTCCGGTGCGTGGACCCAGCCTCTGTCTGGTGACGGCCTGCGCCTCCGGGGCTCAGGCCATCGGGGAAGCGACACGGCTCATCCGGGAGGGCGCCTGCGACGTCGTGATTGCCGGAGGCGCCGAGGCGACCGTCACCCCGACCACCGTCCGTGCCTTCAATCGCCTCGACGCGCTTTCCACCCGAGGTGACCCCGAGCGGGCCTCGCGGCCGTTCGACACCGACCGGGACGGCTTCGTCCTCGGCGAGGGTGCCGGATTCGTCGTGCTGGAGTCCAGTGCCCACGCCCGCAGCCGCGGGGCCGTTCCCTACGGCGCGGTTTCCGGCTACGGCCGGACCTCGGACGGGTACCACCTTACGGCTCCCGCTCCTGATGGGGCCGGGGCCCAGGCGGCCATGCGCCTGGCACTCGACGACGCCGGACGACCCCCGGCCGACATGACACACGTCAACGCCCACGCCACGAGTACCCCGCGGGGCGACATCGTCGAGGCCCGCGCCCTAGCCACGGTTTTCGGTCCGGAAACGGTCCCGGTCACTGCACCGAAAGGGGTCACCGGGCATCTGCTGGGGGCGGCGGGAGCGGTCGAGGCGATCATCACTCTGTTGGCGATGCGCCATCGACAGGTACCTCCCATCGCGAACCTGACGAACCCGGACCCGCAGTGCCCGATCGACGCGGTTATGGAAACCCCCCGGGACATTCCGGACGGGCCCGCCCTGTGCGCGTCGTTCGGTTTCGGCGGGCACAACGCCGCGCTGGTACTCAGCCCGACAGAGGAGACGGTATGACGGCGCACCACTGCGAAACCACGGCCGTGGTCACCGGGATTGGGGTGATCAGCCCGGCGGGAAGTCAACTGGACGAGTTCGCGAAGACGGTGTGGAGCGCCACCCCCACAGCCGACGCCGTGACCCGGTGTAACACCGAGGGTCTGTCCACACGGATCGCCTGTGAGGTTCGCGAGTTCGATCCGACCAGCTACATGAGCCCCAAGACCGCGCGCCGGTTGGACCCCTACGCCCAGTTCGGATTGGCGGCCGCCCTGACAGCTGTGGACGACGCCGGGGGGAGCGCCGCCTGGGCGGACGTTCCCCAACAGCGTCGTGCCATCGTGTGCGGTACCGGGGTCGGTGGCTACAACGTGGCCTGCGAGCAGGCCCTCGTCTGTGACCGCAACGGCCCGGACCGGGTCTCCCCACTGCTCATCCCGATGCTGATGCCGAACGCGGCCAACGCGGCGATCGCTATGGAGTTGGGCTGGCGGGGACCCAGCCTGGCTCTGGCCACGGCGTGTGCGTCGGGAAGCAGCGCGGTTGGGCAGGCTGCCCGACTCATTCGGGACGGCCGCTGTACCGTGGCGCTGGCCGGTGGCGCGGACAATGGGGTGACCAGAATCAGCTTGGCTGCCTTTGCCCAGCTCGGAGCCCTGAGCCAACGCAACCAGGAACCGCAGTTCGCCTCCCGACCGTTCGACCGGAACCGGGACGGCTATGTCATGGGGGAGGGCTCGGCGTTCCTGGTCCTGGAGTCGCTGGACCACGCCCGCAACCGGGGAGCACGGGCCTACGCACAGGTCTGCGGATACGCCGAGAACAACGACGCCCACCACCTCACCGCTCCTCGCCCGGACGGTCAGCCGGCCGCAGCCTGTATGCGTTCCGCACTCGACGACGCAGGTCTGACCGCCGACCAGATCGGACACATCAACGCCCACGGCACCTCAACCGCCGCCAATGACGCCATGGAGGCCCGCGCTCTGGCCACGGTGTTCGGAAGCTGGGAGAAGATCCCACCCATCACCGCGCCGAAGGGGGTGTTCGGGCACCTCATGGGGGGAGCGGGGGCGATCGAGGCTGCCGTGGCCGCGCTGAGTGTGCACGAGGGCAGCGTTCCCCCTGTCGCCAACCACAGCCAGGGCGACGTCGAGCTGGACGGAGAACTCGACGTGGTCGTGGGAGTCCCGCGCCGGGTGGGGCACCGGCCCGTGTTGTCCAGCTCGTTCGGCCTCGGTGGCCAGAACGCCAGCCTCGTGTTGGGGCCGGTGCCGAACAGCCGTGAATGCGTGAACCAGAAAAGTCCGTGATCCACGAGAAGGGCGTCCATGCACGTCATGACCGATATTGACATCGAATCCCGGCCCGGCGCCAGGACCAGCGCTTTCGCGGTGGCCAATGCGGACGGCGCAACGATCCGCGGCGCCGTGCACCGCCCCATCCGAGGCCCAGGCGGGGGTGGGGACACGATCCCGGTTGACGCGGTAATCCTCGCCGTACCCGGCCTGGGGGCGCCCCTGCGGTCCACCCTCAAACCGGCCCTTCATCTCATCGCCAACGGTTTCACCGTGGTGCGGTTCGACCCCACCAATGCGGTGGGCCACAGCGACGGGACCATCCGCGAGTTCACCCCCCAAGGGCTGGTCCAGGACCTTCACGCCGTCAGCTGCTGGGCTCGTGAGCAGTTCCCGGGCTGCCAACTCGCCTACCTCGGGTCGAGTATCTCGGGACGGGCGGCACTTCGTGCGGCCGCGCAGGCGGGGTCGGGGGTGGCGATGGTGGGCACCCTCGGCTGTGTCGTCGATATGCGTGCCACCCTCACCGCGCTACGCGGCGGTCGGGACGCGGTCGTCGACCTGCGCCACTCCCGACTTCCCGACCAGGTGACGCTGCTCGGGCACACGATCTCCACGGACTGTGCCCCCGCGGTCGTGGCAGAGGACTGGCTGTCGGTGGAGTCCACGGTCATCGATGCGCAGGCCGGGCCGTACTGGCACAACGTGCAGGGTGGGGCCGATCCCTGGGTGTCTCTCGAGGACGCCCGAACGGTCGCCCGTCGTGTCGGTACGGCCGTGCTCACCGAGATTTCCGGCGCCGGGCACACCTTCTCCGGCGCGGACCGTGTCGTGGCCTTGGAAACCCTGGTTCGCGACTATCACCGGCACCTACGGGTCGAGGCGGCAGTGTCTTCGTCGTCTTCTTCGTCTTCACCTCCGACTCCGCGGGCGCAGCCGGAACAGCGCATCCCCACCCGGCTGGATCTGGCCATGATGCAGCGCATCGAGGACCGACTGGACACGGTCCTGACCAGCATCCGCCCGACCGACTGACCGCACCGAGCACGGGACGGTTCCACCACGTGTTTCGAGGAAGGAGTTCTGGTGTACCACGACTTTTCCAACAGGGTGGCAGTGGTAACCGGGGGTGGCCGCGGCGTGGGACGTGTCATCGCCCACCGTCTGGTGGCATCCGGGGCCCACGTCATTGTCAACTACTGTCACGACCGGGCCAGTGCCGAAGACACCGTGGAGCAGCTGACCGAGCAGGGACCGGGGCAGGCCCACCTGGTCCGTGCCTCGGTGGCGCGCCACGATGAGGTCGCGGACATGTTCGAGCAGGTTCGCGAGTGGTACGGGCGCGTCGACGTCCTGGTGAACAACGCGGCCTCCGGAGCGTTCCGACCGCTGGGGCGGCTGCGCGAACGGGACTGGAACCGGGCGTTGGACACCAACGTCAAGGGAGCCCTGTGGTGCTCCCAGCATGCCGTTCCGCTAATGCCCGCCGCGGACACCGAGCCTGGGGGAGCCATCGTGAACCTGTCCTCGACGGGCGCCCAGGCGGCCATGGCCGACTACGCGTGTGTGGGAACCGCGAAGGCGGCGACCGAAGCCCTGACCCGCTACCTCGCACTGGAGTACGGTCGGCTGGGAGTGCGGGCCAACACGGCCTCCGCCGGGCCGATCGACGGGGAGACCCTGCGTCGGCTGCCAGCCGCTGCGACCATGCTGGACCGGGCCCGCGACATCACCCCACTCGGGCGCCTGGGAACCGCGGATGACCTGGCCCACGTGGTGCTTTTCCTCGCTTCGCCGGCGGCCCGGTGGATCACGGGCCAGACTTTGGTGGCCGACGGCGGGCTGACCGTGGCCGGACCGTTCGCCGGGGCAGCCACGGCCAACTCGCCGGAGGTTGCACGCGCCCCGGCCGCCGGGACCCCGGGGGCCGCCGACCGTGTCGACGTGCACGTCGCCGTCGGAGGCTGACCCGCCTGGTGGGCACGTCAGGGGGACAGGGCGGGGGTGCGGATCCAGTCCATGAGCTCGGCCTGACGTGAGGCATCGTCGCGCAGCGGGCAGGTGACACAGTAACCGTGCTCAGGGTCGGCCTTGTAGTCGAAGCAGCAGGTACTCCGTACCGCCCAGGTTCCCTGGGGGTGGCTCTCACAGAACGGGAAGAGGCGAGGACGCTCGCGTAGGACCGCTCCGGCGCGAGCGATCTCGTCGGCCAGCCGAGTCGCCTGTGCCCAGGCCTGCCGGGCGTCATGCCCCAGGAACCGTGCCGGGTTGAGCATGTAGAAGTAGACCGTGTCGACGACCCAGCCCCACAGGTTGCGCTTGTTCATCCGGGTGTGCTCATGGACCCCGGCGACGATGGGGGCGCACGCTGCTACGAGATGACGTGCGGCCCACTGGTCCCGGGTCGCCACGTCCGCCACGGTGATGGTGTCCGGATGCCCGGCGTAGGGATCATCGGGAAGCACGGCGATTCGCGGGTCAGTGACCACCGGTGTGTCGAATCGGGCGTTGTCCTGCCACGGCAGCCACAGGTGGGTGGGGCTCAGGAGTGGAGCGCGGCCCGTCAGATAGGTCCCGGCCGAGACGAGAAAGATCGGTTCCCGCAACAGGGAACGCAGGAAGCGGTGGACCGCAGCCAACCGATGGTCGGGGCCGTGTTCGGCTCGCAACTTGTCGTAGAGCGGCCCGAGCACGGCGGCCTCGGCGAGTCCCGCCGCGCGGTACCAGTGCGGCGGTGCCGTGGCCGGGGAGCTCACGTCGGGGCGTGGGAGGCCGTCCCCCGCCCTGGAGCCGGGGTCCGTCCCGTCGAGGCCCGGGAGTTGGGGCAGCGGGGCAAACCGCAACGGAGCGCACGCGGAGACGACGCTGTGTAGCGGATGACTGGTGTTTGTCATCGACCGGTACTCGCTTTCCCCGCGTGGACATCCCCGGCGCATCCGAACGCGCTGGACTGGTGGCTCCCGCCGAACAGGAGGCACGCATGCGCGAAGGCCGGATGCGTGTTAATTAAGGCTATCCTAAACAGGGTTGGGGGTGCAAGATCACGGTGTGGACGGGCCCGGATGCAGATGGACCAGATGGTGACGTGCCAGTGTGCGCACCACCTCGGCAACGGTGGGTCCATCCTGGCCGGTGGCGGTGACCAGCTCCCCCAGGTCCACTCGGGGCCGTTCGATTAGGGTCTCCAGGGCCGGCCGCGTCACCTGCGGGAGCTGGTAGCGCCTCCCGGACACGGTCAGGCGGATCACATCCTCGCTGTCCTGGGAGTTCCCGGGATCGGGTGAGTCCGAGCCACTCTCGAGTTCTGGTGGCAGGATCGCGGCGAACTCCACCACGGTGTCCTCGGCCAGGGGGGTCTGGTCCACCGCCCAGGGCAGGGAGAAAACCTGTCGGCGCGGGAACCGTTCATCGCGGTGTCGGAGATAGCTCGGGATGCTCCCGTTCTCTGGGCCGGGGTCCTCGGCCATCCGCGTCAGCTCCGCGACGAGATCGCGGTGCCATTCCTGCTGGAGCTCGGTGGAGGCGAACCGGGGAAGGTCCCGCCGGAACAGCTCACGTTCGTGGAGGCGCTCCACCAGCCACCGCGCCCAGTCGATTCCGGTGGCGGGGGCGAACCCGAAGGTCAGGTGCATACTGGCGTCTCCGGTCCCGGTGACCGTATGCCACCATCCCCGGGGTACGTGCAGGACGTGTCCCGCTTCCAACACCCCCTTCCAGGCCGGGGCCGAGCCGGGTGGGGTGTGGGCGTGGTCGGCGTCCACCCGCAGCGGGAAGGGGCGGCTACCCGGACCATGGACCTGCCAGTGTTTCGTTCCGGCCAGCTGCACGATGAAGGTGTCGTGGTCATCCCAGTGCGTGTCGAATCCGTGGGAGTCACCCCAGATCACATACAGATTCACCTGGACCCGCTCCCGCACGAACCGCATCAGGTCGTCGGCGGCGGCACGAACTGGGGGGTGCAGTCGGTCCACTGCGTCCAGGACGAGGCTCGCGCCCGCACGCAGCTCCCGGTACAGGGCGTCGGGACGAATGATGCGGCTGGAAACACCGGAGGAGTCCACGACCTCCGTGTACCGGTCCGCGGGCACGGGCGTGCCTTTGGCATGCAGGCGCATTCGTGGCGGTGCCACGGCGCGCGTGGACAACAGCTCGCTGAGGGCGGTCCAGGTCAACAGGTCCGTGACGGCAGGGGCCCCGACATCGACGTGTCGGACCTGCGTTGACAGCTCGGTAGCCCGAAAGTCGGCACCGAGGGCGCGGTGCACGGTGTCCGTGAACAGGTACCTGGTCAATGATCCTCCCTGGCCCGGGTGGGGCCCGATGCGGGCCCCACCCGAGGTCGTCAGATGAAGTCGGAGCTGCTGTCCTTGCCGTCCGTGTCACCACCCGCGGTGGTGTCCCGCGAGGTCACACTCGGCAGGTCCTCGACCTCCACCGGGATCTCGACGGTCTCCTTGGGGTCCATCGGTTGCACACCTCCCTCCTTGGCCGCTCCCGACTGTTTCCCGTATCCCAGGCTCGGCAGGGCGAGCCCGGTCCACGCGGCCACGAACGCGTGTGCGTCGGCCGCGAGGTCCACCGCCCGACTGAGAGCGCGGGGGCCATGACCGACCCCGTACTCGTAGCGCAGCAGCGCCGGGCGTGCGCCTGTTGACGGTGATGGTGCCGCTGCCGCTGCCGCTGACGCTGCGCCCAGGGCGGCACACATCTTCCGGGCGTGCGCCGCATCGGTTCGGGTGTCCCCGTGGAAACCGGTGAGCAGGACCGCCGGATAGTTCTGTCGGGGCTGGGCCACCACCTGGTGGTACGGGGAGTAGGAGGCCAGTACGGTCCGATCAGCCGGATTGCTGGCTGTTCCGAACTCCCGGGTCCACAGCGCCCCCATTCCCATCCGCTCGAAGTTGAGCATGTCCGTCAACGGGGCGGAGGCGAGGACCGCGCGGCAGCAGTCGGGGCGTCGGGCCATGGCCGCGAGGACGACCAGACCACCGGCAGAGCCACCGGACAGGCACAGCTGGTCCCGGGTGCAGTAGCCTGCCGCGGTGATCGCGTCGGTGGCGTGGAGGAGATCCTCCACCGAGGTCGGTTTTGCCCGGTGCGCCCCGGCCAGATGCCACTCGCGCCCAAGGTCGCCCCCTCCCCGCACGTGGGCGACGGCATATTGTCCTCCCGTGCGCAGCCAGGCGAGCACGGTCGCACTGAACCCGAACTGGCGGGGACGGCCGTAGGCCCCGTAGGCGTGCAGGATGGTGGGGCGACGGGTGTCGAACGGATGGGCCGACAGGATGGTGACCGGCACGGCCGTGTCGTCGAAGGATCGGAACCAGTGCACCTGGCGTCGGATCGGGGGGCCGGGCGTGCGGGTCTGGCGCCGGGGCCAGGGGCGCCACCCCCGATCGTGCTCCGTGTCCCGGGAGTAGCACAGCACGCGGTGCGGTGTGGCCACGCCGGAGAAGGCCACCCACAGCGGCTCGGGCGCATGGTCCCCGCGGGGGGATCCGGTCCCGGGGCTGACCTCCATCCGGGTGATCATTCCTTCACCGGGGAGGGGCAGCCGGCGCAGCTGTCGGCCGTCCGCCGCCGACACCGAGCACAGGCTGCTGATCCCCAGCCAGGTCCGTGCCAGGAGCAGCTCCGGTTGCCCCTCGGCGGTGCTACGCACGGCGAATGCGTCGAGCGTGGAACGGGTGTCCTCGGCAACCACCTCGCGCCAGTTGGCGACACCGGGCTGGTTCGGGTCGACTCGGCAGACCCGGCGCCGCGAGGCGGTGAGGCTCGTTCGCAGATAGAGCCAGCCGTCCGGGCCGACGCGTGCCTCGGAGACCACGTCCACATCGGCGTGGATCTCCCGGAAGTCAGGCGCGTGGGCCGGGCTCTGCGCGGCGGCGAGGTCCGCGATCCAGAGATCTTCCCGGTAGCCCGTGCCGTGGCTCTCACTGACGATGAGCCATCGTCCGCGCTCGATACGGACCCCGGGGACCGCCCCGGCGACGGTGCACGGGCGGATGAGGACGTCGGTCGGGTCCCTGCCGTCCGGGTGGAACTCCCGCTGCGGGGTGACCGTGTGGAGCCACACGCCGCGCTGACCGGTGTTTCCGTCCCGGCGCACATAGTAGAAGGCCGGGCCGTGGGAGTGGTGGTCGGCGAGCCAGGCCACGTGGCTGTACCGGATGCCGGTTATCGGTGGCTCCATCCGCTCTCCGGTGGCCACATCCAGAACCTCCAGCTGTCCCAGCTCGGTTCCGTCGCGGGAGGTCTGCACGGCGACGAGGCGCCCGTCGGGGGAGGCTTCCCAAGCGTCCAGCGTGGTGCGGCCCGTGGGATCCACCTTCATGGGGTCGAACACCACCCAGGAGCAGCCCGCGCGGGTAGCCACGACCCGCGGATGTTCGGCCCCGCTGGGGCGGTGGGTGGCGAGTACGGTGTCCGCACGGACGTGGGGGATGGAGTGATCGTCGTGGGCGAGCAGGCGATGGATCTCCGCAGACAGCCACGGACGCAGGTTCCAGGTTTTGGCGTGCGCCGTGAACTCCTGACTGCGCATGTCCAGCCAGGCGCGGGTCTGGGGGGTGTCGGGCTGTTCCAGCCACGCGAAGGGATCCGGTGTCTGCGAGTCGCCGTGTCCGTTCGGTGTGCCGGGCCTGTGGCCGTCCGGGGAGCGCACGCTCGCCATGGTTCAATTCGCCGTGTGGTCGGGTCAAGCCAGGGTTTTCTTACCCTTGTGGCCGAGGCAGCGGACCGCGTTCCGGTGCGCTGGGAAGAGGGAGATGCCCGAGCGGGATCCCCCAGTGTCGTGACGCTGCGCACAGCGGGTGACGTGTCCGTGAGAATCCGCCGTGTTCGGTTGCTGGATGCGCAACCGCTGGCCCGAGGATATACTTGGCCGCGTGCGAGTATCACCCGTATCCCAGCAGTGGTGGCGCCGCCCATAGGCGGCGCAAGACTCGTCAGCACTTCTGACCAGCGGCCGCCCGTCCCGGCGGCCGCACAGCCAGTCCGGCCCCGGTTCGGGTGTAGTCACCCCAACGATGAAAAGGACCGGACCGATCGTGACGTTCCCGCAAGATTTCCGGGCAGGCACCCACACACCTGCCGGCGCCGACTCTGTCGTGCACAGTTACCGGACCCATGGTGGAATCACGGTGCAGCGTACGGCCGAGCCCTGTGATCCCGCTGAGCTGTTGACGCTCGTCGAGGCAGTGGAAACGCGTCGGGGCGGTCTGTTCTCCTCCGGGATGGAGTATCCGGGACGCTACAGCCGTTGGGATCTCGGCTACGTGGACCCCTGTCTCGAGCTCGTGGCCCGCGGGCGGGACGTCACCCTCAGCGCCCTCAACCAGCGTGGGGAGGTGCTGGTTCCAATGGTGGAGGCGGCCCTGCGGCGCCACGGCCATCCCGTCCCCTCGCCCGAATCCGCGACGGTGACCGTGCGTGTTCCCGAGCCCGGTGGGGGCGAGCAGCTGACCGAGGAGCAGCGCAGTCGCCGCCCCAGCGTGTTCTCGGTGCTGCGGGAGATCGTTGCACTGTTCCACAGTGACCAGGACACCCACCTCGGCCTGTACGGGGCGTTCGGCTATGACCTGGCGTTCCAGTTCGAACCTGTGGCGGAGGTGCAGCAGCGGGACCCCCAGGACCGGGACCTCGTCCTCCACCTGCCCGACGCGATCATCGTCCACGACCGCAAGCGGGAGACCTGCCTGCGCTTCACCTACGACTTCACCCTGGCGTCCGGGGACGAGGGCGGTGCCGCGGACCGGTCCGGTCACCCGGGGCGCAGCACCCGCGGCCTGGACCGGGTCACGGCTCAAACCCCCGTGGTGCTGGGCGCCGACATTCCGCCACCCCCACAGCCGGGCTCCTACGCCCGGATCGTCGAACAGGCTAAGGAGCGGTTCCGGCGGGGGGACCTGTTCGAGGTGGTACCCGGACACCAGATGTATGCTGCCTGTGACTCGCCGGCGCGTTTCTACCAGCGACTGCGGGAACGCAATCCCGCCCCCTATGAGTTTTTTCTCAACATGGGGGAGGGCGAATACCTGGTCGGTGCCTCCCCGGAGATGTTCGTGCGGGTGTCCGGACCGGTCGGACAGGGCCAGCGGGTCGAGACCTGTCCGATCTCGGGAACCGTGCGGCGAGGAGAGAACGCGCTCGAGGACGCGGCCAACATTCGGAACCTGCTCACCTCCCCCAAGGAGGAATCCGAGCTCACCATGTGCACCGACGTGGACCGCAACGACAAGTCCCGGGTGTGCGAACCCGGGAGTGTGCGGGTGATCGGCCGACGCCAGATCGAGCTGTACAGTCGGCTGATCCACACGGTGGACCACATCGAGGGACGCCTGCGGCCCGAACTGGATGCCCTGGACGCCTTCCAGAGTCACATGTGGGCTGTGACGGTCACCGGCGCCCCCAAGACGTGGGCGATGCGCTTCATCGAGGCCACCGAGGACACCCCGCGTCGCTGGTACGGGGGTGCGGTGGGAATGGTCGGGTTCGATGGCTCGATGAACACCGGGTTGACTCTGCGGACCGCCCATATCCGCAACGGTGTGGCCACGGTGCGGGCGGGTGCCACCCTGCTGTTCGACTCCGACCCCGAGGCGGAGGAACGCGAGACCTTCCTGAAGGCCCGTGCCCTGTTGGAGACCTTGGCCGAACAGTCGGGTGGGAACCAGGAGGAGGCTGGAACCGACGCTGTCGAGGCCGTGGAGCCCGCGGCGGTTCCCAGCGGTGCGGGAATGCGGGTGCTGCTTGTTGACTTCGAGGACTCCTTCGTCAACACGCTGGCCGACTACGTCCGGCGGCACGGCGCCAAGGTCACCACGCTGCGCCATGGCTTTCCGCCGCGGGTGCTCGACGAGCTCGCCCCGGACCTGGTGATTCTGTCCCCCGGTCCCGGCCTGCCCGCGGATTTCGGGATCAGTGTGTTGTTGGACGAGCTGGAGCGCCGCGGGATTCCCGTGTTCGGGGTGTGCCTGGGGTTGCAGGCCATGGTGGAACACGCCGGGGGCGAGCTGTGCACCCTGCCCGAGCCCAAGCACGGCAAACCGGGCCAGGTTGAGGTGCGCGGAGGGAGCCTGCTCGCGGGCCTGGAGGACGCGACGTTCACCGCGGCCCGGTACCACTCCACCTACACGACCCCGGAACGGGTGAAGGGCTTCGACGTGACGGCCGTCGCCGAGGATGTTGGTGCCGACGGTCGGCGGATTCCGGTCGTCATGGCCGTGGAGGATCAGCGGGCTCGACGTTGGGCCGTCCAGTTCCATCCGGAGTCGATTCTCAGCGCAGCTGTGGGTGAAAAGATCGTGGACAGGGTGCTGCGGTTGGCCAGGTCCTGACGTTTGTTCCCGGGACAGCTCGATCGGCGCGCACTGTGGCGCGAACGGGTGGGTCTTCCTGCGCTGCTAAGTTCGGTTGGGTGTGGGCACGTCACACGGTTGGCTGCGGTTGTGGGTCGTGTCCCGCTGACGGTGGTGCGGTCGATGGGGCCGCCGGTCCCGACACGGGGGGAGAAGTTACGGTGGTGCAGAGCGTGGAGCCCGAGGTTCATCTGGTGGCTCGACCCCAGGTGGACTACCCGGAGGTCGCGCGCTATCTCGCCGAGGTGGGGGGACAGGCGTGGCTGGAGCGCCTCGACCGGGGCGAGCTGGACACGCAGCTGAACGACCCCCAGAATCTCGCGGAGTTCGCGGGCCGGTTGTGCTACCGGTCCTGGGAGCCGGGCCTCAACCCGAATGTGACCCGGGTACGCACCGACCAGGACCAGTACCTGTCCAACATTCTGGCGAGCATGCACGGGTCTGTCCTCGAGCATGTCAGCTTCAGTTTCGTGCTGCACAACGTGAGCCGGGTGTTCACCCACGAGCTGGTGCGGCACCGTCCAGGTGTCGCCGTGTCCCAGGAGTCCCTACGGTTCGTGCGGCTGAACGATCTGCCGTTCTGGTTCCCGGACTGGGCCCGCCAGGATCCGGAACTGATGAAGCGGGCCGGCGAGATGCTGGCCCAGATGGAGGAGTTCCAGACCTGGATGGCCGACCACTTCGGGTTGGACGAGGAGGGCGTCGCCTTCGCGGAGAAGAAGCACCGAACCTCGTTCATGCGCCGGTTCGCTCCCGAAGGGTTGGCGACCGGCCTGGTGTGGACGGCCAATGTCCGCACCCTGCGGCATACCATTGAGGCCCGCACCGCGCCCGGTGCCGAGGAGGAGATGCGGCTGGTCTTCGACCAGATCGGCCGCGTTCTCCAAGAGGAAGCACCGGCACTGTTCGGTGACTACGAGATCAGCGACGGGGCCTGGGTTCCCAGCTGGCGCAAGGTCTGAACCGCCACGTACCACTGCGCGGCGGAGCTCGTCACCGAGAGCTGTCCAGGCCCCGGCGCTCGGCTGTGGCGATCCCGTCGCGGCACGCCCGCGCCAACTGTCGATGGTTGCGGAAGCGCTCCAGCAGGCCGAACGGTTCCAGAGGCCCCTGGGGGGTGCCGCCCGCCTGGGCCACCGCCAGGCAGGCCCCACCGTTGTGGTCCTCGGTCAGGTCCCCGAACCGGTACCAGCGTTCCCAACGTTCGAAATCCGGGCTGTGCTGGTGACCGAACACCAGGACCCTCCCCGCGGGTAGGGGGGCCAGGCCCTCCTCGGCTCGAGGGTGAACCGAGATCCGTTCCGGTGGTTCGGGCTCGGAGTCTGACGCGGGGGCAGGGTGATCCGGCTGGATCCGTACAGCATCCACCCGTGGCTCGTGGGCGTGCGCGCGGACCAGCAGAGCGTCAGTAGCCGCCCGCCGTGCGGGTAGCTTCCGTTCCCGGGTTACGTCGGTGAGTGTGACGATCATGCGGGGGAGCCACCACCAGTTCTCCCGCCGGGCCATCAGGCTGTCCACCCGCAGGCGGCTCGGTGGATGCTTGAGGCACTCCTGGTCCAGCAGGTGTTCGGTGAACAGGTGACCCTCGAGGTCGGGAGTGACCGTCACGGTTCCCGTGGCACACCAGCCACTGGTGGTTCGGGGGGAGGTGCCGCCCTCGGTCACGCTGAACGCGGCGACGTGTTGGGTCAGCGTGTCCAGGGTTCGCAGATGCGCCAGGGGCAGTGCTGCGCAGAGGGCATCGCCACCCCGCGGCGCTCCACCCATCCAAACCAGCGGTACCACGGGGATGCCGACCGGCCCCTGGGGGCCGATCCAGGACAGCTCGGCGGTGACCGCTTTCCGCCAGACCGTGACGATGTTGTGCACTGCGTCACCTATGTGTGAGATAAAGAACGTGCTAATTTCTGATGACTCTAGTTGATCACTGTTTCGTCTTCGTCCCGTTGCTGCGCGCGCCCCGAAAGGTGTCCGTATGCCCGCCGTGGTCGTCATGCTCGTGGTGCTGGGGGTATTCTTCCTCGCCTACCGCTACTACTCCGCCTACCTGGCCAATCGGGTCTATGCCCTGGACCCTGCCTTCACCACCCCGGCCCACGAGTTGCGTGACGGCGTCGACTATGTGCCCACCAACCGCCACATCGTGTTCGCGCACCACTTCATCTCGGTGGCGGGGGCCGCACCGATCCTCGGACCGGCCATCGCGGTCTTCTGGGGGTGGGGACCGGCTCTGCTGTGGGTGGTGCTGGGCACCGTGTTCGCGTCGGGGGCGCACGACTTTGGTTCGATCGTGGTTTCGGTCCGGCACAAGGGGCGCAGTATCGGCACCCTGACCCGGGAGGTGATCAGCCGGCGCTCGCGGGTGCTGTTCCTGCTGATCATCTTTTTCCTCGTGACGATGGTCAACGCCGTGTTCGCGATCGTGATCGCGGGTCTGCTCGTTGCCAATCCCGAGGCGGTGCTCCCGGTCCTGGTCACCATCCCGCTGGCGATCGCGGTCGGCCAGGTGGTGTATCGCAGACGGAGCACCGCACTAGTGCCGTCACTGGTGGCACTGCTGATCGTCTACGTGTGTATCCCGGTGGGACAGCTCCTCCCGATCACCGTGGACCCGATTGCCGGGCTGGTGGGAATCCAACCCGCCACGCTGTGGCTGGTTCTCATCTTCGTCTACACCTTCTTCACCTCGCGGCTGCCGGTGTGGATGCTGCTCCAGCCCAGGGACTACATCAATCAGCAGCAGATGCTGCTGGCGCTGGCGGTGATCCTGGTCGGTGTTCTGGTGGGAATGAACACCATCGAAGCTCCCGTTTTCCGGTCGGTGCCCGAAGGATCGCCTTCCTGGTTCCCCCTGCTGTTCATCACGATCGCCTGTGGTGCGGTATCCGGCTTCCACAGCCTGGTGTCCTCGGGCACCACATCGAAGCAGTTGGACAAGGAGACCGACGCGCGCTTCGTCGGATACATGGGCTCGCTCGGGGAGGGAACCCTGGCCCTGTGCTCCATCCTCGCCTGCACCGTGGGTGTGATGCTGTACTCGGCCAACGCCGACACGAGCTGGGGTGCGCTCTACGTCGACTGGGAGACGGCCGGAGACGACCCGGGCAACACCTTCGTGCAGGGGGTTGCGGGATTGGCCGGAAACCTTGCCGTGCCCGAGGCCGTGGGTGTGGTGTTCGCGACCGTGGTCGTGGTCAGCTTCGCGGCCACCAGCCTGGACACGGCCGTGCGGCTACAGCGCTACATCATCCAGGAGGTCGCCCACATCTCCCACGGGGTGCTGCGTGACGGCCCGGCCGGCCGTGCCCTACGCACGCTGTCCCGCAACGTCACCCTGGCGACCGTGCTGGCCGTGGCGATCCCATTCGGCCTCGCGATGGTTCCGGGCGACTTCGCCGTGGGTACGCTGTGGCTGTTGTTCGGAACCACCAACCAGCTCACTGCCGGTCTGGCCCTGGCCGTGATCGCGGTATGGGTGACCAGGAACGGCCGTAATCCGATCATGGTGCTGATCCCCCTGGTCTTCCTGGTGGTCATGACCACCTGGGCCCTGGTCATCCAGCTTCTGGACTTCGTGCGTTCCGACGACGTGCTGGAAGTGTTCCTCCTGGCGCCGCTGGACGCGGTGATCCTGGTCCTGGCATTGTGGATGGTCGTCGAAGCGGCAATCGCCCTGCGCCGTGCCTGGAGCGGCCGCAGTGAGGACCCGGCGGGCTCCCAGACCGGGGCATCCGTCGATGACAGTGGTGATCAGAGCACATCCGCAGACTAGGACGACCCAGCAGCCGGTCCTGCTGGCCAGGGAGGTTCTGCGTAGCCCATGCACCCCATCCAGCCGGAGCAGCCGGAGCAGCCGCAGGAGCGTCCGGGCCCGGGAATCCCGAACGGGAACCCGGCCCGGCGCGCCTGGCAACGGGTGGTGTGGGCTTGGCGTCGGTTCGACGCTTTCCACCAGGCGGTCTTCGACTCCCGCTGGGGTCACGCCCGGGAGCGTGAGGCCCGGCGGCAGGCGGACACGATGCGTGCCCTGGTGTTGCTGGAGAGCCTCGGAGTCGCCAACCCGGTGGCCTACGAGACGCTGGATCTGGTCCCGTATCTCGTCGCCGACCTGCACGACTGGCATCGGCGTATGGGGGCCGAAACCTTCGGTGAACCTCAGGTGTGCTGTTGAGCGTGCAGACCGCGGGCTCGGAACCGATCACCTTCTTCGGCGGGAAGGGTGGTGTGGGAAAGACCACCATGGCCGGGGCCTTCGCCCTGGGGCAGGCCGCGGCGGGCCTGCGCACGCTGCTCATCTCCACGGACCCGGCGCACTCGCTGGCCGACGTACTGGGCACGCCACTCGGAGACACCCCGACCGAGATCGTGGCCGGACTGTGGGTGTGGGAACCCGACGGTGAGGACGCCGTGCGGCGCCGCGTCGCAGAGGTCGTCGAGGACGCCCACAGCGTCGTGCCGGCCGAGATCATGCCCGCGGTGCAGCGCCACCTCCGCCACGCCACCCAGACACCGGGAATGGTGGAGTCGGCCCTGGCCGACCAGCTTATGGGTGCGATGGAGCGTGTCCCTGAGGAGTTCGACTGTCTCGTGGTGGACAGTGCCCCCACCGGGCAGTTGCTGCGGATGGTGAGTCTGCCGAGCCTACTTACCCCATGGGTACAGGGACTGGCCCGGCACCGTGATCGCGCCCGGCGCGCCGAGGCCCTGGCCGTTGACGCCATCGGCGGGGATGATCCCGACGGCCAGACCGACCCGCTGCTTCAGCGTCTACACGCGCGCCGGATCCGCCTGGAGACCACGGCACGACGGCTACGCGAAGAGTCCGAGGTGCGGCTCGTGTTGCTCCCACGTCGCATGGTGCTGGCGGAGACCCAACGTGCCCGACGCCAGCTGGAAGAAGCTGGGCTGCGTCTCGGACCCGTGGCACTCAACCAGGTTCCGGTGGATGCCGACCCCGCGATCCTGGCCGAGGTTCGAGAGCGCTTCGGCGACTGCGGGCTGATCGAGCAGCCGCTGCTGGCCCAGGA
Source organism: Lipingzhangella rawalii (assembly GCF_031628175.1). Classification (NCBI taxonomy): domain Bacteria; kingdom Bacillati; phylum Actinomycetota; class Actinomycetes; order Streptosporangiales; family Nocardiopsidaceae; genus Lipingzhangella; species Lipingzhangella rawalii. Next base: position 626,300 of record NZ_JAVLVT010000001.1, on the reverse strand, counting down.
ACCGACCGGAGTACAGCGACTGCGGGACCTCAGTTAACGCCGGTGCCGCCGCGCGGCAACCTGGATACCCGGGTTCCCGGTTCCGCATCCTGTCAGTGCGTGGCCGAGAATGGTGGTGGGGCGTTCCGGCGAGTGACGACTGTGGGGAAGAAAATCCCGACCGTGGTTCCGCACGTCCGTAACCGGCGATATGCACGCGATGGGTAGGCTCGACAACGGACCGGGAGGTGGGGTGGCGATCCACGTGACAGCGGAGCACTCCGGATCGGAACGTGTCTGGACGTTACCGAACGCATTGAGTTGTGCGCGGATACTCGGTGTCCCGCTGTTTCTCTGGCTGGTCCTCGTTCCCGAGGCCGACTGGTGGGCTCTGGGGGTCCTCGCCTTCGCGGGTGTCACCGACTGGCTGGACGGCAAGATTGCACGGGCCTGGAACCAGGTCAGCCGGGTCGGGATGTTGCTCGATCCAATGGCGGACCGGCTCTATATCTTCGCGGCGGTGCTCGGTTTGGTCATCCGGGACGTGGTGCCGGTCTGGCTGCTCGTGGCGCTGGTACTTCGGGACGTGCTGATCGTGGCGGCACTTCCGGTGTTGCGCTACTTCGGTTACGGGCCGTTGCCCGTGAACTTCGCCGGTAAGGCAGCCACCCTGTGTCTGCTCTACGCCTTCCCTCTCCTCTTCGTTGCCGGGACTCCCGGTGTCGCGGGCGATGTGGCCGAGATTCTTGGTTGGGCATTCGCGATTTGGGGAACTGCTCTCTACTGGTGGGCCGGCGCACTGTACGCGGTGCAGAGCTGGAAGCTGACTGCGCATACGCGGGCCCGATAACTCCCCGCCACCCGGACCGAGAGGAGCGGCGTGTCTGTGACCAGACAACACACTCCGGACTCCCCAGCAGAACCGTCAGTGCACCGTGGGCAACCTGGACTGGGGAGGTGGATCTAGTATGCGGGCTGTTGTGATGGCCGGTGGTGAGGGCACCAGGCTGCGACCGATGACGGCGAACCAGCCCAAGCCCCTGCTGCCGGTGGTGAACCGCCCGATCATGGAGCACGTGCTGCGCCTGCTCCGCCGGCACGGGCTCGACGACACGATCGTCACCGTGCAGTTCCTGGCGACCCTGATCCGAAACTACTTCGGTGATGGCGAGGAACTCGGGATGAACGTGCGTTACGTCGCCGAGGAGGTGCCGCTGGGCACCGCCGGGAGTGTGCGCAACGCGGAGCAGTACCTGCGGGGGGAACCGTTCCTGGTGATCTCCGGGGATGCGCTGACCGATATCGACCTCAGCGACATGATCCGCTCGCACCGGGAGCGGGGGGCCGCGGTCACGATCGGTCTGAAGCGGGTGGAGAATCCCCTGGAGTTCGGGATCGTCATCATCGACGACGAGGGGCGGGTCCAGCGCTTCTTGGAGAAGCCGACCTGGGGGCAGGTCTTCTCCGACACCGTCAACACCGGGATCTACATCATGGAACCCGAGGTGTTGGACTATGTCCCCCAGGGGGAGGTGGTGGACTTCTCCGCCGACGTGTTTCCCCGCATGCTCGCCGACGGCCATCCGCTGTACGGATATGTGGCCGAGGGCTATTGGGAGGATGTGGGGACACACGAGAGCTACCTGCGTGCCCAGGCGGATGTCCTCTCGGGCAAGGTCGATGTGGAGATCGACGGTTTCGAGGTCTCGCCGGGGGTCTGGATCGCCGAGGGGGCGGACGTGGCCCCCGACGCGGTACTCAAGGGTCCGCTGTACGTCGGCGACTATGCCAAGGTCGAGTCGGGTGCAGAGTTGCGCGAGTTCACGGTGCTCGGGCGGAACGCCGTGGTGCGTTCGGAAGCGTTCCTGCACCGTGCGGTGGTCCACGACAACTCCTACATCGGTGCCAGCAGTAACCTACGCGGCTGCGTCATCGGTAAGGGAACCGACGTCATGGCCGGCGCCCGAATGGAGGAGGGGGTGATCGTCGGGGAGGAGTGTGTCGTCGAGTCCGAGGCATACCTCGCCAACGACGTCAAGGTCTACCCCTTCAAGACGATCGAGGCCGGGGCCGTCGTCAACAGCAACGTGATCTGGGAGTCTCGGGGCCAGCGGTCCCTCTTCGGGCCACGTGGGGTCAGCGGACTCATCAACGTCGAGATCACGCCGGAACTCGCGGTGCGTCTGGCCAGTGCCTACGCCACGACCCTGCGCAAGGGTGCGACCGTGACCACCTCACGTGACGCCTCGCGTGCCGCGCGCACCCTCAAGCGGGCGGTGATCAGCGCGTTGACGGCCGGAGCTATCGACGTGCAGGACCTGGAAGCCACACCCCTCCCGGTGGCGCGGTTCCACACCGCGCAGGGCGGAGTCGATGGGGGAATAGCCCTGCGCACGTCGGTGGGGGATCCCCAGTCCGTGGACATCCTGTTCCTGGACGACCAGGGCGCGGACCTGTCCCCGGCTGCCCAACGCAAGCTGGAGCGGGTCTTCACCCGACAGGAGTATCGTCGGGCCTTCCCCGGCGAGATCGCGGAACTGTCCTTCCCCTCCCGTGGCTTGGAAACCTACACGCACGAGCTGGTACGCACGGTCGATCTCACCGGTGTGGCCGATGCCGGCCTCAAGGTCGTGGTGGACTGTGCCGGCGGCACCGGTGCGCTGATCCTGCCGAGCCTGCTCGGACGTCTGGGCGTGGACGTGCTCACGGTCAACAACCGGCTCGACGAGGCGTTTCCGACCGACACGACCGCCAAGGAGATGCGGGATCTGCAACACCTGGGCGAGCTCGTGGCCTCCGCGCGGGCTGACCTTGGCGTACGGTTCGACCCGGTCGCCGAACGCCTGTCCGTGGTTGACGAGAAGGGCGAACTCGTTCCCGGTGACCGGGCTCTGCTGGTGCTGTTGGACCTGGTGGCGGCGGAGCGTCAACAGGGTGCGGTTGCACTGCCCGTGACCACCACCCGAATCGCCGAGCAGGTGTGCAGCGGACACGGGGTCTCGGTTCGGTGGACGGCGACCGCCACCGACCAGCTCACCCGGGCGGCGACCAGCCCGGACATCATCTTTGCCGGTGATGGGCGCGGCGGTTTCGTGATTCCGGAGTTCTCCCGAACGAGTGACGCTGTCGCTGCGTTCGTGCGACTGTTGGGGCTGGTGGCACGTGCCCGGTTGTCGTTGAGTCAGATCAACGCGCGGATCCCGGGGGCGCACCTGCTGCGTCGGTCGGTGCCCACACCCTGGGCGGTGAAGGGAAGTGTTATGCGGGCCGTCGTCGAGGCGGCCGGAGACCGCACGCTGGACACCACGGACGGCGTGCGGGTAGCAGAGCAGGACGGATCCTGGGTGCTGGTGCTTCCCGATCCCTCCGAAGCGGTCACCCACCTGTGGGCGGAGGCCGACGATGGAGCAACGGCCCAACAACTGCTGGCGGAGTGGGCCCTGGTGGTGGAGAACGCCGACGCCTGATCCCCTGGTCGTGGCCCGGACCCCGAACCGGGCCACGACCACCGGAACCACTGGCACACGGGGCCGTCGGGCCCGGATATGGTTTAGAGTCGAGTGCTCCAGGGCGGGATGGACGGTGGTGGTCGGTGTAGGGACGCTGTGCAGCGCCAGTTGCGTACAGAGCCGGCCTTGCGACCGCCACGGGGTCCACACGCTGCGTGGAAGGCGCGGTAGCGTAGAGGTGAGCCCTGACCAGCGAGTTCGCCACGGAGTGTCGGGCACTTCGGCAGCGATCGCCCCGGAGCACGCACATATACAACACGTACCGCCGTACGCGGGGTAGGAGGCCGAGCCGAGACGATGCCGAGCGTTCACTGCACGCAGTGCGGTCACGCCGTTGCGGATGATGCCCGCTTCTGCTCCAACTGTGGAACCCCGCTCCAGGCGGGTAGCACCCGCGGATCTACCGGCCAGCGTTCCCGGGACTCCGCCGGCGAGACCACATCGACCATATCCATCTCCGGGATCCAGGCTCTGGACACCGAGACCGACGCCGAGGAACCTGCCGAGTCTCCGTCCGTGGAGGCGCTGCCGCCAGGTACCGCCCTGTTGGTGGTCAAACGTGGCCCCAACGCCGGCAGCCGTTTCCTGCTGGACTCGGATGTCACCACTGTGGGGCGCCACCCCAACGCCGACATTTTCCTGGACGATGTCACGGTGTCCCGTCGACACGTGGAGTTCTACCGGCGCGGTACCTCGTTCGCCGTGCGCGATGTGGGCAGCCTGAACGGGACCTATGTCAATCGGGAACGGATTGACGAGGCCGAACTCGGGGGCGGCGACGAGGTACAGATCGGTAAGTTCCGTCTGGTCCTGGTGACCAGTTCCCAGCGCACCTGAGTTCTCGACGTTTACGGCTGCTTCCGGTCGGACAATCTTCCGGACAGATCTGAACGGACCTGGACAGCTCGGACGACCACGCGCATCCACCGTGCCGCCGCACGGTGGATGCGTCGATCCGGTGGCGGTGCGGCGCGCGGCGGGTAGCGGTGAGAAAACTGCCTCCGTGTGGCCGCGGGCGCGCGGGGTACTGTGAGAATCGAGGCGCAGCCCCGGGTGGCAAGTGCCGTTGTCCAACGCGCCGAGTCGTGGGACGGAGCCGCAGTGAAGCACATGGAGGTTGTCGGCGTCCGAGTCGAGATGCCCTCGAATCAACCGATCGTCCTACTCAAGGAGACGGATGGGGAGCGCTATCTACCCATCTGGATAGGTGCTGTGGAGGCCACGGCCATCGCCCTCGCACAGCAGGGAGCAACCCCGGCGCGTCCGCTGACGCATGACCTGTTCCGCGACGTTCTCCAAGCGCTGGACGCCAGTCTGGAGACGGTCAATATCACCGGGCTCCAGGACGGGATCTTCTACGCCGAGTTGGTGTTCGCAGACGGGACCGAGGTCAGCGCACGCCCGTCCGACTCGATCGCCCTGGCGTTGCGAATGGGCGCGGCGATCTACGCTCACGAGGACGTCATTGATGAGGCGGGAGTGCCGATCCCGGACGAGCAGGAGAACGAGGTCGAGCGGTTCCGGGAGTTCCTGGACCAGATCAGCCCCGAGGACTTCGGCCGCACCACCTGAGCGGGGCCGGCCGGGCGCGCCCCGAGCTGGGCACGGTGGCACGGCGTGCGGTAACTGTGCGTGGCCGTAGGTCCTGTGGTGCTCCCGCCGCCAGCTGGGGCGTGCTCCGGGCTCGCCGGCGGGATGAACCGAGGATGGTCCCGGGCACAGCGTCCGTCGATCCCTGTGGATGGTTCCGCGACGCGCCGGGGCATGTCGTTGACGGTGTCCGCAGCCCCCGCCTAACGTGCTACCGAATGCAACCTGCGGCGTAACCCAAATCTCCCCGTGTCGAATCGTCGCAGGTCGAGAAGCCGGAGGTTCGGCGTGGCGGTCACCAGCGGAAGCAAAGCCTCCGACCACAGACAGGCAGCGCTGTTGCGCGCCGGAGAGCAGGGCCTACTGTGTGACGAGAGCGTAGAGGCGCTGCCTATGGATATCGGTTATCGCGCTCCCGCAGCGTGCACGGCCGCGGGCATCACCTATCGACAGCTCGACTACTGGGCACGAACCCAGCTCGTCGAGCCGAGTAGGCCTGGGCACGGTTCCGGCGAGCGTGGCTACTACACGTTCGCCGACATTCTGCTCCTTGCTGTCGTGAAACGGCTCTTGGACGTCGGTATCTCGCTTCAGCAGATCCGGATGGCGGTGACCCAGCTTCGGGAGCGTTCCGCCGCCGATCTGGCCCAGATCACCCTCGTGAGTGACGGGGTCACCGTGCACGAGTGCACCTCGACCGAGGAGGTGGTGGACCTGCTCCAGGGCGGGCACGCGGTGTTCGGTATTGCCCTGGGACAGGTCCGGCACGAACTCGAACACGCCCTTGGGGAACTGCCCGGCGAGCCGGTGTCGCGCGTACCCACCACTCCAGAGGAGGCCGGCGCGGAGTATCCCGCGGATGAACTGGCCCGGCGGCGGCGACAGCGCAAAACGGGATAGACGCCCTCCGGACTCCCCCGATGGCGACGTCCCGCAGTCGATCCACGTGGCCGGGGATAGACACCCTGGTTGGCACCCTCCCGGTCGATGCTCCGGAGGCAGGACGCGGCAGGGTGCCAATGTTCTCACTGCCCCCCGGGGGAGGGGACTCTTGGTGATCGATCCACCTCAGCTACAGTGGGACACCCACAACGAAATAGTGCGAGCCGCTGATACCGCGCGGGAGAGTCCCCACCCGTAGGGGCGCCGAAGGTGCAACCTCCCCGGAACCTCTCAGGCCCACAGGACCGCGCGGCGGAGGCCACTCTGGAGCAGGAGGCGACAGAGGGGGAGACCGTGTAACCGGCCCGAGTGGGCCAGCGACCGGGAGGTCTCCATGGCGGACCCAGTGAACCAGCAGTACGCGAACCGGCAGGTCGGTTTCGTAGACCGACACATCGGACCCACTGCCGACGAGCGTGCCACGATGCTGGAAACCGTGGGCTATGCGAGCACGGCGGAGCTCATGGCCGCGGCCGTGCCCGAAGGAATCCGCACCAGCTCAGTGGACGGTACCCTGCCCCAGGCAGCCGGTGAGGACGAGGCCCTGGCGGAGCTGCGCACGTTGGCGCAGCGTAACGAAGTCCGGACCTCGATGATTGGTCTCGGCTATCACGACACCCTGACGCCACCGGTGATTCGCCGCAACATTCTGGAGAATCCCGCCTGGTACACCGCCTACACCCCGTACCAGCCGGAGATTTCGCAGGGGCGGTTGGAGGCGCTGCTCAACTTCCAGACCATGGTCACGGATCTGACGGGGCTGGACGTCGCCGGGGCGTCCTTGCTGGACGAGGCGACGGCCGCCGCGGAGGCGATGACACTGGCGCGGCGGGTCACGAAGAAGGCGGGGGACACCTTCGTGGTGGACGCCGATATCCTGCCGCAGACTCTGGCGGTGCTGCGGACCCGGGCCGAGCCGCTGGGGATCGATATCCAGGCCGTCGACCTGTCTGACGGGCTGCCCGATGTGGACCTGTTCGGGGTACTGGTGCAGTACCCCGGGGCCAGCGGTGAGCTCCGGGACCCACAGCCGATCATCGCCGCCGCCCACGAACGGGGGGCCCAGGCCGTGGTTGCGGCCGATCCGTTGGCGTTGACGATGGTGCGTTCGCCGGGGGAACTGGGGGCCGACATCGCGGTGGGGACCACCCAGCGGTTCGGGGTTCCCATGGGGTTCGGTGGCCCGCATGCCGGATACATGGCGGTGCGGTCCGGGTTGCAGCGGCACCTTCCGGGACGCCTCGTGGGCGTGTCGGTCGACGTCAACGGGACCCCGGCCTACCGGCTGGCCCTCCAGACCCGCGAACAGCACATTCGCCGGGAGAAGGCCACAAGTAACATCTGCACCGCCCAGGTGCTGCTTGCCGTGATCGCCGGGACCTATGCGGTCTACCACGGTCCCGAGGGGCTACGCGCCATCGCCGAGCGGGTGCACGGCCACGCCGCGCGGCTTGCTGCTGGGCTGCGTGCGTCCGGGGTCGACGTGCAACACGACTCCTTCTTCGACACAGTTCGGGCCCGGGTTCCCGGGCGGGCACAGTCGGTTGTGGACGAGGCTGCCCGGTTGGGGATCAACCTGCTGCGGGTGGACGCCGACACGGTGGGGATCAGCTGTGATGAGGCCACCACCAGCGAGCACGTCCGCGACGTTCTGCGGGCTTTCGGCGTGCCCAGCGGTACGGCGGAGACGGCGGCCCGAGCCGAGTCCGTGGATCCGGCGGCGACCTCGGGGCAGCTACCGGTCGCGCTCTCCCGGGAGGTGGACTACCTCCGCCATCCCGTCTTTCACAGTCACCGCAACGAGACGTCGTTGTTGCGGTATCTGCGGGGCCTGGCGGACAAGGACCTGGCTCTGGATCGCACCATGATTCCGCTGGGGTCGTGCACCATGAAGCTCAACGCGACCGCGGAGATGGAGGCGATCACCTGGCCGGAGTTCGCACGGCTGCATCCGTTGGCGCCGCTCGAGCAGGCCGAGGGTATGGTCACCCTGGTGCGGGACCTGGAGCGGTGGCTGGCCGACGTCACCGGCTATGACTCGGTGTCGCTACAACCCAATGCGGGCTCGCAGGGGGAGCTGGCCGGGCTGATGGCGATCCGTGGCTATCACCGTTCCCGTGGGGAGACGGACCGGGACGTGTGCCTGATTCCCTCGTCGGCGCACGGAACGAACGCCGCCAGTGCCGTCATGGCCGGGATGCGGGTGCGGGTTGTGGCCTGTGATGACAACGGCAACGTGGACCTGGACGACCTGCGGGCCAAAATCACCGAACACGGGAAGCGGCTCGCCGCGATCATGGTGACCTACCCCTCGACGCACGGCGTGTACGAGGAGACCATCACCGAGGTCTGTGCCCTCGTCCACGAGGCCGGGGGGCAGGTGTACGTGGACGGCGCCAATCTCAATGCTCTGCTCGGGTACGCCAAGCCGGGGGAGTTCGGGGCCGATGTCAGTCACCTGAACCTGCACAAGACCTTCTGCATCCCGCACGGGGGTGGCGGCCCCGGGGTCGGCCCCGTGGCGGTGCGGTCCCACCTGGCCGGGTTCCTCCCCAACCATCCGAGCCAGCCGGATGCCGGGCCGCGTACCGGAGTTGGTCCGGTCTCGGCGGCCCCCTTCGGTTCCGCCGGGATTCTTCCCATCTCGTGGGCGTACATGCGCATGATGGGGGGTGGCGGTTTGCGTCGTGCCACCGAGACCGCCGTGTTGAGTGCGAACTATGTGGCCGCACGCCTGGCCCCCTACTTTCCGGTGCTCTACACCGGAGCGAACGGTCTGGTGGCGCACGAGTGCATCCTGGACGTGCGGGGACTGGCCAAGCAGACCGGCATTACGAACGAGGACGTGGCCAAGCGGTTGATCGACTATGGGTTCCACGCGCCGACCATGTCGTTCCCGGTCGCGGGGACGCTGATGGTGGAGCCGACAGAGAGCGAGGATCTCACCGAACTCGAGCGGTTCTGTCAGGCGATGATCGCCATCCGCCACGAGATCGACCGTGTGGCGGAGGGGAGTTTCGACCCCGAGGACAATCCGCTGAAGAACGCTCCGCACACCGCCGAAACCCTCATCACCGAGGACTGGAAGCATCCCTACACGCGCGTGGAGGCGGCCTACCCGCTCTCCAGCCTGCGCCACGGAAAGTACTGGTCCCCGGTTTCCCGTATTGACCAGGCCTACGGTGACCGGAATCTCGTGTGCTCCTGCCCGCCCCCGGAGGCGTTCCAGGAGTAGGCACCCACGGGACCCAGGGGACCCACGCGGTGTGGCCGTGCAGCAGCAACGGCCACACTGCGTGGACACCCCGGCTTCAGGTGGCGGGGCCACTCCGAGGCGCCGTCGGCAGCGCAACGCCACCGCGAGGCCATCTCCCGGCGCCGGTGGGCGGGGCTGCGCACCGATCGCCCACCAGCGACACCCACACGCACCTTCCCCTCAGAGGATGCCGTCCTGCCAGGGGCCCCAGATGGCCAGGGTCCGCCCAGGACGTGCGTAGCTGTCCGAGTCGCGGGGGTCGCCGCTCGTGCTGCCCTGGAGGTTGACGAACAGAACCGAACCGTCTGGGCTGAACGTAGCTCCGGCCCACTCGTCTTCGGTGTCCCCGTCGATGCAGAAGGGGAAAACCTGGCCGTTGCGGGTCAGACCCTGGAGGGCAGGGCCGCTGCGGCTGGTGTCCTCACACAGCAGCAGGCTTCGCCGAGGCGACACCGTGATGTTGTCGGGAAAGGACAGCACGTCCCGGTCCGGTGACTCGTACACCAGGCTGAGCAGGCCGCCCGCGTCCCCGGCGGGGCGGAATTCCCAGACCTGGCCCTCGTTGGCGTCGCCGCCATCGGTGGACACGAGATACACCGCACCGTGTCCCCACGTGCAGCCCTCCAGCCGACCGAAGGTGGCCGCTCCCTTGGCGATTCCCTGGTCGTAGACGGCCTGGGGATTGTTTTCGGCCTCCGCTGGATCCGGGTCGTCGATGTCGACCCACTCCACCCGCATGGGTCGGTTGCGGCGCTGCCCGGAGCGGGTGTCGTAGGCCCATGCGTCGCGGACCTTCAGCATCTGGACCCGTCCGCCGGCGGCGAGGTTTCCCGGCACCTGGGGGATGTAGCGGTAGAACCCGGCGGTGTCGCGGTCTTCGGTCTGGTAGACGATCCCGCTGCGGGGGTCGAGGGCCACCGCCTCGTGCACGAACCGGCCCATTGCGGTGATCGGTTCGGGGGTGACCTCGCTGCCGGCGCCGGCGGGGACCTCGAACACGTAACCGTGCGGGCGCTGCCAGCCGGACTCCACCCCTGCCGTGGTTTCTTCGCAGCTGAGCCAGGATCCCCACGGGGTCGGGCCTCCGGCGCAGTTGACGATGGTGCCACTCAGCGACTGCCAGATCCGTTCCAGTCGCGGTGTCCCGTCCGCTTGCAGTCGGAGTTGGATGGTCGAGGTCCCGCCGCCGCCCCTGGAGTCGTAGCGCTGGGCGGGGCTTCCGGCCGGGAGTGCGGTTGTGGGCGCGCTGCGTTCTTCGTGGTTACGCACCAGCCGGACAGTGCCCTCCGGGCCGGGGAACGCGGCCATTCCGTCGTGGCCCAGGGGAGTGCGGTGACCGTCGTCCATCGTGGTTCCGGCCAGCCCGAACAGGGAGAAGTCGAATCCGTCGGGCAGGGCGAGGGTCTGCTGAAACCCCGTCTGCGGGTCGGTGCGGGTGACGTCGCGGAGGGGACCGTAGCCGCCGGTTTCGGGAGTGGTACTGGTTGTGGTGTCGAGTTCGGCGAGGGCGGCTCGTGCCGCCAGGCCGTCCATGGCCGCGAGTGCGAACGCGCCCCCGCCGACGACCAGTCCGCTGCGAAGAAACGATCGGCGATGGGGGGTACGGGGAGGCTGGTTCACGTGTAACTCCTCTCGGCGTCGGGCCGGCCGTGGGTGGCGGCCAGCCACGGGCCCGGTGGGAGACCATGGACTCAGTCGGGGGAGAACAGCCGTGCAGCGGTACGGGGCGCGACAGTGTCCGTTGGATGAACGGTGCGGTGGCTCGATCCCGGGCGGGGGTCAGGTCGGCGGGTTGCCGATAGTGACACTGTGCACGCCGGGTAGGTCCCGTAGCTGGGAATTCAGAGTGGTCACGGGCTGGGTGCGGGGCGCTCGGACCATCAGCTGAAGCGTTGAGCCTTCGGTCGTGGTCATGAGCCGGGTTGCGGTGGATCCGGGGAGTCGGGAGTTCACCTCGGCGGCTAGGTCCACCGGATCCTGGTCCGGACTGAGTTCCAGGGTGACGAGCTGGTTCGGGCGGTTCACGGTGAGCTCTGCCGATGCCCGCTTCAACACCCGCAGGACCAGGGGGGCGATCACGGCAGCGGCCAGCGCTGCCGTCCACGAGCCCAGCCCCACGGCCACCCCCATGGCCGCGGTTACCCACAGCGAGGCGGCCGTGGTCAGGCCGTGCACGGTGAGGCCTTCGCGCAGAATCGCGCCTGCTCCCAGGAAGCCGATTCCGGAGGCCACCTGGGCTGCGAGGCGGCTGGGGGAGATGTCGTCGATGGTGAGTCCGGCGAGGGTAAACAGGACGGCTCCGAGCGCCACCAGGATATGGGTGCGCAGTCCCGCACGTTGCGCCTCAACCTCGCGCTCGAAACCGATGATGCCGCCGAGCAGCACAGCGGCGGCAACCTTCGCGAGTGCCATCCACTCCACGCCCGGCAGCCTAGCAAGGACCGGGGCGTAGCGTTATGTTCCGTGTTCGTTTCGGATTGGCGTGGCGTGCACTATCGCTGGCGGCGACGCCGCATTCTTATTAATCTACAATGTAAAGGTGAATCTAGGGTGCACACCCCACAATCACGAACCGCTACTCTCCCAGGAGAACCGGTTGCCGTCCGGTCGCACCGGGCGCGCACACGCAGAGTGGAGCCTTGTTGACCTCGAACTCGCATACCGGGCCGGTCCACTCCAGCAGTGCGGATGTGGACGCCACGGCTGGGGAGGACACACCGCCCGTCGAGCTGTGTGCCCAGGCTCGCGACCTGGCTGAGCATGGCTACCTCAAACGCTCCGCCCAGGTGTACAGCCGGGCGTTGGAGTGCGCCCAAGGCGCCGACCGGGCGCGTGCCGCCCTCGGGCTGGCCGTGGTACGCCACGATCTCGGGCAGTTCGAGGATGCGCGGGAGGCGGCGCGTATCGCCATCGACACGGGGCACCCGGAATTCGCCCCCCGGGCGGCGGCCCATCTCGCCATGTCCTACGAGCAGCGTGGGCAGGACGCCGCCGCACGTGACGTCTGGCAGCAGGTCCTGAGCCTCGACACGGGGGGCCGCTACAGCCCCACCGCTCACTATGGCCTGGCCCGTATCGCCGAGGACGCGGGGCAGCCGGACCAGGCCGAGGCGCACTGGCATCAGGCACTGACGGCCGATGACCCCGAACTTGCCGCGCAGGCGGCACGGGAGTGCGCGCAACGGCGGCTGGCCCGCGGGGAACTGGAGGCTGCGGAGCAGGTCCTGCGGGAAGCGCGCACGGGAAGCCCCGACCCGCCGTTGCGACTGCTCTCGGCGGCCACCCATGTGGAACGGGCGATCGCGGAGGCAGAGGCCGCCCTGACGGAGTGCGAACCCGACCCTGAGTCCGGGCGCAGCCCACATCCCGACACGGCGGCCGCCGCGGTGGAACTGCTCGCCCGTCTCCTGGCTCTCCGCGGTGACACCGACGCTGCTGTCGAAGTGTGGCAGCACGGGCTGGACCACGCGGACTCCGCCGTGGCGCAGGCCGTGCGGCAGCGGCTGCGCCGCGGCTTCCTGGAACCGGACACCGACCCGGACAGCCAGGACCCTACGCAGACGAGTCCGCAGGAACCACCGCCGGGACGAGGCGACCCGGAGAGGCCAGCACCGTGGTGGGATGACTACATCGCGGCGGCGGTGGCCTCCGAATCCACCCCCATGCTGCTCGGAGAGCTCTTCGTCGCGCTGACACGAATGTATGCCCCGGTGGCTACGGCCCATGCGGCACAGGAGACCAGTCCCGACGCATTGCGGGCAGCGCTCGCCGAAGTATTGCGAATACCCGGCGACTACCTGTGGGGGCGCGCCCTGCACGACGACTTTCGTGAACGTATGCGGCGTGCCGCCAGCAGCACCACCCACGTCCTTCCCGAAGGCTGGCCGGACGGCACGCTCTGAACGCACGCAGAACGAGGATCGACACCGTGGACCCACCCCTGGAAGCTCGGATTGAGACTGCTCGTGGCCCCGCGGCAGTAACGTTGTACCGTCCGGAGACGACAGCGCCCGGCGCCCGGAACTGTCTGCTGGTTCTCACCCACGGGTCCGCGGGGGGTGTCGACGCCCCGGACCTGGTGGCCACTCGGGATATGGCCCGGGAACGGGGAGCGACGGTCGCCATGGTCACCCAGGCCTACCGGGTAGCCGGCCGTAGGTCACCCGGGGGGAACACCGGGCCGCAGGACGAGAGTTGGACCACCGTGGTGCGCCAGATCCGTGCCTGGCCGGGACTGGGGGAGTCTCCCCTGGTGCTCGCCGGGCGCAGCAACGGGGCCCGTGTGGCCTGCCGGAGCGCTGTCGAGCTCGGGGCGCACGCCGTGGTGGCGCTTGCTTTTCCGCTGCACCCACCAGGGAAACCCCACCGCTCTCGGGACGCGGAACTGCGCGCTGCCGGAGTGCCCAGACTGGTGGTCAACGGGGCATCGGACCCGTTCGGGATCCCCGAACCGGATGAGGAGACCACCGTGATAGTGCGCCGCGGAGAGCGCCACGATCTCGCGCGCGCTCCCCGCGAGGTGGCGACCGGGGTCGTGGACTGGCTCGCAGAGCGGGGTCTGGTCGCGCACGTCGAATCCTAGTGCTGCTCGGCCAGGCGTCGGCGGGACAGCTGATCGGCCGCCCGGATCGGTTCGGGCAGACGGTAGCTCGGGGTGGCTCGCAGTGTCAGTGCGCAGGCGTCCTCCAGTGTGACGCGGTGGCCCACGGAAACGTACACCGGGCGTACGCCGCTGCGGGTACGCAATACCCGTCCCACCTCCGTGTCACCGTGGCGCTGGGAGGCCCACGCGCCCCGCCCCCGTTCTGGGACTCCGCCGGGCGTGCCCAACGGGGACTTGGCGACGCCGACCGTGGGCCGGTTCAACAGCACCCCGACGTGACAGGCGAGGCCGCACCGGCGCGGGTGGGCCTGTCCCGCGCCATCGCAGAGCAGCACGTCGGGTCGACACCGCAGGCCGTCCAGGGCATGCAGGAGTGGGGGAAGCTCCCGGAACGCGAACAGACCGGACACGTAGGGGAACCGTGGTGTCCCGGCGCCGGTGGCAGTCTCCACAACCCGCATCGTGGTGAGGTCCATAACCACGGCAGCGGCCGCGAGCCGGGTGTTGTCGTAGCTGACATCCAGTCCGGCCACGAGCCGCACACTGCGGGCCGGTAGCGGTTCACACCGCACCTGTGGTGCCAGACGACGTTGCAGTTCCATTGCTTGGGGTGGTTCCGCGGGCCAGAGTTGGGGGTCGGCGAGGATCTCGGCCGGGGTCGGATCAGGCATGACTCCAGGACATCAGACACCACGCGCCAGCAATACGCCCAGGGAGACGCTCACGCCCGGTCCGTGGGGTGCGTGGAGCCGACCAGCCCCCTCAGGAGGGCCTCCAGCCCCCACCGGAAACTCTGGTCGTGGTCTTCGCCCTCGGTGGGTGCCAGTCTGGCGACGTGGGGATAACGCCCGTCCACGGTCTCGGGGGCAACTCGATCGGGACTGGCGGGTGACTGGGTGCGCACCTCCCGGATCACCGCCCCGGTGACGTAGGCGTTCAGGGCAGCAGCTGCCCGCGGGATCGTGTCGGGCGCCAACCCGGCCTCGGCGAAGGCTGCGTAGTGCGTCTCCAGGGACCGTAGGGCCGCAGGCGTGTCGGCGCGCCGGTTGATGAGCAGTGCCAGGGCGCCGGAATGGTCCAGAAGGGCCGCACGGTAGGCCTCCGCCCAGTCGTGGAGTCGCTCCCGCCAGGAACGGGGGTCAGGTTCGGCGGGAGCGTCATGCGAGGCCGGCTCGGACGCGCTGCGGGGGGTGTCGTCCACGTCCGTGATGTGGGCGACGATCGCGTCGAACAATTGTTCTTTACCGAGGGGGAAGTGGTGGTAGATGGCCATGGCCTCGACATTCAGCGCGTCGCCGAGTCGCCGCATCGTGAGGCGACGCAGCCCCTGGCCGTCGATGATCCGGAGGGCCTCAGTGACGATGGCCTCGGTGCTCAGGCCCGCGTTGTTCCTACTCACGCCCGCCATCCTAGACTTGGTCCGCACGTGACGCCGGGAGAGCCGTGCCCGGTGAGTGCCGGCATGTCGGGGCTGGGCTCCAGCTATGGGAGGAGACGACGGTGATGTTGGGGTGGGATCGGGCCGGGTCGGCCCAGGAACAGCATGCGCAGGATCGCCAGTTGGCCGAGCAGCTACCAGATCTGTTGGACCGGGCCCGTGCCGCGGAGCAGGAACTGCGTGCCCATCGGGAACGCGAGGGACACCCCGGTCGCAGCGATCCACAGCGGGATCGCGAACTGGCGTTCGAACTCGATGCCGCACTGACGGATGCCATGCGGGCGGCCTATGCGGCCGAACGGGTCGCGGTGGGTGTCCGCGGCTACACCGATCGCATCTACCGACGCCGCCAGCTGGCCAAGCCCCGAGTGCGGTGGGCGACACGTCTGGCGGAACGACTCCTGACTCTGCGCGAAGAGCACCGCCTGCACGGCATCACCCGCGTCCCCCGGGACCTGGCCGCATGACCGGCTGAGGGGTCGCCGAGCGCCGTGCACCGGTGGCCGGGATCGGCCGGGCGAGTCCCCGCTGTGGCGGGTCTGTGTAGATGCGGTGGGCAGGGAGCTGCGGTAGCGTCAATGCGGCACATTCGGACATTGTGGTCCAGCATCCCCCGTGTCGTGTTCGACAGCTAGGAGTGGTCCGATGACGCTTACCGAAGCCCGTAAGCGCCGTTCCGGTGGTTCCCGTGGCCGGTCCAGTTCCGCACGCCGTTCCTCTCGTGGACGCTCCCGCCGATCGCGATCCGACCGGCCCTCGGTCCGGCGTCGCATCCGTGGACGTAGCAGCCGCTCGGCTGGCGGCGGTTACCGAGGTGGAGGCTACTGGGGTGGGTACCGTCGCCCCAGCCGACGTCAGGCCGGATGTGGCGTGGGTGGCTGTCTCGTGGTGGTAGTCGTGCTTATCGTGGTCGGCTGTTCCACTCTGTTCGACGGTTTCGGGCTCGGCAGCGATCGCGCCACCCGCGACGGCTGTGCGCTCGCTGTGGACTACGTTGACGCCGCGCAGGACGCCGCCATCGAGATCGAGCGGGATCTGGAGCTGGACGGCACCTACCGCGAGGACGACTTCATCGAGGTTGAGGAGCACTACTTCGACCTGGACGAGCTGGCCATGGACGGCAGGGGCGACGCCGCACGGGTCGCCGACGAGCGCGCCGACGCCACCAACGAGTTCCTGACGGCGGTGGAGGACAACGATCTGGTCTGGGCCAGCGAGAGCCTCGACTGGATGGAGGAGACCTATCACCCCCTCCTGGATGCCTGCGAGCCCCATCTGTGACCCGCGGTGGGGCGGGATGCGACGACCGACCATGCCGGGAGGCGACGTAGGCTCGTGCCGACAGGTCAGCAGTGATCGACGAGAGCGAGGAGTGTGGTATGGCTGCCCGGAAGGGATCTGGTGGCTCTCGGCGGCCCAAGACCAAGAACGTGGACGCCCACAGCGAGGGGCCGGTGACCCGTGACCCGGGGCCAACCGGAAACATCGGATGCTACGTGCTGGCGGCGGCGGGTGTCCTCATCGGGCTGACCATTCTCGTGCTGGAGACCCTCGTCTAGGTTCTTATCCAGTACGACAGTACGGCACGGTGCGTGCCCCTGGGTGGCCCCGGCGGCCCCGACGCGCGCTGGGCCGGTGCGGGAGGGGCTCTCCGCCCGGGAATGTCCGGGCAGAGCCAGGCATGCCCGAAGCGGCCGGGTGCGTCACGTGGGGTGGCGCCCCGGCCGCGCCGTTGCCGATGTCAGCTGGCGAAGTCCAGCAGCTGCTGGGCGCGGCTGGGATGCCGCAGCTTGGACAGCGACTGCTTTTCCAACTGGCGGATCCGCTCTCGGGTCAGGCCGAGGTGCTTCCCGATCTCGTCCAAGGTGCGGGGGCGCCCGTCCATCAGGCCGAAGCGCAGCGACATGATGGTCGCCTCGCGGGGCTCCAGGTCATCCAGGGCACGTCGCAGCTGGTCGGCCATCAACTGGCGGTCGACCACCTCCGAGGCCTCGGAGGCGTCGATGTCCTCGATGAGATCGCCGATCCTGGTCTCGCCGTCCTCCCCGATCGTCGAGTCGAGACTGATCGGCTGCCGGGTGATGCGCAGCAGCTCCTCGATTTGGCTCGGCGTCTTGTCCAGCTCGTGTGCCAGCTCCTCCGGCGTGGGCTCGCGCCCCAACTGCTGGTGCATGTCCCGTTCCAGCCGGCTGACCTTGCTCAGCAGTTCCAGCACGTGCACCGGAAGGCGAATCGTGCGCGCGGAGTCGGCGAAGCCCCGCTGGATGGCCTGTCGGATCCACCACATGGCGTAGGTGGAGAACTTAAAGCCCTTGGTGTAGTCGAACTTCTCCACCGCACGAATGAGGCCCAGGTTGCCCTCCTGGACCACGTCCAGCAGGGACATGCCCCGGTCGCTGTACTTCTTGGCGACCGACACCACCAAGCGTAGGTTGGCCTCCAGCATGTGGGCTTTGGCCCGGTGGCCGTCCTCGGCGATCCACTCGAGTTCGGAACGCTGTTCCTCGGAGAGCTGCTCGGTCGGTGCGTCGGTGGTGGTCTCCTCGGAGCTGTGGATCCAGCCGAGCTTGTACTCGGCGTACAGGCCGGCCTCGACCCGCTTGGCGAGTTCCACCTCCTCCGCTGCGGTCAGGAGCTGGCGGCGCCCGATTGCCTTGAGATAGGTGTGTACCGAGTCCCCCATGGCCGGGGACTGGTCGTCCAGATCCGCCTCAGCAGTCTCGGGCTCGGTCGGCTCCGGGGCGGCGGTGTCGGTGCTCTCGACAGTCGCTGCCCCGCCGTCGATCTCCGTGTCTACCCGTTCGAGTTCCTGGCTGGAGGAGTTTCCGGCCAGCGCCTCCTCCAGGCTCTCCTCGGCGGTGTCCTCGTCCACACTCTGGGTGTCACCACCGTTCGCGAGTTGGACGCCGGCCTCGGAGAGCTCGCGCAGGATGGACCGGGCGTCGGCTGGGCTGACTCCGGCCGCGCCGAACGCGGCGCGCAGCTCCGCGAGGGACAGGTGCCCCTGGGAGCGCCCCCGCGTGAGCAGCTCGTCGAGTGTCGCGGTCGCGGAATCGTCGGCCGAGGGAGAAGTGGCTAGGGCAGTGCGCGACATGAGGGCACCTCCCTCCCTTCCAAGACGTCAGGCACGCGGCGGGACGGTATCCGCCGTCTGGGCGCGCCACTATGTCCAACGTGTGAGAGAGTCAAATGTTCCCGGTTGCGATTGGGTCTCGGTGGTCGTGACGTACCTCACTCCGCTCTGGCCTCCGTCTGGTCGGCAGTGTGCTCCTCACTGTTGGACGTACCCATTCGGGGTCGGGTTCCTATCCTTGCCGTAGTGTGGCCAGGTCGGGCTTCCCGGAGGGTAACAGGGGAAGGCGTGCGCGTACCCGCAGTTCCCGGGGAGCCGCGTATCCTGGTAGGCGGTCCCGGACCCAGTCTCTCAGTTCCGCGAGGTGGGGCGGACGTTCGGTATCGGTCGGAACCACGACGGCCACCACCCGTTGCCCCCACTCCGGATCCGGTACGCCCACCACGACGGCGTCGGCCACCGCAGGATGGCTGCGCAGCGGCTGGGCCACCCGCTCCGGCAGGATTTTGTGGCCGCCGCTGTTGATGACGTCGTCGATTCGCCCCTCCACGTGGAGGCGCCCCTGATCGTCCCAGCGCCCCACGTCACTCGTGGCCAGCCAGCGTTGCCCGTGGTGGGTGCTGAGCCGCTGCGCACTGAGTTCGGGGTCACGTCGGTACCGGTTGCAGACCACGGGACCACCCAGGTGGATCACCCCGTCGGTGTCCAGCTCCACCTCGACACCGGCCAGGGGCACACCCGAATAGACACACCCGCCACAGGTCTCACTCATTCCGTAGGTGGTGTGCAGCTGTGCCCCGGCGGCCCGCGCCGTCGAAACCAGCTCCTGCTCGGCCGCCGCCCCGCCCAGCAGGATGCTGTCGAACCAACCGAGGTCGACCCCCGCGGCCATCAGCCGGCGCAGTTGGGTGGGCACGAGGGAGACGTGCGGACGGTGGGCCTCGGCCCAGGCGCTCACCTGCGCCGCAGCGAACGGGACCTGGAACACCTCCGTGCCACTGACCAGGGAACGCAGCAGCACCTGGATTCCGGCGATGTGATTGGTCGGAAGGACACACAGCCAGGGGCGGGCCTGGCCCGCAGCAGGCTCTGCCGTGGGGTCGATCCCGATTCTGCGCAGGGAGGCATGTGTGGATCCCAGGAGAGACCGTGGCGACAGCTCGACACCCTTGGGGCTGCCCGTGCTGCCGGACGTAGCCACCACGAGGGCGGTGTCGTCTCGCACCGGCTGTGGGGTGATCTGCGGCAAGGAGTGTACCCCCTGGGGGGTCCGCAGGCTCTGGGGACGCATCGCCTGCACCAGCTCCCGGATGACGGTCTCCGGCGCGTCCTCGGGCAGAGGCAGCAGTGCCGGCCCGTGGCCGTCCAGTGCCGAAGCGAGAGCATCTCGCAGGCGTGCGGCGTCCAGGCCCTGGACCGCCTGCAACGGTCGACTACCCATGCCGGTTAAGGTTAGGGCAGTACTGGGGCAGTGCTGGGTAAGTACGCCGTCGTACGCCACGGCGGGGACGTCCGGCGAGCAGCAATTGGGGAGGCACCGTGATCGACTGGCAGCGGTCAGGCGAGTACACCGACATCATCTACGAGACCGCGCAGGGCATTGCCAAGATCACGATCAACCGTCCCGAGCGGCACAACGCGTTCCGGCCGCGTACCCTGTTCGAGCTGGAACAGGCCTTCCATGTGGCGCGGGACGACTCCGCGGTGGGCGTGATCATTCTCACTGGTGCCGGTGAGGCCGCCTTCTGTTCCGGAGGGGACCAGAAGATCCGAGGCGACGACGGGTATGTCGATGAGACGGGTGCCGACCCGGTCGCCGACCAGGGCATCGGCCGCCTGAACGTACTGGACCTCCAGGTGCAGATCCGACGGATACCGAAACCCGTCATCGCCATGGTGGCCGGGTACTCCATCGGCGGTGGCAATGTCCTCCAGGTGTGCTGTGATCTGACCATCGCCGCCGACAACGCCCGGTTCGGCCAGACCGGGCCCAAGGTGGGCTCCTTCGACGCCGGGTACGGCTCCTGGCTGCTCGCCCAGACCGTGGGGCTGAAGAAGGCGCGGGAAATCTGGTATCTGTGCCGGCAGTACACCGCCGAGGAGGCCGAGCGGATGGGCATGGTCAACGCCGTGGTTCCGCTGGCCGAACTGGAGTCCACGACCGTGGCCTGGGCCCAGGAGATGCTGGAGAAGTCCCCGTTGGCCCTGCGGATGGTCAAGGGGGCCATGAACACGGTCACGGATGGGGCCGCGGGCATGCAGCAGTTCGCCGGCGACGCCACGATGCTCTACTACATGAGCGAGGAGGCCCAGGAGGGGCGGGAGGCCTTCAAACAGAAGCGCGCCCCGGAGTTCGACAAGTTTCCGCGTCGGCCCTGACCGGGACCCTGCACCAGGCGTATGACTGAGGCTTTACACCATTCCGGCGATGTCGAGGGTCCAACCTCCGGGCACGCCTTCGCGATTCCGATGCGGACCCGGTTTCGCGGCACCACCACCCGTCACGGTCTGCTCGTGCGTGGGGCGGCCGGGTGGGGCGAGTTCTCGCCGTTCCCGGAGTATCCCCCGCGGGAGTGTTCCCGCTGGTGGGCTGCCTGCTGGGAAGCTGCCGAGGTGGGCTGGCCGGAACCGCTGCGCAGCCGCGTTCCGGTGAACGTCACCGTTCCGGCGGTGCCACCCGAGCAGGCAGCCCGGATTGTGGCGCAGTCGGGCTGTGCGACCGCCAAAGTCAAGGTCGCCGAGCCGGGCCAGCCCGAGCAGGCGGACCGGGAGCGTATTGCGGCGGTGCGCGAGGCGCTGGGAGCTGACGGGAACATTCGGGTGGACGCCAACGGCGCCTGGGATGTGGACACTGCGGTGCGGATGCTGGGTGTGTTGGACCGCTACCGCCTGGAGTATGTGGAGCAGCCCTGTGCCACCCTGGAGGAGCTCGCGCAGGTGCGGCGGCGGGTGCGTGTTCCGGTGGCGGCCGACGAGTCGATCCGGCGGGCCGAGGACCCTCTGCGGGTTCGCGCGGCAGGCGCGGCCGACATCGTCGTGCTCAAGGCCCAACCCCTGGGGGGAGTGCGTGCGGCCCTGCGGGTCGCCGAGCGGTGTGACCTGCCCGTGGTGGTGTCCAGTGCGGTGGAAACCTCTGTGGGGCTGGCGGCCGGTGTGGCTCTTGCCGCGGCGCTACCGAAGCTGCCATACGCCTGCGGCCTGGGCACCCTGGACTTGTTGGAGACCGACGTGTGCGCACAGCCACTGCGGGTTGTTGCGGGGCATGTGGAGGTCCGCCGCCCCGAGGTGGATCGGCAGCTACTCGCGGGGGTGGAGGTTGATCCGCAGGAATGGCTGCTGCGGGCACGGCAGGCCGCGGTGGCGGGGGGAGGCGACGCGGTGGAGGACGGTCGGTGAGTTCCGAGAGGTCCGAGGGTTCCCCGAGCCCCGAGACCAACCCAGCCACGGCCCTGGCCTGGGTGCTGGTGGACGAGTTGGCTCGCTGCGGCCTGCGTGAGGCGGTGATTGCTCCGGGATCGCGGTCCACCCCGCTGGCGCTGGCGCTGGCCGCGGACGGGCGGATTCGGCTGCACGTCCGCATTGACGAGCGTTCCGCGTCCTTCCTGGCGCTCGGGCTGGCCCGGCGGCAGGGACACCCGGTCGCCGTCGTGTGTACCTCCGGTACGGCCGCAGCCAATTTCCATCCGGCGGTATTGGAGTCGGATCGCAGTGGGGTGCCGCTGCTGGTGCTCACGGCCGACCGTCCCCCCGAACTCCGGGACACCGGCGCCAACCAGACCGTGGACCAGCTCGGCTTGTACGGCGGTGCGGTGCGGTGGTTCAGTGAGGTGGGAGTGCCCGAGGCGGTGCCGGGGATGGTTGCCTACTGGCGGTCACTGGCGGCGCGCGCCTGGGCCCAGGCGCGCGGGCGGGTGGCCGGACCGGTCCATCTCAACGTGGCCTTCCGGGAGCCACTTCTTCCGGGGACACACGGCCCCCAACCCGACTCCTGGCCGGAGCCGCTGGCGGGGCGCGAGGACGGGAAGCCCTGGCTGCTGGTGCACGAGGAGCCTAACCAGGCCGGTGCCCTGACACTGCCCGAGGTGGAGCGTGGGGTGATCGTGTGTGGTGACGGCGACTACGATCCCGAGCCCTATCTCGAGTTGTCGGCGGCCACGGGCTGGCCCCTGCTCGCCGAGCCCACGTCCAACGCGCGCCGGGATCCCCGGCTGGCGCTATCCGCCTACCGCTATCTGCTCGGTCACCCGGGGTTCATCCGACAGAACCGGCCCGATGTGGTGGTCACGGTGGGGCGCTGTGGGCTGTCCCGAGAGCTGCTCGCTTTTCTTCGTACCGCCCGGCGGCACGTCGCGGTGGGAAACCCGGAGGACGTGCGGCGTCTCGCTGACCCGGTGCGTACCGCCACGGACGTCGTGTCCGCGGTAGTGGCTCCCGGCGGATGCGACCCGGACAGTGCCTGGTCCCGCTCCTGGCGCCGAGCCGACGCTCATGCCCGTCAGGCCCTCGATGAGGTTCTGGACACGGCAGAGCCCAGCGAGCCGCGGCTGGCGCGGGACCTGGCGGCGGCACTCCCGGCCGGCTCCCTACTCACCGTGGGTGCGAGCATGCCGATCCGGGATCTGGACGCGGCCATGTATCCCCGGACGGGTCTGCGGCTGCTGGGTAACCGGGGAGTCAGTGGGATCGACGGAACCGTGTCCACGGCCCTGGGAGCGGCGCTGGCCCATCAGGCAGCCGGCGGTGGGCCGGCGGCCGCGCTGGTGGGTGACCTGGCTCTGCTGCACGACCAGAACGGTTTGATCCGGGGGCCCGAGGAACCGGATGTGGACCTGTGTCTGGTCGTGGTCAACAACGACGGGGGCGGTATCTTCTCGGAGCTGGAGCAGGCCAGTCACCCGGATTTCGAACGACTGTTCGGTACGCCGCACGGGGTGAGCCCCGAACGGGTGGCCCAGATGGCGGGAATCGAGTACACGCTGTTGGAGGAGCCCGAGGACCTCCCCAAACACGTGGTGGGCTCGGGGGTACGTCTGCTGGAGTTCCGGACTCGGCGTGCCGCATCGGCTGAGGTGCGAAGGCGTCTGCGTGCGGCTGTGCAGGAGGCTGTGGGCTGAACTAGGCCGGTGTGGTGGCCGGGAGGTTGGGTGGGGACGGCTGGAGTAGCCCCCCTCCCGGGTCGCCTCGGTGGTGCGGGGGCGTGTGTGGCCCGGTCCGGGGGTGTCTCCCCGGGGCCGCAGCACCCGAACCACGCCCCGTCGGCCCGGCATATGGGGGATTCCCTGGGCGCGGCCGAAATTCCTCCCCCCGCCCTTTCCCGTTGGCCCTCGTGCGGGGGGCGCGACGCCGCCGGCGGCCTCACGGGGGGCCTCCACGCCCTGTCTCCAAGATCTTCAGCAGCCTTCTAGGCGCGCATGAGTTCCTGTTCCAGCACATGCCCGACCAGCTCGACCAGGACGGTTTTCACTGAGGAGCGTCGCCGTGCATCGCACAGCATGAGGGGAACATCGGTGTTCAGGGACAGGGCGGTGCGCACGTCCTCGGGAAGGTGCGAGCGGTAGCCGTCGAAGCAGTTGATCGCGACCACGAACGGCAGCCCGCGGTTCTCGAAGTAGTCGATGGAGGGGAAGCAGTCTTCGAGGCGGCGGGTGTCCGCCAGGACCACGGCTCCCAGAGCACCCTGGGCCAGCTCGTCCCACATGAACGAGAACCGGTCCTGGCCGGGCATACCGAACATGTAGATCACCGTGGACTGGTCCAGGGTGACCCGGCCGAAGTCGAGTGCCACGGTGGTGGTCGTCTTCTGGTCCAGGCCCCGAAGGTCGTCCGTTCCCGCGCTGTGGGTGGTGATCAGCTCCTCGGTGTGCAGAGACTCGATCTCGCTCAGGGCGGCGACGAACGTGGTTTTTCCGGCGCCGAAACCACCGGCGATAACGATCTTGAGAATGTCGGGAACGGGGTCGCCAGAATCGACCATCAGCGCTTCCTACGGCAGTCGGGGGGCAGACGCGATCCGGCAGGGGCGGCTCACCCTGGAACAGGGTTCATCCTATCGTTGTGGGGCAATTCCGCACGGACCGCCGCGCCGATGGAGGATTGTGTCCAATCCGGGTGGCGGGGTGGACCGCGCCCCGCCACCCGGACATCTAGCCGGACATCTAGCGCTGCTCCATGGGGACGAAGGAACGCTCGGCGGCGCCGGTGTAGATCTGGCGCGGCCGACCGATCTTGGTCGCGGGGTCGTGCACCATCTCCCGGTAGTGGGCAATCCACCCGGGAAGACGACCGAGCGCGAACAGCACCGTGAAGAAGTGGGTCGGGAATCCCATGGCCCGATAGATCAGGCCGGTGTAGAAATCAACGTTCGGGTAGAGCTTACGCTCCACGAAGTAGTCGTCACTCAGCGCCCGCTCCTCCAGCGCGGTGGCGATGTCGAGAAGTTCGTCGCCTCCGGCGAGCTTTCCGATGATGGTGTCGGCCACGTTCTTGACGAGCCGGGCGCGTGGATCGTAGTTCTTGTAGACCCGGTGACCGAAGCCCATGAGCTTGACCCCGGCCTCCTTATTCTTCACCCGGCGAACGAAGGAGTCGACGTCGCCGCCGGATGCCTTGATCTCCTCCAGCATGTCCATCACCGCGGCGTTCGCGCCGCCGTGCAGCGGTCCGGACAGTGCGTTGATCGCCGAGGAGATGCTGGAGAACAGATTGGCTTCAGAGGAGCCGACGAGGCGAACCGTGGACGTGGAGCAGTTCTGCTCGTGGTCGGCATGCAGAATGAACAGCAGGTCCAACGCCCGCACGATCTCGGGGTCCAGCCCGTACTCCTCGGCCGGAACACCGAAGGTCAGCCGCAGGAAGTTCTCCACGAGCCCGAGGGAATTGTCGGGGTAGAGGAACGGCTGCCCGATGGACTTCTTGTAGGTGTAGGCCGCCAGGGTGGGCAGCTTTGCCATGAGCCGTACTGTGGCGAGTTCCTGGGCCTCGTCGTCCCGCGGGTTGAGTGTGTCCTGGTAGAAGGTGGACAACGCGGAGACCGCTGAAGAGAGCACGGGCATGGGGTGGGCGTTGCGTGGGAAGCCGCTGAAGAACTGGCGCAGGTCCTCGTCGAGCATCGTGTGCCGGCTGACGCGTTCGGCGAAGTCGGCATACTCGGTGGCGGTGGGCAGCTCGCCATAGATGAGTAGGTAGGAAACCTCGAGAAAGTTGGCCTTGTCGGCCAGCTGCTCGATCGGGTAGCCACGATAACGCAGGATTCCGGCATCCCCGTCGATATAGGTGATCGCCGAGGAACACGCCGCTGTGTTGCCGAAGCCGGGGTCCAGGGTGACCAGCCCCGTGGTCCCGAGGAGCTGCCGGATATCGGCACCCGGAGCGCCCTCGGTGCCGGAGGTCACCGGCAACTCCAGCTCCGTGCCCGCGTAGTGGAGAGCGGCGGTGGACTCGGCTTTGGTCGGATCGGACATTCGCGGGCCTCTCAGTGTTCGGACGGGCACGACGCCGGGACTCCGGTGCCACGGATCAACGCGGAATCCCGGCATGGATCCCCAGGGGATCTGAGATACCCCACGGTAACGAGGGGCATTCCTCCACCCACATCCGGGGGTGGCTAGGCCACTACGGCGACTCAGGTCGTGACGATCAGTACCTCCAAGGTGCGCGGACCGTGTACACCCTCGACGCGGTGCATCTCGATATCGCTGGTCGCCGAGGGACCGCTGATCCAGGTCAGGGGCCGGCGTGGATCCAGTCGGGTCAGAGCGTGCGGTATTCCGGACACAATCTGGTCGTGTCGTACCACGCACAGGTGGTAGTCGGGTAGCAGGGTCAGCTCCCGGCGTCCCTGTGCGACACCGGAGTCCAGCACGATGGTCCCGGTCTCGGCCACCGCCACCGCGCAGCCGGTTACCACGCCGTCTACCGCCTCCAGGGTGGCGTGGCTCAGCCGTGTGGACGGCAGCAGCTCGCAGCCGGTCCGGGCCAGCCACGAGCCGGGAAGGTCGTCCGGAACGGCGACGCGGCGGGCCGAGCGCTGTTCCAGCGCAGCGGCGATCGCCGAGGCCAGGTCCGCACTGCCAACGCGCCGCACCGACGCCTGATAGCCCTCGATCCGTTCCTGGAGCCGGTCGACGAGCTCAGTGTCGCGGAGCCCAGGGGAACCGGCGCCCGCCTGGGCGTAGTCGCGGGTCACGGTGACGTCCTCGGGGCGTTCCCGGTCGGGCACGTCGGCGAGGGCGCTGCGTAGGCGGTTGAGGATCTCGATGCGGGCCTCAGTCATGTCTATCGTCCCGTTGCGTGCCGGAGGTGGAACTCGTTCTGGAGCTCCACCAGGAGCGGAAGCTGGCCGCGGGGATTTCGGGGAGGTTGCGAGTGTCGGTCCAGGCGCGTCCCCACGATCCGGGAAGGTGGCGCGGCGCCAGGTGGCGTCCCGCGCTGGCGGCTCGTTGGATCCAGGAGAAGCGGGTGCTGTCGGCAAGCATCCAGTTGGCCACGGCCATCGACGCGCGCTCCAGTCGGTGTCCGGAGCCGTTGGCCGAGCGCTGGCGAAGGTGGACCAGCACCTCGGGGATGTCGATGGCCACGGGGCACACCTCGTAGCAGGCGCCGCACAGGGTGGAGGCATACGGCAGCTCCCGTGCGACCTCGCGGTCCACCAGCCCCAGCTGCGGGGTCAGAATCGCGCCAATCGGGCCGGGATACACCGATCCGTAGGCGTGGCCGCCGGTGCGTTCGTAGACGGGACATATGTTGAGGCAGGCCGAGCAGCGGATACACCGCAGGGCCTGGCGGCCCACCTCGTCGGCCAGGACGGAGCTGCGGCCGTTGTCCAGCAGCACCAGGTGGAACTCCTGTGGACCGTCCCCCGCATGCACGCCTGTCCAGGTGGAGGTATAGGGGTTCATCCGCTCCCCGGTTGCGGAACGGGGCAGCAGCTGAAGCATCACCTCCAGGTCCTGCCAGCTGGGAACCACCTTCTCGATACCGACCACCGAGATCAGGGTCTGGGGCAGGGTGAGGCACATGCGTCCGTTTCCCTCGGACTCCAGCACCACCATGGTTCCGGTGTCGGCCACCGCGAAGTTCGCGCCGGAGACGGCGACCTTAGCCTTCAGAAACCGGTCCCGGAGGTGTTGCCGGGCCGCCTCGGCCAGGTCGTGGGGATCGTCGGTGAGGTCGCTCGGAGCCCCGCGTCCCCAGCGATGCATCTGGGAGGCGAAGATCTCCCGGATCTCGGAGCGATTGCGGTGAATGGCTGGTACGAGAAGATGGGAGGGTAGGTCGTCGCCGAGCTGGACGATCAGCTCCGCCAGGTCGGTCTCGTAGGCGGTGATCCCGGCCTGGTCCAGTGCCTGGTTGAGTTCGATCTCCTGGGTGGCCATCGACTTGACCTTGACCACCGAGTCCTCGCCGGTTTCGTGGACCAGGCGGGTGACGATCGCGTTGGCCTCGTCGGCGTCGCGGGCCCAGTGCACGGTTCCCCCGGCCGCGGTGACCGCGCGTTCCAACTGTTCCAGATAGTGATCCAGGTGGCGTAGTGTGCGGTCCTTGATCGCGGCTCCCGCGGCGCGCAGCTGCGGCCAGTCCGCGCGCTCGGTGACGACCTCCGCTCTGCGGTCGCGGATGGTGTGGCTGGCGTGACGAAGGTTGTGGCGGAGTTGGGTGTTGGTGGTGGCTGTCTGGGAGGCCGCACCGAACGGCGGCAACCCCAGGAATGTGCGGCTCATGCTGGAATCGGCTCCGCTTCCGTTGCGGCGAGGATCTCGGCGAGGTGGACGGCGCGGACTCCGGCGCGTTCCCGCTGGAGGGTGCCCCCGATGTGCATCAGGCAGGAGTTGTCCACGGCACAGACGACCTCGGCGCCCGTGGCGGCGATGTGCCGGGCCTTGTCCGAGCCCATGGCTGTCGATACGGCCGGGTTCTTGACCGCGAACGTGCCCCCGAAGCCGCAGCATTCCGCGGCCCCCTCCAGGTCGAGGAGTTCCAGACCGCGCACCGCGCGCAGCAGTTGGGTGGGCTTATCGCCCAGGCCCAACATCCGCAGGCCGTGGCAGGTGGGATGGTAGGTAACCCGGTGGGGGAAGTAGGCCCCCACGTCGGTAATGCCGAGGACGTCGACCAGGAACTCCGAGAGGTCGTAGACGCGCGGCGTGACCTGGGCACTAACTCGGCGCAGTCGACTCTCCGGGGCGCCGAGGCGGGGGTAGTTGTCCCGGATCATCGCGGCGCACGACCCGGAGGGAACCACGATGGCCTCAGCTCGGTCCTGGAAGGTGCGGAGGAACCGCACGGCCAGGTCCGTGGCTGCGTCGCGGTAGCCCGTGTTGTAGTGCATCTGGCCGCAGCAGGTCTGGGCCTGTGGGAAATCGACCTGGTGGCCGAGGCGCTCTAACAGGCGCACCACGGCCTGTCCGGTGCGCGGGTAGAGCGTGTCGTTCACGCAGGTCACGAAAAGCGCGATCCGCATCCGCGTCGCCTCCTTACCGTCAAGTGTCCGATATGGGTGGACGTGGGACCCACATCGACGCGCCGAACGACGGTATCCCGGGGGCGCCGCGGCTTCGGGTTTCGGGGCGGGCGCGGTGTGGGTGCTACGCCGAGGACGGGCAGTGCACCCACACCGCGGGATCCGGTCCGGTGTGTGCGGTGTGTCGGCGTCGGGTCAGGAGGGGGTGGTCGTGCCGTGGGCTGGCTCGGTGGATGCGTCCTGGCCGGAGGCGAGGTCAGCCATGATGCGGTCGACGTCGCTTGGTCGGCGTGTGACCAGGCTGACCAGCCACACGGCCAATGCGGAGGCAGCGAAGCCCGGGATCAGTTCGTAGTCCAGGCCGGGAGGGATCGCCGCCGCGAGTTCGGGTGCCCACTGGTCCATGGTGAACCAGGTGATGGTGACAACCGTTCCGGTGATGATGCCGGCGGCGGCACCGGCGGCGGTGGCGCCGCGCCAGAACAGGGATATCAACAGGGGTGGTCCGAATGCGGCGCCGAGTCCGGCCCAGGCGAACAGCACGAGCCAGAATACTGTGGTTTGTGCGTAGGGCACGTACAGTAGTCCGGCGCTGAACAGGCACAGGAACAGGACCACCAGGCGGCTCAGTCGCACCAGGTAGCGCTGGCTGGGTCGGCGTTCGGGACGCAGCATCCGCTCGTACATATCGCGGACGATTCCGGAGGATCCCACCAGCAGTTGGGAGTCGGCCGTGGACATGATCGCGGCGAACACGGCAGCGACGAGGAAGCCGACGATCAGGGGTGGGAGATAGTCGGCAGCCAGGTAAGGGAAGAGCTGCTCGGTGTCCTGCCCGGGTAGGGCCTCCACGTCCTGGTAGATGGCACGTCCGGCCAGGCCGATGTAGACCGCTCCCCAGCTCATGAGGACGTTCCACACGGTTCCCCAGAGGGCCGCGGTACGCAGTTTGGCTGGATCGTCGATGGACATGTACCGCACGAGGATGTGGGGGTTGCCGGGCGAGCCCAGTCCGATGCCCACACCGGAGATGATGGCGCCCACGCCGAGTGCGTAGGGGTTGAGGAGGGCGGGATCCAGCGCGTGCAGGATATCGATCATTCCGCCCCAGCCGAGGCTGGTGATCACCACGATGGGCAGTACCACCAGACCGAAGAGCATGAAGCAGGCCTGGATCATGTCGCTGAGGGCGACGGCGACGTAGCCGCCGACCAGCGTGTAACACAGCACGATGAGGGCGGTGATCCAGATTCCCAGATCCTGGTCGAGGCCGAATGTGCTGGCGAAGGCCTTCCCGCCGGCGTCGAACTGTGATGCGACGTAGACGATCATGAAGATCACCAGCACCCACACGGTGAGGTGGCGTAGTTTCAGCCCGCCCTGGAGTCGGCTGGTGAAGTAGTCGGGGAGTGTGATGTCGCGCATGCGGCCGGTGAAACGGCGCAGTCGTGGCGCGGCAACGAGGAACAGGAACAGTTCCATGAGGATGTATCCGGGGACCACCCACACCGCGGATGCGCCGTCCACGAATGCCATTCCGGTTACGCCCAGGACGAGCCAGGCACTGCGTCCCGAGGTGACCGCGCTGAGGGCGACCACGAAGTTTCCGACCTTGCGCCCGCCGAGGTAGAAGCCCTCCATGCTTCCGGTCCATCTGCGGGCGGCATAGATCGCGATCGCGAATATCAGTGCCAGATAGATTGCGAAGGAGGTGACAATCGTGGGGTTGACGTCGACGGAAACGTCCGCGGTGATCATCAGCGCGTCACCTCGCCCCCGGTCAGCAGGAAGCCCACTAAGGCCACTGCGAGGACCAAGATGGGGAGCACGATCAGAGTGAAGAGCATGTGCGTGGTCTCTCCTGGAATTGGGGGATGTTTCGTGCGATGGGCAGGTTAGGAGAGATCACGCGTTGAGACCAGAGGGGGGAGCGAGCAGCGTGTGGTTACCCTCTGGTTTTACTTAATAGTAGGTGTGGAAGTCACTGCTGACACCCGTTATGTCCCCCGCAACGCCACAAAGCAGATTCCGGCCAGAGCCAGGATGGCGAGCGGAAGGATCACCAGCGCGAAGATCATTTGTTACCTCGTATGATCGGATGATTGCCTGCCTGTTTTCGGTGTGTCCTCGACACCGAATTTCGGGCAGGGTAGGGCGTTGGTGTGGCAGAAGCCAAGCCCCCGGGGCACGCTGTGTGGCTGGCGTATAGCCTCGCATGCTGGTGAGATGCAGTGCATGGTTACTTCTGAGGAGTCTCTGTGAGTTATTCGGGGTACGGTCCGCCCAACCAGTACGGCTACGGCGTGCCCTCGGGCCCCACCGAACCGCCGGCCAGCAAGGGAAACGCGATCGGTGCCCTGGTCGCGAACGTCGTTGGCCTCGTGATGTGCTGCCTGGTGGCGTTGCCGGGGTTGGTGCTGGGGATCATCGCCCTGGTCACCGCGGAAAGTAACCCGCAGACCTCGCGGGTGTGCGCGATCATTGCCTGGGTGCTGTTCGGGCTGGCCCTGATCATCGGCATCGTGTGGTTGTTCCTGTTCGGGCTTCCCGCGATGTATCTACCGGCGATGTACGAGGAGACCTACTACTACTGATCGCGGTGTCCGTCCCGGTCTGTGGGTATGGCGCGCGGCCCCGGGACGGTGGGAAGGTTGGGACCGTCGCTGTCGCCACGGAGACCCCGAGTGATCCGGTGTCTCCGTGGCGACGAAT
Source organism: Lipingzhangella rawalii (assembly GCF_031628175.1). Lineage (NCBI taxonomy): Bacteria > Bacillati > Actinomycetota > Actinomycetes > Streptosporangiales > Nocardiopsidaceae > Lipingzhangella > Lipingzhangella rawalii. The sequence continues at coordinate 594,739 of NZ_JAVLVT010000001.1, read as the reverse complement.
CGTTCACCGTATGCAGCAAGGGAGCCCTCGGTGTCTGACTCGTCCGCCCCGGCCACGCCCGCAGATCTTCGGTCCGTCGTCGCCGGCGCCACGCTACCCGCCACCGCCGAGCCATTTCCGTGTGTGAATCCGGCCCGGACCCAGGAGGTCCTGGCCCGAGTCAGCCTGGCCGACCGCGACGCTGTCGTTCAGGCTGCCCGTGCGGCCCGCCAGGCCCAGGAGAAATGGGCCCGGGTCCCCGCCCCGGTCCGTGGCCAGGTCATCGGGAACATCTCCGAACTGGTACGTCGGAACAAGGAGGAACTCTCCCAGGCGGTCACCCGCGACATCGGCAAGCCGATCGTCGAGGCGCGGGGAGAGGTCCAGGAGATCATCGATACCTGCGAGTACTTCCGGGGTGAGGGACGCCGCCTGTACGGACACACGGTTCCCTCCGAGATGCCGGATAAGCAGCTGTTCACCTTCCGTAATCCGGTCGGGGTCGCCACCATCATCACCGCGGGTAACTTCCCGGTCGCGGTGCCCTCCTGGTACATCGTCCCGGCGCTGCTGGCCGGAAACGCCGTGGTGTGGAAACCCGCCGAGTATGCGGCGGTGTGCTCCTGGGCATTCTACGAGTTGTTCTCCCGCGCGGGGATCCCCGAGGGGGTGCTCAACCTCGTCTATGCCTCGGGTGAGGAGACCTTCGCCGGACTGGACGCGGCGCTGGGGGAGGGGGTGGTGGACAAGGTCGGGTTCACCGGCTCCAGTGTCGTGGGCTCGCGGATCGGCGAGCTGTGTGGCCGACACCTCCAGACCCCCTGCCTGGAGCTGGGAGGAAAGAACCCGATGGTGGTGACCGCCGACGCCGATCTGGACACCGCGGCCGAGGCGGCGCTGTTCTCCGGATTCGGCACCGCGGGTCAGCGCTGTACCTCCCTGGGCACCGTGCTGGTACACGAGTCGGTGCACGATGCCTTCCGTAGCCGTCTGGACACCCTCACCCGGCAGGCCACCGTGGGTGACCCGGGGCGGACCGACGTCGTCTACGGCCCCATGATCAACGAGCGGTTCGCCGACCGCTACGAGGGCTTTCTCAACTGGATCTGCGATCATCACCGGGTGCTGGGATCCACCGCAACCGGCCGTATCACCTCGGCGAACCCTCGGGAGGGGTTCATGGGGGATCCGGAGGCCGGACTGTACTACCACCCGGTGATCCTGGACGGGGTACGCCCCGAGGACAAGGTGTTCACCGAGGAGACCTTCGGCCCCATCATCGGCATGGCCAGCTACCGTCACCTCGAGGAAGCCATCGAGCTGGCCAACCGCCCCGGATACGGCCTGTCCTGCGCGATCTACACCAACGATCCGCGCTCGGCGTTCACCTTCCGCGCGGGGATCAACGCCGGAATGGTCAGTGTCAACAACTCCACCTCGGGCGCGGAGGCGCATCTGCCGTTCGGGGGAAACGGCCGCTCCGGAAACGGGGGTAGGCTGTCCGGGATCTGGGTGTTGGACCAGTTCACCCGTTGGCAGTCGCTGAACTGGGACTACTCCGGATCCCTACAGAAGGCCCAGATGGATGTGGGAGAGGTCGAGGCAGATCTCGAATTCCGGCTGGCCTAGGTCGGTCGTCCCGGGACGCATCCTCGGGGATGGATGGCACGAAGCGAGGAATATTGGGGTATCCAGGATATGGACCGCCGGGGGCCGGTATGCCTCCGGGTCCGTCAGGGGCGGCGCCGTCGTCGGCGAGTCAGGGCAACGCGATCGCGGCCCTTATCGCCAACGTGGTCGGGCTGCTGATGTGTTGCCTGACCTCTCTGCCCGGGCTGGTACTGGCGATTATCGCGCTGGTACAGACCCGCAGTAACCCGCAGGCGTCTCGGGTGTGCGCGATCATCGCCTGGGTGCTGTTCGGGTTGAGCGTACTGACCATGCTGCTGCTGGTTGTGACCGGGTTCTGGGCGGAGTTCATGGACGAGTTCTGGATCGCCTACGACGAGGAACTTGAGACCCTCGAATGAGGGGGCGTGCGGTGTGGGGCCGGATACGTGCCGGCCCCACACCGTCACCGACCCGTGCTGCCCGGGCTCGCATACCACAGTCGGCGCGGCGCCTGCTGTACGCCCGTGTCGAGGTCGGCGTAGGGGGAGACTCTCGCTCCGGTTTCGTGGCGGACACGGGTTCCGCCCACACTGCGCAGCGAGGACGCACGGGGTGTTTGCTGGAGTCGGGCGTGTAGCTTCGACGCGCCGTGCTCGCGCCACAGCTGGTCCAGTTCGGCCAGGTCGTAGGCCCGGGTGGCGGTGAGGGTGGATATTCCCGTGCCGCGACGCGTGACCCGGCCGCGTACGGCCAACAACCAGGATCCGAACACCGTGGCGGCACAGTGTTCCTGGACCGACTCGAAAAAGGTCAGATCCACCAGTCCGCTTCCGTCGTCGAGGGTGGTGAATATGACCCGCTGCCCGGAACGCACGGCCGGGGTCTGGGTCGCCACCTTGACCCCGAGCACCATCACCTCCGCGCCGGGACGGCATGTTTCCAGGTCGCGAGCCGAAACCGCGCCGTGGTGGGCGTACAGGTGTGCGCACAGTTCGGTGTACTCCCGCATGATGTGGGACTCGACCTCGTAACCGAGTTCCGCGAGTTCCACCCGCCTGAGCTCCGAGCTGGTAGGGCGGGGGAATTCCCCTGCTGGTGGGGAGTCGAGCATCGTGAGGGGGACCTGCCCGCCACTGCGCCGTGGCCCGCCGCGCCGGCCACGGTTCGCTCCCAACCAGGACAGCAGGTCTCGGCGGTTGGGGGCCGATGGATGGTCGCCCACGCCGTGTACCGCGTCAAACCCGCCCAGTAGCACGAGACGTTCGGTCACGTCGTGTGCGATGTGGGCGCGTTCGGTGAAGTCGGCGAGCGAGGTGTAGGGACGCCCCGCGATGACCGCCTGCACCTCGGGGTCACTGATTCCCTGCACGTCGCCGAGGGGAACCCGCAGCCCCAGCCGCCGCTGAGACGCATCTGTCGGGTCTGTTGTGGGTTCCACCCGCCAGGCTCGGTCCGAGTGGTTGACGTCCACGCCCAGCAGGGGTACCCCGAACTGGCGTGCGTCCTGCACCAGGGCGCGTTTGGGATACATCCCCGGGTCGTGGGTCAGCACTCCGGCGTAGAACGCCGCGGGATGGTGTCGTTTCAGCCAGGCGGACTGGTAGGTGGGCACTGCGAACGCGGCGGCGTGCGCCTTGCAGAAACCAAAGGCCCCGAAGGACTCCAGTAGGGACCATACTTGGTCGATCGTGGCGGGATCGTGGCCGCATTCGGCGGCCATGGTGGTGACCTGGCGACGTACCTGCTCCCGGCCGTCCGGGGTGTCCATCCGACGTCGCATGGCCTCGGCCGTGTCGAGACCACATCCGGTCATGGTATGGAGTACCGCCAGGACCTGTTCGTGGAACACGATGACCCCACCGGTCTCGGCCAGTACCTCGGCCAGGACGCGGGTGGGGGCGAGCGGCGGACGCTCATTGTCGCGCACGGCCAGGAACGGGGTGATCATGTCACTGTTGACTGGTCCGGGCCGGAACAGGGAGATGTCCACGACGAGGTCGTCCATGCTGGCGGGGCGGAGTCGGCTTACCAGTTCACGCTGTCCCGGCGACTCGATCTGGAAACATCCCAGGGTCCGCGCGGAACGGATCAGCGCGTAGGTGGCCGGATCCTGGCCGGGACGTGTGTCGAGGTCGATGCGGTGGCCGGTGGTGCGTTCCACCTCGGCCACCGCGTGTGCCATCGCCGACTGCATCCGTACGCCCAGCACGTCGAGTTTGATCAGCCCCATGGCCTCCACGTCGGTCTTGTCCAGCTGGACCATGGGATAGCCCGACTGGCTGGGTTGGGTAGGGGCGCGGTCGGGAAGCTGGGCGTCGGAGACCACGATTCCACACGGGTGCATGGCCTGGTGGCGGGGGAGACCGTCCAGGCGTTCGGCCAGTCGGAACAGCTCCGCCATCGGGTAGCGGTCCAGCGCGGCCGACCGCAGTTCGGGCAGGTCCTCGACCGCGGAGCTGATCTGGCGGGCACGGATGTGGGGGAAGGATCGGGCCAGGGCGTCGATGTCGTGCGGGGGGATTCCCAGGGCCCGGCCCACGTCTCGCAGTGCTCCGCGGGCGCGGTAGGTTTCCGGCATCGACACACACGCGACACGCTGGTAGGTGCCCTGGTCGTCGGGTGCACCGTAGGCGTCGAACACCACCTGGTAGGCCTCCAGCCGCCGGGCGGACTCCACGTCCAGGTCGATGTCGGGAAGGCCGGTGCGGTTGGTGGTCAGGAAACGTTCCATCAGTAGTCCCCGCTCCAGCGGGTTGATTTCGGAGATTCCGAGGAGGTAGTTCACCAGGCTGCCCGCCCCCGAGCCGCGGATCGCGGTTCGGATTCCCCGGTCCCGGATGCGCCTGGTGATGTCGGCGATCACGGGAAAGTAGGCGCACACGCCCTGGTGCTCGATGACGGACAGTTCCTGGGCCAGACGGTGGTGTGCCTGGTCGTTGTGTTCCAGACCGCGTCGGGTGAGCCCCTCGGTGCACTCCTGCCACAGGCGCAGGCCGGCGTCGGCGATGTCGGGAAGGTGGGGGTGCCCGAGCCCCAGGTCCGCGGCCGGATCCAGAACACAGGACTCGGCGAGGGCTCGGGTGTGGGCCAGCAGACGCGCCACGGCGTCCCGGTCCGGGCCGCAGATGCGTTCGGCGAGGGCCGCCATCTCGTCGGTGCTCTTGAGGTAGGCCTGTCCGGTGTCGGCGGGGCTGCCGGCGGAACGGGGGGTGACTCCGGTTCCCCCGGGCAGCCAACGACGGACCTCGTCAAGGAGGTGAGCGACCTCGACGTCGTCGGGGTGCGGATAGCGCACCGCGTTACTGAGTACGGCCAGGGTGCGGGTTTCGGTGGCCAGGTGCAGCATGGCCCGGGCGTTTCGCCGCTGGTCGGGTCCGTAGTGGTCCACCAGCTCCACGGCCAGCGTTTCCGCCTCGGGATACAGGGACCGCCAGTGCAGGAGCCGCCTTCGGGCCCGGTTCGGTTGTCCGCGGGCCACGGCACGTCCCACATCCGAGTCCGGGCCGAGTAACAGGATCAGTCCGTCGGCGGCGAGCCCGGCGGCGGGGATCGCGGGAGTGCCCGGGGTGTCGCCGGTGGCATGGGCCGCGGTCACGACGCGGCACAGACTCGCCCAGCCCCGCCGGCCGCGCGCCAGCAGGGTGACGCGTCCCCCGTCCGGGGCCGCAACGGCCAGGTTCACCCCCAGGACTGGTCGGAGTCCACGCTGCACGCAGGCGCGGGCGTGGGCGACCGCGCCGTGCACCCCGTCCCGGTCGGTCAACGCGAGCGTGTCCATCCCCAGTTCCGCGGCCCGGTCAGCGAGGACGTGCGGATGAGAGGTTCCGTGGCGCATGGAGGAGGCAGAGACCACGTTGAGGTGGGCAAACCCTGTACTCATCCGTGGGCCACCGGACGGTGCGTCGAAAACGGGACAGACGTGTGGTGCACGGGCCTCCTCCTCGTTGGTGGGGTCAGGCCACGGCTGGGGTGGCCAGGTGGCGACTCCAGCCGGGGGAAGGCAGGCCCAAAATCGAACTAGAGTTCGACTGTAATTAGCTACAGCGTACCTGATATCGCGGTGAGCTGCGAAGACACCATCCCTCGTGGCGGTGCCTGCCTGCGACCGAAACCCGATGGTGGGGAGGGGCTGCTGGTGCGACCCGGGCTAGGCAGTGTCTTTCGGGGGTGGGAACGAGGCTGGGCCTGGCCTGGCGACGTCTACCCCGCGTCCACTCTGTTGGCCGTCGTGCCGGGAAGTGTGTCCCCCCGGGTAGCGGGGGATGCGCCCCACGGCCACCGCAGCCCCCATGCCCCCGCACGACGGCCGGCGGGGCGTGGACGCGTCCCTCCAGCCGCTCCGCCGGCTCTCATACACGCCCGGGGCGCTGCCCCACCCCGCGGACTCGCCAAACAACACGCCTTAGTCGGATCGGTCCGCAGCTGTGCCCGTGCCGTCGCTTCCGCTCCCATCGGTGCCTGCGGCCGCATCGGTGCTCTCCGCCGGCGCGGATCCGGGATCGGCCAGCATTCCGGGTTCGGTGCCCGCGATGATTCGGGTGGCGACCAGGTCTCCGGTGACGTTGCACATGGTGCGCGCCATATCCAGGATCGCGTCGATTCCGGCGACAAGGGCCACTGGGGCGAACGGGAGGCCGGCCTGGGTCACGGTCAGCGACAGCATGATGAGTCCGGCCCCCGGAACCCCCGCGGTTCCGATTGAGGCCAGGACCCCGACGATCACCACCGTGGCGAGTTCAATCAGGCTCAGCTGCACCCCGGCGACGTTGGCCACGAATACGGTGGCGGCTCCGACGTAGATCGCCGTGCCGTCCATGTTGACTGTGGCGCCGAAGGGCAGGGTGAATCCGTAGACCCCCTTGCGGATACCGAGTCGCTCCGCGGCCCGAATCGTCACCGGCAGTGTGCCTCCGCTGGAGCGGGTCACGAATCCGGTCAGCATCGGGTCCTTGGCGGCGAGGAAGAACGGGCCGATGGCGGCACGGAAGATCGTGAGCAGCCCGACGTAGACCAGGATCTGGAGGGCGATCCCGCCGTAGGTCGCCACGGTCAGCTCCAGCAGTGGCCGCAGCGCCTCGGCCCCCGTCTCGGCCAACACGACGGCGATCAGCGCGAACACGCCCACCGGGGCGTACTCCAGCACGCCCCGTACCACGCGAAACACCAGTTCGACGGCGCCGTCCACGCCGCGGCGCAGGAAGTCCCCCAACTCCCGGGTGTGGTCGTTCGCGCTGTTCTGCATGAACGCCAGGGCGATTCCGGCCGCGATGGCGACGAAAATGACCGCCAGCACATTGCCCTCGACCATGGCGGCGAACGGGTTTTCCGGAATGATGTCGAGGAACACCTCGGACAGTGCCGGCGGGCTTTCGGGTTCCTCATCCGTCGTCCCGGGCATCGACAGCCCGGCCCCCGGGGTGATGGCCAGCGCCAGCAGGATGCCGATGGTGATGGCCAGCGCCGAGGTCACCAGGTAGAACACCAGCACCTTGAGGCCGATGCTGCCCAGACGGGCCGGGTTGATGGAGGCCACCCCGGCGATCAGGGTGGTGAGGATCAGCGGAACCACGAGCATCTGGAGCAGCTGGAGGAAGACCTGCCCGAGCGGTTCGACCACCGTGACGGGTTCGCCGACGATCAGTCCGGTCAGGGCCCCGATAGCCAGAGCGATGAGCATCTTCCAGATCAGGGGGAAGGCGAGGTAGCCGCGCCATGCCGCCAGCAGTAGGTGGGTCGGCGCGGTGCGGCGGGGCGAGGGTGACAGGGGAGTGGTGGACATAGTGGAGGCTGGCCTCTCCTCGTCGGTGCGGCGGGGTCAGGGCATCCTCGGCGGCGGGGGATCGTGCCAGAATCGTAGGCATGCTGCGGGGCGGCTGTCACCGCCCCCACACGGCCTGGGCGAGCCATGGCGGTGTGGGGTGCTGCGGTGTCGTACCGTACGAGCATGGGCACAGCATCCGAGCGGCCGTCGACGTCGGTCGAGGACTATGTCAAGGTCATCTACGACCTCCAGGAGCGCGGGACCGGTCCGGTGACGATCTCCGGGATCGCCGAACGGCTCACGGTGTCGAACTCCTCGGTTTCGGGGATGCTGCGCAAACTCAGTGACCTCGACCTGGTGGCGCACGTTCGTTACGGCGACGTGCACCTGACCACCACTGGGGAGAAGCTGGCTCTGGAGGTGCTGCGGCGCCACCGTCTGATCGAGTCCTACCTGGTAGAGGCGCTGGGCTACTCCTGGGACGAGGTGCACGACGAGGCGGAGATCCTGGAGCACGTGGTCTCGGACCGGTTCGTGGAGCGGATCGCTGAACATCTGGGCAACCCCACCGTGGATCCGCACGGGGATCCGATCCCGACCCGGGAGGGCACCATCGCCGCGCCCCAGACACACCTACTGTCGGAGGCCGATCCGGACGAGGTGGGCACCATCGTGCGGGTGAATGACTCCGATCCGGAACTGTTGCGCTATCTGGCCGAGCACGGGCTGCGGATTGGGACGCGGGTTCGGGTGATCGACCGGGAGCCGTTTGGCGGTCCCCTGGTGGTGCAGGTGGGGGTGGACGATGCCCAGGAGCGACGCTCCCTGGGTCTGATCGCGGCCCAGGCGCTGTGGGTGCTTCCGGATGGGCCGGAGGGCTGAGCGGGGCCTTATTCCCTGGGGTGGGTGGACGCCTGCCAGACCGAGGCGCGTCCCTGCGGTGGGGTGGGCGCGGTTGGTGGCGCCTGGTTTCGGGTGGACTCGTCGGGGTCCACAGAGGGATTCACAGAGTCCTCGGATCGGGCGATGAGGCACAGGGTGATAGTGAACAGCAGCAGGACGCTCAGGCCGATGAAGAGGGGCAGAAAGAAGTCCAGCCCCTCGGCGCCGTGCGGGGTTGCTGCTCCGTCCTGTGGAACGTGGGCGGACATGCCGAACATGCCGGTGTAGTGCATGCTGGACACGGCTGCCCCCATCAGCAGGGATGCGCCGAGCAGGGCCCAGCCGCTGCGCAGCCGCAGCGCGAACCACAGCGCCAGCGTGGCTGCAACCACCGCGATGAGGACCGCGGCGACGATGTGCCGTACATCGTGGCTGACGTGGGCATCCACGCGCATGGAGGCCATGCCGAGGTAGTGCATGGCGGCTACCCCGAGACCCGTCACCACGCCGCCGGCGCATAGCCCGGTCAGGTTCTGCCAGTGCACCGCCAGGGCCAGCCCGGCACCGACCACCCCCACGGCGAGGAGCCCACTGGCGAGAGTGAGGCCCACGTCGTACCGGATCGGGGCGCCCGGAATCGTGAAGCTGAGCATGGCGATGAAGTGCATCGCCCAGATGCCGGCGGTGCCGATACACAGGGCTCCCAGGGCGAGCCATCCGGTACTGGCGCGGCCACCGGTGCGCGCTTGGGAGGTGGCCAGCAGGCCACCCAGGGAGCCCAGAACGGAGACGACATAGGCGAGGACGGGAGTGGTCAAGCCGTGGGCAAAGTGCTCGACACCGGTCATTGCGGTCTCCCCGTGCGCCGTCAACTGGCGCCTGCTCCATGGGTGTTTCCTGGTGATCTACCCCATGAACTTACCAGCTGGTAATTGGATGTAGGCCCAGTGGCCTGGCCAAATGCGGCCACCGCGGGGGTTGGCAGAGGCCGTTGGCCTCCGGTGGGGCTCGTTCGCTCGCCCCTGGTGTGATAAAAAGTTTGGCGTGGCTAACAAAGGAGATTGGGCCAACGTAAAGCAGTGGGGAGTCGTCGTTGTCGGACTCACCACGGTCGCCGCGTGTGGCGCGGCCCCGGCAGAAACCGAGGACGACCCCTCCGAGCGCCCCACCGTGCTCACAACCTTCACCGTGCTCGCGGACATGGCCGAAGCGGTGGGCGGGGACGCGGTCCACGTCGAATCGATCACCCGCGTCGGCGCGGAGATCCACGGCTACGAACCCACCCCCGACGACCTCGTCCGCGGCCAGGACGCCGATCTGATCCTGGACAACGGGCTGGGCTTGGAAGCCTGGTTCGACCAGTTCACCGACCGGGTGGACGCCCCCAGCGTCACCGTGACCGACGGGATCGAGGAGATCCCCATCGCCTCCGGAGACCACGAGGGCGAAGCCAACCCCCACACCTGGATGTCCGTGCACAACGGACACGTCTATGTTGACAATATCGCCGCGGCCCTGATCGACCTGGCTCCCCAGGCTGAGTCAGACATCGAGGCCAACGCCGAGACCTACCACGAGCAGCTGGAGACGATCGCCACCGGCCTGACCGAGCGGCTGGAGGAGATCCCCGAGCAGCACCGCGCCCTGGTCACCTGCGAAGGCGCCTTCTCTTACCTGGCACGCGACGTGGGACTCACCGAGCACTACCTGTGGCCGGTCAACGCCGAAACCGAGGGCACGCCACAACAGATCGCCGACGTCGTGGAGTTCGTCTCCGACAACAACGTCCCCACCGTCTTCTGCGAGTCCACAGTCAACGACAGCGCCCAACGACAGGTCGCCCAAGAGACCGGAGCCGAGCTTGGTACGGAACTCTACGTCGACTCCCTGTCCGAGCCCGACGGGCCGGTACCCACCTATCTGGACATGCTGGAGCACAACGCCGAGGCGATCGCTGACGGACTGGAGGCACAATGACCACCGTCCCCCCGGCCGTGGCCGCGGACCGGGTCACCGTCCGCTACGGCGAGGTGCAGGCTCTGACCGAGGTCAGCCTGACCGTGGGGCCGGGCCGCATCTGTGGACTGATCGGGGCCAACGGCTCGGGTAAGTCCAGCTTCTTCGGGGCACTGACCGGGCTGGTCCCGCTGAGCTCCGGAACGGTCGCCCTGCACGGTCAGCCTCCGTCCCGGGCCCGCAGCCAGGGCCTGGTGGCCTATGTCCCTCAGGCCGAGCGCGTGGACTGGAGTTTCCCGGTCCGGGTGCGCGACATGGTCATGATGGGCCGCTACGCACACATGGGGATCACCCGACGTCCCCGCACCGGTGACCACGCGGCCGTCGACAACGGACTTGACCGTCTCGGCCTGCGGGAATTGGCCCACCGTCAGATCGGCGAGCTCTCGGGGGGCCAGCGCAAACGGGCCTTCGTGGCCCGCGCGATCGCCCAGGGGGCCGCAGTTCTCCTGCTGGACGAGCCCTTCGCCGGGGTGGACGCCCGCTCCCAGCACACCCTCACCATGGTGTTGCGGGACCTGGCCGCCACCGGGCACACTGTCGTGGTCTCCACCCACGACCTCGGTAACCTCACGACCCTGTGTGACGAGGTCGCCCTGCTCCACCAGTGCCTGCTGGCTCACGGTCCGCCCCAGACGGTACTCACCTCCGAACACCTCGCCGGAATCTTCACGGTTCCCACCGCCCCCCTGGGGGCCCAGCCGTGATGGACCAGCTCATCGCCTGGATCGTCACCCCCCTGACCTTCGACTTCATGTGGCGGGCCCTCCTGGTTGCCGTGGTCGCCGGGGCCGCCTGTGCCGTGCTGTCCTGCTGGATCACCCTGCTGGGCTGGTCCCTGTTGGGAGACGCGGTCTCGCATGCGGTACTGCCGGGGGTGGTTCTGGCCTATGTGTTGGGGCTTCCCTTCGCCGTGGGTGCTCTCGTGTTCGGTGCGGGCTCGGTTGCCCTCATCGGGGCGGTGAGCCGCACCTCCCGAGTGAAGGAGGATGCCGCCATCGGGGTCGTGTTCACCGCCCTGTTCGCCCTCGGGGTGGTGCTGATCTCCCGGATTCCCAGCCAGACCGACCTGTTTCACATCCTGTTCGGCAATGTGCTGGGTGTCTCCAACTCCGACATCGTGCAGGTGCTGGTTATGGCCGCGGTCGTGGGCGTGGTCGTGCTTCTCAAACACCGTGACCTGACCCTGTTCGCCTTCGACCGCACCCACGCCCACGCCATCGGGCTGAGTCCCCGCCGGCTGGAGACGCTGCTGCTGGGGCTGCTCGCCCTCACTGTGGTGATCGCACTGCAAGCCGTCGGCATCATCCTCGTGGTGGCGATGGTGATCATTCCCGGCGCGACCGCCTACCTGCTCACCAACTCCTTCGAGCGGATGCTGCTGATCGCGGTAGCGATCGCGGTCCTGGCCGCGATCATCGGCACCTACGTCAGCTTCCACGCCAACCTCGCCACGGGAGGCACCATCGTTCTCGCCCAGACCGCCGCCTTCACCCTGGCCTATCTGGCGGCGCCACAACGCGGGGTGCTGTGGCGCCTGGCGGCGCGCCGCCGCCCCGACCGGGCCGGGGCCACCTGATCGAAGGAACGCATACGATCAGCTGCGGCCGGCGGCCCGGCGTGGGCGGGGACGATCCCGCCGTCAGGCCGCCTCAAAGCTTGGCGCATCGGCGATGAGAGCCCGGGTGTAGGGGTGACTGGGCTGGGCCAGCACCTCGGCCACCGGACCGTGTTCGACGATCTCCCCGGTGTTGAGTACGGCCACCCGCTGGGCGACGTTGCTGACCAGCGCGATGTTGTGGGTGACGAACAGCAGGGCCAACCCCTCCTGTTGCAGCGAGCGCAGCACGTCCACGATCGCGGCCTGCACCGACACATCCAGCGCGGAGGTGATCTCGTCACAGATCAGCAGATCCGGCTGGGTGGCGATGGCGCGCGCGATGGACACACGTTGACGTTCACCGCCACTGAGCTGGTCGGGAAACCGGGAGGCGTAGCGTGCCGGCAGGGAAACCTGCTCCAGGGACGCGGCCACCACCCGCTCCGGATCCTCCACGCGCCCGCACAGGTGCCGCAGCGGCCGCAGAATCAGCTCACTGACCCGCTGCCGCGGATTGAGGGCCTCGTAGGGGTTCTGGAAGATGTACTGGACCCGGCGACGCTGGGTACAGTCCCGGCGGTAGCTGGAGGTCGCCAGGGGCTGACCGTCCAGCTGGAGCTGCCCGGAGAACTGCCGATGCAGGCCCACGACCGCCCGGGACAGGGTGGTCTTGCCCGAGCCGGACTCACCCAGCAGTGCCACACACTCACCGCGATGCACATCCAGATTGATGTCGTGCAGCACTGTGGTGCGTCCGTACCGGGCGGCAAGATCCCGCACCCGTAGCAGCGGCATCGAATCCGCGTCGTGTTCAGCGGAGTCGGTCACGCTGCGGCTTCGGGCCGGGACGGTCCCGCCGTCCAGGTACGGGTCCGGTGCCCCGTCGGTGTGCAGCCGCGGCACCGCCGCCAACAGCCGTCGGGTGTAGGCGTGCTGGGGATCGCGCAGCAGCGACCGGGCCGGCCCCTGCTCAACCAGCTCCCCCCGGTACATCACCGCGATCTCGTCGGAGAGCTGGCTTACCACCGCCATGTCGTGGCTGATGTACACACCCGAGACTCCGTACTCGCCGGTCATCGCGCGGATCGTGTCCAACACGTGGGCCTGGGTGGTCACGTCCAGCCCGGTGGTGGGTTCGTCGAGAACAATCAGCTCCGGGTAGCCGATGAACGCCATCGCGATCGCCACCCGCTGCTGCTGGCCCCCGGAGAGCTGGTGCGGGTAGCGGTTCAGGAAGACGTCGTCGTCGGGCAGGGCCACTTCCCGCAGCACCTCCCGCACCCGCGTCTCGATCGTGGTGCCCTCCGGTAGCCGACCGTCGGCGCCGGCCGAACCCAGTGCCTCCTGGAGCTGGGTGCGTAGGCGCAGGGCCGGGTTCAGTGCCGAGGCGGGCGACTGCGGGATGTAGGCCACGGCCCGCCCTCGCAGCTGCCGCACCGTACGCTCGTCCCGCCCCAGCAGCTGGTGCTCGCCCACAGTGATCTCACCAGCGGAGATCGTTGTGGCGCGCTTCTGGTGCGCCAGCAGGGCCAGACCCAGGGTGGTCTTGCCCGAGCCGGACTCACCCACCAGGCCTAGGATCTGTCCGCGACGTACCTTCAGTGACACCTCGCTGATGATCTCCACCGCAGATGGGTGGCCAACCACGGTGACGTCCGCACAGTCCAGCAGGATCTCCGGGGCGGTGTCGCCGGTGTCGCCGGTCCCGGCGCGTGATGTCTGGCTGGTCACGGGGCTCACTCCTGCACTCCTCGGTCGATCCCGATCGCCGCTCTGGACAGACCGTCGGTGACCAGGTTGGCGCCGATGGTCAGCACGGCGATCGCAGCCACGGGCAGCGCCACCGCCCACGGCTGGATGGTGATCGCCAGCCGGTTCTCGTTGATCATCATGCCCCAGTCGGGTGTGGGCGGTTCCATCCCCATTCCCAGGAATCCCAGCACCGCCACGAGACCGATGGAGTAGGTCAGGCGCAGCCCCAGCTCCACCAGGAGTGGGCTGGTGATGTTGGGCAGGATCTCGCGCAGCATGATGCGCCACCGCGCGACCCCGATCGACTCCGCTGCCTTGATGAAGTCCTGTTCGACCACCCGCAGGGTGGCTTCGCGGATCACGCGCGCCACCCGTGGTGCGTGGGTGATGGCGACCACGATCACGATCAGCCAGACCCGCGGCCCGATGATCGAGACGACCAACAGGGCGGCGATCAGCTGGGGAAAGGCCAGAACGACGTCGTTGGTCCGCATGATGGTGTTGTCGAGCCAACCGCGGCGGTAGCCGGCGACGATCCCCAGCAGCGCGCCGACGGCAACGCCCCCCAGCGCCGCCGACAGGGACAGCAGCAGCAGGGTGAGCCCGCCGTTGAGGAACCGGCTCCACACGTCTCGGCCGACATCATCGGTGCCGAACAGCAGCCCGTCCACCTGGGACTGGTTGGGCGGGCCCACGAATTCGGTGGGTGTGTGCGGACTCAGCAGCGGACCGAAGACAGCGATTGCGACCACGGTCGCAACCAGTCCGAGACCGACCTTGGTGCGGCCGTGGCCCCAGGCGGTGCGGAACAGGCCGATGGGCCGGGAGGTCTCGACGGGGTCTGCACTCTGCGCCGCCGGTGATGGGTCGGCATTGGTGCGAACACTGCGAACATTGCGAACACTCATGCGGAGCGAACCCTCACCTTCGGGTTGGCGGCCAGGCCCACGATGTCGGCAAGCAGGTTGACCAGGATGTAGACCGCGGCGATCAGCAGCACCACAGCCTGCACCATCGGCACATCACGCCCCTGGACCGCGTCCATGAGTGCCAGCCCCACCCCGGGGAACCGGAACAGGAACTCCACGGCCACCACGCCGCCGGCCAGCCATGCCAGCTGTAGGGCGATGACCTGCGCGACGGGTCCGATGGCGTTGGGCGCGGCGTGCCGCAGCAGCACCACACGTTCCGGGAGGCCCTTGAGCCGGGCCTGTTGCACATACTCGCTTTCCAGCACCTCGATCATCGAGGCCCGCATCATCCGAACGATCGGTGGACTCACCGCGATTGCCAGGGTGAGCACGGGAAGCACCAGCTCCCCCGGGCTGGCCCACACCTGCCCGGAGTCCCCGCCGAACACGGGTGGGAACAGGCTCAGCCATCCCGTGGACAACAGCAGGATCAGACAGATCCCCACCACGAACTCCGGCAGGGAGGCCATCACCAGCGTGGCCAGGGAGGTGGCGTGGTCGACGACCCGGTCGCGCCGCACCGCGCTGTAGGCGCCGAGGAACAGCGCCACCGGGGTGGCGACCACTGCGGCGATGCCCATCAGCCACAGGGAGTTCGCGATCCTGGGGGCGAGGTACTCGGCCACCGGCGCCTGGTTGGCGAAGGAGACCCCGAAGTCCAGGGTGAGCACCCCCACCAGCCATTTGCCGTACTGGACCGCTAGCGGGTCGTACAAATTGAGTTGCTCACGCAGCGCGTCGAGCCGCTCCGGGGTGGCCTCCCGGCCGAGCACCGACCGGGCTGCATCACCCGGAAGCGCCTGCGTGGCCAGGAACACCACCACCGACACGGCCCACAGGGTCAGCAGTCCCAGCAGGAGCCGGCCGGCCACGAGACGCAGCAGCGCACTGCGTTCGGACCGGCCGGCCCGAACGCCAGCCTCAGGAGCCATCGATCTGCACGCGGTGGAAACCGTAGGAGGTCAGCGGGTGTCCCGTCGCCGACTCCTCGAATCCCTGCACGTCGCTGTGGTGGGCGTCCACGAGGTTGACGAAGCCCCACACGATGAGGCCACCCTCTTCGTGCTCGATCTCCTGGGCGGCACGCAACAGCTCGGCGCGCTCCTCGTCGTCGACGGTGCCCTTGGCCTCCTCGACCAGCTCCGTCCACTCCTCGTGGTCCCAGTGCGTCTCGTTGAACGGTGCGTCGGGCATGGTGCCCTGGGCCGCCTGGGACATGTAGTTGCGGGTCCCCCAGAAGTCCTGGGCGAAGTCCCACTCCAGGTAGTTGTCGCCGTAGAACTCCTCGGAGGTAACCTCGCGCAGCTCGACGGTCACCCCGGCCTCGGCGGCCTGCTCCGCAAACACCTGTGCGGACTCCACCGCGCCGGTGTTGATGGGACCGGTCACCAGCTCCACGGTGAGGTCGTCCTCGTAGCCGGCCTCGGCCAGCAGTTCCCGGGCCTCGTCGATGTCCTGTTCCCGCTGTGGGATGTCCTCGGCGTAGGCCGGGTCGTAGGGCGAGTAGAGGTCGTTGGCGACGGTGCCGTAGCCGGACAGCGCCTGCTCGACCATCTCCTCACGGTCCACGATCAAGCGAAAGGCCTGCCGCACCCGCACGTCGTCGAAGGGCTCACGGTCCACCCGCATGGTGAACGGCAGCCACATCCCAGTCTCGGACTCCAGGATCTCCAGGTCGGTGTCGGAGGCGATCGTGTCGATCTGCGCGTGCGGCACCTGACTGATCACATCGACCTGCCCACCGATGAGAGCGTTGACGCGGGAGGTGTCGTCCGGGAAGTTGACGATCTCCAGCTCCTCGATCTGGGGCTGGTCCTCGCGCCAGTAGTGCTCGTTACGTACGAACACACTGCGCTCGCCCGGCTCGAAGCTCTCGTAGGCAAACGGACCCGAGCTCACTGGCTCGTCCGGGTCGTAGCCCTCGGGCACGATGGCGTTGTAGTACTCCGCCAGGATCTCCGGCAGGTGTACGAATCCGTCGTCGAAGCCGAGCGTGACCGTGCGCTCGTCAACGACCTCGATCTCCTCGGGGTTCAACCCGTCCAGCGCGGTCGCCCCGGTCTTGGGATCATCCGGGTCGATGATGCGTTCCATCGAGAAGGCGACGTCGTCGGCGGTGATGGGTTCACCGTCGGAGAAGTGCAGGTCCTCGCGCAGCGTGACGGTCCACTCGGTGGCGTCCTCGTTGGGCTCCACCGATTCCGCGAGAGCCATCTGGACAGTGAAGTCGTCGCTGAACTCCGTCAGGGTGTCGTACAGCGCGAAGGTCCGCGCGATGTCGGTGTTGTCGACCGCGATGTGGCCATCGATGGTGTCCGACGCGGATCCCCCGGCTACGCCGACGCTCAGGGTGGCGTCCCCGGTCTCGTCGGCATCGGTGCCGCAGCCGGTGGCGAGCAGGGTCACGGCAAGACCCGCGGCCGCGGTCGCCGCGAGGCGGGGGCGGGCCCACCCGGGGGGAGACGGCGCGACGGAATCGGTATGGCCTCTTGGCACGGTTCACCTCAACAGGCTCGGGTACAGGGCATGTGTCCGACGCCAACCCCCAAGTCAATGCGAGAATCGCAATATCGTGCCTGGGGGGCACTGGTGGTCTCGGCACGATCATCGAGTCTGAAGGCAGGTTTCCCTGCATTTCAACTCATCTTTAGATGTGTAACGGAACCGCCACACGTCGGTAATCAAAGCGTGTTGCCAGCGCAGCGATTCAACTGGATGATCAGTTATGGCGTTGCGGTTGGTTGGTCCGTTGGTTACCTCCCGCCCCGCAGGCCTGGAGGGCACCATCCACGCCGCATCACCATCGGCCGTGACCGGCACCGACCAGAGGACGCTCCACCCGGCTACGGGTACTGCTTGGGTTGTGCCGATGGCGACTTTCGGATCCGCCGAGCAGCCCGATGCGTGCGCACGGCGTATCGACCTCGCCCCGAGTCAGCGCCGCTCGCCGGCGCTGCTGGGGACAAGCCTGACCGGACCGCTTGTCCCGCGGGGACTCGCACGCCCCGCCCCGCACGGGCGGATGGGTTGGAACCTGGACACCGTGCTGGCCGGGACACCGAGCTGTGCGGCGTGCGCGACTACAGTCGTTCGCCACCATCGCTGGTGCCGCTGTCGACACCGGATGACCCATCGCGCCGCTCCCGCCACCGGGCGTAGAGGGCCACGCCGCTGGGGATCAGTGTCGCGGCAAGCAGCACCAGCAGGACCGGCAGGAACCAGGGGGCGTATCCGACCGCCCCGGGAAACCACACTCCGGCACTGGCCAGGGCGAACACCAGCCCAACGATCCAGGCGGTGGCCATCAGGGCGATGGCCCCGCGGGCTGCATCGGCGCGGGTGGCAGGCCGGTTCAGCTTGCCGTCCCGCAGCGGCGGCGGAGCATCCGGGTGGTCGCGGGGGAGGGTGTGTAGCACCAGTCGTGTCGCTGCTGCGAACAGCGCCAGCAGCGCCGCGTAGATGAGCACCGGGCCGAACGCGGACAGCGGGGTGGTCGCGGTCAGGGTCACCGCCCCGCTGGCGGAAAAGTGCCGGGGGATCTCCTCGGGCAGGTGCGGATACACGGCGATGCCGGTGCCGAGCTGGGCCAGCAGGACACCCACTCCGGCCAACAGGTGTCCGCGCGGGTAGGCCGGAGGCTGGTAGGACGTCGGCGTAGTCGAGGTGGGCATGCCAGGCGCTGTCTCCGTTCCCTTCCCCGGGCTGCCCGGGGTCCCGTACAGGCTACCGCCCCCATGTGGGGCTGGTCCTGGGATGGGGCCGGGTCGCGGGCCTGCCCACCCGCACCGGAGTGGCCTGTGGGGTTCGGGCACGTTGGTAACAAACGACACGCCTGTGCAGTGCGTACGCACTGCACATTGACGAGAGTTAGGGCTGGGGAAGTGCAGCGAGCTGGTTGCTGATCCGCGCGATCTCGGCTTCGGTTTCCGTGAGCCGGGTACGGACGTGCTCCACGACCGTTTCCGGGGCCTTGCTGGTGAACGAGGAGTTGGCTAGCTGCGCTTCGGCAGATGCCTTACGCTTCTCGGTCTCGGCCAGATCCTTTTCCAACCGCTTGCGTTCGGCGGCGAAGTCGATCGCGTCCGAAAGGTCCAGTTCGACACGCACTCCCGCAACCTTGACAGCGGCCGTTCTGGAAAAGGGGTTCGATCAGGGCCCATTGTTCGTCGGTGAGATCGCCTCGCACCATGACTCAGGATCTATCAAGCCTCCCAGCCTAGGCGCAGACGATCAACCAAACTCCTGACTTGAACTCCACACGACCTAGTAGTGAGGGACATGCCGCGATGCTCACACAATCCAGCACTTCATACCCACAGAACCAAGAAAACCTCAGTAGAACCTCCGTGTCGCGCTATGCGTCGGCGGCCCGGTAGCGCAGAGTCTGCCGACTCCAGTCGTAGTTGCCGCGGCTCATTGCGGCCAGGCACGTGGCATAGTGCGTCAGTCGCGCCCGCTCCTCAGCAGACAATCGGAGCCGATCCCCGATGTTCGGCAGTCGGGCCTGATGTTGGTTTATCGCCTGAATCGTTCGCTCGGCGAGAGGCATCAGTTCCGCGACTGCTTGTGGGACAGTGATACTTCGGTCCTGACACAGCAAGGAGATTAGATTCCCGTCAACGTCGCCTAGGTCCGTCTCCCGGTCAAGGGAAAAGACATCGTTGACCATGACGCAGAGCTCACCGTGCAGGTACTGTAGCTCACCCAAGGCAGGAAATTCCCATGCCCGTTCCGGGACGGGGCACTCCTCCAGCCGTTCCACGAGGGCACACCACAGGTACGTGCCCAAGCTCCGAACTCGTTTGTGGAAATAGGATGAGAGGTCAGGGGCCGCATGTCTTACACGGTCCTCGGCCTCCTGGACGAAACCAGCGAAGGTCAACTCCCAACTCCGGTGGAACCTCCCGCACCAAGCGTCCGACATGCCGTGCGTGCTGCGTTCCCACAGGTCGCGGAGTGCTCCGGCCAACGCACGAAAGGGGCCGTCAAGGTGAGTGTGCTGCCCGTTGAGGACGCCCAGCAAGTCATGGCAGATGTTGACGACTTCCTTGGGCTGTTCACCGACCGGACCGTCAAATTGATCGTCGAACAGGGTGAACCAGCCCAGAGCATTGGCCCCTAGTTCCAGGTCTGGGCCAACCGCCTCTGGAAAGGCATGGGCCGCGAGGGCTCCTATTCCCCATTTCCGGTACCGGTGCAGGGCCTGGTTGGTGTCGACCAGCCCCCAGGAGGTGACCCATTGCAGGTCCCGCTCGTGCGCTGCCTCAAGGTCCCAGCTGCGCCGCGGGGAGGAAGGAAACGGGAAGTCAATGTTTTGCATAGCCAGGTCTCCCGCTTTGCGCCTTCATCGAATCGAGGACACCGAAACAAGCAAAGCAGCCCTGCGCCGCTCCGTACTCCAGATCTGACTGGAATCACGCGTCTGTACCAGGTAGGTCCATCCATCGCCTCTTTTGCCTCGACCCGCTCCCTATAAAGCGGGCCCCACCAGTTCGACCTTAACCACCCAACAACCTTCCATGCCACCGTCGATCCTCACACCTGCGCATTGAGCTTCCCCTGGTTGT
Source organism: Lipingzhangella rawalii (assembly GCF_031628175.1). NCBI lineage: Bacteria > Bacillati > Actinomycetota > Actinomycetes > Streptosporangiales > Nocardiopsidaceae > Lipingzhangella > Lipingzhangella rawalii. The sequence continues at coordinate 574,600 of NZ_JAVLVT010000001.1, read as the reverse complement.
CCGGAGACTTCCAAGTCTGGTCTGCTCGCAGGCATACCGAGGAAGGAAGTTGTTGTGCCAGCGCCGAGAAAATACCCCGGTGAGCTGTGCGAACGCGCGGTGTGCCTGTATCGCGAGTCAGATCCTCAGTGACAGTCGGGAAATTCTGATCAGGTGAGTCGTTTGCGCATGTGGCTGGTGGTGGCCCACAGAAGCATGGCCTCGTGATGGGCGGGCAGGCGTTCGTAGTCGGGGACGCAGCGGCGATGCGGGCGAGGGGCGGTCTGGCCGCGTCGCGGTCTTGGGCGTTGGCCGGGGTGATGACCACTGCGAGCACCAACCCGAGCACGTCGACAGCGAGGTGGCGCATGCGGCCGTTGACCTTCGTGCCGTTGTCCCAGCCTCACGAGGACGTGGGGACGGTGTCGGCGCCGCACACCGATTGGGAGTCGATGATCGCCGCGCTCGGGTGGGGGTCGCGGCCCGGCCGGACGCGGTGGCGCAGCACGGAGTGCAGGCGGTGGACCGTGCCCTGGGCGGCCCGACGGTGGAAGTACCAGTAGACGGGCTTCTGCGCACCAGGAACCGGATCGCGTTGGCGATCGCGCGGGCCGAGTGCCGGCAGGGGCGTCCTCGGCGCGTGGTCCGGGGCAGCAGCGGAGCGAGCACCTTCCACTCGGCGTGGGAGAGATCGCTGGGAAACGGTCGCGCGCCCGTGTGCCGATGCGGTCGAATGGCATCGAAGTTCCTGGTCAAGCCGTATGGATTCGACACCCATGGCTCTACCAGGAGCTTCCTTGTATCCGCAGGCGAATCCGCAGATCACGCAGCCAGTCACCTCCCCTCAACGAATTTCCCGACTGTCACTGAGGTCGAGCGCTGGGGCGCTGCGTCTACCTGGTCTGCGGAGGCTGCCACCGTGGCGCGGGACCCTGAGCTCATCAGCGTCGGGGCGGCAAGCTCGGGTAATCCGTGGCCGCGGGGATCAGCGCGGTACGGTGGTAATGAGGAGTCCGAGTCGCCACAGTGAGTGATCGTCAGTGAGAGTGTGTCGGTCAAGGAGTACGAGGAGTCCCGGAATGCGGACTGCCGACGACCTGTTCCTGCCGTCACGGCATGGGCTGGGGTTTGTCAACTCCTGGCCGAGACAGCCTGCGGTCCGGCTGGCCACCCCGGTGGGACGTGTCGGCATCGGCAATGCGGGTAACGGGCTGTGTGGCGGCATGGTGTTTGTGGCCGCCGACTATTTCCACGTCCGCTGGCCCGCGCCCTGCACCCGTCCCGGGCGCGACGATGCGCTCTACGGCTACATTGTGCGCCGGATCGTCGACTCGTGGTGTTCGGCTCCGGGGGTGCTCGGCTACTACCGCTGGATGCTGCTCAACGACGCCCAGGCCGCGGTACGGACCATTCGGGGGCAGTGGCCGTCGATTGCGAATCTCCTGATACGCGGTGTGCCGGTGCCGCTGGGTCTGGTGACCGTGGCGGGGGCGGCTCCGGCCCAGCTGCGGCACAACCACCAGGTGCTCGCCTACGCCTACACGGAGCAGAACACCTCCACGGTGGTTCGGGTCTACGACCCCAACCGTGGCCCCCGCGATGACGTCGCCATCACAATCCGCACTGACCCGCCGGCGATCCTCGGGCACAATCTGGGAATCACGCGTGGGGTGCGTGGCTTCTTCCAGGTCGACTACACGCCCCGGAGCCCACCGGGCTAAGCACATCCCGCCGTATAGGTCCACGTGGCGGCCCGTCGCCGTCCGTCGGGTCTGGGTGGCTTCGAGGCGCCTATCACGCCTGGGGGCGGCCCCCCACACTATGGAGGTCAGGAGAAGTCGATGGGGGCGAGGAAAGGCCGATGGGGGCCACACCCGGTGGGTGGGGCCAGCGCGTCCGTCCCGCGCACGATGTCGCCGCGCTGGCCCCATGTGGTCGCCCCGCGGCTCACGTGTGTGCGGCGCGGCGCTCCAGGTCTGCCCGTCCCGTCGCGGTGAGGCTGCCGAAGCAGCGCAGCCGGGCGATGCCTCCGTCGGGAAACACCTCGGCGCGTACGTGGGTGGCCGTGGCCGCCGTGTCCAGCGGGAAGCGGTGCACCGCGTCCGGCTGGAGCGTCACCCGTTCCAGCACCGGGCTCCAGCTGGCCGGATCCTCCGGGTTGTTCGTGGTGGCGTCGCAGGTGGAGAGGGTGAGCCAGCCCGCGGCGTTGCCCAGGTAGTAGCTGGTGTCCACCTCCACCGCCCGGATCGCGCCGTGTGCGGCCAGGCGTAGCCGCACCCAGTCGTTGCCCAGGTCGCGCCGGCGCCGGTTCTCCCAGCCGTCCTCCATCTTGCGGGAGCGGCCCGGCAGGATGATGTTGTTCGGCGGGGAGAAGAACGCGTCCGAGGCGTCTTCGGCGCGCCCGCCGTGCTCGACAGCCGCGAGGTCGAAGCTGTCCAGCGCGGCCAGCCAGGTCGGATCCGGCGTGGCGTCACCGTGCACCCGCAGTCGGGCGATGCCCCCATCGGGGTACTGGTTGAGCCGCAGGTGGGTCCAGGGTCGCTCCTCGGTGACCGGGAAGCCGTTGGCGGCGTGCCCCCGCACCGCCGCCGGGGGGACGATCTCGGTCCAGGTGACCTCGGGGGAGAGGAGGTCCTGCACGGAGGGCGTGCCCGGGACGTGGGCGGCCTCGACGCTCACCCGCGGGGGGTAGTTGCCGCGGAAGTGGGCGGTGTCCACGATGACTCCGCGCACGATCCCGGGCAGGGCCAGCCGGATCAGTGCCCAGTCGTGGTCGTCCGCACTGACGTGCGGTCGGGTTCCGTCCGCGCCGCGGCGGCGGCGGGTTTCCCAGCCGTCCATGATTTTGCCCTTGTTGCCGAAGGCGTGCGGATCGAACTGGGGAGGTTCCGGGCGTAGCAGGTTCTCTCGGTCGGCGAAGAACTCGTCGTTGGCCGCGAGGACCGCACCCCCCAGCCGCCGGTCGGCCAGATCCACCAGGGCGGTGAACGGGTGGTGCTCGCTGCGGTAGTCGGCGAAGGGGTCGCCGCCCGCGTAGGGCTGGGCGTCGCCGGTGCTGCTCGCGGCCAACTGCGGTTCGGTCACGATACTCCTTCGGATGGACGATGGGGCCACCTCAACCGTGCCAAACCCAACCCGTTACGTCTATCTCATAATCTCGAACGGAATGTTCAGCAATACTTATGAGTCGCCGGTGGACGTGTCGCGCGTGTGCTCCACCGGCGTGCCCACCATCCCCGCCACGTCTGCCATCTCTGCCACCTCCGCTGTGGGTGCGGTGCCCGACGTGCCGGCACTCCAACTGTGTGCGGCGGCGTTCTCCAGGGCACGCAACACCCGCACGAGCTGGGGCCGAGCCCAGGCTCCGGCACGCACCACCGCAACCACATGCCGGTGTGGCCGGTCGGCCTCCAGCCGCCGCACCGTCACCCCGGGGCCGTGCCCGGCGGCCAGCTGCGGCACCAGTGCCACCCCGAGCCCAGCGCCCACCAGCGCGAAAATGGCCGGCCAGTCCGTGGCGGCATGTGCCTGGTCCGGAGTGAACCCGGCCTGGGCGCAGGCCGCCTCGGTGATCTCGCGCCAGGGGCCACTGTCCCCCACGATCCAGGGCTCCTCGGCAAGGTCGGCCAGGCGCAGCCCGGGAAGCCGGGCCAGTCGATGGTCACTGGGCAGGGCCACATGCAGCGGATCGGCCAGCAGCACCAGGCGTTCGAATTCGCCGTCGCGGGCCCGCGGGGCATGCGCAGCCAGGGACAAGCCAAGGTCCACTTCCCCACGGCCCAGCAGCCCGTAGACGGCGCCCGCCTCACTTTCGCGCACCCGCACCCGCAACTCCGGCTGGTACCGGCGCAGCTCCTGCACCGCGGGCACCACCAGCCGCGGCACGGCGGTGGCGAACGCGGCCACATTCACCGTGCCGGCCCGGCCCGCCCCGTAGCTGAGCAGCTCGGCCTCGGCCTGCTCCAGCTGCGCGAAAACCGCGTCCGCGTGCCGCAGGACGACGTGCGCGGCATCGGTGAGCCGCACCGAGCGCCCGTGCGACTCCACCAGAGTGACGCCAGTGGCCCGCGCCAGCGCGGACAGCTGCTGCGACACCGCCGAGGGGGTCATGCGCAGTACCTCCGCCGCGGCCCGCACACTCGCCTGGTCCCGCACGGCCCGCAACACCCGCAGTCGCCGAAGATCCCAGTCATTCATGTAGTCATACTAAAGAGAAACGGGAACATGGCGGAGCTGCGGTTGTCAGGTTAGGCAGGTATGTCGCATTGGCCGGGCTGTCGGGCTGTGTCCGTACTGTCCGTACACATCTGGGCCATGACCCGACAGCTCCCAGCTGCGCTCCTCAGGCGAACATGGCGAGCTGACGGGACTGGGCGACCAGCCGGCCGGTCGCGTCCCAGATCTCGAAGTCCTCCTCGTGGAACCCCTTGGTGACATGCCGGGTCTCCACCCGACAGGCCAGCCAAGCCGACGTCGGTCGATCCCGCAGGTGGGTGGTCAGCTCCAGGGTCGGCGCCGCGGTTTCGCCCAGCTCCAGCACGATCGGTGCCGCCGCGTCCACCAGGAAGGCGAGCGACAGCAGGTCCGGCTCCCGATCTCCCCGCAACCGCATCCAGAACTCGCCGCGCGGCACACCGCTGGGGGAGCCGTGCATGAACCCCACCGGCTCCGCGGTTCGGTACTCCACCTGCTCAACGATGGACATTTCCCCCAGGGTCGCCTCCGCGAGCGGATCAACACACTCCTCGGGCGGGGGCAGCTGAGGTGCGGCGGTGATCGCGTGCTCGGGACCGGAGGCCGAGCGCAAATCACCGAAGTGCGCCACGGTGCGCACCAGCTCCTTTCCCTGCTGGTACAGTCGCGCCTCGCCCGTGCTCAACCGTCGACCCTCCCGGGCCACCTCGGTGTAGAGCTCAGCGGGACCGGGGACCCCGGGACGCTGGAAGAACGTGGCCACCGAGAGGGGGTCCGGGTGGGTGATCTGCTCGCCCAGGGTGCGTAGCGTCAGCGCCACGAGATATCCCCCGTTGGCGTTGCCGGTCATCGCCGACCAACGGTCGGACACGCTGGTCTGGTAGTGCCCGTCGGCGACCTTGTCCGCGGCCGTGTCCTCGTCGAATGGGTGGGGGCTGATGCCGGTCACTGCTGCTCCTCGATGCTGGAATCGGTCCGGATTCAGTGCACCCCAGTTCCTGCACGCAAGCAATTACGTCTCAGGTAAGCGTGCGCTGGGGGCTGTCTTCCGTCGGGGCTCCAAGATCGAATCGCGGCGTCTGTGGGCTGAGCAGGCTGGCCTGGGGCACACACGACCATGCCGTGCGCAGGTGCTGGGTCAACTCGGCGAGGAGCTGCGACACCTCCGCCTCCGCGTCGACGTGCAGGGCCTCGGCGACCACCAGCACCGTCGAACTGTCGTCCCGCAGCATCGAGTCCCCGCTTTGTCGGTGGGTCCAGCGCCGCGCGTGGGCACGGGCCGCGTCGTCCGCAAAAATCACCTCCCCGGCCGCCGGACGGGTCACCGCCCCAGCCAGATCCCGGTAGACCTCGGTACCGTCGGCGTGCCCCACCACCAGGTTGCCGTGCACCGCATCCAGGTCCACCGCAGCCACCGGGATTCCGAACGCCACCGACAGAGCGTTACACACGTCGACCAGCGGGTGGATTCGGGGCAGTCCCTCCGGGGCCCGCCGCAGCCGTCGTAGTAGCGCCTCGGCCGCACACCGGTAGCGGGTGGGCTTCTCTCCCATTCGGGTAAAGGCCCCGCGCCAGGCACGGATCTGTGGCCAGCTGCTCTCCGGCTCGACGGACAGCCGCCGTCGAGCCCGCGCCTCACCGTCGCACACCAGATCCGCCACCGCGGCCATGTCCACCCCCGCCCCCTGCTTGCCCGTTGCGTCGATGCCTGTACTCCGCACCACCCCGGCCACCAGCTCGGGAAACTGCTGCCACAGCTGGGCGGAGTGCCGAAACTCGGCCATGTCCGCCTCCTCTCCACACGATCCACGCGACATGTCGCCGGCACGGGCGGGACCCGTCACGGCTGGGCCACCGCGAGCCGCAGCGCCAGCGCGACAAACGTCACCGCACAAACCCGACGTATCCAGGTCATGGCCAGCGGGCGGGTAACGACATGGCGGCGCAGCACCGCGGCGAACCGTCCGTAGCCCAGGAACACGACCAGTGTCACCGCAATAAACACCCCACCCAGCCCCGCCATGCGCACTGCGGCGTCGGGAGCCCCCGCCGGAACGAACTGCGGAAGGAACGCCAGGAAGAACAGGGTGAGCTTCGGGTTGAGGAGGTTAACCGCCACCGCGGTCACCACCACCCGCCCCGCCGCGGCCGGGGTGGCGTGCTCGCTGCCCGCCACCGCACCCCGTGCTCGCAGCGTGCTCCAGGCCACATAGAGCAGGTAGGCCACCCCCAGGTAGGTGACGGTTCGGTAGACCACAGGACTGGTGTGCACCACCGCCGCCAGTCCACTCACCGCCAGCGCCAGGTGCGGAACCACCCCCAGGCTGCATCCGAGCGCGGCCAGCGCACTCATCGCACCCCCACGACTCAGCCCCACCGCGATCGTGTACAGCACCCCGCTGCCCGGAATGGCCACCACAACCAGCGTCGTGACCAGAAACTCGCCGTACACACCTGCCCCCGTCGTCGGCCGTGTCCCACCGGCCCCACACACGCGCCGGCCCCACCCACACTGGCGCTACTTTGGACCTATGGACAGGTCCAATCAGGGACGTAATGAGGGGACCAATCCGGCTGGGGTGGACTTCCTCACTCTCGACATCGCCACCGTCGCCCCCGGAACCCGAACCGACTGGCTGACGCAACAGCTACGCAACGCCATCAGTGACGGTCGGCTGCCCCTGGGCACCCGCCTGCCCGCCACCCGCGTCCTCGCCACCGAACTCGGCGTGTCCCGGGGGCTGGTCACTGAGGCCTACCAACGCCTGGCCGAGGACGGCTGTCTCTCCGGACGCGGCCGCAACGGCACCGTCGTTGTGGCCACCCCACCCACAGCACCACACTCCGCGCCCCCGGAACCCGAACCGGAGCGGCCCCCGCAGCACCTCTTCAGCAGGCCCACAACCAGCGCCGTGTTCGAGTTCCTGCGTGCCGCACCGGCCCACACCGACCTCACCCCAGGCAACTGCGACCTGGCTGCCTTTCCCCGCACCGCCTGGCTGCGCGCAGAACGGGCCGTGCTCAGCGACCTCAACCCCCACGACCTCGGCTACGCCGACCCGCGCGGCCATCCCCGGCTGCGCCGGGCCGTCACCCACTGGCTCGCCCGCACCCGCGGAATCCGCACCACCCCCGAGGAGATCCTCATCGTCTCCGGGGTGGCCCAGTCCCTGAGCCTGATCGCCCAGATTCTCACCCGGCGCGGCCACACCCACATCGCCGTCGAAGACCCTGGCTCCCTCGGTGCCCGCCAGCATCTCCACCACTGGCAGCTACACACGCCGCCGGTCGCCGTCGACGCCCACGGAATCCAGCCCGAACAACTGCGCGCCCACGGAGCCACCAGCGTCCTGCTGACCCCCGCCCACCAGTTCCCCACCGGGGTCGTACTGTCCGGTCCACGCCGTCGCCAGCTGCTGGCCTGGGCCGCCGACGGTGGCCTCATCGTGGAAGACGACTATGACGCCGAGCACCGCTACGATCGCCCACCCGTGCCCGCCCTGCACGCGGCGCTGCCCCACCGGGTCTGCTACACCGGCAGCGTGTCCAAGCTACTGGCCCCCGCCCTGAGGCTGGGCTGGCTCATCGCCCCACCCTGCTACCAAGCGGAGCTGGTGGAAGCCAAACGCTGTAGCGACCTGGGCAGCGCCACCCTCCCGCAGCTCACCCTGGCCCGGTTTTTGGAGTCGGGCGAGATGGAACGCCAGCTGCGGCTCCTGCGACGTCGCCACCGCCGCCGCCGCGACGCCATGCTCAGCGCGGTACGCCAGCACCTGCCCGACGCGCACATCCACGGAGCCGCCGCGGGGCTGCACCTGACCCTCACCCTCACCGAGGACCACATCGCCGAGCACGGCTCGGACGTCGACCTCGCCACGGCGGCACTCCAGCACGGTGTGAAGGTCCAGCCCCTGTCCTGGCACCGGCAACGACCGGGACCACCCGGCCTGGTGCTGGGCTACGCCGCCGCCGGAACCAGCGCCATCACCGAGGGCCTCGCCGTCGTGGGCGGCCTGCTGTCCCACCCCGGCCGTCCGCGATAACCCCGCCCGCCTCACTCCAGCGGCAGATGGAACTCTTGCAAGAAACGCGCCGTCGCCGCGTCGGCGGGAAAGAACGACTCGATCATGATCTCCGCCGCCGTGACATCCAGCGGGGTCCCGATCACCGCCAGCGTCGTGAAGAACGACAACTCCCGATCCTCGTGGCGCAGCCGCAGCGGAACCACCACATCACCCGGCCCCGGAAGCTCCACCTCCGGCTCCTCCTGAGTGCACGGCAGCTCCCGCAGTTCCGTATACAGAGCCCCCAGCTGTTCGTCACCCGTCACATGCACCTGGCGCCGCAGCCGCCCCAGCAGGTGCGCTCGCCACTCACCCAGGTTCGCCACCCGGGGCGCAAACCCCCGCGGATGCAGACTGCACCGCAGCGTGTTCACCGGCGGTTCCAGCAGGTCAGCGGCCACCCCCTCGGTCAGCAGCCATCGCGCGGCACGGTTGGTCTCCACCGCGTTGAAGTGCCGATCCACCGCCACCGCCGGATAGGGACTGTGCCCGGTCAACACTTGCCGCACCGCGTCCCGCACCGGCGCCAGCTCCGGCGCGTCCAGACTGCGTTCCGGATACACCGGCGCGAACCCGCCCCCCAGCAGTAGGTGGTTGCGTTCCCGCAACGGGATCTCCAGCTCCTCGGCCAGCCGCAGCAGCATCTGCCGGCTGGGTCGGGTCCGCCCGGTCTCCACGAAACTCACGTGCCGGCTGGACACCCCGGTGCGCAACGCGAGATCCAACTGGCTCAGTCGGCGCCGGGTGCGCCACTCGCGCACCAGGGCACCCACCTGCGATTGCTGGGCACTGGTCACCCGCGCCAGCTTAGCCGCCCAGGACACACCAACCAACGGCCACCGTCCCCGCCGAGGGGGAACCTAAACGGGCCAGCGGTATGGTCCTCGACAGGCCGCTTCGGTACCGTCGAACCGTCCCGCCGGACCGATCCAGAACACCCGGGACGCCGCCGCGGCCGCGACCCAGAAAGGCAGCGAACCACAATGACGATCGAGGCGGTCCTCTTCGACTGGGGTGGCACCCTCACTCCCTGGCGCACGATTGACGTACCGGCGATCTGGGCCGAGGTCGCCCGCACGCTGGTCACCGAAGGCGACGGCGCCGCCGGAAACGGGGCACGGCCCGACGCAGCGTCGCTGGCCGAACGACTCGCCGCCGCCGATGCCGAACTGTGGCAGCGCGCGAAAACCGACTATCGCGCCTTCACTCTCGACGAGGTCTTCGCCCAGGCCGGAACCGAACCCACGCCGGCCGCCCTGGCCACCCTGCACGAGCAGTGGGTTCCCGCCACCCACACCGACCCGCAGGCCCCGGACATGCTGGCGGCGCTCCGCGCCCGCGGAATCCGGGTCGGCATCCTCTCGAACACGCCCTGGCCCCGCGCCTGGCACGATCACTGGCTTCAGCGCGACGGTGTGCTCGATCTGCTGCACGGTGCCGTCTACACCAGCGACCTGTCCTGGAACAAGCCGCACCCGGACACGTTCCACGCCGCGATGCGGGCCGTGGAGGTCAGCGATCCCCGCCGGTGTATCTACGTGGGCGATCGGCTGTTCGAGGACGTGTGGGGCGCGCAGCGCCTGGGCATGCGGGCCGTCCACATTCCGCACAGCGACATCCCCGCCGATCAGCGCGGCCACTCCCAGGGGCAGCCCGATGCCACGATCCAGGAACTGGACGAGCTCCCCGCCCTGGTCGAGGAGTGGCACGCCTGACCGTGCGGGCGCGCAGCCCCTGGAGGTCACGAGCGAAGGCGCAGGTGCGGACCGCAATGGGGCCAGCCACGCCTCACCCCGTTCCGACACCCCAGGCCGCTGTGAATCACAGCACCCCGCCGGGCTGATAGCCGCGACGCGGGCCGATGGGGGATGCCCCAGGCCGCGGGAGCTGGGAAAGCTCCCGCGGGAGCACGACACCGAAGCCGGGGGCGAAACATCCCCGTGCTCAGCAGGCCAGAACCACCCCGGCCCTTCCCGCACCGTCACCCCACCCCGCACCCCCACCTAAGCTGGAAAGAAGTGTCGGACATAATGGTCGATTCGGGGAGGGGACGATGCTACGGACACGCCGATGGCTGGGATCCCTGCTGCTCGTGCCCCTGCTCGGCGGATGCGTCTCCGCCCCCACCGACCCTCCCAGCCAACCACAGCCCGCACCCGTCCCACCCGGCGCGGCCCAACCACCCCCCGACGACACCACCGCCACCGAGCAGCCCTCCGCCGCGATGCCCACCGACTGCACCACCGACGGCGACACCCCCAAACGCCAACTACGCGGAGCCTGGCTGACCACGGTCCGCAACCTGGACTGGCCCTCCGAACCCGGCCTGAGTATCGACGAACAGCACGAGGAACTCGCCGACCAGCTCGACCTGGCCGAGCGCTACAACCTCAACGCCGTCTACTTCCAGGTGCGGCCCACGGCCGACGCGCTCTACGCCTCCGAGCTGGAACCCTGGGCGCGGTACCTCACCGGGGAGCAGGGCGGCGATCCCGGCTATGACCCCCTCGAACTCGCCATCCGGGAGGCCCACGAACGCGGGATCGAGCTGCACGCCTGGTTCAACCCCTACCGAGTCGGCCACGCCGAGGGGGATCTGGATCAACTGACCGACGACCACCCCGCCGAGCGCAACCCGGAATGGCTCATCGAGCACGAGGACCAGGGCTACCTCGACCCGGGAAACCCTCAGGCGCGCGAATGGGTCAGCGACGTGGTCCTCGACGTCGTCGAACGCTACGACGTCGACGGGATCCACTTCGACGACTACTTCTACCCCTACCCGGGCGACGGCGAAGAATTCGACGACGACGCCAGCTGGCAGGAGCACGGCCAGGACTACGACAACCGCGCCGCCTGGCGCCGCGCCAACATCGATACCCTCATGGCCGATATTCACGAGCGCATCCAGGACACCAAACCCTGGGTGCAGTTCGGGGTATCGCCGTTCGGGGTGTGGCGCAACGCCGACAGCGACCCCAGCGGCTCCGACACCCAGGCCCTGGAGTCCTACGACGCCCAGCACGCCGACACCCGAACCTGGATCGAGCAGGGCTGGATCGACAACGTCATTCCACAGCTGTACTGGGAACGGGGACGCTCCGGCGCCGACTACGAAGAACTGGCGCCCTGGTGGAGCGCGGAGGTCGCCGACACCGACGTCGACCTCTACATCGGCCAGGCCGCCTACCGAGTCGGCGAGGACGGCTGGGACCGCGACGACGCTCTCAGCCGGCAACTGGACTTCAACACCGAACACGACGCCGTCGCCGGCGACGTCTACTACTCCCTGGATTCCTTCGCCGCCGAGGCTGCCGAGGCCGCCGACGAGCTAGCCGAAACCCACTACGCCCACCCCGCGCTGCCCCCCATCGCCACCGGCGCCGGCGAGCCACCGACGCCGGTGACCCGCCTGGATGCCGCCCCCATCGACAACGCCGACCCCGACGCCGGTGTCGAGCTGTCCTGGACCGTACCCGCCGAGACCCGCACGTTCGTCATCTACCGCGTGGATGCCGACACCGCCGCAGGCATCGACGACGGTGCGGAGGAACACCTGTGCGCCCTGGCGGATGCCGCCCACATTGTGGATATTGTCGGCGTCCCCGACGACACCGACGGCGAGACCCACACGGTGCACGACACCGACACGGCCGCCGACACCGATGACCACTACCTGGTGACCACTCTGGACCGCTACCGCGTGGAGAGCGCACCCAGCCCCAGTGCCACACCCACGACCTGACTCCGGGCCTCGGCCCCGTGTCGCGGGGGATCGGGGCGGTAGCGTCGTCTGAGGGTGGACCCCACACGCGGTCCACAGCGGTGACCGGTGCGCATCGACGCGGCCGGAGAGATTCCCCGGCTCGACGCGGGTAACCCCATCCCGTTTGGGGCACACCTCTGGCACGCCCCAAAACCGTGCCAGCGACAGCGGCTCCGCCGCCCGTCCCCGACGCCGCCAGGAGGGTGCTATGGCGCTCCGAGAGAACGAGCGGAGGATCCTCTCCGAGATCGCCCACCGCCTCAGCGAGGAAGACCCCACATTGGCGCAGCAGCTGGCCTCGTTCACCGCCGATGACCCCCAGGGCCAGCTGCCCCACGAGTACACCCCGCGTGCGCAGACACGCCGCTGGGTCTGGGCGGGTGTCGCCGCGGGCCTCGCCCTCATCGTGGCACTGCTGGTGGTGCTGATGCTGATCTCCGCACCGGCAGGCTAGGCCGCGGCTTGGGCGATGTCTGCGGGGTGGGCCACTGCGTCGAGCACCGCGCTGGGCGCGCGTGAGGTGACACAACGCCAGGAACACGCCGGTGCCGTGCTGCGCGCTGGTGGTTGCGCGTGGGCAGGTCGATCACCCCGGACAGATCCCCGCGTGGACTGAGCCCGGTCGGACCGTCACCGCGTCCCGAATCAGGCCCGGGGCCGGACTGCGCTGGCCCTCGGGAGACCAGCCGGAACCGCATCCACCCCCGCGCCCAGCACACCCGGCGGGGCTGTCGCTGCCCTCGCGCTACAGCGCGGCCAGGAAGTCGGCGCCCAGGGGAGCCGCCACACCTCCACCGCTGCCACCACCCTCAACCAGGACCGCGAAAGCAATATCGTGGCCCTCATCGAACCCGACGAACCAGGCGTGGGACTCGAGCTCGTCATCCTCGTCCTCACGCTCGCCGTACTCCGCGGACCCGGTCTTACCGAAGACCCCGTCCCCGAAACCGGCATCCTCGGCCGTGCCCTCGGTGATCACCGCGCGCATCATCGAACGCAGCTCCTCGGCGGACGCGATCGGGCGCGGCTCGGGCACATCGGTGGGCTCCGGAGCGGTGACAAGCCGCGGCGCATGCCACTGCCCGGCCGACACCGCCGCAGGGATCGTCGCCATGTGCAAGGGGGACGTCAACAACTGGCCCTGCCCCATGCTCTCTGCGATCAGCCGGGGCGCCCCGTCCGGATCCGGAAACTGCGGTTCGGTCGCCGCCACCCCAATATCCAGCTCGGTGTTGAACCCGAACTGCTGCGCCGCCGCCAGCTGGTCCTCGGCGTCCAGCCGCTGCTCCACCTCCTGCAACAGCGCGGTGTTACAGGACGTCGCAAACGCCTCGGTCACACTCTGTTCCCCATAGGCGGCATCACCGGCGTTGGAGAACTCCCAGCCGCCCACCGTCGCGGTCTCGGGACAGTCCAGGGTGGCGTCCATCCCCATCCCCGCGTCCAGCAGCGCGGCATAGCTCACCACCTTGAACGTGGAGCCCGGCGCGTACTGGCCCGCCACGGCACGGTCATAGCCGGCCGGCGCATTCGCCGAGGCCAGAATCTCCCCGGTGTCGGGACGCACCGCAACCAACGCGCTGGGCTCCTCGGCCGTGGCGATCGTCTGCTCGGCGGCCTGCTGCACCGCCACATCGATCGTGGTGGTGACATCCGTCCCCGGCTGGCCGGCGAACGCCTCCACCTCCGGAAACTCTTCGGGATCCTCGGCCAGGTCCGCGGCGGTGGGATCCTCGGCATCCACGTCAACCACCCGAATCGAGGTGGCCGGGCTGCCGGCAAGCTCCTCCTGGAAGGTGCGTTGCAGCCCGCTGAGCCCCACCGGATCACCCTCGGCATAGATGGGCCCCAGCTCCTCGGCCTCCTCGGCGTCGGCAGCGCCCACGGACCCGCTCAGCAACTGAAGGGAACCGGACGCCTGCTCCGAGTCGATCCTGGTGCCGTCGGCGGCCAGAACGTGACCACGCTCCTCCCAGTCGTTGACTCGAGCCAGCGTCATCCCCTCGGACAGGTCCGGGTGGATGGTCGCGGGCGTGAAGTCGACCTGCCAGGTATCCGCACTCAACTCCAGGTGCAGTTCACTGTCGTAGCTCCACGCACCGGCCCGGTCGAGCTCCAAGGTGACCCCAACCGGCGCGCTGGCGCGGGTGTCGGTCTCCGGATCGTAGGCAACATCACCCAGATCCACCTGGACCGCATCCACCCCCAGCCGCTCGGCCACCTCGGTGTGCGCCGCAACCAGTTCCGCGGACTCGCCCGCGGCCAGATCACCCATGGCCTCGTAGTCCTGATCGGCCCACGCCTCGGTGTAGGCCACGGCCGTGTCCACCGGCTGCGGCCCACGCAGCAACAGCCACGAGGCAACACCACCGGTCAGCGCCAGTACCAGCACCAGTGCCGCGCCAACCAGCACCAACGTGCGCCACCGGCGTCGCGGGGACGGCCCGCTCACCCCCGACGGGGGAGGGGGCGGTGGTGGCACGGCAGACCCCGAGCCAGCCTGGTCCGAAAAGACGGGGTGGTCAGACACCCTGACTCCTTACGCGGCGGCGGCGCCGCCACCGAGAGATCCGTGCTGCGCCCCCGGGATCCCGGGGACATGCAGCGGGGGACACAGAAGACGGTGGTGGCCGGTGTGGCGGTCGCCTCTCGGCGCGTGGCACAACGCGGCTCCGAAGGCCGTACGCCCGACCCGCGGGGCCGAACGGACGCGGTATTCCGCGAAGGCGTGAGGTGAGGCCCGGGGGACACTTGCTACCACACCGGCCACCAGCGACTGTAACGCATCCAGCCCGGCTTGTGTTCCCGAACTGGGCACACGATACGTGGCAACTCCCACATCGCCGCCCGGCCCGCGGTCCCATCCTCACCCGGACGTCGCCGCCCCCGCCTCCACCTCGGCCTTGACCGACGCCGCGTAGCGCGGCACCTGCTCCTGATTCGACAACCGCTGGATCGCCGTCATGATCGTGTCCGTGGCCTCCCGCCGGGCGCGGGCCCGACCTGCCTGGCCTGCCCAGGCACTCAGGTCCACCGCCGGGCCAAACCGCACCCCCACCCGGTTCAACCGGGGAACGAAGCGCCCATCGGGCAGGATGTGCTGCGTAGCGGCCAGAGCCACGGGAACCACCGGTGCCTGCGCCGTGAGCGCCAGCCACGCCAACCCCGTGTGCCCCCGGTGCAGCCGCCCGTCCGGGGAACGGCTCCCCTCCGGGAACACCACGAGCACCCGGCGGTCGTTGAGCACGTTCAGACTGGAGTCCATCGCCGCCCGCGCCCCGGCACCGGGCCGACGGTCCACCGGAAGCTGCCCCAAGGCCCGCAGCACCGTGGTGACGGTGCGCCGCGGCAGCGTGGAGCCGGCAAACAGCTCCTGCTTGGCCACAAAGATGCACTCCCGCGGTGCCGCCACCCCGATGAACAGCGGGTCGAGCAGTGAGAGATGGTTCGAGGCGAGAATCACCGGTCCCTGCCGGGGCACGTGGTGCACCCCCTCGACGCGGGGTTGCCACAACAGCTGTGTGGTCGGCTTCACCACAACCTTCGCCGCACTGTACAGCGACACCTGCACTCCCTCACTCCACCTGACTGCACCACACGCCCACCGGTTTCGGCGGGCCGCCACGATGGTACTGGCCCCACCGCCCCCCGCCGTATCCTCCTTCGCTATCGTGACGCAGGCATCCAGGCGCGAACACAGAGACGGGGGAATGTGCCGTGGCCACCCAACTGTTGGACCTCAGCCACCAGATCTCGGCCGGAATGACCACCTATCCGGGCCTGCCCGGTCCGGTGATCGACGACCACGTCAGTTTCGAGGACTCCCACGCCACCTACGCCCCCGGCACCGAGTTCCAGATCGCCCGCATCACCATGGTCGCCAACACCGGCACCTATCTCGACACCCCCGCCCACCGGTACCGCAACGGCGCCGACGTGGCCGACGTTGCCCTGGATCGCATCGCCGCCCTTCCCGGCACCGTGATCGACCTCCCGGCCGACGCGGGTCGGGCATTCACCCCCGAACACATCGACACCAGCGCCGTGGCCGGACGCGCCGTGCTGCTGCGCACCGGCTGGGACCGCAACTGGCGTACCGAGCGCTACGGATCCGCGGACCACCCCTACCTGACCGCGCAGGGCGCTCAGGCCCTCGCCGACGCCGGCGCCCAACTCGTCGGAATCGATGCGGTCAACATCGACGACACCGCGGCCCCCGAAGGGGAACGCCCCGCCCACTCCATCCTGCTCGCGGCCGGTATCCCGGTCGTGGAACACCTGTGCCTGCTCGACCAGCTGCCAAGGCAGGGCTTTGAGTTCTTCGCCGTCCCCGCCAAGGTACGCGGTATGGGCACCTTCCCCGTGCGGGCATTCGCCACCCTCGCCACCACCTGAGCCCCGGCCCGGAGCCACCAGCTCTCACAGGTCCGCGTCGGGCTCTTCCCGGGCCCGCCGCTGCTCCTGCTGCTCGCGGCGCTGGCGTTCCAGCGCAGCGGTGTGCTCGTCCTCCGCCACAGCGGTACGCATCGACTGTGCCAGCGCCCGCAACTCCATCTGGAGTCGCGGATAGTCGGTTAACCGCGGCAACGCCCCCAGGCGCGGGCTGCGTCGTTCCCGCAGCGCCGAGGCCAGCTCCGCAAACGCGAGATCCACGCGCTGACGGGTGATGTAGGACGCCGGGGGCGGGTCGGACTGCGCGAGCATGGCCAGGGCGAGGTATCCCACCCGTTGGGTGGCGATCACCACCGGCCATAGCGGCTGGGTGCCCCGTGCGCGCGGAACGTCGCCGATCGCGCTCTCATACACCCCGCGCAGACTCAACAGCGCGCCCCGTAGATCCCGACGTAGCTGGTACGCCCGGCGCGGGGAGATCGGCTCCTCAGGGTCGAGGACCGCGGCGACGGTCGTCCGTGCCTGCTGCACAACCTCGTCGATCACCTGCGGCAGGCGTGCCGCCGAGGCGCTGCGCCACAGCAACAGCGCCCCGGCCACCCCGACGACGGCCCCCAGAACGGTGTCCACGACCCGGTCCTGGGCCAGCTCGGCCACCGGGTACGGCTGGGCCGTGTAGGCCAGGATCAGCGCCATCGGGGTCAGCAGAATTGAGGCGTACAGGAAGTTGCGCGGCATCGTGGCCTGCGCCAGCCCGTGCGCCACGGCGGCAATGGCGATCACCGCCCACAGTGGGGGATGCTGAGCCAGGATGCCCACCGCGATGAACACCCCAACGATCGTTCCCAGGCTTCGCTGGGTGGAGCGGTTGGCGGTCAGGACCACATTGCCGCCCTGGAGCACGGTCGCGGCAGTCAGTGAGATCCAATAGAACCGTTCCAGGTCCAGCGCCAGGCCCACCACACCCGCGGCGGCCACCGTGATGGCCATACGCAGCGCAGTCGGCCGAATCAGATTGTCGGTACGCAGTCCGGACCGCAGCGCATCCCACACCGGCGGATACCGACGGTCGTGCAGGTGCAGTCCCGGCCCCTGCGCATCGTGCTCCTCCCGTCCGGCGACCTGCGCCGCCCGCGACAGTGCGCTATAGACCCGCGCCTGGGCCGTGCGGGGCCGCAAACCGTGGCGCAACGCATCCAGGTCCTCACCCGCCGGGGCCAGCTGTGGCCGCGCCACCGCGGTGGCGAGTTGCTCACAGAAGGCCGCGACCTCATCCGGCATCGGCTCGTGGCGGGCCAACGCCAGATCCGTGAGGCTGAGATGGATGTCAGACACCCACCGCAGCAGGGCGCGCAGCCGCGCCGCGGCCGGAGTGTCACGGTAGCCGCGGGTCTGTGCGAGGAGCATGACCCGCCAGGCTTCGGCCACCGCAACCGAAGCCTCATGCTGGGCATGATCGAACCGCGTGGTGCCCACGGCCCGCATAAGCTCCGCGATCTCCCGGAACGCGTGGCTGACCGCGTCGAACTCGGGCTGGCGGCTCCCCACTAGGGCCCCGGACATGGAGGTGACCCAGCCCACGCCCGCACCCAGCGCCGCCAAGCCCACATGTGTGGGCAGTGCAGCCACCCCGCCCGGCATGATCGTGGCGATCGCGCAGACCAGAATGAACATGAACGCGGCGGGCTTGTCCACCCGCAGCGACTGGCACACCCACGTCGCCAGCCCCGCCACCCCACCGATCGCCAGGGCCCCCAGCCAGGGCGAGAGGGAGGCGCTCAACGAACCGATCGCCACACAGACAACGAACCCCACGGCGACCCAACTGAGCGTGACCGCCCGCCGAGCGTAGGGGGTGCTGCGTTCGTACAGCACGGTGAACGAGCCCAGCGCGGCGACCACGCCCGCGGCCGGCTCAACGAGCGCGGCCGCAACCGCGAACGCCACCCCCATGGCCACGGCAGCCCGGATCCCCAGCCGCCAGTCCCAGTCCCCCGAGGCCAGACCAAACACGGCCTGGAGGTCGATGCGAGGGCGGGGCCGTTCGGGCATTCGAACCCGCCGCCGCCCCGCCGGGGGTGGCGACTGTGTCACAGCCGCGTCGCTGTGCTGCCTGGAGCCGTGCGACCGCGCTGTTCGGTCGGTGGACGGCCCCCGTCCCGCGTCATCCGCCTGACCAGCCTGTTCCCGCACACCGCCCATGGTATTGGCGCCCGGCCCCGGCGAAGAGCCCGGTTAGCCCGCACCCGGACCGCTACTCGGGCCGTGTGTGGTCCGAGCCCGTGGGGCTGTCCGACGTCAGTGCGGGGCGCGCACTGGAATCGTCACTGGTCTGCGCGGCAGCCGACTCTCCGTCCGCACAGGTCTCGGGGGCTGCGGCGGTGGGGGCGGCACCCCCCGCGTCCACCAGCGAACGGGCCCAGGCCAGACTGTGGTCGGCTTGGGTTTCGGCGCGTTCGGCGCGGGCGATGGCCTGATCGCGGGCCTCGGCCACAGCCGCGAGGCGCTCGTCGAATCCCGACCGGAGCTGCTCCAGCTCCCGGGCGTGGGCCTGCCGCTGCTGCTCGCCATCCGCGCGGAGGCGTTGTTCCTCCTCGTGCGCACGTTCCAGGGACCGGGTGAGCTCGGAAACCCGCTGCTCGTAGTCCTGGCAGCGCTCACGCAGCTCGCGAGCGCCCGCCTCGGCCTCCTGCTGGGCCTGCTCGGCCGCATCGGCGCGGGTCTGCGCCTGTTCGGCGGTGGCGCGCAACTGCTCCAGCTGCGTCGTGAGTCGCTGCTGGTCCTGGCGAGCCTGTTCCTGGGTCCGCGCCAGCTCCTCGACGTGGCGCTGCTGCGCTGCCTGGTGCTCCTCGCGGACCCGGGCCAGCTCCTGCTGTGTCTCCTGAAGTTCGGACCGCACCGAGGCCAGCTCCTCGACCATGCGCCCGTGCTCTACCCGTGCCTGCTCAGCCTGCTCCAGGGCAGTGTCACGCGCGGCCAGGGCCGTGTCGGCCATACGTTCCGCCGCCCCGGCGGCCTCCACCGCGGAGCTGGCCGCCTCCTCGGCAGTCACCCGGCGCTGTTCGGCGGTCCGCGCCTGCTCCTCGGCCCGAACCCGCGCGGCCTCGGCCTCGGCAATGCGCCGATCGGCCTCCACCCGCACCCCCTCCACCTGGGTCTCCACGGACGCGGGGTCGGTCATCGCGGCGAAGGCAGCGCGGCTCTCGGCCAGGGTGGCCGTGAGGTGTTCGGCCTGGACAGCGAACCGGGTCAGCAACTCGTCGGCGCGCAGCCGCGCAGAGGTGACCGGCGCGGAGTCGGGGGTCGTGCCAGACGAGCCCACCCCATGGGGGTCGTGTCCGGTCTGGTCTGGGGCCCAAGCGGCGGGGTCGGCCGCGCCGGATGTGGACTCGCCGGTGGGGGGCGCGGAGGCGGCCTGGCTCAAACGCTGGCGTTCGCGCCAGGCACGCCAGCGGGTGTGTTCGGGAAGATCACAGTACTCGGGCGGGCGCCCCGGGGTGTTCTTCTGCGGCACCGTACGGGTACAGCCGGGAAAGTTGCAGGTGGCGGACTCCGAACCAGACACGAGCCCGAGCCTAGCGCCCGAGTGCACCGGTGCGCGCCGTGCGCGCCCGGGACCTGTCCCGGAGCAGGTGTCGTCCGCGCCGGAGCGGGCTCACACTGCGGGATCGAGCTCCCCGGAGACGGCCGCGGTGAGGTCGTCCAGCACCCGGTGTGCCGCCGGATAGCTGGCGGCCCCCCAGTGGTCGAAATCGACCGCGTACAGCCGGCCGTCGGCCACGGCGTCCAGGTGGGCCCACATCTGGTCGTCGAAAATCTCGGGTGCGTCAGTGTAGCCACCGCTGGCGAAGACAAACACGAGGTCGCCGTCACCGTCCTCGAGGTTCTCGTAGCTTTCGGACACGAAGTCTGTGCCGCCCTCGGCCTGGTCCTGGAGCTGGCTCTGGGGCCGGTCGAAGCCCACATCGGCCATGATCTGTCCGGGGAACGAGGCGGGAGTCTCGAAGCGGATCTCGCTGTCGCTTTGCAGCCGCACCAGCGAGACCTGCGTGTCCTCGGCCGGCCCGATGGTGTCCCGCACCGCCTCCCGGGCGTCGTCTACGGCGTCCCGGTAGTCGGTGGTGACCTGCTCGGCCCGCTCGTGAGCGTCGAGAACCTCGGCGACCTCGGTGAGGTGATCACGCCAGGATTCGGTCCCGCTCCACTCCAGGAGCACCGTGGGGGCGATCTCGTTGAGCTCGTCCACCCGTTCGGCCTGCGTGCCGTTCTCCGTGGCGACGCCGAGGATGAGATCGGGGGTGGTGGCGGCCAGCTCCTCGAGGTTGAGGTCCTCCTCGGCCAGGGAGTTGGACACGATGGTGACCTCGTCGGCCACGTCCGTGGCCTCGGGCGGAAGGAAGGGGGTGAGGCCGCCGTCCTCGGCGCCCGGATCTCCCAACGCGGCGGTGGGGGAATGGCCGTTGCGTCGCAGCGGCGAGGGTGGGGCGCCACAACACGGCGATGTCGTCGGGGTCGGCTGGAACCTCGACGTCGCCGTTGGCGGCGGTGATGGTGCGTGTCTCGGATGGCTCGGACTGCGCACCCGGGTCGTTGGCGGCGGTGCAGCCGCTGCTGAGGACGAGAAGGGCACTGGTGGCGGTAGCGCCGGCCCGGGGCAGGGCGCCTGGGCGGGAGCGGGGGTGGTGATGCACGGCCAACCTCTCCGTAAACCGAGAACTGTAAGAGGCAAGCCTATCCTAATTAAATCTGGAGATGGGTGTCCCGGCCAGTCACCGGGTCGTCCCGACACCCTCGTGTGGCCGACCGGGAGCCATGATCGGTCGGCCACACGAGGGAGTGGGGCGCGGCGCCGTTTCTGTCGGTGCGGCAGCGCCGCTCCCTGACCCGAAAGCGCTCCAGAACCACGCCCTAGTCGTGCGGGCCGGCCGCCGGCCCCAGGCGTGTCACCATCGTGGTCACGAAGGGACGGAAGCCCTCCCGCTCGTAGAACCTCATCGCTTCCTCGTTACCGCTGACCGCGGCCAGTTCCAGGTCGCTGATACCGGAGGCTCCCAGCTGACGGCGCACCTCCTCCAGTAGCGCCGAACCCACCCCCTGGCGACGGTGTTCCGGAGCGACGGTCAGGGTCTGGAGCGTGGCCACCCGCTCCCCACGGTTCCAGGATCCTCGCCGATCCTGCTGGACGGTGACCATGGCGTAGCCAAGCTTGGTGCCATCGCGTTCGGCGAGAATCGCCAGGGTGTCCGGCTCGGCCAGCCACGCGGCGTAGTGGCGGCGACGACGCTGCCACGATTCGTCGTCGTTCACCGGGCTGATCAGGTCGTCCAGATGGGGCGTGCTGGCAACGTGATGCCGGTGCAGCCCCTGCCACAACTCGGCGAGCTCGTCGACCTCGCTGGCACGCAGGTAACGGAACCTCAGCATCCCGGACACCGATGGGTTCATCGTCGGAGAAATTGTCATCTTCTTCCCCCAGCCTGTCCCACACGAGGAGTACGACCGACCCGAATCCCTTCGGGTGTATTGCCTGATGTGTTCGATGGTATGCGCGGCCGTGGGGGCAGCGGCAGTGCCGCGCCAGTAAACAGCAGAACGAGATCCTATTCAGGAAACTTTTATCATTTTTAATGTTTGCTGGGTGTCGCGTGAGAGCCGCTGCACCACAACGCCTCAGTGCGCGGACGAATCGGACTCCGGAGAGGCCAGCACCCGGGTCGCCGACTGACGCAGACAGCGAGCCACCGTCCGGATCGGTGGCCAGGACCACTCGCCCCCACGGGCGACCAGGAACACTCGACGTACCCCGCCGAGCGCACCCAGGGGCGTGAGGCGCGTCTCGGGCGGGGGCTCACCCCCGTCCGGCAGTCCCAACTGCGGCAGGATCCCCACCCCCAGTCCGGCACCGATCAGATCCAGGTGGAGGTCGAGATTGTCCAGCCGATGCCGAATCAGCGGGGTAAACCCCGCGGTTACGCAGATGCGCTGGACCAGCTCGTCCTCATCACTGCCCTGTGAGTTGGTGATCCACGCCGCCTTGGCCAGGGAGCGCAGCCGCGCCCGGGTTGCCTGACGTCCCTGGGCCGCCGGAGACTCGCTGCGGGCCGGTTCGGCCAGATACAGCGGTTCGTCCCCCAAGACGGTCCGATTGAGTCGTTCGGGAACCGTGCGGGGAACGAGACTGTACTCGTACACAATCCCGAGGTCAGCCGTCCCGGACAACAGGGCAGCCAGGGCCGGCTCCGGCTCCAGATCGATCAGCCGCACATCCACGGCCGGGTGATCCACCCGCAGCTGGCGCATCGCCGGAAGCGCGATCGCCGTAGCGGCGGAGACAAAACTCACCAGACGCACCACACCCGTGGGGGTCGTATCTCCCTGGAGTTCGGCCTGGGCTGCCTCGATCCGTTCCAGAATCCCCACCGCGTGCTCCACCAGACGCTGGCCCGCCGGGGTGAGCCGAACCCGACGTCCCTCCGGGACCAGCAGCCTGACCTGCGTCTCTCGTTCGAGTACCGCCAGATGCTTGGAGACCGCAGACGTGCTCATACCTGTGACCTCGGCCACTGCGGCCATAGTCCCAAGGCGCTCCAGCTCCACCAACAGCCGCAGTCGAGTGACATCCATCCACTCAAACTACATGATTTATGATCTAACAGTTCGTGGACAGCAACAAAAAGGAGCACTGAAATGGAGGGATGACCATATCGCCCCTCGTATTCATGCAGCGGATCGTCGCCCACACCCCACCAGCGCTGCTCCTCGTCGCCGGTATGGTCCTACTCCACACCGGTAGCGCGTTCGCGGTACACCTCTTCGACCCGGTCGGTCCCGCCGGTGTGACCTGGCTGCGCCTGAGCTGGGCGGCACTGCTCCTCCTGGCCCTGACCGCACACCAGCTCCGCTCCATCCTGCACCGGATGAGCCGTCGGGATCTGGCCGCGGTCCTCGCCCTCGGCCTCGCCAGCGCGGGAATGACCCTCAGCTTCTCCGAGTCCACAGCCCGCATCCCCCTGGGCACCGCCAACGCCCTGGAATTCCTCGGCCCTCTTGCCGTGGCCCTGCTGGCCCTCCGCCGCCGTCGCGACCTCGTGTGGGTCCTGGCCGCCGCGCTGGGCGTCGCCCTGCTCACCCGCCCCTGGAGCGGCGCCGTCGACCTGGTCGGTGTCGGATACGGTCTCGCCGCTGCCAGCTGCCTGGCCCTCTACATCCTGCTGGGGCAGCGCGTCGGAACCACCATCGGCGTCGTGCCCGGGTTGGCCCTGTCCATGGCCGTGGCCAGCCTCGCCAGCGCACCCCTGGGCGCCCCGCAGGTCGTCCACCACGCAGACCTCAACCTCATCCTGGCCACCCTTGGCATCGCACTGCTCTTCCCCCTGCTGCCGTTTCTCATCGACCTCCAGGTGCTGCAACGCATGCGCAGCGGCACCTATGGCACTCTCATCAGCCTCGAACCCGCGGTCAGCCTGACCCTGGGCGGCATCATCCTCACCCAGATCCCCGTTCCCGGACAGCTGGCCGGGCTGGCCCTGGTCATCCTCGCTGGAATCGGAGCCGCCCGTTCCGACCCCAGCGCAGCACCCGCCAACCAGCCCGGCAGGGACCCCCACACCAAGCCGAGCCCACCCCACCCCAGCACTCCGGCCCGACCCGCGGAGAACACCCCTCAACCCCTTAACCACGTTGGAGCCGCCCACCCCGATCGACTAGGGTCACTCCGTTATGACCACGAGCACCGATGTCGAACTGCTGCGGACCTATGAGCCGATCCTCGCGTTCACCAAAGGTGAGCTGTTCTTCCCCACCGATGTCGACGGATACGTGCGCTGTTGCAGCCTGTGGCGGGACCTCCCAGGCGGATCCGAAGAACAGCTCGTGCCCGCCGGCGAACTCACCCTGGAACGCCTCGCCGACGCCGAACAGGAGTGGCCCGGCCAAGATCTGCATCTGCGCTTCGTCCAGGAAGTGTCCCTGCGCGAGGAGGCCCGCCACTTCCACCGCACCGTACGCCCCGTCATCCCCCGCAGCGGACGTCTCGCCGCGGTCGGCGTATTCGGCCGCGTCCTCGACGTCCTGATGCGCCTGTCCCTACTCATTCGCGGCGCCGTTCCCGGGGGAGTGGCGGCGGCCGCCGCCACCCGCTACCGGAAACACCTCGACAGCGACGCCGACACCGCCCCCTACTACGGTCGCGTTGTCCGCGAAGGCGGCTACATCGTCTGCCAGTACTGGTTCTTCTACGCGATGAACGACTGGCGCTCCACCTTCGGGGGAGTCAACGACCACGAGGCCGACTGGGAAAAGGTCACGGTCTATCTGACCCAGAACGAGGACGGCATTACCACCCCACTGTGGGTGGGGGCTTCCTCGCACGAATACGTTGGCGACGACCTCAGGCGCAGCTTCGACGACCCCCACCTGCACCGCAGCGGCGACCACGTCATCGTCTACTCCGGGGCGGGCTCCCACTCCCACCAGATGCAGCCGGGGGATTACCTCATCCAGGTGGACCCCGCCTTCCTGCGTGGCCTCGTGCGCGCCTGGCGGCGGCTGGCCCACCGCATCCTCCCCGGAAGTAGCCCCACTGGCCGGCACGGCATCGGCGTCCCCTTCGTGGACTATGCCCGCGGCGACGGAACCCACATCGGCCCCGGCTGCGACCGCACCTGGCAACCGACCGTTATCAGTGAGGAAACCCCCTGGGTCATCGGGTTCCGCGGCCTGTGGGGACGGGACACCGGCGACTGGTTCGACGGGGAACGCGCTCCCAGCGGCCCCCGCTACGAACGCGACGGCACCCCGCGGCGATCCTGGGTGGATCCCCTCTCCTGGGTGGGACTGCACAAGACACCCCCCGACGAGACCAGCGCCCGCCAACACCTCACACAACGGCTGAACGAGCTCGACACCCAGATCGCCGAGCTCGACACCCAGATCGACACCAGCCGAGCGGAACTGCGCCGCCAAGCCAGCGCACGCACCGTCCTACGCCAGCACCCCGAGGCGCGCAGCCGGGTCAACGCCTACACCCGCCAACTCGACGAACAGGAACGCGAACTCGCCGACACCTACCGCAGACGCGCCCTGCTCGCTGACGAGCGCGGCGCGCACCAGCGGGCCCTCGAGCGCGGGGACCCGATCGTCGACCCTCCCACCGCCCACCTGCGCGCTCCGCACGTCCCCTACGCCTCCGGCCAGCACCGACAGACGCGGTTCCTGCACGTCTGGGCGGCACTGAGTACCCCCCTGCTGATCATCGCCCTCGGCGCCCTGCTGATCTATCCCGGACCGCAACAGCTCGCCACGGGTACCGCCGTCAGCACAGCGATCGGGGTGGTTGTGCTGTTCGCTGCCTTCGACGCCTGGGCGCGCCGCAAACTGCGCTCGTTCCTGGCAGTGCTTGCGGTACTGGGAGTGGTCTCCGGTGTGCTGGCCGGTCTGATCTGGGCGTTCCTGTGGAACTGGCAGATCTCGATCATGGTGCCCATCGCCGCGGCGGTGCTGGTGCTCCTCGTCGTCAACGTCCGCGACCTGCTACGCGGCTGATCGAGGCACCCCCCACAAAAAGAAATCTACATTGTAAAGACCGCTGAGGTGTAGCCCCTTACTACAATCCAAACGCACAGCAAAACAACCGCCACCGGTTCAGCGGCCTGGGTCTGCTCATCGGCAAACCAGGGTGCCGTGTCCTCCCGGGGGAGTTCCTCGATTCACGCCGCGCCGGCAGGACACTGGGGAACCCGGACTGCCCACGCCGGTGTTCACATGTTGATCGAGGTCACGGGGCCACCGCCAACCCAACTACGTCTGCGCACCCTCACCCACCAACAGCTCGTCCAGCAGGTCCTGGAGGGTCACCACACCGACATGACGCCCACCGGTCACCACCAGAGCCAGATGCGAACGCTGTTCCCGCATCGTGCCCAGTGCCGCATAGATCGGCATGGCCGCATCCACGGTGCGTACCGGCCGCATCAACCCCGCCGCCGTCACCGTCGGGGCACTCGTCAACGCATCGCGAACATGCAGCACACCCAGGGGACGCTGCCCATCACGCACCACCAACCGAAGATGCCCGGTATCCCGCGACACCCGCTTGATGTCGTCCACGGTGGCATCCGGGCCAACCGCGGCCAGATCCCGCCACGGGGTCAACACATCAGAAACCGGCCGCGAGTTCACCTCCAGCGCCGTGGCCAGCACCTCGCGCCGATCCTCGCTCAGCGCCCCGGCCCGGGCGGAATGATCAACCAGCTGGCGTAGGTCGTCCGGGTCCCGTCCTGAGGCCACCTCGTCCACGGGTTCCACCCCCACCCGGCGCAGACACCAGTTCGCCATGGCCTGGAGCGCCACCAACGCCGGACGTGTCAGCCACATGAACGCGCGCATCGGCAGGGCCAGTGCCGTCGCCGACCGCTCCGGATGCGAAATCGCCCACGATTTCGGAGCCATCTCGCCGACGACCAGGTGCACAAAAGTCACCACCACCAGCGACAGCACGAATGCCACCCCGTAGCTGCCCGCCGCGGGCAGCCAGCCGAACCACGGCTCGAGGAGCCGCTGCACCGCCGGCTTCGTGATCGCTCCCAGCGCCAGCGTGCACAACGTGATGCCCAGCTGGGACCCCGCCAACAACATGGACAGATCCCGCGCACTCCGCAATGCCGCCCGCGCCGAGGCACTGCGGTGCGCCGCCTCCTCCAGCCGATAGCGGCGTGCGGCGACCAGTGAGAACTCGATGGCGACGAACAGGGCACTCAGGCCAACGATCAGCACCGACACGGCCAGCGCCAGCCACGGGTTCAGCTCACTCATCAGACCATCCCCCCGGACTCACTCCCCGCATGTGCCGCATCCTGCTGTTCCAGGCGCAGATGTACCGTGGCCGGGACATGCCGGTCGATCTCTCCGACGGTCAGGGTGAGCACCCGACGTGGTTCCCCTTCACTGGGCACCTCCACCGGAAGCTCCACCGTGACCCGGTCTCCCGGCTCCGGAAGTCGCCGCAGCTCGGCGATGACCAAGCCTCCGATGGTCTCGTAGTCGCCGGGCGGCAGATCCTGCGAGATCAACCGTTCAACCTCGTCGACGTGGATGGCGCCGGGAACCAGCCAGGTCCCCGCACCGGTTGCCCGGGCCGTGACTTCATCGGTGGGATCGTGCTCGTCGGCGATCTCCCCTACAAGTTCCTCGGCGACATCCTCTGTGGTGATCACCCCGGCCAGGCCACCGTACTCGTCCACCACGCAGGCGAACTCCTCACCGGAGGCGCGCAGCTGCACCAGTACTCCGGGCAGCGGCAGCGAGGCCGGAACCCGAAGGGCGGGACGCACGAGCTCGGACACGCTGGTCGTTTCCGTGTCCGCAGACGTCAGCGCCAGCACATCGCGCAGGCAGACCACCCCCACAACGTCGTCGACGTCGCTTCCCACCACCGGGAACCGGGAGTGCCCCGAGGCCATCAGCTCCACCACGCGCGAGACACCATCGGTGGACTCGACCGTCACCACCTGGGGGCGGGGAATCATGGCGTGCGCCGCAGTGCGGTCGTGAAACTCCAGTGTGCGGTCCAGCAGGGTGGACAGTTCTGCGGGCAGCGTGCCGCTCTGACGAGATTCGGCAACGATGCGTTCCAGATCGCGTGGAGTCGCCGCGTGTTGGACATCCTCGACCGGCTGGATCCGGACCGCACGAAGCAGCAGGATAGCCGCCTGGTCGAACAGCCAGATCACCGGACCGAACACCCGCAGATAGATCCCCGTGGACAGGGCCAGTCGGCGTGCGATCGGCTCTGGCCGGGCAATGGCCAAGTTCTTGGGAAACAACTCCCCGAACACCATTTGCAGCACGGTCGCCAGAATCAGCGCGACCAGGGTTCCCAGGGTCAGACCAACCGTCGCGGGTACACGGTCGGTGGCCAGGGACAACAGATCGGCAATGCCGGAACCGATCATGGGCTCGGCCACGTAGCCGGCGAGCAGCCCGGTCACGGTAATCCCGAGCTGTGCTCCCGACAGCATGAACGAGGTGCGAGCCGTGACGCGCAACGCCCGGCTGGAACTCACATCCCCCGCGGCGGCCCGTGCCTTGAGGCGGGAACGGTCCACCGCCATATAGCCGAACTCCTGGGCCACGAAGTAGCCGTTGGCGGCGATGATCAGGACGACGACAAGGATTCCGAGGACAAGACTGGCGAGGATCGACGGGATCTCGACCATCACGCACGCACCGCCTCGGAAACGCTCATCTCGATGCGTGCGCTGCCTGGTGAGGGTGGGTCTGGGTCGGGGGCGAGCGCACAGCCTCCACTCGGGAGGCTGCCGCTACTTCGGGACGGGTCCATTGTCCTCTCTTGGTCGCTGTCGCTGCTGTACTGGGTGAAACGCTGTCCGGGACCGACGTGCTTCCCCAACTTCGGTGTAGGCATTATGGGGCTACGGTCAATTCTTGATGAACCCCCGGTTCCGGATGACCCGCTTCACCCGGCCGCGGGGCCGTGTGCACCGTTAACCGTGGGCTCCTCGAGCCGTTCCCACTCCCGCCGCCGAATCTCGGACAGCGCGATGGCCGTCGCCACAGCCACGTTCAGAGATCCCACCCGGCCCAGCTGGGGAATGTAGGCGGCGGCATCGACCGCAGCCAGCAGCCCTGGGGAACAGCCATGATCCTCGGCCCCCACGGCCAGACAGGTATCCGGCCCCAGCGGCACCTCGTGCAGCGGGTGCGCATCATCGGTGAGCTCCAGAGCGAGTACACCGTAGCCCGCGGACCGCGCAGCCGTCACAGCATCGGGGGCTGTGGGGGAGCGGTACCACGTCAGCTTGCGTTCCGAGCCGAGTGCGCTCTTGCCCACCCCGGGGTGGTCGATATCGGCGGTGTTCCCAGCCAGCCACACTTCGGTGACCCCCAGCGCCGCGGCGCTGCGCAGGATAGACCCGAGATTGAAGGGTTGGGTTACCGACTCGACGATCAGGGCCGCACGGCCGTTGGTGTGCCGGCGCCACTGTCGGTTCAGCCGCTTGACGTCGGTGGGGCGCAGTTGCTTGCTCACTGCCAGGCGTTCCTCGTGCTCCAGGGATGGCCGGGACTGGGATCCTACAGCTTAGGTGATGCTGGTCGGGGCGTCGACGCGGAGTACTCGGTAGCCGGAGCGCGAGGCGATGCGAGTACAGGGGTAGGACTGGGTTTCCAACCAGCGGTGGAGGGTGTCCGCGCCGAGATTGCGCTGGACGACGAGGTGGGCGCTGGCCGTGGGGGCGAGGCGGGCCAGCCACGTGGTCAGGAGATGGTGGAGGGCGGGCTTTCCGATCCGGATCGGTGGGTTGGACCACAGGGCCGCGATGTGCGCGGGAGCCTGTTCTGCCTGGACATCAAGGTGATCGTCCACGAGCATCGGATCTGAACCCACTTTGAAATCTACGTTGTAAAGGTGGTTCTGGTGAGCATTATACCCCGCTAACTCCACAGCCCGTTCATTCACATCCACACCCAACACCGACGCCTGCGGGGCCCGGCTGGCCATGGTGAGGGCGATTGGCCCGTATCCACATCCTAGGTCCACCAGAGTGCCCTGCCGAGGTGGGGGAGGAACCGTCTCCAGCAGGATCCTGGTGCCCAGGTCGACGTGGTCCGCGGAGAACATTGCGCGGTCGGTGCGCAAGGGGAGATACAGATCGGGCAGCACCAGGGAGACCGTACGCGGCTCACTTCCGGTCTGCGGATCCGGGTCGAAGTAGTGCGGCGTCACGCCGTGACGCTACCAGGGCCTGTACCTGGATCCCGACGCTCTTCCGGTTTGTGGTGTGGCTACGGTGTTGCGTGGGCGCGAATGGTGCACAGGTGATGGCTGGCTGAAGGGAGACACCAGGTGAATCGATTCGGTGGCAGGGTTGCGATCGTCACGGGTGCGAGCCGTGGCATTGGACGGGCAATCGCACAGCGGATTCTGGAGGAGGGAGGATCGGTAACCATCACGGCCCGGTCGGAGGAGCCGCTGTACCAGACCGCGGCGGAGCTGGGTGGCGAGGATCGGGTGCTGGCTGTTCCGGGAAAGGCGCACGACTCCGATCACCAACAGGATGCGGTGCACCGTGCGATCGACGCGTTCGGACGCGTGGACATCCTGGTCAACAACACGGGAATCAACCCCGTGCTGGCACCGGTGCTCGATGTGGAACCAGCCGCCATGGCGAAGGTCTACGAGGTCAATGTGATCGCCGCACACCAGTGGGTGCGAACTGTGCATCAGGCGTGGATGGCCGAGCACGGGGGAGTGGTCGTCAATATCGCCTCGATCGCGGGCCAGTTCCCGTCCCCGGGGATCAGTGCCTACGGAGTGACCAAGGCTGCACTGATCAATCTGACCCAGCAGCTGGCCTTCGAACTGGCTCCGGGGATCCGGGTGAACGCGGTGGCGCCCGCGGTTGTCAAGACACGGTTTGCCGAAGCACTCTACACCGACAATGAGGATCAGGTCGCTGCGGGATATCCACTGCGTCGTCTCGGCACGCCGGAGGATGTCGCGGGGACGGTGGCGTTCCTGGCCTCCCCGGATGCGGAATGGATGACGGGACAGGTGCTCACCCTGGATGGGGGAGTAACGCTGGGTGGTGGCCTGGGTTAGGAGTTCTTGTCCGGGTTTGCGTGCAGCGTCCCGTGTGCATACCCAGAGCAGGGGGATCGGCGTGGGGTGCCATCCGGGCCGGTTCACGGTGCACACCGGACAAGAGGGTGAGCGTCATGCACACCACGAAGCGTTGGAACGTCGACATTCTGGTGTCTGAGGAGGCCGAGGGGAACCAGGCCTACACCTGGGCTGAGGTGGGGTTGGTGTCTCCGGACCTGCCGAATCTGCGGGGGCATGGGGTGGCACGTAAGCACCCCGAGGACATGGATGTTCCCGAGATCGGGGAGGAGCTGGCCGTGTCGCGAGCACTATCAGATCTCGCACGGCAGTTGCGGCAGGCGGCCTGGCAGGACATCGGCGAGAGTACGGGTATGGCCGGGATTCCGCTTCAGCGGTAGCCGGCAGGACACCGGGGGTGTATCTCCTCGGTCAGGGGTGGCGACCTGAGCGGACGCGCCACCCCTATTTTGTTTAGTTCATTAGTTGGTCGCTGCGCCACGTGCACGCCGGACCTGGTTCCTGGTGTCCATAACTCTAGATTTTCTGTGTTTGTGCTGGCCATGGCATTTCTACGATCGACCTTAGTTAAATCGACGAAAACGCCGAAATCTGCAACCTGATTCCTTCGTGGAAATTTCTCGATCCCTGTTGCATATGCCATGGCCACAGGGGTACGAATGGTTTCGGCTGTGATCGCCTGATTGCATTTAGTTGGCAAGAGAGTTCTCGTGGTCGGTGCGTCCTGAGGTTTGTCTCATTCTGAATAATGCAAGCGGGATCAGTCGGTAGCAGGATTATCCGTTCATCGATCGTAGATTCTGGTTGGTGGTGTGTGGTGTCTGAGTTTGGTGCTGTGGAGTCGGGGTCGGGTTCGGTGAGTGTGGGCACGGCTGCGGCGCGTCAGTTGGCGACGACGACGAAGTCGGTGCCGCAGATGGCGGGGATTTCCTCGCGGTGGTTGTTGCGTGTTCTGCCGTGGGTGCAGGCCTCGGGTGGGGTGTACCGGGTGAATCGGCGGTTGAGCTATGTGGTGGGCGACGGTCGGGTCGCGGTGGATTCTTCGGATGGGGTGGCGCGGGTGATTCCGCAGCAGCTGGCGGAGTTGCCGTTGTTGCGGGGGTTTGCTGACGAGCAGGTATTGGGGGAGCTGGCGCAGCGGTTCAGCCATCGGGAGTGTGCCGCGGGAGATGTGATCGTGCGGGCAGGAGACGCTGCCGAGGAGGTGGTGGTGGTTGTGCACGGCAAGGTGGCTGAGGTTGGTCGTGGTGAGTACGACGATGGGGTGGTGCTCGACGTTCTGGCCGATGGCGACCACTTCGGGGACCAGTCCCTGGTCGAGGATCAGGCTGTATGGGAATTCACGGCCACCGCCCAAACCCACTGCACCCTGCTCCCCTCACCCGCACCGACTTCGCCACGGTCCTGGAGCAGTCCTCTTCGTTGCAGCACCAGGTAACCCGCTATCTCGACCAAACCCGCCGCCCGACCAACGACCAGGGTGAGGCGTTGGTTGCGGTGGCGTCGGGGCATTCGGGGGTGGCGGAGTTGCCGCGGACGTATGTGGATTATGAGGTTCGGCCGCGGGAGTATGAGCTGAGTGTGGCGCAGACGGTGCTTCGGGTGCATTCGCGGGTTGCGGATTTGTTCAACGATCCGATGGACCAGGTGGAGCAGCAGCTGCGGTTGACGATTGAGGCGCTGCGTGAGCAGCAGGAGCAGGAGATGCTCACCAATCCCGAATTCGGTCTGCTCCACCAGGCCGACCTGAGTCAACGCATCCACACCCGCACCGGACCCCCCACCCCCGACGACATGGATCGCCTCCTGTCCCGTCGCCGTAAGACCAAGGTTCTGCTGGCGCATCCGCGGGCGATTGCGGCGTTTGGGCGGGAGTGCAGCCGGCGGGGGGTGTATCCGGCGAATGTGGATATGGCCGGTCAGTCGGTTCCGGCGTGGCGGGGAGTGCGGCTGCTGCCGTGTGACAAGATTCCGGTGTCCTCGACCCGAACCTCCACGATCCTGGCAATGCGCACCGGCGAGGATCGCCAGGGCGTCATCGGCCTGCACCAGACCGGAATTCCCGACGAGTACGCCCCCAGCCTGTCCGTGCGTTTCATGGGCATCGACGAACAGGCCCTGATCTCCTACCTCGTCAGCGCCTACTACTCAGCGGCCGTCCTCGTCCCCGACGCGCTCGGCCTCCTCGAACACGTAGAAATCGGCCGAGAGGACGAGCGATGGCAGTGACACACTCGAGCCGCAGCGCGATCGCGCAGATCCACGAACGTGCCCGCATCCGGGACCTGGTCGAGCCGGAACTGCGGGCAGCGGTGGAGAGCCTACCGTCGGGAGTGCGCCGGGTTGCCGGGTATCACTTCGGTTGGTGGGATGCCGCCGGTGTCGCGCAGGAAGGAGGCTCGGGAAAGGCGGTTCGCCCCCTGCTCACCATGTTGGCGGCCGAGGGGGTACACGGGGACGTTCGCTCAGCGGTTCCCGCCGCGGTCGCAGTGGAACTGGTGCACAACTTTTCCCTATTGCACGACGACGTGCTGGACGCCGATGAAACGCGCCGCCACCGCCCCACTGCCTGGACCGTATTCGGCACGGATGCCGCGATCCTGGCCGGAGACGCACTGCTGAGCCTGGCACTGGATGTTGCGATGTCGGGACACGGGGCGGCATCGACGGCATGTGCCCGGACGTTGAGTGCTGCGGTCCAGGAGCTGATCGCCGGGCAGGTGGCCGACCTCAGCTTGGAGCGCCGGGTGCAGGTCGAGTCGGCGGAGAGCCAGGAGATGGCCCAGCAGAAGACCGGGACACTGTTGGGTTGTGCCGGGGCCATGGGGGCACTGGCGGCGGGGGCTTCGGGGGAACGGGTAGCCGCGCTACGCAGTTTCGGCGTGTGTGTCGGGATGGCATTCCAGCATGTGGACGACCTGTTGGGGATCTGGGGAGACCCTCAGGTTACGGGAAAGCCGATCTATGCGGATCTACGGCGTCGGAAGAAGAGTCTTCCCGTGGTGGCGGCGCTTACGTCGGGGACGACTCCCGGCGACGAGCTTGCGCGGATGTATTCGCAGCCGGAGCCGCTACGAGACGGGCAGCTGCCGCGGGCCGCCTGGTTAGTGGAGGAGGCGGGGGGTCGGCAGTGGTCGCAGGAGCAGGCGCGACTGTTACGAGAGCGGGCTGTGGGCTTGGTTGAGGATGTGGTTCCTGTGCATGCGGCGGCTCGGGATCTGCGGGCCTTGGCGGTGGCCCTGACGAGCCGGAGTTGTTAGGCCGATGTGCGATCCGGACCGATCCGGGGAGTGGGCCGTCGGTGTCGGTGAGGTCGGCCTGGCTCGTCCTCGCGGCCCACGGTCTTCCGGGGCGTTTGGTCCGCGTGGTGGCTAGTGGTTGGGGTGTGGGTCGAGCAAGCTTAGTCCGTGCCGGGCGGTGGGGGACAGCGGCAGTGTGGCCAGGTGGTCGGTGGTGAACCAGGCAGCGGCACAGGTGGAACCGGTGTGTTCCCTGACGTGTGGGGCACAAGGATCAGGGATGTGTACCCGCTGGAAGATCCACACAGCCGCGATGTCGGCTCCTGGGCTCATGAGTCGGGACCCGCGCATGCGGTATGGATGGATCGCCAGGAGCGGGCCGATGTGGCCCTGCTGTCCGGTTTCCTCGCGGAGTTCGCGGGTCAGTGCCTGGGACACCGTTTCGCCGTGCTCGACCCCACCACCGGGCAGGTGCCAGTACCCCGCGCCGGGGTATCCGGGCGAGATCCGGGTGAGGAGCACGCGTCCGGCCGGATCGATGGCCAGGCCATAGCAGGACAGACGCCGCAGCTGGGCACAGTCGTGGCTGTCCCTCTCGGTCAGCAGTTTGTGGGGTGGCGGACAGGACAGACGCCGCAGCTGGGCACAGTCGTGGCTGTCCCTCTCGGTCAGCAGTTTGTGGGGTGGCGGATCCGCGCCGTGCTCGGTAATCGGGGACTCGGATCCGTTCGGGCGCCACCAGTGGATGTGAGCGGTGGGGAACGATGGAAGTGAACACGTGTACACAAGACGGTCAATGTGCAACTGTAGGGGTCGGCCACAGCCGTCGTGTCCGTCACCGTCGGAGTCGGGCACGTCGAGGGTGGTGAATTCGCTGTGCACCGCGAGGGGGTGCAGCGGGGTATCAATGCTCACTTCGAGGCTCGTCCGGGCTACATCAGCGGGATCTGCACCGAACGGGACACTTGCCCCGGGTAGGCGTGGCTGATCCGGGTCCGGGTGTAGGGCGATGTGGCCGGTGGGGGTGCGGGCTACGAGCTGCGCGGTGAGGCGTCGCAGTCGGCGGTGGTGGTTCGGTTGGGTCATGGGAGGCGGGAGAACCAGGCTAGGGAGGCGACCGCGGTGGCCAGGGCGAGTACCAGTGCGGCGGCGACGAATCGAGTGACGATTTCCTGGCGGACGGTTTCTGATCCGAGGGCGCTACCCACGTCGTCATACACCTCTTCGAGCTCGATTTCGGACTCGGCTTCGTAGAAGTTACCCCCGGTGTCGGCGGCTAATCCCCGAAGTTCGTCTTTGTCGATGTCGGCTTCGACCAGTTGGCCGTCGAGTTCGATCAGGCTGGCGCCGGTGCCGAAGGCGATGGTGGATACGGGGACGTCGGCGGTGTGTGCGGCGTCGGCGGCCAGGGGAACCGGGCGGCCGCTGTTGTTCTCGCCGTCGCTGAGCAGGACGATGGCGGCGGGTGGGGCGTCGTCGGGGTTGGTGGTGGTTTCGGCGTCGAAAGAGTCGATGGATTGGAGGGAGGCGAATACGGCTTCGCCGATGGCGGTGCCCGGGGACATGCGTAGACCGTCCACGGAGTCGATGATGGCCTGGTGATCTTGTGTGGGGGAGGCGACCACGGTGGCGGTGGCGGAGAAGGCGACGAGGCCGACGTTGAAGCGGTCGGGGAGGGTGTTGACGAAGTGGGTGGCGGCGTCCTGGGCGGCGGTGAAGCGGTCGGGAGGGACGTCGGCGGCGGCCATGGATGGGGATACGTCGATGGCGATCATGATGGTGGCGCGTTCTCGTGGTACATCGACGTCCATGACGGGGCGGGCTAGCCCGAGGATCAGGGTGATGCAGGTGAGGCCGAAGAGGGCGGCGGTGAGGTGACGGCGCCATCCGGGGCGGTGGGGTGCCACTTGTTCGAGGAGGGAGAGGTTGGTGAACTGGGCGGCATAGCGGCGTCGGCGGCCTTGGAGGAGTACGTAGGCGGCCGTGAGTGCTGCTGGTAGTACCAGCAGCCACAGCCAGCCTGCGGCAAGGAACGACATGGGGCATCCCTCCTAGCGTGCACGCGCCGTGCGGTGCGCGAGGTGTGCCACTCGGCGCTGGCGTGCGACGAAGGCGGCGATGTCGCGGATCCAGTCGCGGTCGGTGCGTAGGACCAGGTGTAGGGCGCCGGTGCGGCGGAGTGCGTTGTGGGTGGTTTCGCGGTGGTGTAGGGCGGCGGTCCGGTAGGTGTGGCGGACGTGTGCGGAGATGTACACGTCGCGTACGCGCCTGGTTTCGGGGTCGCGGAGGGTGATCCAGCCCAGGTTGGGGATGTCGAGTTCGCGGGGGTCGAGGATTTCAATGGCTAGCACCTGGTGGTGTTGGGTGAGTTGGCGCAGGGCCGGTTCCCAGGTGTGGGGGGTGAGGAAGTCGGAGATGATCACGCGTAGGCCGCGGCGTCGTTGTTGGCGGGTGAGATCGTGGAGGGCGCGGGCCAGGTCGGTGTCGCTGCTGTCGGTGGGGGGTGGGAGGGAGTTTGGGGGGTGTTGTGTGGTGCGGTGGGCTCGGTGGAGCAGGTTGAATACGGCTTGGGGGCCGGAGCGGGTGGCGTAGCGGTCGTGGCCGCCGGCGTGGAGTACGTGCAGGCCCAGGCGGTCGCCGCCGCGTTGGGTCAGGGCGTTGACGGCGACCAGGGCGCCGAGGGCCACCTCGCGTTTGGTGTGGGCGGCGGTGCCGAAGTTCATGCTCGGGGAGAGGTCGAGCAGGGTCCAGGACTCGAGTTCGCGGTCGGCGACCAGGTCGCGTACGTGGGCGGTGGTGGTGCGTGCGGTCAGGGCCCAGTCCATCAGGCGCACATCGTCCTGGCCGGGCTGGTAGGCGCGGGCTTCGGCGGTCTCGCTGCCCTGGCCCAGGCCGCGTCCCAGATGTTCGCCGTGGAGTAGGCCGTCCAGGCGGCGGGTGATGGTGAGTTCCATGCGGCGCAGTGCGTGGTGGGAGCGCACCATATTGCGGGGGAGCGTAGCGGAGGGGAAATCCGGGCTCATATCCGGGCTCATAGGGGTGTCGTTCCGGTTCAGCGGCGGGCCGCGACGGGCTGGTCTCCGGCGGTGGGGGGGTCGTCCCAGATGACGCGGGGGGCGGGGACGGTGGCCACGATTCGGTCCACCAGCTGGGTGGCGGTGACGCCGTCGGCCAGCGCGTCGAAGGTCAAAACGAGCCGGTGGGCCATGACGTCGCTGGCGAGGTGGCGCACGTCGTCGGGCAGTACGTAGTCGCGTCCGCGGAGCAGAGCCAGGGCTCGGGCTGCGGCGACCAGCCCCAGGGACGCGCGTGGGCTTGCCCCGATCTCGATGATGCCGTCGAGTTCGGGGAGTCCGTAGGTGGCTGGTTCGCGGCTGGCCATGACCAGCCGTACGACATAGTCGGCGATGAGCTGGTGTACCTGGACCCGTTCGGCGTCGGCCTGCAATTCGGCCAGAGTGAGCGCGTCCAGGATTCGGTGGGCCTGGGGGGGTTCGCGGCTCATCCGGCGCAGAATCTCGAGTTCTTCCTCGGCGGTGGGGTGCTCGACCACGACCTTCATCAGGAATCGGTCACGCTGGGCCTCCGGAAGTGGATACACCCCTTCGGATTCGACGGGATTCTGGGTGGCGATCACGATGAAGGGGTCGGGGACCGGGTAGGTGGTGCCGCCCACGGACACCTGGCGTTCGGCCATCACTTCCAGCAGGGCCGACTGCACCTTGGCCGGGGCGCGATTGATTTCGTCGGCCAGCACGAAGTTGGTCACCACCGGGCCGAGCTCCACATCGAAGCGCTCGGTGGAGGGGTGGTAGATCCGGGTACCGACGATGTCGGAGGGGACCAGGTCCGGGGTGAACTGGATGCGGTGGAAGTCTCCGCCTGTGACTTGGGCGAGGGTCGCCACCGCGAGGGTCTTGGCCACTCCGGGAACTCCCTCCAGTAGGCAGTGCCCCTTGGCCAGCAGCGCCACCATGGTGCGTTCCACCATGCTGTCCTGTCCCACGATGACCGTACTGACCTCACGCAATGCGGCACGCGCCAGGCGGGTCGCCTCCGGGGAGGCGTTCATGTCATCGGGCTGGACCTCGTCTGCCATCGCCGTCCCTTCCAGCAACATCCTCGCCTGGATCCGGGGTCGCCACCGGTGCCTTGGGTACCTTGGGGCCCGAACCACGCATCCGTGACCCTACCCGCTGCGCGGCAGGCGACAGCCCCGATCCTGATACTGCCGGAGGAGCACCTGTCCACCCCACTCGCCGACACCGACCCACGCCAGCTTGGGGCCTATCGACTTCGGGGCCGGCTGGAGACCCATCCGGCCGGTATTGTCTATACCGCCATCGATGCCGGCGGGCACAGCGTCCACGTGGCGATGCTGAACCCCGGTGCAGCTGCTGACCCTGCCGTTCGTTCCCGCTTCACCAGCGCTGTAACCGCCGCTGCGACCGAGGCGAGTGTGCCCCGGATTCTGGCGGCCAGCACCCGGAGCACCGCCACCGCATGGGCGGCCCTGCCGGCTCACAGCCCCACCATGGGGATCCGGCTTTTGGACACCGCTGCGGCCCTGGACGAGGTCGACGAGGTCACAGTCCCTGCGGGGCCCACCTACACCCCACACTGGACCGCGTCCGACCAGGCCGCCGCCCCCCACCGCTGGGATTCCCGCCCTGCCCCGGGGGCACCACCGGCCACCCACCGCCCCCACCCGGGTGTGGTCCTGGGGCTTGTCGCCATGCTGCTCTTGCTGATCACCGTGTTGGTTCCGGTGTATCTCGCCCTCAGTTCCCTGCGTCCCGACCCGGCCGTGGAAACGGTGCCGGCACCCAGCCCACAGCCCGCACCCGAGTCCCCAGACGACGAGGACAACGGTGTGGACGAGGAGGACGGGGGAGAGGAGCCCGACTCTGTACCCGAGGTTCCCCTCGACGACCACGACATCACCCAGATGCCCACCCCCGCGCAGAGCCCCGAAGATCTCGCCTGACCAGCTGTGTGCAGGGCACCCTGCTGGCATACATCTACTCGCAGCGCCTACAGGCGCCGGACTCGACCACGCTGAATCTTCCCGCTGGCGTTGCGGGGCAGCCGGGTCACGACGTCGACCTGGCGTGGTTCGGCGTGCTCACCAACTCCGCGCCGCACCACCGAACGTAGCTGCTCCTCCAGCTCCACCGAGGCCGACCAGCCCTGCTGCAATACCACTTTCACCGCAACCAGCTGCCCGGCGATCTCGTCGGCCAGCCCGTACACGGCTGCCTCCAATACTGCTGGATGCCCCAGCAACAGCGACTCCACCTCGAAGGGGCTCACCCGATAGCCCGATGTCACGATCACGTCGTGGTCTCGTGAGGCCAGATAAACTTGCCCCGAGGTGTCGCAACGCCCGGTGTCGCCGGTGATGTACCAGCGGCCCGAGGGGCTGAACCGCTGCACGGCGGTGACATCCCCCCGGGCCGGCTCGGCATAGCCGGTGAACCACGCCAGGGGACTGTTGGGCACGTCCACGGCGACTTGGCCCAGATCGCCGGGAGCCGCCTCGGTTTCCGTTCCGGGTTCGATGACCCCCACGCGCCATCCCGGAAGGGGGATGCCCGCTGAGCCTGGCGCGGGCTCCACGGCCACCTCGGGATGATTGCCCGCTCCCAGACAGATCCCCAGCTCTGGCTGGCCGTAGTGGTCCCGAATCGGGACTCCGAACACATCCTGTGCCCACGCGGCCACGTCTGGAGTCAGGGGTTCTCCGGCACTGGAAAGACGCCGTGGGGCGACCTCCGGAGGCAGGGACTTCACCGAGGCGCGCAGCGCCCGATACACCGTCGGGGCGGCCGCCAGGTTGGTGACCCCTAAACTCGCCAGTACGTCCAGGGTCAGCTCCGCGTCGAAGCCGGCACGTAGCTGCACGGTGCCCGCCCCCGCCAGTAGGGGGGCCACCACACCGAAGTACAGTCCATAGGACCAGCCGGGATCGGTCGTGTTCCAGTAGACGTCGTCCCCGTCGACATCCAGGCCGTACACGAGGTAGGCGTGGAACGCTGCCAGGGCCCGCACCGGAACGGGGACAGCGCGGGGGTATCCCACAGGACCGGGGGTGTAGAGCAGGATGAAGGGGGCGGTTCCGCCCACAGCCACGGGTGGGGTTTCGGCGCGGGGGGCCTGTTCCAGTTCGCTGAGTAGTACTTCGTCGGGGCAGCTGCGTTGCCGGGCCGCCACCACGATGCGGGTTTCGGTCGCGGTGATTCCGGCGGCGGTGATCTTCTCGCGGTGCTCGGCGTCGCAGACGACGACGTGGGTGGCGCTGTGATCCAGCCGGTGGGCGATGGCGCTGGGTGCAAGCGCGGTGAACAGGGGAACGGATACCGCGCCCAGGCGCCAGATGGCCAGCATGGTCACGACGAGGTCATGTCCGGTGCTCATGAGTGTGGCGACTCGGACGCCCGGGCCAACGCCCAGGTCGGCGAGTCCGGACGCCAGGCGGCGCGATCGTGTCGCGAGTTCGCCGTAGGTGAGGTCGCGGGTGCGCATGTCGGCGTCGACTTCGGTGAGGGCCACGGTGTCGGGTGGATGCCGGTCACACAGCAGGGTGGCGACACACGCGTGGGGAGTGTCGTAGCTGTCCAGCCAGTCACGCACCTGCTGTGCCGGGTCGCCCATGGACGCTCCCTTGCCGCGACGTCGATAATGCCGGAGTTGTCCTCGTCATACCCTAAGCCCAGGGTGTGCTTGGTCACGCCCGGCCAGTCCACGCCCACAGCGAACGGAGTCGAAACCGCACATGGATGTCGATCACCTGCACCGCAGTCTGGGACTTGCCGAGGAGCATCGGTCCTGGCTGTCCGGACTGGCGGCTTTGGCCGACACGAACCATTCCGTGGGGGGTGGGCTTGTGTTGCCGCCCCCAGAGCAGGCGGCTACGGCCCTGGCCCCGTTCGCGTTGCAGCCCGAGGACGAACGGGAACTGTGTGCGCTGTGGCCGGACGAAAGCTGGCCCCCGGAGTTCCACTGGCTGTTGCAGTGGATGTACCAGCGGATCATTGCGGATCTGGGGACGGGACAGTGGCGTGGCTGGCCCACGCTCACCGAGGTTGATGACGCGCGGGTGCGCTGCATGAGTGTGTTCGCGTTTGCCGCTGCCGTGCCGGCCCTGCGGGAGTGGCATGCCCGGCACGGGGTGCCGCCTGCGGTCACCGCGGCGACCCTGGCCGATGTGGGGCGCCATGTCGCCAAGAACCGGGCGATGTTCGGGCGCTGTGGCCTGGAGGTGGCCACCTGGATTGCCCTGCATTTTCGTGGGGGCCTGTTCGAGCTGGGGCGGTTGCAGTACGAGCCGGCCCAGCTGGGCCCCCAGGCGGCGGTGACCTGGTACACACCACAGCAGCAGGCGCACCTGCCCCGCGATCTCCACACGGGCCAGCCTGTGCTGCGGCTGCACATTCCCGAAACCGGCCCCCTGGACGAGCAGCACGTCACCGACTCGCTGCGTCAGGCCCGTGGGTTCTTCGCCACCCACTTCGCCACGGACTATCCCGTCGCCACCTGCACCTCCTGGTTGTTGGATCCCCAGCTGGCCGCGTACCTGCCGGCCGAGTCCAACATTCTGGCCTTTCAGCGGCGGTTCACCCTGGTGCCGCACGGCACCGACGGGAACGCCGACGTGTTCCGGTTCGTGTTTCGACGGCACCGGGTGGATCCGGACACGGTCGAGCCCCGCAGCACCCTGGAACGCACCATCATCGACCACCTGCGTAACGGGGGGCATTGGCAGGTGCGCACCGGGTGGCTGCGCCTGCCGGAGTAGCCGGTGTGGGCGGGGCTTGGCGGGCGTTCCCACTTAAGATGATAAGAGACATTATGTTAAGTAAGGAGATTCGAGAGGGGTTTGTCGGGGATCATCGGCCCGGCGGTCTGGCCTTCCGCGTGGTGCCGGGATTTCGACATAGATCCACGGTGGCGTAGATGGCGCTGTGCCGAGCAGCCTGTTCGAGGTGGCTTCGAGGCGACGGCGTCACTGTGTCGCGTGGTCGCGTGTCGTCCTGTGTCGCTGCTCCGGACTGTTGGGCCTGTGTGTCTGCCTTCGGCTTTCCCGGCTTGGCCGTCGTCACGGGTGGGTGTTACCCCGTCGTGGCCAGGTATTCCATGCACTACGCAGGGCCGCCCGCGGCCTGCGGACCGCGCACCGTAGCCCCGCGGCGTGATTCTGGAGGGGTTGGGTGCCGGGGATCCCCTGCCCAGGAGGTACGACCTGCGCCCGATATGAGACAAAAGGAGTGGTATGTGTGGTTTGCTGCATAACGTACTTTATGCAGCAAACCACGTGTCACGGACTCCGATCGTTGCCGCACATCCCTCGGTCCGACCGCGGTGACGACGGCTGTGCGGATGTGCAGCCGTGGGGCGCCCGCACACACTCCCTATTCCCTGGTGGCCACACCGTGACCGAGACACACGGCCGCTGTGTGGCCGCTGTGTGGGTGTCCCCTCCCCCAACCGGGCCGAACAGGCCGACGCCCCCTGCGCCGTGATCATCCACAGCCGCGGCGTTACGGGTGTTCAATGCAGGACGTCCGGCCACGACACATCGTTGACACTGTGGTAGACACCGGCCACTAGCGGCCAGTTTCAGCAAATGTCCTGTCGCACCGGAACGATCGCGAGATCATCGACGTGTGGCCCCACGCGTGAACTACTCCGACAACGGCCGTGCCGCCGCGTCCTCGTCTCCAGCCCAGGCCGCGCCGCCACCAGCGCTGGCCCCCAACGGGGCCGCGAACAGCGTCGCCTCTCCCCCACATTCCGTGCACGACACCGCCCCGTCCGCCCGGCTCTCCCCCCGGCTGGTGGGCGTCGACGCGGCGCGGGGTCTGGCCGTGCTGGGCATGTTCGTGGTGCATGTTGGGTTGGGGTGGACCCTGGCTGATGGAAGCAACGCCCTCTACCCCATCACCGCGGGGCGGGCCGCCGGTCTGTTCGCGGTTCTGGCCGGTGTGTCCATTGCACTGCTGTCGGGAGGTCCACAGCCACCCTCGGGTTCGGCCTGGGGCGTGGCACTGTGGCGCGTCGTCCTTCGCGGGTTGCTGGTGCTGCCCATCGGTGTGGCACTCACCCTTCTCGACACACCTGTGTCCGTGATTCTCTCCTACTACGCCGTGTTCTTTGTGCTGGCGGTCCCCCTGCTCCAGGAACGCTGGAAGGTGGTGGCTGGGGCCGCGCTGGTGTTGGCTGTGGTGGGGCCGCTGGCCTCGTTCTATCTGCGGGGCATGATCGATGACGGTGCTGCGCTGGCGTCGGTCGTGGACACGGTCAACGGTGTGGATCCGCTTCAGGTCTTCACCGGCGAGGGGGTGGTGGATTTTCTGCTCACCGGGGCCTATCCGGCGATCACCTGGCTTCCGTTCGTGCTCGCCGGCCTCGCTGTGGGCCGGCTCGACCTGCACCGGCCGCGGGTTCAGGTGGGCTTGGTCGCGGTGGGCGTCGCTGTGGCGGTGACGGCCTACGGGGTTTCGGCTCTGGCGTTGTGGGCGGTGGGGGGAACCGGGCGTCTCGTCGGCTCCACCAACCCCGCAACGGGGCAGGCCTACACGGAGTCCGGAGTGGCAGATGCGCTCCACACCGGGTTTCCGGGGCTCGGTCTCCCCACATCCGAGGGGGCCTGGTTGCTGGTGGCCGCCCCCCACAGCGGCACCCCGTTCGAGGTTCTCGGGGTGATCGGGGTTGCTCTCGCTGTGTTGGGTTTGTGTCTGTTGGTCACGCCGTATATGTCCTGGGTGCTGTATCCGATTACTGCGGTGGGTGCGCTGGCGTTGACGGTGTATGTCGCGCACGTACTGGTGATCCACGTGGCCGATACGGGGGCGCTGGACGGGACGCCCCTGGGCGTCATTTCCGACCATCTGGCCGTGTCCATTCTGGTCGGTGCGCTGCTACTGGCTTCGCTGTGGCGGGGTGTGCTGCGCCGTGGCCCCCTGGAGTGGCTGCTGCACGTGGTGTCGTCGTGGGGGGCACGTCGGATTCCCTGATCATGGGGCGCAGCCCCCGTCCCAGCGCAATCCCTCGTCTGTCGGGGTGGCGAGGATGTCCATCTCCCGCGGAGTGGGTACAGCGGGTGCGGATCTGCGCAATCCTGGGGGTATGGGTCAGGTGGAGCATCGTGCGGCAGAGGGGCCATCGTCGCTGTCGGTAACCTCGGCGATGGCGGAGTTCGTCGCGGCGCGGCGGGCGGGCAAACCGTCCCCGCACACGGTGGCAGCCTACGACCGGGACCTGCGGGCGGTGGCGGAGTGTGTGGCCGGTGTGCTGGGGCGGGAGCCTGAGGAGATCGGTGTGGCCGAACTCGCCACCGGTGTGATGCGGCGGGCGTTCGCGGAGTTTGCCGCGTCTCGAGCTGCCTCCAGTGTACTTCGGGCCTGGTCCACGTGGAATCAGTTCTTCGGGTTCCTGGTGAGTGAGGGGGCGGTACACGGCAACCCCATGGCCGGGGTGACCCGCCCGCGGGTTCAGCGTTCGGAACCCAAGCCGTTGGTGGGTGAAGACACCCCGGAGCGGCTCCTGGAGGCGGTGGCGGCGGGCTGTCGTCGAGCCCGGGACCCCTGGCCGGAGCGGGATGTGGCCGTGGTGGCCCTGGCGCTGGTGACCGGGTTGCGGTCCGCGGAGTTGCTGGAGCTGCG
Source organism: Lipingzhangella rawalii (assembly GCF_031628175.1). NCBI lineage: Bacteria > Bacillati > Actinomycetota > Actinomycetes > Streptosporangiales > Nocardiopsidaceae > Lipingzhangella > Lipingzhangella rawalii. Next base: position 529,661 of record NZ_JAVLVT010000001.1, on the reverse strand, counting down.
GGTGGACTCGCTGTGTGGGCGCCCAGGTGAACGGCGGCTGCGGGTGGTGGGTAAGGGAGAGCGGGTGCGCTGGGTTCCGGTGGAGGCGCCGATGGAGGCGCTGCTGGAGGCCTATCTGACCTCGCGGCAGCAGCGGTTCGGTGTGGTCGTACAGGGGGCGGATCCGCTCTTGGTGGACCGGCGGGGGAACGCGTTGCGTCGTGGGGGCCTTCAGTATCTGGTGCAGCAGTGCTATCGGCATGCGGGTGTCAATGATCGAGTCACGAAGGGCGCCCTGGTCCATGCCCTGCGGCACACGTTTGCGACGCGGCTGGCCGAGGATGGTGCGTCGGTGACCGAGATCATGCGGCTGTTGGGGCACAGTTCGGTGGTGTCGGCGCAGGCCTATATCGGGGTGACCGCGCAGGCACAGCGAGCGGCGGCCGGGGTGAACCGTACCTATGGTGTGGTGCGGCGGGTCGCGGGGCGTAGCGACGGTTCCGTGCGCGAGTGAGGAGATGGGCCGTGTGGGGGTGGTGGGCCTCTAGGCTTGCGGCTGTGTGTGAGCGTGCGACGGTTGTTTCGACGGTGAATGTGAACGGGGTGCGGGCTGCGGCGCGCAAGGGTTTCGTGGAGTGGTTGGGGACCACGTCTGCGGATGTGGTCTGCCTCCAGGAGACGCGGGCTGTGTGGGAGCAGGTGCCTGCGGCCGCGGTTCCTCACGGCTGGCACGTGACCCTGGCGCCTGCGGCCACTCCGGGGCGAGCTGGGGTGGCGCTCTACAGTCGTCGGGAGCCTGTGGCCGTGCGTATTGGGTTCGGCTCGCAGGAGTTCGATGCTGCGGGCCGGTATGTGGAGGCGGACTTCGCCGATGTGACGGTGGGAAGCCTGTATCTGCCCTCGGGTGAGGTCGGAACCGTGCGCCAGGAGGAGAAGGAACGGTTCATGGCCGAGTTCCTGGCCTATCTCCAGCGGGCCCAGCGGCGGGCGGCGGACCAGGGGCGGGAATTCGTGGTGTGTGGGGACTGGAACATTGCGCATCGCGAGGTGGACCTACGTAACTGGCGCAACAATCGACGGAGTTCGGGGTTCCTTCCCGAGGAACGGGCCTGGTTGTCGCGGGTCTTCGACGAGGTGGGGCTTGTGGATGTGGTGCGGTCGCTGTATCCGGATGTGGAGGGACCCTACTCGTGGTGGTCGTATCGGGGACGGGCCTTCGACAATGACACGGGGTGGCGGATCGACTATCAGGTGGCGTCTGCGGGGTTGGCGGCCCGCGCCCGGGATGCGTGGGTGGAGCGTGCCCCCAGCCACGCCGAGCGGTGGTCGGATCATGCTCCGGTGACAGTGCGGTATGTGGGAGTGGCGACAGACGGTGGGTCGGCCGATAACGGTCGTGGGTGAACAGGAGCGGTGATGGGCGTTCCGATCGTGCTGGCGCATGGGCTCCGGCTATCGGCGAGTATGTGGAAACCGCAGCTGGCGCAGCTACGCGAACAGGGCCGGTGCGTGGTGGCCCCGGATCTTCCGGGGCATGGTGAGCGGCAGGGCGAGACCTTCTCTCTGGATTCAGCGGTGCAAACCCTCCAGGCGGCAATCGACGACGTTGGGGGACGCGCGCTGGTGGTGGGGCTGTCGCTGGGAGGGTTTGTGGGTATCGCCGCGGCGGCGGCCGATCCCCAGCGGGTGGCGGGGCTGGTGGCGGTGAGCTGCACGGTGCAGCCGGTGACGTCGCTGACCCAGATGTACCGGCTGCCGTCGGTGTTGTTGGATCGACTTCCGGATCGGGGTAAGGCGGTGAATTCGGCGTTTCACCGGTTGACGTTGCCCGCGGACGGGGCCGAGGCAGCCCTGGAGGGCGGCCTGTCCATGGAGGTGGCCCCTGAGGTGATCGACGAGATCTCCACCATGGACACCGTGGAGCTGCTGGAGTCTTACCCGGGGCCGGTGTGGCTGGTCAACGGTGCCCGCGATCACTTCCGGATCCATGAGCGAAGGTTCCTGGAGGCGTGCACGGAGGGGCGCCTGTTGGCGATTCCTCGGGCAGGGCACATGGTGAGTTTGGACCAGCCGGACGTGTTCGCTCGGGTGGTGTGCGACGCCGCCGATGTGGTGACGGTTCGCACCGGACTCTAGGGCGCCGGATTGGTGGGGGTGCGTGCCCGTGTGGTGCAATGTCGACCATCATGGACGCTGTTGAGAATCGCCCTATCTTCGTTGTGGGCTGCCCCCGGTCGGGAACGACGCTGTTGCAGCTGATGCTGCACGCCCATCCGCGGATTGCGATTCCGCCGGAAACACGGTTTGTGCTGGAGGCCTACACTCGTCGGCACGAGTTCGGGGATCTGGAGAATCGGGAGGCGCGGCGCGCCTTGGCCCACTGGATCGTGCGGCGACGATCATCACGATTTCGTGATCTGGGTCTGGAGCGGCGTGCGGTGTCGAGCCAGATCCGGCGGGGGCCGCGAACGCTCGGGTCGGCGCTCGGGATCGTGTTTCGCGCGTACGCGCACAGATTCGGCAAGGTGCGCTGGGGCGATAAGCGTCCCGCCTACGTGCACTACATCGACGAGCTGTTGCGGATGTTTCCCAATGCCCAGATCGTGCATCTGGTGCGCGACGGTCGGGACTGCGTGGGGTCGTTGAAGCATATGAGCTGGTACCGCCACGACAGCGTGTATGCGATGGCGACCTGGGCTCAGGCGATGGATGACGCGGATTCCGCACGGCGGCGCTGGGGCTCCGATACCGTGTACGAACTGCGGTATGAGGACCTGGTGTCCGATCCCAAGACCGAACTTGTGGGGTTGTGCTCGTTTCTCGGTGAGGAGTTCGACCCGGCAATGTTGGAACCGAACGCGGTGGCGCAAGTTGCGGTGCCGCAGCGCAAAGTGTGGCACCGCAATACCCACCGTGAGGTCAGCACGGATCGGGCGGGAACCTGGCGTGAGCGGTTGGATCCGGCCGAGACGCGGCTGTGTTCCTGGGTGTTGGCGTCCCGGCTGCGTGCCCGTGGTTATGCGGCACAGCGGATGGGCTGGCCCGGACTGCGGCTCCTGTTGCGTTACGGGTGGACCGTGACTCGGCGACGCGCGGCGACACGTCGTCGCCGCTGGATGGATGCGTGGCGGCGGTGGTGGGTTCCGCGGCCGCCGCTGGTGTCACGACTGGACTGAATGTTGGGACTCGGGTGACGGACGACGGGGTGGCACGCCTTCCGACAGCGGATGCCTATGAGCGGCACCGGCTGCTGCGGCGGGCGCATGAGGAAGCCTTGATTACCTATGACGAGGCGGCGAGTAGCGACGAGACCTACCGGGTGCATACCGCTGACGGTCAGGCACTGGAGCTGGCGGCCGGCCAGGTTGCGGGTTTCTACGCCGGGTTGCTGGCGGGGTTTGCGGCGGCGCGCAGCGCGGCCGAGCTGGATGCGGCCTTGAGTGAGGTGGGGGTGGCTGTGGAGTCCAGCGGGCAGTGTCGCCACTGTCAGGCGCCGTTGGCCTCGGAGTCGGTGGTGCGGTGTCCCGTCTGTGCGCGGTCTCAGGTGCAGCCGTTGTAGGCTCCGCGGTCTGGTTCGTGCGGTGGGGGTGCTGCCCCCGAGTGGGGGCAGCACTCGGGGGTGGGGCTAGCCGGAGGTGGTGTCGATGTGGTCGAGTTCGGTGGCCAGGGTGTCCAGGCCGAGCGGGCCCAGGCTCAGTGCGGTGGTGTGCCAGTCTTTGAGGTCGAAGCCGGGGCGGGTTTCGGCGCGGGCACGGGCGTTCATCCAGGCGCGCTCCCCGAGTTTGTAGGAGATGGCCTGGCCCGGCCAGCCGAAGTAGCGCAGGATCTCGGGCTGGACTTGGTGGGGGGCGAGGCGTCCTCGGTCCCGGAGGAATTCCTGGGCGTTGTCGAAGGTCCAGCGGGTGCCGTCGGGGCGGGTGAGGTCCAGGTGTACCCCGATGTCGATGACCACACGGGCGGCGCGTAGTGCGGAGCTGGTGAGCATGCCCAGGCGGGTTCCGGGTTCGGTGAACCAGCCGAGCTCGTCGGCGAGGCGTTCGGCATACAGGGCCCAGCCTTCGGCGTGTCCGCTGACGTCGGTGATGGTGGAGAAGCGGGAGAGGGTGTGGCTGTGGACGCGGTTGGCGCCGAGCTGGAGGTGGTGGCCGGGAACGCCCTCGTGGAAGACGGTGGATAGTTCGTTCCAGGTGGTGAATCGGCTTCGGTTGGCGATGGGCCACCAGGTGCGTCCGGGGCGGCTGAAGTCCTCGGTCGGTGGGGTGTAGTAGGGGGATCCGGCGGTGGGGTCGGTGACGAGGGTGACGTCGAGGGCGCGGAGGCGGGGGTCGATGTCGACGAGGGTGCCGTCGAGGGTGTCCAGGGCCCAGTCGTGCCAGTAGCGTAGCCACTCGTGGTAGGCCTGCTCACTGGCCACGTGCGCGGTGCGGTTGAGGTGTTCGGTGGCCTGCTCGATGGTGGCGCCGGGGTGGATGCGGTCGGCTTCGGTGGCGAGTTCGGTTTCGATGCGGGCAAGTTCGTCCCAGCCCCAGGCGTAGGCCTCGTGGGGGTCGATATCGCTGCCGAGGTAGAGGCGGCTGGCGATGCGGTAGCGGTCTTCGCCCACGGCGTCGGTGGTGCTGGCGTGTGGGGCGTAGTCCTGGCGCAGGAACTGGGCGAATTCGGCGTAGGCGGTGTGGGCGGCATCGGCTGCGCGCTGGAGTTCGGTGGCCAGGGGGCCGGAGTGGGCGTCGACGAGGTGTTGGTGGGTGCCGTGGGCGTAGCCGTCGGCCTGTTCGGCCACGGCGAGGGCTTGGCGGTGGGCGGCGGTCAGGCCGTGGGCGTGGCCGTGGGTGAGGCTGGTGCGCCAGCCGTGGAGCATCGTGGGGACGGCTGCCAGGCGGTCACGGATGCGTTGCCAGTCCTGCTCGGTCTCGCGTGGCATGAGTTCGATGCTGACGCGGATGTGCATGAGCAGACCGATGGGGGCGCTGAGCCAGCGGTGGGCTTCGCCGGCCTCGTACCATGCCCGTTCTGCCTCGAGACGTTCGCGTAGGTGTGCGGCTGCGCGGCGATCCGCGTGGGTGTGGGCCTGTCGGGTGTCGAGCTCGGCCAGAGTCTGGCGGATGAGGTCGGCGCGGGCGTCGATGCCCTCCGGGCTGTAGTCGGTGGCGGTACCGAGGGTGCCGGTGATGCCTGTGCTGCTGGCTGCGACCGGGTCGAGGGTGGACCACTGGTCGACGTAGCGCTCGCAGAGTTCAAATATGGGTGTCATGTCCGAACTGTGGCAGGTGGTGCTGTGGTGTGGCAATTGAGATTGGTGTGGTGGGTTCTGACTGGGTTTGGCCTGGTCAGGACATTGGAGCGTTGTGGGTGGTGGCGTGGTGGCGCCAGGTTTCGGTAGCGATGATGTCCACGAGGGTCGTGGCTGCGTCGTAGGCGTCGGTGTGGCGGAGGTACAGCGGCGCGAAGCCGAACCGCAGCAGGTTGGGGGCGCGGAATCCCGCGTGGATGCCTCGTGCGGCCAGGGCGTCGATGATGGCGGGGCCGGAGGCGGTGTCGGGGACCTGGACGGCCACGTGGCTGCCCCGGTGTTCGGGGGCGTGTGGGGTGGCGCTGGTGAGGCCGCCCGCGGTGATGATGTCCAGGAAGATGCCGGTCAGGGTGAGGCTCTTGGCGCGGAGCAGCGTGAGGTCGACGTGGTCCCACAGGTCCAGGCTGGCCTCGAGCGCGGCGTCGGCGATCAGGGGGTGGGATCCGCTGAGGAAGCGGGAGGCGCCGGGGGCGGGCGTGTAGTCCGCGTCGAAGGAGAAAGGGTCGGCGTGGCCGTGCCAGCCTTGGATGGGTTGAGCGGCATGGATGTGGTGGCGGCGGGCGACGTAGGTGAAGGCGCAGGTTCCGGGGCCGGCGTTGAGGTATTTGTAGGTGCAGCCGACCGCGAAGTCGGCGCTGGCGGCGTTGAGGTGGATGGGCAGGGCTCCCACGCTGTGGCTGAGGTCCCAGATGACCAGGGTGTTGTGCTCGTGGGCCAGGCGGGTGATGGCGGGCAGGTCGCGCAGGGTGGCGGTGCGGTAGTCGACGTGACTGAGCAGGAGCACGGAGGCGTCGGCGTGGGCCAGGGCGGTGGGCAGGTGGGGGCTGTCGACGTCGATGCGTTGTTCGTGGACGCCGGCGATTTCGGCGGCGCCGCTGGTGATGTAGAGGTCGGTGGAGAAGTTGCCCTGTTCGGTGAGGATGGTGGGGCGGGGATTGCAGCGGAGGGCTGCGATGAGGGTTTTGAACAGGTTGGTGGTGACGTTGTCGGTGACGACGACTTCGGTGTCCTCGGCGCCGATGAGGGGGGCGAGGCGTGCGCCGAGGGTGCGGGGTTTGTCCCACCATCCGGCTGCGGTCCAGCTGTGGGCCAGTCCCTGGCCCCATTCGCGTTCGATCAGGTCGGCGACGCGGTGGGGGGTGGCGCGGGGAAGGGCGCCCAGGGAGTTTCCGTTGAGGTAGATGACCTCGGGGGGAAGGTGGAATTCCTCGCGGAAGGCGGCCAGGGGGTCGTGGGTGTCGAGGGTCTGGCAGTGGTCGCGGGTGGTGGGTTGCATGGTGGGGCCTTCTGGAGTTGGGGTGGTGCGTCTCAGAGTGTGCTGCGTAGGGACCACAGTTCGGTAAAGACGTCCTGTTGGGCGGCCTGTTCGAGCCAGTGCAGCCCGCTGGATCCGCCGGTGCCGGGTTTGGCGCCCAGCACTCGTTTGACCGCGTGCAGGTGGCGGTGGCGCCAGCGGGTGTGGCGTTCTGCGGTGTCTAGGAGGGTCTCGGCCAGATCCAGTGCTTCCGGGTCGTGGCCACGGTAGACCTGGATCCAGGCCTGTTCCACCTGGGGGTCGGGCTGGTGGGGTTGGGACCAGTCGCGTTGGGTGGCGTGGCTGGGAACCGGCAGGCCGCGTCGGGCGAGGAGTCGCAGTGCGGCGTCGTAGAGGCTGGGTTGGTGGAGGGCCTGGTGGAGTTGGTGGTGGATGTGTGGTGTGGCCGTGTGGGTGGTGAGGACGGCTGTGGATTTGTTGCCGAGTAGGAACTCCATGTGTCGGTAGGTGTAGGACTGGAACCCGGAGGCGGGGCCGAGGTGGTCGCGGAACTGGGCGAATTCGGTGGGTTTGAGGTCGGCGAGGAGCTGCCAGGATTCCACGAGGACGTCTTGGGCGTGGGTTGCGCGCTTGAGCCAGGTGAGGGCGGTGCGTGGGTCGTCGTTCTCCAGGGCGGTGCGGGCGTGTTCCCAGCGGTGGATGATGGTGTGGAATAGCAGTTCCATGATCTGGGTGGTGAGGATGAAGTCGCGTTCGCTGGGGTGGGTGGTGCGGGGTTGTTGGAGCGCGTGCAGGGTGTCGATGTGCCCGTACTGAACGTAGGGCGCGGCGGTGTCGAAGGACAGGCAGGGTCCGTCGGTGTTCTGGGGTGTGGTGGTGGATGGCATGGTTGGCACCTCAGGGTGGTCCCCGATACGTCGGATGGTGTGACTGTGTGACTATCGTGCGGGATGCACCGTAGGCGCGGGAAGTGGTGTTTCCTGGTATTCGTCCCGTTGTGGCTGGGGTAGTTAAGGTCGGTGTAGGGGTGGGCCTGGTGATTGGTAGGCGGTGGCGCTTGTGGACGAGGTGGACTGGGAGATCCTTGCGGAGCTCCAGGCTGATGCGCGGTTGTCCTACAACGAGTTGGCGCGGCGGGTGCGCATGTCGGCCCCAGCGGTAACCGAACGGGTGCGTCAGCTCACCCGGCGCGGTGTGATCACCGGGTATCACGCGCACGTGGACCCCGGCGCGGTGGGGCGTGGGGTGACGGCCCTGGTTCGGCTCCAGTGCTACGGGGCCCGCTGCCTGTTGCGGGATCACACGGCGCTGGCCCGTCCCGACTTGTTGCAGGTGCATCGGGTCACCGGTGATGCGTGTTGTGTGGTGCTGGTGGCCGTGGAGTCGATGCAGCGTTTCGAGACCGTCATCGACGAGCTTGCGGTGCACGGGCGTCCCGCCAGCACCATGGTGTTGTCCAGCCCCGTGGTCTGGCGTGCGGTGTCCCCGCCCCGCTCCCCCGGCCCGGAACGCTGACGGGGGGTGGATGCTCAGATGCTGGGGATGGGACGGGGACTCAGGCGGGTTCGTGCATACAGGGCGGCCCCACCGAGCATGCCCAGCCCCAGCAGGATCAACCAGGTGGCTTGCAGCGGCCCCACGTCCCAAACCTCGACCAGGCGCAACGGCTGCACCCAGCCGCAGCTGGCGAGGCTCACCACGGCGGTGACCGTCCAGGCCACCAGTTTGCGTGGCGTCGACAGGTACAGCAGGCCCGCCCCCACGGCCAGGTACACCGCGAGATAGGCCAGCGGGGGGCCCGCCAGGGCCAGGGTGATTGTGCTGGAGGTGCTGTGGGCGACCCCGGCGGTGACCGTCCCCACGATCACGATCCCCAGCCAGGTGACCGCCAGCAGCGGGGCCAGGCCCAGCCGCTCCTCCGGGGTGGGGCCCAGCCGGGGCGTGTCCCAAAAGTGCACGTAGCGTTCCCGGTAGGCCAGCCGCATTCGGAAACGCACGAACTTGATGGCCAGCATCACCACCGTCACCGCGATCAGGGTGGGAAACCACCACGTGGTGACCTGGAACGGCGCGGGCAGCAGCCCCAGGAATCCCACCAGCCAGTCCGGGGCGGGCCACCAGGCCTGGGCGTGCGTGGGGGGTGATCCGTCCAGGCCCCGGTAGGTCGCCGCGGCCAGAAGTCCACTGGCCCAGCTGAGGGCGGTCAACGCGCGTGGGGCCCGCTCCGCGGACGGCCACGGCCACAGCGCCACGATCGTGGAGGTCACCACGATCAGGGGAAACACGTTGGCCAAGACCACACCGATGTCGTCGAAGGAGCCCGCCCCGGCCCATACGGCGTTGATCAGGGCTAGCCCCGCCAGCACCCCGGTCACCACCCGGTGCCACAACGACTTGGCATACACCCCGCCCTGGGGGCGCTGCGCCAGCCGCGCGCGTTCCACGGCCGCCCGGTCGGCCAGCAGCAGTGCCACAACCATGCTGCGCCGCCCGGTCGGGGTGTCGCTGGTGTCGCAGCTCAACACCTGACGTCGCCACCAGTGTGGACCGAGCAGTGCCGTGGGCCGCATCTGCTCCACCTGGGTGCGCAGCGACGCCGGGTCCAAAACCGCGAGTGTGGCCAGTGCATGGGCGTGATCGTGTTCGGCGTCGCTCAGGGAGCCCCACTCCGGTGGCGCCGCTTCGCCCGTGGCGTCGGCCGCGGTGAGACGCTCCCCCAACTGCGCGGTGTCCTCCTCGGCCTGCCGGGCCAGCTGGGGGGCCTCAGCCGCCAGCCGCTGAATCCGGTCGCATCGGGGCACACGTCGGCATTCGGGGTGCCCGCACGCGTAGACCGCGATGGTGCGCATGGCCTCTGGCTGGCTCAGCAGCCGCCGGAGAAATCCCGGCTCCGTGCCGGCCAGCTCGACCAGCCCTGCGGTGTCCACCGCGCGTCCGGCATAGGTGGGGGTGAGTTCCGGGGCGAACGCCGCCCCCAAGGCGGTCACTGCCAGATGGGCCCGGTCGGGATCCTGCTCCAGACGGTGCAGTTGGGTGGTGTCGTAGGTGTGCTCGCCCAGCTGGTCCAGATAGTGGGCAAGCTGGTGGGCACCCCCCTCGGCCAGCAGCCAGTGTGCGGCGTCCTCGCCCCGGTCCAGTATCTGCGCGGCCACCTCGGCGGGGTCACTCAGCTGGAGGCGTCCGAAGGTCACCGTGGGCGCGGGTGCCGTGGGACCCGGTGTGTCCCCGACGGCGGGGCCGGCTCGGTCCTCGGCCACCTCCGGCTCTTCCCCGTTGAGCCACGCCTGCACCTCCGCGGCGCCCCACCGGTCCGCCGGGTCCACCGTGAGCAGGCCACGCACCAGTCGGCGCCAATGCTCGTCAGGGATCGAGGCGCCCCGGTCCCCCAGGATCTGGCCGCGGAGAATCTCGGCGTCGTCCTTGACCCCGCCGTCTCGGTGTCGGTAGCGGGGCTGGCCGCAGGCCAGCTCGTAGGCGATCTCGCCCAGGCCCCACCACGGCCACGGCCCGGCATGTTCGGACCAGGTGTGTTCGGGTGGGGCGTAGGCCAGGTTGAAGCGGCTGGCGCCCCCGTGCAGCTGGGAGGCGGTGAAGCGGTGTATGCCGCCGAAGTCGGCGATAACGAACTGTCCTGGTTCGGTTCCGGTGCGGCGCACCAGGATGTTGGCGGGTTTGAAATCCAGTGGGTTGCGGTCCACCTGCTGTTGCCAGAACGCGATCAGCGCACACAATTCGGCGATGATGGCGTGCGCCCGCTCCCGCACGTCGGTGTCGCTGCTGGTGGCCACGGCAGGCATCGTGGCCAGCACGTCGGCGAGATTGACCGGAAGGTATTCCATGGCGACCCAGTCGCGGGTTCCGGCCGAGGTCGTCAACCGGCCATGGTCGGTAATGGCTGGCACATGGCGATGGAACGCTGCGTTGTCCAGATGTCGGAGGAGGTCGGGGTCCATGGGCTGGTTGTCCCAGTGCACTTTGATCGCCAGTTCGGCGTGCGTGCGGGCGTCCACGACCCGCCACACCGCCCCCTCGGCGCCGGTTCCCACCAGGTCCACGGGGGTGTAGGAGTGGGTCAACTCTGCGGGAAAAGCCGCGGTGTCGTCGTGCGTGCCCCGCGTGGATCGTGGAGATGGTGGGGATGGTGGGGATTGCCGTGTGGTTCCGGGGCCCGCCTGGCGACCCTGCGCGCGGGTGCTGGCTGGGGGTGTGGCGGGTGGGGTCGGGGCCGTGTTCTGGGGGCGGGTACGGGCCGGCTGCTGCGGGTCGTGGGGGCTGGTCATCGTGGTCAGAGTTCCTCGAGTTCCTCGTCCAGTTCCACCACGCGGATGTCCACGTCCTCGGCCAGGCGCAGGCGGTTGTGCGGTGTCACCGCAACAGCGGTGTGGATCGGGTGTTCATCCACGAAGGTGCCGTTGGTGGAGCCGAGATCCTCCAGGTAAAGAGTGGTGTCCTTCCAAGTCAGGCGGGCATGGGTGCGGCTGACCTGGTCGAGGTGCTGCATGCCGGGCACGGTCGCGAAGCGAGGGCAGTCCCGGCCCACCTCCAATCCGTCTGCGGGAATCGGAACGGTGACATCCAGTCCGGGAATGGACACTCCCCACAGGGGGCGCTGCGGTGCCGTCTCAGTGCCGGGGTGGCGGCGGGCAGGGTCCGGGCTGGGCCCCGCCGTATCGCTGTCCTGGCCCGACGGTGTCGGGTGGGGGCTGGCGTCCGTGTTGGGTTGGCTGCGGGTGTTGGTGCTTGGTTCGGCCGCGACCAGCTCGATCCAGGGATGGTGGTCGCAGTAGCCGGGCACCTGCTGGGTGGGACAGCCCTGCGGATTCAGTCGGCAGCGGTAGACGAGGGACGCCATGACACTCCTTCCAGGGTCAGCCCGCGCTGCCGCAACGCGCGGTCGAACTCGGCCAGCTGCCGATGTCGGGGAACCCCGATGATCCACAGCCCAGTGTCGTCGACACCCACCTGCACCGGCGGCGCGGCCGGTGCGTAGTCGACGTAGGGCTCGTAGCGGCGCTGCCCCAGTGGGGTGAGGGGATGCAGCTGTTGGTTGGCCGAACCGCGCCAGATCGCCGTTGTGGGCTGGCTGATGTCGAACCGTCCGGTGATCACCGCGTCGCTGTGGGTCAGAATCTGCGCCAGGGCAGGGCCGTGGGGGTGGGGCGCGTTGAGCTGATCGGCGAGTTCCGCGGGAGCGTATCCGGTGTAGAGCAGGATGTCGGCGCTGGGGCGGATGCGGGCGCGGACCAGGTCCAGGGCGGTGACCAGAGTGGCCACGGCCCGCGGTTGGCTCAGGGGCTCGCCGCCGCTGATGGTGACGCCCGCAGCGCCGGCGGTGAGAACCCGGTGCCACACCTGGGCCAGCGCCGCCACGGGAACCAGGGTCCCCCGGCCGGAGTCCCAGGTGTCGCGGGACATGCAGCCGGGGCACGCCAAGGGGCAGCCCTGGGTCCAGATCCCCAGGCGCGTCCCGGGGCCCAGAGCGGTGACCGGGTAGTGCAGGCGGGCCGTGCGTAGTGGCGGCGGGAGTGGGGTCATCCGTGCTGCACCTCCACCGACCAGCCGATGCCGTCGTGGGTGAGTGCGGTGATGTGGAGCTGCTGCCGGGGCTGGGGTGGGTGGTGGAACAGGTGCCGGGACAGGGGGTTGGTCAGGCAGGTTTCGACGACGGTTCCGATACCGCGGCCCCCGTCGTCGAGGTTGCGGTGGGCCTCGGTGCGCAGCACCTCGCGGGCGTGGGCGCCGATAGTCACCGTGAGTTCGTGTACACGCCGCACCCGGTGGGTGACGGTGTCCAGCATGGCGTCCAGGATTTCGTCGGCGATGTCGGTGGTGATGAAGTCCATGGCCACGAAGCTGTCCCCGAACCGGTTGCGGAGTTCGGGGCGGCCCAGCTGGTGATCGAGGAAGTCCTCGAAGGCGGCGGTGAGCTGCGCACGGACCTGTTCGGGTTCGTCGTGGCGGGTCAGTCGGCCGGTGGGCCCGACCACCCCCAGATTGGTGGTGAAGACGAGGACACACTCGGTGAAATGCACCACCGCGCCGCGGCCATCGGTGAGCCGCCCGTCCTCCAGGATTTGGAGGAACAGGTCGAACAGGGCCGGGTTGGCCTTGTCGATCTCGTCGAACAACAGCACGCTGATGGGGTGGGCGCGCACGGCGTTGGTGAGTTCTCCCCCGGCGTCGAAGCCCACATAGCCGGGTGGAGCGCCGATGAGCCGGTCGCGGGCGTGTTCGGAGGCGAACTCGCTCATGTCGAAGCGGATCGGTTCGGCGTCGGTGCCCAGGATGAGCTCGGCGATGCCTTTGGCCAGCTCGGTCTTGCCGACGCCGGTGGGCCCGGACAGGACGAGCACGCCACGGGGCCGGTTGGGTGAGGAGCCGGCGTGGGCTCCGGTGAGGCCGGCGGTGGAGCGCATGAAGATGTCCATGGTTTTGCGGACTGCGGCGTGCTGGCCGCGCACCCGTGCGTTGAGGCGCTGTTCCCCCTCACTGATGCGTTTGAGGACCTGGGGGTCGCGCCAGGGGTTGTCGGTGACACCGACGCGGTAGAGCCGCGCGGCGTCGGTGATCTCGTTGATTCCGATCCGTTGGTGTGCGGCGAGCTGTCCGATCGCGGCGACCTGGGTGGCCTGCATGCCGTGGGTGGCGCTGGCGAGGTGTTCGGCGGCCTGCTCCTGCTCGGTGGGGCTGGCGCCCAGGTCGGGTTCGCGGGTGGTGATGATCCGCACAGCTCGGCGTGCGGCCACCAGGCGCTCCTCGGCGCTGGGGTGGGGCACGGAGATCTGGCGGATACGGGGGTTGGTGGTGGCGAAGGCGGCGGGGAGGTCTTCCAGGCGTTCGGCGATCCACAGCACGGTGTTGTAGGGCTGTTCGGTGCCGGCGACGATGGGACGGCGGGCGCGGTGGGCCAGGGCGTCCGCGGCGGAGAAGAACAGGCGGGCGGATTCGGGCTGGCGTTCGCCCGGGGTGGTGAGCCGGTCGGCGAACGGGAACAGCAGGGCGGTGGGGGCTGCGGTGAGGTTGGCGGTGAGTTCGGTGAGGACCTGGCGCAGGTGCGGGAAGTCCAGGCCGCTTGCCGAGCGGGTGAGTGTGGCGGCCCAGCCGGGGCCGGAGGCCAGCGTCGGGGCGAGGGTGGCCTCGTCGTGCAGGCGCGTGGTGGTGATGTGGTCGGTCGCGATGTCGTGGGTGGCCAGTGCGGCGTAGCCCTGCTCCTCCAGCAGCCGGGCTAGGAGCGTCTCCAGGCTGTAGATGGCGGTGGCCTCGGGGGCGTGCGGGGTGGGCAGATGGTATTCGTCGCGGACGTTGCCCACCAGCAGGATCTGGGGATAGATCGGCAGCGCCATGGTGAGTTCCCGCACCCACCCGGGGGTGGTCGACGCCGCTGGGTGCGGCTGTGCGCCGCTCATGGCCTCCCTGCCGGGGTCGTGCTGCACTGGGTTTGGTCTCCTGGGGTGGGGACGATGGGACATGGTCCCCGCGCGGATTGTGGCACCGCAGCCCCCAGAAGTCCATTCCGGGGCCGGGGTCAGTGGTGGCGTTGCTGGGCCCGTGCGCCCGTGTCGGTGGTGCTCTGTTCGGGCTCGTGCTGCTCGTCGTGGCGATCGCGGTCCGTGGCGGGGAGGCGCACCTGGGGCAGGGGGCGGTCCCCGGGCTCGACACGTAGCCGCTGGTGCAGGTGCAGGTGCTCGGTGTGGTCGCACAGGGCGTGGTAGAAGGTGGGTTCGGTGTGGGTGCAGAACCAGCGTCCGGCGTCCTCGTCGGCGCTGGGGGTGGTGTGGGTGTCCCGCACGAGACTCGCTGAGAGCTGGTTGCGGTCCGGGGGCAGGCGCACCCGGATGCCGTAGCCGTCCTGGTCGGGCAGAGGGCACACCGTTTCTCCGGTGCTGGTGAGGGTGGTGGTGTGGATGTCGGTGACGTCACATCCCACTGCTGTGAGGGCCTGGGTTGCGGCTTGGGCCAGGTGGGTCCGCAGCCGCTGGTTCTCGGCGGCGGCGCGGGCGTGGTCCACGTGCGGCCGCCAGGCGCCGGGATCGTCGGCCGCGCCGATCTGGGCGTGCAGGTAGGCGCGGGTGTCCGCGGAGACATCGGCGAGTTGGCCCAGCAGCTGGGCGCGTTCCACTTCGCGGTGCAGCTGGCTGCGGTGTTGCTGAAGCGCGCGGTTGAGTGTGACGACCACCGCATGGTGCGCCTCGCGGATCGTGGCCACGGAACTGGTGTCGTCGAGCTGGTGGAGTTCGTTGAGGCGCGCGGCCAGGTCACGGTGGGCGTGGGGGTCGAGCTCGGCGGCGGCATCGGCCAACAGGTGGCGTACCGACTCCAGGGCATGCTGACGGGCCCTGGCCGGGTGTCGGTGGGGGGTGGCGGCTTCCGGGGTGTTACTGGCTGCGGAGTCGCTCTGGCGGAGCTGGGCCAATTCCTCGGTTGCACTGGGGCGGGTGCGGGGCGGGGGCAGGCTGGCACCCAGCCGCGCCGCGAGGGTTTGGTGGGCGGTGTCGTCGAGGTGGGAGCGGAGCTCGGGAAGGGCGTGCCGAGTCCATTCCACCCATTCGATCAGGGCTGGTTCGCCTTTGAGCGCCACGAGGTCGGGCAGCTGGGGCAGTTCCTGCACGATGGTTCCGCTTTCCCGGAGTGCGGCGGCGCGAGCCCGCAGCTGCGCCAATTCACCACGCAGGTGGGCCGCCTCGTCGACAACCTCGGCGTAGGAGGTGCGTTGGCCCTGCACACTGACCCACCGCACGGCGATCGCGAAGCTCATCGGTGCTCTCCCGGCCACGTTGGGGCTCGTTGTGAAGGGTGTCGATTCCAGCGTGGCGTGGGTGGCGCCCCTCCGCCACCCACGGCACGCACCGACCCGCGCGGGGGCGGGTGCGTAGAGTCGAGGGTATGGGCAGTGAGCCAGGTGAACGGACCCGCGTCCGTGCGGAGGTCGCCCGGACCGATGCGGAGATGGGTGAGGTTGCGGCGGGCGAGCGGGCCTTCTTCGACAGTCTGCCGCGCAGTCGTGGTGTGGCGGCGGCCCTGCTGTACACGGGGGACGCTCGGGTGCTGGTGGTCAAACCGACCTACAAGCCCGGATGGACCCTGCCGGGTGGAGTTATCGAGGCCGGAGAGTCTCCGTTGGCGGCGTGTCGGCGGGAATGCGGTGAGGAGCTGGGGTTTGTTCCGGCGTTGAGCCATCTGGTGGGGGTGGACTGGATGCCGCCACACAGCAGCCCCGATGGGCGCGCAGCCACGGCGTTCGTGTTCGTGGGGCACGTCGCGCACACGGTGGTGGATCAGGTGCGGTTGCCCGCTGAGGAACTCAGCGCGGTGGAACTGGTGGTCGCGTCTCGCCTGGGGAACTATCTGCCACCGTCGTTGCTGCGGCGCGTACGCAGCTGTCTCGATGCGGCAACGACGCCGGGGGTGACCGTCTATCTGGAGCACGGTGTCCCGGTGGATCCCGCTGCCAGCGCCGGAGGTCAGTCGTGCGGGGGCCACAGCGCCAGCAGGTGCTGGTGACCGAACATGCGTGCGGTCTGCGCGGCCGTGGGGGTGCCGGCGTGTGCGTCGGCACCGTGGTCGACCAGGATGCGCACCACCGTGTCCTCACCTTTGAACACCGCTCCGGCCAGCGGAGCCTGATCCCGGTCATTGCGCCGGTCCACGTCGGCACCATGGGCACACAGCAGCTCCACGACCTCGGGGTGACCGTGGTAGGCCGCCAGCATGAGCAGGGTGTCGCCGTTGTCGTTCGTCATGTTGACGGGGATCCCCGCCTCCAGGAACGCCCGCAGGCCCTCCAGATCCCCGCGGCGGGCCGTGTCGAAAACCCGACTGGCGAGTTCGATCAGGGCGGCCTCATGGGTGTTCTGGCTGTCGTGGCTGGGCTGGGTGCTGTACTCACTCACGGCGCCCAGCCTAGGTGCCGCGGCCGCTCCCGGGGGTGGCCTGAAGTCGGCACGGGGGGTGGGTCGCGAACCTCGACTTCACATTGTCTGAATTGTCGGTATGGTTCGGGATCATCGTGAGAGGAGCGAGACATGCGACATCTTCTAGGTTGTGTGCTGGGACTCGTACTGATTCCGGTTGTTCTCGTCGTGCCGGGCTGGGGCGCCCCCCGCCTGTTGGAGATCGCTGGGTTCAACGGCACCCTGCTCAGCTTCACCGGGGTGTCCACGGTGGGAGCACTCACCGTGCTCACACTGGTGGTGGGACTGTGTCTGGTCAGTACCCGGCTCTCCCCGCTCGCGCCGGGACTGCCCGCCCTGGCCCTCGCCGGCGTGACCGTGGCGCACATTGCGGCTCCACAGCTGCTGACCGGGCTGCTTCCGTATCCGGACGGGATGCAGGCCCTGGTGCGCAGTGTGGACCAGCTGGTGACCCTGGGCCTGTACCTGCCGGTGGCGGCAGCGCTGTTCCTCCCGGTGCTACTGCCGTCCCGATGGCGTGGCCGGGACCCCGACGATGTCGAGGACTACCTTGATGACTTCTACGACGAAGACGAGCGCTCGGCTGGTGACGAAGAGGCCGTGCAGGCGGGCCGTGACCGCTACTCGGGGCGGCGCCGCGCCGAGCCCTGACCCGCCTCGGCTCAGGTCTGCGGTGGCGGCTGGGTGCTGGCCGCGTAGCGCCAGGTGGTGCCCCACTGGGCCGTAACGCAGGCGCTCGCGGGTGGTGGTGGAACCAGTCCCCTGCCCGGAGGGGGTGGACTGGACGGGGCCGCGGAGGGTGCAGGCGCCGGGGGTGGTTGTGGTGGCTGCGGCGCGGGCGGCGGGGATGGTGGGGCGCTATCCGCGGGGACATCGACGTTGTCCAGCAGGGAGCGCAGCTGCGCGAACTCGGGCAAGGCGTGTGCCAGGCGTTGCGCTCCGCCGTACAGTTCGGCGTGCAGGTCGGGTTCGGCGGCCAGGTGGGACCGGACTTCGGTGTCGCCGAGCATCGACACGCCGGCGGCAGCGAAACGGCGGGCGGTCCACCAGGCCATGGTCGCGCTGCCCGCCGTGGTTCCCAGGACCGTGGCCACGCGTTCCTCGTCGGCGGTGGTCAGGGCTTCGGGTTCGATGAGTGGTCCGTCGCCGGTCTGTTCCCAGGCCTCAACGAAGCGGGTGGCCGCCTGGGCCGTGCTGGCCAGGCTCCGCAATACCAGCAGGCCCACCGATCCGGCGCGGGCTCCGGTGTCGACCATGGCACCGGCCACGATGGCGAGGTCGGCGGCATCGCCGGGCAGGATGCCGGGATTGGCGATGACGGGCCCAATTCGGGCGATCGCGTCCTCGCGTGCCTGGGCGTCGACCTGTCCCGCCAGCTCGAAGGAGTCACGGACGTGGGTGGCGAACCTGTGGGTGTCCTGGGACTCGGCGGCGTCGATGAGTCCCAGGACGGCGGTGCGGAATGCGTCGGTCACGCAGAAATGGTGCCACAGCTGTCGGCGGGGATTCACGGGTGGTGGGGTTGTGGAGCGTCCTCCCGGCTGGGCGGGGTCTCCGGGTGTGCCTGTCCGGCGTGTGGGGGCCTGCGATGGCGGTTGTTCCGTGCCGGCAGGGTCCACGGTGATGTTTTGTGGGTTTCTGTGCTGGCTTGTGCCTGACGGCGGTTGATTTTCGTTAGCTACCCGGAGTGTTCCTTTTATCCGTAAACGCGAATTTCATGCGTCGTGGGTGGGATCCTCGGCGTGGACGCGGATGTGGTTCCTACCTCGCTGTCACGCATTGTGGCGGTGTTGGGTGCCGGGTAGGGTGCCGTCATGTCCATTTGGAAATCGTCCGATCGTTATGGGCGGGTGTGTGAGGGGCTGACGATGCTCCAAAATCAGGGACTGATTGAGGGGCTGGAAATCAGTCGCACCGATGCGTCTGGACGGCGCAACGACGCACCGTTCACGGTGAAACTGCCCTCGGGAACGATCAGTCTCAGCGAGGATGAGGCGGCGATGTTCCTGCTTGGTGCCAGCACCGTCTTCTTCGGGTGGTACGCCCAACAGCCGGTGTCCCGCTTCAACCGGAAATAGGTGGTCCACGCGTCCCCCCGACACGGCCCCGGTTGCCCGGGTGGGCAACCGGGTGCACGGCCGCAGCACCAGCCGAGGCCGCGGCGAGGGCCGGCGGGCTCAGTAACTGATGGCTTCCGCTCCCAGCAGGCTCTTGACCTCACCGGCGAACTCGGGGCCAGGGGTGACCGGGTAGTCCGGAAGTGACCACGTTGTGGAGGTGTCCGGGCCCGTCACCCTGACCCGCACCGGGGTCTGGCCCCGATGCCCGGTCAGGGAGCGCTTCAATTCCTGCACCAGCTCTTGGGTGATCTGGCGCTCTGCCAGAGTCAACACGACCGGCGGCTCGCCCTCGCCGATCGCGATGTCGGAGATGTCGAGAGGGCTGAGTTCGGAAGCGAACAGGCTGTAGGTTCCGTCCCGCTCGTTGACCCGGCCCTTGATGGTGACCGCACGATCTTCCACCAGCTCCTCGCTGTACAGCGGGAACGTTTTGGCGAAGAACAGGACCTCGATACTGGCGTCCAGGTCCTCCACGGTGATGATCGCCCAGGGCTGCCCGTTCTTGTTGGTGCGCCGGTCCACCTTGGCGATCATGCCGGCGATGCGCACCTCCCCTTCGCTCTTGTCCCCGGCGACAACGCGGGCGATCGCCATGTCGCAGTTGCGGGCCAGGATCCGTTCCGCCCCCGCCAGTGGGTGACTGGAGACATACAGCCCCAGCATTTCCCGCTCCAGGGCTAGCATCTCCTTGCGGGGCCACTCCTCGGTGTCGAAGTCCAGATCCAGCCCCAGGGGCGTGGCGGCTTCCTCGTCCTCGACGGCGCCGAACAGGTCGAACTGCCCGATCGCCTCCTGGCGTTTGGTGGAGGTCACCGCTTCGATCGCCTGTTCGTGCTGGAGGTGCAGCCCCTGGCGACTGTGCCCCAGTGAATCGAAGGCGCCCGCCTTGACCAGTGATTCCACAACGCGCTTATTGCACACCCCCAGTTCCACCTTGGTGAGGAAGTCGGCGAAACTGGTGAACTTGCCCTTCTCGTCACGGGTGGCGATGATCGACTCCACCACGTTGGTTCCGACGTTGCGCACAGCACCCAAGCCGAAACGCACGTCGGAACCGACCGGGGTGAAGCGCAGACCCGAGTCGTTGACGTCGGGCGGCAGCACATTGATGCCCATGCGTCGACACTCGGCGAGATACACGGCCATCTTGTCTTTGTCATCAGCCACCGAGGTCAACAGCGCGGCCATGTAGGCGGCTGGATGGTTGGCCTTGAGATAGGCGGTGCGGTAGGACAGGATCGCGTAGCCGGCCGCGTGGGACTTGTTGAAGGCATAGCCCGAGAAGGGCAGCATGATCTCCCACAGGGTGTCGATCGCATCCTGGGAGAACCCGTTGTCGCGCATCCCGGCACTGAAGGTGACGTACTCCTTCTCCAGCGCCTCCTTCTTCTTCTTGCCCATCGCCCGACGCATCAGATCGGCGGCCCCGAGGCTGTAGCCGGCCAGCTGCTGGGCGATGGCCATGATCTGTTCTTGGTAGACGATCAGGTGGTGGGTCTCGTCCAGGATCGGATCCAGGGCCTGTTTCAGCTCCGGATGGATCGGGACGACCTCTTGGCGCTTGTTCTTGCGGTCGGCGTAGTCGTTGTGGGCGTTGGCCGCCATGGGCCCGGGCCGGTACAGGGCGTTGACCGCGGTGATGTCGGAAAACTGGGTGGGAGCCATCCGCCGCAGCAGCGCCCGCATCGCCGTGCCGTCCAGCTGGAACACACCCAGTGTGTCGCCACGCGCGAGCAGCTCGTAGGTGGCGCGGTCGGTGAAGGGCACCTGTTGCCAGTCGATGTCGACGCCTTCGTTGGCGCGCACGTTGTGCACCGCATCGTCGATGATGGTGAGGTTGCGCAGGCCCAGGAAGTCCATCTTCAGCAGGCCCATTTCCTCACACTCCGGGTAGGGGAACCCGGTGATGATCGCGCCGTCCGTATCGCGCTTGTGGACGGGGATCACGTCGATGAGCGGCTCAGCCGACAGGATCACGCCTGCGGCATGCACGCCCGTCCCACGCGTCAACCCTTCGAGCCCGGTGGCGGTCTCCATGACCTTCTGCACATCGGGCTCGGACTCGATGAGGCTGCGAAGCTCGGTTGCTTCGGCGTAGCGTTCGTGATTTTCGTCGTTCACGGCAGCCAAGGGGATCTCCACCCCGCCCACCGGCGGTGGGAACGCCTTGGTGATCTTGTCGCCGAGGTTGTAGGGGAAGCCCAGGATGCGCGTGGCGTCCTTGATGGCGGCCTTGGCCTTGATGACGCCGAAGGTCAGAATCTGGGCGACGCGCTCTTCTCCGTAGAGGTCGGTGACGTAGCGGATCATGTCGCCGCGTTTACGTTCGTCGAAGTCCAGATCGATATCAGGCATCGACACCCGCTCGGGGTTGAGGAACCGTTCGAACAGGAGCCCGTGCTCGAGGGGATCCAGGTCCGTGATCCCCAGCACGTAGGACACCATGGAGCCGGCGGCCGACCCTCGCCCCGGCCCCAGGGCGATGCCGTTGTCGCGAGCGTGGCGACAGATGTCGGCGACCACGAGGAAGTAGGCGGGAAAGCCCATCTCGGTGATGATGCCCAGCTCGTGCTCGATGCGTTCGCGCACCTCCGTACTGGCCCCCTGGGGGTAACGCATCGGGATGTTGTCGTCGATCATGCGGCGCAGCGCGGTGCTCTGGGTTTCCCCTTCGGGCACCGTGAATCGTGGCATCAGGTCACGGTGGGCGAAAACCTCGTCGTAGGCGCCGTCCTCCACCATTTCGCTGACCAGAAGCGTGTTGGCGCACCCCTGGCTCCACTCGTCGAAATTGTTGAGCCCGCGCATCTCCTCAGCGCTCTTGAGGTAGTAGCCCGACCCGTTGAAGCGGAACCGGTTGGGGTCGTCCAGGTTCTTGCCCACCCCCACGGCCAGGAGTGCGTCGTGGGCGCCGGCCTGGTCCTCGGTGACGTAGTGGCTGTCGTTGGTGACGATGGGTTTGAGCCCCAGGTCCTTGGACACCTTCAACAGCCCGGAGCGCACCTCGCGTTCGATGTCCAGTCCGTGGTCCATCAGCTCCACGAACACGTTCTCCTGACCGAAGATGTCGCGCAGCTGGGCGGCATAGTCCAGGGCCTCCTGCTCCTGGCCCAGGCGCAGACGGGTTTGGACCCCGCCGGAGGGGCAGCCGGTCGTGACCATGATGCCCGCACTGTGTTGCGACATCAGCTCCAGGTCCATACGCGGCTTCATGTAGTAGCCCTCGATGGAGGCCAGGGAGGACAGTTTGAACAGGTTGCGCAGCCCGGTGGCGTTGCGGGCCCACATCGTCATGTGGAGATAACGGCCCTTACCCGAGATGTCCTTGCCGCCCTCGGCCGCATCGTCGCCGTCACGGGCGCGCCCCCAGAACACCTGCTTCTTGTGGAACCGTGACTCCGGGGCCACATAGGCCTCGATCCCGATGATCGGCTTGACCGCGTGTTTCTGGGCCTGCTGGTAGAACTCGTAGGCGCCGAACATATTGCCGTGGTCGGTCATCGCCACCGCGGGCATGCCCATCCGCTCGGCCTCCGCGAACAACGGCACGAGCTTGGCGGCCCCGTCCAGCATGGAGAACTCGGTGTGCACATGCAGGTGAGCGAAGGAATCGGCCACGACACAGCTCCTCTAAGCGGGAAATGAGCAAGCGGGAAGTGAGCCTCCACCCTAACGCGCACCACCCACACACCGTGGGTACTGTTCCTCCCCGCACGCGTCCCGTGTCCCACCGCTTCCACCTGCTAGCGACGTCGTTGGGCTGCGGGGATTACAACCCGAGACGGGTCACGGCATTGTCGTCGAGCGGATGGGCGGTACGGATGTAGTCATGGACGGTGCGTGCATTGGACCACCGGCCCTGACGCATGATCTCGCGGTCGGCCGCGCCACTCAGCGCGGCCTGGGTTGCGAAACCCGCGCGTAGCGAGTGCCCTCCAAACTGGGCCGGGTCCTCGCCGGCACTGGCGGCGTACCGTTGGACGATCCGCGCGATCGAGCGGCCGGTGAGGGCGCGGTCGGCGATGTGGCCGTGGCGGTTCACCCCACGCAGTACCGGCTGGCCGGATCCGTCGGCGAGTCGGGTGCCGCTGAAGCCGACACAGCGGTGCTGGGACCGTGTGCGAGCCTCGGTGTCGAGGAGCGTGCGCACCGCCGTGCTGCCCCCGTCGTGGTGGGCCTCCAGGACCTCCACCCAGGCGGCGTAGGCGCACACCGGGCAGGTGCGCACCTGGCGGCCCCGTGGCAGCGCGACCTGCTGGCCACGGCGCGCCTGGGGATCGGTCTTGGTTGCGGCCAGGTGGAGCACCAGCAGGGGATCGCCCGTGGCCGGCTCTGCGCCGACCGTGATGTCGTCACAGGTCACTCCCGCCAGTTCGCTTCGGCGGAGCGCACCGGCGAAACCGGCCAGGAGCAGCCAGGCGTCCCGTCGTCGCGTCACGCCACCGGGAAAACCTGGGGCCGGGCGGCAGTCCAGCAGCGCCTCCAGGGTGTCCACCACCACCGGGCGTTTGCGGCTGGGCTGGCTGCGCCGCTGACGACGGATGCCCCGAAGGGTCATGCGCACCACGTCACTGCGGGTGGGTGCCGCCAGGCCGTGGGCCCCGTGCACTGCGGCGATGGCCGCGGCACGGCGCTCGAGGGTGGCGGGGGACAGGGCCCAGACCCCGTCGCGTTCGGCGTGGGCTCCGGCCGCGAGGAACACGGCGACGTCGACCGGGTCGGCAGGTAGGGACTGGCGACCCTCGGCCAGGCACCAGCGGCAGAAGGTGAGCCAGTCGGCACGGTAGGCCCGCAGGGTGTTGGGCGACTGCGCGGAGCTGAGGTAGCGGGCCAGGGTGCTGGCCTGCTGGTCGTCGAAACGCTGCCGGACGGTGTCCAGTGCGGCGGTGTCCACGAGAACACTGCCGGGGTTGGTCTGGTGCAGGCGGGTACGAACTTCGGCCGGGAGGGTTTCCGCCGTGGGGCTGGTGTCGGTCACGATCCCAGGGTGGCCGATCACGGGCGGGTATGTCGCCGGAGGAGGACTGTGTGGCGCAGACCTCAGCTCGGCCCCAACAGCGTGAGCCAGATGCCGAAGCCGATGGAGAGCAGCAGCGCACACCCGAACAGGGCGGCGGCGATCCGTCGACGTAGCCACAACGCCAGGCCGGACCCGACCAGCGGGGCGAACACGCCACACACCACCATCGCGGCGACATAGCCGCGCAACGCGGTAACCGACGATTGGGGGACCTCGGGTTGGGTCTGGGCCCAGAACCCTTCGGCAAGGGTGAACAGCAAGAACAGGGGGGTGCCGACGGCCCACAGCAGGACCAGCAGAACCCACACGGCGACGGGCCAGCGGGCCCGCGGTTCGATGGCCACGGGGGTGCGGCTGATGCGGAGCCCCGACAGGGGACCGATCGGGGGCTCCATTCCCTCGTCGGCGGCCGCGGTAGGGGCATGGGTGGGGGGCGCATCCCGGGTGTGTGCACGGGAACGCTTTCTGAGGGGACGCTTCTTCTTCGGGGACACCCGTTCCTCCGCATCGCTGCCGGCTCTGCCCGCCAGCCTAGGACCTCACGTGATGTCCCGTGGTGGTGCGGTGTGGGCCTGCCTCGATTGACGTTCGCCTCCAGGCCAAGGACTCCACCTCGGCAAATGCGGGCCTGCTGCTGCGCAGCGGAGATGGTCGCCGCCGCGTTGGTGGTGGGGCTTGGCGCGCGGGGTCCTGCGTTGGCAGGAGGCAGGAACTACGCCTGGAACACGACCGTGACAACTATACCGTCTGGACGGTATAGTTGTCGTGGCCTGGGGTCCTGCGGATTCGGATCGGGGCCCCGAGGTCGACCATGGATACGGAACGAACAGGAGAGGACGGTCATGTCTCGCAGCCAGCATGATGTGGTCGTGGTGGGCGCAGGCTTCGCGGGATTGTCTGCGGCTCGTGCCCTCGCCCGGCGCGGCTACGATGTGGTGCTGCTGGAGGCCCGGGACCGAGTCGGCGGCCGCACCCACACGCGCTACCTCAGTAACGGAACCCAAATCGACCTGGGCGGCCAGTGGCTCGGGCCGACACAGGAGACAATGTACGCACTGGCCGCCGAGTTCGGGATCGCAACGTTTCCCACCGCCAGCCACGGCAGCCCGGTCTATCGGATCGGGGACCGTCAGCTTGAGGAACCGCCTGCCGCGGTGGATCGACTCCTCCAACGCGTTGACAACCTGGCCCGCGACATCGATCCGGACCGTCCCTGGGCCAGCGCGAACGCCGCCTACTGGGACTCGATCACTCTGCGCGGTTGGTTGGATGCCCAGGATGTGGGTACGCCTGACGAGCGTGCCCTGGTGGGGCGCATGCTGGCTGGCGGACTCCAGACCGTCGAGGCGGCCGAGGTGTCTATGCTGGGGCTACTGTTCTACGTGCGCAGTGGCAACGGGGTGGAACGCCTACTGAACATGCGGGGTGGGGCACAGCAGGATCGGGTGTTCGGCGGCCCACAGGCCATTGCCCAAGCCATGGCCGACTCCCTGGGCAGCGAGGTGGTGCGCCACAACCAGCGGGCCCGCCGGGTGGAGTGGGACACCGGAGTCACCGTGCACACCGACACCCACACGTTTCCTGCACGCCAGCTGGTGATGGCCATCCCCGCCCACATCGTCCCCGAGCTGGATTTTTCCCCGCCACTTCCGGTGACCAAGCAGATTGCCCTCCGGTCGTTGCTGCCCGGTATCGGCCTCAAGCTTCACCTGGTGTATCCCACACCGTTCTGGCGTGAGGCGGGACTGTCTGGGCAGAGCAACCATTCCACGGGTTCCATCACCGAGACGGTCGACAACACCGTTCCCGGTGACGAGCATGGTGTGCTGACCGGTTTCGCCTATGGGGTCGACGCCCTGGCGTTGCGACGCCTCTCCCCCACCCAGCGCCCACAGGCCGTGGTGGAGAGTCTGTTGCCCGTGTTCGGGCAACAGCTGCGGGAGTTCACCGACTTCGTGGAGTTCGACTGGTCGACCGAATCGCTCACCCAGGGCTGTTTCTCCGCGCGCTTCGGCACCCATGGTTGGATGAGCCACGGGGCTGACCTCATGGCCGTCACCGGGCCGCTGCATTGGGCCGGAACGGAGTACGCCACCGTGTGGAACGGGTACTTCGAAGGCGCGGTGCGGTCAGGGGAGGCCGCCGCCCGTGCCGTCGCTGAGCAGCTGTGACCCCGCGAGTTCGGGGCGGGGGTCCGGTGTCCCACCTGGGTGACCGTCGGGTAGGGTCGGCTGACTGGCCATGGACACGGCCCCGCCTGCGTCGCGCAGGCGTGGATCGCCGGGCAGACGTCAACGCAGTGAGGGAGGATCCCGGGCGTGACCCAGCTGGAGACACACTGGGTGGTGCTGATCGAGGAGGAGAGCAACCGCCAGCAGAATGGCCGTCAGGTCCTCGACTGGAGCCGCAAGGTAGCCTTCACCGACCAGGAAGACGCGCGTGCCGAAGCCTGGCGTCTGGCCCACACTCACGTGCCGCAGCATCCCTATCGTCCGCAGCGCCGGCAGGTGATCCGACACAGTGAGGACGACTACACGGTCATCGTCGACGGTGCGATGTCCACCTTCCACTTCCGGGTTCAGGTGGGCGAGTCTTTCGCCACGACCCTGGTGGACTGAGCTCGGCAACGGCGCGAGATGCGTGGCTTGCGCCGTCTACTGCACCACGGTCCACTCCACCGTGGTGATCCCCTGATCCAGGTCTGCGATCTCGTCGAACGCCGCGCGGGACAGGTCCAGACACCGTCCCTCGATGAACGGCCCCCGGTCGTTGATGCGCACGGTGACCTGTGCGCCGGTGTCCGGATTGGTGACCTCGACCCGGGTGTCGAACGGAAGCGTTCGGTGCGCGGCCGTCATCGCGTCCGGGTCGAACCGCTCGCCGTTGGCCGTGGGCTGGGGGTTGGAGTAGTTCGACGCCTCGCAGCGGCCAGCCCCGTCCTCGTGCGCCGGCTCCCCCGGCCTGGCCTCCGTGGTGTCCTCGGTACTGCGGTGCCCCCGGGCACGAGCCTGATCCTGTTGCCGCTCCGCCCGCTCACGTTGGGACGTGGGCAGCGCGGTATCGGCCAGGGAGGCGTCCTCGGCAAACAGGGATGGTGTGGCCACCATGGCTGAGGAGGGCGGTGGGGCCTCCCCAGTGGATCCGGCGGCGTACCAGGCCACCATGGATCCAACGGCCGCCACGGTCGCGGCGCTGACGCCCAGTGCGACGGGGCCGCGCCGGCGCCGGGATGTCGATGGTGCAGCGGGCTGGCTGCGCACGGCTGTGTTCCTCGCCTCGGGGTCGGTGTTGGGTACCACGGTCCACAGTCAGGGCCGGGCACGTGCTGCACACTCTACGGATAACGAGTCAATAACGGGGGCGGTTTCGATGAATCGCAGACCAGATTATGAAGTATGTACCTAAATGTCCGAGTTATGTGTGGGTGTGTGTCGGCTCATCCCCGGATCCCTCGACACGGACGGCGGGACGGCACCTCACCACTCCCCTCCCCCACGGGCACACCACCGTCCAGCCACGGGGCATGGCCCACCGCTCCCGCAGTCGGCCATGCCCGCGGCGCGGCCAGGCGTAGGGCTGGCCGTAGGATCGCAGCCACGCGACGCACACCCACAACGCACATCAGCCACACCGCCGAGGGGAGCCACCATGCGCAATCGAGAACTGGGCACCCAGGGACTCACCGTGGCCGAACTGGGGCTTGGTTGTATGGGAATGACCTACGCCTACAGCGGCCGCGACGACGCGGAGTCTCGACGCACCATCGAACGGGCACTGGAACATGGGGTCACCATGTTCGACACAGCGGACATATACGGCCCCTGGAGCAACGAGGAGCTTCTCGGCCCGATCCTGCGGCCGCACCGGGAACGGATCGTGTTGGCCACCAAGTTCGGAATCGAGGTCGGCCCCGACGGCCGCCTAACCGAAAGGGTCAACGGTCGCCCCGAGTATCTACGCCAGGCGCTGGACGGTTCCCTGCGCCGACTGGGTGTTGACCACATCGATCTCTACTACCAGCACCGCGTGGACCCGGACGTGCCCATCGAGGAAACCTGGGGTGCCAT
This sequence comes from Lipingzhangella rawalii, assembly GCF_031628175.1. Taxonomy (NCBI): domain Bacteria; kingdom Bacillati; phylum Actinomycetota; class Actinomycetes; order Streptosporangiales; family Nocardiopsidaceae; genus Lipingzhangella; species Lipingzhangella rawalii. The sequence goes on along the minus strand of NZ_JAVLVT010000001.1, from coordinate 502,019 downwards.
GGCCGAACTCGTCACGGCCGGCAAAGTCCGGTACCTCGGTATTTCCGAGGCCGCGCCGGAGACGATCCGGCGTGCCCATGCCGTGCACCCGGTCACCGCGCTCCAGAGCGAGTACTCACTGTTCACCCGCGACATCGAAACCGACGGGGTATTGGCCACCCTGCGTGAGCTGGGTATCGGTCTTGTGGCCTATAGCCCCCTAGGCCGGGGTGTGCTGTCCGGCACGATTCGCAGCGGCTCCGACCTGCCCGACGATGACCGGCGTCGCCGCATGCCCCGGTTCCAGGAGGAGAACCTGGACCGCAACCTAGCCGTTGTGGGGCGCCTGTGTGCGCTGGCGGAAGCCAAGGGGGTCACCTCGGCGCAGCTGGCTCTGGCCTGGGTGTTGGCCCAGGGCTCGGATATCGTCGCGATTCCCGGAACCAAACGTCGCAGCTACCTCGAGGACAATCTCGCGGCCGCGGAAATCACACTCAGTATCGACGACCTGGCCACGATCGAGCAGGCTGCCCCCGTCGGTGTGGCGGCCGGAGCACGCTACGACGCGGGTCCGATGCGGCGGGTGCGTCTATAGTCCGATCCCTGACTTCTCCGATGGGCGCATGTCACGAAATACTGGTCCTGCGGCAGTGGAGAACCTGGAGGTGCGATGTCCCCCCACGCGCCACACGAGGAACCATCCCCGGAGCTTCCTCCGGGGATGTCGGCGCTGCGACACGACGATCCGGCCTGGATCGGGTCGTTACGGGTCGTGGGACGCCTGGCGGCCACGCCGACCGGCCCCGTGTTCGCCGCCCTGACCAAGACGGCTACGTGTCTTGCGGTCCAGACCCTCGAGGTCGGACCGGACGGCGAATGCGAGGCACCGTCGTGGTTCTCCCAGGCCGTTGAGCGGCGGCAGGCGGTCGGCGCGACGTGTGTGCCCCGCATCGTGGAATCCGATCCCACGGCCCAGCCTCCCTGGCTGGCTACCGAATTCGTGGCCGGACACAGCTTGGCAGCCTACGTTCGTCGCTACGGCCCCCTGCCCGAACAGCACCTGATGTCGTTGGCTGTGGGGGTTGCCGAGGCACTGGCGGCCCTGCACGCCGCCGGGAACATCCACGGTGACCTCACGCCGGAATCCGTGATTCTCAACCCCAGCGGCCCGGTCCTGCTGCCGGGTGACCTGGCTACGTTTGCAACCGGTGCTGATGTCGCCACAGGCGCTCCACAGGACATGCGGGACTGGGCCCACCTGGTGGTCGATGCCGCAGGCGCAGCGACCCCAGAGAATGCGTCGGATGTGACCGCCCAGGATGATCTTCCCGAGGGATTGCGCGCCATTGTGGCCGAAGCCCTGGCCGATACCGCCTCATTGCGGCCCACCGCTGCCTGGGCCACGGACGCGCTGTTGGCCGCCGCCGGTTTCACCGAGGAGGAACGGTCGCGGCAATCCTTCGCCTGGATGGTGCGTGACCTGCTTGATCTCGCCTGGAGTGACATTGACGGCGCCGGCCACGATCCCCATCAGTGGCGTGCTCTTGCCTCGGCACCACCGCGCCAACCAGAATCCGAAGCATCGGGGTGGTTCTCGGGCCAGGACGTCCCCGTCGAGGAGGGAGCGCCGGGCAGCGCGGACAGCGCGGACGGCGGTGTTGACTCCGGCTCGGGTCCGGCGCGGCATCGGCCCGGGTGGCGCGTGGCACTGGTGGGGGGCGGCCTGGCCGTGGTGCTGACGTTGGCCCTGGGCGGCTACCTGGCCCTGAACGGAGTGGGGGGCGCGGCCGAGGAGCCAGACGCGGACGCAGGTACGCCCGAGACGCCCCCCACCGTGGATCCGAGCCCTGCCGATTCCCCGGATGACGATCCTGAGGGGCAGCCGGTGCAGTTCGGGAGTCTGACGCTGCACGTGCCCGACGACTGGGATGTGGACGTGCAGACCGCGGGGGTGAGCGTGCCGGGCGCACTCGAGATCGACACCAACAACCCGGCCTGCACGGAAGCAGGGATTCGCGATACCTACATTGCCGCGCTCAGCGAATGCGGTGTGATCGTCTTCTACGGGCCGGAGCGCATCCAGGGGCTGGATCAGTTCGCCGACGAGCCGGCCGTGGCCAGTCTCGCCGAACCGCTGAGTCAGGACCATCCGGCCCACCCCCTGACCGGGGAGGCACCACCGTGTCACCCGGCCATGGAGATGTCCGAGACACCGATGACTGCGGGCCAGGATACGGATGTGCAGTCCGAGGACTTTGCCGCGGTCGGTGAGCATGAGGCTCACTACCGCGAGTGGCTGCGTCCGTGCTTTGGCGCTGGCCAGGAGGCAGGGGGCCAGCAGCAGACCTACGTGCAACGGGACTGGTACCTGCCCGAGGAAGAGGTCTACATCGTCGACGAGTGGAACACCGACGAGCTGCCCGCGGTGCTGGCCGACGCCCGGTCGTGAACCGGGGCGAGCCCGCGGGCTACCGGGCCAGGGCCACGGCCTCGACCTCCACGAGTTGGTGGTCGTAGCCGAGGGCGGCGACCCCGAGCAGGGTGCTGGGTGGGTCGTGCTCCCCCAGGTGCGAGCGCACCACAGTCCAGGCTGCCACCAGGTCTCCCTGGTCTGCGGACGCCACGTAGACGGTGGTCTTGACGATGTCGGTTCGGTCGACCCCGGCGCTGTCCAAGGCAGCCTTCAGATTGTGCATGACCTGGTGCGCTTGGCCGACGTAGTCGCCGGGGGCAACCGTATTTCCGTCGGTATCCAGGGGGCAGGCTCCTGCCGTCCACACCGCTCGCGCCGACGGCAGATCCACGACGGCGGCGTAGGCATAGTCCACCTGGTCGGTGAGTGTGTCGCTGCGAACGAGTGTCACGGATTCCGGCATAGAGACCTCTCCCCTGGGGATGGCTGTGGCACGTATGTGGCACAACGGGGCATGCGCAGCGAGAGTTCCCGCCCACCCCGCGGGGGCGCGTGGCTGTGGTTCCTGATCCCACGCTCGCGGAGGCTGGCCGAGGCACGAAGGGGACCTTTCCTCGGTGTGGTGGGGTGGCGCGCAGTAAGCTGAGCACGGTCGCCCCCGGGACCGGCGAAGGGAACCACCGTGTCCAGAGTCCAGCCCCGAGCCCTGGTGCGTGCGCCCAGTCCCCTCCTGGCGGAGGGCATCGTCACCCACATCGACCGGAGTCCGGTTGATGTGGATGTGGCACGCGAGCAGTTCTCGGCCTACTGCGCCGTTGTGGAGGCCGCCGGGTGGCAGCTGCGGGAGGTGGAACCGGCGCCCGACCACCCGGATTCGGTGTTCGTGGAGGACACCGTGGTGGTCTGTGACGACCTGGCGGTGCTGACACGGTGCGGCGATGACCGGCGGCGCGGCGAGCTGGTCGGGGTCGAACGGGCCCTGGCCGGGCTCGGGATGGAGCTGGCTCGCATCGAGGCGCCGGCCACCCTGGACGGTGGGGACGTGCTCCAGGTGGGCACCACCGTCTATGTGGGACGCAGCGGCCGTACCAACAGCGAGGGCATCCGGCAGCTGGGCCGGCTGCTGCACCCCCGGGGACGTACGGTTGTGCCGGTGCGTCTGGGTGCGGTACTCCATCTGAAGTCGGCGGCGACGGCGTTACCGGACGGAACGATGCTGGTACGGTCCGACCACTGGGCTGCGGGGGCGCTCCCCCACCCCCGTGTGGTCGTTGAGGAGGCCGGCTGCCATGTGGTGCCCCTGGGCGGGGACGAGGTGCTCATCAGTGCCGCGGCTCCCCGCACTGCTGCGGAACTCGCCGATCTCGGTTTCGTCCCGCGGGTTGTGGACATCAGCGAGTTCGAGAAGCTCGAAGGATGTGTCACCTGCCTCAGTGTGCTGCTGCCTGGCACGGGGTGAGGCGATGCGGGGCGCTGGTGGCGCCCCGCAGGGGCTCGGGGACGGGACTCAGGCGGCCTCCGCAGCCAGGTGGTGGTCCCGGTTGTTGGCTCCACGACGCCAGTAGCCATCGATCTCGGCGTTGTGGCCCCGCACGAAGCCCTGTTCTTTGAGGATGCGGCGCAGCGGCTTAAGGGTGAGCGCTTCCCCGGCGCACCAGGCGATTCCGGTGCCCGGTGGGAGGGGGGTGGTACGCAGTGCCTGGTGGAGCAGGCTGCTGGATCCGGCCGGCGCGCCGTCGCGACTAAGCCACGTGATGTGGGTCGTGGCCGCGGTGGTGATGGTCTGCTCCTCGCTGGGGGCGGCGACCTCCAGGAAGGCGAGGGCGGTGCTGTGTGCGGGAAGTTCCTCCAGGAGACGGGCAGCGGCGGGAAGTCCTGTTTCGTCGGCGACGATGAGGTAGTAGTCGGCGGTGCGGTCGAGGTGACGGGTGCCGCGGGGGCCCAGGACGCCGATGCGGTCACCGGGGGTGGCATGGAGCGCCCAGCGCCCCGCGGGGCCGTGGTCGTGGGCGACGAAGTCGATGGTCAGCTCCGCGCGTTCCGGGGCGTAGTGCCGCACGGTGTAGTCGCGGAAGGTCAGGTTTGGGTCGCGGAAGTTCCAGTGGCCCTCGGCATCGGGCTGGGGAAGCCACAACTGTCCCGTGTTCTCGTCGGGGAAGAAGAGTTTGACGTGGTCGTCGTGGTTGTCGGTGCGAAAGCCGGACAGTTCTGCTCCAGTGAGGACTATGCGGATCATGCGGGGGGTGAGGCGGTGGGCGGTGCGCACGGAGAGTTGACGGGCCTGCACCGGGTACAGCTCGACGCGGGACGAAGCAACAGACATCCAATGATCCTTAACTAAGGCTAACCTTAAACTAGGTAAGCCTTACCTTAACTCACTTGGGGTGTGTGCGGAACCGGAACGGCTCGGTCCCCGCAGGGACCACCCCTCAAGCCCGGCCACTGCTCCACTCCCGGTACAGCAACCACACGAGATAACTGCCCCCCACCACAGCCGTGACCACGCCCACGGGCAGCTGGTTGTCCGGAAGGCCATGCTGGGCGAGCAGGTCCGCGGTGACCAGGAGACTTGCTCCCATCGTTCCGGCCCCAACCAGACTGGGGCCGGTGGTGCGGGCCAGACGCCGAAACAGCTGGGGCGCGGCCAGCGCGACAAACGAGATCGGCCCGGACACGGCGATGGCCGCACCGGTGAGGGCCGTCGCCACCAGCAGCGCCACCGTCTGGGTGCGCTGGGGAGCCACCCCCAGCCCCCGGGCGGTGTCGGCCCCCATCTCCATCAGCCGTAGGTGCGGCGCCAGACTCACCAACACCGGCGTCAGCACAACGACACCGACCAGGATGGCACCAACCTCGCCCCAGCCACGACCATTGAGGCTGCCCACCATCCACACCTGGGCGCTCATCGCGTCCGTGAGCTCGGCGCGGGTGAGGAGGTAGTCGCGCACCGCCAACAACATGGCGTTGACCCCGATCCCCACCAAGACCAGCCGATACCCCTGCACCTCCTGCTTCATCGCAAGCAGGTACACAACCAGACCGGTGATCATCCCCCCGGCGACCGCGCCGAGTGACACGTGGGTCATCGTGCCGCCCACCACCAGAATCACCGCGACGGCGCCGGTCGCCGCTCCCCCGGTGAAACCGATGATGTCGGGACTGCCCAAGGGGTTGCGGGTCAAACTCTGAAATACCGCACCCGCCACACCGAGCGCGAAGCCGACCAACAACGCGGTCACCATGCGGGGCAGGCGCACCCCCTGGACGAAGAACACGTCCAGGTGTTCGCCCCGCCCCGCCAGTGCCGCGGGGACCCGCTCCAGGGGGACGGGATAGTCCCCCAGAACCAGGGAGGCTGCCCCCACGATCACGCAGACCAGGAACAGAGCCAGGCACGCCACAACCGAACGGGGATGCACGATCACGGCGATCCCGCCCCGGTGCAACACAGGGCCCGGCACCACCCCCCGAGGTGGCTGTGCCGCGCGTACTGGGGACATGGTCTCGCGGGTCACAGAGCTGCCAACTCCTTTCGCCGGACCATGGCAATGAACACCGGGGCACCAACCAAGGCGGTGATAATGCCAACCTCGAGCTCCCCCTGGGGCAGGACGATGCGCCCCAGCGTGTCGGCGCCGGTCAGCAGGATTGCCGCCAGCAGCGCCGAGGTGGGCAGAATCCAGCGCTGGTCAATGCCCACCAGGGCCCGGGCCATATGGGGAACAACCAGTCCAACAAACCAGATCGGCCCCGCAACGGCCGTGGCCGCCCCGCACAGCAGGACGATCGCGAGCGCGGTGACCATGCGGGTGCGTGCGGTGCGCGCCCCCAGCGCCGTGGCTACGTCCTGCCCCAGAGCCATGGCGTTGAGCGACGGCCCCAACAGCAGCCCCAGAACCAGGCCCACCGCGAGGAAGGGCCCCACGAGGACGAGCATGTCCACGTCACGACCGGTCAGGGAGCCGACCTGCCAGAACCGCACGCGGTCGAAGACGAAATCGTTGAGGACGATGACTCCGTGGATCAGGCCTTGGAGGACCGCAGCAACCGCGGTGCCCGCCAACGCCAGGCGCACCGGCGACGCCTGGCCACTGCCCCGGGTTCCCAGGATGTACACCACGGCCGCGGCGATACCAGCCCCGACGAACGCCAGCCACACGTAGTCGTCGGGGCTGGTGATACCGAACACGAAGATGCCAAGGACCACGGCGGCCGCCGCCCCGGAGTTCACACCGAGAATCCCGGGCTCAGCCAGTGGATTGCGGGTCAACGCCTGCATCAGCGCTCCGGCCAGGCCCAGTGCGGCCCCGACACATACCCCCAACACGGTGCGCGGGATGCGAAGCTCGTGAATGACGGTGTGCTCATAGGAGCCGTCATTGTGCACCAGCGCCGCGCCGACAGTGGCCGGTGTGATCGCGTTGGCGCCCACAGCAATACTGAGCAGCACACACAGCCCCAGCACTCCCAGCGCGGCCACCAGTGTGGCCAAGCGGATCAGACGTCGCGGCACCACAGATTCCCGTCACACGAACCGAGGATGGACTTAGCGAAGCCTAACCTATATCTGTCAGAGGTGGGGGGTGGGGGTGCACGTAGGCCGCGCTCACCCGGCACCAGGACCAGACAGCGCCCGTCGCCCGTCGCACTCCCTACAGACCCCGACACACCGCCGCGTGCGGGGATCACCTCCCCGCACAGCTGGCACAACCTACGGTGTGTGCATCGGTATCGACCGGACGCTACCGTGACGTGTCGACGCGCCACCGAGCGCCGACCCACCAAGGAGCCCACTCGTGTTGGTTCTGGCTCACCTCAGCGACACCCACATCGACGGGGGCACGCGCACTCAGGAACGCACCACCCGCGCCCTCGACCACATTGCCCGGCTGGCAACACCCCCGGATCTCGTCCTGATCACCGGCGACATCACCCACCGCGGCACGCCCGAGGAATATGCCCATGCCCGCCAGCTCCTGCTCGGCCCCAGCCCTATCCTGACCCTGCCCGGCAACCACGACGACAGGGCCAACTACCGCCGCCACCTCCACGGCCTCACCGCGAGCGACACCCCCGTCAACGCCGTGCACCGCCACGGCGGGGTCGTGTTCGTCCTCCTCGACTCGGTGATTCCCGGCAGCAACGCCGGCGAACTCAGCGCCGCCACCCACACCTGGCTGGACCACACCCTCGCCGACAACGCCGACGAGCCCGTCTTCCTGTGCCTCCACCACCATCCGGTGCCGCTGCACATGCCGTTCGTGGACCAGTGGCCCCTGCACGGGGCCGAGAAACTGGCGGCCCTGCTGGAGCGACACCCAAACGTGGTCGCCGTGGTGTGCGGACACGCCCACACTCCCGCCGTCACCACCTTCGCCAACCGCCCCCTCCTGGTCGCCCCCGGGCTGGCCTCCACCGTACGACTGGCCTGGGAAGAGGGACACCCCCAGGACTACGACCACCCCGCACTCATCGCCTTCCATACCTACGAACACGGCCGCATCACCACACACTTCCGCGCGGTGTAGCCGCTGGGGGTGGGGCCGCCCACCCCCAGCGTGCTAGGTTCTCGCCTATGAAGGCTGAGGAGTACCAGGCCCACGATGCGACCGCGCTGGCCCAGCTGATCCACACCGGCGAGGTCAGCGCCGCCGAGGTCACCGAGGCCGCGATCACCCGCGCCGAGGCTGTCAACCCGAGCCTCAACGCCATCGTGGTACCGATGTACGCCGAGGCTCGCCACGTCGCCACCAAGCCCGGCACCGGTCCACTGTCCGGGGTTCCCTTCCTGATCAAGGACCTTTTCCAGGACTACGGCGGCTGGCCGACCTCTGCCGGCAACGCCGCACTGCGGGACATGCCTGTGCCCGAGCATGCCGAGATCGTGCGCCGCTGGCTGGACGCCGGTCTGGTGGTCTTCGGCAAGACCAACCTGCCGGAGTTCGGCGCCAAGGGCGTCACCGAACCCCTGACCTTCGGCCCCACCCGCAACCCGTGGAACCTGAACCACACGCCCGGTGGTTCCTCCGGCGGTTCAGCCGCCGCGGTCGCCGCCGGCATCGCACCGGCGGCCGGCGCCAACGACGGCGGCGGATCCATCCGAATCCCGGCGGCCTGCTGCGGCCTGTTCGGTCTCAAACCGGGACGAGGGCGGGTCCCCACCGGGCCCCGCTGGAGCGACCCGATGCACGGGGCCGCGGTCAACGGGGTCATCACCCGCACCGTACGGGACAGCGCCCTGCTGTTGGACATCATGGCCGGCCCCGAGCCCACGGCACCGTTCGCCATCGCCCCACCCGAACGCAGCTACCGCGCCGAACTCGACCGCGAGCCCGGCCGACTGCGCATCGGCGTCACCACCCGTTCCCCACTGGACAGCCGCGTACATCCGGAAGCCCACACCGCGGTCACCTCCACCGCCACGTTGCTGGCCGAACTGGGACACGAGGTGGAGGAAGCCGAACCCGACATCGACGGTCACGCACTCACCGACGACTTTCTGACCATGTGGTTCGCGCAGATGGCCGCATTGGTGGACTGGGTCAAATCCACCACCGGCTGTACGGACAGTGCCTTCGAACCCGACTCGCTGATGCTGGCGGCCACCGGCCGCGCCACCTCCGCGGCAACCTACGTGCGCGCCCACACCCGCTGGCACGACCACACCCGCGCGCTCCTCAACTTCCACCGCACCTACGATCTGCTGCTCACCCCCACCATCGCCGGCCCCCCGGTCACGATCGGCCGGCTCGACCCGCCGGAGTGGCTACGCAACGCCGAACGGCTCCTGGTGCGCGCCCACGCCGAACGGATCGTGGCCGCCACCGATCTGGTGCTGCGCGAGGTTCGCACCAACCTCGCCGCCACCCCCTTCACCCAGCTCGCCAACCTCACCGGAACCCCGGCGATGTCTGTCCCCCTGCACTGGACCGAGAGCGGACTTCCCCTCGGTGTTCAGTTCGGGGCGCCGCCCGGCGGCGAAGGTCTCCTGCTGCGCCTGGCCAACCAGCTGGAACAGGCCCGCCCCTGGTCCCACCGACGTCCCTCCGGGCTGAGCTTGTTGTCTCGCGGCCCGGCTTAGGCCCTACCCCTGGGGCCCGCGCGGGCAACGAGGAACTCCGTGAGCGGGGCCTCGACCGGCCGTCCCGGCTCGGGTCGAAAACCGGGGGCCGCATGATGTGGCACCAGCGCCGACCGTCCCGTGGCCGGGCAAGCACAGGAAGGCTGAACACGTTCAGCAGTACCATCCGGCCACTGTCGGGATGGCAGTCCCCGGTGGTGGCCCTGGAGAGTGATAGCAGTGAAGGCGCCCAGAGCCAGCGGGCCGGACCAGAGGCCCATCCTGGCCCCAGGGCGGGCAGCAAGGTGGGGCCAGCCCTGGGGCCGAGGCCACGGGGTGGTGTGCCCGCCGACGGACGTGTTGATCGGGACCGCGGGACGGGCTGCCTGCGGGGCGACGTGACGCCCGTCCTGGCTTGGCCCCCGCAGGGAGGAGGACGAACGACATGGTGCCGAACCAGGTCGAGATCGTCGGTGCCGTTGGTGTGGAGCGCGGGACGGACTACCTGCGCCCCTGGCGGCTACCACCCGAAGACATGGAGCTGCATCATCCCCGCCTGGTGGCCGCCGCCAGCGGCAGCAGCGGGGTGCGGCTGCGGTTTCGCACCACAGCCTGCGCGCTCGGCATGGACGTCGAGCCGGTGGGCCAGTCCGAACGCCTCGACGGTCTACACCCGCCCTACCAGCTCGTCATCAACGGGCGGGTACAACCGGTGGTTCTCGGTCCGCCCCACCGCAGCGTGGTGCGTTTCGACGGTGTGGAACCGGCGGGGACGATGAACAACGTCGAACTGTGGCTGCCGGAACTGGCCGGAGTACGGCTTTACGACCTCGGTTCGTTGGACGGTGCGCAGATCGAAGCGCCCTACCCCACCGGCGCGCCACGGTGGATCGTCTACGGCAGCAGCATCACGCATGGGCTGCTGGGGGCGCCAGCGCAAACCTGGCCGGCGGTGGCCGCGCGCCGACTGAGACGGGAGGTCACCAACCTGGGCTTCGCCGGCGAGTGTCATCTCGACCCCCTCGTCGGGCAGATGATCGCCGAACGTCCCGCCGAGTTCATCACCCTGAAGCTGGGCATCAACGTGCACAACTGGCAGTCCCAACGCGAACGCGCGTTCCGTCCCGCGGTGCATGGCCTGTTGGCTACCATCCGGTACCGTCAGCCATACACGCAGATCACGGTGGTGTCTCCCATTCACAGCCCCCCGCGCGAAGCCTCCACCGACACCGTCATCGACCTGAACGGCCAGTCCCTGTTCCGCGCCTCCGGTGATCTCACCCTGGAACAGATGCGCGACATTCTCGCCGAGGTCGTGCACACGCGGCGCCGCCGCGGAGACACGGCCCTGCACTACATCGACGGGCAGGAACTACTGGGAAAAGACGACACCGCGCATCTGCTCGACGGGCTGCATCCAGACCAGGCGGGCTTGGAGCTCATGGGCGAGCGCTACGCCGAGCGGGCACCGGCCTGAGCAGCCACACCTGCCCCATTCCTCGGCCGAGGCAACACCACCCCGGCCATGGTCGTGTGTCCCGCAGGGCCTGACCTCCGATCCCCCACACCAACAGTGGGTGCCCTGGCTCGAATCCGCCCGTGCGTCCCGGGGCGACAGTGGCCACCCGGATCGCATGCCCAACGCCGCGGCGCCCCGCACCAGCCCGGGTCAGCCGGCGTCGAACACCTCACCGATCCCCTCGGGGATGGATTCCACGAACTCAACGACCTCGCCCACCGCGTCGTATCCGTCCTGGAGGCACTCCACGGCCGTGGCCGAACCACACACGTTGTCCGCACCGAAGACCGTGTCCAACGGCAACAAGAACACCACCAGGCCCAGCCCAAGGAGCACAGCCACAGTGACCAGACAGCCCACACCGGAACAGCAGCCGCACCCCGACATCGCCCCACCCCGGGGTTTCCCACCCTGCGGCTGCCGGGGTGGCCGCGGCCCTTCGCCTGGTGGGGTAGCCTCATCCGGGCCCTGACCACCACCAGGATCGGCGTAGCCCTCCTCTTCCTGGCGACGCCGCTCCTCCTCGACCAGGCGACGTTGCCGCTCTGTCAGCCGATCGTCCTCCGGCCATCCGTGCTCACTCATCCCAGATCGCGCCTTCCCGTTCATGCCATGGAGTTTTTGGGGTGCCCGTGGGGCGTTCGTCCGCAACCATGCGGCCCCGGCTGTCTGGAACGTACCCAAGCCTCCGACGGGTCGCGACACCTGGCTGGCCAACGCGCCCGGACCGGCTAACCTGGCCCCGTGGCGGGACATACGGAGATGGAACCGGATCAGGTCGCGGCGGATAAGCAGGACATACGTGAGGACGTGTGGGCGCGGCTGCGCGCCGCCGGTGCCGCCAGGTTTCCGGGGACCCGCGGCCGCATCCCCAATTTCCCCGGCGCCGAGCGGGCCGCCGAACACCTCGCCGATCAGCCCGAATGGGTGGAATCCGCCGTGGTCAAATCCAACCCCGACTCGCCACAGTGGCCGGCCCGCACCCGGGCCGTAGCCGCCGACAAACGCCTGTACATGGCTGTGCCCCGCCTCGCGGACCAGGCCCCCTTCCTGCTGCTGGAACGGCACCGTTTGGATGTGGCCCCGCGTGGGGCCACATCCATCACCGGTTCGGCCCGCCACGCCCGCCCGATCGCGCTGTCCGAGATGTCACGGGTGGAGCTGATCCTGTGTGGCAGCGTGGCTGTGGACCATGCCGGGCGACGTCTGGGCAAGGGTGGGGGGTTCTCCGACATGGAGTTCGGGCTGTTGACCGAGGCCGGTCTCGTCGACGACCAGACGACCATCGCCACCACGGTGCATCCCGTCCAGGTCCTCGACACCGAGCTTCCCGAAACCGAGCACGACTTCCGGGTCGATCTCATCGTCACTCCCGACAAGGTCATCCGTCCGTGTTCCCCGCGCCGCCCCGCAGGGATTCTGTGGCACCACCTGGAGGCCGACCGCATCGCGGCGATCCCCGCACTCCAACAACTCCACAGCGCCGGTGACGTCGGTTCCTACTGAGCTTTTCGTTGGTTGGTTGTAGGGCGGGGTGAATGGTCAGGCCGGGTCCGGGCTCTGCCTACCGTGTGTCGCCCCCATCGGCTTTTCGTCGCCCCCATCGGCTTTTGAGGGCTCTCATCGTCTGGGGGGTGGCCCCGAGGCGCCAGAGCGGCCTCAGGCCCACCCAGCCCGGTTGGGGAAAGACACGGAACCGGGCCGGGCGGGGGCCGGAGGGTTCGGCGGGTGTGTGTGGGGTGGTGTGGCCTGCCTCGGGCGCCTGGCGGGCGTGCGGGGTGCGCTTCACCATCCCCAAGGGTGCTGCTCAGTGCGCGATCAGGGTTGCCGCTGGGCGGGCACGCCGCTGGTCCCGGCCGTGGCGGAATGCCCGGCTTCGGCGGGCTGGTGGGCGAGATCTGCGGTGACCGTTCGGCTGGTGTGGTCGCCTCGCCAGAACCAACGTTGGGCCAGGTGATCCACCAGGGCGAGTCCGCGGCCGTGTTCGGCGTCGGGGTCGGGGCGGCGCACTATGGGGCCTGGTGCTCCGGGGCCGTCCCGGCTATCCCCGTGTGGGGATAAGCCACCGGTTCGGGGGAGCGTTCCGGTGTCGGTGACTTCCACGCGGATGCGGTGGGGGGCGAGGAGTAGGCGGAGCTGGACGCGGCCCAGGATCGCCCGCAGCCGGGCTTCGGCGCGTCCCATGCCGGTGTCGCCGCTGCTGGTGTGGTGCAGCGCGTTGGTGACCAACTCGCTCACCACCAGTTGGGCATCCCCGATGGCCTCGCCATCGGGGATCCGCGGAGACAGGATTTCGGTGACCCAGGCCCGGGCGTGGGCCACACTGGCGGGGATGCCAGGGAAGGTGTGGTGGAAGCGTTCACACATGGTCCCCACCCCCCATTGGCCGCGCCCGATTGGGCAGCACGATCGCGGTGCCCGAGGCCGCGGCACGGAGTTGTTCGGCCAGCTGGTCGGCCTGGGCCGCACCCGGCTCCAACAACGACCCCAGGTGGGACACCCCCGGGGCGTCCCACAGGTCCCGGGCAGCGCCACTGGCATACACCCGCGCGAGATCGCCCGCGGCCTGGTCCAGGGCCTGGATCGCCCGGTGCAGCCGGTGCGTCTCTGCCAACCCCAACCCCCAGGGCTGCTCGTGATTCCCGGTCATGGCGTGACCACCCCCGCCGTGTGCTGATGTGTGAACGGGGTGTCGCTCTCTCGGGGGTGGGCGGGAGGTTTCAGGTTCAGGAGTAGGGCGTGCTGGCACGCGAGCTGTGCGCGGGCCATGCGCCAGGCGGCGGCCTGGGTGTGCTCGCGGCTGCGGTCCGGATGTTCGCTGCGGGCCAGTGCGAGCACGAGGGTGACCACTTGGGCCACGGCGTGGCGTTCGGACCGGGTGAGCTCCTGGTTCACGATCGCCCGATACAGCTGGTGGGTCGAGCGGCTCATGACGAGATCACCCCCAGCGGGATCGTGGGTGCGTCCGGGATGACCTTCGTGGGCACGATCGCCACCGAGCCCGGCCACGGCCCGGCCTTCACCGGCGGAACCGGGGTGGCCCCAGGGCCGGGCCGGGCGCCGGGGGCCGGACGGGACGCACTCCCCAGAGCCGAGTCCGCACCGCCCACCGGAACTGCGATGGGCTCCCGGTCCGCCTGGTCGTCTGGCACCACCCCCGGCACCGGTTCCTTCGCCGCACCCCGAGCCCGGCCTCGGGGTGCGGCATCCAGTTCCTGCAAACCGGCCAACACCCGACCCAGCACCTCCGGAGCGGGCGCCGCCCCGGACACGGCCGGCACGGCCGGCGTGGCCGGACCCCGGGCCGCCCCCGCGGGGGACGCCTCGCCCCCACCCGGGCGCAGCGGGCAGGGATGCCCCATCGGATAGATCGCCGCGAACACACACCCCGCCACCGGGCACCGCCAATTCAACACCGGACCGTGGGGCAGGATGCCGCGCGCCTCCAGCGAGCCGCGCCAATAGTACGGCCGCACCCGGGCCGACCACCGCCCCGAGGGCAGAGTCCACGAGCGCACCCACCCAGGCGGCTCCGGGGCGGGATGGTTCCGCGAACTCACCCGCCGAGGCGGTCGCGGCACAGATGGTACGGACACGAGACGACCGAGCCACGACAGCCCCGGCGCGGTGATCGCGGTCACCAATCGCATAAGAACCCCTCCTTCGGGAAACCACCGGCCAGGAGAGGTGGCCGGTGTATGACACTTGGCATGCGAGCGCTGCGCGGCCTGCACCCGCCACTACGGAGGCCATGAGGCACCCGCTGCGCGAGAGCCGGCGCGTATCATGCGGCAGACTGAAGGGGTGACCGACACTCCTCCGCTGACCCTCCTGCGCCCCAGAAAGCCCCAAATGGGATGGTGTTTATAGGGGGTAAACCCTCGCATGGTGTGACCGTAGCCCAGGCGTGTCGCATCGTGCAATAGAGGGGCTAAATTTCTGTGTAAGCGCGAACAGAGGAAGATCAACACCGTGGATGCAAGGACCCTGCACGAGATTGCTGCACTGACGGACCCGCTGGAACGCGCCCAGGCCGCGTCCGGAGCGATGGCCACGCTCCAGGGACAGTCGGTCGAACTGTCGCGGATCCGCCGTGCGGCGATCATTGAGGCCCAGGATTCAGGCCTGCTCCAGGAACAGATCGCCCAGTACCTTGGCGTATCCCCGGGGCGGGTCAGCCAGATGAAGAAGGCGGGTGGTTCCAGCCACGCGGCGCCCATCGGTCCGGTGGAACCACGTCCGCGGGTACTCGTGGAACGTGCGCTGCCCACTCCGCCGGCGGTACGGGGCTCGAGATCGCTGTATCTGACCGAGGCCGAACGCCAGGGGCTCACTCCAGAGCGGAAGATGCTCTACGTAGGGCGCGAGGCCGTCAATGAGCACGTGGCCGCGGGGCTACGACTGGACCCCGGGGACGAGGTCATCGCTCGGCGCAAGATGTTTTGGGCCAACGAGGTCCCCGTGCGGATCTCCACCAGCTACTTCCGCTGTGACCTGGCCGCGAATACCCAGCTGGAACAAGAGGGCTTCATCCTGCCAACACTCCAGGCGGCTCTGGAGGACATGGGTCACGTCTTCGCCCACGCCACCGAAACTCTCACCGCCCGCCCAGCGACCGTGTATGAAGCTGACCTCCTCGATCTTGCCGGCGAATGGGTCGTTCAGGTACTCCGGGTCAGCGTGAACACCGACGACGCGCCGGTGCACGCCCTGGAAACGATCTGCGCGGCAAGCCGCCACGTCTTCCCCATCGGCCAAGCTGTCGGCTCCGACCAGTTCTGACCACCCCCGCCACCTGACAGTGCGACCCGCGCCTTCATGGCCCCATGGGGCCATGACCGGCGATACGTTCCGGTGTGGTTCCTGATCCCGGGACGCACCCTTGTTCCGAACGCGGGCGGCCGGCGTAAGTGAGCCAGGGTCCGGACGTCGCAGTCGGCGTGGGTGGCCCACCTGGTACCGCGTGGCTCAGGGCTGCTTTCCGGTGCCGTTACAGGCGTCGCAACGCATCCACTTAACGCACCGGCCATCGCCAACGAGGAGCCCAGGAGCGAACCCCGCACGATCGAGATGTTCCTCGGCCTGTGCGGCGATCTGCTCGTCCACCTCGATGCTGGTCACCTGCTGCGCCCCCAGGTAGGCCGATAGCAGCGCCGCCGTCCACCCCGTTCCCGTACCCACCTCCAGCACCCGATCCCCCGGGTAGGGCTCGAGGAGCCGCAGAAAATCGAAGACCAGGGACGGTGCCGAACAGGAGCTGGAGCGGTTCGGCGTGCGTCGTACATTCGATGCGGTCAGCTGCGTGGCCCCGTCGTCGATCTGGGTCACGATTGCGTCATCGCGTGCCACCGCCGCATTCCACGTTGGTAGGTCGGCGTGCCGGTCGATCAGCCCGTCCTCCACTGTCCAGGCCACATCCGGCACGAACCATTCCCGCGGCGCGGCCCACTCCGCGCTCGGGGCGAACTCCTCTAGGGGTTTGTGCTCGGGCTCGGCCATAGGGGGATCGGCCTCTCCATACGCGACACCACGAACCACCCCACCCCTACCCCACCGTGATCACAACGTCACCCTGTGGATGTATGCGGACACGGGCCGGACCCACTGCCGCGCCGCGCTGATCAGCTGCCTTCGCACGGTAGCGCGTGGGGTCGACCATGCACCGGGAAACGCGGAACGCGGGGCCGCCCCTACGGACTTTCCAGAATCTTTCTAGCCGACATGCCCCGGCAGGCCCTGCAAGCCCCCGCCAGACCATATGCATCCCATTTGGCGCGTTTGCGCCATTGAAAGGGGAGGTTCACCGTGGCCAAGACCGTCCTGCCTACCCGCCCGGACCGGCTGGCTGGTGCCGTGCCCAGCGCTATGAGATGGGTTCGCCCTTGTGGGCGAGACGGTAGCTCAGGTACTCGCCCGCTGTTGTCCATCGTGGGTTCGCCATGGTCTTGGCGAGTTCGAAGTCAGCGGCGGGGTGGGCGAAGAGAACCATGCTCACCCGGTTCCCGGCATCGGGTGCCTGCCGCGGACGGGCGGGCACCCGATGCGGTCGGGATTTCAAATCCCCGTCAGTGATGACTTCCAGGAGATCGCCAACGGCCACCAGAGCGTGTCCCGCACGGACCGGGAGGCGGTACCAGGTGCCATCAATGTCGACTTCGAGGCCACCATCGAGGTCCTGCACGACGGCGGTCACCAGTCCGAGGTCTGTGTGCGGGGGTGTGGGGTACGGGGAGGTGTCGGGTTGCTCCACACCGACGTACCAGAGCAGGCGCAGTGTACTGACCTCATGGTCCAGCAGCTGGGTGATGGGGGAGTCAAGGCAGAGTTGGACGTCGATCGCGCTGTAGACCTCGGTGAGGACGGCGTGGAGTTCATGGTGGGCCGCGACACAGATCGCGCGGAGCCTCCGATGCTCATCGGTGAGCCAGTGCTGATCGTTGGCGATGAGCCCGCCCGTGACGTTGAGCATGTCCCGGCGAACACCATCGGTGAGCACGCGTTTCTCCCATCCCAGGGAGCCGAATTCATCTACGTCTTCCCAGACGAATCGGCAGAGGTCCTCATCAGTGAGGGTGGACATCCGTTGCGCGGTGTCGAGCGCGTCCTTGATGGGGTCGTGAGCAATGGGGACAAACGTGTAGCCGGTGTCCCGCAGGGATTGCACCATGTCAGCGGCGTTGGCCGGCGTACGGTCCCAGGTGTAGACGCCGATCTCATCCACGGGGCGCTCCTTGGCGTTCTGATTCGGGGGCGGCAATCGTGCGTTCCAGGGCAGTCCGCGCGAAGCGGTAGTCATCCTCGGGCAGGCCGATGCGGCGTGCTGATCGCACGATCCCGGCGTGTGCCGAGGTACCTTCGGGCCAGTAAGACAGTGAGAGAAGGTAGGCGCCGATCGCATCGTGGTGTCGCTGCTGGTTTTGCAGAAGGAAGCCCGCGCGGTACCACCCGATACGCGAATAGGGGGCGTCCAGCGCGCCAGCGGCGATGAAGTGAACCAGTGCGCGTTGCGTCTCGCCTCTCCTGTGGTGGAAATCGCCCAGGTGAAGGCGAATCTTGGGGTCGGCAGGATCGACCTGGTCGGCAGCCGTTTCGAGAACCTGGTGCGCGGTAGTGTCGTCGCCGGTGCCCTCGAACATGCGCGAGGTGGTTTCGTAGACCGCCAACCGGTTCTCGCGTGCCATCAGTACCTCGTCGGGACCGTCGGCTAGGGCGGTAAGCCTGGCGGCATCATCCAGTAATGCCCTGGCTGCCGATATAAGGGAGTCGAGACGACCGTGGAGGTGAGGCAGGAACGCCTTGGCTCGGTCGATCCGTGTGTGCAACAGCAGCGCTTCAAACTCCGGGCCGTCGTAGCGACGACCCAGCTCTGTGGCGTGGCCAGCCCACCACGCACACGATGCGGCATCGTTGCTGGTGCCGTAGTGGACAGTGGCTTTGACAGCGCCAAGCGCGGCGGGACGGACTTGTTCGGGCGGCACGGCGGAGGGATGCTGGTCCAGACGGTGGGCCAGCGCGCCGATGGCATCAAGGAAAGGTGTGCTGGTTGAGGATGCGACCAGGTAGTGACTGATCGCGACCTGGTCCAGCAGCGTTCCCATGACCAGTTCGTTTCCGCTGTGCAGGGGAACACGGCGGATCTGGCCCCATGCCTGCTCGTGCAACCCGAGACGTCCGACAAGCCGAGCTGCCTGCCCATCAGGCCACGTCGTGACGGCTTCGCGGACGGCTCCGCGTACCTGGTACACGTCCTCAGCGGTCGAGGTAGCCTCCCCGGCTGGTAGGCCAGGTTGGCGGCAGAGCAGTGCTTCACGGCGGAAGGTGCGACTGACCGAACGCTGCAACGCGACCGAATGCGTTGCCGGTCGGTATCCGGATCGCATGCGGTGCAGTGCGAAGAAGGGAACCCACGCGGTCAGCGGAGCATCGGCGTCGGGACGTTCCCCCCACCAGTAGGTCTGCGTCCAATGGTCCTCAGCAGGATCGACTGCACGACGGATTCGCTGGTGTAGCGGCTGGGTGATGTCCTCGTGACAGCACCCAGCGCGCACGAACTTCTCAGCAAGCCCGAGCCAGACAGGTGGCGAGGTGTTCAGCAATCGGTGAAGCGGGGGTAGATGCTCGTGGTTCCCTGGGCATCCTCATAGCGCGCTGTGGCCAGCGCGGTCGCTGCTTCCTCGATACGGTCGGTG
This sequence comes from Lipingzhangella rawalii, assembly GCF_031628175.1. NCBI lineage: Bacteria > Bacillati > Actinomycetota > Actinomycetes > Streptosporangiales > Nocardiopsidaceae > Lipingzhangella > Lipingzhangella rawalii. The sequence goes on along the minus strand of NZ_JAVLVT010000001.1, from coordinate 482,859 downwards.
GATTCATCGCGAGTCTCAGGGATGTCCTCGACGCCGTGCAACTGCTCGTAGGGGACAGTCATCTCCGGCCTTCCTCGTGCCGACATTGCCACTTAAACGTAAAACGCGGTATATACGTAAGGCAAGGGCATGTTCGCCGAACGTAGCGACACGGCTGGTCAGGCCCATGCGATCGCTCCGACACAAGGCATGGGGGCAGACCATTACACTGACACCGTCCCACAGCCTCGGCGTATCCACTGTTCCTTCGTTGTTGATCCCCGGGCTGTGGGTGTGTCCAATACCGCTTCGCTAGACACACCTGCCTGGCGAACGCACAAGAGTCGGCCACCGCAAAGCGTGGGATGAGAAAGTAGACATGCTGATCAGCGAAGTTGAGTCACGCATAGCCAGCCTGCTCGGAACCCGTGTGGAGGCGCGCTACAACAGCGGACGAACCGCAGTCCATGGCGATATTGGCTTCGCCTTCCACGCACTGGACTCCTCGCTGCTGGACCGACACACCTCCGAGACCATCAAAGATGCGCTGGCAGACCTGCCCTACGTGGCCGACGTTCATTACGTGGGTAAGTTCCTCAACATCCGCCTGAACCGGGCCGACTACGTCGAGGCACTGCGCGCGAGCACCGTGCTCGACATCGACCAGGCCGGCATGCGCGGCATGCCGGTACTCCTGGAACACACCAGTATCAACCCCAATGCCGCTCCGCACGTGGGCCGTTCACGCAACGCCATCCTGGGCGACACCATCGCCCGCACCCTGCGTGCATTGGGTGCGGAGCTGACCAGTCACTACTACGTGAACGACTTCGGCCGCCAGATCGCCTTGCTTCTGGTTGCCCTGGGACCCGACGGTGTGCACTCGGTGGACTTTGCCGACATCCTTGACGTCTACGTGCGTATCAACGCCCAGGCCAAGGACGACCCCGCGATCGGAGAACAAGCCCTGTCACTGCTCGCCAAAGCCGAAGCAGGTGATACGGCCACGCTAGACGCATTGCGCGAGATTGCGCGGCACTCCCTTCAAGGCCAGCTTGCCATTCTCAATCAGCTTGGCATCACCTTCGACGATTTCGACTTCGAAACTGATCTGCTGAACAGCGCTGAGCTCGGCGAGATCGAAGAACATCTCAGCGAGAAGAACCTGACGCACAAGGATGAGCACGGCCGCGTTGTTATCGATCTCACCAGCCTTGGGTTCGATCGGGAGGAAGGCCGGTATCTGGTCCTTCGCCGCGCCAATGGCAGCTCCATGTATGTATTGCGAGATCTGGCCTACAACCTGCGTAAGGCCCGCGCCGCGAACGAAGGGCGCAATATCGTCGTCCTTGGCGAAGACCACAAGCTGTACATGGAACAGTTGGACCTCGTGATCGGCTCGCTTGGAGAACAGACACCCGAATCGGTGTTTTACTCCTATGTCGCGCTCAAAGACGGAAAGATGTCCACCCGTCAGGGCAGCGTTGTTCTGCTCAGCGAGTTCATAGACCAAGCTCGCCAGCTCGCTCGTGAGCGTGTGGCCAATGCCAACCCCAATCTGGAAACAGTCGAGATTGACGGCATTGCCGAAGACGTCGCTACGGCGGCAGTGCGTTTCGCCCTGTTGCGAAACTCTCCCTCCAGCACCATCACCTTCGACCTGGCCGACGCTGTACGTTTCGAAGGAGCGACCGGCCCCTACCTGCAATACACGGCCGTGCGCTGCGCCTCGATTCGCGAAAAAGCCTCAGGGGTTGAACGGCGAGCCATCACGGAAGACGTATCTGATGCCATGTGGGACGTCACACTCGTAGCCGACCAGTACGAACGTGCGTTCCTGGAAAGCGCGGCCCGACTGCAACCCAATGTCGTCTGCGACTACCTCACCCGACTGTCCAAAGCCTTCAACAAACTCTACGCCAGCGAGAAGGTCATCACCGACAATGCCGCCGACGACCGCTTGCTTTTCCTCGTCGAACGCGTCCATGCCATCCTCGAACACGGCCTTGGAGTCCTTGGGATCAAGGTTCCCGACCGCATGTGAGTCACTTTACAGAAAAACACAAAAACTGCTAAAATAAAACCCGAAAGAATACATAAGACGAAGATTGTCTTCTAAAGAAAATGAGCATAAGTCACGATAGCTTATTATTAATTGAATCCGCTTCGACTTAATTAACAGATGGTGGACTTGTGTGTCAGGCGGATCACTGATCAGCGGTGATGACCCTACGTCGGTTTGGTGCACGCCATCCGACCTGGGATATTTTGTGCCCTTCGAGGGAGGTATTCATCGCTCCGGATGTGAACGTGGTGTACTGGAAATTCCGCTGAGCCTGTGTCGCCGTTGACTCGGCCGCAGCCGCGCCCTGCGCGACGGGCTCGCCGACCAGGAACGCTGGCCCGCCTACGCCCCGAACTCACCCCCATGGCGAAACTGGGGGCCAGCCTGAGGACGCGCGAGCTGGCCAACCTCACCGGGGAGCACCTCGCCGACACCGCCCACGCCACCCAGACCAGCATCGCCCACATCCGCACCCCCCGCCCTGCAACCAACCAACGAAAACCTCAGTAGCGTTTGCGGGCCACAGTGATGATCTCCGGGCTGTGCTCCACCAGCGGGGAACGGTCCCAGTCCCCGTACCGCTGGTCGACCGTCATCCCGGATGCGGAAACCCAGTGGTCCACGGCCCTGACATCGAGAAACCGCAGCCGACTACGGCTGACCTGGCAATGGTCCCAGTCCGATCCCGTGAACGTGTGGGTGAACTCCACACAGTCACCGTCCCATCTCTGGACCTGGTGCTCCATCCGAGCCCAGGTCCCGTCCGGCCTCGTGACCGTGCGGGCATGCTCCGGCGTCCAGCGCTGCCATGCTCGTGCCTGGGGGTTGCGGGTTTCAAACGCCACCCGACCTCCGGGACGCAGCGCGCCTCCCATTCGGGTCAGCGCCGTATGCACCGCCGTGTCGGTGTCCAACTCCTGGAACGCGTGCCCAGTCATGATCACGAGGTCGAACGCGTCCCGCCAGGTGATCGAGGCCGCATCGCCCAGTGTCCACTCGATGTCGGTGCGCCGACGCGCAATGTCCAGCATCGCCGGAGCCGGATCGATCCCACACAGCCGACCGGTATGTCCCGCAGCGCGGGCTTCGCGCAAGATGACTCCGGTCCCGCAGCCAATGTCGAGCACGGAGTCCGCAGACATGACCAGGTTCAGGTAGAAGTCCGTGTCGCCACGGGAGGTATTGAACCAGTCGTACCACCGGGCGACGCTGGAATCGAGATAGATCAGACTGTCCATACTGGAGCACTCTGCTGGGCGGCTCCCGCCGCAGCAACGGATTTATCGTGGAGGAAGGTAGATTCATCACGGATACCGTGGCGGGCCCACACGCTCGGCGAGTTCGCGCACCGCTGCTTTCGCGGTACGACCTGCGCCGATGATCGTGGACGAGGCCCGGCCGGTCCAGTCTCCGTAGCCGAGCAGATGGACCCGCGGATCGTGGTGCGCGCGCGTCCCGGTGGTGGGAATGTGCCCCGACACGTCGAACAGGTCCATCCCGGCGAGATGCCCCAATGCCGGCCGGAATCCGGTACACCAGATCACCGCGTCGCACGCCCACTGCTCGCGCCCCTGGCCCCACACCACCCCAGTGCTGGTCAACGCCTCGAACATGGGGTGGGCTTTGAGGACGCCGCGGGAACGTGCCGCACGCACCGACGGCACCATGACGATATCGCCGAGGCGGGATACGTCAACGGTGTCGTCCATTCCCTGCGCGCGGGTGGCCATGCTCCGGGTGGCGACGTCGAACAACACGCGCCCGTCGATGTCGTCCGGCATGAAGCGCGGTTCCCGGCGCGCCACCCACAGCGTCTCAGCATACTGGGACACCTCGGCGAGGATCTGTGCCGCAGAGTTGCCGCCCCCGACGATGACCACACGCTGTCCCTCGAACTCGTGTCCGCTGCGGTAGTGCACCGTGTGTAGCTGACGCCCCTGGTAAGTGTCACCCCCTGGATAGCGGGGCACGTGGGGATGGCTCCAGGTTCCGGTCGCGCTGATCACCGCGCGGGTGCGCCACAGCCCCTGGTCGGTGGTCAACTCGAGGCGCGGCCCACGCTCGTGCACCGTCGCCACTCGCACCGGCCGGTAGATGGGGAGCTGGTAGCGCTGCTCGTAGGCGCTTAGATAGTCGACCACATGCCTGGCCGTGGGGAATTCTGCTCCGGGCTGCTCGGGCATCCACCAGCCCGGCAGCGGGCTGTGCGCCGCTGGCGAGAAGAGCCGTAGCGAGTCCCAGTAGTGCTGCCAGGCCCCGCCCGGCTGGGGCTGATCGTCCAGCAGCACGAAGTCGAGCCCAGTTCGGCGCAGGTGATAGCCCGCCGCCAGTCCGGCCTGTCCCGCACCGACCACTGCAACATCGACGTCCATTCGCCTTCCCCTCGCCACGGTCCTGACGCCTTCCACGCGGCACAGCGTCCTGGGGAACGCCGATATGCCCGGGTGGCCTCAGGCCACGACCGCCAGGACGAAGGCGATTCCAACCAGGGTGGCCATTGCGACCGCAACACGACCGAACCGACGTTGGAGCGCGGGCAGTTCCTCGGGATGTGCGAATACCCGGCGCGGCCATCCCCGCCAGGACACCCACCAGAACAGCACGCTCGCGCCCGCCAGTAGCCCGACCTTCACCGCCACGACCCAGCCGATGGATGCCGCGGCGCCCGGAACGATCAGTAGTGCCAGGCCGCTGGCCCACAACGCGGTAATCAGTGCGGCCACCGGCCAGCGATTGCCCTGAGCGAGTACGCGTTGGGCTTCCTCCAGGCGCTGCGGGTCCGCGCCGGTGAGTGTGCGCAGCCGTGGCTGGATTACGAGCAGGCTGTAGGTCATGGCCCCCAGCCACAGCGCGGCCACGAGGACATGCACCGTCCGCACCAGGGTGGCGACAATCTCCATTCCGGCATTGTGCCCCAGTCAGGGCCGCCATCTCGATGGGCCTCGACCTGGCGGCCCCGTCCGGTCGCTACCGGGAGTCTGGGGGACCGTGTGGCGGTGACGTCGATGCCCGTGTCGGCGCCCGCACCAGTTGGCTCAAGAACGTGAGCACGGGCAGTTCCACCAATGGCCCCACCACCAGTGCCACCGCGATGAGGGGGCGATCCGGAAAGGCGGATACCGCGATGGCCAGGGCGACGGGTGAGTTTCGGGCGGTGACGGTCATGGTCAGGGTGGCGCGGTGGTCCGCGGGCAGTCGTAGGGATGCTGCGGTTGCGCTGGCCGCGAGTGGTGCGGCCACGAAGAACACCGCCAGTGGTACGAGCAACAGGAGGATCTCGGTGGCGTGGACCGCGACAACGTGGGCCTGTCCGGCGAACATGGCCAGAACAGCCAGGCACAGCAGCGGAATGACCACTCGACCCGCGGCCGGGGACAGTACCTGAGCTCGCCAGGCGTCCCCGCCCCAGCGGCAGGCCAGCCACCGCAGCACCAGGGCGACAGCGAGGGGCAGCACCAGCACCAGCAGCACCGAGCGCAGCAGCGTCGCACCATCCACCATGGCGGCCTCGCCCCCCAGCAGCAGCACGTACAGCGGAAGCAGCACCAGCTGTAGGCCCAGGTTGAGCGGCAGCAGTGCCGCGGCGATGGCGGTGTGGCCCCTGGCCAGCGCGGTGAACACCAGGTACCAGTCGGTGCAGGGCGTCACCAGCAACAACAGCAGCCCGATGCGCAGGTCGGGGTGATCTGCCAGCATCCCCACACCAAGACTCCAGGCCAGCAGCGGGGTGAGGGCGAAGTTGAGCAGGAGGCTGGCGGCTACGAGGGAACGCGCCTGGCGCACCTCACGGATGTGGCCCGCCTCCAGTTGGACGAACACGGCCGTGAGCATGACGAGCAGGATGGGCAGGACCACGTGCTGTGCACCCTGCGCTGTGGGCCAGACGAGCCCCGCAGCGAGACCGACCGCCGCGGCTGCGGCCACGAGTAGGCTCTGGAATCGCTCGACCAGAGACACCCTGGACCTCCTATCGTGCTGGTGGCTCGCCTCCCCGGGACCTGCCACCGCCCATCTGCCGGGCCTGCGACCAGGATCGCAGGCCCGGCAGATGGGTGGTGGAGCAGTGGCCCGAGGCCGGCGCTGCGTCGGAAGAATTCGTTCCGCGGTACCCGCTGGGCCTAGTACGGTCGCGGCAGGTGCGCCTCGGGTTAGCAACGCGCTGCGCGTGCGGCCCCCGAGCCTCGATGGAGAGTAGGGTGTGTCCATGGCCTGCCGGATCAGTGAGCTCGTGCTTGGATGCCGCGACCCGGAAAGGTTGGCGAAGTTCTGGTGCGAGGTCCTGGATTTTGTCGTGCTCGATCGGGACGATGAGGACATCGAGATCGGGCCACGTTCCGGCTTCGGCGGTCCACAACCGACAATGGTTCTCAGTCGCACCGATGGGCAGAACGGCACGCTCCGGCTCCATATCGACGTCAGCGCCACCGACCAGGATCAGCAGGCCGAGTTGGAACGTCTCCTGGCTGCGGGGGCCCACCGTGTCGATATCGGTCAGACCGGGCTGGAGCCCTGGCACGTCCTCGCCGATCCCGAAGGCAATGAGTTCTGCCTACTCAAGGCGCGCATCGCCCCGATCTGACGGAACTCTTCGGACGCTGCGGACCACGCATCCCGCAGGGTGCAGGGGCCCCGCGTCCTCGGCTGGGTGCTCGGAGGCCAAGGATGGTCGATACTCGGAAGTCCCGTCCGGGGGCGGGCGATGGCGCCTATCGTCTGGCGGGGGCAGCCGATGCGGCTGCCCTGGTCACTCTGGTCAACAGTGCCTACCGGGGGGAGACGTCGCGTCGGGGCTGGACCACCGAGGCGGATCTTCTCGGTGGGCAACGCGTCGATTGTGACAGCATCGTGGAACTCCTCCAGCGACCGGACACGGTGCTGCTGCTCGCCGAGCAGGCCGGCGCGCTGCGGTCCTGCTGCGAGCTGCGCCAGCTGAGTGATGACACGGCCTATTTCGGTATGTTCTGCGTGTCGCCCGGGATGCAGGGACACGGTCTCGGTCGCCAGATGCTCGCCGAGGCAGAGCGGCGGGTGGTCCAGAAATGGGGCTGCACTCGGATGGTGATGACCGTGCTTCGGCAGCGGGATGACCTCATTTCCTGGTACGAACGGCGTGGCTACCGCCGTACGGGTAGGCGTCAGCCGTTTCCCTACGGTGACACCCGCCTCGGGATCCCCAAGCGCGGCGACCTGGAGTTCGAGGAGCTGGCAAGGGAGCTGCCTTCCCGATAGGGGCCCGCGGCGCTACGGCTCGTTTCCTCGCCGTACCCCCTACCGGGGGGGCATTCTCCGTGACTTTCTCGTTATCCCTGGGTTTCGTTGCACCCCCACGCACGGAATCCCTGCCACCTCGGACTCCTGGCCTGTCCTGACGTCCGATAAGGCCCACTTATCGGACCCCAGGATTCGACCGGCGCGGGTGCATCTCGAGTCTCGCAATACGTATATAACGTTATTACATAACGTTTCAAACGCTACGTATTCATGAGGTCGGCATGGGGGCAGCCACCAGTGGAGCACCGCCCATCGCCGCCTGCGGGGGACGAGCCATGTCAGCCCGCAGGGGCACCGGCCCGGACCACGCACTGCGCGCTCGCGTCTGAGGCGCGGTAACGCCTCGGGGCTCCGGTCGGCCCCTGGCCCCCGGCCCGCGACCCCCTGCCCGGTCTGGGGAGGACGGCCGGTCACATCGACCGAACACATGACCCGGCCGCAACTCCAGCGGCGGAGCTGGCGGGAGGGCCGTGACCTGAGCGACCGGTGCGGCGCCTGGACCGTATGGTCCGGTCCGTCACGGGCCAACGCCGACGAGAATCCATGGAGAACCACGCGGACCAATCCCCGAAATCGCTACACACGAGAACGATGACGGGCACGTCCTGCCACTCGTGAGGCCCCCAACGAGGTGGGCGACCGCGAACACCGTGGGATGACCGACTCCCCACTGCGGGCACGCCGGGTCGCCGGAGCGGCACCGCGTGGCACACACCTCGCCACCAGCACCTGTGCCCCACAGCACAGCGCACCACCTGGGCATGGCGTGACGCCGGATCCGCTGGTCGGCGATGATGCGGATGATGCGTGCCCGCAGGGACAGCACCCTGGGGGACCTACTAGGCTCCCTGGCTGGCGAGGAAGGGAGCCCAGTGTCCAGACACACCACATCGAATCCACACCGCAGCAGCGATGGAGTACGGGGCGGCGCTGACGCCGTGGCGGACCGGTGAGCTGGCTCACGATTCTCGCCCTGTTGGCAGGGCTGGGGCTGCTCATCGCCGGAGGAGAGTCGCTGGTCCGTGGTGCCAGCTCCCTGGCCCGCACCATCGGGATGTCGGCGCTGGTTGTGGGGCTGACCGTGGTCTCCTTTGCCACCTCGGCCCCCGAACTGGCAGTGACGACCGGGGCGACACTGAGCGGCTATCCGGGGCTGGCCATCGGCAACGTTGTCGGCAGCAACATTGCGAATATTCTGCTGGTGCTCGGCCTGTGTGCGCTGGTGGTGCCGCTCCAGGTCAAATCCCAGATCATCCGCGCCGACATCCCGGTGATGGTGGTGCTGTCCGTGGCGGTGCTGCTCCTCGCACTGGACGGAACACTCAGCCGCACCGACGGTGCCCTCCTGTTCGCCGCCCTGCTCGCCTACGTCACCACGACCGTGGTCATGGCCCGCCGACAGGGCGTACGTATCGATTCGGACAGTGGCACCGGTGCGGCGCCACCTTCCACCTCGCGGGTACGCCGGGCGATGGTCGACCTGCTGCTGGTGATCCTGGGGGCGGTCATGCTCGTGGCCGGGGCACGCCTACTGGTGGATGCGGCGAGCGACATCGCCACCGCGCTTGGGGTCAGCGACCTGGTCGTCGGGTTAACCGTGGTGGCCATCGGCACGTCGCTGCCGGAGCTGGTGGCCAGCCTGGTCGCGGTGGCGCGTGGGGAACGTGACATCGCGGTGGGCAACATCGTGGGCAGCAACGCCTTCAACATTGGGACGGTCCTTGGTCTGACGGCGCTCATCAGCCCCGAAGGGGTGTCCGTCCCGGTCTCAGCCCTGCATTTCGACCTACCGGTCATGCTCGCCGTCGCCGTGATGCTCCTGCCCTTGGCCATCACCGGGATGGCCGTGGTCCGCTGGGAGGGGGCACTCCTCCTCGCCTGCTACGCCGCCTACCTCGCCTACCTGGTGTTGCAGGCGACCAGCAACGACGCGGTGGAGCCCTTCAGTGTGGCAATGCTGGGATTCGTCATCCCCATCATCGGCCTGGGACTGCTGATGCACCTCACGCACGAGCTGCGTCGCCGCCGACAGCGTGCGGCCCCTACTCCCCAGCACCGGTGATGAGCACCAGCACGTCTGGGCATTCGGCGCGGGGACGTCGACGGTGGCCGTACACACCTCCCTGGTCCTGGTGGGCCGATTGTGCTGGAAGTTCACACTGGGGGCGGGTGCACCACGATTCGGCTCCCCCATGACTGGCCCCGGGAGGGTTTGATGACCAGGATTTACCTGGCGCACGGAGTTGTTCTGAACGACGCCGAGCTGGAGTGGCGCACGGCGCGCTCCGGTGGGCCAGGCGGGCAGCATGTGAATACGACCTCGTCCAAAGTGGAGCTGCGCTGGAATATTGCCGAGTCGGCAGCTCTCACTCCAGACCAGCGCCGGCGTCTCCTCGAACGGTTGTCGTCCCAACTGACCACGGAGGGGATACTTCGCATCCAGGGATCGCGGCACCGATCCCAGCACCGCAATCGCCAGGACGTCCTCCAGCGGCTCCGGACCAGGGTGGCGGCGGCGTTGGCGATACCCACACCGCGGCGCCGCAGCCGCCCATCCCGGGGAGCGCGCCAACGAAGGCTGCACGACAAGCGCACCCGCGCCGACATCAAACGGAACCGACGTCCGCCCCGCCCGGAGTAACGGACACGGGTCCGCCGGCACGGGCACGCGCGGTCCGCTGCGTGTCGTGCTATCCGATCGCGTCGACGCACCGGACGGTCTGGCGAACATGGCAGGGTGCACTGTGGCAGACACTCCGGGATAGCCGTGGCCCACCACCTCGCCGGTCAGCGCATCGGCACCAAAACAATGCACCATCCCGTCGTCGGCGAGCTCACTCTCGACTGGGACACGCCGACCTGTGCAACCGACCCGGACCAGCAGCTCATCACCTGGACCGCCGAGGCCGACAGCCCCAGCCACGAGCGGCTGCGCATCCTCGCCTCCTGGACGACCCGGCAGCACACCTTTACCGAAACGACGGACTAGCCCCACGAACGGCGCCCTGACCCCCAGCGATGAGGTCGTCGGGTGGTCGGTGACCGGTGTCGACGCGGAACCCGCGCCCTCACCACGACGGTCCCGCGGACCTCCCCCGAGAGGAGGAGACCGGCTCGGTCGGGCGTCCGGTCACATGTTCGGCCCGCACACGTAGTCGTCCCCCGGGTGCCGGCGCGTGTCGGCTGTTCGGTGCCCCGCCGCCGGGACGGCTCCACCACCCGGCCGTGACCGTCGTGGAGACCGGACTGTCGACATGATCCCCGCACCAGCGTCCCCGCCCCCATCCCGCACAGAACGTGCGGCCTGGCTGCGACGACGATTCCGGCCACCCGCAGCACCAGGCACCGCGGGTGGCCGAGGCGGCCGAACACACCGGACCACCCCGTGCAGGGGAACCGGAACCTTTCCGGTCAGCCGCGTGTCAGGTGGAGCGGCGCGACCCTTCACACAATCCTGGAGCGGAACGAACACACAGAGTCATAGCCGAGGATGGGAAACACGGAGGTTCGCGACCATGCCCCACGCACCGGCGCCCAGCCCGCGCACACTCACCCTGACACTTGCCGCGGCAACGGCGATGTTCCTGCTGCCGGCCTGCGACGACCTCACCGATGACGACCCGGCCGAGGAAGAGACTCCGGATGCCCCGGCTGAGGAAGAAGACCAGGAAGCCAACGGCGAGATCGAAGCCGAGGAGGAGGCCCGGGGCGAGCTGTCCAGCGTCCCCGACGACGTCGACGTGACCGACACCGAAGAGTTGGTGGAGCAGGGCGGCGGCACGTTCCTCGCCCGATGCGCCGACGGTCTGGCCGAACTGGTCTGGTGGGTTCCAGACGAGGACTTCCACGTCGACGATGTGGACGCGGGACCCGAGGATGACGCCGAGATCGAATTCGAAAGCGACACCGAATCCTACGAGTATGACGTGACCTGTGTGGACGACACCCCGCAGGTCGAGGTGGACCACGACGACTGAGTCGGCGCCGTCAGCGCAGACGCTCGCGCCCTGCCACACCGCCCGCCCCGGCGGACCACACTCCCTGGGGCCTACTGGTGCGGCAGGGCCGCATACACCTCGGCGATTCGGGCCTGGTCCTGCGTCGCGAACTCGGTGAACGCGGTGGCTTCGATTCTGCGGGCCGAGGCCGTGCCGACATGGCGCCACGTCCCCACGATCTGACCGTCGCGGACCACGGTCGGCCGGAATACCCCGTTGCCGCCGGGAACGATTCGGTCCGCGAACGCGGAGGGGAGCACGGCCGCACGGTTGGCATAACCCAACACGAACTCGTCGAATCCGGGAAGTAGCAGCACGTCGTCGATCTCGCCTCGGCACTGCTCCAGCCGCTGCGGTATGGCCGGATCGAGGAGGTACTCGGTGTCGTGCACGTACAGGCGGGTCAGCTCGCCGTCGACCCGCGCCACGCCGGTTCGGGCGTCGGTCGCGGTGAGCTGCGCCCAGCGGGCGAAGTCCTGGAAGGTGGCCGGGCCGTGACTGCGGAAGTAACGCAACGCGAGCTCCCCCAGGGCCTCCTCCCGCTCCACGGTGCGCGGCTGGGGAATCCACTCCGCGACGAGGACGAGCTGTTGCTCCCCGTCGCGGGTCGGACCAAAGCACAGGAGTCCGGTCATACTCAAATAGGTGATCAAGTGGTAGCCCCGACCGCCGGCGGTGGCGATTCCTGCCTCTTCCCACCGGGCCAGCAGCTGACTGCGGGAGAGCCGGCCGTGCGCGGCCAGCTCGGTGACCGCGATCGTCCGGGCCCGCTCAATGGTGGACTCGTCCACCCCCAGCTGGGAACGGCGTCGTGCGCTGGCCGCCAGGACGCGTGGGGTCAGTACCTCCAGCATCCACCCCAGGTCGGCCGCGCACACCAGATGCAGGGTGCCGCGCATGGGCCAGGAGCGCACGATCTCGCCTGCGTCCAGGGCCTGCTCGACCGCAGCTCGAGTTCCGGTGCGGGTACGCAGGGCGATCGAGGTGAGCGCACCGGCATAGTCCTGACCCTGGGCCGCGGTAAGCCAGGCCACTGCGGCTGCCGGTGTCTCTGCTCGCTGCCCGGCCAGCAGCTGGGCGACGCACCGCAACCGGGCGAGCTCTCGCAGATCGCTCATGCGGGCAGGCTATCGCGCACGGGTGACCTTGGGGGCTGGCCCGGCCATCGCCTCGGGCACGGATCCGGATATGGGGACCGGTCCAGGGAACATATCCGGGTGACGCAGTGATACGCCCCGGATCGGGCGCTGACCATGCACAGCGAAAGGGGCCAGCAGCACATGTCGACGAATTCCCCGGACCCGTCCCCGCCGGACGACGGCCCTCCCACCAGCGAGGTCGGTGCGGTGCGGTACTCCGCGGAGACCATACGACGCACCACGGGGCGGCCCCGCGAGGAATGGTTCGCGCTTCTGGACGCGTGGGGGGCGCTGTCCCGGAGCCATGCCGAGATCGCACGGTGGCTCACCGAACACCACCAGGTCCCCGGCTGGTGGGCCCAGACCCTCACGGTGGCCTACGAGCAGGACCGCGGGATTCGGGCTCCCGGACAGCGCAGGGACGGGACCTTCTCGGCCACAGCGTCGCGCACCCTGAACGTTCCTGCCGAGCTGGCTTTCGCTGCATTCGCCGATCCGCAGCTGCGTCAGCGGTGGCTGCCTGACGTGTCTCTGTCGGTGCGTCGGGAGTCTGCCCCGCGCAACTTCCGCGCCGATGTGGTCGAGGACAGCAGCCGGTTGGTGGTGGGGATCACCGCCAAGGGGCCGTCCCGCTGCCAGGTGTCGGTCGAACAGGAACGGCTGGCTGACGCTGCGGCTGCCGCGCACAGTAAAACGCGCTGGCGCGAACGGTTGGCCGTACTCAGCGAGCTGATGGACCCCTAACCGGCCCCGTGGTGTCGGCATCGCCCGGTGCGTCCCGAACGTTGCTCCCGTACTCCCTGGCGCGACCGAGTGGGAGCACCTGCGCCCCCTCGCCACGACGTGGCCCTGGCTGTCTGTCCCGGCCACACCGGTGCGTCGGGGGCGGCGGTCCTTCCGCAGGCGCGGGTCCGGATGGTTGTCGGGTCACGGCTGGGGACCGTGAGCTGGGCAGGGCGGTGGGGTGATCAGGGTGAGGGCTGCCTCGACGAGGGCGCGGATGCGAGATGGGCTGAACCGAGCGGGCTCGAACGGCGCCATAATCATCCAGCCGTCACCCATTGCCGCGAGTTGGTCAGCCAGCAGGTCGGCGGGAATGTCGTCGCGTACGGTGCCCTGCTCCTGCCCCGTTGCGAGGAGCTCGGTGTAGACGGTCCGGAAGTGTGTGTAGCGCCGCTCGATGACGCGGGCGAGGGTCGGGGCGTAGCGCGCGTGGACCAGCAGCTGGGACATCACCGGCCAGAATTCGGGGTCGTCGGTGGTGTGGGACAGCCACCGCTCGACAAGTGTCCGGATATCGGTCTGGTCGCGCACGTCGGCAAGCATCGCGTCGAAGGAGTCGAAATGGTGCTCGGCCACGGCGATGACCAGCTCCTGCCTACTGGCGAAGTAGTAGGTGACCGCCCCGGTTGTGCATCCGGCCTTCTGGGCCACGGCGCGTAGGGACGCGTTGGCGTAGCCGTTCTCCGCGATCACCGATGTGGCCGCGCGGAGCAGCTCGACCCGTTTGGCAGTGTGGTCCCCGGCCGGGCGGCCGCGCGGCGCACCCGCGGTGGTGGAGGGGGGATTGCGGTTATTCGGATGGGTCATGGCGGTCCCAGGGCGCGACGGACACGTGGGCGGGTTAGATCGGGGGCGCGGCGGTGCGTGGATCCCGGTGTCCCGGGACCGCACGGAACAGCCCCTGCTCGACCTCGGTGATCCGGCCTTCCCTCCGAAGCCTCTCCAGGTGCTGAGTGGCAGTGCGTTGCTCCACCAGCTCCACGTGCGATCCCCGCACATGGGCACGGTAGACCAGCCGGTGTTCTGCGATCTGCCGGAGGGTCCGCGGCTCACGGAGAAAGTCCAGCAGTGTGGCGTCCCGTTGCTGCACCACGTCAGCGTAGGCGTCGAGCCGGCGCCGGAACTCCGCGGGGCCGTCGATCACGCCCTTCTGGTGGGCGGTGCCGTACCACCGGGCCTCGATCTCGCGGCAACGGTGTAGTGATGCATCGAAATCCGCGAGGCTGCTGTCAACGTCGCCGTAGTACGGGCCGAACGAGGTCAGGTCGATATCGGCGATGAAGAAGAAGCCATCGGGCTCGATCAGGAAACCGCTGTGGCCCGCGGTATGACCGGGCAGGTGGACGGCCGTCACGGTGCGCCCACCCAGGTCGAACACGGCGCCATCGGTAAATCCGAGCGCATCAGGGCGTCCGGCCACGTGAAACTGGTCCCGGAGCACCGTCTCGGCCTCCGCAGCCGCCTCGGGCGGGAGCCCGAAACCGGCGATGAGAGTCTCGCGGGAGCGCAGTGCCTCGAGATCGCGCTCGTGGACATGGACCGGGACGTCATAGCTGCGCAATCCCGCGATGTGGTCCTCGTGGGCGTGGCTCACCGCGACCACGTCCGCGGGCGGGCCGCCGTCGGCGAGTGACAGGGACGGGTCGACGACCAGCGAGGAGTCACGGCCACGCACCAGCAACGACCGCCCGTAGGGGTAGGCGCTGCGGTCCGCGCCCTCGATGGCACTGACCCCACCGTACTCCACCACCGTGTAACCCGCGGTCGGCGTATCCATCGCCCTTCAGCCTCCCTACCCCGCCTCCGGGTGGTCGTGCGTACTTTCGTGGAAACGACCCTGACGATAGGTCACGCCCCCCATTCACACAACACGTGTTATTAAATTGGGGTGTCGTACCTGGTGCCCCGTTGCCGAACCTGGTGCAGACGCGCTCACCGTGGCCACACAGCTGCGGCCGCCGTTGCTCCGCCGCTGGCCGGGGACCGTGCACCATCGTGTCGACCGCACAGCTCGGTGTGCCGACCTCGGCCCGCGTGCCGGTCACCCTGGCCAACAGACCGGCGCGCCCGGGTGTCGGTTCCCGCACCCACCGGCGACGCGAGGAACCTGCCGCGCGTTCCGGCCCGGCTCTGACCCCCGGGCGTTACCCGTGGGCCGTAGCCCCCGGCACGCTTACCGGGGCTGTGTATCCGTCCAGCCAGCACTGCGCATGACCCAGACACGTCCGTTCGGCCAGGCGTGCGCAACGCGGAACGAGGGAATGAGTTTCGGAACGCGCCGGCACGAACGGAGATGCCCATGGTTCGTACGCGCTGCTGTGTCGTGGGTGGCGGTCCAGCCGGGATGGTGCTCGGCCTGTTGCTGGCCCGCTGCGGCATCGAGGTCACGGTTCTGGAGAAGCACAACGATTTCCTGCGGGACTTCCGTGGCGACACCGTCCATCCCACCACCCTGTCCCTGCTCGACGACCTGGGACTGGGCAGCCGATTCGCCGAACTACCCCAACGCCGGGTACAGCAGGTGCAGTTTCCGATCGGCCCGAACGGGCAGCTGGTGACCCTCGGTGACTTCAGCAGACTCCCCACCAAGCACAACTACATCGCGATGGTGCCGCAGTGGGACTTCCTCACTCTGCTGGCCCAGGCCGGCGCCCAGGAGCCCACCTTCACCCTGCGCATGAACACCGAGGCCACGTCTCTGATTCGGGAGGCAGGCCGTGTCAACGGCGTGCACTATCGCACTGCCGACGGCAGCACCGGGGAGATCCGGGCCCCGATCACCGTGGCCTGTGACGGCCGCGGATCCATCGCCCGCACCATTGCCGAGCTGACGGTACGGGACTATGCCACACCCATGGACGTCTGGTGGTTCCGGCTTCCCCGCCACCCCCAGGATCCCTCTGGGGTGGTGCCCACCATGCGCAGCGGTATGTTTCTCCTGCTCATCGACCGTGGCGAGTACTACCAGGCCGCCGCCATCATCGCCAAAGGGACCGATTCCGCACGCCGGGCACGCCCGCTCGCCGAGTTCAACGAGTTCCTGACCACCCTGGTTCCCTGGCTCGCCGGCCGACAGCTGCTCGATGACTGGGCACAGGTCAAGCTGCTGGATGTGCGCCTGGACCGCATGCGCCGCTGGTACGTGCCTGGACTGCTGTGCATCGGGGACGCCGCACACGCCATGTCACCGGTGGGTGGGATCGGCATCAACCTGGCCGTCCAGGATGCCGTGGCCGCGGCGCGGAAGCTTGCCGGACCGCTGTTGGAGGGCCGGGTCACCCGCGACGCGGTGGCCGCGGTCCAGCGGCGGCGGCTCCCCACAACGGTCCTTCTGCAAGGGTTCCAGCGGGCTATGCATGCACGGGTGGTGCGTCCGGCGCTGGCCGGCACGATTGATACCAGCGATGCCGCGCGTCTTCCGCTGCCACTCCGGGTCGCCAACCGCCTCCCGTGGTTCCGCGGGATTCCGCCGTACCTGCTGGCCTACGGGGCCCGTCGTGAGCACCCACCGGCCGCGGCCATGCGCCCCGATTCCGGGGCGCACGCAGCCTGATCCTGGAGGTCAGGGACCCAACCGTCCCCGTCCGGCGGCGCGGCCCAGCCGGCGCCTCTGGCTCGGATCCAGCATCAGGTATCCCGCGATCGGCACGCCCACCACGGCCAGCACCACAAGCAGTGTCAGCCATCCCGGCAGCAGCCACAACAGCAGCAGCCCGGCTCCCACACCGCCGGCAATCATCCATCCGCGGCTGGACATCGCAACCTCCATATGTGTCGCCGGTCGTACTCCGGGCCTCTCTTCCAGTCTCGGGCATTGTGTCCAGGTGTCCACCCCTGGCCGGGGAACTGGGGGACATCTCGGGGTAGGCCTGCGCCATTCGGCGCCTGCTGGCTGTTCCACCGGTAGGTATGGTTGGTGTGTGGTTCAGCGTGCGCAACGGACGGAAGCCGGCCGGCGTCTTCTGGACTCCGCCGCACACCTGTTCTACCACCAGGGCATCAACGCGGTCGGGGTGGCGGGGATCGCCGAGGTCGCCGGGGTCACCAAGAAGACGCTCTACGACTGCTTCGGCTCCAAAACCGAGCTGGTGGTGGCATACCTCGAGGACCGCCATAGCCGGTGGTGGGACTACCTGGAACAGCGCCTGGAGGGCGCCGCCGTGCCCCGAGCTCTGGTTCTGTTCGACTGCTACTTCGACCATCCGTGGCTGGATGTCTCGCGCGGCTGCGGTTTTCTCAACGGGGCCGCGGAGCTTCCGGCCGATCATCCGGGCCTGGTTGTGATCCGCCGCCACAAGGCGCAGGTGCGGGCCCGGCTCGGCGCGCTCGTCGCGGCGGACTATCCGGTGCTGCACAATGCGGACTCTGTCGCCGAGCACGTGTTTCTGCTGTTGGAGGGAGCCGTTGCCCACCAGGGCATCGACAGTCAGGCCGGGCACCGCCAGCAGGCCCGCCAGATGGTGCACGCCCTCCTGACCTCGGGGCACTGCGGTGGCGAGGCCGATGCTGGCTCGGGGGAAGCGTGGGGCGAGAGTTCCGCGTGATGCCGGACGATGCGCCAGGAGCGGGAATGACCGGAGGCTCGGGCGCGCTGACATAGGTTGACTTCGGTCCCCGGCCAATGTTCCCGCGACCCGTGAAGGAGCCTGACCCGATGACGGTGACGTCCGAGCACGCCACACTGCCCCCCGAGCTGATCGGGACGTTCGACGAGATCCGACGGCGGGACCCGGCCGAGCCGTATTTCCATCAAGCGGTACGCGAGTTACTGGAATCTCTGGCCCCGGTTCTGACGCAGCGGCCCGATCTCGCCGCGTCCCGGATTGTGGAACGGATCGTCGAGCCGGAACGCCAGATCATTTTCCGGGTGCCGTGGCAGGACGACAGCGGCACCATTCACATCAACCGCGGTTTCCGGGTCGAGTTCAACAGCGCGCTCGGTCCCTACAAGGGTGGGTTGCGGTTCCACCCGTCCGTGAACCTCGACACCGTCAAGTTCCTGGGTTTCGAGCAGGTATTCAAGAATGCGCTGACGGGGCTGAACATCGGTGGCGCCAAGGGGGGCAGTGACTTCGACCCCAAGGGCCGTTCCCCCTCGGAGATCATGCGGTTCTGCCAGTCGTTCATGACCGAACTGCACCGGCACCTGGGCGAGCACACCGATGTTCCGGCCGGCGACATCGGTGTGGGGGAACGCGAGATCGGCTATCTCTTTGGCCAGTATCGCAGGCTCACCAACCGTTGGGAGGCTGGCGTCCTCACCGGTAAAGGGCTGGGCTGGGGTGGCTCGCCGGTGCGCAAGGAAGCCACCGGCTACGGAAATGTCCTGTTCGCCGCGGAGATGCTGCGCGCCCGCGGTGAGGACCTGGACGGCCAGCAGGTCCTGGTGTCGGGATCGGGCAACGTCGCCATCTACGCCATCGAGAAGGCCCAGCAGCTGGGAGCCCACGTGCTCACCTGTTCGGATTCCGGTGGTTACGTCGTGGACGAGAAGGGCATCGACCTCGCACTGCTCCAGCAGGTCAAAGAGGTGGAGCGGGGCCGGCTCGCCGACTATGCCCAGCGGCGCGGCAGTTCGGCAACCCACGTTCCCGGGGGCCGGGTGTGGGATGTGCCCGGGGATGTGGCGCTGCCGTCGGCGACCCAGAACGAGATCGACGCCGACGCTGCACGCACCCTCGTTGGCAACGGGATCCGGGCCGTCTCGGAGGGGGCGAACATGCCCACCACCCCGGATGCGGTCCGGGTGTTGCGGGAGGCGGGGGTGGCTTTCGGCCCGGGCAAGGCCGCCAACGCCGGGGGTGTTGCCACCAGTTTGCTGGAGATGCGCCAGAACGCGACCCGCGAGCCCTGGGGCTTCGAGTACACCGAGCAGCGGCTGGCCGAGATCATGGGCGACATCCACAGCGCCTGCGCCGCGACCGCCGCTCGCTACGACGTCCCGGGTGACTACGTCACTGGGGCCAACATTGCTGGTCTGGAGCGGGTTGCCGACGCCATGCTTGCCCAGGGACTCGTCTGAGCGCAGCCACGCGCACGCGTCACCACCCGTGCCGCACAGCGCTGTGCGGCACGGGTGGTGACGCGTCGGGGAGGGCCGCCGGCCCCGATCGCAGAGCCGTTAGGAGTCCGGGGGTGGGCTGTCCTCGCGCGCGTCCAGGTGCATCCCGAAGAATGCACCATAGATCTGGCCGTGGGCGTCCGGGCTGGCGGAGTACTCGGCGACGAGGTCGTGGAGCCGCTGCCTGAGTTCGTGGGCGCGCTGGTCACTCAGCTGCAACGCGAAGCGGTTGATGAGGAACTGTCGCTGTGCACCGGCCGCGCGGGCCTCCTCCCGGAAGGCCTCCAGCGCAGCGAAGGCCACCGACTGGTCGGTATCGGCGACATCGAGTGTCCAGGACTTTCCGGTGGCGCGGTAGAGCTTTTCGGTGGTGCCGCGGGGGCCCGGACGAGTCTCGGACAGTTCCAGGAATCCGGTGCGGTGCAGGCGGCGCACATGGTGCAGCAGCGCCCCCGGCTCTCGCTCCAGACACTCCCCCAGCTCCTTGTTGGTGTGGGGACGCTGCCAACACAACCTCAGGATGCGGATGCGCAACGGATGGGCCAGGGCTTTGGCCTCTTCCGGGGTCGCGGGGCGACGCTGGGATGAGGCGGTGGGTTGTTCGGACACGATTGCCACATCCTAACCGATATGAAAAACTATATCAGTGTCGTCCTCCCTCGATTCCTCCCTCGGGCGCCGCTTTTGGCAGCTGTGGGGTTCCTCCACCATCTCCAACCTGGCAGACGGGATGTACCGCGTCTCGCTGCCCCTGATCGCACTCCACTACACCCGCTCGCCAACCCTGATTGCCCTGGTGACTGTGCTGGCCACGCTCCCGTGGCTGCTGCTGGCCCTCCACGCCGGCGCGATCGCCGACCGACTGGACCGACGTCGCATCATGGTCAGCGCCAACGGGCTGCGCCTGGCCGCCCTGGCCACCTTCGCCACATCCGTCGCCCTCGGCATCGACAGTCTCTGGCTGCTGCTTGTCCTGGCACTGATCGTGGGAACCGGTGAGGTCTTCTTCGACGGAACCGCACAGTCGATCCTGCCCATGCTCGTCGAACGGGACCAACTCGGCCGCGCCAACGGCCGACTGTTCGCCGCACGGGAGACCATGGAGAGCTTCGCCGGCCAGGCCTTGGGGGGTGTTCTGGTCGCTGTGACCGTGGTGGCTGCCGTCGCAACCCCCGCAGCACTGTATGGAGTATCGGCGCTGATCCTACTCCTGCTCGCGGGCCACTACCGTCCCCACCGCGGGCCCGCCACCACACTCCGCAGCGACATCGCCGCCGGCATCGCTTACCTGTGGCGTCACCGCGTGTTACGCACCCTGGCGGTCATGACCGGCGTCATGAATCTGGGCAGTTCCGCCTTCATGGCCGTGTTCGTTCTCTACGCCGTAGGACCGGAATCGGCCATGGGCCTACCCGAGTACGCCTACGGCTGGTTGCTCATGGGGACCGCCGCCGGCAGCGTGCTCGGCGCACTGGTCACCGAACGCCTCCAGGCCTGGCTGGGGCGCGCCCAGCTACTCGCGGCAACCGTGGTGGTGTCTGCCCTAGCCAAGGCCCTTCCCGCGGCCACAGCCAACCTCCTCCTGGTCGCAGCCGGCTTCATCAGCTTCGGGGTTGGCCTCATGATGTGGAACGTGGTCGCAGTGTCCCTGCGCCAACGCATCATCCCCGCCGAGCTCCTGGGGCGAGTGAACTCCTGCTACCGCCTCGTTGCCTGGGGAACCCTGCCCTTGGGCGCCCTCCTCGGTGGCCTCCTGGCGGAACTGCTCGGCCTACGCGGCCTGTTCCTGGCCAGTGCCGCGAGCAGCCTGGCCCTGTTGGTCTGCTTTGCCACCCTCACCGAACGCGCCCTCACCGCAGCCGAACAGGACAGCCCGAGCTCCACCCAGCCCTGAGGCCTCGGGCAAACCGGTGCACGCAGCGAGACCTACCCCCGCTGTGCAGCAGCGACTGCCCCGACGGCACCCCAGTCTTGGTCATTTCCCACAATGTCAGCCCGCGCGTCTTCGGTGGGTGGAGCATGGCGCCACCGGCCCGAGAACCGACAGAGTGAATACTGCGGGACCACCGTCTCCGCAGTATTCACAGCATCATTGGTCAACGGAAAGGGCTCGGTCGAGTGCTCAGGCGTATCGCCATCGTCAACCGCGGTGAGGCCGCCATGCGGCTCATCCATGCCGTACGTGACCTGTCGACGGAGACGGGAACACGGATCGAGACCGTGGCCCTGTACACCGACGTCGACCGCACGGCCGCATTCGTTCGCCAGGCAGACCTCGCCTACGAACTGGGACCTGCGTCCGCACGCCCCTACCTGGACCTATCCGTGCTCGAGCGGGCACTGATCGACACCGAAGCCGACGCGGCGTGGGTCGGCTGGGGGTTTGTCGCCGAGGATCCAGCGTTCGCGGAACTGTGCGCAACACTCGGTGTGACCTTCATCGGGCCAAGCGCAGACGCGATGCGTCAGCTTGGGGACAAGGTCGGAGCGAAGCTCCTCGCGGAGGAGGCCGGTGTTCCGGTCGCACCGTGGAGCCGCGGCGCGGTGGCGGACCTGGACGCGGCGGTAGCCGCAGCCCGGGAGATCGGATACCCGCTGATGCTCAAGGCGGCCGCCGGCGGGGGTGGGCGTGGTATCCGCGTCATCACCAACGAAACGGAACTGGTCGAGGCCTACGACCGCACCCGTCAGGAGGCCGAACGAGCCTTCGGTAGCGGCACCCTGTTCCTGGAACGCCTGGTCACCGGCGCCCGGCACGTGGAGGTTCAGGTGATCGCCGACGGTCAGGGCACGGCCTGGGCTCTGGGGGTACGCGACTGCTCGGTGCAGCGACGCAACCAGAAGATTATTGAAGAGTCGGCCTCACCTCTGCTCAGTCCCGACCAGACCGCACAGGTCAAGGAATCCGCCGAACGCCTGGCCCGTAGGGTCGGCTACCGCGGCGCGGCGACCGTGGAGTTCCTCTACCACCCCGACGAGAAGATGTTCGCGTTCCTTGAGGTCAACACGCGCCTCCAGGTCGAGCACCCGATCACCGAGTCCACCACCGCGTTCGACCTGGTCAAGGCGCAGCTGCATGTAGCTTCCGGCGGTCGCCTCGAGGGTGAACCACCGGCAGAACGCGGACACGCGATCGAAGCTCGCCTCAACGCAGAGGACCCCGACCGCGACTTCGCTCCCGCCCCGGGCCGAATCGCGCGACTGACGCTGCCCTCCGGTCCGGGGATTCGGGTGGACACCGGCGTGACCGAGGGCGACACCATCCCCGCCGACTTCGACTCCATGATCGCAAAGGTCATCGCCTATGGCCGCGACCGCCAGGAGGCGCTGGGCCGACTGCGCCGTGCAATGACCCAAACCATCGTCATCATTGACGGGGGCGCCACAAACAAGAGCTTCGTGCTCGACCTACTCACCGCCCCCGAGGTGATCGAGGCCACCGCCGACACCGGCTGGATCGACCGAGTCCGCGGCCAGGGTCGACTCGTGGCCAACCGGCACTCCTGCGTCGCCTTGGCCGCTGCCGCCATCGAAGCCTATGAGGAGGAGGAACGGGTCGAACAGCAGCGGCTGCTGTCCACGGCCCACGGGGGTCGCCCCCAAACCCAACACGAAAGTGGCCGCCCCCTCGGCCTGAAACTCCGCGGCGTCACCTACCGTCTGCGGGTCGCGCGCGTGGGCAGCCACCGCTTCCGCATCGGCATCGACGCGGGCACCGACGTCCGCACCGCCGATGTGGAGCTGGAACGTTTCGACGCCCACACCGGGCGGATCGTCGTCAACGACACCCCCTACAGTCTGGTGACCGGAACCCACGGGCCGATCCATCTGGTGGAGGTCGATGGGGTCACCCACCGGGTCAACCGGGACGAGGGCGGAGTCATCCGCGCCCCCACCCCCGCCCTGGTCGTGGCCACGCCCGTGGAGGTCGGGGCCGAGGTCGAGGCGGATGCCCCGGTCTTGGTACTGGAGAGCATGAAGATGGAGACGGTACTGCGGGCACCGTTTCACGCGCGTGTGAAGGAATGCAGCGTCTCCGTGGGCAGCCAGGTGGAGACCGGGGCGCCCCTGCTGCGACTGGACGCGCTCACCGACACCGAGGACACCACCTCCGGCACGTCCACGGAGCTGGACCTGCCGGACGTAGCCAACGTCCGCTCCCTTCCGCAGCGCCTGACCCGGGGCCAGGAGGATCTACGTGGTCTCCTGTTGGGATTCGACCCGGACCCCCACGACGAACACCGCGCCCTCGACACCTACCTGACGGACCGCCAACAGGCCACCGCACACGGCCAACGCCCCCTGGCCGCCGAAATCGACCTTGTGGATATGTTCGCCGACCTCGCCGAACTCAGCCGCAACCGCCCCGCGGGTGAGGACACCCCGGGCGAGGAGCACGTACACAGTCCCCGCGAGCTCTTCCACACCTACATGCAAAGCCTCGACGTGGCCCGCGCCGGGCTGCCCGAGGCGTTCCAGGCCAAGCTCACCCGGGTTCTCGCCCACTACGGCGTCACCGACCTGGAACGCAGCCCCCAGCTCGAGGAGGCCGTGTTTCGGATCTTCCTCGCCCAACAGCGCGCCACCTCCGACACAGCGATCATCAGCGCCCTCCTGCGCGTGTGGGGGCAGGAACCACCCCCCGACGAACCGCTGCGCGAACCGGCCGGTCGTGCCCTGGAACGACTGATCGCGGCCACCCAGGTCCGGTTCCCCGCGGTCGCCGACCTGGCCCGCGGGGTGGTCTTCACCTGGTTCGCCCAGCCGCTGCTACGACGCAACCGGGCCCGCGTCTACGCCAACGTTCGCAAACACCTCCGGCACCTCGACACCCACCCCACCTCCCCCGACCGCAGCGAACGCATCGCCGACATGGTGCGCAGCACCGAACCCCTGGTGCGCCTGCTGGGCCAGCGTCTCAACCGCCGCGAGCATCTCGACAACACCGTCATGCTGGAGGTGCTCACCCGGCGCTACTACGGCAACAAACCCATCACCGACGTACGCACCCACACGGCAGCGGGCTGCACCTTCGTCATCGCCGACCGCGCCGAGGCCCCCGTAGTCACCACCGCCGTGAGCTTCGACGACATCGGCAACGCACTGCACGGGCTAGCCCAGCTCGCCAGCGACGAACACGACGTCGACGCCGATATCTACCTCGCCTGGGAGAACCAGCCCGCAGATTCCGACGCGATGGCCACCGCCCTACACGAAGCCATCAGCACCCACCCGCTGCCACACCACATCCGCCGACTCACCACCACAGTCGCAGGTCGGGGCGGCGCGGTCATGCACCATCACTTCACGTTCCATCCCGCAGCCACGGGCATGGCCGAACACCGCCTGATCCGCGGCCTGCACCCCTACATCGCCCAGCGCATGCAGATGGAGCGGCTCAACAAGTTCGACCTGACCCGCCTGCCCTCCTCCGATGAGGAGGTGTACCTGTTCCGCTGCGTGGCTAAGGACAACCCCAGCGACGACCGCCTCGCCGCCTTCGCACAGGTACGCGACCTCACGGAACTCCGGGAACACGACGGCCGGCTGGTCGCACTACCCACGGCCGAAGGCGCCGTCGCCGCCTGCCTGGACGCCATCCGGCGCGCACAGGCGCAGCGACCACCCAAAAAACGCTCCACCACCAACCGGATCGTGCTCTACGTCTGGCCACCCAGCGAGCTCACCCGCGCCGAACTGGACACGATCGCGCACCGTATCCTGCCGACCACCACCGGCGCCGGGCTGGAGGAAATCCTGGTCATCGCCCGCCAGCACACCCGCAGCACCGGAGAGCTCACCAAAATCGCGGTGCGGATCACCTTCGACGCCGCCGGTGGGCACGAATTGACGGTCGGCCCACCCCCGGAGGAGCCGATCGAGCCGATCGACGACTACCGCAGGAAGGTCCTCCGCGCAGCCAGCCGCAACACGGTCTACCCCTACGAGCTGGCCACCCTGCTGGGCGACTTCGTCGAATACGACCTCGACACCGACCACACCCTGGTTCCCGTCGACCGTCCAAAAGGCAAAAACAGCGCCGGCCTGGTCACCGGAACCATCACCACACCCACCCAACGCCACCCCCAGGGCATGCAGCGGGTCGTCCTGTTCGGCGACCCAACCAAGTCGCTAGGGGCCCTGGCCGAAGCGGAATGCCGCCGCGTCATCGCGGCCCTGGATCTGGCCGAACGCCTACGCCTGCCCCTGGAGTGGTACGCCCTATCCGCCGGCGCCCGCATCTCCATGGAATCGGGAACCGAAAACATGGACTGGGTCGCCGCCGCCCTGCGCCGCATCGTCGAGTTCACCCAAAACGGCGGGGAGATCAACGTCGTGGTCGCGGGCATCAACGTCGGCGCGCAGCCCTACTGGAACGCCGAAGCGACCATGCTCATGCACACCAAGGGCATCCTGGTGATGACGCCGGACTCGGCCATGGTGCTGACCGGAAAACAGTCCCTGGACTTCTCCGGCGGGGTCTCAGCCGAGGACAACTTCGGCATCGGCGGCTACGACCGGGTGATGGGCCCCAACGGTCAGGCACAGTACTGGGCACCCAACCTGACCGCCGCCCGGGACGTACTCATGGCGCACTACGATCACACCTATATCGCTCCAGGAGAGGACACACCCCGCCGGACCACCACCACCGACCCCGTCGACCGTGACATCTGCGAATTCCCACACGCCCTCGACGGCAGCGACTTCACCCGTGTCGGCGACATCTTCTCCGCCGAAACCAACCCGGACCGCAAGAAACCCTTCGACATCCGCACCGTGATGCGCGCCCTGTCCGACCAGGACCACCCCACGCTGGAACGCTGGGCCGCAATGGCCGACGCAGACACCACAGTGGTCCAGGACGCACACCTGGGCGGAACCCCGGTGTGTCTGCTCGGCATCGAGTCCCACTCGGTGGCCCGACGCGGATTTCCCCCTACCGACGGCCCGGACGCCTACACCGCTGGCACCCTGTTCCCCCGCTCGTCGAAGAAGGCGGCGCGGGCGATCAACGCGGCCAGCGGGAACCGGCCCCTGGTGGTACTAGCGAACCTGTCGGGCTTTGACGGCTCCCCGGAGTCGATGCGCAAACTCCAGCTGGAGTACGGCGCCGAGATTGGGCGAGCGATCGTGAATTTCCGCGGCCCCATCGTGTTCTGCGTGATCTCGCGCTACCACGGTGGCGCGTTCGTGGTCTTCTCCAAAGCCCTCAATCCCAACCTGACCGTCCTTGCGGTGGAGGGCTCCTACGCCTCGGTGCTGGGGGGAGCTCCCGCTGCCGCGGTCGTGTTCGCCGGCGAGGTCGACGCCCGCACTGCGGCGGACGACCGCGTGCAGGAGTTGGAGACACAAATCGCGGACGCCACCGGCTCGGACCGGGCGTCGTTGACCTCGAAGCTCGACCAGCTGCGGGCCTCGGTGCGCGTCGAGAAACTCGGAGAGGTGGCCGCCGAGTTCGACCAGGTGCACAACATCCAACGCGCGGTCGAGGTCGGCTCCGTGGACGCCGTCATCCACGCCGGCGAAATTCGCCCCCGCATCATCGCCGCCCTGGAATCGCACCGGGACTGAACCAGGGCTGCCGGCAACACGACGGCTACCCAGCTGTGCCGTGGGCCCGCGAGGACACCTCCCCCGGGCCCACGGCACAGCTACGCCCTCAGCAGCAGCTTCCTCGCGGGAACGGCCAGAGACGGGGTGCGATGGCCCCACGACCGACGTACACACCAAACCCCGGTCCCCGACCCCGCATCCGGATCGCCGACCGCACCTGCCCACGAGAACCCGGCCTAATCCCCGGAATAGCTCGACCCCGCATCCCCACGCAGCTCCCGAGCCAGGGTGTCCAACCCCACCGGCCCCAGTTCGAGAGCGGCGGTGTGCCAGGCCTTAAGGTCAAAATCGGGCTGGCGACGCGCTTCCTCCCGCGCGGCCAGCCACGCGCGTTCCCCCAGCTTGTAGGAGATGGCCTGCCCGGGCCATCCGAAGTAGCGCACCACCTCCGGATGGACCCGATGCGCGGGCTCACGTCCCCGCGTACGCAGGAACTCCTGGGCATTCTCAAACGTCCAACGATGCCCGTCATCGCGGGGCAGGTCCAGATGCACCCCAATATCGATCACGACCCGCGCCGCGCGCAGCGCCGCACTGCCCAGCATGCCCAGGCGTGTCCCGGGCTCGGTGAACCACCCCAGCTCGTCGGCGAGACGCTCCGCGTACAGCGCCCATCCCTCGGCGTGCCCGCTGACCTGGGTGAAACGCTGGAACCGCGACAGCGAGTCACCAAGTGCCCGGTTGGCCCCCAGCTGAAGATGGTGTCCGGGGACCCCTTCATGAAAGACCGTGGAGAGCTCGTTCCATGTGGTGAAGCGCTGCTGTGCACCGACCGGCCACCACGTGCGCCCCGGCCGGGACAGATCTTCGCTGGGCGGCGTGTAGTAGGCAGCTCCCGAACTGGAACCGTGCGCCAGGGCCACCTCGATGGTCCGCAAGGGATCGGCGATGTCGAAGTGCGTGCCGTCCAGCGTGCGAATCGCCCAGTCGTGCCAGGAGCGCAGCCAATCGTGATAGGCAGCGCTCCCCTCAACGTACTCGGTGGCGTCCAGGATGGCGGTGGCTTCGTCCACGGTTGCTCCGGGACGGACCCGATCGGCCTCGGCGGCCATCTCCGCCTCGATTCGCTCCAACTCGGCCCACCCCCATGCGTAGGCCTCACGTGCGTCGATGTCGGCTCCCAGATACATGCGGCTGGCTACCGCGTAACGCTCCGGACCCACCCCATCAGCCGTAGCCGCCCGCGGCGCGTAGTCCTCTCGCAGGTAGCGCGCCGTTTCTACATAGCCGTGACGTGCCTGGTCGACCGCATCACGAAGCTCCACGGCATAGGCCCCATCACCGTGTGCCACAATCAGATCCTGGTGCACCTCGCTGGCAACGAACCGCTCCGCCTGAGCGGCGGCCTCCACCGCTTGACGACGAGCCGCGGCCAGACCCTGGTCCAGCCCATACTCCAGACTTTTCCGCCAGCCGCGCAGCATTCCGGGGATCGCGTTCAGCCGCGCCACAATGGCCTGCCAGTCCGCGCTGGTGGCACGAGGCATCAGCTGTACACAGGTGTGTAGCGTATGCAGCAATCCCAACGGGGCGGAAAGATTGCGGTAGGGCTCGCCCGCCTCGTGCCAGGCGCGCTGGGCCTCCAGCCGCTCACGCAAATATGCGGCGGCGCGGCGATCGGCAGGCCCGGTCTCGTCCAGCGTGGCAAGCGTGGCCAAAGTCGTGTCAATGAGCTCGGCCCGGGCTCCATAGCCCTCCGGACTGTAGTCCGTGGCGGGACCCAACGAACCGGAGACCCCGGAAATGGAGGCACCGACAGGATCAAGGGCAGCCCGCTGGTCGACATAGTCAGAACACAGACGATAGATCGCAGTCATGGGATCACTGTCGCACGTACGGCAACACGCACCACACGGCCCCAGGTGCGCCAGCTGTGCCCCGCCGTAGGCCAACCATGCTCCGAGATTTGTCCACGGTCGGCTGCATCCTGCCGGAGCACTATAGGCAGTGCCGGCACAGTCACTGCACGGAGATCATCGTTCCCCGAGTGGTTGCCGAGACCGCGTGCCAGGACCTGCGGCCCAACCGGGGAGGACGTTTCCCAAGGTCAACACCACCGGAACTGACCCTGCTGGAGGCGCGCGGCCTCTCCCCCGCAGAGATGCCCCAAAGGCTGTTCAAACCGGCGCCGGGCCGTGGCCACCTGGCATGGATCCGCGACCGAGTGGTCCACCACATTGGCGATCAAGGGTGTGCACACTGTCGCGGATGTGCGGGCAGTGGTCGAGGTCGGTTCGGACGCAGCCGTGGTGTCCAACGCCGGTGCCTGCCGGCTGGACCGTGCGGTCAGTCCACTGGCCGTGTTTTCGGACACAGCACAGCGACTGTCGGCGATTGACGCCACGTCTCGCAGTTGGTGGTGGATGCCGACAGGATGTCGGCATCCATGGGTACGAATCAGCTACCCGCTGGTTCGGCGGCGTGCAACAGACGGGTGATCCGGGCGGCGATGTCCTGGGTGGGGGTGCCCTCGGGGATCTCGCCATCGGCGGTGAGGGTCCAGTCGGCACCGCGGTCCTCGCGCAGGTCCAGCTCGACGCTGTGGTCACCCGATCGCGTTCGGATCTGCAAGGAACCGGCATCGCCGTAATCGCGCTGGCGCACCTGGAGCCCCGCGGCGGCCAGTAGGGCGGTCACGGTTTCCACGTGCCGGTCGAACTGGTCCTCGGAGAGGTTCTCCGGGGGTTCGGTATCGATCGAGGTGTCGACCTTGTCCCACGCCTCGGGGATACTCGGGGTAGGGAGAGTGGGGACATCAGGCATTGAGGGTCCTCCTCTTTCTGTGCGCCGCCCGGGGGTGGGGTTTGCCGACCTGAACATCCCCGGGCGGTGTACCGGTTGGGATGATGCGGCGCTTCCCGCAGGCACCTGGTGAGATCTCGCTCACGCACTGCTATGCTCACACATACATGATGGACGCACAAGCGTAAACGTAAACTTGTGTATGCATGCTGGGAGGTCTGCGGTGTCCAAGGAGCGTGGTGTCACCCTGCGGGCACAGTGGCTGGGCCAGCTGCTGCGTGATCTACGCGAGCAGAAGGGCTTCACCTTGAAGGATGCTGGAGAGTATCTCCAGCGCACCGGGGCCACCGTCAGTCGGTTCGAGACCGGGGTCTACCCGATCCGACGAGTAGATACGGCCGCCCTGCTGGACCTCTACGGGGTGGAGGATCCCAAACACCGCGACATGCTGCTCCAGCTTGCCGGGGAACTCTGGCAGACCGGATGGTGGGAGTCCTACGCCGACGACGCGTGGAGTTCGACCATCGACCTCGCCTGGCTGGAAGACCGAGCTGTGAGCCTGCGCCTCTTTGCTGGGATGGTAGTACCTGGCCTTCTCCAGACCCGTGAATACGCACTTGCATTGTTTTCGGCCACCAGCCCCGACATGAGTGCACATCGACTGACGCGTGGCGTTGACCTTCGGCAAGAACGCCAGCAGATCCTACACCGCGATACTCCCCCGCAGATCACGGCAGTAATCGACGAGGCTGCGCTACGCAGGACCGTCGGGAGCAACGATGTAATGGCAGGGCAACTGCGACACCTGAGGCAGATGATGGATCTCCCCCAGGTCGAGATCAACGTTCTTCCCTTCGAACTTGGGGCTCATGCCAGCCCGGAGGGAAGCTTCGCCCTCATTGGACTGGCCGCCCCGTTCTCGGACATCGCGCACAGCGAGTGCCCGGGAGGAGCCATCTACCTCGAACGCACAGGAGTCGACCGGCTTGTGCGGGTGTACGATCAATTGCGAGGAACCAGTCTCGATGCTGAGAAGTCAGCGGCGTTCCTCGCCGCCCTAGAGAAGGACCTGTCATGAACGCCGACGCTTGGATCGCAACCGGTTGGCGCACCAGCAGCCATAGCCCCAGTGGTGGCGGCAGCTGCGTTGAGGTCAGCTGGCACATCAGTAGCTACAGCGCCAATGGCAATCCACAGTGCGTCGAGGCCGGGCCGATGCTTGATGGCTCAGCGCGGTTCGCGGTGCGCGACTCCACCCAGCGCGAGCGCGGCTTCCTCTCCTTCGGCCGCACCGAGTGGACGGCCTTCGTCGAGGCCGCCAAAGCCGAAGCGCTGTAGCTAGCCCCACCACACAACCGAATCGCTCCGAGCTTCGATGAGGCCCTCCACGACGCAGACCGCTTTTTAGGACCTGGCGAGACGGCGATAGTCCGCAGCGGCGACGATACATGGCTGACCTCAGTCCGTTTCATTGTGGTTGGTAGGTTCTCCATTCCTCGGGGTGCCGGGCCCACCACGTCGAAAACGGGGCCGCGGCGGCCATGGCGGCGTCCCGGGCCCGCTGATAGGGCTCCAGATTTTCCACCGGCTCCGCGCCCAGGAACTGGCCATCCTCGGCGTAGTACATGGGGATCGCGTGCTGATCGTCGATGAGCCAAAAGTCGTGATCGACCAGCCCGCCCGGCTTGTCCCGTTCGGACAAATCGAGGATGTAGATCTCCTCCCCGGCCTGCCCGTTCGGGACGTAGCTCCACTCACACTCGTAGCGCAGGTAGTCGTTCAACGGCGTCGACAGCACATGGACCCGGTAGTTGCGGATGCCCGCTGCGAAGTCAGCTGCGAGGTGCTCCAGCCATGGCTGCTTGCGCTCCGGTGTGGGCTCCTGCTCACCCGCCAGATACCGGGCAATGTCGCTGCCATCGGAGGCCACCTCGTAGCGGTCCAGAAGCTCTAGTCGGAACGCGGAACGAGTGATCCGAGTATCGATGTATTCACCGAGCTCATTCGCGGTCAGCATCAACGACCTCCGTGATAGTCCTTGGACGCTCTGGGCGCGTGACGGTGGGTATGGGTGTGTTCATCAAGGGCGAGGAACTAGGGCTAAAGGGAATCCCCTGCATACCGGACGCCTCCGTCACGACTCGGCGAGACGGCGATAGTCCGCGGCGATGCGTTCCAGATGCTCCCGGGCAGCGTCACCGAAACTGGCGGCCCGTTCCAACTCGGTGAAGAGGTCTACGTAGGTGGCGATATCAGCTGGACCAGTGAGGGTGGCAGTGGCTGACTTGGTGCCAACGGTCACGGCGTCGTCATCGTAGATGTGGAAGCCATGACTGGCGAACACGCGCATCGGCTGCGTCCAGGGGATCACACCGATTTCCAGACTCGGGCTGGCAATGGCAGCGACAACAGCCTGGATCTGTCCGGCCATCAGTGCGGGCGAACATGCCTGCCAGCGCAACGCGCCCTCGGCTAAGACAAGTCGGTACTGCGTGGAGCCGACGTTCATGCCAGCCCGACGAGACAACCGCGCCGTAACAGCCTCCTCGATTTCTTGAGGCTCAAGCGGAGTTGGGATCGATGCGCTGAATACGCACCGCGCGTAGCTCTCGGTCTGTAGCTGTCCGGGAACCATGGCTGGCTGGAACCCGCGCACCAGCGTGGCGGAGGACTCCAGTTGCCCCACCCGTCGTTGAAACTCGGCGACGCCGCGCGCCATGATCACCCGCGCGGAGGACTCCTCCCGCAATCCCCGCGCGAGCCCCAGAAGTTCCTCCTGCTGCTCGGAAGACACCTGGTAGACCCCGCAAAGCGCGGCCACGTCGCGCTCCGCGGGCAGCAGCAGTTCCCGTTCGATCTTGGAGATCTTGGACTGCGACATCCCGGCACGCCGCCCCGCTTCCACCCCGCCCAGCCCGCTATAACGACGCGCGTTGCGCAGAGCACGGGCCAGGCGGGCACGGTCGGCCGGCCCGCGACCGGTGGCCGAGGAGTCGGACTGTGTCATTGCGGTTGGTAGGTTCTCCATTCCTCGGGGTGCCGGGCCCACCACGTCGAGAACGGTTCCGCGGCGGTCATGGCGGCGTCCCGGGCCCGCTGGTATTGCTCCAGGTTATCCACCGGTTCCGCACCCAGGAACTGGCCATCCTCGGCGTAGTACATGCGGACCACGCATCCTTGGTCCGTTAGCCAGAAGTCATGATCGACAAGCTCGTCCGGTTTATCCCGTTCGGACAAATCGAGTATGTAGATCTCCTCCCCCGCGTGCCCGTTTGGGACGTAACTCCACTCGCACTCGTAACGCAGGTAGTCGTTCAACGGCGTCGACAGCACATGGACCCGGTGTCGACGAAGCCCAGATTCGTAGTCAGCGGCCAGTTTGTCTAACCATGGCCGCTTGCGCGCCGGCGTGGGTTCCTGTTCACCCGCCAGGTAACGAGCGAAGTCACTCCCGTCCGAGGCCACTTCATAGGTGTCGAGAACCTCCAACCGGAAGATCCAGTTGGTTGTACGTGCGTCTAGGTACTCCCTGAGGTCATGTGCCGAGAGCATGCACGGCCTCCTGAAGCACCGACATGGGGATCTCCACTGCGGACTCCCCCTCCGGCAGGGATGACGGCGGCAGCACCGCGGGGGACAGTTCATAGCCCTGGACGATGACCGTCGAGCGGTCCGTGACGCTGATCGTGGGGCAGGTCATGTCGTCGCCACAGCCACCTGCGATACGTGTGAGGCGCATGAGGGCTCCGTTCTCTGGGGGGTCATCTATCCCAGTATGACTGGAATACGTCGCGACGCAAGGAAGTTTGCTCGCTTCACTTGGTTACTATACTCTTACGCTCCTGCCATATTCCATCAATGATGGAATAGTTGCAGACTTGAGTTCAGCGGGCCGACCCGCCCGCACCATGCTCACGAGCAGGAAGAGGAGTGCCGCATGGAGCCCGAGACGCAGCCGCACTACGAACCGCCCACCGTGGTGGAGCTGGACGAGGTGCCCGAGCTGACCCTGGGCAAGTACGCCGAGGACAGCATGGACCAGGGGCGCTACTTCGAATGAACGTCCGGCGCCGGGGTCGGTCACGACATGGAGCCGGCCCCGGCGCCACCGCCTGCCTCGCTCCAGGAAGGGCACGCATGCACTGGATTCAGGGACATCGCCCGCCGCAGCCCACCGCCACAACCCCGCTCTGGACCGATCACGACGCACCACACGTGGTCGGCGCGAACCCGCCCCCGATGCACTGCGCCACGGATCGGGACCTACGACTCGCGGTCATCGGCGACTGTTACGCCCCTCGGTCCGCCCTCGACCTCGCGCTCCCTGCGGTGCGCGCCGAGGACTGGCGTGCACTCACCCGCTGGCCCGGCTCATACTGGGTGATCGCCCGGCGTGGACCCTGGACCGCGATCCTCACTGACCTGTGCGGTTCTCGCTCCGTCTACTACACGCGCCATCGGGGGCAGGTGCGTTGGGCTACCCGCACGCGCCCCCTCGCCGAACTCACCGGCGCGCCCCTGGATGACGCGGCCCTGGCGGCTCACCTGACGTGTCCAACCGTCACCGAGGCCACCGACCACCGCACCGCCTACCGCGGCATCCACCGCGTGCCCGGCGCACATGCCCTGGTAACCGACCGCCACACCCTACGCATCGTTCCCTACGAGCCCGAGGCACCAACCGCCACGTTCCCCGAGGCCGCAGCAGCACTGCGCGTAGCCCTGTACACGGCCGTGGCCCACCGGGCAAACACGGCACAACGCCTCAGTGCCGATGTCAGCGGCGGCCTGGACTCCACAAGCCTCGCCATGCTCGCCGACACCCACGGGCCGCTACTCGGGGTCACCCGCCTCGACTCGACCAGCCCCAACGACGACCCGGACTATGCCCGCCGTTGTGTTGCCCAGGCCAACCACATGCGCCACGTATTTCCCTCGGCTGGCCAGGACGCGCGAATGTTCGACCAGCTGGACGCCGCACCGTCCACCGACCAGCCCTTCAGCGACGCCGCGCGGTGGGCCGTCACCACCTCCTACCGCCAGCCGTTACACGAGTACGGCAGCAGCCTGCATCTGACCGGATCGGGTGGCGACACCCTGCTGGAGGCCGCGCCGTATCACCTCGCTGAGGCGTACCGCACCCAGTCCAGACGCGCGTTTCGCACACGGGTTCTGGCCTTCGCTCAGGTGCGGCAGCTGTCCCCACGAGTGATCGCCCGCGCTGCCCGGGCTCAGGCCCGCACGGCGTGCCGGGACGCCCTTCACCAGTTCGCCGAGCAGATCCGAACGCCACAGCGGCACCGAAGAACCGGGGCCACCGAGCGGATTGCCTGGTACGGCACAGCCGGATTCGCCGTCTGGCTCACCAGCAGAGCCCGCGCCACTCTTGCGGAGCATTTGCATGCCCAGGCGGAGCAAGCACAACCGGACCTGCCGCTGGCCACGCACCGTGCCTGGAGCGAGCTCCGAGAGTTCGGCAGTTACCAGGCCGAGCTGGAACAGCAGCTCAGCCACGATGGGGTCCCGACCCATGCCCCCTACCTGGACAACGAGGTCGTGCGGTCCTGCATGGCACTCCCGGTCAGCCACCGCAGCCAGCCAGGTGTGCAGAAGCCACTCCTCGGAGCCGCGCTGCGTGGTCTGGTGCCCCTGTTCCTGCTGACTCGCGCCACTAAGGGCGCTTACGATGGCAACGCCTACTCAGGGCTTCGGCGTAACGCAGCCCGACTGCGCACCCTGCTCACCGACTCCCACCTTGTCGAGCGCGGCATCGTGGACCAGAACACCGTGCGGGATGAACTGGACCGGCTCGTCACCGGGGTCCCGGGACGGATAGCCGCGCTGGAGCGCCTCGTTTCGGTGGAACTGTGGCTCGCCCGCACACTCGACTCCGCTGCCCGGGTCCCGAGCGAAAGCGGGGGCAGCTATGCCCGCTGAGCCCGTCCGGCCGCACCCTTGCGTGTACGCGACCATCACACCCGAGGGCGGAATGCTCCTCGACACCCGTGGCCGGGGCCGATGGTACGCCCTCTCCCTCACCGCCGCGCAGCTGTGGCACGCCTTGGCCAGCGGCACCCGGCTGGATGACGCTGCCGCAGCCCTGGCCGACGACCTCGGCGCCGACCCGGATCAGGTGCGGGCAGACGCCGCAGTTCTGGTCCAGGAGTTGTCCCGGCATGGCCTGCTGCACCGGAAACGTTGGCGGTGGTCGCGGTGGTGAGCGTGGAGATGACCGAACCGGACCCCACGGGCCTGCCCACGCCGCGAATCGGGGACTGGGTCACCGCCGTGGCTGGCGTCGCCACCGCCCTGGTGGTCCTCCGCCTGCTGCCGCTACACCGCACCCTCGCCCTGGTCCGGCTACTCCGGCGAACCTCCCGCGCCCCGGCCGGACGCTTAGCCGCGCTGCGGTCCGCACAAGCCTGTCGCAGGATCGCGCGCCGCTTCCCGGGGCGAACCGCGTGCCTGGACGTGTCCCTAGCCACCGTCGTCACTACGGCCCTGCGCTGGCGGTCCGTGTCGTGGTGT
Organism: Lipingzhangella rawalii; assembly: GCF_031628175.1. Lineage (NCBI taxonomy): Bacteria > Bacillati > Actinomycetota > Actinomycetes > Streptosporangiales > Nocardiopsidaceae > Lipingzhangella > Lipingzhangella rawalii. The sequence continues at coordinate 446,676 of NZ_JAVLVT010000001.1, read as the reverse complement.
ATCGGGTGCCGGTTCTCTCCGTGCCAGTCCCATGCCTGGGTCGAGGTCCGTGGCGTACCTGTAGCAGAACCCGTACTTACCACAACACCGTTTCACGTCACCGTGCGCGTATAACACCCGTCAGTTCCGACCACCAGCCGAATGGAGCACTCCGTGCCCGAGATCAGCACCACTGCCGCGGACCGATTGAGCGAGGCAGCCGCGGCGGTTGACGAGGCCCACTTCCGCGGCACCGACGGCCGCGCGGTGCGCCAGACCACCGACACCATGGTAATCCTGCGCCATCTTCGAATCGCGGATATTGAACCCGGTGATCGTGTACTGGAAATCGGGACCGGCTCGGGCTTGTCCACCGCGCTGCTGGCCGAATTGGTCGGTCCACACGGCCATGTCGTCAGTGTGGACCTCCTTCCGGAGCTCACCGAACGGGCCGCCCGGCTCCACGCTGAGGCCGGCTACGCGAACGTGACGTTCCTGGCCCGCGATGGGCTGGACGGCGCCCCCAAGCATGGGCCCTACACGCGGATCGTGGCGTGGACCTGTCCGCCCCGGCTGCCGGATGCGTGGCTGGACCAGGCCACCGTAGGGGCGGTGATGCTGCATCCCCTGCCGGTGGCGCGATTGGCCTACTCCACGGTGATGCTGCGCAGCGTGGTTGCCGAGTCGGGCACGCCGACCACGCCGAGCGTGCACCGGGGAGCCTACGCCCGCATGGGTGGAACAGTGCACCAGGCCCGCGAGTCTGACGATGCCAACGCCACCAGCGTCACGGGCTATGTCTCTGCCGAGTGGCTCCACTCGAGACCCGCGCAGCATGCCGTAGACCTGCTGGGGCGGCTGGAGGCGGCCGCGCACTCCGAGCCGGTGGACCTGAGCTGGCCGGACTGTGACGACCTGCGCGCTTGGTTGATCGCCCAGCGACCTGAGGGACTGATCTCGGCCGGGCGCGACCGTGCCGTGGGCTACGGCATCGCCACCGAGGAACACGTGGCGCTGCTGGAAATGCTGCCCCACTCCCAGCTGATCGCGGACTCGGCGCAGTCCCCGGCACTGGAGCGACTCCGGGAGCTGCTGCACACCTGGACCAGCGCGGGACGCCCTGGCACTGACACTCTCACCCCGCACCTACACCGGATCACGGATGGCTGGCAGGCCACGCTGTGAGCGGCCACCATGCCTGACCGTGGGGCACGGCTTCCTTGACGAGACGGTCCCGCCGGGCAACGCAGGATGTCCGGCTGGGAACTCGCCACCCACATGGCACGCTTGCAGTGCATGCATCGCCAGCAGGACTGCGGGCGATCGGGAGGGAGTACCATGGCCACACTGACGATCCGCGGGCTCGACGACCAGCTTCGGGACCGACTCCGGGTCCGGGCGGCGCAGCACGGCCGCTCCATGGAGGCCGAGGTGCGAGCGATTCTGAAGGATCAGCTGGCAGAGTCACCACCCAGACTGGGGGTGGGCAGCCGCATCCACGTTCGGTTCGCGGCACTGGACGGCATGAAGTTGGACCTCCCGATGCGTACGAAACAGCCCCGCCCGGCGGCCGTTGACGAATGATCGTCCTGGACATCAACGTCATTTCCGAGCTCGCCAAAGCGCATCCGCAGCAGGCTGTACTCAAAGCTGGGCCGTCCCAGCACGTCCGCCGACGCCCAGATTGCGGCAATCTGCCGTGCGCAAGGCGCCCGCCTGGCCACGCGCAACACCCGGGACTTCCAGGACACAGGGATCGAGATCGTCAACCCGTGGCAGAGTGACTGAGCGCCAGACGCTCCGCAGCGACCGCGCTGTCTGGCACCGAGGCAGCAGTATCGCATCCGCGGATAGGCTTGGCGACATGGCGACGCGGTTGGTGCAGATTGCGATGAACGCTCGGGATGACGCCGAGGTCGGACGGTTCTGGGCGCAGGCGCTCGGTTGGGAAACGGCCATCGAGGAACCCGGCGTGACGAATGTCCAGCCCGACCGGGACACGTATCCGGACCCCGTTCATGTCTGTATCGATGTCATTGCCGTTCCGGAACCGAAGACGGTGAAGAACCGGGTCCACGTCGATCTCGCCACGACGTCCGCCGGGCATCAGGCCGAGACGGTCGCGCGGCTGCGGGATCTCGGTGCGACGCCAGTCGACGTGGGCCAGGGCGACGTTCCGTGGACCGTGCTCGCCGACCCGGAGGGTAACGAGTTCTGTGTGCTGGAGCCCCGAGCGGTCTACCGGGACACTGGCCCGATCGCCGCGGTGGTGGCCGACTGTATGGACCCGCGGGTCATGGCCCGGTTCTGGGGCGCGGCGACGGACTGGGCCGTACACGAGGTCACCGACGACTATGCGACGCTGCGTTCCGCTGCGGGCACCGGCCCGTACCTGGAGTTCGTCCGTACACCCGACACGAAAACCGTGAAGAACCGCGTGCACCTGGACGTGCGGCCCTACCCGGGGGGCGACCAGGCCGCGGAGACAACTCGGCTGCGCGAGCTTGGCGCCGCCGACCTCGACCTCGGCCAGGGCGAAGTCCCCTGGATAGTGCTCACCGACCCGGAGGGCAACGAGTTCTGCGTCCTCACCCCGGCCTGACACGGAGTTGTTCCGGCCCGCGGTTTTCCCAGCGGCGGCCACCGGGACCGGGACACCGTCCGGCGCCACGACGGAGTTCCGCAGTACGGCCGCTGCCTGCCGCTCGCGGTGCCACGGCCGGCGGGGATTTCGGTGGCGCCGGCTGGGGCGCGACGCTGGCGTCGCACCGGGAGCGCCACCGACCGGTGGGTGTACTTCGAGCATAGTGGAACGTGCGTCCAGTACGCCGGCGGGACGCCGGCTGCTGGCGGCCGCGTCCGACCTGTTCTACCCCACGGCATCAACGCCGTGGGGGTGGCGGCCATCGCCGCGGCCGCCGGGGTGACCAAGAAAACCCTCTACGACTGCTTCGGCTCCAAGGACGAGCTGGTGGTGGCCTACCTGCGGGACCGGCACACCACCTGGTGGCAGCACATGAAACAGCAGCTGGCCACGGCTCCCCCACCGCGCACGCTGGCACTGTTCGAGGCCTACGTCGACCATCCCGCCCTGGACCTCTCCCGGGGGTGTGGCTTCCCCAACGGGGACGCCGAGCTTCCCGCCGACCACCCCGCACCCGCCGTCATCCAGTACCACAAGAGCGAGGTGCTGCACCGGATCACCGAACTCGTGGCCGCGGATCGCCCGGAGCTGGCCGACCCGGCGCCCGTTACCGAGCAGCTGTTCCTGCTGCTGGAGGGCACGGTTGCGCTGCGGAACATCGACGGTGACCCGCGGCGCCTGCACACCGCGCGCAGCACCGCCCAGACCCTGCTCGCGGCGGACCGTCCCTCCCTCTAGTCACCCGCCGCCGTAGCGTGGTCACCCGTTCGCGGCCGCACGGCGAGGAGCACTGCCGGCAGAAGGCCCAGCGCCAGCACCCCACCGCCCACGGACAGGACCGTGAAGCTGGTCGAGGCCACCACCAGGCCCGAGGCCAGCCCGCCCCCGGCGCCGGCCACCGCGACCGCGACGTCCACGACCCCCTGCGTCTTGGCCCGCGTAGCCAGGGGCGCCGCATTGGTGACCATGGCGGTGCCCGCCACGAGGCCGAGGCTCCAGCCCAGGCCCAGTAGGCCCAGTGCCAGCGCGAGCACCCCGCCGGACTCTGCGGGGCCGAGGCCGGCCAGCAGTCCCGCCGCCAGCAGTGTGATCCCCGATGCGACGACGACCGGCGCCGGGCCCCAGCGGTCCACGAGGAAGCCGGACAGGGGCGAGGGCAGGTACATTGCGCCCACGTGCACGGCGATGACGAAGCCCGCAGCGCCGACACTGTGCCCGTGGTGCTGCATGTGCACGGGAGTCATGGTCATGACCGCGACCATGACCAGCTGGACCAGGACCATCACCAGGGCGCCCAGCAGCAGTGCGCTCCGTGCCCCGCCGGAAAGCGAGCCCGCGGCGGACTCGGGGCTGTCCTGGTTGGCCTGCGCACTCGCCTGGGCCCGTGCGGTGACCAGTGGGTCGGGGTGCAGGAACAGCCACAGCACCCCGGCGGCAGTGCCGTAGGCGAGCGCCGCCAGTAGGAAGGGGCCGGCCAGCGGTGGAACGCCCACCGCGGTGGCCAGACGCCCCAGAGGCTCGACGAGGTTGGGGCCGGCGACGGCGCCGAGGGTGGTAGCCACCAGCACCGTACTCACCGCCTGGCCACGGCGTGCGGGCGCGGCCAAGTCCGCGCCGGCGTAGCGGGCCTGGAGGTTGGTGGCCGTACCGGCGCCGTAGACGAACAGTGCACTGAACAGCAGTACCGGGCTGTCCAGGACCGCGGCGGCCACCACGCCCAGGGCGCCCGCCGCACCGACGGCATAGCCGGCGGCCAGGCCGCTGCGTCGCCCCCGGTGCTGGGAGAGGCGTCCCACCGCAACTGCGGCGGCCGCCGAGCCGATCGTGAACAGGGCGCTGGGCAGGCCGGCCAGGCTGGTCGCGCCCAGCATGTCCTGGGCGAGCAGGGCACCCACGGTGATACCCGCGGCCAATCCGGCGCCGCTGAGCACCTGGGCGGCGACCAGCACGGTAAGGATGCGCCGCTGGGCGGGATGCGCGGGGGGATCAGCGACGGGCGCTGCGGGGGTGGCGGTCATGGCCTCGGCTTTCGTCGTGTGCCGCGGTGGGGTTCGGGGTCAGGCGGCAACGGGCAGGCCCTGGCACCGCCGGTCGATCATGCCCTCGTCCAGCAGGGCCCCGCTGCGACTGGAACAGAGTAGGCGACTGCGCTCCACCGGAGCGACGCAACCCAGTACAAACCAGTAACGCTTCCGGTAGGCGACTCACAGCCACGGCGGCGCACAGCACCGCGGTGATGTCGCTCCCACGAGGCGGCACGACAGCCGACCCGCCACAGCGCCGATACTGGAAGTATGTCGCTGCCCATAGCTGCCGCGCCTGAGGCCGCCACGCTGGCCGCCCTGGACGATCGCATCTGCGAGTGCCGGGCCTGCCCGCGGCTGGTGGACTGGCGCGAGGAGGTGGCGCGCACCAAACGCGCCGCGTTCGCCGAACAGACCTACTGGGGCCGCGCCGTGCCCGGCTTCGGACCCGCCGACGCACGCATCGCCATCGTTGGCCTGGCACCGGCCGCGCACGGGGCCAACCGCACCGGGCGCATGTTCACCGGGGACCGCTCCGGTGACGTGCTCTACCAGGCGCTGTACGACGTGGGACTCGCCACCCAGGCCACGGCAACCTGGGCGGGTGACGGTCTGAAGTTGCACGCCACCCGCGTCACCGCACCGGTGCACTGCGCTCCCCCAGCCAACCGCCCCACCCCAACCGAGCGGGACACCTGCCGCCCGTGGCTGGTGCGCGAGCTCCAGCTGCTCACCCCCACGTTGCGGGCGATCGTGGTGCTAGGCGGCTACGGATGGCAGGCCCTGTTGCCCGCCCTTGACCAGGCCGGCTGGCAGCTTCCCCGGCCCCGCCCGCGGTTCGCACACGGCACCCGCGTTGCACTTCCATCTCGCGACGTCGCTACTCCCCTCGTGCTGCACGGCTGTTACCACGTCAGCCAGCGCAACACCCAGACCGGGACGCTTACCCCGGCGATGCTGCGCACGGTGCTGGCCGAGGCCAAGGCCAGCGCGGAGCTGGCCTGAACGCACACCCGGCGGGCTCACAAGAGGCTCAGCTGTGTGGGCCTAGCCGCAGCCGGGGCGGTCGCAGCTTCCTCGGTGCCCACTCTGCGATGCGCGTCGGCGGTGCGCCGGGTGACCCCGTAGCGTTCGGCGAGCTCGCGTACCTGCTCGGTGATCCGGCGCTGGTAGCTCTTCGGGGCGTAGGCCCCACCCCGGTACAGCTCCTCGTAGCGACCCACCAGGTCCGGATGGTGCTGGCGTAGCCAGGTGAAGTACCATTCCCGAGCCCCGGGCCGCAGGTGCAGCACGATCGGGGTGATGCTTCGCGCCCCGGCCGCGGCGAGCTGGGCCACGGTGGCCTCCAGCTGCCGGGGTGAGTCGCTGAGGAACGGCAGGATCGGCGCCATCAGTACCGCGCAGCCCAGCCCGGCCTGCTCCAGCCGGGAGCAGATTCGCAGGCGCGCCGGTGGGCTGGCGGCCCCCGGTTCGAAGGACCGCGCGAGATCACGGTCCACGAACGGCACCGAGACCGCCAGGCTTACCTCAACATGTTGCGCGGCATCCCCGAGTAGTTCCAGGTCCCGCAGCAGCAGCGGGCCGCGGGTGAGGATCGAGAAGGGGTGACGCTCGTCGCGTAGCGCGGCGATGATTCCGGGCATGAGCCGGTAGCGGCCCTCAGCGCGTTGGTAACAGTCCACGTTGGTGCCCATGGCGATCGCCGCGCCTGCGCGGTCGCGCCGCCACTGGGGCCGCGCGAGCTCGCGACGCACCAGGTCGGGGGCATTGACCTTCACTACGACCTGGGAGTTGAAGTCCTGCCCGGAATCCAGGTTGAGGTAGGTGTGGGTGTTGCGGGCGAAGCAGCCCACACAGCCGTGGCTACAGCCCCGGTAGGGGTTGATCGTGTATCGGAACGGCACACGGGAGGCCCCGGGAACCTCGTTGATGAGGGATCGGGCCTGCACCTCGTGGAAGGTGATCCCACGAAAACCGGGGGTGTCGAAGGTCCGAGTGACCGCACCCCGTTCGATCAACACGGGCTGGTTCGTTCCATCGTCCAGCCGCAGGTTCTGCCAGCGCATGCGTGCCCCCTACCGCGCGGGTTCGCCAACACCACCCACTGTAGAACATATGTTCGACCACCCGGGAGGCTGCAACGGTGTCCGTCACGTCGTTGCTCTCATGCACCGCGCTGCGTGGATGTGGCCAGCGCAAACAGAGAGACATGGCTGGCCCCGTAGGTAGCGCAAGGTAAGAGTTTGGCCGGAACTGGATCGCCCAGGATCAGGTTGATGCCGGGCAGCGTTGGGGGGTGACCCGCGAGGACAAGGCGGAACTGGACCGGCATCGGCGACCACGTCGCATTCGCGGCCAAGCCCCACCTGAGCGTACGGATGATCGCCCGTGCCCTCGACGCGGGCCGTGGAGTGGACTGGGTGAGTGAGTCGCGACGAGGTATAAGGAACCAGCCCCCACCTGCGCCAAGAACTCGAAGAACGCGGTATCGATTACGTGCTGGCCGTTTCCTGCGACCACCGCTTCAGCACGCCCGCCGGTTGGCTACGCACCGATGAGGAGGCCCGCCGCGTCCCCCACCGGGCATGGCAGATGCTCTCGACGGGGGCTGGCGCGAAAGGGCAGCGCTACTACGACTGAGCCCTGGACGAGATCGACTTCACCGTCATGGACCTGGCCGCCTGAGGAAGCCCGAGGATGAGGAAGGAGCGTGGCGATGGCTTAGCGCTTCACCGGTCCGGCAGCTCAAGCGTTGGTGTGTGAGTGGGCGGACCGAACAGCGCATCCCCGGCCAGACGACAGGTGGGGCGCGCCTGTTCTTGTCAGCTAAGGCGCGATGTCATGAAGCCAGGACCCGCCAAGCCAGGACGACGGCGAACAGCGAAAGCCCGATCGCCGCCGCCATGTCCACCCCGCGATGAAAGCGGGGGCCAGTAAAGCGTCCCAACACGGACGCGGCCAGGGACAGCAGCGCGAACCAGGTGAAGGTCCCCGCGCCCACACCCACCAGCATGGTCCATGGGGTGAGGGAACCCATGTCGGATGTGGCCGAGGAGAGGGCGGCGAAGACCGCCGCCCAGGCCAGGATCGTCAGCGGATTGCTCGCCGTCGCGGCCAGCCCCACCACAAACGCTGCCCGGGGCGAGGTGAGTTCGCGATTGTCCTGCTGCTCCGTCGGAGGGGATAGGGCACTACGCAGGGCACGCAACGCCAGCACTACCAGGACCAACACACCGAGCATCCCGACCGCCGTTCCCAGGGCTTCCCAGGTGGTGAGCAAGGCGGCCACTCCTGCGATGCCCAGGAGGGCGTATCCGACGTCGACCAGCGCCGCCCCCGCACCGATGGCCAACCCCAGCGCGACACCTCCGCGCAGAACGCTGCGCAGGCACAGCAGCCAGATCGGGCCGACCTGGGCGGCGACCACGAATCCGAAGCCGAAGCCAGTGACCAAGGTGGTCGTCACGATTCCGATCCCTTTCCAAGGGAGGAGAACAGGTGGACGTCGATGCTCAGGTGAGGCTTACATCGACGATGGTCTTACCGATAGCAGACCGTCGACGCTCGGGCTCCAACACTGCGGGAAGCGCGCTCAGGGATACCCGGTCTCTCACCGGGATTCGCATGTTCCCCTCTACTAGTGCGCGCAAGGCGTCGCCGATACCGGAGCGGACCTCATCATGTCCTTCCATGACGCCCCCGTAGCCCAACGCCCGGATGTTCCTGCGGTAGAAGGATCGCACATCGAGCTCGGTCTGCGCTGAGGATGAGGCTCCGTAGATGACGAGGGTGCCGTAGGGGGCCAAGAGTTGGGTCGCGGCCGCGGTGTAGCTTCCGCCGAGCGGGTCGAGCACCACGGTCACTCCCAGCCCCATCACGGCCCTGATCAGCTCTTCCGGTGAGCGGGCGATCACGGTCTCGGCGCCTATCTCGGCCACTGCTTCGGCCTTGTTCGGGTCACCGGTCTGGCCCCAGACCGTCGCTCCTGAGCTCAGGGCGAGCGACGTCGCGGCCGTGCCCACTCCCCCCGTCGCCCCCAGAACCAGGACGCGGTCTTCGGGTGTGACTCCGGCGAGTTCGTACACTACGCGGATCGCGGTTCGGCCGCACACGGCCGCGCAGGCCGCCTGGGCCGGATCGACGCCTTCGGGTACCCGGACAAGCGAACCGCTCGGGACGACGGCTTTCTGGCTCCAGGTACCGTCACGGGACAGGCCAACGCCGTGGCCGTGGACTACGAACAGATCATCGCCCCGACGTCCAACCCCTTCCACACCAAGTGTGCGGGGCACGGGGGCATCACTGGCCACCTGACCGGCGAGCACGTAGGTGTCCAAGGGGTTGATCGACGCGTACATCATGTCGATCACGACTTCCTCGGTCGCCGGAGATCCCTGTTTGGTTTCCTCGACACGAAGGACACGGTCGGGGCCGGTCAGGCGTGCGGCGAGGACGGTCTCTGCCATGGTCTTCCTCAACGGTTCGGGGGAGAGAGCAGCCGGCAGAGCACGCCGACGGTCCGTTCGATGTCCTGTTCGTCGACGTTGCCGAGGTGACCGAGACGAAAGGTCTCCCCGGCCGCGCTCGGATGCGTGCCCGCCTGAAGGAGCACACCGAGCTCGGCAGCACCACGGAGCAGTTCTCCGGCGGCCAGGTGGGGCGGAGCGCGGTAGACACTCACCCCGTTGGCACGGTCGCCGTCCGCGGCGACGAAGTTGCGCAACCCTTCCGTTTCCAGGGCCGAGCGCAGCCGCAGCGCCAGGCGCCTGTGCCTATGCACTCGTTCGGTCCCCTCCTGGATGACCAGTTCCAACCCCCGAGTCAGGGCGCCGATCAGGTTTCCCGGGAGCGTCTGATGGTAGACGAAGCGTGCCTCCAAAGCGGCGCGCATCACCGGGAGCCAATCGCGAAGGTCAAGGCTGAAGTGTGGCGGTGTCCACGTTCGCGAGTCGAGCACGTCCACGGCCCGGGGCCCGAGTGAGGCGAGGTAGAGACCTGCGGGGACTCCCAATGCCTTGGGCGTGGAGGTGAGATAGGCGTCCACTCCCCATGCCTCTTGGTACACGAACTCCGCTCCGGCTGCGGACACCCCGTCCACCAGTACCAGCGCGCCGTGTTCCCCGGCGACCTGGGCCAGCTTGTCGATCTTGGTCCGCACGCCACTGCTGGAATCGACATGGGTGATGAGCAAGGCCTGGTACTGCTCTGCCCCAAGAAGCCGACCGATCTCTCTTGGATCGGGTGGGTATCCCGGCTCGGAGGTGTGCACATGCGTCGGAAGGCCGAGTCTGACGCAGATATCGCGCCAGCGGTTTCCCCACATCCCCGTGGACACCACCAGCACGGGCGTCTGCGGTGCGAGGAGGCTGGCGGCCACGCTCTCCATCCCCGCCGTTCCCGTCCCGGGGAGTACAAAGGGGACGGCTGCGGGAGCGTCGAGGAGCTGCCTAGTCAGCAGCAGTGCCCGTTGCAGGTCCTGCACGGAGGCCGGCGCGTCGATGGGGTCCGCAGCCTGCGCCAGACGACGTAGTACCGAGGGGTGGGGCCGAGTGGGGCCTACCACCATGGGCAAAGGGTCAGGACGGGGACTCGGGCCGGCGTCGCCGGAAGGGGTAACGGTGCTCGAAACGTCCCTCACTCGTCGCTCGCCCACTCCACGTAGTCCTCCCGGTAGGGAGTGAAGATGTCGAGCGCCACGGACTTCTCCAGAGCCCACACCTGGTGTTCCACGCCTCCCTTGACGACGAAACTGTCTCCGGGACCGGCTTCGAAGGTCTGGTCTCCGGCAACGACGCGGATGTGCCCTGAGACCAGGTAGGCAAGCTGTTCGTGCGGGTGGCTGTGACGGGGAAAGACCGATCCCTTTTCCATCACGTGCTCGACGAGCATGAGCTTGTCGTTGTGAGCGAGGACCCTGCGGGCCAGGTCCGGGAACGCGGTGCGCGGCTCGACATCGGCCGAGGCAACAATGACCACGTCGTTGGTTCGGGGGGACGCGTGCTGGGTCATGGACATACTCCTTGGCCTATCGGGTGGGGCGGACGTAGAGGGGAAGGGGAGTGATGTCGGCATTCTGAGTTCCGGCTGCCGCCTCGGTGGTGGGAAAATGGGCGCGATCGAAGACCTGGTGGAGACTGGAGGTACATCCGTTGGGGACCGCGACGACCACCCCGATCTCGTCGTTGAAGGACTCCGCGCTGATGAACCGGTAGCTCTCCTGCGGCTCCAGCGCGATCCTTGTCCATCCTGTGTTTGGGTTGTCCCTGCGGACACGGCGATGGAACACTTCCTGCGGCCTGTCGCTGGTGTTCTCCACCTGGACGTGGACGGCGCGGATGTCCCCGTGCCAGTCGAAGTGGGCCAAGTCATAGGTTTCATGCGCGGGGAGTTCATCCAACGTGGCCTGGGCCGCCACGGGATTCGGTACGCGCTTGATGTGCGCGTCGAGTCCGCACCCCGAGCACCTGCCGTCCGGCGTGACTCCGACCAATTGCGCGTTTAGGCCATATCGAGTGATCTGGAGCAGACCACAGCCGCGACACCAGGTGTTGGTGGATTCGGTGTCGTAGACATTGCCGAGGTAGACGTGCTCCAAGCCCATGTCCAGGGACACGCGACGTGCGTGCTCCAGCCGTTCTACTGGCGTGCGGATGGTGTCCGTCATCTTGTAGTCGGGGTGGAACCTCACGAAGTGGGTGGGAACCTCCGGGCCGAGGCATTCACCGACGAACCTGGCCATGTCTCTGGCGTTCTGCTCGCTGTCGCTCAGGTCCGTCACCATCAGTGTGGAGACCTCGACGTGACGTCCCGCTCGGTAGACCTGCTCCGTCGCTTCGAGCACCGGTTCGATCCACCCCTTGGTGATCTTCCGATAATACTTCGGATCCATCGATTTGATCGACACCGAGAAGATGTCGATCACCGGGATAAGTTCCTCGACGGCTTCCGGTGAGATAAAGAAGGCCGACTTGTACAGGTTGATGATTCCCCTGCTTTTGGCGAGGCGAGCGGTCTCTGTGACGAACTCGTGCCAGACGACCGGGTCATTGTAGGTCCAGGAGATAACCTGGATGCCATGGCGCTCGGCGATATCCACCACCTCTTCGGGGGTGTAGTGGAAGACGTCCTTATCCTCCACGAAACGCGCCTGAGACGTCTTCCAGTTGTGGCAGTAATCGCAGTTGAGCATGCATCCGATGTTCCCCATGGAAAGGATGCGCGCGCCCGGCTCGTAGTGGAAGACCGCTTCGGTCTCGATGGTTTCCTCGGTGGCGTGGACCGAACGCCCGTAGTTCAGGCTGACCAGTTCACCGTCCCGGTTGGCGCGGACCATGCAGAAGCCGTGTTGCCCGGGTCTGATCTTGCAGTTCCTGGGGCTGAGGTGGCACCTCACCACCTTGTCCTCTAACTGTTCCGCCAGTTGGGCCGGGTATCCGTGCTCCTGCCATTTCTTCTTCGCCATCGTGTGCTCCTGCCTGGTTGATGGGTTATCCGAGGAGCCGGTGGTGCCTCCGTGCGTTCCTGCGCTCAGGGGATCTGTTCGTTCCTCGGCAGCACCGACACAAGTGGGTGATCGGCGAGCGAGCGCTTGAAGTTGTCCGCTCTTCCCGGGATTTCCAGAGAGTTCACCTCACCGAAGAACTCCGCGTTGATCTGAGAGTACGCTTGCCATTCATCGGACAGTTCCGTTTCCTCATAAATGACTTCCACCGGACAGACTGGCTCACAAGCTGTGCAGTCGATGCACTCGTCGGGATGTATGTAGAGGCTGCGCCCACCCTCATATATGCAGTCGACCGGGAAGACATCGAGACAGGACTTGTCCTTGATATCGACACAGGGTTCAGCGATGACGTATACCATTCCCCACTTCCGAGAAGAAGATCATTTACCTCACGCCGGGCGATCGCAAGAAGGCCAGTCTAGAGTGGAGGATTTCCGTGGTCAACACCTCTTCGCGGAGAAATTTTCAATCCGAAACCAATGGGACTGGATTCTCTTGTGTTGCAGGAGTTCGCTGCGTCCTGTTTTTCTTTATATGTTTTTTCCTTCTGGTGAACTTCCGAGTCGGGATCTTGTTCCCTTGCAGAGGCGCGGAGTCCAGGACCCAATGAGGTGATCCCAGTGTTTTCTATGTGAGCCGCTGGTGTTCGACGTGGGTGCGGACGAGGGCGGCTTTGGCGATGGTGCCGATTGTGCTGGGGCTGGCGTGGACGTGTTGGAGCAGGCGCCAGCGTTGGGTGAGTAGGGCGACGCCGCGTTCGCCCAGGCAGCGCAGGCCGCGGTGTAGCCGGTTGGCGGTGCGGGTGTCGGGGTCGAGGGGGCGGTCGCTCGCCGGGTGGGGGGTCGGGATGAGGATGCCGATGTCGGCCCGGTGGTGGCCCAGGTCGGCGAGGGTGGGCAGGTCCCGGACGGCGGCGTAGAGCGCGCCCAGGACGTGGGTGCGGGCCGCGGTGAGGTCGTGGGTGGAGCCGGGCTCGGCGTCGCTGAGGAACGGCGGAAAGTCTGCGGGGTCCATCAGTCCGTGGAGGTTGGCGCCGTGGGTGTGCGCCTTTCCGGAGTACCCGCCCCGGCACGCGGGAGGTGCCCCCGGTCGATTTGCTCACCGTTCTCGCTCAGGGTCGTGTCCGCGCAGCGGTCGGTGGGGAGGACGATGCCGTCCAGGATGAGGGGGCGGTGCCGTGCTCGCGGGTGGTCTCCCGGGCCTGGTGCCGGTCGGGGGCCTGGTCGGCGAGGATCTCGGTGCCCTCGTCGACGTAGCGGTCGGCGGGGCAGCGCCCGATCCCGGCGTTGCGGGCGAGCACGGCGGGGCTGGTGGCGTCGCCGCTCGGCGGCCAGGAGACGGGAGCGGGACCGAACCGCTTCCCGGGGCACGTCGAGGATGGCACGATCGGTGCCCACATGCAGCCGGTCACGGTAGACCAGCGGAGCTTGACACCTCGCCTCCTCCCCGGGGCTCCACGCCTATGTCAGGGGAACGGACACTCCTCCCGGGTCGACCGAACACCCGCTTCGCACCCCCGTGACCGGCTCAAATTCTCCGGGATCACGTCAATGAGTGGTCCGAGAGATCTACACAGGTCCCAACACCGTTGTCGTCGTTGTGTTTCGTGGACGCTCACTTGCGGTTGTACAGCCACATCGTGGTCGAGCCGAAGACGACGATCGCGGCGGTGCAGAACACGGCAACCCAGGTGATCGCGCCGTAGTCGGGTGCTCCCGCCATGACCGAGCGGATCGCGGTAACGAGATGGGTGATCGGGTTCATGTCCACGAAGTTCTGGAGCCAGCTGGGCATGGTGCGTGGATCCACGAACACGTTGCTCAGGAAGGTCAGTGGGAACAGGATCATCATGCTGATGCCCATGACCGACTTCTCAGTTCGTGCGATCAGCCCCACCGAGGTCCAGATCCAGGAGATCGAGAAGGCCGCGGCAAGAAGCATCAGTATTCCGGCGACGACACCGACGATGCCGCCATCGGGGCGGAACCCCAAGATCAACCCCACGGCCACGATGATCACGGAGGCTGCGGTGTAGCGGAACAGATCACCCAGGAGGTAGCCCACCATCGGCGAGGGCCGCCAGATGGGCAGGGTACGGAACCGGTCGAAGACGCCCTTGTCGATGTCGTTCTTCACCGAGGATCCGGTGTACATGGTGGTCATGATGACGCTCATCACCATGATTCCGGGGAGGAGGAACTGGATGTAGTCCCCGGTGCCGCCGGCGATCGCACCTCCGAAGAGGTAGGTGAACATCAGCGTCATCATGATCGGAAATGCGGTGACATCGAACAGCTGCTCGGGCACGTGTTTGATCTTGAGCATCGCCCGCCATCCGAAGGCCGCGGTGGCGGCCAGGGGGCTAGGCCGATCGGGCCATTCGGGCGGAACCAGCACGGTGTGCAGGTCCCGGGATGTCGCGCTGGGTGTCGCGGCCGGGGAGTTGGTGGTGGACACGGCCATCAGGCGGCCTCCTTCTCGCTCTCCTCGTGGGCGGGGTGGTTGGTCAGGGCGAGGAAGACCTCGTCGAGACTGGGCTGTCCCAGGGCGAAATCGTCAACAACGATCCCGTTCTGGGACAGTGCCGTCAGGGCTCGCGCGGCGCGCTCGGCGCCGTCGGTGGTGCCAGTCAGGCGGGCCGTGAGCGCGAGCGGATCGGATTCCGCAGTGATCTCGGCCGTCATAGCGTCGGCCAGGACGCCACGGGCATGGTCACGCTGTGCGGGATCACGCAGGCGTAGCCGCACCGATCCCGCACCCACTGAGGATTTGAGTTCACCGGGGGTGCCCTCGGCAATGACCCGCCCGTGGTCGATGACGGCGATGCGGGAAGCCAGCTGGTCGGCCTCATCCAGGTACTGGGTGGTGAGCAGTACCGTCGTTCCCTGCGCAACGATGACCCGGATGATGTCCCACACCTGGTTGCGGCTGCGGGGGTCCAGTCCGGTGGTGGGCTCGTCGAGGAACATCAGTTCTGGGGGACGCACGATGCTGGCGGCGATGTCCAGGCGGCGCCGCATGCCGCCGGAGTAGTTCTTGGCCTGCCGATCGGCCGCGTCCTCGAGGCCGAAGGCCTCCAGCAGCAGGTCTGCCCGTCGACGGGCGGCCGGCTTGGGGTAGCCGACGAGCCGGCCGATCAGGATCAGGTTTTCCAGGCCGGTCAGGTCCTCGTCGACGGAGGCGAACTGCCCGGTCAGGCTCACCTTGTCGCGCACTGCGTCGGCTTGGCTGCGCACGTCGAGGCCCATCACCCTGGCCTGGCCACCATCCATCTGAAGGAGGGTGGCCAGCATCTTCACCGCGGTGGTCTTGCCGGCGCCGTTAGGGCCCAGCACCCCATAGACCTGTCCAGGGGGCACGGTCAGGTTTAGCCCGTCCACCGCGCGGGTCCTCCCGAAAACCTTCACCAGACCTTCGGCCTGGATGGCCGCGTCCTGGTCGCGTAGCGTCATAGTTACGTCCTCTGTCGATCGTGTGTACGAATCCTAGTGGTGCTGGTACCGACCAGGTCGGAACGGGAAACTCATTGGCGTTGTCGCTGTCCGGAGCGTCGAGCAACCAATCTCGGATGTGTCCTGCGGGTTGTGACTACTCCCCCGCGAATCCTCCGCGAACCCGGCTGGCGTGGGTGAGCGATGACCACCCGTCACCCACCGGAAGCGATACCAAGGCTAGAAATTCAACCTTAATCGAAGTCAATCTTCAGGTGGCCGTGCTCGTGGGCCACACACCACCTTCCTCCTCCGGTCGCCAGGGTCCGGAGGAACCGTACTCCGACGTGGGGACATTCCGCCTGGATCCTGCCGTGCCGCTGGTGCCTGACCGTCTCAACGCACGCTTCCAGCCCACCATCTGGGGGAACCCCGAGGCCGCGAGGCTCCGAACAGGCACGCCAGAGCGGATCCAGTGAGGTGGGTGTGTGGGACCGGTGCGGGGAGCCGGGCACGGAGTTTCCTCCCGCCGCAACGCTGCCGCGTAATCTGGCAACGGGGTGGGTGGAAAGGAGGCCGCAAGGTGAATGCGGAGGCCCGTTCCGGTGAGTCGCTCCGGCCTGGCGACGAGAAAACACTTCGGGGCGCCAGTACTGGCGAGTTGGTGGTGGCGGTCGCTGCCTCCGACGAGCAAAACCGGAAAACACAACGGCGCGCGCTGGGGCGTCTTGCGGTCGGACTGGCAGCGCGCGCACGAGCCGCCGGGGTCACGAGTGTGGCCGGGGGACGCTGGCTGGCCGACGTGTTCACCGAGGATGTAGTCCCGCGTCTGCCCATCCGCGATGCACACACCCTGAGCCTCCACTATCCGGACCTGAACATCGAGGAACGGGCCCAGGCGCTGATCCGCACAGCCTCGGCCACCACCACCACGGTCGGCGCCGCGGGGGGTGCAGCCGCCGCTGTGAAAACGACCGCTCCCCCGCTACTGCTGACCAGCCCGGCACTCCTCACCGCAGAAACGCTGGCTGTGGCCACCGTTGAGGTCAAGCTGCTGGCCGAGCTGCACGAGAACTACGGCTTCCCGGCCCGCGGTGGAACGCTCCAGCGCACATCCGCCTATGTGGCGTCCTGGGTGCATCGACGTGGACTGGACCACCTCGATGAGGATCCGTTCGGCGCCACGGTAAGTGTGGCGGCACGTACGGCGCTGCGTAACCGGCTCATGAAGCTCCTGGGACGCCATCTGAGCACATTCGGCCCCTACCTGACGGGTGCGGTTGCCGGCGGGGCGATCAACCGGGCCAGTACCAGGAAGCTGGCCGAAGTGGTCTGTACGGACCTGCGCGGTCTCCAGGACAGCACCACGGGAGTGGACATCGGCGGGACACGCCTGCCGTGTGGCTGATACTCCCAATACGTGCACCATGTGTAGCAGTGGCAGAGCTAGGCTGAACCCGTGGTCACTGAGCTGGTCGACAATGCCCATGCCCTCATCCCCGCCGACGGTGAACGCGTGCTTCTCGGGTTGGCCGGGCCGCCCGCGGCGGGCAAATCCGTGCTGGCGACAACCCTGGTGCAGCACCTGCGCCGGCGTCTCGGCGCGAACGTGGTGGGCTATGTACCGTTGGACGGGTTCCACCTGTCCAACGCGATCCTGGAGTGGCTGGGCCGGCGCAACCGCAAAGGCGCACCAGACACCTTCGACGCCTACGGATACCTTGCCCTGCTGCGACGGATCCTCCAGGAGCCTGGCGACGCCATCTACGTCCCCGACTACGACCGCGAACTAAACGAACCGGTCGCCGCGCGCCACGTCGTCGATCCCGAAACGCGTCTCGTCGTCACCGAGGGCAACTACCTGGCCTGCCCCCAGCAACCATGGGCCGAGGTTCGCACACTGGCGACCGAACTGTGGTATGTGGAATCCAGTGACACGGTGCGCGAGCAGCGCCTGCACGTCCGACAACAGCAGGGTGGGCTCTCGCCGGAGGCAGCATGGGACTGGGTGCGGCGCAGCGACCGACCCAACGGTGATCTGGTCAAAGAGTCCCGTCAACGGTGTGACCGGATCGTGCACGACAAAGAATTTGCGTGACAGCACGCACCGTGGGGCTCGGGCTGGCTGCGGGAAAACCCAGGGAGCCGCAGACGAGGTGGTCTCAACCGGGAGCGGGGCTCAACCGGGAGGCTGATCCGGAACCGTGCCAGCGGGGCGGTGCGGCGCCCCGTGCGGGTGATCAGGTGATGTTGACGTCGGTGCAGGCGTAGAAGGCGTTGGCGGTGTCGGCGATGTTCCACACTGCGAGCACCGTGTGTTCGCCGGAGTAATCACTCAGGTCGACGGTGTGGTCCACGCTGAAGGGGGGCTGTTCGTTGCCGCCGTCGAACTCGGCAACTAGATCCCCGTCGATGAAGTACTGCCAGTCCCGGGTGGAGTGTGCGGCGGTCTTGGTCCAGCTGAACTCGACGGTGCTGGCGACGTCGGTGACCTCCCATCCGTGGTGATCGTTGTCCAGTTCGGCGAACCGGGCATTACCACCGCTGCACATGTCCAGCCCCTTGGGACCCTCCACGCTCTGGGGCTCCCACTGGATCGGGCCACACTCCACCGTCCCGTCCGCGCACTGGGCCTGTCGGCTGGGCGGGTCGGAAACGTAACCGTGGGCATTGGCCACACCGGCGGGCAGCATCACCAAAACGAAGGGGGCAGCGGCAGCACCGGCGGCCACGGTGCACATCCTGCGGCGCAGGCTCATTGATCCATCCTTTCTGTGGGGATCCGAACGCGGGGGCTCTGTGGTCCCCAGCGGGGTGACGTTCGCCAGGCAAGTCCGCGAACCGCGGGGGTATGCGGGCTCACCTCAATCCCCGATGTGGTCTAGACCATAGTGGGGCGGGAGAAGTCGATCAATGCGCAGTGAGCAGAATCTGTCCCCGCAGTAACCCCAACCCGTCCCGTTGGTTTGAAGGGTTCCCCAGGAAACAGAACCACTACCCCACGTCACCGCGACGCCCCAGCACCGCGCCACCTTCCAGCGGGCTGGAGTGTGGCTAGGATCACCGAGCACGAACCGCATTGTTCGCTGTGCGCGAAACTCGCCAGGATTCGTTGGCGGGAACCGCGACCGCCCTGGGGGAGTCAGATCACGGCGATGCGGAAGGGGGTCAACGGAAGGAGAAGGATCAGGCGTGGTTACGAACGAACACCGACGGATGTACCCGGATGGCATCGACCGGGTCGGGGCGTTGATCGATACGCTGGCCACCACCGAGGACCGGCTGTGGCCACACGAGACGTGGCCACCGATGCGCCTGGACGGACCGTTGGGGCCGGGCGCCCGCGGGGGACACGGCCCGATCCGCTACCGCGTGGTCGATCACCAGCCATCGCGTACGGTGCGGTTTCGTTTCGACAAGCCTCGAGGCTTTCGGGGCTACCACACGTTCGTCGTCGAGGCCCACGCAGACGATCCCCGGAACACGGTCCTGCGGCACACGCTGAGTATGCGCACCACCGGCCTGGCCCGACTTACCTGGCCACTGGTGTACCGTCCGCTCCACGATGCCCTGATCGAGGACAGTCTGGACCGCGCCGGGCGCGCGCTGGGTGCCGCCCCAGAGCGGCCGGCCCGGTGGAGCCGCTATGTGCGGCTGCTGCGGTGGCTTCTTACCCGCCGGCGGTCCCGCGGCAGCTGACCTGGCCCGGTGGCCTCAGCGTCCGGAGGTTTTCTGCTTGGCCTGACGTTTGGCGCTGCGCACCTCCTGAAGAGTCTGGCGGTCCACGACGTCAGCGATGGACAACCGGGCGTCCTCCTGCCCGTAGGGACCGGCGGCTTCGCGCCAACCAGCGGGCTGAACCCCGAGCTGTTTCCCCAGTAGCGCAACGAAAATCTGCGCCTTCTGTTCCCCGAACCCGGGCAGGGCCCGCAGCCGGCGCAACACCTCAGCCCCGTCCGGGGAACCGTCGGTCCAGATACCGGCGGCGTTGCCGTCATAGGTATCGGCGAGGTATCGGCACAGCGCTTGGAGACGCTTGGCCATCGCTCCGGGAAAACGGTGCACCGCCGGCTTCTGGGCGCACACCGCGGTGAAGTCCTCCTCCGGCATCTCGGCGATCTGCCACAGGTCGAGATGCCCGAGTCGCTCGGCGATCTTTTTCGGCCCGGCAAAGGCCGTCTCCATGGCGACCTGCTGATCCAGCAGGGATCCCATCAGCAGCGCCAATGGGGTCTCCGAGAGAAGCTGGTCGGCCTCAGCGTCGCCGGTCAGATGCAGCGCAGGTGTCATGCTCCCATTCTTGCAGTGCACATACCCGATGCGGTGGTCATCGTGGGCGCGTGTGCACGCTGACGGCGTATCCGCCCTCGGTGTAGGGGTCGCCATCCCAGGTGGCGTACCGTTCTCGCAGCTCCAGTCCGGCCACGCGACACCAGCTGTCGTAGTCCGCCAGCTGGACCGGCGCTTCGGACAGGGGAAGGTGCGCGGCATCCAGGCCGAAACCGGCGATCAGCAGCCCATCGGGGCGCAGCCGCTCGGCGAGCCGGCCGACGGCCCGTGCCTCCGTTCCCCCTGCCAACAGCGGAATCACGTTGCCCGCGGCGATCACCGCATCGAAGTCCGCGCCCAGATCAACACTGTCCAGTTCGGCCAGATCCCGGTGGACCCAGGGGAGCTGGGGAGCCCGGGCTCGGGCCTGGTCCAGCATCGATGCGTCCACATCCACTCCCACACAGTCGAATCCCTGCTCCGCCAGCCAGACCGCAACCCGCCCGGTACCGCATCCGGCATCCAGGATCCGCGCCCCCGGCCTGAGCCGTGCGGCGCAGAATCGGGCTTCCCCGTGGACATCGACTCCGGAGGCAGCGAGGTCACTGAATCGCTGGTCGTAACGGTGTCCGTGGCCCTCGCCGACGAGCTCGGTCCAGCGGTTGGGTGGCTGGGGCATAGGCTCTCCTTGCTACTCGTGACCTGGTGCATCCCCGTGTCTACCGTGCCGGCTGCGTCGGCTGCGTCGGCTGTCTGGTACGCGAGGTGTGGCCTCCAGACGATGATCCCGGACGCTCTGGCTATCCCCAAGCAGCGGTTGCCACTTTTTGCGAGCAGGTCATCACACTACGATTGGTGGTCATGCAGCTCGGGTGACTGCGTCCCTTGTCAGACAACAGAACAGTTCCGGCTGTGCGATCCCAGTGTGGCACCCCCAGGGAAGGGCTTTCCGTCATGTCCGAACCTGCTGGTTCCTCCCCACTCCTGCCCCCGGTCCGGCGCTACTCCGTGCGGCAGCTGCGGTGCCGCGGCTGGTCCGCCGCGATGATCCGAGACCTGCTGGGGCCTCCGGATGAGACCGTGCCGAATCCCCGCGTTGCCGGAGCCGCCCCGATGGTCTACTACGCGGCCCATCGGGTGGAGTCGGTGGAGCGGGGGCCCATCTTCGCCGCGCGGGCCCGCCAAGCCGCGCGACGCGCCGAGGCGGCCCGGGCGGCGGTGGAGCGCCAACGCTCCGCCACGTTGGATCTGATACGTCGCCGCCCCATCACGCTGCCCGCGTTGGAACGCGAGCAATTGGCGCGGCGGGCGATCGAGCACCACAACGAGGCACTGATCCGCAAGGGAACTCCGATCCGCCGATGCCCCTCCCCCAATCACCCCGAAGACATCGACCCGCAGCAACTGCGGCAGTGGGAGGTGGCCTATCTGCGTACTGTTCTCACGCCCTACGACGCACTGTTGGCCGCACTGTCCGGGCGGGTGGGCCGCGTCGAGGGCGAGCTGCTCGTGCGCCGGCGCGTCTACACCGCGATCGCGGTCCGGTACCCGCACCTGGCACGGGAGTGTGACCGGTTGCTGGCCGAGCGGGTACGCATCGACGCCCCGGTTTAGACGACGTGGCCCGGGCCGCCGTACTGGGGGCGGTCCGGGCCACGCTGGGTGGGCCGGGGCGTGTGGCACGGGCACGCTCCGGCCCGGTACGTCTCAGGTGCTGGGCTGGTGGTGGAGCTCCTCGCTGGGTTCGGTCTGGCGGGGCCGGGTCAGTAGGCTCACCGCGACCATGGCGACAACCGCGATGGGCAGTGCCACCAGGACACCTTCGATTTCGTCCACGCCGAGCGCAGCCTCCACGGAACTGCCACCCAGCTGCCACAGCACCGTCGTGACCGCTCCAGCGATCAGCGCGGCGAAGGCGCCGGCCGGGGTGGCGCGCTTCCAGAACAGCACGGCGAAGACGGTGGGGACCATCGCTGCACCGTAGACCGTGTAGGAGTACAGCTGGAGATCGAGCACCGTGGGGAAGAACATCCCGAGCACGAAGGCGATTACCGCGACGGCCAGGACAGCCCCGCGCTGGACGCGCAGACGCTGGGCGTCGGTGGAGTCGCTGCGCAGGAACCGTGCGTAGAGGTCGTAAGTGAGGTTCGAGGCGCAGGAGAGCATGTAGGAGGAGCCGGTGGTGATGACGAAGGCCGCGGCGCAGGCCAGGATGAGCCCACCGATCAGGACGGGGACGTGCCCCTCGGCGGCCAGGCCGAGAATGGCCATGTCCGCGTCGATCTGCGGCAACAGAATCATGGCGGCCGAGGCCAGAAGGGTCACCGGGATGTATACGGCGAAGCTCGCCCCGAACATACCGAGAGCGGCGGAGCGGGCCTGATTCTCGTCCTTGGCGGCGGTGAGCCGCTGGTACATGTTCTGGTCGGCCAGGATCAGCAGCAGGGTGGGCAGGAAGAAGCCCAGCAGCTGGATCCAGCTCAGTCCGCCGGTAACCGTGGTGGCCTGCTGGGGCAGCTCGCTCCAGTAGGCGTCCACGCCACCGACGGCGGCGAACACAACGGGCACCGACACGATGAGCGCGCCGACGATCACCAGGGTGGACAGGAAGTCGGTGTAGGCCACGGAGAACAGTCCACCGCTGATGGTCAACAGGGTGACGATCACTGCGACGAGGATCGTGGCTTCGGTGGCGTCCAGCGGGGTGATGAGGCTGAGGACATAGCCTCCGCCCATGAACTGGGAGGCGGCGATGCCGAGGTAGGCGAGGATGGTGACCAGGGCTGCGGCGGTGCGTACCCCGGAGCCGAAGCGGACCTCCAGGAGCTCGGGCAGAGTGTAGCGGGAGGCGCGGCGCACGCGGCGGGCAATCAGGTACAGCACCAGGATGCCGACAGGGCCTCCGGCGAAGAAGATCATGCCGGCCAGGGGGCCGTGGCTGTAGACGAAGTTGGCCCCGCCCACGATCGTTCCGGAGCCGACCCAGGTGGCCAGGAGCGTTCCGACGAGCACGGGACGGGAGAGGCTTCGTCCGGCGAACATGAAGTCATCGCCACTTTTGATTTTTCCGCGTCGCGTGATCGCCACCGCGATGGCCACCATCACCAGCAGGTAGCCGGCGAGGATGCTCAGGTGTACTGCTTGCACTCGGACCGCCTTTGACCAGGATCAGGGGATCACACATTGCGTGATCCGATGACCGGTCGATGAAACCAGGCCATCTCCGCCTGACGCAACATTTATTGCATATGCTGTGACGGAGGTCACATTACCCGTGTTTCCTGGTCAGAACAGCTCCGCCTGTTCCCACAGCCGCTCGGTCTCGGCCACCGATTCCAGGGCTCGCTGGCCACCGAGACGTGCCAGTTCCGCCAGGATCGCGTGCACCACACTCATCGTGGCGGCCAGAGCCGGGTAGAGACTCACTCCCTCGCTGGGAACCACAACCACGTGTGCTGCGTTGCGCGCCAGGCTGGAGTCGCGTCGATCGGTGAGTACCGCGACCGTGGCTCCACGCTCGGCGGCCAGGCGCCCGGCCGTGGCGATCTCGCGCGGCAGTCGCCACAGGTCACACACCACCAGGCAGTCGCCCCCGCCCAGCCGCCGTAGATCGTTGATCAGCGAGGTGCCACCGCCCTGACGCGACACCGCCGCATAGCCCATGATCGCCGCTACATGGGCCAACTGGACGCCCGGCGCAGCGAAGGCACCCGACCCCAGTGCCACCGTGGTGCCGGCTGCATGCATGGCCGCTGCGATCGCCCGAACTGCTGTGGCGTCCACCGTGGTGGCGAGCATGCCCAGGTTGGCCTGATCCGCGCTGATCGCGGCGTGCACCAGATCCCCGGACTCCCCAGCTGCCTCGGCGTGCTCGGCGAGCACCTCCCCCGCACTCAGAGAGGCCAGGTAGCGCGACCGCAGCTCCAGGCGCAGCTCCGGCCACCCAGTAAACCCCAGCAGCTGGGCGGTGCGCACCACGGTCGCGGCATTCACCCCGGCCCGCTCGGCCAACGCGGCCGCCGAGGCATACGAGGCGAACCGGGGTTCCTGTCCCAGCACCTCCAATACCCGCGTTGCGGCCTGCCCCACCCGTTCGCCTGCCGCAGCCGACGCGATCCAGTCCCACATAGTCACCTCTCGACATGCACCAGCCTCAGCCCAGATACGATGTGACGCAACATACGTTGCACACACGTGTCTCGGAGGTGGGACGTTGACCGCTCCGTCCATCCTGTTCACCAACGCCGGTCTCCTCGACCCCGAGACAGGCAGCCGCCACCCGGACTCCTGGCTCCTGGTCACCAACGGCACCATTGCCGCCCACGGCCAGGACACTCCGCCAGACGCCGACGCTACGGTCATCGACCTCGCCGGCGCCACTCTCATGCCGGGACTGGTCGACGCCCACGTCCACCCCACCGCAATCAGTGCCGACCTGGGTTTCGTCAGCGAACAGTCGCCGTACTACGTGGGCATCCGCGCCGCCCAGGCCCTCACCGGCATGCTGCACCGTGGATTCACCACCGTGCGCGACGTGGCCGGCGGCGACTTCGGACTTGCCGACGCCATCGCCGAGGGCACCATCTCCGGCCCCCGCCTCATGTTCGGTGGCAAGGCCCTCTCCCCCACCGGTGGTCACGGCGACTTCCGCACACGGGGCCGCCACGCAGCCGACGACCACCCCTGCTGCCCCACACTCGGTGTTCGCTGCGACGGTGCCGCCGAGGCCCGCCGTGCCGCCCGTGACCAGCTACGTACCGGCGCCCACCACATCAAGATCATGCTCTCCGGCGGGGTGGCCTCCCCCACCGACCGCATCGACTCGGTCCAGACGGCTGAGGAGGAGGTCCGCGCCATCGTCGAGGAGGCCGAGCTCGCCAACCGCTACGTCACCGGGCACTCCTATACCGCCCGTGCGGTTAACCGCGGCCTGCGGCTGGGGGTGCGCTGTATCGAACACGGCAACCTCATCGACGAAACCAGCATCGAGCTGTTCCGCGAACACGACGCCTTCCTCGTGCCCACCCTGGCCACCTACCACGAACTCTCCCGCCGCGGACCCGAATCAGGACTTCCCCCGGCCAGCCAGGCCAAGATCGACACGGTCCTGCACAGCGGGCTGCACGCGCTACGCATGGCACACGAAGGTGGCGTCAACCTCGTCTACGGAACGGACCTGTTGGGGGATATGCAAACCCAACAGAACGAAGAGTTCCGCATCCGCGCCCAGGTCCAGCCCGCCGCCGACATCCTGCGCGCCGCAACCAGCACCGCCGCACGCCTGCTGAACCTGGAGGGCCACATCGGCACGATCCAGCCGGGCGCGTGCGCGGACCTGGTGGTGGTGGACGGCAACCCCCTCGACGATGTCACCATCCTGGCCGACCACGAACAGCACCTGCGCATGGTGCTCACCGAAGGACAGATCCAGCTGGACCGGCGGAACACGCCAGCGCGTGCCGCGGCCTGAGACCGTGCGGGTCCCGCGGCCCTGGACGGCCCGGGTTCCCGCACCCCAGTAGAACGGGCCCGACGTCGGATGGACCGCTATCCGCCAGCCGAGCCGATGGAGCTGGCGTTCGAGGTCCTCAGGGCGATGCGCCGCCCCCTCAGCGGCACTTTCGACCACATGCACCTGTTCGTCGCCAACCAGGCCGAACTCGAGGAGACGTTTCCACGATGGCGGGACCACCTCGCGTCCCGCGGAGCGCTGTGGGTGTCCTGACCCAAAGGCCGCAGACGAGGCACCGAGCTCACCATGGGCGAGGTCATCCGCATCGGCTACAGCCACGCCATGGTGGAGAGCACCTGCCGGAACGGGACAGCGACCTACTCCGCACTGACGTTCACGCACCCCAAACCCGGAAGGATCTACCACAACAGCTACGGCGAGCTCCCCCGATAGGCTGGACTCCGTTTTCCCCTCCAGCGGACGGAGCTGGCGATGGCGCTGTTCCACGGCCTCTCGGCCTTCCCGATCACCCCCACCGACGAGCACGGCCGCGTCGACACCGCCGCGGTAGGCGCGCTCACCGACCGGCTGGCCACCGCCGGGGTGGATTCCGTGGGTGTGCTGGGCAGCACCGGCATCGCTCCCTATCTGGAACGCGGGCAGCGTCGGCGGGCGGTGGCCGCGGCCGTCGATGCGACCGCCGGTCGGACTCCCGTCATGGCGGGCGTGGCCGCGCTGCGCACCGACACGGCCATCGACCTCGCCCGTGACGCCGCCGCGGCCGGCGCGGACGGGCTACTGGCCCCCGTCATGGCCTACGCTCCGCTGTCCGACACCGAGATCCACACCCACATCGCCGCCGTGGCCCGGGCCACCGACCTTCCACTCGCGATCTACAACAACCCGGTGGCCACCCACCTCACGATCTCCACCGAACTGACCGGGCGTCTCGCCCAGATTCCCACCGTGTGCGCGGTCAAGCATCCGGGCCCGCCAGCCGAGGAGGTCGCGGACAACCTGGCGGCGCTGCGCGCTCATGTGCCCAGCGACTTCGCCGTGGGCTACAGCGGAGACCACCGGGCCACCGCGGCCCTACTGGCGGGTGCCGATGGCTGGTACTCGGTCAGTGGCGGACTGTTCCCTGAAGCGGCGCTGGCGATCGTGCGCGCCGCCCAGGCCGGCGATGCGGCCAGCGCCCACGCCAGCAACGAGCGCCTCGCCCCGGTGTGGGAGCTGTTCGCCGAGCTGTCCAGTCTGCGGGTAATGTACTGCGCCGCGAATCTGCTGGGCATCACCGAGGCCCAGCCACCCCGGCCGGTACTGCCACTCCCCAAGGCTGATCGCGACCGGGTCGCGGCTGCGCTGGAGCTAGCACGGCAGCCGGTCGGGACGGTGTAGAGGGGTGTGTGCACCCCTACACCGGGGGTGCACACACCAAAACGAAGACGCCTGTGTGCACCATCGTCCCTGGCGCATTCCGGAACCTAGTTTGGGTGGCAGCGGTCAGGTTACTGCTGGACACGCCGGCATCCACCGGAACCGCACCCTAGTGTCCGCGGTGCAGCATCCGGCTGACGGAAAGCGATCCCCTCGATTCCCCGGGAGCCGCGGCTGCTGCCCGCCCGTCCCGGAAGGCGGCTTAAGCGTGAATATTGGAGCCCCCGGCGGTGGTCGACAATCGGACCATCCGGCCAGCGACCCTGACGCACAGGGGCCGTCGCGGCGCCGGGGCAGCGACTTCGCCCCCCTGATCCGCGAGATTCGCGAATCGGGCCTGCTGCGGGCACGCCCCGGCTACTACGGACTGCGCGCCACCGTCCTCGCTCTGCTGTTCGGCGGCGGTTGGACCGCATTCCTCATCGTTGGCGACTCCTGGTGGCAACTGTTGGTTGCGGCCGTGCTCGCGGTGGTGTTTGGTCAGGTGGGCCTGTTCGCGCACGACCTTGCGCACCAGCAGGTGTTTCGTCGGCGCACGTACAGTGACCTCACCGGACGTCTCGTTGGCAATCTCGGTATCGGCATGAGCTACGGCTGGTGGCAGGATAAGCACACCCGCCACCACGCCAATCCGAATCACGAGGGCAGTGACCCGGATATCGGGACCGAGATTTTCGTATGGTCGACCGACCAGGCGCGCGCCGCCACCGGGATCACCCGGGTGATCGGACGCTGGCAGGCGTTCCTGTTCTATCCACTGCTCCTGCTGGAGGGAATGAACCTGCACGTCCAAAGCGTGCGGGCTCTGTTCCAGCCATGGATGAAGCGACGTGCCCTCGAGGGGGGTCTCCTTCTCGCTCACTTCGTGGGCTATCTCGGTCTGGTGTTCCTGGTGTTGCCGCCAGCCATGGCCGTGGCCTTCCTGGTCGTACACCAGGGACTGTTCGGCGTGTACCTGGGTATTGTCTTCGCCCCCAATCACAAGGGCATGCCGACCGTGACGCCCGGACAGCGTCTGGACTTCCTCAGTAAGCAGGTACTGACCACCCGCAACGTGCGTGGAAACTGGTTCACCGACGTCGCTCTGGGCGGCTTGAACTACCAGATCGAACACCATCTGCTGCCGAACATGCCCTCGGTGCACCTGCGGGCCGCACAACCGATCGTGCGGGACCACTGCGTGCGCATCGGTCTTCCGTACCACGAAACCGGATTCTTCGGATCCCACGCCGAGGCTCTGCGTCACCTGCACCAGGCTGGTGCGCCGCTGCGGCAGCGCCGGTGAACCAGCGGATACCCGGCACTAACTGGTTTCCATGCGGGTTTCCGTATCCGAGCCCGAAGTTGTGGGGTAGGCCGGGATCCCGTCAATGCTGGTGGCGTTGCGCCGCTTCCAGTACTCCGGAAAGTACTCGGGTTCGCGGCGTTCGTGTGAGCGGTCCAGGATGTCGCGATCACCCTGGTACTCCATCAGCGGCACCGAGTACCCACAGGAGTCCGCGATGCGGTGACACTCGACCACAATGATGGAGCGTTGCCCGATCGTTCGCTCCTTAGGGAAGTATCCTCGCAGCTCGGCAAACTCCGCGTCGTCGGCAACGACCACCCGGCCGCTGCCGTGCAGACGCACGATCCGCGGCGGACCGACGAAAGCGCAGAACATGAGCACGATTCGGCCGTTCTGGCGTAGATGGGCGATGGTCTCGGCGCCGGAGCCCGTGTAGTCGAGGTAGGCAACGCGCGTATCATCGAGAATCGCGAAGGTGCCCGCCATTCCCTTCGGCGAGACGTTCACATGGCCATCGCCCTCCAGCGGGGCGCTGCCCACGAAGAACACGGGCTGCGCCCGCAGGAAGGCACGCAGGCCTTCGTCCAGGGCGGAATAGTGCTTTCCCAACGTGGCTGATTCTGTCACCGGTAGGCCGCATCATGGAAGACCCAGTGTGCCGCCTGTCCCCACTCACGACAGCCGTGGGATCATCCGGCGGCACCAGACCGACTCGCAGACGCGGGGAGAAGGGTGGCGCCAGCGTGCGGCAACTACCGGAGTTTCGGCTGGAAAAGCACATGGACCGCTGGGAATTCACCGCCCAGTACCACATGACCGCCTCCGACGCCCAGACCATACCGATGTCCCAGCTCCTGGAACTCGCCGACCCCGAGGACCGTCGGGCCTGGGAGGAGCTGGAGCTGGGCTACACCG
Source organism: Lipingzhangella rawalii (assembly GCF_031628175.1). Taxonomy (NCBI): domain Bacteria; kingdom Bacillati; phylum Actinomycetota; class Actinomycetes; order Streptosporangiales; family Nocardiopsidaceae; genus Lipingzhangella; species Lipingzhangella rawalii. Next base: position 417,733 of record NZ_JAVLVT010000001.1, on the reverse strand, counting down.
AAGTGCCGGGGGACTCGGGGCTGCGTGCAGCGATCGCAGCCACCCACACCCAGGCCAACGCAGAGGACGTGGTGTGTTTCGCTGGCGCTGAGGAGGGCCTGTACCTGGCGATGCAAGCGTTGCTCGAGCCGGGGGACCACGCTGTGGTGGTCACGCCCAACTACCAGTCCGCGGAAAGCGTCCCCTGTCGCGGTGTGCGGTCACCGGACTGGCGCTGGATCCGGACCACGGCTGGGCACTACACCTGGACCAGCTCACTGCCGCACTACGGCCCAATACTCGCCTGGTGTACGTGAACTTCCCGCACAACCCCACCGGGGCACTACCGCCGGAGGAGGAGTTCCGGCAGCTAGTTCGACTGTGCGAGGAACGGGGCGTCTACCTGCTCAGTGACGAGGTGTACCGCGGGCTGGAGCTGGGTGGACGCACCGCCCTACCGCACGCGGCCGATCTCTCGGAGCGGGCCCTGTCGTTGAACGTCACTTCGAAATCACTGGGACTACCGGGGCTGCGTATCGGCTGGATCACCTGTCGTGATGTTGAGGTGCGCCGCCGGCTTCTGAACGCGAAGCACTACACCACGATCTGCAACTCGGCACCCAGTGAGATCCTGGCCCGGATCGCGCTCAAGGCCCGCCCCCAGCTGCTGGAGGGCACCCGGGCGGTCCTGGCGGCGAACCTGCCGATGTTCGACGCGTTCTTCGGCGAGTTCGCCGACCTGTTCGACTGGACCCACCCCGACGGGGGCTGTGTGGCTTTCCCCCGCTACCTGGGCACGGATGGCGTGGAACAGATGTGTCACGACCTGGTGCATGAGGCGGGTGTGCTGCTGTTGCCCGCCAGCGTGTTCCACTCCGAGCTCACCCCCACGCCCACCGACCGCTTCCGTATCGGCTTCGGCCGCGCCGATCCGCAGGCCGGCCTGGACGCCTTCGCCGCATGGCTGCGCAAGCGGGCGCCGCGTGGCACCGCACGGTGAGCGCCGACGGGAGGCTCCGGAAGCGGGCGTCTCGCCCAAAGCGACGGTTGGCGGAGGCACAAACCGGTTCCGCCGGAGTGGTGTGACCAGCCGCATTGCGTGGGTGTGGACCTGCTGGAGCGCAGGCCCCACCCACCGTCTGTTGGAACGCGAGGACGTCTGGATCGTTTGCGAGGGGCTCATTGCGACCGACCTCGCCGAGGGGCCCGGCACTCGGCAGGAATCGTCCTCCCCGGGAAGAATCAGATTACAGATCCGGTAGAAACAGGTGGCGGCGGTGAATCTGAACATCAAGAACCGCGAGGCCGATGAGTTGGCGGCCGAGGTCAGCAGGACCGCCGGGGAGAGCAAGACGACCGCGGTGGTCACTGCCCTGCGCGAGCGTCGCACCCCACTGCTCGCCGCTCGGCAGCAGGAGGACGACACCACGCTCACCGATGACCTCAGCACCATCGCCGAGCGAATCCGTGCCAGAGTGGGCGGCGCCGAGCTCAGCAGCGAGCATCTTTACGGCCCGGAGACGGGACTGCCCACGTGATCGTCGACACCAGCGCGGTCATCGCGATCATCAACAACGAACCGGATGCCGCCGAACTTCTCGCCGCGCTACAGACAGACAGCGAGCGTCAAATGTCCGCCGCAACCTACGCGGAACTGGCCGCGGTCGTCGAACAAGCCCGTGATCCCGTTGCCTCCAGGCTACTCGACGACTTCCTGGAGCGAGCGGGCATCGCGATCATGCCGGTCACTGCACAGCAGGCCCGTATCGCGCGACGCTCCTACTGGGACTATGGCAAGCGCAGCGGCCACAAGGCGGGACTGAACTTCGGGGACTGCTTCTCCTACGCCCTGGCCCTGCTGTTCAAGGGAGCGGACTTCCCCACACCGACATCCGGCCGGCCCGTCCCTGAGGCCGCGGTGTTCGTGCGCGGTTCCGGAGACGAAGGTCGTCCCCGTTCCTGGACACCCCCATCGGCATTTCCTGGGTCTCCTGGTCTGGGAGCGAACCCCAGGTTCCAGAACCGCGTCACTCCCGCCCTGATCCCGTCGAGCCAGCCTGTGGTAGCTGACCCTCGGGCCAGACTTCGCTATCGCCGCTGCGTGGGGGCTACCGCGGGTGCGTGTGGTCCGATGGTGTGGGAAGGCTGTGTAGCGAGAGCTGGCGTGATCGGTCCGGTGCCGCGGGAAGAGGTGGCGTGGAGTTGTTGATCGTGGGGATCGCGATCGGTGCCGCCGTCGTGATCATCCTTCTGGGCGCCGTGGTCGGTTTCCTGCTTGACCTGGCCGAGTACGCACTGGGGTGTGCGGTGGTGCTGGCCACTGTTGCGATCGTGGCGGGGTGCGTGGCGACGGGGGCGGTAGTGGGCTGACGCGCACCTACACTTGCGGCGAATTCTCTGCTCATGCCTGCGATGAGTTTCACGTGGCGGGGGAGTCTGTTCTGGTGTAGGCCGCATCGCATCGTCGTCAAGGATGGGTAGTGCCATGGAGCGCAAGCTGTTCGTGAACCTCCCGGTGTCCAAGCTGGACCGGGCCGTTTCCTTCTTCACCGCGCTGGGATTCGAGTTCAATCCGGACTTCACCTACGAGAACGCCACCTGCATGCTGGTGGGCAAGGACGCGTTCGTGATGTTGCTGGTGCGGGACTTCTTCGCCACGTTCACCGACCGGCCGGTCGCGGATCCCGCCACCAGCACCGCGGCGATCATCGCGATCTCCGCCGAGAGCAGGGACGGCGTGGACCAGCTCGTCGACACCGCGCTGGCCCAGGGCGCCAGTGCGGGCGCCACGCAGGACCACGGCTTCATGTACAGCCGCGCCTTCTACGACCTGGACGGCCACCACTGGGAGGTGCTGTGGATGGACGAGTCGCAGATCTCCGCGTGAGCTGCCGGCGCGCTGACGGGGAGTGTCGATGTCTAGAGTAGGCGCATGCTGACCGCCATTCCCCCCTTCGACATCGAAGAGTTCCTGCGGCGTCCATTGGTGGCACGGGTGGCCACCAACGCCACCAATGGCCCCACGGTGCGCCCGGTGTGGTTTCTGTGGGAGCAGAACGCGTTCTGGTGGATCACCGGCTCGTACTCGCGCGTGGCCCAGCACCTGCGCCGGGATGCGCGAGTGTCGCTGGTGGTGGACACCTGCGACCTGGGCACGCTGGAGGTGTTGCAGGTCAACGTGCGGGGAACGGGCGAGATCCGTCCGTTCGACCCACAGCTGGCGCGGCGCAAGCTGGTGCGTTACCTCGGCGAGGACGAGACCACCTGGCCACGGGATTTCCACGACTTCGACGAGGACACGCGGCTGGTGCGGATGCAGCCGGACCGGTTGATCGCGAGGGATCTGTCCAAACAGCGTGCGGCTGACCCGAACTGACCCAGCCGCACGGGTGCCCGGTGCCGGTCCGCGCCCCCGGCACCGGGCATCTGGGGTGCTGCCGTTACCCCAAGCCCGTGATCTCGCCGTGCTCGTCGATATCGATGCGAGTGGCCGCTGGCTGGGCTCCCAGGCCGGGCATGGTGCGCATCTCCCCGCAGATCGGGTAGACGAACCCGGCGCCGGCCGATGCGCGCACCTCCCGTACCGGCAGCCGCCACCCGGTCGGTGCCCCGCGCAGACTCGGGTCCGAGGAAATCGATAGGTGCGTCTTGGCGATACACACCGGCAGTTGGCCGAATCCCGCCTTCTCGTAGGCGTCGAGCTGACTGGACGCCTGGCTGCTGTAGTCGACACCGTCGGCACCGTAGACGCGGCTGGCCACCGTCTCGATCTTCTCGCGGAGGGTGGCATGGTCCGGGTACAGGGGGGCGTAGGAGCTGTCCTCGGCTGCTGCGGCGTCCACGGCCTCGGCCAGTTCGGTCATGCCTGCACCACCGTCGGTGAATCCGGTGCACAGCGCGCTGCGGGCACCCGCGTCGGCGGCGATCTCACGGATGGCATCGTGCTCACTGGGATGGTCCCCGGGGAAGGCGTTGATCGCCACAATCGGCGACACCCCGTGGATGCGACAGTTCTCGATCTGCTTGCGCAGGTTGTCGGCACCCGCGTGCACGTCGTCGGGGTTCTCCGCCAGCATCTCCTCGGGCAGTGGTTTGCCAGCCACCACGGTGTACTTGCCGGAGTGGGTCTTGAGCGCACGCACCGTGGCCACAACCACCGCCGCGTCGGGGGACTCCCCAGAGAGCCGGCACTTGATGTTGAAGAACCGCTCGGCGCCCATGTCGGCGCCGAATCCGGCCTCGGTGACCAAGAAGTCACCGCTGCGCAGGCCGATCTGGTCGGCGACGATGGACGAGTTGCCAGTGGCGATGTTGCCGAACGGACCGGTGTGCACGAGCACCGGCGTGTTCTCCAGGGTTTGCAGCAGGTTGGGTTTGAGGGCCTCGCGTAGGAGCACGGCCATGGATCCGGCGGCGTCCAGCTGCTCCGCGGTGACCGGGTCGCCCTCACGGGTGTAGCCGACCACGATCCGCCCGAGCTTGGCCCGCAGGTCCGCGCGTGAGGTGGCCAGCGCGAGTAGCGCCATCACTTCGGAGGCGGCGGTGATGTCGAATCCGGTCTGTCGGGGGATGCCGTCGGCACGGGAACCGAGCCCCACCACGATGTTGCGTAGGGCTCGGTCGTTGACATCCAGCACCCGACGCCAGGTGATGTTGTGCGGGTCGAGACCCAGCTGATTGCCGTGATGCAGGTGGTTGTCGACCATCGCCGACAGCAGGTTGTGCGCGGCGGTGACGGCATGCATGTCACCGGTGAGATGCAGATTGAGGGTTTCCATGGGTACGACCTGGCTGTAGCCGCCACCGGCGGCGCCACCCTTGATCCCGAAGGTGGGGCCCATGGAGGGCTGGCGTACCGCAATCGTTGCGGTTTTCCCAATGCGGTTGAGGCCCTGCCCGAGTCCGACAGTGACGGTGGTTTTTCCCTCGCCCAGTGGGGTGGGGGTGACGGCGGTAACCACGACATAGCGGGCGCGGGGGCGGTGGGCCAGCTCGTCGGCGGCCTCGAGCTTGACCTTGGTGACACTCTCGCCGTAGGGCTCCAGCAGGTGGGATCCGATCCCCATCTGCTCGGCGATCTCCTGCGGCGGCGTGAGGGCCGCGTCCCGTGCGATTGTGAGGTCGCTTGGAAATCCCATGGCTGCCTTCCTGGAATGTGGCTGGGGTGGCTGTGGGAGTGGGGTGACTCGGCGGATCCACCCGCGCGGTGACTTCGGTTTCCCGGGGTCACCATCGTGTGCGTCGAGTTCCGTCTTACGCAACCCCTCTCATGATACGAAACAACGAGGGGGTAAGGCCAGTCACACGGCCCACGATCGTCACGAACTCTGGGCTACAACGCAGACGCGATACGTGACGCAAGGATCGCGATGATAGTGCAGCCACAACCACCACCGCGGGCAAACCGCACACCTTCGATCAGCCCCGGACCCCGGCCGAACTCAGCCAGCGCCACCCGCCACCGGCGCGATGCGACGCTGCCGCACCCCCGCATCCACGGTCACGGTCAACAGCACCACGCCCCGCACCGCCACGGCACCGCTCAGCAGCGCCACGACCAAGCCCCAGCCCCCGCCGAGATAGACCTCACCCATGAACAGCAGCCCCACCAACACCGCAGCCACCGGGTTGGCCAGTGTCATCGTCGCCAGCGGAGCACCCACAGTCACCCCGCGGTAGGCGGCCTGCGACAACAGGACCCCACTCACCCCCAGGGCAGCGATCCCCGGGACGGCCACGTGCACGAGCCCCATGAGCCCCTCGGCCAACACCTGCTCGGCCAACGTCTTTGTCAACGCCGAGGACACCCCGAACCCGAGCCCGGCTGCGGCGGCACACACCTGACTGCGCCAGGCCACCCGGGGAAGGCGCAGTGCCAGGGCCGCCGCCACCCCCACGCCCGCCAATGTGCCCACCGTCAACACCAACGCACCCTGCTGGTCCTGAGCGTGGCCCCCTTCCGTCGGCGCGGCCACAACCATCATCACGCTCAAAGCCCCCATGGTGAGCAGGGCACCCCGCCACTCCCGACCTGTGACAGTACGCGCCATCAGCCACGCGGCCCACGGCAACGCGAACACCAGGGCCAGAGTTCCCAAGGGCTGCACCACGATCAGGGTGCCGTACACCAGCGCCACCACATGCAGCAGCGCCCCGGTCGAGTTCAACGCCAAAGCCGCCCACCAGCGCGCCTGCCCCAGCAGTACCGGCAGCACCGCCCACCGGGTCAGCTCGGGGGGAATCCCGGCGGCCACCCGGCGCTGCTGTACCGCTCCCCCGCCGTAGCACACCGCCGAGACCACCGACAGCGCCACCGCGATCCAAAAATCACTCACGTCGCACCCGTCTCATGAGCACTATGCTCGCACGCGCCCCACACGTTTTCCGCGCACCCCATACCCGCCCCTAGGATCGGCCGCATGCGGACACGTGAGCTTGGCACAACCGGACGACAGGTCAGCACTGTGGGCTTCGGCGCATGGCAGATCGGCGGAGCCTGGGGAACGGTCCCCGAGGAGGACGCCCTGGCCGCGCTGCGCGCGGCCGTCGACGCCGGCATCACCTTCATAGACACTGCCGACGTTTACGGCGACGGACGTAGTGAGCGCCTGGTGGGGCAGGTACGACGCGAGCACCCCGACCTCGTGGTTGCCACCAAGATCGGCCGGCGGGCCGCCCAAGACCCCCAGAACTACACGGCCGCGAATTTCCGCGACTGGATCGACCGGTCCCGCTCCAACCTCGGCGTGGACACCATCGACCTGGTGCAACTCCACTGCCCTCCGGACGCCGTCTACACCAGTGACGCCGTGTTCGACGCTCTGGAGACCCAAGTCGAACAGCAGCGCATCGCGTCCTACGGGGTGAGTGTGGAGAGCTGCACCCAAGCTCTCGCGGCGATTCGGCGCCCCGGCGTGGCCAGTGTGCAGATCATTCTCAACGCGTTTCGCCATAAGCCCCTAGAACAGGTGCTGCCCGAGGCCCGTCAGGCCGGGGTGGGCGTCATCGCCCGCGTTCCCCTCGCCAGCGGCCTCCTCAGTGGCAAGCTCACCCGCGACACCAGCTTCGGTGCGGACGACCACCGCACCTTCAACCGCGACGGTTCCGCCTTCGACCGCGGCGAGACCTTCTCCGGGCTGGACTATGCGACCGGTCTGGCCGCCGTGGAGCGGCTCCGCCCCCTGGTGCCCCCGACAATGACGATGACACAGTTCGCCCTGCGGTGGATCCTGGACCAGCCCGGGGTCAGCACCGTGATCCCGGGAGCCCGCAACGCCGAGCAGGCCCGCACCAACGCCGCCGCGGATGAGCTTGCGCCACTGAGCGCCGACGTCCACGCCGCGGTGCGCGACATCTATGCCGAACTGATCCACCCCGAGATCCACCACCGCTGGTGAGCGTGATAATCACTGCACCGGCACAGCCCGCCGGCGGGGCGGTCGCCCGCCCCGCCGCACCTACCAGCCGCGTTCGGCCAGCCAGTCGTGCAGGTGACGTGCGACCACATCCACATCACCCTCCAGCATGCTGAAGTGATCCCCGGGCACCTCCAGTACCGTATGGGGCAGATCCCAGGTGAACGGAGCCAGAGCTTGGCCATCGCGGTCGATGGTGGGCTCCTGCGGACGCAGAATCACCGTGGGGGTCGTGATGGGCTGCGGCTGCCAATCCCGAAACAGCCGCAGATACGCCCCCATCGCGGTCAACCGCACGCTGTCCATGATCCCCAACAGCTCGGCCCGCTGGACCACTCCGGTCTCGACAGTCGCGTTGAGCGTGCGGTCCGTTGGCGCGGGCGCGTCCAACAGGGCCAGCGCTTGCGGAAACAGCCGGCGATGCTCCAGGTGCTGGGTGACCTCCTGAGCCAGCCATCCGCCGGAGGATCGCCCCACCACAACAAATGGCCGATCGCCGACACTGTGCGCGATGGTGTCCGCGTGCAGCCGCGCTACCACCTCTACGTTATTGGGCAACGGTTCCGCTGCGCCGAAGCCGGGATGCGGCAGTACCTCAACCTCACGTAGCCCCGTCACTCCCGCAGAAAAGCGCGCGTACTCCTGAACCCCCGAAATCATCAGCAAGGACGGCAAACAGACCAGCACCGGGTACGAGGCCGCCTGCTGAGATAGGCGCACCGGATCCCGTGGCTCCGCAAGCTCCACGGGAACGGCGAAGCTGGCGCGTACCTGGGCCGCAGCTTCGACCAGCTGGAACCCTTCGGCAATCTTGCCCTGGTGGCAGCACTGTTCAAACAGAGTGACCAGGGCTTCCCCCACATCACCGCTCGCTCCGTCCCCGATCCCATCCTCGGTGGAGTCCTCCTGCCCTGTCGAGAGTCTCGACAGCTGGTCCTGGAGATGCTGAGCGACCGCTGCTGGCGTGGTGTATTGGAAAACGAGCCCAGCCGGCAGGTGCAGCCCGGTGGCCATTGCCAGGTGGTTGCGCAGTTCCACCGCAGTCAACGAGTCGAAGCCCAACTCCAGGAAGGCATCCTCGGTAGTGATGTCCGACGGCTGGGAATGACCGAGAATCTCGGCTGTTCGAGCGCGCACCAGCTCCAGCAGAACCGAATACCGTTTCTCGAGGGGCAGGTCCACCAGGGAGTTCGGATCCTCCGTACGAGCTTCGCCCGCCGCCAACGGGCGGGGCGCCGCTATGAGACCACGAAACAGCGGGTCCACCTTTCCGCTGCGCCTGGCGCGGGCACGCACCGCCGCCGTATCCAGCGGAACCGGAAGGATATGGGGTTCGTCGGCGGCCAGTGCCGCATCGAACAGGGCCAAGCCCCCCTCGGTACTCACCGGACCCGCCATACCTAGGCGCGCATAGCGTCGAAGATCAGTGTTGTTCACCTTGGCGGTCAGCTGACTACGCCGTTCCCACAGTCCCCACGCCAGCGACGTCGCGGGCAACCCTTGCTTTCGACGGTAGGTGGCGAGCGCATCCAGGAAGCTGTTTGCGGCAGCGTAGTTTGCTTGCCCCGCGCCCCCAAAGGTGCCGGCAGCCGAGGAGAACAGAACAAACGCCTCCAGGTCGTGTCCCTGGGTGAGTTCGTGTAAGTGTATCGCCGCGTCGACCTTCGGACGTAGCACAGTCTCGATCTGCGGCGGGGTCAGTGCCCCGACCGTTGCGTCGTCGAGTGTTCCCGCAATGTGTATTACCGCGGAAAGGGGGCGATGGGTCGGGATAGCGTCGAGGACCGCACGCAGGGCTTCTCGATCGGCTACGTCACAGGCCACGGATTCGACACTGGTCCCGTTCGCAACCAACTCCGCTTCCACGTGGGGATCCAAGGATCCGGTGCGGCTCAGGAGTAGTAGGTGCGAGACCTCGTATCGGGAGGCCAGATGGTGGGTTATGCTCTGCCCCAGGGTTCCGCCTGCACCGGTCACCAGGACTGTTCCGGTTCGCGGCAACGTCACTGGCTCGGTATCGTTAGTAGTCTGGATCCGTGCCAATCGTGGGGCATACAACTGTCCCGCACGCACTGCCAGCTGGGGCTCGTCGAGATCCAGGAGCGTCGTCGATAGCTGGCGAACAGCGCTGGGTGCATCCTCCAGATCCATCAGCACACAACGCTGAGGGTACTCCCGCTGGATGGAACGGACCAGCCCCCACACGGCCGCCGCTGAGAGGTCAGCGACCGGCTCACCGTCGACCACGGACACGGCACGCCGAGTAAGCACCACCACGGGTACCTCGTCAAAGCGACTATCGCTGAACCAGCGTTGCAGCAGAGATAGCACCTCTTGGGTAACGGTGTGGGTCGCTGTAACGGTGGTACCTGCGTCTACGGCGACCGGTACCAGCATCGCGTGCGGCGCGGCAGCCCTGTGACCATCTGCCGTGGCCGCGTCCATACGTTCCGCAATTTCGTCCAGAGTAGCGTGGGTTTGAACCGAATGCCCCTGTCGGGTGAGCGCCTCGGCGATGCCCAGATGGTCCGGCCCGAGTACGGTCCAGTGTGTCGCCGTGGCCTGGGGGGCGTATTCCAGCACGGGCCACTCCAAGCGGTAGAGCTCTAGGCGATCCGCATTGGCACGGGTGAGCTGGTCACGTTGGGCCGGCCGGAGCTGGAGGGACTCGATGGACGCAACCGGTGTTCCGGTTGGATCGCTGAGTTCAAGCCGTGCCTGCCCTTCCCCACCGGGACGGACATGCACCCGCACCTGGGTGGCTCCGGTGGTATACAGACGGATCCCGTTCCAGCTGAAGGGCAACCGGGTGTCGTCACGTTCCTCATGGCTCTGCCGCGTAACGGGCGTCAGGCTCGCCAGGACGTGCTGCGCGGCATCGAGCAAGGCGGGATGAAGGCAGTAGTTCTCCGCCTCGCTGCGTTGCTCCTCTCCCAGGTCAACCTCGGCATACAGGTCGCGTTCCTGCTGCCAGGCACGAGTCACGCCTTGAAATGCGGGGCCGTAGCCGTAGCCCAGCTCGTCCAACCGCGTGTACAGCTCGGTTACGGACAGTGGCGTGGCTTCGGGATGCGGCACGGTGGTGGTGTGCTGCGGACGCGCAACGGCATCGGGGGCGAGCGTTGCGGTGACGTGTTGGACCCAGGCGTGTTGCTCTATGGGGTCGGCTTCAGCAACGGCGGAACTCACACGCAGCTCCCGGCGCCCCTGCGGGTCGGGGGCATCCACCGTGACCTGCAAGCGCTTGGTCTGCCCCTCGGCCAGCGGCAGGGGGGTGTGGATCACCAGTTCCGCAACGGTGCCGAGTCCGATGCGCTGGCCAACATACAGCGCTAGGTCCACGAACGCGGTCCCCGGCAACAGGGTCTGTCCCAGGGCGGTGTGGTCGCCCAGCCAGGGGTGAGTGTCCAGGTTGATGTGTCCGCTTATCACATAGCCGTCCCGGTCAGCCAAGGAGACCGCAGTGTCCAGCAGTGGATGGTCCAACGCTTCGGGATCGTTGGAAGTGGGGACGATGCCATCGGGGGTGGCTGAGAGCCAGAAGTGCTGGTGTTCGAAGGGATAGGTGGGCAGTTCCGGGGGGCTGGTGGAAGGTGGGGGCAGCAGCTGAGGCCAATCGACGGTAAGGCCATGAACGTGGGCACGGGCGAGGGCTATGGCGAGTTGGGTGGCCTCGTCTCCCGCGTCACGGTGCAGGGTGTGCAGCACGACGCTGTTGGGAGAGGGTGCCTCGGCGAGGGTGTCGATCAGGGTTGGGCCCAGGCTGGGATGCGGACTGACGTCGAGGAACACGGAGGGCTGGTGGGCAAGCAGGGCCTTGGTGGCGCTGTGAAACTGGACCGGGTACCGGAGATTGCGGTACCAGTAGTCGGCGTTAAGGGGGGTGGTGGGCACTACCCAGTCGGCGGTGAGAGTGGAGTACATCGGAACGCGGGGCGGCTGGGGGGTGATTCCGGCCAAGTCATTTCGGATGTGTGGGCGTAGTGGTTCCATGGCCGCGGTGTGAGAGGCGTAGTCCACGGGCAGGATGCTGGCGCGTACGTCGAGCCGGGCGCACTGGTCCACCACGGCCTCCACAGCAGCGAGACGGCCCGCGACCACGGTGGCGTTGGGACCGTTGACTGCCGCCAACTCCACTTCGGACTCGGGGTCGATCAGAGGGCGAACCTGGTCGGCGTTGGTGGCAAGTGCCGCCATCGCGCCCGGTGGGGCGTTGGCGGCAATAGCCTGACTACGGCGGGCCACCACGAGGGCGGCGTCCTCCAGGGACAGGGCACCGGCGACGGTGGCCGCGGCGATTTCGCCTTGGGAGTGGCCTACCACCATGGCTGGCTCTACTCCACTGGAACGCCACACCTCGGCCAGCGACACCATCACTGCCCACAACACTGGTTGGACTACATCCACACGTCGCAGGTCACTGTCGTGATTTTCCCCGCGCAGCACCGCACGCACCGACCAGTCCACCCACGGGGCGAGTGCCTTCTCACACGCCGCGATCCACTCCGCGAACACCTCAGAGGAATCTAAGAGGCCGGCACCCATCCCCACCCACTGCGCCCCCTGGCCCCCAAACACGAACACCGCCGCTCGGGATGCGTTCGCCTGCCCGTTTACCAGGCCAGAGGCAGGACGGTTCTCGGCGAGACTGGTAAGTTGGCTGTGAAAGCCGGCGAGGTCGCGGTCCACAATCGCGGCCCGATACGGGAACTGCGTGCGCTGGGTTGCCAGCGACCACGCGATGCCGACCGGATCGACCTCCGGCTCAGCCTCGATACGATCCGCGAGTTGGCGAGCCTGCCGACGTAGTGCCGCAGAACTGCGGGCTGACAGGAGCCATGGCAGCGTCCTTCCTTTCCCAACAACCATCTCTGCCTCGATCGCGGTCTCCGTTCGGATCGCCGAGCAGGACTGTGTCTCACCCCCCTGCACAGAGTCCGGTCGTGGATCTTGGGATGCCTCGGGGGTGGGGGCTTGTTCGAGGACGAGGTGGGCGTTGGTACCACTGACGCCGAATGCTGACACCGCCGCCCGGCGGGGCCGGCCCATATCCGGCCAGTCCCGAGCCCGCGTCAACAACGCAAGCCCGGAACGACTCCAGTCCAGATGCGGCGTGGGCTCATCCACATGCAACGTGCACGGCAGATGCGCATGCCGGATCGCCTCGATCATCTTGATCATCCCCGCCATACCCGCCGCGGCGCCGGTGTGGCCAAGGCAACGCGAGAACTTCGGGGCCGTGTACCACTCCCCGAGGGGGAAGCGGAGGTCTACGAGGGTTTCGAGGACCTCAGTGAGCTCACCATCCCCGAGAACGCCGAAGACGTGGAGGTCACCGCCGACCATGGGTGGGCGAACCTTCCGCTGTACCGGGCGAGCTTCACCACCGACGCCGACGGTGTGGAGGAGTTCTGCTCCGGAGAAAACATCGGCGTTTACGATATGAACCGATCGCCGGACGAAGAGGAGCGCGAACGCTTCGAGATCACCGAAGACACCGTGGACGGCATGGTCCTGTGCACCGGCGCTGGAATCGAACATCGTACCGAGCGCGAGATCATTGTCGTGTGGCCGGAGGAAGACGTCGCCTCCGTGTATGCCATCGTGGGTGAGCTTCCACATGGATGAACCGGGCACCCGATGGGCCACGGCTCCCACCACCGGAGCTGTGTAACCGTTTCCTCACCACCGCCCCACACTGTGGAGCACAGCGATCGGTGGGCTCAGCCACCCGACCGTGCCACGTACGCGGCGAGGTGCTCGCCCGTGTGCGTGGACCGCTGCGCAACGAGATCGGCGGGGATGCCCTCGAAGACAACCCGGCCACCGTCATGGCCGGCTCCGGGACCGAGGTCAATGATCCAGTCCGCGTGTGCCATCACTGCCTGATGATGTTCGATGACGACGACTGACGTCCCCCCGTCCACCAGCCGGTCGAGAAGGGCAAGCAGCTGGTCGATATCGGCGAGGTGCAGACCCGTCGTGGGCTCGTCCAGGACGTAGACACTGGCACCTTCGGCCATGTGGGTGGCCAGCTTGAGGCGCTGCCGCTCGCCCCCGGACAGGGTGGTGAGCGGCTGGCCCAGACGCAGGTATCCAAGCCCGACATCAACAAGGCGGTTCAGAATCCGCTGCGCGGCGGGTATGCGAGCCTCGCCCACCGCGTGGAACTCCGCGGCCGCACTGACCGACATCGCCAGCACCTCGGCAATATTCCGGCCCTCGAGCCGGTACTCGAGCACCGACTCCTGGAACCGCTCCCCCTCGCACTCCTCGCAGGTGGACTCGACACTGGCCATGATGCCCAGATCGGTGTAGACGACCCCGGCACCGTTACAGGTGGGACAGGCGCCCTCCGAGTTCGCACTGAACAACCCCGGTTTCACACCGTTGGCCTTCGCGAAGGCCTTGCGAATCGGGTCGAGCAGCCCGGTGTAGGTCGCGGGGTTACTCCGACGGGAACCCCGGATCGCGGCCTGATCGATCACCACCACCCCCGCACGGCCGGCCACCGAGCCGTGGATCAGAGAACTCTTTCCGGAACCCGCGACACCGGTAACCACGCACAGGACCCCAAGCGGAATGTCCACGTCAACATGGCGCAGGTTGTGCGTTGACGCACCACGAACCTCCAGCGCCGTGGACGCGTGGCGCACCGAGTCCTTGAGCACCGCCCGGTCGTCGAGATGCCGACCGGTGACGGTGTCACTGGACCGCAGCCCGGCCACGTCCCCCGCGAAACACACGGTGCCCCCCTCGGCACCGGCACCGGGGCCGAGGTCGACCACATGGTCGGCGATCATGATCGTCTCCGGTTTGTGTTCCACGACGAGCACGGTGTTGCCCTTGTCGCGCAACTGGAGCAGCAGCTCGTTCATCCGTTGGATGTCGTGGGGGTGCAGGCCGATCGTGGGCTCGTCGAAGACGTAGGTGACGTCGGTCAGCGCCGATCCGAGATGGCGCACCATCTTGGTCCGTTGGGCTTCACCGCCGGAGAGTGTGCCTGCGGCCCGGTCCAGGGAGAGATAACCCAGGCCGATCTCGGTGAACGAGTCGAGCGTATGCCGCAGTGTCGCGAGGAGGGGCTCGTATGCGGGCTCATCCAGATCACGCACCCACACCGCGAGGTCGCTGATCTGCATCGCGCAGGCATCGGCGATACTCATCCCGTTGATCTTGGAGGAGCGTGCCGCCTCGGACAGCCGGGTCCCGTCACAGTCGGGGCACGTGGTGAAAGTGATGGCCCGGTCCACGAAGGCGCGAATGTGCGGCTGCATCGCCTCCCGGTCCTTGGCCAGCATCGACTTCTGGAGTTTCGGGATGATGCCTTCGTAGGTCACGTTGATGCCGTCGACCTTGATCTTGGTGGGCTCCCGGTAGAGGAGGTCGTGCATCTCGGACTCGGTGAACTCACGGATGGGCTTGTCCGGGTCGAAGAATCCGCAGCCGAGGTAGATGCGGCCGTACCAGCCCTCTGCCCCCCACCCCGGTATCGTGAACGGCCCCTCGCGTAGGGACCTGCTGTCGTCCACCATGGCGGCGAGATTGAAGTCGGTGACCGCACCACGCCCCTCGCAGCGCGGGCACATTCCCCCCAACCGGGTGTAGGTCGCCTTTTCGGTCTTGGGTTTTCCCGGACCTCGCTCGACGGTGACCGCACCGCTGGCGCGCACCGAGGCGACGTTGAATGAGAAAGCCTGGGGCGAGCCGATGTGCGGCTGCCCCAGGCGACTGAACAGGATGCGCAGCAGCGCACCGGTGTCGGTGACGGTACCGACCGTGGAGCGTGGATCGGCACCCATGCGTTCCTGGTCGACGATAATCGCGGTTGTCAGGCCGTCGAGAACATCGACGTCGGGGCGGGCCAGGGTCGGCATGAACCCCTGGAGGAACGCGCTGTAGGTCTCATTGATCATCCGCTGGGACTCCGCGGCGATCGTGGAGAACACCAAGGAACTCTTCCCGGATCCGGACACCCCGGTGAACACCGTCAGCCGGCGCTTGGGAATCTCGACACTGACCCCGCCCAGGTTGTTCTCCCGCGCACCACGCACTCGGATGAGGTCGTGACGGTCGGCAGCGTGCACCGCGGACGTGGGCCATTCCCGTTGCTGCTCCGTACCCATTACATCTCCCTGGTGGTCACAACCCATGGGCTTGATCGTCCTGTGGTGTGGCAGCCCCGCAGCCCCGAATCCGGCAGCCCAACGGGGCAGCCGCCCGGTTCGAGCCCAAGCGGACGCCCTCCCCACCGGCTCCGCGGACACGCCGCCGGGATTCGACCCTGGTCGGATGCGCCGGCTCCCAGAGCTGGCCTCAGCTCCGTTCGATGATGCGGACCATGGATCCCGCCGGATCCCGGAAGGCGCAGTCGCGGGCTCCCCAGGGCTGGTCGGTGGGCTCCTGGACCACCTCGGCGCCACTCGCCTGAAGGTGTTCGAATGTGCTGTCCACATCGGGAGTGGCGAGATTGATGCTCGCGTAGGTGCCCTTGGCCATCATCTCGGTAATGACACGGCGCTCCTCGTCGGTGATTCCCGCCCCCGGTACCACCGGAGGCTCCAACACGATCGCGGTATCCGGCTGTCCGGGAGGACCGACCGTGATCCAACGCGTCTCACCGGAACCGACATCGCCCCGAACCTCGAAGCCAAGCGCATCCCGATAGAAGGCCAGGGATGCCTCCGGGTCGGTGTGCGGCAGGAAGCTGGTGTGAATAGTGATATCCATGCTGATCACGCTAGTTGTAGCCGAGCCTGGGAGGCTTCTCGATTCCTGATCGGTCGCGTCACCCGTTTTGCCACGCACGGTGGTATCCCCACGGCCGCCCCCGAAGCTCGACGCCGGTAGATACTGGGCGCAACACCGACCAGCTCGGTAAATCGACTGCTGAAGGTGCCCAGCGAGGCGCAGCCGACCGCGAAGCAGACCTCGGTGACGCTGAGGTCACCGCGCCACAGCAGGGCCATCGCCCGCTCGATACGTCGGGTCATGAGGTAGCTGTACGGCGACTCGCCATAGGCCAGGCGAAACTGGCGGCTAAGGTGCCCCGCCGACATGTGCACGCCACGCGCCAACGCCGTCACATCCAGGGGACGATCGTACTCCCGGTCGATACGATCCCGAACACGGCGTAGCCGCACCAGGTCACTCAGCTGCGGCCGCGCCCCGGATCTGCTGGTCACCTGTCTATCGTGCCATGTCGTCCCAGCATTTCCCAGCATTCTGGAGTCCACAGAACTGAGTGCCTGCCCGGAGCAGCCCCGCCCCGCTGTGCCCCTGGTGGCTACCCGAGTTGGGCGACCACCTCCGCGGCGGGACGTTCGCTGGCGGACCGCCATCCGGTGCCAGCCCACAGGTGAAGTGCCTCAGCCTCACCCCTGCGGGCTGCCGCGGCGCGCAGGGGTCCGGTGAGGTAGTGCACCTGCGGGTAGGCCGCAGGTGCCGCGGCGTCCTGCTCGACCAGGAAACGGTTCTCCAGCCCTCGGGCGCGGCGCCCGCTGAACGCCCGGGTCACCCGCGTCCGGGTGAAGCGCGGATCGGCCAGCGCAGCCCGGTGTGTGGCGCTGGCGCCGCTTTCCGGGCACCGCAGCAGCACGGTACCCACCTGCACCGCCGCCGCACCGGCACGCAGGGCCAGGCGGGCCGCGGCCGCGTCGGCGATGCCCCCCGCGGCCACCAAAGGCAGGTTCACCTCGGCCCGCACCGCACCCAGCAGATCCACCAAGGGTGTGGTCCGCTCGTGGACATCGTCGAAGGATCCCTGGTGTCCGCCAGCTTCGGTCCCCTGCACGCACAACGCGTCCATACCTGCCTCCGCAGCCAACCGGGCCTCGGCCGTGCTGGTCACGGTCGCCATCAACAGGCTCCCCGCCCGCCGCAGCTGACGCCGCTGCTGCGGCGTGGGCAAGCCGAACGTGAAACTCACCACGGCGACCGGATCTGCGGCAAGGTGGGCGACCTTGGCGGAGTAGTCGTCATCGTGCCACTCGGCCGGCCCCGGCTCCACACCCAGGCGGTGCGCCTCGGGCGCGATCCGGTCTCGGTAGGCAGCAACCGGGGCGGGCTGTGCCGTGTCACGGCCGGGCACGAACAGGTTCACGCCGAAAGGGGCGCTGGTGAGCGCACGCAGCTGCTGGATCTGCTGGGCCATCGCCGCAACAGTGCGATACCCACCTGCCAGAAAACCCAAGCCACCGCCGGAAGCCGTGGCCGCAGCCAGTGCGGGCGTACTCACACCACCCGCCATGGGAGCCGCCACGATCGGTCTGTGCAGTTCCGTGAGCATCTACCCGTCCTCCGGCCACGCGCTCCCCAGAGAATGCGATGGTTCCGGTGTGTTCCGTCTCATCGCCAGCACGACGACGGCGAGGAGTCAAACCTCACCTTCAACCGTGTCGTCCCGCCACACCATGATTCCAGCCTCCTGGTCGGCGGCCTGCAACAGACGCCGAAACGCGGCGCGCTCATGACCGAGCACCGCAAGTTCCCACACGCAGGGAGACAGGCCGGCCGGAGCCGGACGGAGTCGTGCCGGCTGGCCCCGCGGCCCGACGAAGATCGTCGTTCGGGACATGAAGCCTTCGACCCAGTTCAACAGGACCACATAGTCGCCGTCGGCACCGCGGTGCACGATCACCGTTCCCAGGCCCAGGGCGCCCACCGCCACGTCCGTGCGCGTCTGGGCTACCGTCAAATCGTGCGCACGCTCCACCAGCGCCTCATCCACCTCGTCCCCGGAGGCCGTGAGGGCGTAGGCCTTGAGCAGCATGCCACTGGCCTCCCACAATTCCAGGGGCCGGACCGTGCGCGGTGCGTACGTAGCGGCGAGATCGCGCAGCGCTGCCCGGTCGAATGTGTCTCTCACCGTGGCCTCCCGCGTCGATGTGCATTCGGTGCACTGTGCCGGATCGTTGCCGGATCGCTCCGCACCGCGGAGACCAGGCTAACCGCTGACGCCTGCCTGGAACACGTGCCGTGGCGTGGCTCCCGGCTGTTACGGCGCCCCACCCCCGCCCGAGGATCCACCCCGGCCCAAGACATTGACGCCAGTCAGCGAGTACACCAGGGCAGAAACGGCGGCCGCACCCAGAAACAGCCACCCCGCCGGTCCCGGCGGATCGCCGCCAAACACCAGCAGCAGGGTGAGCCCCAAGAGCGCAACGACGCTGTAGATCGTGTAGTAAATGATGTGTTCTCGTCGATCGGCCGTGGCCATGACGCGACTCCGTTTCCTCGCGGCGAAGCTACCCGTGGGGAGCGGGGACGCACAACACCACGGGGACGAGTAGCCCACGACGACCTGGCAGGCTGGATACCCGGCCCATCATCCACAGCAGGGAGGACACTGTGCGGCTGCCCTCCGCACCGGACGGAACGCGGGGTTGCGCGGCGATCGGACGCTATCTGAACGAACCGATCGCCGGCACCGCAGCGCACGCCACGGGCTGGATTCTGCTGGAACACCCCGGAACCTGGGGTGCCAACGCACTGGCCGACAGCGTGCTGGATCCGGCGGTGGCCACGCGCCTTGCGGAGCTCAGCACGGAGTTGCCCATCCGTGCCCAGTTGATTCGTCGTCCCGACGGACGTTCACGGCCCAATGGGGGGCCACGGACGGCCTACCTCGCCCACTCCGGCCGGGACGGGCCCTGGCTGCGGCGCCTGGACCTGGCGGAGCCGCGTGCCCTCCTCGACCTGGACCTGCCCGCGGTCCTGCGTCCCGAGCCACCTGGCGTGGGCACCCAGGAACCGGAGCCGATACACCTGGTGTGCACGCACGCCAAGAAGGACGCCTGCTGCGCGATGTTGGGCCGGCCGGTGGCCGAAGCGCTGGCAGCCGCCGGACGACAGGTGTGGGAAACCTCGCACGTAGGCGGACACCGGTTCGCTGGAAACCTGGTGACACTTCCGCATGGACTGTACTTCGGCCGGCTCGACCCGCCCGCAGCCCTGCGGGTCACCGAGAAGTTCGCCTCGGGCCGCCTGGATGTGCGACACCTTCGCGGCCGCTGTGCCGACCGCCCCGAAGTGCAGGCCGCCGAGGCGGCCCTGCGCTCCCGTCTGGGAATCGATGCCCTGGATGCGGTGCAGCCACTGTGCTGGGAGACCACCAGTGAGGGGCATGTGGTGACCCTACGCGCGGACGCAACGGAACACACGGTGCGGCTGCGCACGGAACCCACCCAGCCACGGATGCCCTCCTGCGCAGCAGTGGAACCCGTTGCGGACGTGACGCTGCGCCCCGTGTAGCCCCACTGCCCACACCGTGGATCGGATTCCCGACTGGGATGCGGGATCGATGTGGACAACGGCCGGCGGCAGCCCCTCGGGCCCGGCACAGGCCCCGCACTGCACGCGGCGATAGGGTGTCGGCACTGTGTGCCCCGAACACGACGACTCGATGAAATCGCGCTGGAGGCCCGGCCGACCGTCGGCATCACAGCTCACCACTCAGGCCAGCACCTCACGCAGCAGCGAGAGATCCACGTTGCCCCCGGAAACCACGGCGACGGTACGCCCTGGCGGGGTGCGTTCCCCCAGAACGGCGGCTGTGGCCACGGCCCCGCTGGGTTCGGCGACCAGCCGGGCCTCCGTGGCCAGTCGGCGCACGGCAGTTCGGATCTCGTCCTCACGAACCGTGACGATATCGTCCAGGCGCTCGCACAGGTGGGCAAAGGTCAGCTCGGAGAGTCCCGTTCGCAGACCATCCGCAACCGTGCGGCCGGTGTGTCCGGGCGGCCAGACAGTCAACCGGCCCGTGGCCAGACTCTGCGCGGCGTCACCGGCCAGCTCCGGCTCCACCCCAACCACCGTGACCTCGGGGCGCATGCTCCGCAGGGCGGTCGCTGTCCCGGCGGCCAGGCCACCCCCACCTACCGGCACCACCACGACCTCCACATCGGGGGCCTGACTGGCGATCTCCCACCCCACCGTGCCCTGACCCGCGATGATGTCCGGGTGGTCGAACGGCGGCACGAGTGCCATCCCGGAGGACTCGGCGATCTGGCGGGCACGGTGCAGGCGGTCTGCTGGCGGAACCACCACAACCTCGGCTCCCGCCGCACGGATCGCGGCCACCTTGACCTCGGCCGCTCCCTGCGGAACCACCACAACGCAGCGCGCATCCACCGTCCGGGCGGCCTGAGCCAGGGCACGGCCATGGTTGCCCGAGGAATGGGTGACCACCCCCAGCTGACGCTGCCGAGGGCTGAGCCGAGCGAGCGCGTTGGTGGCGCCGCGCAACTTGAAGGACCCGACCGGCTGGAGGCTCTCGGGTTTGAGCATCAATTCGACCGGTCCGGGGGGACCGGCCACGAGCGGCGTGTGCGTCACCCTCCCCTGGATACGTTCGGCTGCGACACGCACGTCCTCCAGGCTGACCAAGCGCACGCTCCCCAGTATGCCGCACCTATCCTTGGAAATGATGCGTACCGACTTCGTTCCTGCCGAGCTGCCCGGACGGCGGATCTACCAGTTGTTGACGTCGCTCGTCGTTCCCCGGCCCATCGCCTGGATCTCGACAGTCTCCCCACGTGGGGTTCCCAACCTGGCGCCGCACTCCTTCTTCACCGTTGCCTGTGCCCAGCCACCGATCGTGCAGTTCACCTCGGTGGGGCGTAAGGACTCGTTGCGCAACGCCGAGGAAACCGGCGAGTTCGTGGTGAATTTCGCCCCTACCGACCTCCAGGAGGAGATCAACGCCACCGCCACCGACTTTCCGGCCGACATGGACGAGTTCACCGCAGCCGGCCTGACTCCCGAGTCCAGTACGGTGGTGACGCCGCCGCGGGTGGCGGCCTCCCCATCCGCACTGGAGTGCCGGCTGCACTCCACCGTCCCCTTGGGCGACTCCACGGTTGTGCTGGGGGAGGTCGTACACATCGCGGTCGCCGAGGAGACCCTCGTCGATGGTCTACCGGAGATCACGCGTCTGCGGCCGGTGTCCCGACTCGGCAAGAACGAGTGGGGCACAATCGGCGAAGTCACCAGCCTGGACCGGATTCGCTACTCGGACTGGCCCGCATGGCACACCCCGCAGCACCCGACCACCTCTGTGTAGGAGCAATGCCGTCTCGGTGCGTTCCAACAGCACTCCGGTCGTGTTCCGGTCCTGATAACGGCCGCAACGGCCCCAATCTCAGCCACAAACCGGCACAGATCACAGAATCCCCGTGCGGATGTTCCCGATCCGGCGATCACTCCGGTCGCCACCAGGCGGAGCAACCGTGCCGGTCGTAGGGTCGTAGTGGGAGGCCGAACCACGACCCGAATCGGATACGGCCCACTACTCACCAGAAACCGAAGTGCACCAGTGCCGCGTTCGTTGTGAGGATCACCAACAGCGCCAGCACCACCCCCACGACGAAGCTGCTGCGTAGTGACTGAAACAGCCAGCTCAGCCCGATCAAGTTGTTGAACAGGAAATAGCCCAGCATGGTTGCATGCAGCAGGCCCTCCGGCCAGGCGAAAACACCGACGTAGTACCAGGGTGTGCCCCAGTACATGTCACTGGCACTGAACCAGGCCCAGCCGTAGGCAGCGGCAACGCCCAGCGGGATCTGGACCAACGGGATGATCAACAGCGGGAAGACCGCGGCGAACGTCCACAGACTGGGCTGGCTGGCCTTGCGGGCCCGGCGGTGGGCCTGACGTGTGGCATTGCGTTCGGCGTCGAGGCGCCGTCGGTGTGCACGCTCCTCCTCGCGTCGGCGCCGCTCCCGCTCGGCGTGTTCCCGTTCGTCGGTGCGTTGGGGCGTGTCCGCCGGATGCTGCGGCTGCGCCGGACGTCCGCGGTAGAGATGCGCATAGGCGGGATCACCCCCCGCTACCTCGGTATCCGCCTGTGCGGTGGGTGGCATTGCCTGAGTGGGGCGAGGCGGATCCGGTTGGGGCGATGCCTCGAAGGCGAAGGTTTGGGCCTCGTCACCCGCGCCGGGCGCAACCGCGGTGGCCACCGATGCGTCTGTGGTCTGGGCCAGTGCCGCATTGATCTGACGGGTCTGGTGTTGCACACCTTGCATTACCGCGGGTGGAAGCCAGGATCCGCTGGCGGGCACATCCCCGATCGTGTCGAGCAGCTGTCCCGGATCGGGACGCACGTTTTCCTCCTTGGCCAGGCATGCGGCCACGATCCCGTGCAGCGAGGGCGGAACCGAACTGAGGTCCGGAGGGTTGTTCATAATGCGCATGACCATGGTGGGCATCGCGCCCTCCCCGAAGGGCCCAACACCAGCAGCCGCGTAGACGAGCACCGCTCCCAGGGAGAACATGTCGCTTCGGGCCGTCAACGGCTCTCCGTTCACCTGCTGCGGCGACATGAACCCGGGAGTGCCGATGACGGACTGGGTGGCGGCGGTCCCCTCACTGGCGCGAGCGATCCCGAAGTCGATCACACGTGGGCCGTCCTCGGCGAGAAGCACGTTTCCCGGTTTGAGATCCCGATGGATCAACCCGCACCGGTGGATCTCGGTGAGTGCCTCCGCCAGCCCCACGGCTAGCACCCGGACTGTGGACTCCGGCAGGGGCCCATGCTGGCGTACCGCTGTGTCCAGCGGTAGAGACGGGACATAGGACGTTACGAGCCAGGGAATCTCGCCTTCGGTATCCGCGTCGATCACCGGGGCGGTGAAAGCCCCGCTGACCTGGCGTGCCGCGGCGACCTCCCGGGCGAAACGTTCACGGAACGCTGGGTCAGCGGCCATGTGCGCATGGATCCGCTTGACCGCCACCGGGCGGCCAGCCGCCGAGCGTCCGAAGTAGACCCGTCCCATCCCGCCGGATCCGAGCCGGCCGATCAGACGGTAGCGCCCGATGCGCTCCGGGTCACCACTCGCCAGGGACTCCACTCCGTACCTCCGCAGACTGTTTCGGGCACTCTTGTGATCGTAGCTAATGTGGAGCGGGGCTGAGGTGAGGAGATGGATTACCAATCATCCACCTTTACAATGTAGATTTATAGAGGTGCACTAGAGTGCGAACCATGAATGCGCCCCTCCCTGCCGCGGAATGGTTCGCCCAGCTCCCCACCGCCTACCTCTCGGCCTCCGGACTGATCACGACCCCCGATGGCCGGGTACTGATCGTGGACCCCAACTACCGGGAGCACTGGACCCTGCCCGGCGGGGTTGTCGAGCACGGAGAACCGCCCCACCGAGCCTGCGAGCGGGAGGTCGCCGAGGAGGTCGGTCTGGACGTGACGGCCGGGAGATTTCTGGCCTGCCAGTGGAATGGCCCACGGGGGGAACGCCCACGACCCTTCCTGTCCTTGGTTTTCGACTGTGGAACCATTTCCCCGGACACTGGGATCACCCTCCAGACCGAAGAACTCGACGGCTACGACTTCGTCTCCCCCGACCAGGCGAGCACCCTGGTCCACCCCCTCGTCGCCCCCCGACTGACGGCCGCCCTACGCGCCCGCACCAGTGGCACCGTCGAGTACGTGGTCCGGGACGAGCCGTCCGCCACAACCCGAGACACAAGTCCCGGAAAGGCCTCGGTCCACTAGCACTGCAACGACAGCGTGCGGCACTATGGACCCACAAGGTGGGTGACCGTGTGTGCGCCTGCCCTTGACCTCGAAACCTGGCCGGAAGAGTTCTCCGGCGTTCTCGCCCGGTTCGCGCACCGCTTCCCGTGGGGAATCCCACCGCCAAGCCAACGCTGACCTGCGCGGAATCCGCAGTGAACTCGAACGCATGAACGGCTGTCCCCTGGCCCCGGCAGCCTGAGCGACGACATCCGCGCCACCTCCGCCCACACCACACGGCCTAAGGCGCCTCCGCCGGGCCGGCATCCGGCTGCGGACACGAGATGGCTCCCCCATGCGAGCTCTCGACCAGCGCCTGAACCTCACCGTAGGTGGGAACGCGGCACCCAGTGTCGTCCTGCTCCCCCCGGAATCGGCTGGCGGCTGCGAGCAACGCCGCAAGCGACGCACGAAACAGCCACGATCCGGTACTAATCCGTGCCACCCCCAGCTGAGCCAGCTGTGTCGGGCTGTACCAGTCCGGGACATACAGCACATTCAGTGGAACGGAAACGGCCGCAGCAAGCTGCTCGATCTCCGCCGCGGTGAGGACTCCCGGGACGAATACCCCATCGGCACCGGCATTGGCGTAGGCACGGATGCGCCTCCGGGTCTCATCAAGGTGAGGGCTGGGCTCCACCTCCAGCCATCGGGTGTCTGTGCGGGCGTTGACGAAAACGTCCGGAACCCGCTCCTTGACCGCACGGATGCGGGAACACTGCTCGGCAGTCGACGCAAGTACTCCCCCATCCCGGCCGTCCTCCAGGTTGATCCCGGCGATGCCGAGATCAACGAGGTGGCCGACCAGGTTCGCCACCCCCTCCGGGGTGTCGCTGAACCCGGCCTCGATATCCACGGTTACCGGAACGGACAGGTCACCTAGCTGCGCGGCGAGTTCCAGAGTCCGACTGCGGCTGGCACCCGTGCCGTCCACGAACCCGTGCGCCGCGGCTAGCCCCAGGCTGGTGGTCCCCACGGCAGGAAACCCGGCGGCCGCCAGTGCCGCCGCCGAGGAGAAATCCCAGGCGTTGGGCAGCAGCAGCGGGTCCCCCGCCCGATGCAGGCGATACAGGGTGTGGCTGAGGCGGGTTCGCATCATCGGTGGTCCACCTCCACCCGCTGCGGGATCCAAAGGTGCCCCGTGGGCTCGTGGATCACCGTCGGCTGGTCCGGCACGACCCGGTGAGACTCCAGCGCGTCCAGGGTTCCGGCGGCCAACGCCATGGCATGGGGGGCACCGGGACATGCACGGGGACCGAACCCGAAAGCCAGATGCTGGGTCTCGGCACGCTGCGGTACGAAACGGTGCGGCTGCGCGTACACTGCCGCATCCCGATTCGCTGCCGCCAGGTCAAGGTGCACCTCCCGACCCGCCGCGATCGATCCGTGCTCCAGCGTCGTGTGCGCCGTGGCCACCCGACGAGTGGAACGTACCGGAGGACTGTAACGCAGAGTCTCGGCCAGGAGCTGAGCCCGGGGACCGGTGTGGCTGTGGCGTGCGCTGGCGATCACGGCGTTGCCGATCAATCCCGCAGTGGCGTCGCAGGCCTGCACCAGGAGTCCGATCCGCGCGGCGCAGAGCTCGGATCCGACGATGTGTCCTGGCCGCTCCCCCACCGCCGGGGTGGCACACCTGCGGGCCAGGCGCTCAACGGCCGCATCGGCCTCCGGATCGGCCTCGGCCGCGGGTGGATAGACGCGGGCCACACACGCCACGTCCGCGGCTAGGCCCGCACCGACACCGAGCGCCATGGCCAGGGTGTCGAGTGGAACGGGGCGCGCCAGCGCACCCATGACCTCGACTGGCCCCGCTCCCCGCGCGGCCAGTCGTTGTTCGCAGCACCGACGCGCCGCGGCACGTAGTCCCCCGGTGGGGATCCGATCGAGTTCGGCAACGCCAAGGGCGCGGCGACGTGGGTGATCCTGCGGTCCGCTGAACCGGGACACCTGGTTTCGGAGCCAGGCCACGTCCCGGAGTAACGCCTGGGAGTGTCCCCGGGGCGATGTCGGCGCGTTCGGGCCGGGGACACTGAACTCAGGACTGCTCAGGACCGCCCGAACGCCAGCATGGGTCTGCACGATCTGGGGATGAAATGTCATGCGGCAACGCTAGGACTGCGACATTTCGGTGGCGGCCGAAACGTCGCGGGGCAGACTGGGGACCATGACATCTCCACCGGGGCGACGGCTGGCGCGGCTGGCCGGCCTGTTGGCCGACACCACCCGTTGCGCACTGTGTCTGGCCCTGTTGGACGGACGCGCCTGGACGGTGCGGGAGCTCGCCGCATATGCCGGTGTGGCACCCTCCACCGCGAGCGAGCACCTGAACCGACTGGTGGACGCTGGCCTGCTGGTCGAACACCGGCAGGGGCGACACCGGTACGTGCAGCTGGCCGGGGCGCACGTCGCCGCCCTCCTCGAAGAGTTGGCCCGCATCTCGGGAGAGGACGCGAGAAGCTCCGGGGCGGATTCCGCGTCGGTCCGCCGGAGTTCGTTGCGGGCGGTGACCGCCGCCGGGGCGCTGGCCCGCGGACGCACCTGCTTTGACCACGTGGCGGGGCGCCTGGGAGTCGTACTGACCGATGGCCTGATTGCCGCGGGTCATCTGGACGACACTGCGGCACTGGCACTCACGCCCCAGGGGTGGATCTGGTTCACCCAGCGGCTCGGTGTTGCCGAGGCCGAGTTGCGCTCACGCCGCCGTCCGGTGACTCGTGCCTGCCTGGACTGGACCGAGCGGCGACGCCACCTGGCCGGACTGGCCGGCGCGTGCCTCTACCGGCAGCTGGTCGAACGGGGCTGGGTGGTACGGGTGGGCTCCGGGCGGGCGGCGCGCATCACCGCGCAGGGCAAGGCCGCGCTGGCCCATGAGTTGAACATTGCCGCGGCGGCCTGGGAGGAGGATCCCGACGGCCGTCGCGCCATACCAGAGGAGTGATGAGGCCCATCGCCAGCGCGCTGACCGCGAAGGCACCGGAGATCCCCAGGCCGGAGGCCACCATACCCACAACGAGGGCACCCGCACCGACGCCGGCGTCGTAACCGAGGTTCCACACGGTACTGGCCGATCCCGTTCCCGCTGGTCCCGCACGGTGGAACATCACCACCAGGGTGTCGTTCTGTACGACACCGAAACCGGTGCCGTACAGAGTGGCGGCCGCCAGAGTCAGTACAGCCACGCCCACGGAGGCGTGTGCCTCGGATCCCGCCGCTAGGGCCAGCCCACCCATTCCCAGACATGCCACGGTGAGTCCGGGCAGGGTCAGTCGTCCGGGCGCGGTGCGATCGGTCAACACTCCGCCACCCCACCGGCCTGCTACCACTCCCAGGTAGAGCAGGAACAGGGCGGCCGGCGCTAGCTCGGGTTGGGCCAGGGCGAGGAACGACGTCACCCCGCCGGTGGCCGACGCGCAGGCCAGCATCACGATCCAGGGCGTGGCCAGCACCCGCACGGGCCAGCTGGGCACCTCGGGGGCGTCAACCTGGGTGTCGGTCTCGGGGTGGTAGGTGTGTTGGATCCCGACGGGGCTGGTCATCAACGCCAGAAGTGGTACGGCGGCGGCACACAACACCCCGGTGGCCACGAACACGGCGTGGAACCCAGCATGTTGGGCGTACCACACCCCCAGCGGCAGGGCCAGCACGTGTGGGATTCCAACGGCCATACCGTAGAGTCCCACTGCTGTCCCCCGCCGGGCCGGGGTGACCAGTGTGGCGACCAGGGCACTGCCGCTGACCACGACCATGCCGAATCCAGCCCCACGCACCACCGAGACGGCCAATACCCAGGACAGATCGGCACTCACGGAGTACGCAAGGGTGGGCAGGCCCAGCAGGAGCGCACCCACGGCGAACACGAGTCGAAGCCCGAACCGCCTCAGGATCCAAGGCATGAGGGTCTGCACCCCGACCGTGGCAGCCATCATCGTGCCGGTGATGCTCCCCAGGCCACTGGTGTCGGCACCGGCCTGGGCTGACCACAGCGGCAGGACCGACAGCAGGGGAGCGAAATTGGTGCAGGTCAGGACGGTGGCGGTCAGCAACAGCACAAAGTTGCGTCCGAGTAGGGCAGCACCGGCGGTGGGGGGCGTCATAGTGGCCACTCAGCGTCCGCGCAGCCGTAGCGCGAGGAATACATCCACCCGGTGTTCCAGCCGGGACAGGTCCCGCCCGATCAGCTCCTCGATTCGGCCAACGCGGTACCGCAGGGTGTTGACGTGGACGTGCAAGCTTTCCGCGCACCGTTGCCAGGATCCGGAATGATCCAGGAAACTCTCCAGGGTGTCCACAAGCTCCGAACGGTGCTCGGCGTCGTAGGCCAGAATCGGCCCCAGCAGCCGCTCCGCGTACGAGGAGCGCACCTCCTCGGGCACCGAGGCGAGCAGCAGCTCGTGGGAGTCGATTTCAGCACCGGCGATGACCTGGGCCTGGCCGTCGCGCACCTCGGCCAGTCGGCGCGCGTGCCGCGCCTCCACCGCGGCGCCACGCAGGTCGGGAATGCCGTGAACGACCGAGCTCACCCCGAGCGCGAACCGTCGCTCGGCCAGGCCGGCCTCCAGTACCTCGACCGCCCCGCGCAGATGGGCCCGCAGCTGCTGGGCCGCTCGATGTGAGTCCTGCTCATGTTCGGGAACGGGGACCAGGGCCAGCGCGTCGTTGTTCTCCCCGGTCACCACGGCCCCGCGGTACTCGCGAACCAGTTCCGAGAGGATCCGCCGCGCCAGATCGGGGGGGGTGGCTGGGGGGCTGAGTTCGGCACTGAGGGCGATGCGGGGCTGCTCCCGGGGCATTCCTCCGCCCTGGGATCCGGCCAGTCCCTCCGTGGCGGCGGTGATGACCTGCGCTGCCTGGTCGAATCGACGTGCGGACAGCAGGGAGGCCAGACGTTCGGTGTGTTGGGCGGCCAGGAGCTCGCGTTCCTCCAGTCGTCCCCGCGCCAACATCACCAACGATGCCAGTTCGGCGGCGGCTTCCCGATGCGCCTCGCTCCACTCGTCACAGGGGCCGTCACACACCAGCAGCCATCCGGTCAGGGGGTGGGCCGTCCTCGTCCGAATCGGGGTGAGGGTGACGACGCGCTCGGGTGCGGTGTCGGTCGCGGGCAGGGACTGGCTGCGTTGGGCGCTGCCGCCGCGCAGTGCGCTGCGTGCCAGCAGTCGGCGCTGTTCTTGGTCCGGGCCCAGGCGGCGGGTCTCCTCGTCCGGGCCAGCGGCCACCAGGCGACCGGTGCTGGACACGACCCAGGCACGCAGCCCGGCTTCGGCCGTGGCCGCGCCGAACACCTCCGGCAGTTCTGCCCCCGCGGCAAGCTCCGTCATCAGGTGGCGGTGGCGTCCACGGTGCTGGGTGGCTGCGTCTGCTCGGTCTCGGGTCAGCAGATGCAGCGCCTCCTCGGTCACCGTCGCGAACGAGACGTCGCTGGGGACCTCCACCAGAGGCAGGTCGTGCTCGGCGCAGGCCTGCACCAGATCGGTGGGAATCTCACCGATTGCTGTTCCCGCCCCCAGGGCCGCAACGCCGGCCTCACACAGGGCCCGGACAAATTCGCGTGAGTCCGCAGGGTTCTCTCGCCACATCATGCCGGTCAGAACGAGCTCATCGCCGTTGAGGTAGCGCTGCGGACGCGGCAGGTCGGTGGTGTAGACCCAGCGCACCCGACGCCCCGCGTGTTCGGCACCGGTCAACAGGCGCAGACGTAGTCGCGAGATCGCGATGAGCTCGCTGAGCACCATGGCTGCCCCCTGTGTGGTCATCCGCTGGACCGATGAGTCGTTCTGTGAACGGTAACCCACAGGGTTCTTGTAGGAAAACACGAAGGCAGGGGGTGTGCGGGATGTGCGGTTCATGGTTTCGCGTCCTGGTTTACAAGATCGTCCAGTGCTGTACTTCACACAGAGCCACGTTGAGACGCACACCACGTCCACACGACAGAGGATAGCCATGGAGTTCTTCAGCCCTCCCACCTGGGAGGAGGCGCTCGAGATCAAGAGCGCGCACCCTGAGGCGGTGCCCATCACGGGAGGCACCGACGTCATGGTCGAGTTGAACTTCGACCGACGTCGGCCTTCCGCACTGCTGGACCTCACCCGCATCGCCGAGCTGCACGAGATCAGCCCCGTCGCGGAGCACGTCCGGCTCGGTGCGGCGGTGAGCTACACCCGGGTGGCCGAACAGCTGGGTGACTCGGCCCCGGCTCTCGCCCAGGCTGCCCGCACCGTCGCATCGCCGCAGATCCGCAACCGTGGCTCCGTCGGTGGCAACCTGGGGGCTGGCTCCCCGTCCGGGGACTGCCATCCACCGCTGGTGGCCACGGACGCAACGATCGAGCTGGCATCCGTACGCGGCGTACGTCAGGTACCGGCCCGAGACTTCTACCTCGGGGTCAAGCGCGTCGACCTCCAGCCCGACGAGCTGATCTCGGCTGTGTTGCTTCCCCGCCCCCGCGGGCCGCAACAGTTCACCAAGCTCGGCCCCCGCAACGCCATGGTGATCGCCGTATGCAGCTTCGCGCTGAGCCTGGACCGGGAGCACCAGCAGGTTGCCACAGGGATCGGATCCTGTGCGCCCACGCCGATCCGCGCAGCAGAGGCGGAGCAGTTCGTCGCCGCGGAGATCGATTGGTCCGGGGAGCGGCCACTACCCGCCGCCGTCTGCGCCGAGTTCGGTCGGCGTGTGGCGGCCGAGGCCACGCCGATCGACGACGTGCGGGGCAGCGCCGCCTACCGCCGGCACGCGCTTTCGGTCATGGCGCGGCGCGCCCTGGTCTGGGCCGTGAACGACTACCGAGGGGAGCAGAAGCAGTGCGCGTGAGTTTCGAGGTCAACGGCGAACAGGTCACGGCTGATGACGTGTGGCCAGGTGAGAGCCTCCTGTACGTCCTCCGGGAGCGGCTTGGCCTTCCTGGGAGCAAGAACGCCTGTGAACAGGGTGAGTGCGGATCATGCACCGTGTACCTGGATGGAGTGACCGCGTGCTCCTGCATGGTCGCTGCCGGCCAGGCCACCGGACGCACTGTCCGCACGGTAGAGGGACTCGCCGCGCCCAGCTCCGGAAGCGAACGACGCCTGGCGCCCATCCAGGAGGCGTTCGTGGAGTGCGGAGCCGTGCAGTGCGGGTTCTGTACCCCCGGGCTACTGGTACAGGCCGATGACCTGATCACCCGCAGCGTGCACAGCGGAGCGGGTGTCCCCGACGAGGAGGAGGTCCGGGAGGCGCTCGCCGGAAATCTGTGCCGCTGTACCGGCTACGTGAAGATCGTCGACGCCGTACGACTCGCGGCCACGCGCGAGGCGGAACGGGTTGCGGAGGCAGGCTCATGAACCGGGTGGTGATCGACGGCGCCCACATCGTTCCGGTATCCGAGGCGGAGATCCCCCATGGCCACCTCATCCTGGAGGAGGGCAGGATCACCCACATCGGCGCGGGCCCGGCACCCTCGCTCCCCCAGGCTCGGCGGATCGACGGCCGCGGTTGTGTCGCCACCCCTGGTCTGGTCAACAGCCACAATCACCTCTACCAGTGGGCCACTCAGGGGCTGTTCGCCGACAACACCCTGTTCGAGTGGCTCGTGGGCTCCTACGAGATGTGGCACCGGTTGGACGCCGAGGTCGTCGCCGACACCACGGTGGCTGGCCTGGCACACCTGGCCCGTTCGGGATGCACCACGGCCTCGGATCACCACTACATCTATCCAGCGGGCCGCGGCGACATTGTCGCGGCCGAGGTCGACGCGGCCCGCAGAGTCGGCCTCCGACTCGACCTGGCCCGCGGATCGATGGACCGGGGACACTCCGCGGGCGGGCTTCCCCCGGACTCGGTGGTGGAGTCCCTCGACGGGGCACTCGCAGCAACCGAGGACGCGATCGACACCCACCATGACCCCGCCTTCGACTCGATGACGCGGGTATCCGTGGCCCCGTGCTCGCCGTTCTCGGTCAGTGCGGACCTGATGCGTGGTTCCGCGGAGCTGGCCCGCAGCAAGGGGGTGCGGCTACACACCCACCTCGCCGAGACCATCGACGAGGAAGAGAAGTGCACCCGGGAGTTCGGATGCAGCCCCGTGGAATACGCCGAAAAGCTCGGCTGGCTCGGCACGGACGTGTGGTTCGCGCACGGGGTACACCTGTCGGATCATGCCGTCCAGCGCATCGCGGACACCGGGACCGGGATCGCCCACTGCCCCACGTCGAATGCACGGCTGGGGGCGGGAATCTGTCGCGTCACGGAGCTTCTGGACGCCGGCGCCCCCGTCGGCCTGGGGGTGGACGGACCCGCCTCCAGCGAACTCACCCAGCTGTCGGCCGAGATGCGCCAATCCATTTTGATGGCCCGCGCCCGGTTGGGTCCCACCGCGCTGAACGCCCGCCAGGCCCTGCACATGGCCACGCTTGGCGGCGCACAGTGCCTCGGTCGGGCGCACGAGCTGGGGTCGCTCGAGGTGGGCAAGCTCGCCGACGTCGCACTGTGGCGTATCGACGGATTCGGATACGACGTCATCGACGACCCGGTGGTGGCGCTGACCTTCGGCCCTCCTCCCCCACTGGAGCTGGTGCTGGTCGGCGGCTCGCCCGTGGTGGAACGCGGCGAGCTGCGCACCGTGTCCATCGGCACGGCCGCACACGCGGGCCGTGCCGCACACCACAGACTGACCCAGGAGGTGAGTTGCTGATGGCCGGCACTCCCACGCAGACGCGCACGCCCCTGTCCAGTGCCACCGAGGACGGTGTGGGGGCCAGTCCACTCCGGCCGGACGGGACACTCAAGGTCACCGGGGACTTCGCCTACTCCTCGGACATGTGGCACGAAGACATGCTGTGGGGAATGACCCTGCGCAGCCCACACGCCCATGCCCGGATCCGGGGAATCGACATCACCGGCGCCGTGGCCCTGCCCGGGGTGTATGCCGTCCTCACCCACGAGGACGTTCCCGGAGCCAAACGCTACGGACTGGAGATCCAGGATCAGCCGGTGCTGGCCTTCGACAAGGTCCGCTACCGCGGCGAGCCCGTGGCCATCGTCGCCGCGGACCACCCAGAAACCGCCCGCCGGGCACTGGACCGGATCCACGTGGACTACGAGGTGTTGGAACCGGTACACGATCCACGTCGATCCGCCTTCGACGAGGACTGCCCCCGGGTCCACAGTGACGGCACCCTGCCCGTCCACGAGGAGTACAACCAGCGGGGCAACCTGGTCCGCCACCAGCCGGTACGAACCGGTGCCTTCGCCTCGGGGGCCACCCCGGCGGAGCTGCGGGCCCAGGCCGACGTCGTGGTCACGACCGACTACGAGGTCGGCATGCAGGACCAGGCGTTCCTGGGCCCCGAGTCCGGCATGGCCGTGCCAGCCGAAGACGGTGGGGTGGATCTCTACATCGCGACCCAGTGGCTCCACGTGGACCAGAGCCAGATCGCTCCCGCGCTGGGCCTCGCCGAGGACAAGGTACGCCTCACCCTGGCCGGGGTCGGGGGCGCCTTCGGCGCCCGCGAGGACCTGTCCATGCAGATCCACGCCTGCATGCTCGCATTGCGTACCGGCCGGCCCGTCAAGATCGTGTACAACCGTGAGGAGTCCTTCTACGGGCACGTCCACCGC
Organism: Lipingzhangella rawalii; assembly: GCF_031628175.1. Classification (NCBI taxonomy): domain Bacteria; kingdom Bacillati; phylum Actinomycetota; class Actinomycetes; order Streptosporangiales; family Nocardiopsidaceae; genus Lipingzhangella; species Lipingzhangella rawalii. Next base: position 384,217 of record NZ_JAVLVT010000001.1, on the reverse strand, counting down.
CACCCCGCGCAGATGCGCTACGAGCACGGCGCTCTCAGCGACGGAACCCTGCTGTACGCAACCCTGGAGATTGTCCTGGACGGTGGCGCCTACGCCTCGGCCACCCCGGCCGTGGTGGGGGTGGCGTCCTCCCTGGGGATGGGTCCCTACGAGATCCCGAACGTGTCGGTAGACGCGTACGGTGTCTACACCACAAACCCGCCCTGTGGAGCGATGCGCGGCTTCGGGGCCGTGCAGGCCTGTTTCGGCTACGAATCCCAGCTGGACCGGCTCGCCCACAGGCTGGGCATGCATCCAGTGGACCTGCGGATCAAGAACGCCATGAGCCAGGGCTCGCGCATCATCACCGGCCAGGAAATCGACATGCCCCTGCCCATGGCCGAAATGCTCGAGCGGGCCAGAAACCTGCCCATGCCCGAGCCACGTGCGGTCCCGACGGAGTCGAACCCACCCGACCTGCGCACCCTTCCCGGGGGTGTCGCCAACACGACCCACGGCGAGGGGGTGGTCCGCGGAGTGGGCTACGGCGTGGGGGTGAAGAACATCTGCTACTCCGAGGGCTTCGACGACTACTCCACCGCACGCGTTCGCCTGGAGGTGATCGGAGGAGAGCCCACCGCCCTGGTGCACACCGCCGCCGCCGAGGTGGGACAGGGCCTGGTGACGGTCAAGGGACAGATTGCCCGAACCGAGCTGGGGGTGGAGCGGGTGACGATCCACCCCTCCGACACCGGAGTGGGGTCGGCGGGATCGTCGTCAGCCTCCCGCCAGTCCTACATGACCGGTGGGGCGGTGCAGGCCGCCTGTGCCGCCGTACGGGCGTCGGTGGTTGCCCTGGCACGCCGCCGTGGGCTCGTGCCTTCCGAGCTCGCGGACTCCGAGCTCCGGCTGGAGGGAGGAAAACTCGTCGCGGCGGCGGGGCCAGTGGCGGCCCTAGAGGACGTGCTGGACTCGGAAGTCGTGGAGGAAACCCGCGAGTTCCACCATCGCCCCACCCAGTCCCTGGATCCGGTCCACGGACAGGGCAACTCCCACACCCAGTTCGCGATGTGCGTGCACCGCGCGGTCGTGGACGTCGACACGGAACTGGGACTCGTCAAGGTGGTCTCCCTGGACGCGGTCCAGGACGTCGGAAAGATCCTGCATCCCCAGCAGCTGGCGGGACAAATCGAGGGGGGTGCCACCCAGGGGCTCGGGCTGGCCCTGATGGAGGAGATCCAGGTGGATCACAGCGAGATCCGAAATCCGTCGTTCACCGACTACCTGATCCCCACCAGCCTCGACACGCCGCCGATGCGCCACGAGATCCTGGAGAATCCCGACCCCAACGCGCCCTACGGTCTCCGTGGCGCGGGTGAGCCTCCCACTCTGTCCTCCACACCAGCGATCATCGCGGCGATCCGCGATGCCACCGGGCGGCCGCTAACGCACGCACCCGTACGCGTCGACGACATCGTCGGCCTGCACACCTGAGTGGACACAGGGCCGAGTTCCACGGCTCTGCGTCCACGCTCCAACTGCCCGCCGCGGCGCCACAGGCGCCCGTGTCGCCGCGGCGGGTACCTCGTCCCGGTCATACCGGCGGCCCCATCCCGCACCGCCACGGGACTCGGCACCCACATCTCGTGCCCCATATTCAATAACAAATTGAAACTAAAAAATGACTAAAAGTAACTAAATTCGACGCTGCGGACCAACCGCGCCCTCATCCCTCCAGGAGGGGATCATGACCCAGGCGAACTCCGCGTCCACCCCGACCAGGACCGGTCGATCCTGGCTCGACCGGTACTTCTTCATCAACGAACGCGGATCCACATACGGACGAGAATTCCGCGGTGGCCTCACCACCTTCATGGCGATGGCCTACATCATCGTCCTCAACCCCCTCATCCTCGGTGGAGCCGAGGACATCAACGGCCAAACTCTCGACAACGCTCAGCTCACCACGATGACCGTGCTCTCGGCCGGTTTCATCACCATCCTGATGGGGGTCATTGGACGTGCCCCGATCGCTCTGGCCGCCGCCCTGGGGGTGATGGCCGTCGTCGCCTACCAGGCGGTCCCACAGATGACCTGGCCCGAGGCGATGGGCCTCGTGGTGTGGCAGGGAGTGGCGATCATCCTGATGGTCGTCACCGGTGTCCGCACCGCGGTGATGAATGCCCTTCCCGCCAACCTCCGCGTCGCGATCGGCGTCGGCATCGGCATGTTCGTCGCACTGATCGGCCTAAACAACGCCACCTTCGTCAGTCAGGGCGACAGCGCCCTGCTCGAGCTGGGCACGGTCGGCCATCTGGCCGGCTGGCCGGTCGTGGTGTTCATCGTGGGACTGCTGGTGTCCGCAGTGCTGCTCGCCCGGGCAGTCCCCGGGGCCATCTTCTACGGCATCGTCACGGCTACCGTGCTCGCCGTGGTGGTACACAGCCTGTTCGCCGTACCGGACGAGGCATGGGGTGAACAGGTACCCGAGCTTCCGAACCAGATCATGTCCAGCCCCGACTTCAGCCTGTTCGGACAGGTCGACCTGTTCGGAGCCTGGACCTCAGCGGGTGTGGCCAGCGCAGGAATCATCCTGTTCACTCTGGTACTCGCCGGCTTCTTCGACGCCTTGGGCACAATCCTGGCGGTCGGGGAAAAGGCCGGGATCACCGACCAGCGAGGCCGGATGCCGCGCGTCAACGAGATCCTCACCGTTGACGGAGCGGGCGCCGTGTCCGGGGGGATCACCAGTTCCTCGGCGACGCTGGTGTTCGTGGAATCCACGGCCGGGGTGAGCGAGGGGGCCCGCACCGGCCTCGCCAGCGTGGTCACCGGGGTCCTGTTCCTGCTCGCCATGCTGTTCACCCCACTGACAGGAATCGTGCCCTCCCAGGCCGCGGCGTGTGCGCTGGTTCTGGTGGGCGCGATGATGATGATGCACATCGGGCGTATCGACTGGTCCGACATCACCACCGCCGTCCCGGCATTCCTCACGATCGCGGTCATGCCCTTCGCCTACTCAATCGCCCACGGGATCGGTGCCGGCATCATCGCGCACACGGTCCTCAAGACCGCCCAGGGCCGGTCCGTGGAAGTGGGCTGGCTCATGTGGATCCTGACCCTGGTCTTCGTGTTCTACTTCGCCATCGGTGGGGTAGAGATCCTTCTGGGCGTTTCGTAGGGCACCCCGGAGCGCATCAGCCGTTCCCGCGGCGGAGGAACCCGGCCATGACCGGGACCAGCTCCTCCGCCGCAACCCCATGCCACGCCCCGGAACCGACGGTGTTCGGCGCGGGGCAGGGTGGCGGCCACGTCCGTGGTCCACCAGTGAAACTGGGCGTCGCTGCGGTCCCTGTCCATATCGAGCGTGGGAGTCCGGACCTCGGCCAGATGGTGCCGCGGCTGGTAACGCCAGTGCCGCCCGGACACGAACCCATGAACACACGCCGTCCCACCAACCGTGTCGATGAGGGCCGTGAGATCCTCCACCTCGCGCCGCACCGCATACGGCGGTGAGCCGTGTCCCCACCCCCTGTTCGAAGGCGATACTGGTTCCGTTTGCGGACCGTACGGTGCCGGTGTACTCCGGCTGTGGGGACTCTGGTGTCCGGGTACGGTCCGACAGGAGAATCTGTGTCGCCGGGGGCACTCGACGGCGGCGGCTGGAGCCCCCACACCATCACGTGGTGGGAGCAGATGCGGAGTGAACTGGGGGTGACCGTGCCCAGGCGATGGGTGACACGGCTCGGCTGGGGACTGCTCGTCCTGGCCGTGACGGTCGGGATCACCGGGCAGGTGTGGGCCTACGGGAGCAGCGCGGGCGACCGCTACCCGGCCACCGCCGAGCCGCTGCCCGAACGCCCCACGGCGCTGGTGCTGGGTGCCGGGGTCCGCGACGACGGCCGGCCCAGCGGAGTGTTGGCCGGACGGCTGGACGTGGCCCGGGACCTTTACGCGGACGGGCACGTCACCACGATCCTCGTCACGGGGGACAACAGTCCCGCACATCACCACGAGACGGACACGATGCGGGACTATCTCGTCGCGGCAGGGGTTGCGCCCACCGACATCAACACCGACCCTCTGGGGCTACGAACCTGGGACTCGTGTGTGCGCGCCCGGGAGGTGTTCGATGTGCACGCCGCGGTCGTGGTGTCGCAGGCGTTCCACCTGCCACGCGCCGTGGCCCTGTGCCAAAGTGCCGGGATCGACGCTGTCGGGGTGGGCCACTCCAGTTTCGACAGTCGACCCGCCGGGACCGTACACGGATACCTGCGGGAGGTCCCCGCCCGGATTCACGCACTGGGCACCGTCCTCCTGCGCCCCGAACCACACCGCGGGACCGCTGCTGTGGATAGGCGCGATCCCGCCCCGGCGACGCAGACCACCGCGCCATGGGAGCAGATCTAGGTCCTGTTTCGTGAACCATTTCGGGCTCGCGTCTCCCAGGACGACGCGCGCTGCGCCGATGCGCGCACACAGCCAAACCAGGATGCCGTTCGCACATCGGCTTGCGGGGCCTCGCCCTGGAGAGCCGCTCCCTCATCCGAAAGCGTTCAAGAAACACTCCCTAGGCTGGTGGGGAAGCGTGCCCCCTGGCTCTCCGGCCCCCGGAATGGTGGAATTGACACAGTGACTCCCGTACCGACCGGCCACCATCCGGGGCGCCCCGCCGGCCCGGGGATCGCGCTGGGGCCGGCCTTCGTCATCACCACCGCAGCCGCAGCCCCCGACGAGGAGGAAACGGCCGCCCCGGCCGAGCCCGACCACGAGCACCGGCGGGTCGACCACGCGTTACGGGCAGCCGCGACCGCCCTGCGAACGCTTGCCGCTGAGGTCAGTGCGGCCACAGACACAACCCACGCGGAGATCTTCCACGCCCAGGCACAGATGGCCACCGACGCGGCGCTGGCCGAGCGGATCCACGCTGCGATCGAGGAGGGGAGCCGCGCCCCGGCCGCCGTCCGTGACGCCTTTTCCGAGTTCCGCTCCACGCTCGCGGCCTCGACAAATCCGTCCCTGGCCGAACGGGTCGCCGACCTCGACGACGTTCGGGGCCAGGTCCTCGCGGTCCTCGCCGGGCGACAGCCGGGGCGTCCCGTTCCCACCGCTGCCTGCATCGTGGTCGCCGACGAGCTGACGCCGGCACACACAGTACGACTCCCCCGGGCCTACGTCCGGGGAATCGTCTGCGCCTCCGGGACGTCCACGAGCCATGCCGCCATCCTCGCACGCGCCCTGGGCATCCCGGCGGTCATGGGGGTTACGGGCATCACCGACCTGGTCCGCGAAGGCGTCCCGGTACTCGTCAACGGAGATGACGGAACCGTGACGCTGAATCCGGACGAGGAAACGCGGGCTCAGGTGCAGCAGGAACTCACCGCGCAGGCGGAGACGACCCTCCGGCTGCGTGCGGCCGCGCACCGACCCGGCCACACCAGGGACGGACGCCGGGTGGAGGTGGCAGCCAATATCGACACCCCGGATGCGGCCCGCAACGCTGTCTCCTGCGGCGCCGAGGGAGCTGGCCTGGTACGCACGGAACTGTTGTTTCTGCGGGCCCGACAGCCACCGAGTGTCGCCGAGCAGGCCGAATACTACCGGTGGGTTGCCCAGCAGCTTCCCGGAGCGCGTGTCGTGTTCCGCACCATGGACATCGGAGCGGATAAGCCACTGCCGTTCGCGGAACGCGGCACGGAGGCCAATCCGGCACTAGGGCTGCGCGGGCTACGCCTGGGGCTCGGTCAGCCACAGCTGCTGCGCGACCAGCTGCGGGCCGTGCTGCGGGCCGCCCGCTCGTGCACGGATCCCAGCCAACGGCTGGCTGTCATGTTCCCTATGGTCACCACCTGCGCGGAGATCCGTCGGGCACAGGAGATCCTCGCCGAGGCAGCCGAAGCCGAACGGGCGGGCATCGCCGACATCGACGTCGGCATCATGGTCGAGGTACCCGCGGCCGCGCTCGCCACCGACCGCCTTGCCCCACTGGTGGACTTCGTGTCCCTGGGCACCAACGACCTGGTGCAGTACCTGTTCGCCGCGGACCGGACGAACGCTGCGGTTGCCGGCATACCGGAGCTGTGCACGCCAGAGGTACTGCAACTGGTACGCGGGGTGGTCGCCGCCGGGCACCGGAGCGGCGCACGGGTCGCGGTATGTGGGGAGACCGCCGCTGACCCGCTCACCGCGGCTGCCCTCGTCGGTGCCGGTGTCGACGAGCTCTCCGCCGCGCCCCCCGCGATCCCGCAGATCAAGGCGGTCCTGGCGCGTCTGGACGCGGTCCGGTTGACCGAGATCGTGGCCGAGGCCTCGACGCTGGACAGCGCCGAGGCGGTGCGAGACCGGCTGACTGCCGAGCTCGCCGGAGCCGTGGGCGACCCGGGCACGACACAGTAGGCTGCGGCCGCCACGGCTCCGGCGAGGGTGTCAGCGGGAGCCACGCAGGAGCGCCCGATGTGCCAGCTCGCGGCATACCTCGGCGAAGTCCCGTCCCGCAGCGGACACGGCGATCGGAAGCGTCGAGGTCTCCGTCATCCCCGGCGCAACGTTGGCCTCCAGGAACCACACCTGCCCGTCGGCGTCCACGATCACGTCCGTCCGCGAGACATCCCGCAGCCCGAGGGCGGTGTGCGCGGTGACAGCGGCCTGTTGGACCGCCGCAACCACCGGGTCGGAGAGCCGGGCGGGACTGAAGAACTCGGTGCGACCCGCCGTGTAGCGGGCCTCGTAGTCGTACACCCCGCCATCCGGGACGATCTCCACCGGAGGCAGGGCAACCGGGCCGTCGCCCACGTCCAGTACGGCCACCGCCACCTCGGCCCCGTCAATGCGCTGCTCGATGATCGCCGTGTCGCTGTAGGCGAAGCAGCCCACCAAGGCCGAGGACAGGGCGTCCGCCGATCCCACCGCGGTTGCGCCGAACGCCGACCCGCCCGCGGCCGGCTTCACGAACAGGGGCAGCCCCAACTGGTCCACCACCCGCTGGAGTACCGCGGGGGCACCCAGGTCATGGAACGCCGACTTCGGGAGAGCCACCCCCCGGGGTACCCGCACACCCTGATCGGCCACCAGACCCGAAGCGATCGGCTTGGCGAAGGTGACCCGGCAGGCCTGCGGGCCGGCACCGACATAGGGAATCCCGGTCAGATCCAGGATCTCCCGAATCGCACCATCCTCCCCAGAGGAGCCGTGCAGCACCGGAAAGACCACCTGTGGCGGGTCGTCCTGGAGTCGGCGCAGGAGCTCACCGTCGGCGTCGGCAACCTGAACCTCCAGGTCCAGGCCGCGCAGGGCCTCCGCAACGCGGCGTCCCGAACGCAAGCTGACCTCGTGTTCGGGAGACATGCCGCCTGCCAGCACCAGCACTCGGTCAAGATCCGACACCGCACCACCTTTCGGCTCGTACCCACGTGCGTGGGGTTCAACGTTGGTCACGGGACATTCCTCCACTGCCGTGGCGGTCAAGGCATGCTGGCTTGGCTGGCAGCGCCCCTGCTGCACCACACTGGCTGCGTTCTGGTCAATCGACTTGGGATTCGGCTGCCTCCACGCCCTAGGGAAGATCGGGTCGGGGGGTGTCCCCGCCGGAGCTCTGCGGCGCCGGAACGTTGCCGAAGGTATCACGCAAGGCGATCTCGGCCTCGACCACGCCCGCCAGCCGGCGCACCCCCTCGCGGATCTGTTCGGGTGTGGGGTAACAGAACGACAGCCGCATGTTGCGTCGCCCCTCGTCTCCGGAAAAGAAGCCGGTGCCGGGCACGTAGGCGACCCGCTCGCTGACCGCCCGCGGCAGCATGGCCTTGGCGTCCAGCCCCTCGGGAAGCGTGAGCCAGACGAAAAAGCCACCTCCCGGGCGGGTCCAGGTGGTTCCCGGCGGCATCTGTGCCTCGAGCGCGGACAGCATGGCGTCGCGCCGGCGACGGTACATCTCCCGGAAGTCCTTGATCTGTTCCCGCCACGGATGCACATCCAGGTAGCGGGCCACCACCAGCTGGTTGAAGATCGAGTGGCTGAGCATCGCCGACTCGGCTGCCAGCACAAGCTTGGCCCGAACCGCTGCCGGCGCCAGAGCCCAGCCGATCCGGAACCCCGGGGACAGGGTCTTGGAGAACGAGCCCAGGTAGATGACGTTGTCGGGAGCGTCGGCGTGCAGGGCCCGCATCGGGTCCGACTCGAAGCCCAGCAGCCCGTAGGGATTGTCCTCCAGCACCAGCAGGTTGAACCGGCGGCAGATCTCCACAACCTGGCGCCGCCGCTGGCTACTCAAGGTGACACCCGCGGGATTCTGGAACGTGGGCACGGTGTAGAAAAACTTGGCCTGGCGTCCCTCGGACTCCAGACGGGCCAGGGTTTCTTCGAGCGCCTCGGGGACAACCCCGTCCTCGTCCATGGAAACGTGGACGATGTCAGCCTGGAAGGCCGCGAAGGTGTTGATCGCAGTGACGTACGTGGGGGCCTCGGTCAACACCACGTCCCCCGGATCCACGAACACCCGGGTGACCAGGTCCAGCGCCTGCTGCGAGCCAACAGTGACGATCACATCGTCGGGGCTGGCATCGATCCCCTCCTCAGCCATCACCGCACAGATTTGTTCGCGCAGGTGCGCATCACCCTGTGCCGGGCCATACTGCAAGGCCGTGGCCCCCTGGTCGGTGACCACGGATCGTACGATGTCCCCTAGGTCGTCCAGCGGCAGCGCACTCACGTTGGGCATGCCCCCGGCCAGGGATACCACCTCAGGGCGGGACGCCACGGCGAACAGTGCCCGTACCTCCGAAGCCACCATCCCCTGTGCTCGTGCCGCGTAGGCGTCAACATAGGGGTCGATCCGGGAGCCGTGCGGGCTCGGCTGGTGGGACTCTCGGGGATCTACGGACACGATCCACCTCCGCATGCGTCGGGCACTGCCGGTTCGGGAACTGTGCACGGCACACCTCCGCTCGGATCGGGCGGCGCTGCCCGTGTCCGGCGAGGCGGTCGTAGGAAACTGTGCCGCGAATGTCCCGGTGATTTCCGCAAGTCTATGCGCAACCGGACCGCGCGTGCCGCCCGGCACGACGGACGTGCGACCGTGGCCGAGACCGGCCCCAGGGGCGGCGTGCTACACCGACGGCATACACGGGCGGGAGGAGAGATGGCCACAGCTCAGCAGAACACGTGGGTGGGGCGCTGGTTCGCGCTGTTCGTCGTGGCGGGCGCCGCGATCGGGCTCGTTACCGGTGACGAGGCAGCCAGGCTCGCTCCACACATTCCCCTGTTGCTCGGCATCATCATGTTCGGGATGGGGCTGACGCTTCGGCCCGTGGATTTCCGGACCGTACTGCGCCACCCCGGCGCCGTCGCGCTCGGGCTCACGACCCAGTTCCTGGTGATGCCGCTCGTGGCCTGGGGAGTCGGCACCGGGCTCGGCCTGGCGCCACCGCTGCTCGTGGGCATGATCCTGGTCGGCGCCGCACCCGGAGGGACGGCGTCGAACGTCATCGTCTACATGTCCCGCGGCGACGTGGCCCTGTCGGTGTCCATGACGACCGTGTCCACCCTGCTGGCTCCCCTGGTCACTCCCCTGTTGGTGGTGTGGCTGGCCGGATCGACCCTGGAGGTCGCCGCCACGGCCCTGTTCACCGATATCGTCCAGATCGTGCTGCTTCCGGTCCTGGGGGGCCTGGTGGTGCGTACCCTGCTTCCGCGGCTGGTGGAACGGGCCCTTCCCCTGCTACCGGTGGTGTCCGCCCTGGGCATCATGGTGGTTGTCGCGGCGATCTTTGGAGCCAATGCCGACGAGGTCCTGACCACCGGTGGACTGTTGGCGTTGGCCGTGGTGGCGCACAACACGCTCGGCCTCCTCCTGGGGTACGGCGCGGCGTGGGCGAGCCGGCTGCCGGAGGAGACCCGACGCGCGGTCAGTATCGAGGTGGGTATGCAGAACTCGGGCCTGGCCACCGCTCTGGCAACCGCGCACTTCGCTCCCCTGGCCGCACTTCCCGGAGCCTTGTTCTCCGTGTGGCACAACCTGTCCGGCGCGGTGTTGGCCACCGTCTGGGCTCGCCAGCCCACGGGCCAGATACCTCCTGATGCCCGATGCTCCCGCCCACCGGAGTGACCATGGAGTCCACCCGCACGCGCCGCAGGGCAGCAACGCGAACAGGCGGGCCCGCCAGGGGCCGTATCTTTTCCCGCTCGTCTTCCCTCTCCCCCAGACGAGGCGGTTCCCACCCACTTCAGCGCGTGTCGTTGTGGGGGCGGGTGGGCTCCCGCTTCTCCGGGCTGACACGGCCCGTGGAGCGCAGAACCTCCAGCAGCTCCCGGTGGGACACGGCTGTGTGGCACGGGATGTCAACCACGGCGAGGTCCGTGCGCTCGGTATCGGCGCGGCGGGGCAGCAACACGACGGTGGTCAGCCCGGCGGACACGGGGGACGCCGGTGGGGCCGGCTGGTACACGCGTGTCGTCCTTCCCGGCCGGCATCGGCACAGGTCGTGTCTACAGGGCGGCCGGGTGGTGGTCGGCGAACCAGTCCATACGCTGACCGTGGGGGGCGGTGAAGGCGACAGGTGTACCGTTGACCGCCATCAGGAACGTTTCCGCCTCCGTGGGTGCGGCGGGTGCATGCGCGTTGATCTCGGGGAACACTGACGGTGACTCGTTGGAGATCCAGTACCCGTCGAATTCGCGCATCGTGGTGGCGAAGCGTTCCCGCGCGCCGCGGTCCAGATAGGCGAGCACCGCCGTGTGCATCACCACCGGGGTGGCCCCTGTGGGCACGCGACGGAGCAGGTCCTGGATCCCGGTGTTAAGGTCGCCCGACCACAGCGTGGGTGGCTGGGCCCGGGCCACGGAGACGGCGGCGTTCAGGGTCCGGAGCCGTTCGGGTTGTCCCGGCCACACAAGACACTCGAGCCAGGTGATGTCGTCGGGGGAGGTGACGTCCAGGGGATTGAGATCGATACCGGCACGCCAGGCCACCCGCGGCGGGGAATCGGGCAGTGGCGGCCTTCCCGCGACGGTGCAGTCAAGCACCACCGGGCTGTGCGTCGGCCCCAGTTCGGTGTGGAGGTCGCCGTGGTAGCGGTAGGAGTACCGGTCCGGGTACAGGCACAGTCCCGCCGAGGCTCCGACCTCGATCAGTGCCAGGGGCTGCGGCAGGGCCGCGAGCACCGGAAGCAGAGTGGCGCAGCGCCCCACCTCGTTCGTCTGGGTGCGCCGCTGGAGCATCGTGGTGCGCACCTGGGGCCAGTGCTCCACGAGCCAATCCCGGAACCGGGGGACGTCATGGACGGGTCCCTGGTGGTAGCGGACGGAGGCCAGCAGAAGATTCGGTTGCCGTCGTGGCTGTGGCAGCTCCGCGAGCAGGGTGAGAATGGTTTGGTCGTCGGCGATCGCGGAGCACAGCCGTTCGTAGTCCTGGCTGTGGCCTCGGGTGTGGCCGGCGAAGGTGCGGTACCACTGGGCGGTGTCGAGCTGTTGTTCCACGGGGTACTCCGTTCGCTCTTGGGTCCACCTGGTCACTGACCGGCCGCACGCGACGTGGGTAGCGCACCGCGACACCCCCAGTGTCCGGTGAAGACTCGCAAGCAGACTAGCGGTCCCCGGCCACTGCGGCAGTGAGCCCGTTCACACCGACGTCTCGGAGATCGGGGAGTCCAACGCCCGGTGTGCACGCAGGGGAACCGCGGCCTTGGTCACCATCTCCCGATACTCCGCATCCGGGTCCGAGTCCAGCACGATGGCCCCACCAGCACCGATACGCAACTCTCCATGGGACCGCACCGCGGTCCGGATCACGATACTGAGGTCGGTTCCGCCGTCGTAGCCGATGTAGCCGAGCGTCCCCGAGTACACACCGCGGGGTTCGTCTTCCAGCTCGTCCAGAATCGCGCAGGTGCGCCGCTTGGGGGCCCCGGTCATGGATCCGCCCGGGAAACAGGCCGCGATCGCGTCCAGGGGGCCGGCGTCGGAACGGAGCTGTCCCCGAACGGTGGAGATCAGCTGGTGCACCGTGGCATAGGAGCGGGTGTACATGAACTGTGGAACGGTCACCGTACCCACCTCACACACCCGTCCCAGGTCGTTGCGCAGCAGATCCACGATCATCAGGTTCTCCGCGCGGGTCTTTGGATCCGTGCGCAGGTCGGCGGCCGCCCGCGCGTCGTCGGTGGGATCGTGGTGTCGTGGGGCGGTCCCCTTGATCGGTCTGCTGTCCACGGTTCCGGTGTCGTCAATGCGCAGGAACCGCTCCGGGGAGGCACTGTGCACCGTGAGCTCCCCCAGCCGCAGCAGCGCCCCGTAGGGAGCCGGGTTGGCATACCGTAGCCGGTGGTAGAAATCCAGCTCGTCCGCGGGAGCGGGAGCGTGCAGCTGGGTGGTCAGGCACAGTTCGTAGCTTTCGCCCGCAGCCAGGTGTCCCAGGCATTCCTTGACCCGACTGAGGTAGTCGCCACGGCTGAGCGGAAGCCAGCGCTCCACCGCAGCGGGTTCCGGTGGCGGGGGCACGTCGGCAGCCGTTCCGGCGGGCTCGATGGTGGCCAGGGCCGCCACCATGGTCTGCACCCAGGTTCGGGATGCGCTGGTCTCGGTGGTCGTGTCGCGGCCGCGTGCCACAACGTAGGTGCGCCTGGCGACATGGTCGACTACAACGAACCGGTCCAGACGGACCCACACCGCGTCCGGAACGGCGGCGCTCCTGTGCACGGAACCGAATCCACAGTCTGCCTTGACCTCGTAACCGAGGTAGCCGACGTAGCCACCCGCGAAGTCGAACGGAAACGGGGTCGGCGAAGGATGGCCCGTCACCCGTCCCCGGAGCGCGTCCAGGATCGTTCCCGATTCGGTGTGCTCGGTGCCGTGGGCATCGGTCACCACCACGGCCCCGGAGGCGACCCGATAGTGCAGTACCTGTGCCCGTGGCCCATCCGGGGCTCCCAGGAAGGAGAACCTGGCTGTGTCCGTGTGCGGATCCGGGGCTGCGTTCGCCGAGGATGGGGGACGGGAGGCGGCTTCGGCCTGCGAACTGTCCAGCCAGACCGCGTAGGGGGCCGCCGCGTAGCAGCGGCGGAAAATCGCCTCGGTGTCGATCTCCCGGTCAAGGGTGGACCACCACACGCGATCCCCGTCGGACAGTCGCAGGTTTCCCTCCGGCTCGATGTGGGCCGGAGGAGACGCGTCGGCCCGCGGGGGTCGGTGCGGGGCCGGGGGCGAACTACTGGACGTGGTGCGGTTCGTGGCGGTGGCCGATCGCTGGGGCGAGCCCGCCGCCCTGCGGGCCAGTGCGAGGAAGTTGGTGACCAGATCGCGCCCGTGTTCGGTGGCGATGGACTCCGGGTGGAACTGCACCCCCCACCGGGGAAGTTCGCGGTGGGCGAGGCCCATCAGGACCCCGTCTTCGGCCCATGCGGTGGCCCGTAGGTCGGCGGGGAGCGGTTCGGTGGCCGCCAGCGAATGATAGCGCACGGCCGTGAACCCCTGGGGGAGCTCGGCGAACGGCCCGGTGCCATCGTGACGGACCCGGGTGAGGTGCCCATGGCGGGGTGCGGGCGCCAGCGCGATCTCCGCGCCGCTGTGGTGCGCGAGAAGCTGATGGCCCAGACACACCCCCAGGACCGGCAACTGTGCGTCGTCGAGGATCCGGATGCCGTGTCCGATGTCGCGGGGGTGCTGGGGACGGCCGGGACCGGGCGAGACCACGGCCGCGTCGAAACTGTGGAGGTCCAGGTGCGACCAGGCCGCGTCGTCGTTGGTCACGACCGTCGGTGGGGTTGCGGCCACCGAGGCCAAGAGCTGGAACAGGTTGTACGTGTAGGAGTCGTGGTTGTCCACGAGCAGGATGCGCATACCCCGCTTCCCTCCCCGTTCGGCGCCGATCTCCCAGGGTACGGCCCTTCCGGACATTCCGGGCACGTCGGGACAAGCCGCACCGCCGGGCCCGTTCGACCGGCGCCGAGCAGGAGCCCTACAGCTGTGTGGCGCTGACGACGATTCCGTCCTCGTCACTGTAGAGCCACTGTCCCGGGTTGAAGGTCACACCACCGAAGGTGACGGGCACGTCCACACGCCCGGCCCCGTCCTTGTCCGACTTGCGCGGATTGGTACCCAGGGCCTTGACCCCCAGATCCAGGGTCTCCAGCGTCGCGGAGTCCCGCACCGCCCCGTGGATCACCACCCCGGACCATCCGTTGTCGACCGCGGCGGCGGCAATGAGATCACCCAGCAGGGCACTGCGCACTGACCCTCCGCCGTCGACCACGAGCACCGCCCCGTGGCCCGCGGAGTTCAGGATCTCCTTGACCAGGCCGTTGTCCTCGTGGCATCGCACGGTACGCACTGGACCGCAGAAGGACCGGTGCCTCCCGAACTGGCGGAACTGGGTGTGACAGCTGTCGATCTCCGAGCCGTGGGCGTCGATCAGGTCAGCCGTCGCGTGATTCGAGGGGCTGTCGGTTGTCTCGGTCATGCTCTGTGCTCCCCTTCGCAGGTTCGGTACACCCATAAAGTTACTTCCCAGTAGCGCAGGGCGGGACAGCAGCCTCGAGGAACACCACCGTAGACCGCGCGCTGGCCGGGAGTAGGGCATCGTCGCCCATCCCCCCGCAGCCGACGGAGACGGCGCCCCAGAGCAGAATGGTCACAACCACCGTCCTCCCGAAGCCCCCCACGAGCTCCACATGCAGATGCGGCAGACGCGGACCACACGGCGGACCCGCACGCGAAGCATCGGCACACCGAGGCAACCGCAGGACGGATCGACCGGTGACGCCGGACCAAAACCTGTGCTCCCTACCGCCCGGGACACACCTGCGCAAGCGAGTGGCCGGATCAGGCCAATGTCGAGGAATCCACGGCAGTCCACCGCGGATCCCCCGACGATCAAACCCCGTGGGTCGATCCGCAGCGCACCGAGGGAGGAGCCAGTCACCGTGGAGCACTCTGACCGTTTCGACAGCGAGTGGGACCGTGTCCTCGACGCCACTCTGGGAGTTCGAACGTCCGGCACCCACACCCTCGCCGTCGACGTCCACGTACTGCTGCGCGACGACACACACCTACTTCTGGTCCACCGCGCCAACACGGGCAGCTGCGATGGCATGTGGACCCTGCCGAGTGGACGGCTGCACTCCTGGGAGGCTCTGTCCCAGCGCGCGAGCAGGGAGGTGCGGGAACAGCTCGCCCTGTATGTCCCGGTGCAGGATCTGGAGTTCGCCCACGTCACCCACCACCGCGGCAGCGAGGATCGGATCGGGTTCTTCTTCGCCACATCCCGGTGGCATGGGCACCCCCACAATGCTGAACCGGACCGACATGACGCCGTCTCCTGGTTCCACCTGGACGATCTTCCCGAGAACCTCCTCGACTACTGCGCGACCGGCATCCACCACTACCGCCGGGGGATTCCGTTCAGCCTGCACAACTGGGGGTCGGATTAGGTAGCTGTGCCGTTTGGCCATCGGGGCGGCGGCCGGTGCGGTCCCCCGTCCGCACGGACGTACCGGATCTGACTCGGCGGCACAGTGGTGATTTCCCCAAAATCCACGCCGTGTCTTTTGGCACAGTCCCCCTCGGTGTCCGGTTCCGGTGTGCCCGAGGATGTGAGCCATGGCTACCAGTGCGTACACACCCGACGTCTTCGAGCTCGCCACCAAGGCCGAGAACCTGGACCCACTCACCCACGACGAGCTCCGCTCGGTCCTGGAGCTGCCGGAGGACCGGACCCTGGAGGCGGTCACCGCGGCTCATCGCGTCCGCCGGCGGTACTTCGGGGACCGGGTGAAACTCAACTACCTCGTCAATCTGAAGAGTGGCCTGTGCCCGGAAGACTGCTCCTACTGTTCGCAGCGCCTCGGTTCCCAGGCGGACATCCTCACCTACACCTGGCTGAAGCCGGACGAGGTGCGTTCCGCGGCACGTTCCGGGATCGCCGCGGGAGCGAAGCGCGTGTGTCTGGTGGCCAGTGGCCGTGGCCCCACCGACCGGGACGTCGGCCGGGTCGCGGACACCATCGCAGCGGTTCGGGAGGAACAGCCCAACGTCGAAGTGTGTGCCTGCCTGGGACTACTCAGCGACGGTCAGGCCGAGCGGCTGCGCGAGGCCGGGGCCGACGCCTACAACCACAACCTCAACACTTCGGGCGAGCGCTACTCCGAGATCTGCACCACACACACCTTCACCGACCGGGTCGGCACCGTCCAGCAGGCCACACAGGCCGGGTTGTCCCCCTGCTCCGGGCTCATCGCGGGCATGGGGGAGAACGACTCCGAACTGGTCGACGCGCTGTTGGAGTTGCGCAGTCTCAACCCGGACTCTGTTCCAGTGAACTTTCTGATCCCCTTCGACGGGACACCGCTGGCCGGAACGTGGGAGCTGACACCGAACCGCTGCCTACGCATCCTCGCGGCGACCAGGCTGGCCTTCCCGGATGCGGAAGTTCGGATCGCGGGTGGCCGGGAGCTCCACCTGCGTGGGCTCCAGCCACTCGCGCTGCACGTGGCCAACGCAATCTTCCTCGGGGACTACCTCACCAGTGAGGGCCAGCCCGGACAGGCCGATGTCGACCTGATCCATGATGCCGGGTTC
Source organism: Lipingzhangella rawalii (assembly GCF_031628175.1). Lineage (NCBI taxonomy): Bacteria > Bacillati > Actinomycetota > Actinomycetes > Streptosporangiales > Nocardiopsidaceae > Lipingzhangella > Lipingzhangella rawalii. The sequence goes on along the minus strand of NZ_JAVLVT010000001.1, from coordinate 367,675 downwards.
GTGGTCGAGGGCGCCGGCCAGGACACTCTGCCCACACACCGCAGTGCCGAGGTGCGCGCCCGCAGACGGGGCGCAGGTACAGACCTTCCTCCCAACGCCTGAGCGCGGGGTCCCGGGCCGGTTCGCCCAGAACGCTATCCTGTTCTGTCGCCCAAGAAGCCCCAGGCCCCCCGGAGGACGCGTTGCCCCCTGAACCGCAGCTCGAGACGAAACGGCTCCTGTTGCGCCGCTGGGACGAGCGGGACCGAGCTCCCTTTGCCGCGCTCAACGCCGACGCCGAGGTGATGCACTATTTTCCGGCGCTCCGGACTTCCGCAGAGTCCGACGAAAGCATCAACGCCATGGAGCGTCACTTCGATAAGCATGGCTTTGGATTCTGGGCCCTGGAAGAACGGGAGACCGGTCGTTTCCTCGGATTTACCGGCCTGATCCACGTCCCCTACCAGGCCCATTTCACCCCCGCGGTCGAGATCGGCTGGCGACTGGTTCGGTCAGCGTGGGGGTGTGGGCTGGCCACCGAAGCCGCGCACGCGGCCCTCGAATTCGGCTATGCCCATCTCGACCTGGACGAGATCGTCTCCGTAACCGCGGCCGGCAACGAGCGCTCCCGCGCGGTGATGCGTCGCATCGGTATGACGCGCGACCCCGCCGACGACTTCACCCATCCCCACCTCGATCCCGACCACCGACTACAGCCGTGCGTGCTGTACCGGCGGGCACGCCCTGCGTAGGGGCCGGGAGCGTGCCTCGGGCGGTGCCGGCCGGTCCTCAGTTCTGCTGGAGGTTTCCCGCCATCCGGGCCAGGACGTCGATCGTTGCCTGGTACTCCTGCCCACTGATCCCACTGGTCATGCGATCCCGGCTGGCGCGTACTTCCGCCCACAGCTCGGTGTGGACCTGTTCTCCGCGCTCCGTGAGGTGCAGCATCCCCGATGTGGGGTCCCGTCGCACGAGCCCGCGAGCCACCAGCTCGGCCACCACCGTTTCGAGGTCGGGTGCCGCCGAAGCCATGAAGGGTGTGAACTCCGCGTCGAGGTCATCCGGACGGAGGGGCCGCTCGTTGAGGGCCCGCATCACCTGCCATTCCCTCCGGCCGAGGGAACGCTGGCGCAGGAGTTGGTCGAAGCTGTCGTCAATAAGCCGGTCCAGCTGCTTCAACCAATATCCGATGGGACGATCCGTCATCCCCGCCTCCTTCCAGGAGCATTGTACGAACCCGGGCGGACGTCGCCGGCGGCGGGGCGCCCCACGTGAACAGCGTCTGGCAGGGCGTCGAGCTCCTCGTCGGCCGCTGCCATGGGGTAGGATTGACGGCAGTGATCGTGTGTTTCTGTGTAGATGTTTTGCTTGTGTCTGACGCTCGCGGAACGGTACCGACGCGGGCGTCTGGTTCTCGTGTCAGCTCTTCTGACTGGGACTGTGTAGCACCGCGTATCGAACGCGATCCGGGAGTCCGGCCCCGGACTCCGTCCCAACATTGAACTCGGGAGAGAACATGGCGCAGGGAACCGTGAAGTGGTTCAACAGCGAGAAGGGCTACGGCTTCATCAGCCAGGACGAGGGTGGCCCGGACGTGTTTGTGCACTACAGCAACATTGCGGGCAGCGGGTTCCGTAACCTCGACGAGAACCAGCGGGTGGAGTTCGACGTCACGCAGGGCAACAAGGGCCCGCAGGCGGAGCAGGTGCGCTCCATCTAGCTCGCCCCCGCCGTGCCGCTGGCCGAGATCCCGACGGGATCTCGGCCAGCGGATTCAGAACAGTACGACCTGGCGGAGCGCCTCACCAGTGGCCAGCCGATCGAATCCCGTGTTGATCTCGGTGAGATCCAGCCGATGGGACAGTAGCGCGTCCACCGGCAACAGGCCCGCCCGGTACATGTCCACGAACCGGGGCACGTCCCGCTGGGGTACACACGAGCCCAGATAGCTGCCCCGGAGCGTGCGTTCCTCGGCGACCAGGCTCAACGCGGGCAGGGTAAGCCGCGAGTCGGGCTCGGGAAGGCCGACCGTGACGGTGATACCCCCGGGACGGGTTGCCGCGTAGGCGCCTTCGAGAGCCGCCGGAACACCGGTGGTCTCGATGACATGGTCCGCGCCACCCTCCGTGATCTCCCGGATCGTGGTGCTGGCCTCCTCTCCACCGACGACGGCGTGACTCGCCCCCAACTCCAGGGCACGTTCCCGCTTGGCGGCGACGAGATCCACAGCAATGATCTCGGCGGCACCCGCGGCCCGGGCCGCCAACAGTGCGGCCAGCCCCACACCGCCAAGTCCCACCACCGCCACGGTGTCTCCGGGGCGCACCTGGGCGGCGTGCAGAGCGGCCCCGGCTCCGGTCAGTACCGCGCATCCGAAGAGGGCTGCGATATCGAAGGGAATGTCCTCGTCGATGCGCACCGCCGAGCGTTCGGACACCACGATGTGATCCGCGAATGCGGAGACACCCAGGTGATGGTAGGGACGGCACCCGTCCGCACGGCTCATACGCATCCCGCCACCCAGGAGCGTGCCGTCGCGGTTGGCCTGTCCTCCTGGTTGACATAGGGCTGCGCGCCCGTCCAGACACTGGGAACAGGTGCCACAGCTCGGGACAAAGGCGAGGACCACATGGTCACCGGGTGTGAACGCACTGTTTCCGCCAACGGCCACGACCTCACCGGCGGCCTCGTGCCCCAGCGCCATGGGTACGGGGCGGGGGCGCGCACCGTTGACGACCGACAGATCCGAGTGACACAGGCCCGCTGCCCGCACCCGGACCAGAAGCTCTCCGGGCCCCGGTTCGTCCAGGTGCAGCCGGGTCAACTCCACCGGATTCGATGACGCGTAGGGACGCGGCCGCCCGGACTCCACCAGCACCGCCGCGGTGACCTCACTACTCACTGCACCACCAGCCCTTCGATCGCGGTTCGCATGGCGGCCGGAAGCTCGCGGGGACGCCGTTTGGCACGGTCTACGAAGACGTGAACGAAGTCGCCGTAGGCGACGGGTTCGCCGTCACTGTCCCGAAACATTCCCACCTCCCAGGTGACACTGGAGGTGCCGACACGTCCGGCGCGCAGTCCCACCTGCAAGGCATCGGGAAACGACACGGGCGCCCGGTACTCACATCCGGATCGCACACACAGGCCGATCACTTCGCCCTCGTGGATGTCCAGCCCCGCATGGTCGACGAGCCATGCGTTGATCACGCTGTCCATGACGAGGTAGTGCACGGTGTTGTTCACATGCCCGTAGATGTCGTTGTCGCTCCAACGCATCGGTACGCGTTGCCAGTGAGCGTACTCGGCGGACATCCCGCCCCCTTTCCGGTCCGCCCACCCCAGCAGTGGGCGGATGTGTCGGCCGACCGGCCTCTGGTTACTGCTGTGCGAGCACGGTGTCGTTCCGCACCCACAAAACCTAACAATGATAGGTTCCGTGCGCACGTGGCATCCGACTACACGTGCAGGTTCAACAGCACGATCCCGGTGGCCACCGTCGCGGCGGCCAGGACCCGCATTCGCCCGAACGTCTCTTGGAAGAACACCGCGCCGATCATCGCTCCGAACACGATGCTCGCCTCCCGCAGGGCGGCGACACCCGCCAGCGGACTCATGGTCTGGGCCCACAGCACCAGTCCGTAGGCAGCGATCGAGATCACTCCACCGAGAAGCCCTTGCCACCAGGACATGCGGAGTTGCCTCACCAGGACCGGACCGCGAATCGCGAAGAGGACCAGCGAGAACACGAGGAAGTGCAGGAAGGCCAGCCAGATCGTGTAGCTGAACACGTCTCCGGACAGGCGCACCCCCACGCCATCGACCACCGTGTAGGAGGCGATCATCAGTCCGGTTCCCGCCGCGGCCACCAACGCGGGAACCTGCCCCCGTCCGGGGCGACCGGCCGCGAAGACGAGGCTGAGCAGGCCGCAACTGATCACGAGGACTCCCAGAAGATGCGTCGGTGCCAGAGTCTCCCCGATGAAGACCGCGGCAGCGACGGTCACCGCAAGCGGCGCCAGGCCACGTGCCAGCGGATAGACCTGCCCGAAGTCACCGAGCCGATAGGAGAGCATGAGCAAGGCCAGGTAGACCACGTGCAGCAGCACCGACACGCCCAGATATCCCCACGAGGCCGGATGCGGAACACCCGCCGCGGGCAGCAGCAGCCCCGAGCACACGGCCCCGCCGACACTGATCAGAGCGAATCCTACGAATCGGTCGGTGATCGCGTGAGCGATCGCGTTCCACGAAGCGTGCAACAAGGCCGCGGTGAGAACCGCGGCGACAACGAGGGTGGTCAACGGGCGCGTTCACCTTCCAAGGGCGCGTGGCCGCGCAACCGACGCCGCTCGGAGTCTGCGGAGAGCCGGCACACGGCCCGGGGAACCGTGATTCTAGGACGCGGGCGGCCGGTCCGGCCGTCCGGGGGTGCCCTGGCATGGGGTGGGCCACGCCAAGGTGACGCATAGACTCGAACTTCGTGAATGACGTGCCTGGGTTCCCGCCGCGCCTGACGGTACGCACGACCCCACTACCCGACTGCCCGCAGCTACTCGACATTCTGCCCACCCCACGGCCACTCGCGTGGATCCAGCGGGGGGAGGGCCTCGTCGGCTGGGGCGAGGCCGCCCGGCTGCGGCTCCCCGCTGAGGACGGCCCGTCCGACCAGCAGCGCACGGCTCGATTCGCCCGGGCCCGCGCCTGGTTCGACGAGCTCTTGGACGCCGCACATGTCCAGGACACCGTGGAACGTCCCGGCTGTGGCCCTGTAGCCTTCGGCAGCTTCACCTTCGATCCTGCCTCCGCGGGGTCGGTCCTGATCGTGCCCCAGATCATCGTGGGGCGGCGAGATGGTCAGGCGTGGATCACCACGGTTGTTCCGCGCACCGGGACCGAGGTGACCGATGCGCCCGCACCCAGTCCGGAACTGGTAACGGGAAACCCTGCACCATTGGGGCTCCTACGCTGGACCACCGGTGCGCTGGGTCCCCGTCGCTGGGTCCACGCGGTGGCCGCGGCGGTTCGACGCATCCAACGCGGCGAGCTCGACAAGGTGGTCCTCGCCCGCGACCAGTACGCACACGCGGCGGACACCATCGACCTCCGGACCGTACTGAAGCGGCTGACGCACGATTTCGACGACTGCTACACCTTCGCGGTCGACGGACTGGTCGGCGCCACCCCAGAACTTCTCCTCCGCCGCGCCGTTGCGAGCACCAACCCCGGAGTCACCGGCGCGGACGCCACGGCTTCGTCGGGCCGAGCCGCGACCGACACCGACACCGTTTCGTCATTGGTCCTCGCTGGGACCCGCCCCCGCGGGGCCTCGGACACGGAGGACGAGAAGCTCGCCGACGAGCTGTGTGCATCGATCAAGGACGCCGAAGAACACCGCTACGCGGTAGAGTCCCTGCGCGAGACGCTTGCTCCACTGTGCGCCGACATCACGGTGCCCGGGGGGCCGGAACTACTGCGCCTGCGTAACGTGCAGCACCTGGCCTCCGCGGTTCGGGCGCGGTTGCGTCCCGATACCTCCACCCTCGACGTTGTCGCTGCCCTACATCCGACCGCCGCGGTCGGTGGCACGCCCACCGGTCGAGCTCTGGAGCTGATCCGGGAGTTGGAGGGCATGGACCGCGGCCGCTACGCGGGCCCCGTGGGCTGGATCGACGCCCACGGGGCCGGCGAGTGGGGGATCGCGTTGCGCAGCGCACTGGTCGAGGGCTCGAGCGCCCGCCTGTTCGCCGGATGCGGCATCGTGGCCGGATCCGACCCGGAGGCGGAACTGGCCGAGGCCGGATCGAAATTCCGGGTGATGCGGGGCGCCCTGAGCGACTGACAACAACGGAAATGGTGCCACCGCAGCTACCGCACGAGGCCAAGCCCCGTGCGGTGACCGCGGCTCAGGTTGCGTTCGCGGTGACCTCGAAGTCGGCAAAATCGAAGCCGGGCGAGACGACGCAGGTCACCAGGCACTCCCCGGACACCGGGCGGGCCGACTGCCAGGTCTGGCTGGGTACGAGCAGCTGACACTGCTGTCCCTGCTCAAGCTCGGGGCCGAGGTGCATCGTGGTGGGTGCGGTGGGTGTGGACGTGTCACCGCCGAGGGAGAGCTCCAGTGGGCCGCCCCGATTGAAGATCCACAGCTCGTCGGAACGTACCCGGTGCCACCGGGATGATTCGCCGGGACCCAGTAGGTAGTGGATGGCGGTTGCCGTGGCGCGCGATCCCGAATATCCGGAGGGGGTAAGGGTGGTGCCCGTGCGCCAGGTCTCGCGAAACCATCCGCCTTCGGGATGTGGGTACATGTCCAGGATGTCCGCGGTCGCGGGGCGTGGTTCCACCCCCAGATACCCTCCGTCGGGGTCGGGGCGCAGGTACTGACGGTCGACAACCGCCTCCCGCCGCAGCGGACCATAGATGTGCGGGAAGGTGGTCCCGGCGGGAATCCCGGGCGGCGGGGCGGGGCTTGGCTCCTCCCAACGCACCGTGCACCCGAGCCGCTCCACGTCGAGGACGAGGGCGACCAGTGGCGCCGAGGCGTTGCGGTAGAGGAAGTTGGCGACCGCCAGCAGGGTGTGTGCACTGTCACTGGCGTGGACGAAGCCCTCGTCGTGGAGCGAGGCGGGCCGCAGTAGTCCGTCCTCGTCCCACTGTTCGTCGTGGACGGACAGGAGATGAAGCACGTGTGTCATAGCTCCACGGGTACCGCAACCCACACCGGGCACTCCGAGGGGGGTGGCCAAACCACCCGGCTCCTGCGGGATGGGCCGCTGATGGAGGGTAGCGGTCCTGCCTACCCGAGGGCTCGCCGTTGTTCGCCTGGGCAGTCCCGACGGTCTCCGGGGCGGCCCACTCACCCGCTGCGACAAGGCACCATGGACGGGTGAGACTCATCGACGCGCTACCGAAGGACCCGGATCCCGACACCCTGTACCTGGCCTTCGAGGAGTGGGCTGGCTCCCAGGGGCTCGAGTTGTACCCGGCCCAGGAGGAAGCGTTGATCGAGCTCGTCTCCGGGGCCAACGTCATCCTCAACACCCCCACTGGCTCCGGTAAGAGCCTGGTGGCGACGGGCGCACTGTTCGCGGCACTTGCCCGCGACCAGTGTGTGTTCTACACCGCTCCGATCAAGGCGCTGGTCTCGGAGAAGTTCTTCGACCTCTGTTCCGTCTTCGGAACGGAGAACGTGGGCATGCTCACCGGCGACGCCAGCGTCAACGCAGACGCCCCCATCGTGTGCTGTACCGCGGAGGTGCTCGCCCAGATCGCCCTGGCCGAGGGGACGGAGGCGGATATCGGCACCGTGGTGATGGACGAGTTTCATTTCTACGGTGAGCCAGACCGGGGCTGGGCCTGGCAGGTTCCGTTGATCGAACTTCCACAGGCACAGTTCCTGTTGATGTCGGCCACGCTCGGCGACGTGTCCTTCTTCAAGGAGGATCTCACCCGCCGCACCGGCCGTACCACAGCGGTCGTGACCTCAGCGACCCGACCGGTGCCGCTGTCCTACAGTTACCGCACCACTCCCCTCCACGAGACCTTGGAGGAGCTGCTCAGCACCCATCAGGCCCCCGTGTACATCGTGCACTTCACCCAGGCCGCGGCGATGAGCCAGGCACAGGCCCTCACCAGCATCAATATGTGCACCCGCGCCGAGAAGGATGCGATCGCCGAGGAAATTGGTGGATTCCGGTTCACGACACGCTTCGGCAGGAACCTCTCCCGGTATGTGCGCCACGGAATCGGGGTGCATCACGCGGGCATGCTGCCCAAGTACCGACGTCTGGTGGAACGCCTGGCCCAGGCCGGTTTACTCAAGGTCATCTGCGGCACCGACACGCTGGGGGTCGGGGTGAACGTGCCGATCCGCACAGTCCTGCTGACCGCCCTGTCCAAGTATGACGGTTCGAAGGTGCGTCGGCTCACCGCCCGTGAGTTCCACCAGATCGCGGGCCGGGCCGGCAGGGCCGGTTTCGACACGGCCGGCAGTGTGGTCGTGCAGGCCCCCGAGCACGTGGTGGAGAACGAGAAGGCGCTGGCCAAGGCGGGCGACGACCCCAAGAAGCGCCGTAAGGTTGTGCGTAAGAAGCCGCCGGAGGGATTCGTCGCCTGGGACGAGACCGCCTTTGAACGCCTGGTGGCCGCGCAGCCGGAACCGCTGCGTTCCCGATTCAAGGTCACCAACGCGATGCTGTTGAGTGTCATCGGGCGTCCCGGAAACGCCCTGGCAGCGATGCGGCACCTGCTGCGCGACAACCATGAGGATCCTGCTTCCCAACGGCGACACATTCGGGAAGCCGTCGGGATCTATCGGTCCCTGCGCGCCGGCGGAGTCGTGGAGGAGCTGGACACTCCGGACGAGCAGGGACGGTGGGTCCGGCTGACCGTCGACCTCCAGGCGGACTTCGCACTGAACCAGCCGCTGTCGACCTTCGCCCTGGCGGCATTCGAACTGTTGGACCGGGATTCGCCCAGCTATGCCCTGGATCTGCTCTCGATCATCGAGGCCACGCTCGACGACCCACGCCAGATCCTGGCCGCCCAAACGAACAAGGCCAAGGCCGAAGCGGTCGCAGCGATGAAAGCGGAGGGGATCGAGTACGAGGAGCGAATGGAGCGGCTGGAGGAGATCACCCATCCGCGGCCTCTGGAGGAGCTTCTTGAGCACGCCTACGAGACCTACCGGCGTGGCCATCCCTGGGTTGGCGACCATCCGCTCCGTCCCAAGTCGGTGGTGCGCGATCTCTACGAACGGGCGATGACCTTCACCGAGTATGTCGGCCACTACGAGCTGGCCCGCTCCGAGGGAATCGTGCTGCGCTACCTCGCCAGCGCCTACAAGGCGGTCAGTCAGACCGTGCCCGAGGACGCCAAGACCGAGGACGTGCACGACCTCGTGGAGTGGCTGGGTGAGCTGGTGCGCCAGGTGGACTCCAGCCTCCTGGACGAGTGGGAACGCCTGGCCAACCCCTCGGTCGATCCGGAAACCGACCGTGACCCGGACACGGAGGAAGAGACCACACCTGTCACCGCCAACCACCGCGCCTTTCGGGTGCTGGTCCGCAACGCCATGTTCCGGCGGGTGGAGCTGGCCGCCCTGGGGCGCTACGACGAGCTTGGCGAGCTGGATGGTGCGACCGGATGGGACGCCGACCGGTGGCAGAACGCCCTGGCGGCCTATTTCGCCGAGCATGAGGAAATCGGAATCGGTCCGGATGCCCGTGGGCCCACCCTGGTGCAGATCACCGAGGCGGAGGGGGTGTGGCGGGTGCGCCAGGTGCTGGACGACCCTGCCGGGGACCGCGACTGGGCGATTCTCGCCGATGTGGATCTTGCCGCCTCCGACGCCGCGGGGTACGCAGCGATCACGGTGGCGGGCGTGGAACGTCTGTAGAATCGCTGTCCCACACACGAGTCGACACAGCCGAGGGGATCCCACGTGGCCGAGTCCGGCGAACGCCCCACCGTACTCCTGCTCAACGGCCCGAACCTGAACCTGCTGGGTCAACGCGACCCCCACCAGTACGGATCGACGACACTGCCCCAGGTGGAACAGCGCCTGCGTGACCTGGGTGCGGAGCTCGGCGTGCGGGTGACCTGTGTGCAGAGCAACCATGAGGGCGAGCTCGTGGAACAGGTCCACGCCGCGCACGGGAGCGCGGGTATCGTCTGCAACCCCGGCGCCTACGCGCACACTAGCGTGGCGCTGCGCGATGCCGTGGACGCGGTTCCAACCCCCTACGTGGAGGTACACATCTCCAACGTCTACGCCCGGGAATCCTTCCGGCACACCTCGCTAACCGCTGCGGTGGCCTCCGGCTACATCGTCGGCTGCGGTGTGTTCGGCTACGAGCTGGGGCTGCGGGCCGTCATCGAGCGGTGGACCTCCGGCCAGGAGTAAACCGACAGTGACGTAGCCATCCACGCACCCGACGCAGCCAGGCCCACCAGCGCGGCTTGGGCGGCGCCAGGCTGCACAGCTCCGGTAGACCAACGAACGCTGCTGGGGTTGGGGCACCACCACCGTCCGGACCCTCGAGCTCCTCCTGTTCGACTCGAATGCGGTAACGACCGTGCACCCGAGCCACCGCCTGGGCCCAGGACTCGCCGCACTCTCGCACCCGCAGGGCCCGGGTCACCGAACGGCATCGCCACAACCGGGCCGGTTTCCCCTCCCCGGCGGTGGAGAGCTCCAGGAGACCAGCCTGCGCCCGGTCCGACCTGGCGATCAGCCAGCGCACGGTCGCGGGCCGCAGCCGTACGCCCGTGGGAATCTCCAGGAGATAGGGCGAGGGGAACCCTGTGCGCGGGGGAGATTCCGTGAACACCACACGGCTGTCCCCAAGGTAGTTTGCCTGCACCAGCTGGAGCTCCAGCAGGTCCTCACGTCCCAGTTCCCGCGAGTGTTGCGCCGCACGGTCGGCGACGGTGTCCAGCCGGCTCCACGGTGCCACCAACGCGACGCTCAGATCGGCTCCCGGTTCGCTGAGTAGGGAGTCGACCGTGGCGCGCACCTGGGCCACCGAGTACCCCAACGCCTGCACCGACACCCGCACCAGTGGCACCGTGGCCCGCTGCGCCGCCGTCGGCGTACGGTCGGAACGCGGCTGGGGCATGACCTCTGCGAGCCGCCCGGTGCGTAGGCGACGCGTGGGCGCTCGGGTGCGGGACAGTGTCGCCTGGGGTGCCGCGTCGGTGTAGTGGGCGACAGCGCGCCGCTCGGGCACGAGGACCGCCCCGGCCTGCCACAGTCGGTACCCGAACTCCAGATCCTGCCCCGGTCCGAGAGTCGGATCCAGCCCCCCGGTCTCCTCGTACAGCCACCGGGGAACAGCGGACGCGGCCCCCACGTAGGCCTGGAAACCGAGGTGGCCGATCCGGCAGAGGCCGTTGGTGCTCGCCACCAGATCCTGCACGTGCGGATGCGCCACGGCCCGCTCGGGGTCCTGGGTGTAGGCGATGCCGAGGGTTACCACCTCCGGGTGGGCGTGGTGCCACCGGGCATGGGCCTCGATATGGTGCACCGTTGGGACCAGATCGGAGTCGAGCCAGCACAGGATCTCGCCGGTGGCGAGATGTGCGCCATAGGCCCGCGCATGACCCGTTCCCCAGCCGTTGTCCGGGGCTCGCACCAGCCGACAGTTGCTCGGACGCACCTCGGGGAGCTGGAGCGGGGGTGCCGTGTTGTCGTCGACAACCACGACTTCGAGCAGATGGCCCGGATAACTCTGTGCAGCCAACGCCGCCAGGGTCCGGTCCACTCCGGACTGCCCGCCGTACGCTGGGATCACCACGCTCACTGACCGCGTGGGTGTCCACGCCCCCAGCGTCGGCGGCTGCACCACCCGCCAGTCGTTTCGGAAGATTGGGGGCGCGCAATCAGGATGTCCCGCATCGACGGACAGTGACTTTTCGAACAAGATTGATTGCACACTGTAACTATACGGGAATGTGACGGCGTACGACAGAGACACCCAGAAACTTCGGACCACCGCGGTGGTCGGGCCGCGCTCCACACCCTGGTATTCAGGGACCGTGCCCCGCACCACGAGGTGTGCGCGGGGCCATCCCAGTGACAGATTCGATCCAAGGAGTTCTCGCGATGGCAGCAGTCCGCAGCGCACACGCCCAATGGCAGGGCGACCTGGCCACCGGCGGTGGCACCGTCACGGTCGACTCCTCGGCGCTTCCCGAGACCGAGGTGACCTGGAAGGCCCGCGCCGAGGGCTCGGATAGCGTGACCAGCCCCGAGGAGCTGATCGCCGCGGCGCATTCGTCCTGTATGTCCATGGCGCTCACCAACGGCCTCACCAAGGCCGGATACCAGCCCACGAGCGTGCGGGTCACCGCCGAGGTCAGTTTCCAGGCCGGGGAGGGCATCACCGGCAGCCATCTCACGGTTCGGGCGCAGGTCACCGACATCTCCGCCGCCGACTTCACCTCCGCCGCCGAGGAAGCCAAGGCCAACTGCCCGGTCAGCAAGGCCCTGACCGGAACCACCATCACGCTGGACGCCACTCTGGAGTGAGGCGCGGTCGGTGACCGGGGCGCAGAAGCCAGGGGCCGATCCGTGAGCACACCACCCGGTCACCGATCAGAACAAGGACACACATGCTGTTTGAGATCCCACGAATCGAGATCGCCCCCGGCGCTGTCCACCTACCGGGCTGGCTGGATCCGGGGCGTCAACGCAGGCTGGTGGACACCTGCCGGTCCTGGGCGCAGGGACCTGGTGGACTGCACCAACACCGCACCCGAGGCGGGGTGATGAGCGTCCGGATGACCGCACTCGGTTGGTACTGGCGCCCCTATCGCTACACCTCGGTTCTTCCCGACGGCCAGCCCGTCCAGCCATTCCCCCAGGAGCTGGAGCAGCTGGCGCGACGTGCACTCGCGGACGCCTACGGCGACACGCCTCCGGACGGTGCCCACGAAGCCCACTACGACGTCGCCCTGGTCAACTTCTACGACTCCACGGCCCGGATGGGCATGCACCAGGACCGGGACGAACGCAGCGACGCCCCGGTCATCTCCGTGAGCCTGGGAGACAGCTGTGTGTTCCGCTTCGGCAACACCGAAACGCGAAGCCGCCCCTACACGGACATCGAGTTGGGCAGCGGCGACCTGTTCGTCTTCGGAGGTCCGACACGTATGGCCCACCATGGGGTGGTTCGGATCCACCCGAACACGGCCGACCCACGCTGTGGGCTCGCGGAGGGGCGCTTGAACATCACGATCCGCGCGACCGGATTCGACACCGACACGTGATCCCCTGTTCTCCAGCGGTTCGCCCCTGCTGAGCATACTGACCGGACCCTGTCCCGGGCGTGCACCCCGGGGCTCACTGGGAGGAACGTTGACCAACCACTATCTGGACATCCGTCCCCCGATCGCTCTGGCCCACCGGGGCGGCTGGTTGACCGACACCGAAGGTCCCCCGGGGCGCGACGCCTTGCTCCTGGAAAACACCCTGCCCGCGTTCCGGAACGCAGTCGAGCTCGGATACCAGTACCTGGAGACCGATATCCACGCCTCCCGCGACGGCGTCGCCATGGCCTTCCACGATGCCACCCTCGACCGGGTGACCGACCGCGATGGGGCCATCGCGGAACTGGACTACGCCGAAATTCGCCGTGCCCGGGTCGGTGGCCGGGAGACCGTGCCGAGCCTGGAGGAACTGCTGGATGCCTGGCCGCGGGTCCGTCTCAACATCGACATCAAGGATGATCGGGCCGTGGAGCCGCTGGCACGGGCCCTGCGCCGCACGCGGTCCTGGCGCCGGGTGTGTGTCGGCTCCTTCTCGCAGGCTCGCCTGGAACGGGCTCGTCGGATCCTGGACCGGCCGGTGTGCATGTCGGCGGGCCCCGTGGACGTAGCCCGGATCAGAGTCGGCGCTTGGAGCCGGGCGTTGTCACTGCTGGTGCGTCGTGGTGTCGGCTGTGTCCAGATCCCCCGGCATATTCGTGGCTTCCCACTGTTGACCCGGGACCTGATCCGGACCGCGCACCGGCACGGCATGCAGGTGCATGTGTGGACCGTGAACGAGGCATCCACCATGCACCGGCTGCTCGACGCTGGGGTGGATGGCATCGTCACCGACAACACCGTGGCGCTGCGCCGGGTCCTCACGGAACGCGGCCAGTGGCCCGGGACCGCCGTCCCCAGCACGCACAGCACCGGAAGGACGAACGACGGGCCACCATGACGAACACCCCCACTCCCCCCACCAACCTTCCGTCGAACGACCCCCGACAGCGCCGTCGGGAGCAACGCGGCTGGTACCTGTACGACTGGGCAAACCAGGTGTTCTGGACCTCGGTCGTCACCGTCTTCCTCGGCCCCTACCTCGCCGAACTCGCCCGCGCCGCCGCGCAGGGGTCGCCCAGTGGTGAGCATGTGTACCTGTTGGGGCTGGCGATCCACTACAACGCCGTGTGGCCTCTGGCCACCGCGTTGGCGCCCGCCATCCAGATCCCACTCCTTCCGGTGGTCGGTGCCATCGCCGACCGGTCGCGGACGAAAAAGCGACTGTTGCTGGGGTTCGCGACCGTCGGTGCCAGCGCCACGACCTGCCTGTACCTGGCCAGTGGCGACAACTACCTGTTGGCTGTTGGCCTGTTTCTCGTCGCGAACGTGTCCTACGGGGCGGCACTCGTGGTCTACAACGCGTTCCTCCCCGAGATCGCCACCGCCGACGAACGCGACCGGGTCTCCTCCACCGGATGGGCGTTCGCCTATCTCGGGGGTGTGGTGTTGCTTCTGGTCCACCTGGCCCTGGTTCTCAATGCGGAGGCACTTGGGGTCGGCGAGGGACACGCGGTCCGAATCGCCTTCGCCTCGGCGGGTCTGTGGTGGCTGGGCTTCACTCTGTTGGCGGTACGGCCGCTGCGAAACCGTGTGGCGCCAGCCGCGACCGCGGACCGCCCGGCATCGGTCGGCGCGACGTTCCGACAACTGTGGCACACCCTGCGCGAGCTGCGCCGGTATCCGCAGACACTGCTGTACCTGTGTGCCTACCTACTGTTCAACGACGGGATCCAGGCCACGATCCGGTTCGCCGGCCCGTACGCCACCGGGGAGCAGGACCTGGGACTGGACATGGACGACCTGATCACCACCGTGGTGATGATCCAGTTCGTCGCCTTCGCGGGAGCATGGCTGACCGGGCGTTTGGCCACCGTCCTGGGGACGAAACGCACCCTGGTGGCCATTCTGGTCTGCTGGACGCTGATTCTGACCAGCGGCTACTTTCTGCCGGCCGGGCAGGCCCTCCCGTTCATGGCGCTCGGATTCTGCATCGGGCTCGTCCTGGGCGGCAGCCAGGCGCTGGCCCGTTCCCTGTTCTCCCAGCTCATCCCCCGGGGCAAGGAGGGTGAGTACTTCGGCCTCTACACGATCTGTGACCGGGCCGGAACCCTCACAGCGGCGCTGGTGGGTTTCGTGGCGGTCCAGCTGACCGGGGGCTACCGCGCGGCGATCTTCTCTCTTGTGGCATTCTTCATCGTGGGCGGTGTGCTGCTGGTCCTGGCGAACCTGCGGCGTGGTGTGCAACAGGCGGGAAATCCCGTTCCCGCCCACCTGTAGGCACCGAGTTGTGCACCCAGGGGCGCTGACGAGACGATCGTGGTCACGGGGTTGGAACATCCCGCTCCGGGGAATCCTGACCCGGACTGGCACGTTGTCACCGATGACACCGACACAGCGCCTGGAGGCACTCACACGATGGCCGAGCGAGCACTGCGCGGCACGCGACTCGGAGCGACCAGCTACGAGAACGACCGCAACACCGACCTGGCCCCTCGCCAAGAGGTCACCTACGACTGCCCTCAGGGCCATCGATTCTCCGTGACTTTCGCTACCGAAGCCGACGTCCCGACCAACTGGGAGTGCCGGTTCTGCGGAGACACCGCCCTGATGGTGGACGGAGATCGCCCCGAGGAAAAGCAGGCGAAGCCCGCTCGCACCCACTGGGACATGCTGCTGGAACGGCGCAGCGTCGAGGACCTGGAGGAGGTGCTGGCCGAGCGCCTGGAGCTCCTGCGGTCGCAACGGAGTAAGGAGCAGGAGTACCTGGAGGCCAAGGCCGAGGAGGACTCGGCCAGCGCCCAGG
Source organism: Lipingzhangella rawalii (assembly GCF_031628175.1). Lineage (NCBI taxonomy): Bacteria > Bacillati > Actinomycetota > Actinomycetes > Streptosporangiales > Nocardiopsidaceae > Lipingzhangella > Lipingzhangella rawalii. The sequence continues at coordinate 352,080 of NZ_JAVLVT010000001.1, read as the reverse complement.
CCTCCTAGCGCGGGAGCACGTGCCCACCACCGGATCCCACGGAGCCCGGGCATCTGGGCCTGTCTCGGGCTGGTCACGCCGTGGGGCCGGTGGGGCCGCCCCCGTGTGGCGGTTTCCCGTCCACGATCTCCCCACGGATCACAGTGGGGCGCGACTCGTCGGCGGCGTCGGAGGACGCCTGCGCCTCTGGGTCCCGACGCACCACTTCCCCGTCCACGACGACCACTCCGGGGGGCGCGCCGGTCGCTGCCGCATCCATGCGCGCCTGCATCCGTTCGAACCGGCGCCGTGCCCACGCTGCGAAGACCCAGCGCAGGGCCGGCCGGGTGAACGGAAGCACGAGCAGCAGCCCGAGGGCTCCGGAGACGAAACCGGGGAACGCCAACAGCATTCCCCCCACGAGGAGCATGACCGGGTCCAGCATCCCCCTGCGTGGCATCTCTCCGGTTCGTGCCGTGGCGTCGATATCCCGGATCACCCGCAGTCCGGACCAGCGCATCACCATGATGCCGGCGACGGACGCGGCCGCGAGTGCGGCGACGGTCCACAGGGCGCCGATCTGCTGGCCGACCAGGATGGCACTCCAGATCTCCAGGAACGGCAGCGCCACGATCGCGACGAGTATCAGTAGGGGCATGGACATCACCCGATCACCATAGGTCTCCACTGCGGGGAACGTGCCCCGACCCGGATTCGTTCCCCGCACATCGCGGGCTACGCCGGTCCACGCTTCGCGCGCCGCTGGAGGACATATCCCACGGCAAGCGCCCCCACACCGACCAGGGTGATCGCCCACTCCGGGATGGCGCCCAGGCTCGTTGCCGGGGTGTGGCCCTGCATCGCGGGAACGTTGGCGACGTGAATATCGCGCTGGGCCTCCGCAGAGACGTAGCTGAGCGACCCATCCGGTTCGACCACGGCGCTGATACCGCTGGTGGAGGAGACCAGTGCCGCCCGGCCGTGTTCCACAGCACGCAGCTGGGTGATGGCCAGCTGCTGCTCCGACTGCCCGGTGAAGTTGTAGTTGGCGTTGTTCGTGGGCACGACCAGAACCTCCCCACCCTCGGCCACGGCCTGGCGCACGGGCGCGTCAAAGGCCACGTCGAAACAGATCGCGGTGGCAACCCGGGTCTCGCCAAGGTCGAGTGCTCCCGGATCGGTCCCGGGAATCGCGTCCATGCCGACTTGGTCCAGCCTCGACACGAACGTGGTGAAGAAGTCCCGGTAGGGAATGTACTCACCGAACGGGACCAGATAACGCTTCACGTAGGTCTCGCCGGGGCCCTCCTCGGGCTCCCAGACCACCGACTGCACCTCGCGCTGTTGCTCCCCCACGACCTCGGTCACCCCGATCAGGAGTGGCGCGTCCACGGCGTCGGCAGCGCCCTGGATCGCATCCTGGGCATCGGCGTCCCGGTAGGGATCAATGTCACTCGCGTTCTCGGGCAGGATGACCATGTCGGGCTGTTCGTGGGCACCCGCAGCCACCGCGTCGGCGAGCTCGTGGGTGGCCGCGACGTGGTTGTTGAGCACCTCCCGGCGTTCACCGGTGATGTCCATCTCGCCGACACCGGGAACGTTGCCCTGCACGATTCCCGCTGTAACCGTGCGGTCCGCCTCGACCGAGCCCAGCCGGGGGGTGAGTGTCCCCCCGGCGACAATCCCCGCCACCACGACCATGAGGATGACGGTGGGAAGGTCGGGGCGGCGCTGGCGCCACAGGCGAAGGAGAGCGGCGGCGATCAGCGCACCGGTTGCCGCCACCGCAAACGTCACCAGCGCCGAGGAGCCCACCGCCGCGTATCCGGTGAAGGGAGTGTCCGGCTGACTGAAGGCCAGTTTGCCCCAGGGAAACCCTCCGAGCGGCCATCGCGCCCGCACCAGTTCCTGGGCGACCCACAGGGCACTGGTCCACACGATCCAGCCGGGTAGACGTGCCGCCAGGGCAATCCCCACCGCCATCGGGATGAAGTAGGCGGTCTCCGCCGCTGCGATCAGCAGCCACACGTCGAACCCGAACACGGCCTGCCAACGGATCAACGGCACCATGAGGGCCGCTCCCGCAAGTGCGCCCAGCCATGCGGCGCGGCGTGGCCGCACGCCACGTACGGCCAGCAGCAACAGGGTGGCGCTGAGTGGGGCGAGGTACCACAGACCGTAGGGGGGAAGCGCCAAGAGCTGTGCCAGCCCCGAGCCCGCGGCAGCACCCGCACGCAGTAACGTCGTTCCTGCGGGTTCTGGAGGGAATCGTTGGTCGACCGTACCGTCCAGACCAGCCGTCGTGCCCGAATGTTGCGGCTGCTGCGGTCCCTCCCGATCCGGAGACCGGGCCTCCTTCGCCACCATGAACAGTCGACCTCCGCTGTCGGTACCCGCCGTGCTCCTGAGCCTACGGGTACACACCGGGGCTGGAGTCCGGCGGACTCCAGCCCCGGTAGCGGAACACGGAAAAGGGCCCGGAACACCCTTCGGACCGGATCCGTCTCGTCGGCGGCGAGCGCGGAGACCGTTGTCTACTGGATGCTCGGGCCTTTTCCGGGTCCAACCCCCCGCCCGACCGCGGGCTCCGGGCTTACCATCACCCGCCATCGTGCCTGGCTCCTGGCACGGCGGCCAGCGACGCAAGAACCGGACCGCACAGCCGGTCCGTCCAGTGCTGGACTGGTCAGCAGCCTACCGAGATACCCGGCGCCATGGGATCCTCACCGCACCCACAATTCGGATCGCGTGTCGATTCACCCGCCTCACGAAGCCGGCGCCAGAGCTCTGGGGCCATGCGCCAGGCTAACGCACCTCCTCGGAGCACGCCAGCGTTCCCCCGGCCCGGCCTCCCCCTCTGGACAACCCCCCCTTCGATGATGTTCGATGATGAACGAATCAACACGCGATTCGATCAAATTCGAAAGCATAAGGCGAGGAGTGTCCGGCCATGGCCCAGATCGTCCTGGACAATGTGGACAAGGTGTACCCCGGCAACGTGACCGCAGTGGACCAGCTCTCCCTGGAGATCAAGGACGGGGAGTTCATGGTGCTGGTCGGCCCGTCCGGCTGCGGAAAGTCCACGGCACTGCGCATGATCGCGGGCCTGGAGGAGATCAGCGGGGGAACCCTGAGTATCGGGGACCGCGTGGTCAACGATCTTCCTCCGAAGAACCGGGACATCGCCATGGTGTTCCAGAACTACGCGCTCTATCCGCACATGACCGTCGAGCAGAACCTCGCCTTTGGACTCAAGCTGCGCAAGACCCCGAAGTCCGAGATCAACCAGCGCGTCCAGGAAGCGGCCCGCATGCTCGGACTCGAGGGCTACCTCAAACGCAAGCCAGCGGCCCTGTCCGGGGGGCAGCGCCAGCGCGTGGCCATGGGTCGCGCGATCGTACGCGAGCCCCAGGCCTTTCTCATGGACGAGCCGCTGTCCAACCTGGACGCCAAGCTGCGCGTGCAGATGCGCGCCTCCCTCAACCAACTGCACTCCGAACTGGGAGTCACCACGGTCTATGTCACCCACGACCAGATCGAAGCCATGACCCTGGGCGACCGGGTGGCGGTCCTGCGGGACGGGCGCCTCCAGCAGGTGGACACCCCCAAGAACCTGTTCAACCGCCCCGTCAACCTGTTCGTGGCCGGGTTCATCGGATCACCGGCCATGAACTTCGTTGAGGCCCGGCTCGAGCGTGAGGGTGACGGCGCCCGACTCGAGTTCGCCGATCACCGGCTCCAGCTGCCGATGGAAACCCTCCGGGAACGCCCCGAGCTGCGGGAGTACCTCGGGCGCCAGCTCGTCCTCGGTGTTCGCCCCTCGGACTTCGACGACGCGGAGCTGAGCAACCACGATCTCGGCTATATGGACGTCACCGCCGACGTCACGGAGGAGCTCGGCACCGAGATCAACGTCATCTTCAGTGTGAACGCTCCGCCGCTCCAACATGAGGACGCCGTGGCGCTCGCTGCCGACGCCGCCGGCGACGGCGACGACGCGGAGGCGGCGGCTCTGCCCCTCCAGGGAGACAAGTCGGTGTTCACCGCCCGGGTCAACCCCCGCAGTTCGGTGCGTCCCGGTGAGCCGGTGCGGTTGAGTGTCGACACCCGGCACCTGCACTTCTTCGACCTCACCAGCGGCCTGGCGATTGGTCACCCCCAGAACGTGGGTGCGGCGGCCACGGCCCAGGCAGCACACGCGAGCTAGAGCTGGTGTCGCGGGAGCCGTTCCGGGATCCAGCCCCGGGACGGCTCGGCGGTCTCAAGACCCCGGTCCGGGTGCGGGCTCCGCAGCTCGGGCGCGCGGGGAGCGGCCCGTGTGTCCCGTGTGCTACTTGACCGATCCGGCCATGACGCCCTGGACGAAGTAGCGCTGGAAGGCGAAGAACACCGCCAGGGGAACGATCAGGGACAGAAACGCCCCCGGTGCGATGATGTCCAGGTTGGCGCCGAACTGGCGCATCTGCCCCTGCAACTCCACGGTCATGGGCTGGGCGTCGGTTCCGGCGAACACGAGGGCAACGAGCAGGTCGTTCCACACCCACAGGAACTGGAAGATTGTCAGGGAGGCAATCGCGGGCCCGCCGAGGGGAAGAATCACCCGTCGAAAGATGGCGAGTTCGCGTCCCCCGTCCATCCGTGCCGCTTCCAGCAGGTCCCGGGGGATCGCCGCGAAGAAGTTGCGCAGCAGAAAGATCGCGAACGGGAGCCCGAACCCCACGTGGAACAGGATGACGCCGCCGAGTGTGCCGAAGATCCCCAACAGTCCGTACAGCTGCGCGATCGGGATCAGGGCGACCTGGAGTGGAATCACCAGCAACCCCACCACCCCGAGGAAGATCCAGTCCCGGCCGGGAAACTCCAGCCAGGCGAAGGCGTAGGCGGCCAGTGAGGCGATCACCACGATCAGGACGGTCGACGGTACGGTGATCGCGATCGTGTTCCAGAACGAGGCGACGAACGGCTCGTTTCCGAGCAACGCCTGGTAGTTGCGCGCGGTCAACTGCGCTGGCTGCGCAAGAACGGTCCACCAGCCACTGGCCGCGTTGTCGGCCGGCGCGCGCAGCGACACCACGAACAATCCCAGCGTGGGCACCAGCCAGAACAGGGCGATCAGCACCAGAAGCACCTGCACGAGACCGGAACCCACCGTGCCCACGATCCGAGCGGCCACCGAACGGCGGGGAGCGCCCGCCGCCGGGTCCTCGATTGCGGACGGGACCGGGGGCGGGGGCGGGGGCACAGCCGCGTGCCTGTCGCTACTCATTGCGCCCTCTCCTGTCGGAAGCGGCGAACCTGGAAGATCATCGCGGGAATGACGAGCACCAGCAGGAAGATCGCCAGTGCGCTGCCCAGCCCCTGGTCGTTGGGGCCACCGAAGGAGACCCGCCACATCTCCAGGGCCAGTACATTGGCGTCGCGTTGGACGTCACCCGGTGCGATGACGAAGACGAGGTCGAAGATCTTGAGGACATAGATCATCAGGGTCACGAATACCACCAGCAGTACGGGAGACAGGAGAGGGACCGTCACCCGCCGGAACACCTGCCACTCGGTGGCCCCGTCCACCCGTGCGGCCTCCAGCGCTTCCCGTGGAATCGCCGCGAGTCCCGCGGAGATCAGCACCATGGCGAACCCGGCCCACACCCACACATAGGCACCGATGATCGCGGGGGTGACCAGGGTCGGTCCGAGCCAGTTGACACCGCGGTAGGGCTCGGTGAAGTTGTCGGCCGCCAGCCGGACCGTGTAGGTGTCCGCGGTGAGCTCGGGGACCACGAAGGTTCCGTCGGGTCCCGTCACGGCTTCGGCCGCTACCGCGTCGCCGTCCAGCACCTCGACGCGCATCTGTGGCATTCCCCGCTCGTCGGGGTCGATCACCCCCTGGGTACCCTCGGCGCCGGGCGTGAAGTCCAGCCAGACCGTTCCGGTGATCGCCGATTCCTGCGGTTCCGGGACGGTGGCGGGCTCAGCCTCGGACGGGAGGTCGTCCGGGGGCAGGCCGACGAGAGGCAGCAGCACCGGATCCTGACCGGGCGCAACCTCGGCGTCCAGTGTGTAGCCCCCCTCCGCGGGGTGCAGTCCGGCGTCGTCGCGCGGGCTGGCACCGGGATACGGTGACGGTGCGGACACGGTGTCGCTGACCGTGGTCAGGACCGCATTGGCCAGCCCTCGGTCCGGATCCTGCTCGTAGACCAGCCGAAAGATCACGCCAGAGGCGAGAAACGAGATCGCCATGGGCATGAATACCACGATCTTGAACGCGGTGGCCCAGCGGATACGTTCGGTGAGCACGGCGAACACGAGCCCGACCGCGGTCACGACGATGGGGGCAACAACCACCCAGATCACGTTGTTGCGTAGCGCGATGAACGTGTCCGGGTTGGTGAAGATCGTAACGTAGTTGTCCAGACCGACGAAGGTGTCGCCGCTCGCGTCGAACAGGCTGCGCCATGCCGAGTACCCGATCGGATACAGCATGAACGCGCCGAGGAACACCAGGGCGGGGAGCAGGAACACGGCCCCCAGCCACGGCGGTGGGCCGAGGCGGCCCGCCGCCGTGGGTGCGCTGAGTTCCGATGGCTCCTGCCCGCGGTGCTCCGCGGTGTCGCCACCCTGCGCCATGGGTGTCCTCCGTCTCGGTGCGCCGACGGAAACCGGCTAGTCGTCGTCTTCGTCACTGCCGTTGCCATGGGCGGCAGCGGCGTCCTCCTCCAGTTCCTCGGCGATGGCCTCGGGGTCACCGGGATCCCGTAGGAAGTCCTGGAGCGTGGCCCACATGCCGGAGCCCTCGGTCGCTCCGAAACCGCTGGGGAGCTGGTCGGAGAGGTCATAGCGCACGTCGTCACCGGCCTGGTGGACGCTCTCGGCGAGCCCCTGGGTGAACTCGTCCGGGTAGGCCTCCACGTCGACGTTGTCGTTCGGGGACAGGAATCCGCCCTGCTGTGCCCATGCCGTCCCCGCCTCCGGGGTCGCCAGGAAGGCCAGAAGCTCTTGGGCCGCCTCCTCCTCGGTCATCGCCACCGCGATGTCTCCACCGAGCACCACCGGTGCCTCGTCGCCGACGGCGGGGAAGGTGAAGGCGCGGGCGTCCTCCCCGACCACGGCCCCGGCTTCCTCGGCGCTGGCCGCCACAAAGTCCCCCTCGTACACCATCGCCGCGTCCTCGGTTCCGTAGACGTCGGTGACGCAGTCGGGGAAACCGGTGCCCACGGCGCCGTCGGTTCCCCCGTGCATCAGCGACTCGTCGGCCCAAATCTCGGCCAAGGTCTCCAACGCTGTCACGACGGAGTCGTCGGTCCAGGCGATCTCCCGCTCCAGCAACTGGTCGTAGCGCTCGGGGCCGGCCTGCGAGAGATAGACGTTCTCGAACCAGTCGGTCAGGGTCCAGCCGTCGCTACCGCACATGGCGAACGGGGTCTCCCCCGCCTCGGCCAGCGCTGGAGCCACCCCACCGACCAGCTCGTCATAGGTGTCGGGTGGCTCGACACCGGCATTCTCGAATGCCTCGGGCCGGTACCAGATCAGGGACTTGTGGGCGGCCTTGAGCATGACCCCGTAGGCGTGTCCGTCCACGGTGCCCAGCTCCTGCCAGTAGTCGACGTAGTTGGCGTCCACCTCGTCAAGGACCGTCTCGGAGAGGGGTTCCAGGTCCCCCTGCTCGGCGTACTCGGCCATCAGCCCCGGTTGGGGCAGCATCGCCACGTCGGGTGCCTCTCCGGCCTCGAGCCGAGGTCCCAGGTAGGCGGCGGTGTCCTCCCCGGTGTCGTCGTAGGTCACGCGGTGGCCGCTCTCCTCCTCGAAGAGGGCCAGAACCTCCTCGAAATTCTCCTGTTCCGCGCCGGTCCACACCGCGGCGACCAACAGTTCGGAGCCGTCGAAGGGGTCCTCCCCGTTGCAGGCGGTGGCGCCGAGCAACGCTGCGGCGGACGTGACTGCCAGGGCCGCCCGCCCCCGGGCGAGTCCGCGCTGGTGGTTACGCATGAGTTCCCTCTCTCTCCGGCTGCGTGGCTACTGGGTTGTCGCCCCGGATCGCTGCTCCGGTCACGGGATCGAAGAAGTAGAGCCGTTCGGTGTCGACCCGAACGTGCACCCGCTCCCCCGCCGTGGTCGCCGACCGCGGGCTGAACCGGGCAATCAGCACCGACCCCGGTTCCGCAGCGGACGGCCCTGCCGTCTCCTCCGCGCCGAGGTCCCGGGCCAACTCTCGGGTGTCCTCGGTGACGACGGGAGGCGCCGGCACCCGGAAGTGCACGAGAAGCTCCGATCCGAGTGCCTCCACCAGGTCTGCCGTGGCGGTGAGCACGGCCGCGGCGCCGTCCGTGGCCAGGGTGGCGTCCTCCATGTCCTCGGGACGGATTCCCACGGCCACCCGCCGGCCAAGGTAGGAGCCCAGGGCCGGACGGTCGGCCAGGACCGCCCCAGACAGACTCAGCCGCTGCTGCCCCAGGTGCAGCACCGCGCCCGCACCGTCGGATTCGAGCTGTGCATCCACGAGGTTCATCGCCGGGGAGCCGATGAACCCGGCGACGAAGAGGTTCGCCGGCCGCTCGTACAGTTCCTGGGGAGCGGCGACCTGCTGAAGCAGTCCGCGCTTGAGTACCGCGACCCGGTCGCCGAGTGTCATCGCCTCCACCTGGTCGTGGGTGACGTAGAGGGTGGTCACCCCGAGGGAGCGTTGAATCCGGGAGATCTCCGCGCGCATCTGCACGCGCAGCTTCGCGTCCAGGTTGGACAGTGGCTCGTCCATCAGGAACGCCTGTGGGTTGCGGACGATCGCCCGCCCCATGGCGACGCGCTGGCGCTGTCCCCCCGACAGGTTGCGCGGCTTGCGCTCCAGGTGCTCGGTCAGCCCCAGGGTGGCAGCTGCCTCGTCGACTCTGCGGCGAATCTCGGCCTTGGGGGTGCGCCGCAGTTGCAGACCGAATCCGATGTTGTCGCGCACCGACAGGTGTGGATACAGGGCGTAGCTTTGGAACACCATGGCGACGTCGCGGTCACGTGCCGGCACCCGGTTGACGACACGATGTCCGATGCGCAGCGTTCCGGCACTGACCTCCTCCAGGCCGGCGACCATGCGCAGGGCCGTACTCTTGCCACAGCCAGACGGCCCCACCAGGACGAGAAATTCACCATCGGTAATGGTGAGGTCCAGGGAGTCCACCGCCCGGGTTCCGTCCGGATAAATCTTGGAGACACCCGAGAGCTCGACCTCGGCCACGTCCGTTCTCCCAACGACTCGACCTCGCCTCAGGAAGAGTCGTATCAGCGAATTGCCGTCACGAACAGACGCCGAAAGTTCCTGTTACTCATCCGTATCCGAACGGTGAACACCGATTCCCACGGCCGAACCGGCCCCATCATCGAAAAATGGCTTTGACCAGCACTAATCGCGGGAATACCGCGCGGGCTATCCCTGACCGGTTAACGAACGCCCGATGACCATGCGCTGGATCTGGTTGGTCCCCTCGACGATTTGTAGGACCTTTGCCTCCCGCATAAACCGCTCCACGGGAAAGTCGGTGGTGTATCCGTATCCGCCCAGCACCTGAACGGCATCCGTGGTCACGCGCATCGCAGCGTCACTAGCGAACAGTTTCGCCATTGCCGCCTGTCGGGAATAGGCGTGGCCACGGTCCCGTAGCCGCGCGGCCGAGAGATAGAGTTCCCGGGCTGCACTGACCTGAGTGGCCATATCGGCGAGGAGAAAGGACACGCCCTGAAAGTTGGCGATGGGCTGGCCGAACTGTTCTCGCTGCTGGGCGTAGTCCACCGCGGCGTCCAGGGCGGCTTGGGCGAGCCCGACCGCGCAGGCGGCGATCCCCAACCGTCCGGAGTCCAGGGCCGCCAGGGCGATAGAGAACCCCTGCCCCTCGGCACCGATCCGGTCCTGGTGGGCCACGAGCGCACCATCGAAGCTGACCGCCGCTGTGGGCGAGGAGGACATGCCCATCTTCTGTTCCGGGGCTTGGGCCTCCAGTCCAGGGGTTGCCGCGGGCACGTGCAGGCAGCTAATGCCTTTGGCGCCACTGTCCGGACTTCCGGTGCGGGCGAAGAGGGTGTAGAAGTCGGCGACCCCACCGTGGGTGATCCAGGTCTTACCTCCGGACACGCGGTAACCGTCCGCCTCCGGCTCGGCGCGGGTGGCCAGCGCGGCGGCGTCGGAACCGGAGTGCGCCTCGGAAAGGCAGTAGGCGCCCAGGAGCTCGCCGCCGAGTAGCTCGGGCAGCAGCCGCCGACGCTGGTCCTCGGTGCCGTAGGTGGCGACGGGAAAGCAGGCCAGGGTGTGCACGCTGAGGCCGAGCCCCACGGCCAACCAACCGGCAGCCAGTTCCTCGACCATCTGGAGATAGACCTCGTAGGGCTGGTCTCCCCCGCCGTACTCACTCGGATAGGGAAGCCCCAGGAGCCCCGTCGCACCGAGGGTGGTGAACACATCCCGCGGAAACGTGCCCCGGGCCTCGTCGCGGGCGACCCGTGGCCCCAGCTCCTTGGCGACCACGTCGCGGGTCAACTCCAGCAGGTCCCCAGCTTCCTCCGTGGGCAGGGCCCGTTCCACCGGCATGTGCACTCCAGTATCCGCACCGCAATCTACTTGGACGTCCAAGTATATGGTGATCACGGTCACGATGTACTACCCGGGGGGACATAGGGATTCCAACCGTGAGGCCACTGCGTCCCAGGTCCACTCGACACGCACCCAGCGCCGCCCACGCTCCCCCATCGCCTGCTTCTGTGCGGGGGTGGTGAGCAGGGTGATGAGCCGCTGGGCCACCTCCCGCGAATCCCGCCCGTTGACCACGTAGCCTGTCTCGCCATCCCGCACCGCCTCGGGGGCCCCACCGGAGTCCCCGACGATCACCGGGAGACCACTGGCTGCGGCCTCCAGATAGACGATGCCCAGCCCTTCGGGTTCGAGCCCGGCCCGGCGGGTGCGGCACGGCATCGCGAACACGTCGGCGGCAGCAAAGAACTCCGGCAGCGCCGCATGCGGGTGGCTACCCGCGAAGGTCACAGTGGTGGCGGCATCACCGAGCCGTCGCCGAAGCCGGTGCAGGCGGGTGCGGTCCGGTCCGTCGCCCACCACCAGCAGCCGGGCGTCCGGGATGGCGCTGTGCACCCTGGGCCAGGCGCGAAGCAGCGTGTCCACGCCCTTGCGGGGCACCAGCCGGGTGGCACACAGCACCATCCGCGCCCCGTACAGGCGGTAGCGCTGCCGAATCGCGCCCGTGTCCACATCCGGACGGAACAGCGCCGGGTCCACCCCCGGGCTCAGCTGCGCCAGCCGGGCGCGGCCGGCTGGCGCCAGGGCGGGCTCGATAACCCCACGAGTGTGCGCATTCAGGTAGGTGAGCACGTCCACCCCGTCCGCGATCCACCGCAGCAGCTGGCGGGAACCCGGAAGGCGCGCCCACCACAGCTCGTGGCCGTGCGTGATCGCCACGATGCGCCGTGCTCCGGCCGCGCGCAGGTGCGGGGCCAACAGGCCCAGCGGGGCCGCCGCGCCGAACACCACCCGGTCACAGCCGAATTCCCGCACGAGCTGCGCGGCGCGCCGGGCCACCCGTGCGGTTGGCAACAGCGTCCGCGCGGTATCCCGCACTACGGGAAACGGCAATGCGGCGTCATACTCGCTCGCTCCCGAGGCATGTGAGGTGTAGACGACGACTCCCGGCGCCCCGTCGGCGGCGGGTGACATGCGCCGGGCCAGTTCGTGGCAGAAGGTCTCGATGCCGCCCGTGCGCGGTGGGAAGTCGTTGGTAATGAGCAGGGTGTGGGTCACGGGCTCGGGTGTACCCGGTGGGGTGGGTGAACACAACCGGCACCTTTACATCGTAGATCATTTACGCCCTACTCCCCCATCGGCCTTTTGCCACCCCCATCGGCTTTGACGGGGCCTCATCACCTGGGGGCGGCCCCACGTTCGTCCGGGCCGCCTCAATCTCACCCAGGTGGGGTTGTTCGGGGTGGTGTGGCCTGCCCCGGGCACGGCTGGGGGCCGTGCGGGGTGCGCTTCACCACCCGGAGGGGTATTACTCGGTGCGGGGGCAGTACCGCTGGGCGGGCACGCCGCCGGCGCCCACCGTGACCGGGGCGGACTGGTGGGCCAGATCCGCGGTGACGGTGCGGCCGGTGTGGTCACCGCGCGAGAACCAGCGCTGTGCCAGGTGATCCACCAACGCGAGTCCGCGGCCGTGCTCGGCGTCCGGGTCGGGACACCGCACTATCGGGCCGGGCGTTCCAGGGCGATCTTCGCTGGCCTCGTGTGGTATCGCGCCCTCCGGTCGCGGGAATGTGCCGGTGTCGGTGACTTCCACGCGGATGCGGCGCGGCGCGAGGAGCAGGCGAAGCTCGACCCGGCCCAGGATCGCCCGCAGCCGTGCTTCAGCGCGTCCCATGCCGCGATCGCCACTGCTGGTGTGCTGAAGCGCGTTGGTGACGAGTTCGCTCACCACCAATCGGGCATCCCCGATGGCCTCCTCGTCGGTGATGCGCGGGCTCAGCACCTCGGTGGCCCAGGCGCGGGCGCGGGCCACACTGGCCGGGATCCCGGGGAAGGTGCGCTGAAAGCGCTCACACATGCTCCCCACCCCCCATCGGCCGTGCCCGAGTAGGGAGCACGATGGTCGTGCCCGAGGCCGCCACACGCAGCTGCTTGGCCAACCGGTGCGTCTCCGCTGCCCCCAATCCCCGGGGCTCCTCCTGAGGCCCGGTCATGGCGTGACCACCCCCAGCGGCACCGTGGGTGCGTCCCCGGACAGCTCCTGGGCCGGCCGCTCCCCCGGGTGCTGACCACGCCCGGCATCCAGCCACCGCAACCCCGCCAACACCTGCTCCAGCACCGCAGGCGGCGGAACATCCGGCCGAGGCGGACCGCCAGAAACCGGGGAGGTCACGCCACCGGCTGTGCCGGCAGACACACACGCCAGCGGAAACGGACACGGATGTTCCAACGGATTCACCGACGCCCACAAACACTCCACCACCGGACACTGCCAAACCACGACCGGGGCTCGGTGGGTGTCGGACTGGTCTGACTTGGCGTCACCGGGCAAGCCGGGTGAGACTTCCCCGCCACGGGAGATCAACTGGCCAGGCCAGTTAGAGTTCATGACAGAACCTCGTTTCGTCGCAGTTTCGGGGTTTCTTCTGCTCGGGCCGGGGTGTGGCAGCACCCCGGCCCGAGCGCATATGGGCCGGCCCACGGCTCGTCTCGCATGTTGCTTATTAACCCTTCGTAGCTCTAAGCTTACTGACGACAGGCTAAAATACAAGCCCTGTAACTCAAAGAGCCTGGATTATGAACGAGTGTCTGGTTTCTCCCGTGCCAGTCAGTCGGTGCCACTGATATCCCGGCCGGTCAGAAGGAGAGGTCGCGATGAACCAGGGTTCCCCCGTACGCAGGCACTACCTGGTCAGCCAGTTGAAGCGTCTTCGCAGCCAGGCTCAGCTCTCCCAGGAGCAGGTCGCCGAGGAGATGGGCTGGGATGTCAGCAAGATGTACCGCATCGAGAACGGGCGGTTCGTGCGGTTGAACACCGAAGCGGTTGCTGCGCTATGTCGGCTCTACGGCAGCAGCGACGCGCTGCGCGAGGAGTTGGTCGCGATCGCGAAGGCGGCTCGCAAACACAAGCCCTGGTGGTTCCAGTACGAGGATGTGGCAGGGAACGCCTTCTACGGTCTGGAGAACGAGGCCACCAAGATCCAGCAGTACGCCATTGGTCTCATCCCTGGACTGTTCCAACACCCCGACTACGTGGATGCGCTGATGGCCCGGGGCCTGGTTGCCGATGCGACCGAGCGTAAGCGCCGGGTAGACGCCCGGATCGAGAGACAGCACAGCGTGCTGGACCGTGAGGGCGCACCCCGGGTCTGGTCGGTGATCGACGAATCGGCGCTGCGCTGCCTCATCGGTGACACAGGCATAATGGGGACCCAGCTTGACTACCTGGTCGAGCTAAGCAACCGTCCCAACCTCGACATCCAGGTGCTCCCGTTGGCCAAGGGCATGGCCCGCCCGTACGGCTTCATCCTGCTCACCCTTGGGGATGCCGAACAGGTCGGCTACCTCGATGTCCCACCCAGCGGTCACTTCTTCGAAGGGGAGAGTGTGCTTCGCGAGCACGAGCAACAGTTCGACTATCTACAGGCCGCCGCACTCCCCCTGGACGAGAGCACCACCTTCATTCGAGGTGCGGCAGAAGAGTTGGAAAGGCGCTGATGAGCAGAACCCGTGCCGCGGAACAAGCTACATCCACCCCTCGGCGCTGGCACACGGCAAGCTACACCCAAGAGCGAGGCGAGTGCGTCGAGGTCAGCGAGGGCGCCCAAACCGGGGTGCGCGACAGTAAGCAGCGCAGCCGGGGCGCGCTGTACTTTCCCGCAGCCGAATGGCGGGCCTTCCTCGCCGCCGTACGCAACGGGGACCTCTAATCCCACCGCCTGCGGCCCTGGCCACACCAGGCCAGGGCCGTACCCCGCCACACTGGGTACACCAACTGCACACCCGGCCCCATCCCGGAAGCAGGAGAACCCATGCACCAGACCCCCTGGACCAAGTCCAGCTACAGCGAAGGGCGCGAACCCAACTGCGTCGAGTGCCGCACCGCTGAGAACCGCGTCCAGGTTCGCGACTCCCAACACCCCCACCTCGGCTACATGACTCTCCCCACCCACGCGTGGACCGCCCTCCTGCACGCGGTCCGCATCGGCAAGATGTAGCAGCCGCACGAGGAGGCAAGACGGTGCTCTCAGACGTGCAGCCCTAGCCAGCGCGAGGAGCCGTTCCGGGCTGACGTGGACTGACGATCCTGCTGGCGTTGCCTCGGTTCGGTGGATGCCTGTGGGCTTGGGTTTCGGGTGGCGTCACCGACAGCATTCATGATCTGCCGGCAGCAGGGCGGTCGGGCAGCACGGCCGGCGGTGCGACCGGTTCGGCGCCGTCCTCGCCGCCCAGGGAGTGCAGATGCGTGCGGGAGAGATGGCACCCTTGAACCACCCCTACGCCGGGGGACCTCGACGCACAGGTCGGGGTATCACTGGGCTCGGTGGTATGGAGAAGGGGGCGGAGCGCGCGCGGCCGAAACCGCTGCGTCTCGCCGTCGCGCCGGAGGCGGACGAGGCCGTTGTCGAACTGGTTCACCAGGCGGATGCTGTCGTGGTTGACCTCGCGGACGCCCAGGCTCTCGCCTGGACGGCATGGACCGATCTGGCGAGTTTCCCGCGATCGCTCCCCGCAAGCGTCGCGTGGGTGCAGCTCCCCTCCGCCGGTATCGAACGGTGGGTGGAGGCCGGGATCATCGACCGAGCGCGTGTGTGGACCTCGGCCGCGGGGGTATGCGCGGTTCCGGTGGCCGAACACGCGCTGACGTTGCTGCTGACGGGAGTCCGGCTGCTTCCGGAGAGTCTTCGGGCCGCGGAATGGGCCAGGACGGACCTGCTGCCCCGCGCGGGGACCCTGGGCGGAACCGTGGTGGGGATCGTCGGCGGCGGCGGTATCGCCCGCGCCCTCATCCCGGCGCTCACCGCCCTGGGTGCAGAGGCCCGGGTCGTGAACCGCAGCGGCCGGCCGGTGCCCGGAGCCGCCGAAACCCGGCCCATAGCCGGAATCGGCGACTTCTGGGAAGCGGTGGACCATGTGGTGCTCGCTGCCCCGGACACCCCGGACACCCGTCACCTGGTCGGCGCGGCCGAACTCGATGCGATGAAGCCGACCGCCTGGCTCATCAACGTCGCGCGCGGTCCCATCGTGGACACTGAGGCGCTGCTCGGGGCACTGGACAGTGCCGGGATCGCCGGCGCGGGCCTTGACGTCACCGACCCGGAGCCACTTCCCGCAGCCCATCCACTGTGGGGGCACCCCAGGGCCATCGTGACGCCGCACATAGCCGACGCGGCGATGACGCGGCGGGGGTTCCGCCAGCGGCTGGCCGACAATGTCCGACGTTGGACGGCAGGCGAGGAGTTGATCGGGGTCGTCGACCCGGCCCGCGGATACTGAGGTTGGACTCGTCGAAACTGTCGCCCATCCCCCGGGAGCTTCGTGGGTTGGTGCCCGCTGTGACCTGTTGTGATGCGATGGACTTGCGACGTACCCCGAGCCGCCCTGAGGTACTCCCTGTGGTCCTTGTGCGCGGCAAGCTCGAAGTCGTGGCGCTGCGGCTGGATCACCATCCCG
Source organism: Lipingzhangella rawalii (assembly GCF_031628175.1). Classification (NCBI taxonomy): domain Bacteria; kingdom Bacillati; phylum Actinomycetota; class Actinomycetes; order Streptosporangiales; family Nocardiopsidaceae; genus Lipingzhangella; species Lipingzhangella rawalii. The sequence continues at coordinate 335,924 of NZ_JAVLVT010000001.1, read as the reverse complement.
CCCAGCATCACCGCGACGAGGGTGACCGCCGCCGACACCTGGCGGCAGTGGGTCCGTGGACGCCGACGGCAAGGCACAGGGGCCAGGACAGTGGCGTCCACCCCGACGGCGCCCGCGGACTGCACACGATCACGGCCGCCGTGTACTGAGGGTCTCACTGGAGCAGTGCCGACCCAGAATGTCGCCCGAGCGAAGCCCAGGTGGGACACCCGAGTCGATCCCACCGCCTCGCGTCCCCCGTCCATCCGTGCCGCTGACGGAACGGTGCGCCGGACGTCCGTGCCGGACGTTCGGCGCTGGCCCCATGCGCCACTGACCATTGAATACGTCCCACAGCGCGAAACGGCCCCGGATAATGAGAGCCGTGACCAGGAATACCCCGAAGGAGACACTGTGCCTCATTCCCGCTCCCCCACGCGGCAGCGAATGCGCGACGTACCCCTGGGCTCCTGGTCACGGGGGTCCTGGTGACCATCGCACCGGTCCTGTCTGCGTGTATACCGCCCGATGTTGCCAGCGGAGGCTCCCCTCCGGAGGAGAGCCCTGCCACCCCGCAGGACGAGGACGACGAGGACGCGGTCACACGTCAGGGGGATCTCTACGGGCTCCTTCCTGGAGACATGTGTGCCGTACCCGACTCCGATCAGCTCCGCAGATATCTCGGGACCGACGAGGTGATGACTGCCCCGTCGAGCGACACGAGCCGGGACAATCCGCTCGTGAGCCAGACCTGCGTACTCTCCAATGTTGACCGGGATCTACCCGGCCAGACCATCAGCACGATGGTTGTGACCGGGGCCGCGGCGCCGGCCCACGAGGATGCGGTCAAAGACCTCGAACGCAGGACCGACGACTGTGGACCTCGGCGATGTCGGCGATGTCGGCGATGTCGGCGATGTCGCCATGTTCTCCTACACGGAGGAGGACGGGGAGTCAGAACTGCGCGTTGTCGAGGACCAGTTCCACCTCGCCGTGACGTACAGGGTGGAGCTGCCCGAGCATGCCGAAGGCGTGGACACGCCATCCGAGGAGGAGGGGCTGCACGCGGCCACAGAGATCATCGAGGCGCTGATCGGGGCGCTTCCGTGATGCCTCCCCTGCTGGCCCGCAGGGTGGCTACGGGCAGGGGGCGCCTCCCCTCACCGGTTGTTTCCGGGCGCATGGCTCCACCAGCAAACTGGCTCGACACGTGAGCCCCGCCCGATCCCGTGGCGTGCGCGCTGTCTGGCAGCCAGTCAACCTAGTCGCCGCACGCGCTCGCCGACCAGCTCCACGATGGCGCTGGCGACACTCTCCGGGTCGGTGAGTATGGCCAGGTGGTGCGCGTCGTGGTGGCGCACGGCCCATCCGGCCGCGGCCACCTGGTTCGCCTCCGCGGTGTAGGCCTCGCTCAGCTGGAGGTAGGCGCACCGGTCAGGGTCCGGATCTGCGCAGTCCGGAGGCACCTCCGTGGTGTAGTCCACCGGAAGACGCGGCACCTCGGCAAGGAACCGCGAGCGCATCTCTGCTTCGGGGAGCAGTCCCGCCACCGCACCCGGTGGGAACCACTCCGGCCACGGAGGTAGGAATCCGTCGGTAGCCCGGTCCAGCAGCTGGCTGCCCAGCTCCGGCGGGACGGTGTCGAACCAGCTGCGTCCGGGGTGTGGCAGCAGGGCGTCCACGAACACCGACACCGGCACCGTCACGGTGGACTGCGCCGCCGCGGCGATGGCTGGGACGAGGGCCCCGGCACCACTGTGTGCTACCAGCGCCACTTCCTCGACAGTGTCCGCACCGTGCGCGTCGATCCCCGTGGCGACGGTGCGGGCGATCCGTGGGTAGTAGGGTCCGCTGTCGCGCAGCGCGGGGAGCAGGTCGGGGACAACCACCCGATGGCCCCGGCCCCGAAGCGTCTCGGCCACCGGTTCCCAGCTTGTGGGGCCGACCAACGGGCTGTGCACCAGGACCAGTGCGGGGCCAGTACCCATCTCACTCTCCCTGGGCGAGGTGCGCTTCCGGGTGTGGCACCGTGGGGCGCCACGTCTGGTCAGGCGTAGGAGACGAGGGGGCCGCCCAGATAGCGGCGCATGTCCAGCATAGCTGGAGCGAGATCGAGAGTTTTGCCGAGATTGTGGGGATCGTCGAGCTCGGCGTAGGCACGGTGCAGATTCGCCACAATGCGTTCCGGGTCGGTGAGCCCGCCGAACTGTCCCAGATCGGTGTTTTCGGCAAGCTCCAGGGGTGACTGGCCGCGGCGCCAGCCCGCGGCGGCCGTGTCCCGCACGAACTCCAGGTACCCGCGCACCTGGCTGATCTCCTCGGGCCCACACACCGGACCGTGCCCCGGCACCAGCGTCCGCGCCCCCAGCTCGGCAAGCCGGTCCAACGCGGTGAGCCAACCACGAATGCTGCCCTGAACCGCCAGGGGTGTTCCGCCGGCGAAAACCAGGTCCCCGCAGAACACCACCCCGTGGTCCGGAACGTGGACCACGACATCATTGGTGGTATGTGCCGGCCCACCGAAATGCACCAGCTCCAATCGGAGTGTTCCCGCCCAGACGGTCAGCTGCTCCCGAAACGTGATCTCGGGCGGGCGCAGGCGGATGTCCCCCCAGTCCGGCCCCTCGAACAGGGTGGTCACCGAGGTTCCGGTCGCGATCACCTCCGCACGGCACAGCTCGTGGCCGACCACCGAGGTGCCGGCCGGAACCAGGTAGTTCCCGAAAGTGTGGTCACCGTGGTGGTGGGTGTTGATGAGGGTGGTCAGGGCACGTCCCGCACCGAGGCGTTCCACAGTGCCCATGAGGGCACGGCCCCGGCGCTCGGTCGCAACGTGGTCGACCATGACCACACCACCCTCGACCTCCGGCGCCACGATGATCCCGGTGTTGTTGAGAAACCAGGACCCGTCCGGCTGCACGTAGGCGAAAACGCCGGGTGCCAGCTCTCGAGTGTAGGGCTCGTCCACGATCGTCCTCTCACTCGTCTGCGCACAGACCGGGAACTCCGTCCCCACTGCCTACCTACGCCCACGTGTACCACCCCAGCCACCGCTGGATACCGCGCGCCTCACCCGACCGAGGAGTAGGCCACGACACCCCGGTGCAGCGCGCCAACCGCCGCGCGGGCGCTGCGCCGCACCGGACTCTCCTCACCAGCCGCGTCAGCGATCTGGCCCAACATGTCCACCAGCATCTTGGTGGCCCGCACAAAGTCCCCGGCCGGCATGTCGGCGTCCTCGAGTACCGCCTCCAGGGCCGCGCCCTGGGCCCACCGGTAGGCGATCCAAGCGAACCCGGGATCCGGTTGCCGCAGGAAGGACAGATCATGGTCCCGCTCCACCCGGTGCAGCTCCCCCCACAGCCGGCCCATCTCGGTCAGGGCCGCCTCCGTGGCCCCCGCCGGAATCCGCGGCTCGGGGTCGTCGTTGCGGCGGGACTCGTATACCAGGGCCGACACACACGCCGCCAACTCATCGGGGACGAGATCGTCCCAGACTCCCTGACGTAGGCACTCGGCGGCCAGCAGATCCAACTCGGAATAGATCTTCGCGAGTTTCCGGCCGGCCGGGGTGACGGCATCCCGGGGCCGCTGGTCAGGCTGCTCCTCCCCACTGCCGTTGGCCGCAGGCTCCACCTCGGGGGCCGGGGCCAGGTAGCCCAACTGCTCCAACACCGCACACACCCGGTCGAACGTGCGTGCAATCACATGGGTACGGCTGGCCACCTTGCGCCGCAGCCCTTCGGTCTCGCGTTCCAGACGCAGGTAGCGCTCGGCCCAGCGCGCGTGGTCCTCCCGATCCGCACAGTCGTGACACGGATGGTGTCGAATCCGGGTGCGCAGTTCCTCGACCTCGGTGGAGACCCCAGCAGTCGTGTCCGCGGCATCGTCCGGCGCCGCGGCGGCATCTCCCCCTTCGTCCCTGGGCAACCCGGCGAGCCGGTTTCGCAGCGTGGAGGCGAGATCGCGACGTGCGCGCGGAGACCGGGCCGCGAAGTGTTTGGGAATCCGCATCCGATCCTCGGCCTCAACCGGCGCGGGAAAGTCTCCCGGACCCAACCGGCGTACCTGGCCACGGGCGGTCAACACCAGGGGTGCAGGATCCCCTCCGAACGCGAGCCCCGGATCCAGTACCACCGCATACCCGGGACGACGCCCGGCAGGTACCCGGATCACATCGCCCACCCGCAGCCGATGCAGCGATCGGACAGCCTCCTGGCGGCGCTGATGGCCACGTTGCTTGGCCTGCCGGGACTCCACATCGGACAACTCCCGCCGCAGGCGGGCATAGCCCATGAAGTCTCCCAGGTGGCACTGGGCGGCCTCGGCGTACCCAGCCAAGGCTTCCTCCTGCTTACGCAGCTGACGCACCAGCCCAACCACGGAACGATCCGCCTGAAACTGCGCAAAAGACGCTTCCAACATGGTGCGGCTTCGTTCCCGCCCCACCTGCCCGACGAGGTTCACCGCCATGTTGTAGGACGGCTGGAAACTGGAGTTCAGCGGATAGGTACGGGTGCTCGCCAGCCCGGCCAGCCGCTCCGGGTCGATGCCCGGCTGCCACAGAACCACCGCGTGGCCCTCCACATCGATGCCGCGGCGACCGGCCCGACCGGTTAGCTGGGTGTACTCGCCCGGGGTGAGATCGGCGTGGGTCTCGCCGTTCCACTTGTCGAGCTTCTCGATGACCACCGTGCGGGCGGGCATGTTGATGCCCAGTGCCAGGGTCTCGGTAGCGAACACTGCGCGGATCAGTCCCCGCGTGAACAGGATCTCGACGACCTCCTTGAAGGTCGGCAACATCCCGGCGTGGTGTGCGGCGACCCCACGCTGCAAGGCTGCGAGCCACTCATCATACCCGAGCGCCGCAAGATCCTGGTCACTCATATCTGCGCAGCGCTCCTCCGCGACCTCGCGGATCTCGTCCTCCTCGTCGGCGGTGGTCAGCGTCAGTCCGGAGCGCAGGCACTCCCGCACGGCGGCATCGCAGCCCGCCCGACTGAAAATGAACGTGATCGCAGGCAGAAGCGCCGCACGATCCAGTTCGGTGAGTACATCCACCCGCCGTGGCGGCGCAAACCGGGTGCGCGGGCGGGGGCGACCACCCCGCGCTCGCGGATGGCGCCGCCGGTGAGCAAGCTGGGTCTCGCGTTCGTCCTCCTGGGCGAGCCGCACCAGCTCCGGGTTGAGCCGCATCTGCGCACCGTTGACGAGGACCTCACCCAGCTGGTCACCGTTGTCGGAACGCCGGCGCCGATCCCGGCGACGACTACGCCGGTGGCCGTCACCCGCGCCGTCCTGGCCCGCAGACCCCTGGCCGGGGGCCTGCGCACTGCTGTCCTCGACAGGAACAAAGAGGTCACGGATCCGCTTGCCCACCATCACGTGCTGCCACAGGGGGACCGGACGACGCTCGTCCACGATGACCGTGGTGTCCCCCCGAACCTGCTGCAACCACTCCCCGAACTCCTCGGCGTTGCTCACCGTCGCCGACAGGGCCACCATCCGCACCGAGGCGGGCAGGTGAATGATGACCTCCTCCCAGACCGCTCCGCGGAACCGGTCAGCCAGATAGTGCACCTCGTCCAGCACAACGTAGGAGAGCCGAGACAGGGTGCCGGAGCCCGCATAGAGCATGTTCCGGAGCACCTCGGTCGTCATGACGACGATCGGGGCATCCCCGTTGATGCTGTTGTCCCCGGTGAGTAGGCCGACATTGTCCGCGCCGTAGCGTTGCTGGAGGTCGGCATACTTCTGGTTCGACAGGGCCTTGATGGGGGTGGTGTAGAAGCATTTGCGCCCCTCGTGCAGGGCCAGGTGGACCGCGAACTCCCCGACCACGGTCTTTCCGGACCCGGTGGGTGCGGCCACCAGTACGCCGTGGCCGCGCTCCAGGGCCTGGCATGCCCGCAGCTGGAACCGGTCAAATCCGAAGGAGTATCCGGATTCGAAGTCCGAGATCACGGAGCCGGTTGTGGTGTGGCGCTCGCGAGACGCTGCGTGGCGCGCGGCATGACTGCTCATGGTGATCCAGCCTAGGGCTCATAGCGCAATCCCGCGCCCGGGAAACCGGCGTGGCGACAGGCCCGGCCGGGGAACCAGCCATCCCGGCATCGTCTGATCCTGCCCCGCATCGGCCAGGGATCACCCCCAGACCGCACGAGGGCCACACCCCACACCGGCGGGACGAGGTGGTGCGGCCAGGGGCCGCAGGTGGCCCCGCAGACGCCCGGCCGAAAAATCAGCAGAACACGGTCTCCGGTGCGGCTGGGGCTCGCCCGGCCGGTCGCCTCCACGGGGACCCCGTGCGGCGGCGATGGTGGGGCGTGTCGGTGCTACGAGCAATCGAGCAATACTGCCCGCAACCGAGACACATCAGGATGCGGAGCAGAAACCGCAACTCCCGGGAGGCGTCGTGGTGGCGGTGGTTGGTTGGGGGTACACACCGTCTTGGCCGCCGGCGGCGTTCCGCCCTGGGGGCGCTCCCCTGCACGACGGCCAGCGGGAATGCAGGGGCGACGTGGACGTGTGCTCGAGCCAGAGCCATCACCATGTCCGCCGAGCGGTCCTTGGGAGTGGCCTGCGCGTGTGCGCCCGCCGCGCCGGACCGGGGACCCGAAGGATGGGGCTGGGGGCATCAGCGGGGCGAGCAATGCCCACTCAGTATCGGTGCGGTCACCTGCACCTCCGCGCACACCCACCGAGAGTGTCTGCGTCTGCGTTTGCCCACCAGCCCACTCCACGGCCATCCCGAACGGCGCTGCCTAGGTGGGGTACTCCCCGCGCTGGATCGCGGCCTCCTCCTCGGTCAGGTACTCCTCGGGGATGTCGAACTCGCCGTCTTTCGCCCCCAGAACGAACGCCTCCCATTCGGCCGGGGTGAAAAAGAGGATGCCCTTCTCCGGATTCTTACCGTCACGCACGGCACGAAAGCCGTCATCGAACTTCGCGACCTCGACGATCGCGTCGGAGTCCTCGCGTGACAGCGACGACCGGTGCCAGACCGCGTTCGTCGTGTCGTGCCACTTCTCGTTGCCCTGAGCCTCGGGCGGAAGATCGGGCCGGGCGGAATCGCTCATCGTGCTCACTCCTGACTCCGGTTCTGCTGGCCGGGAAGTCGCCCCGTGGCCGCCCACGGGGCGAATGCGCCTACCGACCTTAGCGGTTCCGGGGTGGGGCTGCGTCGTCCCCGGACAACTCCCCCGCCGACGCGTCGTCAGGCAGGGGGGAGATCTCGTCGTCACCCACGTCGTCGAAGGTGGTGGCGGCTCGACGACGGTCGTTGATGTAGGCCACGAGTTCCGCCGCCTCGAACAACACGATGATCGAGGAGCCAAGCACAACCATGGTCAACGGATCCGCCGGGGTGACGATCGCGGAGAACGCGAAGGCCACGAAAAAGACCACCCGCCGCCACTTGGCGATGAGATCGTGGGGAAGAACCCCCATCAGGTTGAGCAGCACCACGAACAACGGCAATACGAAGGCGGCACCGAACACCAGCATGATGGTCAGCATGTAGCTGAGATAGTTGGTGATGGTGATCAGCGCGTCTGCGCCCTCGGGCGCGAAAGAGAACATCACGCGCAGCGCGAGCTCGGAAATGAGGTAGGCCAGAGCGGCTCCAGCCGTGAACAGGGGGATCGCCGCCCCCATGAACGCGACGCTGTACCAGCGCTCTCGCCCCTGAAGCGCCGGTGTGACGAACTGCCAGATCTGCCACAGCCACACGGGACACGACACGAGAATCCCGACGATGACGGCAACCTTGAACTGGAGGAAGAAGGCGTCAAACACGCCGGTGAAGATCAGGCGGCACTCGTCGGAATCCAGCTGGGCGGACTGGGGCAGGGCACAGTAGGGCGTCTGTAGGAACGCCCACACCGGTTCGAAGACCACGAATCCCGCGCCTATCCCCAGTGCAAGCCCGATCAGGGCCTTGACCATCCGGGTGCGCAGCTCCCGCAGGTGGTCCATCAGCGGCATGCGCCCCTCGGGGTCGCGCGCGGGCCGACGCGAGGTCTGGCCGACGAACATCGAAGTGTGGTTGCCTTTCTGTCGTCACCCCGCATGCGTGGCCGCGGATCGGTGACCGGCACAGCCTCCGATCCGGTCCTGATGCATGCTGCTACCGCTGGTTCTCGGTCCGGTCAGCGTCCGTAGGGGCGATGCGTGGTGTCGCCGGTCTCTTCGATGACAGTGTGCCCCGCGGGTAGCTGCCGGGAGATCCCCGGGGTACTCTCCGAGCTGGAGGGGGGCGCGCTCTGCCCCGAAGAAGAGGTATCCGCACGGGCGGCGTCCTCGGTGTCACCGCCCTCCTGACTCTCGCTCCCCTCCTCGCGAAGTCCACGCGTTTCGGCCTTGAAGATGCGCAGGCTACGGCCCATGGAGCGAGCCAGAGTTGGCAGGCGGGTCGCGCCGAACAGCAGCAGTGCGATCAGTACCAGCAGCAAGATTTCGTTTGTGCCCATGCTCACGAGCAGCCTCCCTCAAGGCCCAGACGGCGCACCGGGACACCGTCGTCTATCACCCCGATGGTACGTCCTCAAGCTGGAGGCATCGACCCCCCCGCCCCGGGAGGCGCGTTCCGTCGCCGCCCGAAGGCTCGTCCATGACCCCACGACGGCCCCTCGCGCATTCCGGACTCGTTCCCGAAGCACCAGGAACCCGCGCCATGCCCGCACGAGCAGGGCCGTGAGCACACAGCCGCCTACCGCCGCCACCACCACTGCGATGTACACGGTGCCGATCCTAGGCCCGATTCAACTCCAACGCACGCCGCGCCTCGGAGGCGACCCGGTGGGCAAGGTCCGCCGGCGCCACAACACGCGCTGCTGGCCCCAGACCCAACATCAGGCGACACACCCACGCCGGGTCGGGGGTACGCAGTGTGGCGAGAAGCGCTCCCCCCGGCCGTTCGGACACCTGGGTACACACGTACTCCTCGGTTACCCACCGCGCCCCCGCATCCAGTTCAACCGTGACCAGAGTGTCGTCCCCGGTCAGTTGGAGGGCACCCGCTGCCAGCTCGCGAGGCTGCGCATGCGGAGGCACCTGCGCCGGCGCGGAGAGGACCTCCAGCTCCAGAACTCGATCCAGCCGAAACATCCGAACATCCTGGGCGGAGCGACACCACCCTTCCAGGTAGGGAAACCCGTCGACGAGAACCAGCCGCATCGGGTCCACCTCACGGTCCGTCACCGCGTCGCGGTAGTAGGAGTGGTAGCGCAGTCGCACCCGGTGTTCCTGGTGCAGCGCCTCCTCCAGGCAGCTGTGCAGCTTCCGCACCCGCGGCGGATGCTCCACCCGCACGTCAACGGCCGCCGCGAACTCGTTCACCGCACTTCCCGCGGCCTCTCGGAGCTTGGCACTGGCCCGCTGCCAGGCGGCACTGTCGGCCCCGTCGGACAGCTCCCCCAACAGCCGCAGCCCCACCAGCAGGGTGACCGCCTCGTCCGTGGTCAGTCGCAGGGGTGCGGCCAGAGTTTCCGCGTTAGCGAGCACCACCTCGCCGGATTCCCGCGCGGCGTCCATGTCCACGTCGATCAGATCGCCGGGTAGGTAGCCGGGCAGGCCGCAGGTCCACAGCAGGCTGAGATCGCGCAGCACCTGCCGCTCGCTCAACCCGAACTCCACGGCTATGTCGGACACGCGCACGTCCCCGCGATTCAGGGCGTAGGGGACGAGGGTCAACAGGCGGCGTAGTCGTGCGGTTCCGACCATGGGCGCTCGCCGGTCCCCCCGCTCATCGTCCACCCTGCTCGCTGTGCCCCACACCGTGCCCAGCGAGCCCTCCGCCGCGGCGGTCGACCGGGCTCCGCGGTACTGCTGCACCACCGCGGCAAGCTGACCAACCACCGCCTCGGCGAGTTCCGCCGGATCGAGCACCCGAAGATGGGCTCCGTAGCCCGACAGCACGGCGGCGAATTCCGTAGCGTCGCTGTAGGGGTACCGCACCAGGTCCCAGCCCGCCCCGCCCGCATCCACCTGAATCTGCTCTGCCTGACGCCGGAGCTCGTGGGCCGCTCCGGCGCGCACGCACAGTGTCGCCAGCTGGCGGGGCTCGGATGGGCGCTCCAGTGAAACCAGCGACCGCACATCGACGTCGGTGGGCACCTCAACGGGGGTACCGCCCACCCCCGACACCGGACCGACAATCCGCCCCAGCCGGAACACGCGCGGGGCGGCACGATCCCGGTCGTAACCGGCGACGTACCAGTGCCCGTGCCGATTCACCACCCCCCATGGCTCCAGGGTGCGGCGGGCCACATCCCGGCCGGGAGCCCGGTAGTCGAACGTGACGGCTTGGCGGTCCCGCACCGCCTTCCACACCGCGAGAAACGTGGGCTCGTGCGTACCGACGACCGGGGAGAACCCGTGGTGGGCTTCGGTGTCGACGGGAATATCCGCGGCGCGCAGTTTGCGTACGGCTTCGGTCGCAGCATCGCCGAGAGCGGCGAACCGCCAGGCGCGCGCCGCCAGCCCGAGAACAGCTGCTTCGTCCGGGCGCAGTTCCACCGGGGGAAGCGCATAGGCAGCACGGGATATCCGGTATCCCTGTTCGTCGCCCCAGACGTCCACGTCACCGATTTCGATCGGGATCCCGCTGGCGCGCAGCTCGTCCTTGTCCCGCTCGAACATCCGCTTGAAGGCCTCGTCACCCGCCACACGCTCGTACCCCTGGACTGTCGCCCGTATCTCCCGGGCCGACAGATACCGGCGGGTTGCCAACAGACAGATGACGAGATTCAGCTGCCGGCGGGTTTTCTCCTCCGCCATGCCGCGCTCCCCCCATTCGGACCGCGGTGCCTACTCCTCCATACCCTCGAGGTCCAGATCCTCCAGATCGAGATCCTCCATGCCTTCCATACCCTCCATGCCTTCCATGTCTTCCATGTCTGGCTCGGGCATTTCCTGTTCCGGGACCGGAGGTGCGGATCCGAGAATGTCGACGACGAAGACCAGCGTTCCGCTGGGCTGGCCACCGGCGGCATCCTCGTCCTCCCCGTAGGCCAGATCGGGGGGAATCACCAACATGACCCGATCCCCGACGTTCTGTCCCACCAGGCCGTCGACCCATCCGTCGATGACGGCACCGTCGGCAACCTGAAACTCCTGCGGTGTTCCGTTCCGCCCCGGCATCCAGGTGGAATCGAACACCTCACCATCGTCCCAGGTCATGCCGGTGTACTGGGTGATGAGCTGTTCGTCGGCCTCAACCTCGGGCCCGTCGCCCTCGGCCAGCACCACCGTCTCCAGCTCCTCGGGCGGGTCCTCATCGGGAATGGAAATCTCCGGCTGCTCCCCGTCGACCTCGGTCACAGTGGGCAGGTCGCCACCGCCGTCCTCGGTCTGCTCGGCGGTTACCGTACTGCCCTGGGGATAGTGCTGCTCGATATCGAGGATGATGACCTGGGTTGCCATCTGCTGCATGGCCGGGTCCGCGCCCATCTGCTCGGGATCGGGCGGGAAGGCGCACACCACCCGGCTTCCGACGGTGGCGTCAGTGACACACTCGATCAGATCGGCGACCTGCGGTCCGGGCTGGAGCGACACCGCCAAAGGTGTGTCGTCGTCGTAGGTGGAGGACAGCTCCTGGGTTTCGCCCTGACCGCTCCACTCGTAGCTGACCATCTGGGAGACGATCGCGTCACCAGACCGCACCAGGTCGCCCTGGTCCTCCTCCGGTCCCTCGACCGCGATCCCGGTCAACGGTTCCTCCGGAGGCTCCTCTCCAGGAAACTCCACATTGGGCTCCTCGCCGACCTCACCACTGACGGTGGGCAGCCCGGAGGGGTACTCGGAGTCAGAGCGCATGAACCAGGGTTTCAGGCTCTCGTCGAGCGCCCCGCATCCCGTGGCCGCGAACAGCACCATGGACACGGGAAGCGCGACCGCCGCAGTCGCACGTCGACGCATATGTCACCATCTCAGCAGGTTCAGGCTAGGGTCTCCGTTACCCTATCGAAGCGGCGGTGGTGTCTGGACCGCCCACCGCCTACATGCCGGCGATCAGCTTGTCCACCCGTTCGTCGTGGGCCCGAAACGGATCCTTACACAGAACCGTGCGCTGGGCCTGGTCGTTGAGCTTGAGGTGAACCCAGTCCACGGTGAAGTCACGTCGACGCTCCTGGGCCCGCCGAATGAATTCACCGCGCAGTCGAGCCCGGGTCGTCTGGGGCGGAACGGACTTCGCCTGGAACACCTCCAGATCCCGGACCACCCGGTCCATCGAGCCGCGGGACTGGAGCAGGTAGAACAGCCCCCGGTCTCGGTGGATGTCGTGGTAGGCGAGATCGAGCTGGGCCACCCGCGGCGACGACAGGGCCAGGGAGTGCTTGGCGCGGTAACGTTCCAGCAACAGATACTTGGCGACCCAGTCGATTTCCTGCTCCACCCTGGTCAGGTCCTGGGTCTCGACCGCTTCCAGCGTGCGTTCCCACAACTCCAGGGCTCGCTTGCCGGTCGCATCGGTGCCGTTGCGATCCACGAAGGAGCGCACCTTGTCCAGATACTCCCGTTGGATCTCCAAGGCGCTAGCCTCCCGACCGTTGGCCAGGCGCACCCGCCGTCGGCCGGTCATGTCGTGGCTGATCTCCCTGATCGCACGGATCGGGTTCTCCAGGGTGAAGTCCCGCATTACGGTGCCGGCTTCGATCATCCGCAACACGAGATCGGTGGAGGCAAGTTTCAGTAACGTGGTCGTCTCGCTCATATTCGAGTCGCCCACGATCACGTGCAGCCGCCGGAACCGCTCGGCGTCGGCATGCGGTTCGTCTCGGGTATTGATAATTGGACGGGAACGCGTGGTTGCCGAGGACACCCCTTCCCAAATGTGCTCGGCCCGCTGACTCACGCAGTACATCGCCCCCCGTGGGGTTTGGAGCACCTTGCCGGCCCCACAGGTGATCTGTCGGGTTACCAGGAACGGGATCAGAACGTCGGCGAGCCGACCGAACTCCCCGTGGCGGCCCACAAGATAGTTCTCATGGCAGCCGTAGGAGTTGCCGGCGGAGTCCGTGTTGTTCTTGAACAGGTAGATCTCGCCGGCGATCCCCTCTTCGTGTAGACGCTGCTCAGCGTCGACCAATAACCCTTCAAGGATGCGTTCCCCAGCCTTGTCGTGGGTGATCAAGTCGACGATGCTGTCACACTCCGGGGTGGCGTACTCCGGATGGCTGCCGACATCGAGGTAGAGCCGTGCCCCGTTGCGGAGAAACACATTACTGCTGCGCCCCCAGGACACCACCCGCCGAAAGAGGTAACGGGCGACCTCGTCCGGGGACAGCCGCCGCTGGCCTCGGAAGGTGCACGTGACCCCGTACTCGTTCTCCAGGCCGAATATGCGACGTTCCACGACGCTCACACTATTGCCCTACGGCCCGCGGCGCCATGGCTGGCGCCCGGAATTCGACGGGATTACTCCCGGGAGTCTGTGGCATCTGTGCTCCCTGCTTCCCCATCGGAGGTGTCCTCCTGCTCGGAGGCGGTTGGTGCGGTGTCGCCGGTAGACCTTGCCTCGATGAGGCGTTGCAGGCGGGTCCCCTGGATTCGGCGGAAGGTGCGGTGATCGCGCGACCGGTCGAGCACCGCGACCTCCAGGCTGGCGGGATCGGGTGCCTGGTCTCCCCCGTTCTCGTTGGCCAGGGCCGTCATGGCCGCCCCCAAGGCCTCCTCCAGCGAGGCGTCCTTGCGGTGGTGCTCACGCAGGGAATTCGTGACCTGCTCGGCCGAGCCGCCCATCGCCACGAAGTCCCGCTCGTCGATGACCGAGCCGTCGAAGGTGATCCGATACAGCTGGTCCGTGTCCACAGTGTCGCCAAGCTCCGCGACCACGACCTCCACTTCCCACGGCTTACTGCTCTCGATGAATACCATTCCCAGGTTCTGGGCATAGAAGTTCGCCAGCATGCGCCCGGTCACGTCCCGGCGGTCGTAGGCGTATCCGTGGGTGTCGGCCACCCGCACCCCGGCCAGGCGCAGGTTCTCGAACTCGTTGTACCGACCGACCGCGGCGAAGGCGATTCGATCGTAGATCTCGCTGATCTTGTGCAGCGTTCGGGATGGGTTGTCGGCCACGAGCAGGATTCCGCCGTCGTATTGGAGGACAACGGCGCTGCGGCCACGCGCGATCCCCTTGCGCGCGTAGTCCGCCTTGTCCTTCATCTGCTGTTCGGGCGAAACGTAGAACGGCATCGACACCGCGAGAGTTCCTTTGCTGGTCGAAGGGGTAGAGTCGCGAACGCACCGGCGAGGCCGGACCGGTCAGGTCAACGCACGGAGGCTGTGGGACCGTCCGGTCGCTCAGCCCGCCCGCGTACCACGGTCTCGGCGAACTCCGCGATCTCGGCCTCGGGCAGCCGGCGGTGCCCCTCGTCGGTAATCACGTCGACGAGGGGGTAGATCTTGCGGTGTACGTCGGGGCCTCCCGTCGCCGTGTCATCGTCAGCTGCGTCATAGAGAGCCTGCAAGGCGACCAACACGGCGTCGTTCTGGGAGAGTTCGTCGGTGTACAGCTTCTTCAGCGAGCCCCGGGCGTAGACCGAGCCCGAGCCGATCGAGTGGTGCTGGTGCTCCTCATAGCGGGCGCCGACCGGATCGTAGCTGAAGATTCGACCACGCTCGGCCCCCTCGTCGAAGCCAACGAGCAGGGGAACCACAACAAATCCCTGCATCGCCATGCCCAGATTGCCACGGACCAGGGCGGCCAGCTGGTTGGCCTTCCCCTCCAGGGACAGGGGCCGCCCTTCCATCTTTTCGTAGTGTTCCAGCTGCACCCGGAACAGCTTGGCAAGTTCGATGCCGAATCCGGCCGCGCCGGCGAAGGCCACGGCCGAGAACTCGTCGGTGCGGTACAGCTTCTCGATGTCGCGATTGGCGATGACGTTGCCCGAAGTGGCGCGTCGGTCTCCACTCAGCACAACGCCACCGGGAAACGTGAGGGCCACGATTGTGGTCCCTTCGGGGGTGAGGTGGGACGCATCGCTGTGCGTCCCGGAGCGGGGGGCGTTCCCACCGGGTAGCAGCTCGGGATTGTGGGCCCGCAGGAAGTCCACGAACGACGAGGATCCAGCCCGCGTGAGCGCGCTGTGCGGAAACGGTCCGGTGCCCTCGAACACTGGGGACACACTGCTCCCTTCGATGTCGCTCCCCGAGCTCGGCACGGGGAGGATGGTTGTGGTTGGTTGCGATGGGGCTACGCCCGTACCGGGGCCACCCGGTGCACGGGTTCAGGGGAGCCCCGCGACCGGCCCTTCCGGGGCACCAGACGACCGCGGCACGGTGTCACTGCCCCCCCTTCTGCACGTACTGTCGCACGAAGTCCTCGGAGTTCTGTTCGAGCACATCGTCGATCTCGTCGAGAATATCGTCGACATCCTCGTCCAGCTGCTGATTGCGCTCCGCCTGTTCAGGCTGGGCCTCCGTGGACTCCTCGACGGCCTCGTCCTCCCGCCGTTCCGCGGGCTTCTGGCCTCCCGTGTCCTTCGTTGCCATACCGAACTCCTCCTCGCTGCCTCGTCACACCACCGAGCCCTCGCTTGCGTTGTGGCCCAATTCTGCGGAGTTCAACCCTCCGTTCGCCCAACGCTGCCCGGATCCCGGGTGGCATCTCACGTCCGACGCGTGGGCACCATGGCGCCGCCGCGGTCGTCACCGTCTCCCTCCCGTCAGCACGGCCACCAGATCCGCTGCGGTCTCCGAACGGTCCAGCAGCGCACCCACATGTTCGCGGGTGCCGCGCAGGGGCTCCAGGGTGGGAACACGCTGCAACGAGTCCTGCCCAGGAATGTCGAAGATGACCGAGTCCCAGGACGCCGCGGCGATGGAGTCGGCGTACTTCGCCAGGCACCGGCCGCGGAAGTAGGCGCGTGTGTCCTCCGGCGGCTCGGTGATGGCACGCTCCACCTCCGCATCCGAAGTGATTCTGCGCATCCGTCCCCGTGCCGCCAAGCGGTTGTACAGTCCCCGGTCGGGCCGCACGTCGGAGTACTGGAGGTCGACCAGCTGGAGACGAGAATGGTCCCAGTCGATCCCGTCTCGGCGGCGGTAGCCGTCCAGCAGCTGATACTTGGCCACCCAGTCCAGCTCCGTGGCCAGTTGACTGGGATCATCTGTGAGCCGCTGGAGCACCGACTCCCACAACTCCAGGACCTCGGCAGTTTCCGAATCCACGTCGCTGCCGTAGCGATCCTCCACGTACTTGCGTGCCAGCTCCAGGTACTCGGTCTGGAGCTGGACCGCGGTCATGCGGCGTCCGTCCCGCAGTCGCACCCGGTGTTCCAGGCTCGGATCGTGGGAGATGGCCCGGACGTCAGCCACCGGAGTCTCCAGAGACAGGTCCGTGGACAGGAACCCGTCCTCGATCATGGACAGCACAATCGCGGTGGTACCGAGCTTGAGGTAGGTCGATACCTCGCTCATGTTGGCATCCCCGATGATGACGTGCAGGCGCCGGTACTTCTCCGGATCGGCGTGCGGCTCGTCTCGGGTGTTGATGATCGGACGTTTCAGTGTCGTCTCGAGTCCGACCTCGACCTCGAAGAAGTCGGCACGTTGGCTGATCTGGAAACCGTGGTCGCGGCCGTCGGCACCGATACCGACACGCCCGGCCCCACAGACCACCTGGCGGGAGACAAAGAAGGGAATGAGGTGCCGCACGATGTCGGCGAACGGCGTGGATCGCCGCATGAGGTAGTTCTCGTGACAGCCGTAGGAGGCACCCTTGTTGTCGGTGTTGTTCTTGTACAGCTGGATCGGTTCCGCCCCGGGGACGGCCGTGGCACGCCGCGCCGCGTCGGCCATCACCCACTCCCCGGCCTTGTCCCAGACCACAACGTCCCGGGGGCCGGTGAGTTCCGGGGTGGAATACTCCGGGTGGGCATGATCGACGTAGAGTCGGGCTCCGTTGGTCAGGATCACATTGGCCAGGCCGAGGTCCTCATCCGTGAGTTGGGACGGGTCGGCCACCTCCCGCCCGAGATCGAACCCACGGGCATCCCGTAGGGGATTCTCCTCCTCGAAGTCCCAGCGGGCCTTGCGGGCCCGCGCCGCGGAGGCCGCCAGATAGGCGTTGACCACCTGGGTGGAGGTCACCATTGCATTCGCGCCGGGGTTGCCGGGTACGGCGATGCCGTACTCGGTCTCGGTGCCCATTATCCGCCGCACACTCATGACTTGAGGTTATCCAGCACGAGGCTTCATTGAACCCACGGGCGCCGAATCGTCGGGGATTCGATGGCCGTGTCCCCCGCGGTGCCCACGCATTGCGGAGGACATCGCGGAGGACACGGCCGGGCCCGGGAACGTCTCAGAGGTACTGGCCGGTGTTGGCCACGGTATCGATGGACCGACCGGAGTCGGCGCCCTTCTTCCCGGACACGAGGGTGCGGATGTAGACGATCCGCTCCCCCTTCTTCCCGGAGATCCGCGCCCAGTCGTCGGGATTCGTGGTGTTGGGCAGATCCTCGTTCTCGCTGAACTCGTCCACGCAGGCCTGCATCAGGTGGGAGACGCTGATTCCCTTGCGGTCGGAGTCGATGTACTCCTTGATCGCCATCTTCTTGGCCCGGTCCACGATGTTCTGGATCATCGCCCCGGAGTTGAAGTCCTTGAAGTACAGGACATCCTTGTCCCCGTTGGCATAGGTGACCTCCAGGAACTGGTTGTCCTCCGTCTCGGCGTACATCCGCTCCACGACCCGCTGGATCATCGCGTCCACCGTGGCCTGGGGGGAGCCGTCGTGTTCGTCGAGGCCCTCGGGGTGCAGGGGAAGGTCTGGGGTGAGGTACTTGGAGAAGATGTCGCGGGCGGCCTCGGCGTCGGGGCGCTCGATCTTGATCTTGTGATCGAGACGTCCCGGGCGCAGGATCGCCGGGTCGATCATGTCCTCCCGGTTGGAGGCACCGATCACGATGACGTTCTCCAGCCCCTCAACTCCGTCGATCTCGCTGAGCAGCTGGGGCACGATGGTGTTCTCCACATCGCTGGACACGCCAGAGCCCCGGGTGCGGAAGATGGAGTCCATCTCGTCGAAGAAGACGATAACCGGTGTGCCCTCGCCCGCCTTCTCCCGAGCGCGTTGGAAGACCAGCCGGATGTGCCGTTCGGTCTCGCCGACGTACTTGTTCAGCAGTTCGGGACCCTTGATGTTCAGGAAGAAACTCTTACCGACGTCCCGACCGGTGCGTTCCGCCACCTGCTTGGCCAGGGAGTTGGCGACTGCCTTGGCGATGAGGGTCTTGCCGCAGCCGGGCGGCCCGTAGAGGAGAACACCCTTGGGCGGGCGCAGCTGATGTTCGTAGAACAGGTCCTTGTGCAGGTACGGCAGTTCGATGGCGTCGCGGATCATCTCAATCTGCCCACCGAGGCCGCCGATGTCGGTGTAGGCGAGATCCGGCACCTCTTCCAGGAGCAGCTCCTCCACCTCGGACTTGGGGATCCGTTCATAGACGTATCCGGACCGCGGCTCCAGCATCAGCGAGTCGCCGGCCCGCAGAGCCAGGTCGCGGACCGGTTCGGCGAGACGCACCACCTTCTCGTCATCGTGGTTGGAGATGACTAAGGCACGGTCGCCTCCGTCCAGGACCTCCTTGAGCATGACAACTTCACCGACCGACTCGAACGACTGGGCCTCCACCACGTTGAAAGCCTCGTTCAGCATGACTTCCTGGCCGGGAACGAGCTGGGCCACATCCACCGAGGGACTCACACTGACCCGCATCTTGCGCCCGTTGGTGAAGATCTCGACGGTCTCGTCCTCACGTGTTCCCAGGAACACCCCGAAACCCGACGGCGGCTGCGAAAGCCGATCCACCTCCTCCTTGAGGGCGACGATCTGCTCCCGGGACTCCTTGAGTGTCGAAACGAGACGTTCGTTGCGACTGTTCGCGGCGGCGAGGCTGGCCTGCGTCTCACGCAGCCGGTCCTCCAGGAGCCGCAGATGACGTGGGGAGTCGGCGAGCTTTCGCCGCAGTACGCTCAGTTCCTTTTCCAAGTAGGAGACCTGCGCCGTCAGGTCGGCGATCTCTTGGTCACGCTCGGCACGACGCTCGTCTTCGCGATCGGCCACGTCCGCCACCTCCCTAGAAGAGGACGACTACACGGAACCCTACCTACCCGAGGGCCACTCCTAACCTCATCTTCGGTGACGTGTTGAGGCCCTCACTCTACGACCTTGCATCTGAGCTGGTCATACTGATAGGCGATACCGCTGCGCTACACAGTTGTAACGTGGCGTCCACGTTGGATCGAACCGACTGCGCGTTACTGCTCCCCAGGGGTGTTCCCCGCGGAGTCGGTGGACGCCCGCGAAACAGCCTGTGCACCGGAACGGGAGTGTGCGTCCTTGGCCAGACGGCGCCGACGTTCCGGGGCGACGGTGCCATCGGCGAGTCGGCGGGCTGTAATCAGGAACCCGGTGTGGCCGATCATCCGGTGATCGGGACGCACCGCGAGCCCGTCCACATGCCAGGTACGCACCATGGTTTCCCAGGTGTGCGGCTCGAAGAAGCGCCCGTCGCCACGCAGGGCTTCGACGGTGCTGGAGATCTGGGTCGTGGTGGCGACATACACGCACAGCAGCCCTCCAGGAACCAGGGCCCGAGCGACGATGTCCAGACACTCCCAGGGAGCCAACATGTCCAGCACGGCGCGGTCCAGGTCTCGTGGCACCTGTTCCCGGTCCGCACCGTCCTCGGCAGGCTCGGCCACGTCCCCCACACTGAGGTGCCAGGCCGGGGGGAGGTGACCGAAATAGCGCTCCACGTTGGTCCGGGCGATGTCGGCGAAATCGGAGCGGCGCTCGAAGGAGTGAACCATCCCCTCCGGACCCACGGCCCGGAGCAACCAACAGGACAACGCTCCGGACCCGGCGCCGGCCTCCAGGACTCGGGCCCCCGGAAAGACGTCGGCGTGCGCCACGATCTGAGCAGCATCCTTCGGATAGACGATGGTGGCGCCCCGCTTCATGGACAGCGTGAAGTCGGCAAGGAGCGGACGCAGGGCCAGGTATCCGGTGCCGGAGGTGGCGGTGACGACACTGCCCTCAGGCTGCCCGATCAGCTCGTCATGCTGGATCTGCCCCCGGTGTGTGTGGAAGGCTTTCCCCGTTCGCAGGGTGATCGTGTGCATGCGCCCCTTGGGGTCGGTGAGCTGCACGATGTCCCCGTCGACGAACGGCCCGCGGCGGCCGTGGATTCCCGACACGAGTCCCCCGAGTCTGGTGGTTGGGCTGGTCGTACGCGCTCTGCGGTGGCGTCGTACGTGTGGAATGACCATGGCAGGGTATCCGCACGTTCGGGGCGCGGAGTAATCGGTGGGCCGTGGCCATGCGGAACACCGGCCGGTGTCCGCGGTCAGTGATGGTCCAGGACGAGGACACGGTGGATCCGACGGGCGACGAGGGCCACCGCGTGTACGGGGGCGAGCGGAGCAACCGAGGCACCGGCGTTCGACGTCCGGTCCGCCGGCCAGTAGATCCACCACCACAGGACGTCGTCGGCAGCGGGGTTGCGCCGGAGTACCACCCGTTGCACCAGTCGTTCGACCGGCGCTAGCTCACCCGGGCCGTAGGTGATGGCATCGACCGTTCCGGCAGCGGCATCCCATCGGGTGCGCAGACCGTAGCCGTCCAGGGTTGCCACGAGCTGACGCAGCTCGACGACTCCCTCAGCGTCAAGGAGATGTCCGATTCCGGCCACGAAAACGGGCTCGGGCGGCACGTCCAGCGACACAGTCACCTCCCACAATTCCCCCCAAAAGGCCAACATTCGGGCCGAGGTTTCCCCCGATTCGACGTCTGAGGCTACAAATCAGACACCCCACCACTACCGTCGATGCGCATTACGAATCGAAATATGATCACTACAAATAGCCACAGCCCCTGGTGGAGGTGATTAGCCTGGACACATGCCCCAGAACGAGGCCCCCCTCCGTGGCGGCACCACAAACGCAGATCTGTGGAATCGTCCGGATGTCGCACGCGCCCTGAGCACATGTGACTTCCCCACACTCTTGGAAACGGTGCGTTGTGCCCGCGGCTGGTCCCAGGCCGATCTGGCTCAGGCCGTCGGGTACTCCCAAAGCTGGGTCTCCCGCGTCGTCAATGCCCGCCAGTCCCTGACGCTGGACCAGGTCGTGGAACTGAGTACCCGGCTGGACATCCCCCTGCATCTCCTCCGGTTCTCCGACCAACCGACCGCTCCGACTGCTGCCGGCCGTGCCGGTGTTCCCGCACGCACACAGGCACAGGCACAGGCACAGGCACTGCGCGGTTCCCCCACCCGACCACCGGTGGGCATGGCCACCGAGACCGGACCTGGTAGCCACCCCACCGCACAACGAATCTGCGCGATCACCGGAAGCCAGCGCCGGCTGGAGGGCAGCCTGCCCGCCCACGATCTGGCTCGGTCAGCGGTAGCCCATCTGGAACTCTCCGGGCGCACCCTTGCCCGGGCCCAACGTGCTTCCGCACCCGGGGTCACCGAGATCGCCGCGGCCGCCAGCGAGGCGGCCGGCCTGGCTGCGTGGCTGCACACCGACATGGGCGACGCCGGATCGGCGCGCGGCTACTACCGACTTGCGGTGCGCCGTGCCCGCCAGGCCCGCAACGGTCTACTCACCGCCTACATGATGGGCAGCCTCGCGGCATTCGAAATCGAGGAGGATGAGGTCGACCTCGGACTGTCTCTGGCCGAATCGGCGGGCCGATTTCTGGGGCCGAGCGCGCACCCGACTGCCCGCGCCTGGTTGAGCTGTGTGCGGGCACTCGCACACAGCTCAGGCGGCGACGTGCCAGCCGCCCGCTCCGAGCTCGCCGCGGCCGAACGCTGCGCGGAACACTCCAGCAACACCGATCCGCCCTGGCCCTGGGTGTTTCCCTTCGACGGTGCGAAGCTGGCCCGCTACCGTGCCCAGGCAGCGACACGGTCCGGTCGCTCCGCCGAAGCATTACAGACCTTCGTGGACGCCTTCCAGCGCACCGTGGTGCCCCCAAAGCAGCGGGCGGTCCTGCTCGTCGAGTGGGCCCAGGCCCACCGCGACTCCGGGGGTGTCGACGCGGCGTTCCGGCTCGCCGCAGAAGCGCTGAGCCTCGGTGTCACCTACCGTTCCGAACGTGTCATCAGCAGGGTCCGCCGGTTCCGCCGCTCCTACCGTGGTCCGCACCCGCGGGAGGCGAAGGAACTCGACGCCCGCCTGGCGGAACTCGCCGCGGGCGTTACCGGAGCCGTGTCTCAGGGAGAGGACGAGTGAGACGCATCGCTGTCACTGGCCATCGCGCACTGCCCACAACTGCGATCCCCATCATCGCGCGACACATCCGCAGGCACCTACGGGAGCGGGCTCAGGTGCTGAGCGACGAAACACGTGGGCCCACTGGCCTGACCGGGCTGTCCTGTCTCGCGGACGGGGCGGACACTCTGTTCGCCACCGAGTTGCTGGCCCTCGGTGGCAGCCTGGAGGTGATCGTCCCCGCCCGGACGTATCGCGACGAGCTTCCGGATCAGCACCATCCGCGCTATGACGAGCTCCTCGCCCAGGCGACGCACGTCCACCGGCTGGCCTATCCCGAGTCAACGCCCCAGGCGCACCTCGCCGCCAGCCAATACATGGTGGACCACGCCGAGGAACTCGTGGCCGTGTGGGACGGACTCCCGGCCCGCGGTCCGGGGGGCACCGCCGACGTGGTCGCCTACGCGCACCGACGCCAGGTTCCGGTCACCGTCATCTGGCCGGAAGGGACCGTGCGCTAGTCCCCGGAGCGGGAGAGAGCACTGTTGACGTCCCGAACGTAGAGCACACCCACCGGGCTGCCGTCCGCACCCAGGACGAGATGCTCCGCACGCGGATGCCGACGCAGCTGTGCGAGCAGATCCTCACCGGCCAGGTCCCAGGAGAGCCCATCCGCCTGGCTCACCGAGCGGGCCACATCGGCCACGGGCACCCAGGGACGGCGGGACTCGGGGACCGCCTGCACCGCCGGATCACTGACAATGGAGGTTGCCCGACCGGCCGCGTCCACCACCACAATGACCTCGGCCCCGGACTGCGACCGGCGTCGCCACGCCTCGGCCACGGAAGTGTCCGCACGAACCAGAACGACGGCGCGGGCCAGTCGCCCCGCATGGAGACTCGGCACGCGCTCCCGTAGCCGGGCCGAGCGCAGGGCCGACGTCGCACCCATCCACATGAAGGCACCGAGCAGCACCGCCCACAGCACCCCGAAGACATTCGGAGCGCTACCGGCACCCCAGGCGAACAGGAACGGCAGCGCGACCACACCTACCGCCAGGGCCCGTCCCACCGCCGCCGCGATCAGGGTCCCGGTTCCCGGACGGGCGGTGAGCCCCCACACGCCGGCACGCAGGATTCGTCCCCCGTCCAGGGGGAGGCCCGGCAACAGGTTGAACACCCCGACCAACAGGTTGGCAACCCACAACTGCCAGGTCAGCACGCCCACCACGGTCACCGGATCCATCGCCTGGTAGGCCAGCCACCCGCCGGCTCCCAAGGCCAGGGACAGGAGCGGGCCGGACACCGCGATCCAGAACTCCTGGCGGGCCAGCGGAGCCTCGCGTTCGATCTCCGAGACACCACCCAGCATATACAGCCGGATCTGCCGGACCGGAAGCCCGTAGGCCCGGGCCACAAGTGAGTGCGCGAGCTCGTGCACCAGAACCGACAGGTACAACAGCACGGCGAAGGCGAACGCGATGGCGTAGGACAACGCCCCCAGGGCCAAGGTGCGATCGATCATTGGTTGGAAGAGCACGGTGATGATGGCCGCGATAATCAGCCAGGAGGGCGACACATAGACGGGAATTCCGAACGGCCTGCCCATGAGGAGCCCTTGGCGCTGTCCGCCACGCCGGGCCCGGGCGCCCGTGTCCGCACTCGACGTTCCTGATCCGTGTTCCGCCACGTAATCCAGGCTACGTGCTTCACGACGGTCCCCGATGGCAGTGACGACCCCACCCCGAAACCGCGGACGTGGCTCGGAAGAACAGGCCACGAACGATGCACGGACTCCCCGGTCGGCCCCCGACGGTTCGATCCGCGCGGACGTGGCTCGGGGCGAGGTCCGTTAAGGTCTCGGGCATGGTCACCTCCACCAGTTCCAGCGCGGTGCCCGCCGTGCTGTCTCCCTCCCGGGCTCTCGATTTCCTCCAGTGCCCGCTTCTGTTCCGCTTCCGCACCATCGACCGGCTACCCGAGGAACCGAAACCCGCGGCGGTGCGTGGCACGCTGGTGCATGCCGTGCTGGAGCGACTGTACGAACTTCCGGCTCCCGACCGGACCCAGGCGCGGGCACTGGAGCTGGTAGGCCCCGAGTGGGAGGCCCTGCAAGAGAACCAGCCCCAGCTGCGGGAGCTGTTCGACGACGCCTCGGAGCGCACCTCCTGGCTGGAGGAGGCGCGGCGGGCGGTACGGCGCTACTTCACCATGGAGGACCCGGGACGCCTGGAACCACACCGGCGCGAACTCAGACTGGAGGTCACGCTGGAGTCCGGGCTGCGGCTGCGTGGCTATGTGGATCGACTGGACGTGGCCTCGGCCGGAATCCGGGTCGTCGACTACAAGACGGGCCGTGCCCCCCACCCCAAATACACCGACAAGTCGCGGCTCCAGATCTACCTGTACGCGCTCATGGTCTGGCGGGAGCTCGGGGAGATTCCACGGCGGCTCCAGCTCATGTTCCTCGGGGATGGTGGATGGCTGTGGTACGAGCCCACCGAACAGGAACTCCTCGATGTCGAAGCGGAGATCACCGGTATCTGGCGCCGGATCGAGGCCACCGCCCACACGGGTGACTGGCGTCCCAAGCGCAGCAAGCTCTGTGCGTGGTGCGACCATCAGGCCCACTGTCCCGAATTCGGGGGTACTCCGCCTCCGCTCCCCCAGGAATCCTCCGTGGGCAGGAGCGAGGATCCCCCCGGGTGAGGGTGTGTTGGCCCCGCCACGACGCCTACCGTGACTGGTGTGCAGCCCGCTGAACACCGTGCTCCCGCCGAGGGTCGCTGGATGGCCCTGTTCGCCCGAGTCCGCGACGCCGACCCCAGGCTCCGTACCTGGTCGGTCAACGCCCTACTCGTCGCGGCTCTGCTCCTGGCCCACCTGGTCTCCTGGCCGCACGTTGCCCGGGAATTGTCCGCGGCCCACCCTGCGACCTACGAGCCCCAGAACTGGTTGTGGCCCGCCCTCGCTTCCGGCCTGCTGGCGCCGGTGGTGCTTGCTCGTCGCCGGCTACCGCTGACCACTCTGGTGGTATTCGCCGCGGGTGGGGCCGCTGCTGAGCTTGCCGGGATCTACACCTGGACCGTGGTCGCCCTGGGGATGGTGGTGGCCAGCCACAGCATCGGCCGCTACCTCGCACTCGCCCGGTCCCTGCTGTCCCTGGTGGCCGCGCTGGCCGTTGAAGCGACCCGGGCACTGATACAGACCGGCCTCGGGGGCTGGGTCCCCTCCGCGCTCTTCCTCACCCTGCTCGTGGGCGCCTGGTGGGCCGGGCGGCTGGGACGGCTGCGCTCGTTCCACCTCGCTGAGCTGCGGGCGCATTCCGAGCGGCTGGAGCTGGCCCGGGACGCACACACCCGGGCGATTCTGGCCGAGGAACGATCCCGAATCGCCCGCGAACTCCACGATGTCGTCGCCCACCACGTGAGCGTGATGACGGTCCAGGCAACGGCGGGACGGCGGGTGATCCAGCGGGACCCCGAACAGGCAGGTGAGACGCTCCTCGAAATCGAGACAACCGGACGCCAGGCCCTGGCCGAGATGCGGCGTCTCGTCGGCGTTCTCCGCAGCGCGGAGCCGCCGTCCACGTCCGAGCCCCCGGACCAAGTCCTGCCCCAGGAAGCAGACACCGCCCCCCAGCCCGGGCTGGACGACCTCGAGGGGCTGGTCCGCCAGGTTCGGGACGCGGGCCTGCACGCGAGGCTGCACGTGGACCACAGCGAGGATGCCCACGGCCATCGCCGTCAGCTACCCGCCGGACTGGAACTGACCCTGTACCGACTTACCCAGGAGTCGCTGACCAACGTACTCAAGCACTCGGGAGCGGGGACTCACGTCTCGGTCACCCTGCGCTTCAGCCACGCCACAGTGGCGCTGGAGATCAACGACGACGGTTCCGGATCCGGGGCCACGAACACCGAAGTAGTGGACAGCCCCGGGCACGGCCTCCTGGGTATGGCCGAACGGGTAGCGTTGTTCGACGGGGAACTCACTGCCCACCCCCACCCTGACGGTGGATTCCTCGTTCAGGCTCGTGTTCCACTGCCGGCAGCCGTGCGCCATACAGGAGAATAGCGGCATGTCTAGCCCCACTGCCTGTGTCCGGGTCCTGCTCGTCGACGATCAACCGCTGTTGCGCACCGGCTTCCGGATGATCCTGGACGCGGAGTCCCGATTGACGGTGGTCGGTGAGGCCTCAGACGGAGCCGACGCCGTACGGGCCACCAAACGTCTGGTTCCCGACGTGATCCTGATGGACGTGCGGATGCCCGGGACCGACGGGATCGACGCCACTCGCGAAATCGTGTCCTGGGCCAGGGGGAACCAGCGGGCCGTGCGGGTCCTCATTCTGACCACGTTCGACCTCGACGAGTACGTGGTCGAGGCACTGCGTGTCGGCGCCAGCGGCTTCATGCTGAAGGACGCCCCACCGGAGGATCTGGTCAACGCGATCGAGGTGGTGGCCGACGGGGCCGCGATCGTGGCCCCCACCGTAACCCGGCGCCTGCTGGACCGGTTCGCAGACCGCCTACCGTCCGTGGGCGGGGAAACCCGCGCCCAGGCCGAGCACCTCACCGAACGTGAACGGGAGGTGCTCCAGCTGGTCGCCCGTGGGCTGTCCAACTCCGAGATCGCGCGCTCCCTTGTGGTCAGCGAAACCACGGTCAAGACCCATGTCGGCAACGTCCTGACGAAACTCCAGCTGCGCGACCGCGTGCAGGCCGTGATTCACGCCTACGAAATCGGGCTGGTCCGTCCCGGCGACGACGGTGGATCCGGCCCGGAGCCCGGACCATCGCAGCAACCGCGGTGACCGAGGTCACTGCGGGTAAGCACCGGCATGGGGCAACTCCACGGCCGACAACGGCGTCTCACAACGGTCACAGCCGGGATCGAGGAGGAAACGCAGATGGCGCGACGGCCACGGCGGCCGAGTCCACCGACGGATGGGACATTCCTGAGCCGGATCCGGGAATGGCGCGCCGGTTCGGGCCCCGAGGTTCCCGCTGACGGCCTGGACGAGGAAACCACCCTTCCGGACCCGCGGGCGATCGACCTGATTCTTCGTGTAGGCGAGCTCCTGCTGGCCAGTGGCGAGGGCACCGAAGCCGTCAGCGAGGCGATGTTGAGCCTGTCGGTGGCCTTCGAGCTTCCCCGCAGTGAAGTGTCGGTGACGTTCACTGCGATCACTCTGTCCTGTCACCCCGGCAGTGACCAGCCACCGGTCACGGGAGAGCGGGTGGTGCGGCGCCGTAGCCTGGACTATTTCCGTGTCACCGAACTGCACATCCTCGTACAGGACGCCGCGCTCGGCCAGCTGGAGTTGGAAGGGGCGATCGAACGGCTTCGCGCGATCAAACGCGCGCAGCCGCCCTATGCGAGCTGGGTGCTCGTCAGTGGCTTCGGGCTGATCGCCTCCAGCGCCAGCGTGATGATGGGCGGTGGAATTCTCGTCGCGGCGGTGGCCTTCCTCGCCACGGTCCTGGGTGACCGCGTCGCCGCCTATCTGGCCAGACGGGGGGTGGCCGAGTTCTACCAGATGACCGCCGCTGCCGTCTGTGCGTCCTCGATCGGCGTGGCCCTGCTGTGGGTGGACTCCTGGGCTGGACTCGACGTTCACGCCGGGGCCGTGATCATCGGTAACATCATGGCACTTCTCCCCGGGCGGCCCCTGGTGGCCAGCCTCCAGGAAGGCATCAGTGGCACCTACGTCAGTGGCTCGGCCCGGCTGTTGGAAGTGTTCTTCACGCTGGGAGCGATCGTCTCCGGTGTCGGAGCCGTCGCCTACGTGGCGCTCCAGCTCGGGGTGAACATGCAGCTGGATGATCTCCCAATCGCGAGTACGGATCTGCGGTTGGGAGTGCTACTTCCGGTCCTGGTCGGCGCCGCCGGAATCGCTATGGCCTTCGCCGTGTCCCTGGCTGTCCCCGCGCGCATTCTGCCGGCGATCGGGGGAATGGGGATCCTCATCTGGCTCATCTACGCCATACTGCGTACTTCGCTGGGGGTGCCCACGGTTATCGCAACGGTGGGTGGCGCGATCGTGATCGGGATGATCGGACACTGGTTGGCGCGTCACGGGCAACGGCCGGTGCTGCCCTACCTGATCCCCTCGATCGCGCCGCTGCTGCCCGGAAGTATTCTCTACCGTGGCCTGATCGAGCTGAGCATGGGCGACGCCGCGCAGGGACTGCTGACCCTGGCTGAAGCTGTCGCCGTGGGTCTGGCACTCGGTGCCGGGGTCAATCTCGGTGGTGAACTGGTTCGCGCCTTCCAACGCGGTGGACTGGCCGGGGCGGGGCGGCGCAGTCGGCCCGCGGCCCGGCGTACCCGCGGCAGCTATTAGCTCCTCCGCGCGACGGCCAGGCGGGCACGTGCTGTGTCCCGAAACGGTGGCATCACTTCGGGACACCGTGCTGGCCGTCGTGGGGAAACGGTCCTGGCCAGGCCAGGGCGCGTTTCCCGCCCGCACCACGGCGCGGGTCGCCGCGCAGACCATTCCCGCTCCGGCCAGGCAACCCGCACGCCTACGCCGGGCCGCGGGCCGGCTGCGAGGTCCATCTCGTGCCCGGTGGGCCATGGTCCAGACGGCTCAACTGATACCACGGCGGCGCAGCAGTTCCTCGATGTCACTGAAGTCGTCACCGCTCTCGGAGCTGGCCGCCACCTGCTGCGGCTGCGCCTCGGATTCGCCCGCGGCACTGTTGTCCTCCGGGGGTGCCTCGGTTGTGGCGGCAGCACGTTTGCCCCGCCCCGAGGTGCCAAGGCCGCGAGCCTTCATGACCCCCGTGACCACGTACAACAGGACACCGAGGCCACCCACGGCGAATCCGGCCCACAGGATCGGGTTCAGAATGGAGCCGAACAGCGTGGACACGAATCCCCACAGTGCCTCGATGAGGCCGATCAGTCCGGCGGCAAGAGCCAGCAGTGACCAGGACACCCCCCGGAGGCCGTAGGCCGCACCTCGACGCCGCCACACCATCCAGGAGATGATCATCCCCACCAGGAAGAGGGTGGCACCCAACATCTCGCCCGCGTACTGAAACTCCTCACCCATGGCTCCAGTGTCGCACTCCGGATGCGGGCCGTGCATCCGGCGGCTCCCCTAGGGGAGCCGCCGGTGCGTGACTGCGGAGCAATCAGGCGTTGAAGTACTTCGCCTCGGGATGATGGATCACGATCGCGTCGGTCGCCTGCTCCGGGTGTAGCTGGAACTCCTCGGAGAGACTGACCCCGATCCGCTCCGGTTCGAGCAGCTGGGCGATCTTCGCACGGTCCTCCAGGTTGGGGCAGGCCCCGTAGCCGAGCGAGAACCGCGCACCCCGGTATCCGAGCTTGAAGAACTGCTCGATGTCCTCGGGGTCCTCCCCCGCGAATCCGAGTTCGGAACGAACCCGCGCGTGCCAGTACTCCGCGAGGGCCTCGGTGAGCTGGACGGACAGCCCATGCAGCTCGAGGTAGTCGCGGTAGGCGTTCTTCTCGAACAGCTCCTGGGTGGCGTTACTGATGGCACCACCCACGGTCACGATCTGGAACCCCACGACGTCGGTCTCTCCCGACTCCTTGGGGCGGAAGTAGTCGGACAGGCAGAGGTGGCGGTCCCGACGCTGGCGTGGGAAGGAGAACCGGGTGCGCTCGTCTCCGTCCTCAGTGAGGACCACGAGATCGTCACCCTCGCTGTAGCAGGGGTAGTAGCCGTAGACCACGGCCGCCTCGAGCAGCCCCTCGGTCTGGATGCGGTCCAGCCACATCCGCATCCGGGGACGTCCCTCTGTTTCGACGAGCTCCTCGTAGCTGGGCCCGTCGTCGGAACGGGCTCCCTTGAGCCCCCACTGCCCCATGAAGGTGGCGCGCTCGTCCAGATAGGCCGTGTAGTCGGCCAGGGGGATCCCCTTGCTGATCCGGTCGCCCCAGAACGGTGGGGTGGGTACCGGATTGTCGACGGAGACGTCGCTCCGGGCGGGCATGTCCTCCGGGGCGGTGACCTTGAGCTGGGCGCCGCCCTTGACCTTGCGCTTGCGCAGCTCGGGGAGCTCGGCTCCCTCCTCCCCGCGCTTCACGGCCATGACGGCGTCCATCAGCCGCAGCCCCTCGAAGGCGTCCTTGGCGTAGCGGACTTCCCCGTCGAACATCTCGGCGAGGTCCTCCTCCACGAAGGAGCGGGTCAGGGCCGCGCCCCCGAGCAGCACCGGATAGGTCTCGGCGATGCCCCGGTTGTTCATCTCCTGGAGGTTTTCCTTCATGATCACCGTGGACTTGACCAGGAGCCCGGACATCCCGATGACATCGGCCTTGTTCTCCTCGGCCGCTTCCAGGATCGCGTTCACCGGCTGCTTGATGCCGATGTTGACAACGTCGTAGCCGTTGTTGGACAGGATGATGTCCACGAGGTTCTTGCCGATGTCGTGCACGTCGCCCTTGACGGTGGCCAGCACGATCCGGCCCTTGCCCTCGTCGTCCTCCGACTTCTCCATGTGCGGCTCGAGGTGGGCCACGGCCGTCTTCATGGTCTCGGCGGACTTCAGCACGAAGGGAAGCTGCATCTCGCCGGAACCGAAGAGGTCACCGACCACCTTCATGCCGGCCAGGAGATGGTCGTTGACGATCTCCAGTGGCGCCTTCTCGGCCATGGCCTCGTCGAGGTCGGCCTCCATGCCATTCATCTCGCCGTCGATGATCCGCCGCTCCAGCCGATCCCACAGCGGCAGCGCGGCCAGTTCCTCGGCACGGGACGCCTTCATGGCCTGGGCGTCGACACCCTCGAACATGCCCATGAAGCGTTCCAGAGGGTCGTAGCCCTCCTCCCGACGGTCATAGATCATGTCCAGGGCGACCTGCCGCTGGTCGTCGGGGATCCGGTTCATCGGCAGGATCTTGGAGGCGTGCACGATCGCGGAATCGAGTCCGGCCTCCACGCACTCGTGCAGGAAGACCGAGTTCAGCACGATACGTGCGGCGGGATTGAGCCCGAAGGAGAGGTTGGACAACCCCAGGGTGGTCTGCACCTCGGGGTAGCGACGCTTGATCTCCCGAATCGCCTCGATGGTTTCGATGCCGTCGCGCCGGGTCTCCTCCTGGCCGGTGGCGATGGGGAAGGTCAGGGAGTCGATGACGATGTCACCGTGCCGCATCCCCCACTTGTTCACCAGCTCCTCGATGAGCCGGACAGCGACCCGAACCTTCCATTCCGCGGTCCGCGCCTGCCCGTCCTCGTCGATGGTGAGGCCAACGACGGCGGCACCGTGCTCCTTGATCACCGGCATCAGCCTGTTGATCTTGGAGTCCGGGCCGTCGCCATCCTCGTAGTTGACCGAGTTGATCACGGCGCGACCGCCGAGCATCTCCAGTCCGGCCTCCAGCACGGCCGGCTCGGTGGAGTCCAGCATGATCGGCAGGGTGGAGGCCGTGGCCAGTCGGGAGGCCAGCTCCTTCATGTCGGCAACGCCGTCCCGGCCCACATAGTCGACGTTGAGATCGAGCATGTGGGCACCGTCTCGGATCTGGTCCCGGGCGATTTCCACACAGTCGTCGTAGCGCTCTTCGACCATCGCCTCACGGAAGGCCTTGGATCCGTTGGCGTTGGTCCGCTCCCCCACAGCGAGGTAGCTGGCGTCCTGACGGAAGGGGATGCTCTGGTACAGGGAGGCGGAGGCCGGCTCGAGCCTGGAGTCGCGGGCCCGGACCTCGCGCCCGCCCACGCGCTCGACGACCTGGCGCAGGTGCTCGGGGGTGGTACCGCAGCACCCGCCGACCATGGACAGGCCGAACTCCTGGGTGAAGTTGTCGTGTGCGTCGGCGAGCTCCGGCGGGGTGAGCGGGTAGACCGCGCCCTCGGCACCGAGCTCCGGCAGCCCGGCATTGGGCATACAGGAGATGGGGATGGGCGAGTGCTGGGCCAGGTAGCGCAGGTGCTCGCTCATCTCGGCCGGGCCGGTGGCGCAGTTCAGGCCGATCATGTCGATACCGAGAGGCTCGAGTGCGGTCAGGGCCGCACCGATCTCGGATCCCAACAACATGGTGCCGGTCGTCTCGATCGTGACCTGGCCAATGATGACCGTGTCGGTGCCGGCGGCCGCGCGGGCCCGCTGGGCGCCGATGATGGCAGCCTTGGTCTGCAACAGGTCCTGGCAGGTCTCCACGAGGATGGAGTCGGCTCCACCGTCGATCAGACCCCGCGCACACTCCTGGTAGTAGTCACGCAGGGTGGCGAAGGGGGCGTGCCCCAGGCTGGGAAGCTTCGTGCCCGGCCCCATCGCACCGAGAACATATCGGGGGTGGTCGGGTGTGCTGTAGTCGTCGGCAACCTCACGGGCGATACGAGCGCCCGCCTCGGCGGTCTCGTAGGTACGCTCCGGAATGTCGTACTCAGCCAGAGCCGCGAAGTTACTGCCGAAGGTGTTGGTCTCCACGCAGTCCGAACCGACGGCGAAGAACGCTGCGTGTGTCTCCCGGACCACATCGGGTCGGGTGACGTTCAAAATCTCGTTGCAGCCTTCGTGTCCTTGGAAGTCGTCCAGGCTGAGGTCGTACGCCTGGAGCATCGTGCCCATGGCACCGTCGGCCACGATGACGCGTCGAGCGAGGGCATCTCGGAAAGAGAGTCGAGAACTCATGGGACACCACTCTACTGCGCGGCCTTTCGGCGCCCGCAGGGGGCTCCCGCCCGGACCGGGACGGGGCCACAGACCCGCAGGTCACAGCGCTTCCGTATCGGTCCGATTGAGAAGTGAGTAATGAACCAACCAAGTCCGGGCGCGGGGCACGGAACGCGACCGGGTCGTAGGGCGTAGGGTGGTCGTGGTTCCCTTCGGAGCTGAGCCTGCCGAGGCTGCGGGATGCGTAGTGTGGGTGGGTTGAACGCTCTGCCACGGGAGCCGGGTGTTGTTGGAATCGCGTTGAGGAGGCGGCCTGTGCCTGAGCTCGAGAGCGTACCCGAGCTCGTCGAGCCCGTCATGGTTGTCGCGTTCGAGGGCTGGAACGATGCCGGAGACGTCGCGAGCGGGGCGGTTGACCACCTGGCCACGACGTGGGACGCGCACAACCTGCTCACCCTGGACGCCGACGACTACTACGACTATCAGGTGGCCCGACCACGCACCAGTACCGTCGGCGGGGTGAGCCAAGGGGTGGTGTGGCCCTCGACCCGGGTCAGTGTTGCCCGTCCCGATGGCCAGCCCAGCGACATGGTCCTGGTCCGGGGTGTAGAGCCGAACATGCGCTGGCGGGGCTTCTCCAGCGACCTCCTCACCGTGGCTCGGGAGCTGGATGTTCGTCAGGTGGTTCTCCTCGGCGCGCTCCTCGCCGACGCTCCCCACACCCGCCCGGTCCCCGTGACGACGGTGGCCTCCAGTAGCGACCTGGCCCGATCCCTGAATCTCGAGCCCACGGCCTACGACGGCCCCACCGGAATTCTGGGGGTGCTCCAGGACACCTGTGCCGCGGCAGGTCTGGACTCGGTGGCGCTGTGGGCGGCCGTACCTCACTACTTCGCACAGCCGCCCTGCCCCAAGGGCACCCTGTCGCTCCTGCGGAAGGTGGAGGACATCCTGGATGTCACGATCCCGCTGGGTGACCTTCCGGAGGAGGCGCGCGCCTGGGAGCACGGCGTCGATGAGCTGGCGTCGGAGGATTCCGACATCGCCAGCTATGTCCGCAGCCTGGAGGAAGCCAAGGATGCTGCGGAGCTTCCCGAGGCCAGCGGAGACGCGATCGCCCGAGAATTCGAGCGTTACCTTCGTCGTCGCGACACGGGGCACAGTTAGGCTGCGTTGTGCCCCGGCTTCCGAGCCCCACGGACGCTCCCGAGCCATCCCGAGCCACGGAGCGACGACTCTGGGGAGCGAAGCCGCGCACACTGCGGTTCGTGGCGGATATGGCTGGGCCACCGGGGCTGTCGCGAGCGTCCTGCGCCCCTACGGGCTACGGGGCATCCACGTGCCGCTGTCCTCGTAGGGGTCGGGCCGGGACGCAGTCCGGTAATCGTTGGGCGTCCCCGGCCCGGGACAGAGTCGCTTAGGGCGACGGGGCGCCGGGGCTCCCCCTCGACTACAGGTGCACGCCCAGCAGGGCCGCCACGGTGTCACGGACGAGGGGTGGATGGTCCGCGCCCGCCCCAGCTGTGGCGGTGTCCTGCTCCGGAGTGGCCAGTGCTTGGTCCACCCACCGGTCCACGGCCGCCAGGGCTGTCGGCGTGTCGAGATCGTCTGCGAGAGCCGCCCGAACCTGCGCCAACACCGGGGCCGCATCCGGACCACTGGCCAGGGAAACCGCGGACCGCCACCGTCGCAGACGATGGGTCGCCGCCGTGAGCCCGTCCTCCGTCCAGTCCCAGGAACTGCGGTAGTGATGTGCGAGGAGAGCCAGCCGCACCGCCATGGGGTCGGCTCCCTGCCGCCGCAGGGCCGAGACGAACACCAGGTTTCCCAGGGACTTGGACATCTTCGCACCGTGCAGGCCCACGGCACCGACGTGCGTGTAGGCGCGTGCCGCACCACCCGGCGTGGCTGCCCGTGCCTCCGCTGCCCCCATCTCGTGGTGCGGGAACACAAGGTCGTCCCCACCCCCGTTGAGATCGAAGGCGGAACCCAACTCGTTGAGGGAGATCGCACTGCACTCGACGTGCCACCCGGGCCGCCCCCGCCCCAGGGGACTGTCCCACGCCGGCTCCCCCGGCCGCTCGGCACGCCACAGTAGCCAGTCCAGAGGATCCTTCTTTCCGGGACGCTGCGGATCCCCGCCACGTTCCCCGAACAACCGGAGCATGGTGGCCCGGTCCAGCCCACTCACCGAACCGAATCGGTCCGCCGCGGCCACCGAGAAATAGACGTCCCCGTCCACCTCGTAGGCGGCACCCGCCCGCCGGATCCGCTCGACAAGATCGGCGATCAACGACACGGACTCCACCACACCCACGAACGCTCGGGGCGGAAGCACCCCCAGAGCACTCATGTCGGCACGGTAAACTTCGATCTCCCGTTGGGCGAGCTCCCGCCAATCCTCCCCCTGGGCGTGCGCACGCTCCAGCAGCGGATCGTCCACGTCGGTGACGTTCTGCACGTAGTCGACGCGCAATCCCGCATCCCGCCACACGCGATTGACCAGATCAAAGGTGACGTAGGTGAAGGCGTGGCCAACGTGGGTCGCGTCATAGGGAGTGATGCCACAGACGTACATGCGTGCCGCAGGCCCGGGAGGAGCCGCACGTCGGGTTCCGGTGACACTGTCGTGCAGCAGGAGTGGGCTACCTGCTCCCGGCAGACGGGGCGGGTTGGCCGCGGACCAAGAGCGCATGGATCCCAGAATATCCGCCCCCACGCCCCGAAATCGCCCGACATCCCACGAACCGCCCCCGCCTCAGCGGCCCCGTTCCCGGGCGATGAACCAGGCGCCCAGCGCCGCGACGACCGCACAGCCAAACGCCAGGGCATGGCTCCCACTCTGCCAGTGCACCCAGGCAGCAGCGACCGCGACCGCATACATCAGCCAGTAGGTGGCCCTGGTCCAGCATCGGGAGATGTCCCGCCCGGGTCCCACAGGCGGGTCGGTGCCGGAGACGTCGGATCTGTGCTGCCTCACGCCGTTGGGGACGGTCGGGATACCGCTCGGGTTTACCGCGGGACCTCGACCTCTCGACCTTCCGTTCGGTGTCACCGCCTGTCGTGGCTGTGGGCCGGGAACCCAGGAAACGATACTGCGGACCGTATCCCCAGCCGCACCGCACCTGTACCGGCAGGCGATGTTCTCGATTAGCCTGTGGCTTGACGACCAGGCGAGAGGGGCTGCATGGACGAGGCCGTCGGTGGGCGGGACGCTCCCGTCGTGTCCGAGCTCACGGGCCTCACTGCTGCCGAGGTTGCCCACCGTCAGGCGCAGGGACTCAGCAACGACGTTCCATTGCGTGCCAGTCGCAGTCTGGTCCAGATCATCCGAGCCAACGTCTTCACACGGATCAACGCCCTGATCGCGGTCCTGTTCGGAATCATCGCGATCATCGGTCCGGTCCAGGACGGCTTGTTCGCACTCGTCATCGTCATCAACACGCTGATCGGCATCGTTCAGGAACTCCGGGCGAAGCGCACTCTGGACCGGCTGGCCATCATCAACGCCACCCGACCACGTGTACTCCGGGACGGCGAACTGCGCGACGTCTCCACCCGGGAGATCGTCGTCGACGACGTCATCGACTTCGCGCTGGGCGACCAGGCCGTGGTGGACGGTGTGGTCGTGTCCGCCGTGGGGTTGGAGGTCGACGAGTCCCTCCTGACCGGTGAGGCCGAGCCCGTGCGGAAGCGTCCCGGAGATGACGTGCTCTCCGGGAGCTACGTGGTTGCCGGTCGAGCTCGCCTTCGAGCCACCCGCGTGGGCCGCGACTCCTACGCTGCACGGCTCACCGAGGCGGCCAGTCGCTTCACGCTGGTGCGCTCCGAACTCCGCGAGGGGATCGACCGCATCCTGCGCTGGATCACCTGGCTGCTGATCCCGGTCGGTGGCCTCCTGATCTACAGCCAGCTGGTGCGCAGCGCAGACGCGGGACACGCCGCCACGCAGGCGGAACTGTCCGGCCTGGCTTCCTACCTGGGGTTGGACCTGGTCTCCCCGGCCTTCGCCGACGCTCTACGCGGCATGGTGGCGGCACTGGTCACGATGATCCCCGAAGGGCTGGTCCTGCTGGTGAGCATCGCCCTGGCCGTGGGGGTGGTTCGGCTGGGGCGTCGTGGCTGCCTGGTGGAGGAACTCCCGGCCATCGAGGGGCTCGCCCGGGTGGATGTCATCTGTGCGGACAAGACCGGAACCCTGACCGAGCCGGGGATGCGGCTGCGGGAGGTGCGAACCCTACCGACCGCACCCCTCGGTTCGGCGCCGGCCGAGGTCGAGGCGGTGGACGTGCTGTCCGCCCTCGCTGCCAGTGACCCGCGACCGAACCAGAGCATGGCCGCAATCGCCGCCGGCTGTCCACCGCCACCACCGTGGCCGGTCGTTTCCCAGGCCCCCTTCTCGTCAGCCCGGAAGTGGAGCGGAGTCAGTTTCGCGCACGACGAGGGTGAGCACCACTGGATTCTCGGTGCACCCGAGGTTGTACTGAACCATGCTGGATCCGCGCAGGGCAGGGACCCCGCCGAGATCCTCGCCACGGCCGACGAAATCGCTGGTCGGGGCGCTCGGGTGCTTCTGCTCGCACAGGCGGGGGATCGGCCGGATCCCCACGAGCCCCTCCCCGAGGTCCGTCCCTACGCCCTCGTCGTGCTGGAACAACGACTTCGGGCAGACGCCCGCGACACGGTCGCCTACTTCACCGACCAGGACGTGGACGTCAAGATCGTCTCCGGGGACACGCCCGCCTCCGTCGGGGCAGTGGCCCGAGAGTTGAACCTGGTCCGGCACCGGGCCATCGATGCGCAACACCTGGCAACAGATCCGCAGGCACTCGCGGACCAGACGACGTCGGCGGCGGCATTCGGACGCGTGTCCCCCGAGGGCAAGCGCAGCCTCGTTCGCGCCCTACACGGTCGGGGCCACACGGTCGCGATGACCGGGGACGGCGTCAACGATGTCCTGGCATTGAAGGAGGCCGACGTCGGGATCGCTATGGGCTCGGGAAGCCCCGCAGCCCGTTCCGTCGCACAGATCGTCCTACTGAACAACCGCTTCGCAGCGCTACCCCGCATCGTGGCGGAAGGTCGCCGCGTCATCGGAAACATCGAACGGGTCGCCACCCTGTTTCTGACCAAAACCGTCTACTCGGTCACGGTCGCAACGGTGGTCGGACTACTCGGAGTGGCCTACCCGTTCTTTCCCCGGCACGCCACCCTGATCAACGCGCTCACCTTCGGAATACCGGCGTTCTTTCTGGCACTGGCTCCCAACCGGGAACGGGCCCGTCCGGGTTTCGTCTCCCGCACCCTGCGATTGGCGATTCCGGCGGGCCTACTCGCTGGAATCGCCACCACAACGACCTACCTTCTGGTGCTGGGGGACGGCACCCCTCCCGACCTGACCGATCGCACGGCAGCCGTGATCACGCTCAGTGTCGTGACCATGTGGGTGCTTCTGCTGGTGGCGAAACCCTATGTGTGGTGGAAGGTCGTCCTGGTGGCGAGTATGGGCGGACTGCTGGTGGCCGTGATGATGGTCCCGCCGGCCCAGGAGTTCTTCGCTCTCGACCCCAGCGATCCCACCAAGGTCACCATAGCTCTCGTCGTTGCTGTGATTGCGGCGGCGTGGATCACAGTCATCCGCATCGCCGATGACCGGTGGCTGGACCGGTTCCTGCATCGAGGCGCCGCTACGCCGGACACCTCGCTCCCACAGACGAGCGCGGACCAGGTCACGACGCCGGCACGTTGACTCCGAGCTGTCGCGCCAGCGCTGTCGACTACACCGGTGGCCACGGTATCGATGGCCAGTCCGGTTGGGGGGATGGATGCACGCCCTGTATCCGCAGGGTCATGACCCGATGCAGGGTGGCACGTCGCTCGGCTGGACTCAGGTACTCGGCCAGACACCGCGCCAGCGGACTCCCCGAATCCCGAAGCTGGGCCTCCAGCCGCCGGAGGTCGTCGAGGACGTCGGGGGGCAGCTGTGCACCCTGCCACTGCCACAGAACCGTCCGCAGCTTGTCCGGCACGGCGAAGGACAGCCCGTGATCACAGCCGTACAGGTGCCCGCACGGAACCGGCAGTAGATGTCCGATCTTGCGGTCCGCATTGTTGATCACCGCGTCGAACACCGCCATACGACGTAGCCCCGGACTCTGGGTGTCCCGGGAGAGCTCGACCAGGTCCACCTCGGGATCACCGTCGATCCACCACTGGCACATCCCGGGGCCGTATGGTCCGCTCCGATACACCGTGGGGGGCACCACGCGCCACCCGAGAGCTTCGGAGACCGCGTAGGCGGCTACCTCGCGGCCGGCGAGGCTTCCCTGCGGGAAATCCCACAGTGGACGTTCCCCCGCCACCGGCTTGTAGACGCAGTGCGCGGCGACCGTTCCCGTCTCAGGCGCACGCACGTCACAGTACAGCGTGGCGTTGGACGCCACTGCCAGGCGCCCGACCACGTCCAGTTCCCCCGTACGCAGCAGTTGGAGCGCCTCCGTCGCAGCGGGGTACTGGTTGTCGCGGGGCAAGGACATGGTCGCCTCGGCTACAGAACCAGGCGCTTATGGCCGTTCTGCCGTGGACACACGTGGCCGCTTGGGTCGAGGGCCTGGCCACACAGGGGGCAGGTGGGGCGGCCGGCCGCCACCACCCGCATGGCGCGCTTGGCGAAAGCGCGTGCCGCCGCCGGGGTGAGGTGCACACGCAGGACATCGCGCAGCTGGGGCCCCTCCTCAGCGAAGACGCTCTCCTCGGCGTCCTCCTCCGCAGACTCCTCGCTGAGCTCCTGGGCCTCGATGATGACCCGCCCCGTATCCTGGTCCCAGGCCAGTGCCATCGTGCCGACCTGGAAATCCTGCTCGATCGGCAGTTCCAGGGGATCCTCGTCCGGCTCCAGTTCGGCCTCCTCGTCGGGAAGGGCACCGAAACGCTCGCGGACCTCGTTCAGGAGTTCCTCGACGCGTTCCGCCAGGGCAGCAACCTGCTGTTTCTCCAGCGCAACACTGGTGACACGGCCGCCACCGGTTGCCTGGAGGAAGAAGGCGCGCTCTCCGGGTTGTCCCACGGTTCCGGCCACGAAGCGTTCGGGCGGATCGAACTGAAAGACGGGCATGTGAGCACCCTAGATGATCGACGGCCGCGTCGCGATCCATGCACACAGTGCGACGCCGGTGCGCGTGGTCAGTGTCCTGCTGTCATACTCGCGGGTTCTCGGCCTCGCCGCCACCGCCGCCTCCCACGACCGCATCCGTGTCGTCGATCCTCGGGTACTCACCGCGCGGGACGAGACCGACCAGGGTTTCGCCACAGTCGTTGAGTCGGAGTACGAACGGACGCCCCGAGGTGTAGCGGATCGCGCTGAGCGAACAGGGATCGGCCTGGATGCGCTGGAACAGGTCGAGGTGCATGCCCAGCGCGTCGGCGAGAACGGCCTTGATAACGTCGCCGTGACTGCATACCAGCAGCACCGGGTGCTGGTGGGTGTCGAGGAGTCGCTCGATGTGATCGCGCACAGCCCGGGTAGCACGGTGGGCAACCTCGGCGAGCCCCTCCCCGCCGGGAAAGCGTGCGGCACTGGCATGGTGCTGGACCGTGTGCCAGGCGGGCTCGTCCACCAGGTCCACCAGGAGTTTCCCGGTCCAGTCGCCGTAGTCACACTCGATGAGTTCCGGGTCTGTGCGCACGTTTTCCACACCGGACTCGGCAGGTTGCGCGGCCCGAATGGCTTCGGCCGTCTCACGACAGCGTTGCAGGGGGCTGGACACGACGGCGTTCAGCTGTAGTGGAGCGAGGCGTTGAGCGAGCCGCGTGGCCTGGCCCCGGCCACGCTCGTCCAGGCCAATGCCGGGTCTTCTCCCGGTGAGCCGGGCACCGGTTTCGGTCGTGGATCCGTGCCGTACGAGCAGCACGGTGGCGGAACCCGTCACCGCGGCCCCCGCGCCAGGAGTCCGGCCACGTGGCGCCAGATCGCAGGCACCTCGGCTCCCCGGGGGGCGAATACCACCTCGGTCTCACGGCCACCGGTCCGTGAGGGGTACGCACAGTCCATGTTCGGCGATCCTATCGTCATGCCAGTTCCGGGGCGTGCTTCCCCCGCCTGCGCATCGATTCCGGGTACGCTCCGCGACATGGAGCAGCGACAGCTGGGTGGGTCGGGTCTATGGGTGTCGCGGCTGGGACTGGGCACCATGAACTGGGGAAAGGACACCGGCGAAGAGGAGGCGGCGCACCAGGTTGCGACGTTTCTGGACGCTGGTGGAACCTTCGTGGACACCGCCGACATCTACGCGGGAGGGGACAGCGAGCGCATCCTGGGGCGCCTCCTGCACACGGTGGCGCGCCGCGAGGACCTGGTCATCGGAACGAAGGCCGGCCACAGCCCTCAGGCCTACCGACCCCAGGACACATCCCGCCGGCACCTACTTGCCGCCCTGGACGCCTCGCTCTCCCGTCTGGGCACCGAGCACGTCGACCTGTGGCAGGTGCACGTGTACGACCCGGACACGCCCACGGAAGAAACCCTGGCGGCACTCGATACGGCGGTGGCGTCCGGGCGGGTGCGCTACGTCGGCGTCGGGAATGTCACGGCCTGGCAGTTCACCAAGTACGCGACCTGGCAGCGGGCCGTAACCGGACGCACCCCGGTGATCTCGGTTGGCACGGAATACTCGCTGGTGAACCGCCGTGTGGAGACCGACCTCCTGCCCGCGGTGGCCGACGCCGGGGCGGGCCTGCTTGCCTGGTCGCCGCTGGGGCGGGGAGTGTTGACGGGAAAGTACCGGGACGGGCGCCCCGATGGCTCCCGCGGCGCGGCCGAGGACATGGCCGCCTTCGTCGAACCGTACTTCGACGAACGAAGCCGACGCATCGTGGAGTCCGTGTGTACGGCTGCCCGGGGCCTGGGGGTGTCGGCACACGCGGTCGCACTGAGTTGGGTTCGGGACCAGCCCTACGTCGCCTCCACCCCGGTCGGGGCGCGCACGGCGCCCCAGCTGGAGGAGCTGCTGGCCAGCGAGGCACTGATCCTCCCCCGAGAGATCCGCGACGCCCTGGATGACGCCTCTGCCGACGCGGTGGGGCCGGTGTTGGCGTGAGAAGCCCACACGCGTACCCGAGCCGCTCGGGCTGGTGCGGTGAGGGCGGTGAGCGCAGGGCGGGTGACTCGCTAGTCTCTGGGGTGTGTCCGAGTCACGTATCCCGCAGCATGCCAGCCCACAGACCGTGGCCCCGATCGTGTCCGTCCTCCAGCGAATGGGGGCGCCGCCGGCGCTCGCCCCCGGACTCCACCGGGCGCTGGGAGCCACGGCGGCCGAGGACCTCACGGCCAACCCGTGGCTGTTGTTGCGGCTTCCGGGAGTAACGGTGGAGCAGGCCGACCACGCCGCTCAACACCTGGCAGGGCAGAGCGGGCCGGTGCGGCCCGAGGATCCGCGACGACGCGCCGCCCTGGTCCAGCATGTTCTGGTCCGGGCCACCCGGCAGGGACACACCGCTCTGCCCCAGGAGCAGGTATCCGCACAGCTGCGTGGTCATGGTGTGACCAGCCCGGAGGCGGCGGTCCAGGAGGCGCTGGACCGGAATCTGGTCACAGCCCGCAGTCACTCCGACGAGGACATTGACGCGGGGACGGACGCGGCGGAGGCGGCCGACACACCGGAAGACGACTCCGCTGTGGAGGCCGAGGCCCCCACCGACCAGGACCGGACCTACCTCGCGCTGCCGGAGCTGGCAGCATCCGAGGACCAGCTCGCATCCGGAATCAACCGGCTCATCGCCACCAGTGAGCCGATTATGGACCCGTT
This sequence comes from Lipingzhangella rawalii, assembly GCF_031628175.1. Lineage (NCBI taxonomy): Bacteria > Bacillati > Actinomycetota > Actinomycetes > Streptosporangiales > Nocardiopsidaceae > Lipingzhangella > Lipingzhangella rawalii. The sequence continues at coordinate 293,311 of NZ_JAVLVT010000001.1, read as the reverse complement.
CACTGCCCGGGAAACGGTAGCCGCGACGGCCACCCGCCTGTCGGTCGACATCGCCCCCGAGGTGGAGGCGGCGCTCATCACGGTGGCGCTGCGGGGGGTGTCGATTGTGACCCATGCGGCACACATGCCGGCCCAGGTGCAGTTCATCGCTGGGGCGGCGGATATCGCACACGCCGGTGGGGGCCGGACCACCGTCGTCACCCCGCTCGCCGCCAGCGCCCGGGCCCTGGCGGAATCACTGCCGGACGACGTCCCCGTTTCGGTGTATCCGCTGGCACAGCTGCTGGATCCCGAGCCGTCAGCGCCAGCATCCCCGGGAGGAACGGCCGCGGTTCCGACGGCCGCGTCACCCGCATTGGCCGCTGACCTCGTCATCGTTGCCGACGCCATGGCCGTGGATACCACCACCGCCGCTGAGCTCGTCACCGCCTGTGCGGACGGTACCCACCTCGTGCTCCTCGCGGATCCACACGAGCGCTTCGCACCGGGGCCGGGCCAGGTGGTCCCCGATCTGCGGGCCAGTGGCATCGTCCCCGTGGCCGAACTTGGCACGCCCGACGCTCCCCAGCCCCTTGCCCGGGTGGCCCTGGAGATGCTCGCAGGGCGTGTTCCCGCGGAACCCAGCCCCGGACACGAGGTGGTCCCGGTGACGGTTACCTCTCCCGCCGAGGCCACCCATCGCACTCTGCAACTGTTGACCGATTCCATCCCTCGGGCGTTCGGGGTGGATCCGGATGACACGCTGGTGGTAACCGTGGCACGGTCCGGATCCTGTGGTGCCGAGGCGCTCAATGCCGCGTGTAAGGCACAGCTGAACCCGGGCCCCGGGGCCTGCTGGGGCTTCGACGTGGGAGACCGGGTCGTGCAGGTGCGGGCCACGGAAGGTCGTGCGGCGGGGGAACGCGGGACCGTGCACGAATGCGCAGACACGGGCGTGTGGGTGCGGTGGGACCGCGCGGGGTCCTCGCCCAGTGAAACCGCCGGCCCCGTGTTCGTCGAGGATTCCACCCTGCTTCGGCACGGCTGGGCGTTCCCGACCTCGGTTGCGCACGGTGGGCGCTGGCCCGCCGTGATTGCTGTTGTCGATCCCACGCCGGGGACGGGCCCGCTCCCACCGGACCTCGCCTACACTATGCTGACCCGGGCCCAGCTCCACGTGTCCCTCGTGTGGGGGGCCGACCCCCTGGTCACCGCCGGTACAGGGGTGACCGCGGCGCCCGGGGGGCGACGGCACACCCGGCTCGTTCCCGCCGTTCGGGAGGGCTGAGCCGGGTTCAGGTCCCGGACCCGGCCGCGGAAGCCATCGTCGACGACGAGGTTGGCCCCGGGGACGAACTCCGCCGCCGGGCTCAGGAGGATGGTCATGGCCCTGGCGACGTCCTCTGGCTCGGCCACGGCACCCCCGATGCCCCGGCTGTCCCCCGTGACCAGCACGGATGCGCCGGCTGGTCCCAGGTCCAGGGTCCACTCCCCGCTCCGTGCCGCACGATGGCTGCCGGGCGTGCCTCCGGCTGACGTCGGGTCGCCGGAGGCACCAGGTCAGGCCCCGGTGGCGTGCAACCCACCGTCGACATGCACGATCTCACCGGTCGTAGCCGGGAACCAGTCCGACATCAACGCGACGACCGCACGGGCCGCGGGCTCGGGATCGGTGATCTCCCACCCCAGTGGGGCCCGCTCACTCCAGGTCCGTTCGAACTCCTCGAAGCCCGGGATGTTGGCAGCGGCGGTGGTCCGGATGGGGCCGGCGGCCACCAGATTGACCCGGATCTGCTGCTCACCGAGGTAGCGTGCCAGATAGCGCGACGTCGACTCCAGTCCCGCCTTCGCCACGCCCATCCAGTCGTAGACGGGCCAGGAGACGGTGGCATCGAAGTCGAGCCCCACGACGGAGCCCCCGTCGCGCATGAGTGGCAGCGCAGCCATGGTCAGGGACTTCAGTGAGTAGGTGGAGATCTGGAAGGCGCTGGCGACGTCCTCCCACTGGGTGTCCAGGAAGTTTCCGCCGAGCGCCGCCTGGGGGGCGTACCCGATCGCGTGGACCACACCATCGATGGTCTCGGTGTGCTCGCCCACCCGGGCGGCGAGACTGTCCAGGTGCTCGGAGTCGGTGACGTCCAGTTCCACGACCGGGGGCGGCTCCGGTAGCCGTTTGGCGACGCGTTCAACGAGGCTCATCCTGCCGAACCCCGTCAGCACCACCGTTGCCCCTTCCTCCTGGCAGAGCCGGGCCACATGGAAGGCGATCGAGGAGTTGGTCAACACTCCGGTGACGAGAATGCGTTTACCATCGAGAAGTCCCATGAGGTTTCCTTGGTCGTGAGTCGATGTGGCTAGGGGGCTTACGGGCTACGGGACGCGAGCGCAGGGACGCGCCAGCGACGTCGAGGGAACTAGTGCCCCATCCCGAGTCCGCCGTCCACCGGAATCAGGGCCCCGGTGACGTAACCGGCCTCCGGGCTGGCGAGGAAACGGACCACACTGGCGATCTCCGCGGGCTGGGCAAGCCGCCCGAGGGGGACATTGGCGATGATCTCGTTTCTGCGGTCCTCCCCGAGGTCTGCGGTCATCGCCGTGTCCACGAATCCTGGAGCAACCACGTTGACCGTGATGTTGCGCGACCCCAGCTCTCGCGCAAGCGACCGGGCGAACCCGACCATTCCGGACTTCGCCGCGGCATAGTTGGCCTGGCCAGCGGAACCCAACATCCCCACAACCGAGGACACCAGGATGATGCGGCCACTGCGTTGGCGCATCATTCCTCGGACCGCGCGCTTGGCCACCCGGAACGCTCCGGTGAGGTTGGTGTCCAGCACCGAGCTGAAGGCGTCCTCGCTCATCAGTGCCAGTAGTTGGTCCTGAGTCATGCCGGCATTGGCGACCAACACCTCGACCGTGCCCTGCTCCTGTTCGACGTGCGTGAACGCGGCATCCACCTGGTCGCTGTCCGTGATATCGCACTGGACTCCGAGGAAACCCGCGGGCGGTTCCCCGGATCGATAGGTGAGGGCCACGCTGTCGCCTGCTGCCTGGAGCTGCTGGGCGACGGCGAGACCAATCCCACGGTTGCCTCCAGTGACCAGTGCCGAACGGGACATAGACGCAGGGACCTCCGTACTGTGTTGCCTAGCTGAGCGGGTGATGATAGCCGGTGGGGCCGTCACGCGGACTAGCCGGGCTCGGCATGCAGCACGAGCGTATCTGGCTACCACTGGGTATCCCGAACCGACCTCTGCACGCTGACGGGAACATGCCCCAGGGGCGGCACGGCGGGGAACCGCGGGGTGATCAGCCCCATCCGGCATCGTGCGCCAGAATGGCAGCCTGTACCCGGTTGGTCACATCGAGCTTGCCGAGGATGCGGCTGACGTGGGCTTTGACCGTCGCCTCCCGCATGTGCAGCAACCGCCCAGCCTCGGCGTTGGACATGCCCCGCGCCACTGCCGTCAGGACTGCACGTTCCCGATCACTCAGCGCCTCCAGACGGGCCGCTGCCACCGCCGCCTTGGACTTCCCGCCGCCCGCACCATCGGCGCCGCTACTGTCGTCGGGGGCGGCGAAGTGCTCCAGCATGCGCTTGGTGACGCTGGGAGCCAGCATGGCGTTTCCCGCATGGACCGTACGCACCGCCTGGGCCAGGTCCCCGGGTGGGGTGTCCTTCAACAGGAAGCCCACCGCACCGGCACGTAGCGCCTGGTGCACGTAGTCGTCCAGGTCGAAGGTGGTCAACAACACCACGCGCGGCGGTTGGTCCAGTGCGGTCAGCTCACGGGTGGCGCTGATTCCGTCGGTTCCGGGCATACGGATGTCGAGCAGCACAACGTCGGGAGTGGTTTCCACGGCCAGGCGCACAGCCGCGGCACCGTCGTCGGCCTCGGCCACAACCTCGATGTCCGTGTGGGCATGCAGAATCATACGCAGACCGGAGCGCACGAGCTGTTCATCGTCCACCAACAGGACCCTGATCACGCCCGGTGTTCCTCCTCGTCGTCGGGGCGGGTGTGCCGTTCTCCGGACGGACCGGCCCCCGGTCCGTCCGTCGCGTCGCCGGCCTCCCCCACCGACGATGGCGAGGCGGGCAACGGCACCGCAGCACGGATGCGCCATCCACCGTCCGGATACGGGCCGGCGTTGAGGCTACCCTGCACCAGGGCCAGACGTTCCCGAAGTCCCGTCAGCCCGTATCCGCTTCCGGACGCGGTGTCTCCATCCACTGCGGCGGTTGTGGCAGGCCCGTTGGTGACCGTGACCTCAACCTCGGTACGGCTGTAGCGGATCCGAACTCGCACCGCGGAACCGGGTGCGTGTCGGGCCGCATTGGTCAACCCCTCCTGGACCGTGCGGTAAACCGTGCGTTCGATCTGGGCCGACAGGGCACGGGGGTGCCCCGTCGTCTGTACCTCGACGTCCCGCCCCAGGCCCCGCCACTCGGCGACGAGACGGTCCAGGTCGGCCAGCCGGGGTTGGGGGGTCGTCGCGGACACAGTACTGTCGGCCCCCACCACCGGTTCAGTGGCTGCGGCATCGCCCCCGGCACCGATGTCGGTGTCGTCACGCAGCACACCCAGGATCTCCCGCAGCTCGGTGAGGGCTTCCCGGCCGGTACTGCGGATGAGTGCAGCGCCCTCGGAGGTGGCCGGGTCGGGTGCGGACACCTCCAGGCCTCCGGCGTGCAGCACCATCAGGCTGACCCGGTGGGCAACCACGTCGTGCATCTCCCGGGCGATCCGGGTACGTTCGGCCGCGCGGGCCCGCTGGGCCTCCAGGTGGTGCTCCCGTTCCAGACGCTCGGCCCGTTCACGCAGATTGGCGATAAGCAGTCGGCGGGTCCCCACCCACAGGCCAATGGTCAGGGGCAAGGCGATCATCACGATCGCGACGACAACGATCGTGGTGAGGCTGCCTTCCGTAACGAGGACCCAGAATACGGTGCCGCCGAACATCGCAAGGGTCCAGGCGGCCAAACCGCGCCGATCGGTGAACCATACGGCGTAGGAGTACAGTGCCAGGGGCACGGCAACCGGGTTACCGAACGCCACCAGCAGCAGAAGTGCCGCTCCCAGCAGCCATCGGGGCCGGCTTCGGCGTAGGAGCACCGTGGCCGAGACCAGGGCGGGAACGACCAGGACAACGACCGCGCCCACGAACGGACCAACGGTCCAGGACAACGGCAACGGCCCCCAGTACAGGGGCCCGCCGGCCGTCCCCGGGTCCGGGCTGTCGAATACGGTGAGATTGATCAGGGCGGCCCATGGAAACAACGCGGCGGCATAGATCCAGTCGGCGATGCGGAAACGTCGATTCCACCACCACCGCCAGATGCGTACCGGACGCTCGCCAAAGGCGTCGCGCAGACGCTCCTCTTCACCATGGAACACGTGGGGAGAGTCTAGGTGCGCAGCGTGTTCCTCCGACCGAGGCTGGCCGTGGCGGGCGCACGCGGTCAGTGGCACCGACGAAAGTCGCCGGCAGGTGGTGCTGTGCTGCTCCCCCGGCTGTGACGCGCGGAGCGGTAGGTGGGGCGGTGCGCTGCCCCGTCGGGTGCCCGGCGCGATGACGGACTCCATCCGCCGAAAGTCGGTCCGGACGGGCGACCACAGCGATACACGGCATCGCACCCCACCGACGAAGGGGACATCAGGGATCATCCGCGCCGACGATGAAGGCACCGGCACTGCCCACCTAGTCTGCCGACCGGTCGCCGCAATCGTGGGGACACGCCATCGTCGAGGAACATCGAGGAGACACGCGTGAGTGACAGCGCCACGCTGGGCCAGCCGGCTCTGCCCCATTACGACACACCGCCGGTGGTCACCGCCCGGGACCTGGTGAAGGTGTACGGGTCTGGGGAAACGGGGGTACGCGCCCTGGACGGGGTCAACGTGGACTTCACCCGGGGTGCGTTCACCGCCATCATGGGGCCCTCGGGGTCGGGCAAGTCCACCCTGATGCACTGTCTGGCGGGGCTGGACACCGCCACGTCCGGCAGCATCATGGTGGGACGGACTGACCTCACTCAACTCCGGGAGAAGCAGCTCACCCAGCTACGGCGGGACCGGATCGGTTTCGTTTTCCAGTCGTTCAATCTGCTGCCGATGCTCACCGCGGAGCGGAACATCCTGCTGCCCAGCCAGATCGCCGGACGCACCATCGATCGGGACCGTTTCGATCACATCGTGGACGTCGTGGGACTGCGGCAGCGCCTCGACCATCTGCCCGCGACCCTGTCGGGGGGCCAGCAGCAGCGGGTGGCTGTGGCACGGGCGTTGTTGAGCGCTCCTGAGGTGGTCTACGCCGACGAACCCACCGGAAATCTGGACTCCCGCACCGGCGCGGAGATTTTGACGTTCCTCCGCGAGTCGGCGGAGGAACTCCGCCAGACCATCGTGATGGTGACGCATGACCCGGTGGCGGCCGCCTATGCCGAACGTGTGGTCTTCCTCCGGGACGGGCGTCTGGTGGACGAACTGAACGACCCGACCGCACAGTCGGTGCTCGACCGTCTCGTGCACCTGGAGGCGTGAGCGATGCTGCGCACCACCCTGGCCGGACTCCGGCTACACAAAGGACGCCTGGTCACGACGGTCCTGGCGATCGCCCTGGGGGTTCTGTTCGTTTCGGGGACCCTGGTGTTCACGGACTCGCTCCGCACGGGCTTCGAGGACACAACCATGGGGGCGACCGACCGCCTGGCCAGCGTCGTGCTGCCTGACACCGAGAACTGGGATCCCCAAAGCGAGGAAGAGCCCCGACTCACCCCGACGCTTAGGGACGACATCGCCGACCTTCCCGAGGTGGGCGCGGCCACGGGGATCATCTCCGGCGACGCCCCGCTCCTGGACCAGGACGGACAGGCACTGGGGCAGGTACCCACCGCCGGGCTGTCCGTGACGGAGGACACCCGCTACTCGCCCGAAACCGGAACTCTGCCCAGCGCCGCGGACGAGGTGGCGCTGGCGACCACCACGGCCGAACAGACGGGCTTCGACGTCGGGGACACGGTGGAGGTACTCGATCCCGAGGGGCAGGCACACGCGTTCACCGTGACCGGACTCATCGATGTCAGCATCGGTGATCCCTATCTGATCCGCGGGGCCGTGGCCTTCACCGAATCCACCGCCGTCACGATGACCGGCCACACGGACTACTCCGAGATCAATGTGCGGGCGGCCGCAGACACCCCCGATGCGGAGGTGACCACGGCCGTCGAGGACGCTGTGGGCGGCCCCGGCGTCGAGGTCCTCTCCGGAACGGAGATGGGCGAGCGGTTGGCCGAATCCGGTGGAGCCGACGCCGCGACGATGAACATGGCGCTGTTGCTGTTCGCACTGGTCTCGGTCGCGGTTGCCGGACTCGTCGTCTACAACACCTTCGCTATTCTGCTCGCCCAGCGCCAACGTGAGCTGGCCCTCCTGCGCTGCGTGGGGGCCCACCGTGGCCAGGTGCTGCGTGGGGTGCTGCTGGAGGCGTTCATCGTCGGTCTCACGGGCGCCACACTCGGGGTCCTGGGCGGGATCGGTGTGGGCTATGTGGGTTTCTACCTCGGTGGGGACAGTTTCGGTGCGGCAGTGTCGGCCTCGTCGTTGACGGTCAGCCCGGTGGCGATCGGCGCTGGCCTCAGCGTGGGGCTCGTGACCACGATGGCCGCCGCCCTCGTTCCGGCACTGCGGGCGACCCGTGTTTCGCCGTTGGCCGCACTGCGTTCCAGCGCCGTGGCGCACGGCCTGGAACGGCGCGCGGGGTGGCTGCGCTCGGGGGCGGGGCTGCTGCTGGGGCTGGTGTCGGCCACGATGCTGTGGCTCGCCCTGGGGAGCCAGGGTGGCCAAACCGCGATGCTGCTGGTCACGCTCGCGGGCATGGTGGCTTTCCTCGCGGTGGTGGTCCTGGGGCCGCTGTTGGTTCGCGGGGCGATCGCCGGGGCCGAGGTGCCGATACGGCGCCTGGGAGTGGCCAGTCGACTGGCGGTGGACAATGCCGGCCGCAGCCCGAAGCGGGCAGCCACGGCCATGCTCGCCCTCACGGTAGGGGCCACGCTCATCACGGGCTACGCGGTGATCAACGCGTCGGTGGAACGCACACTGCTCAACCAGCTCGACGAACAGTTCCCGGCGGACTACACGATCACCCAGCAGTTCGACCTGAGCTCTCCGGAGCAGGCGAACGAACCGGGTGACGGCGAAACCAACCACACTGACACTGACACTGCCACTGCCACTGCCGTGGACGCGGCGGAGGGCGTTGCCCCCGCGGTGGTCTCCGCGCTGGAGGACGCCCCCGAGGTGGACACGGTGTTCTCCGAACTCCGGGCCACTGCACCGGGGCTGGAGGCTGGGCAGCGGATCCCGGTCAGTGCCTATCTCGGTGCGACGGTGGGCACGGATCTCACCGCCGAGGTCGAGGCTGGTGAGCTCACGGATCTCGGCCCCGGGCGGGCCGTGATCTCGGAGGATCACGCCGGATCGCACACGGTGGGCGACACCGTGCAGCTCGACACGGAACGTGGCGAAACGGAGCTGGAGATCGTGGCCGTGGTCGGGGATATGCAGCAGCTCTGGGGGCTGACCATGGCGCCCGACCAGTTCACCGAGGAGTTCCCGTCGGTGACCGAGGCCACCGCGGTCAACGTGCGGGCGGATCCCGATGCCGACCCGGCGGACGTACGTGACGTGGTGTACGAGGCGGCTGAGGACCCGACCCTACAGGTCACATCGACGGCCGAGGCCAGATCCGAGTTCACCGAGATCCTGGACACCGCGTTTCTCGCCGTGGCGGCGATGCTGGGGCTCTCTGTACTGATCGCGGTGTTCGGGATCGCCAACACCATGGCCCTGTCCGTGCTGGAACGTTCCCGGGAGTCGGCCCTGCTCCGTGCTCTGGGCCTGTCCCGTTCCCAGCTGCGTCGGATGCTCGTGGTTGAGGCGGTGCTGCTGTGTGTGATCGGCTCCGGGATCGGGATCGGGCTCGGTGTGCTGTTCGGCTGGGCTGCGGGAGCCGTGACACTGCCCTCGATGTTGACGGTCATTCCCTGGAGCCAGATCGCGATGTTCCTCGGCATTGCGGTCCTCGCGGGGATCATCGCCGCCATCCTGCCCAGCCGGCGGGCCAGCCGCACCTCGGTGACCTCCGCTCTGGCCCGCGAATAGCAGGGCGCATAGTGGCGGGGTGGTGTGCGACGGAGCACCACCCCGCCTCAGGAAGCCCTGCGGCGCCGGTGGATGTCACGTCGCAGCTGGAACGGACGCAGGGCCGACTCCAGCTGCACACCGAGGTCCATCTTGCTGTGTCCCTGCTGCCGGTCCTCGAAATGGATCGGAATCTCCACGAGTTTCTGCCCCCGACGGTACGCGCGGTAGTGCGCCTCCACCTGGAAGCTGTAACCGCTGGAGGCCATGGTCTCCAGATCGACGGCCTCCAGGGCGTCACGACGCCACAGCTTGTACCCGGCGGTGACGTCGCGGATTGGCAGTTCCAGAATGGTGCGCACATATGCGTTGGCCCAGCCGCTCAGGAGCCGGCGGCCTGGCCCCCAGTCGCCGGACAGACTCGCGCCCGGGACGTAGCGACTACCGATGACGACCCCCGCACCGGTGGCGAGCAGGGTTCCCAGCAGCTGGGGGAGGTATCGCGGCGGGTGACTCAGGTCCGCGTCCATTTGTGCGACGAACTCCGCCCCGTCGGTCAGGGCCTGGCTCATTCCCGCGACGTAGGCACGCCCCAGCCCGTCCTTGGTTCTGCGGTGTACCACCGTGACCGGGCTCGTTCCTGCTCCCCCGTGGTCGTCGGCGAACTTCTGCGCGAGCTCTCCCGTTCCGTCGGGGGAGCCATCGTCGACGACGACCACCCTCAGGTTGGGCAGCTCCAAGGCCAGCAACTGGTCCAGCAGAAACGGGAGATTCTGCGCCTCGTTGTAGGTGGGGATAACCACGCTCAGGCGCGATGTGGCCCAGCTCGGCGGCAGGGCGGCGGGGGTGGACACGGACGCGACCTCCATGCGGGTTACCGGGACGCGGTGACTCGCCCCACTCTACGACCGAGGGTTACTGTCCGCGATCGGAATCCGGAACAGCGATGTGAATCTGTGTTCCGTACTCCCCCACGGCCAGGAGAAGCTCCGGATCTGAGTTACTGTCCGTAACCAGGTGGGTGAGCTGCTCCGCGGCGACGGTCTGGACGGTGGCTTCCGCGCCGACCACGGCGTGGTCCGCGAGTCCGACCACCTCTTCCGCTGCGGCAGCCAACACCCGCTCCACACTGGCCAGGGCGGGACTGGCCGTACTCAGCCCACGCTCGGCGTTCACCCCCCCGGCGGACAGAAAGGTTCGGCGCACCCGCAGCCCCGTGCCCGCCTGCTCTGCCTCGGCTCCGGTCAAGGCCATGGTCGGCCCGTGCAGTGTGCCTCCGGTCATCACCACGGTCACGCCGGTCGCTCCCGCCAGGGCCTGTGCCACCGACAGCGCATTGGTCACCACGGTCAGCTCGACACGCTCAACCAGATGGTGGGCCAACAGCTCGGACGTGGTTCCCGGGCCGAGCGCCACCGCATCGCCATCGTTGACCAGGCCCGCGGCCAGCTCTGCGATGGCTTGGGCTTCCCTCGGCGCCCCCCGCGCCGGTCGCCGCTGCTCGCGGGCGAGCCGACCGGGAAGCGCGACCCCGCCACGGCCACGATCCACCAGACCGTCCGCCTCCAGCGCTCGCACATCCCGCCGTACGGTGACCTCAGAGGTCCCCACCTGGACTGCGATGTCGCGCAGGGTCATGCTGCCGTGGGCACGGACCAGATCCAGGATGCGTCCCCGCCGCTCCGCACCGAACGTCGGCCGCACGCCCTCGGTCACGCTTTCCCCCACTCACGATCGTCCAGCCCGGAAGTCTGCGCGTCCGATCGTACTTGGGCGCCCGGAAGGACCGCCGGCGGAGTGCGGAACCGGCTCACCCCAGGTGCACGCCGCCCCGATCCAGACGGGCATCGAGGATGCCCTCTTCCTCCTCGGCACCGACGGGATCCGTTCCGGTCCCCGCAGGCATGGCCAGGGTGAGCGTGGCGATGAACACCACCACGAGAACAACGAACACTGCGAGTGTCGCCAGACCGAACAACACAGTGCCGGACACCTTCGCCTCCCTCAGCTCGGGGATGACCTGACCGTGGTCGCGCATAGGGTCGTGGTGTTCCGCAGCGCGGGCTCCCCTCGGGGAGGAGAGCCACTGGCCGTATGCCCACCGGGTGGCTTGTCTACACTGCTGCGGGCACTCGTTTTTTCCAAGCCCGCCCCACGGCGAGCGATGAGATGGGGGACGATGGACGCGGCGGAACTCACCCTCACCCAGGCACATCGTGCGATCGCCCGGGCAGAGGTGTCCCCGGTGGAGTTGCTTGACGCGGTCTGCACGCGCGTCGCGGCCCTGGATTCCCACCTGAACGCGACCGTCGCGGTCTTCCACGATGCGGCGCGCTCCTGCGCCCGAGCGGCGGAACGGGAGATTGTCCGGAACGGGCCGCGGGGCCCCCTTCATGGAATCCCGATCAGTGTCAAGGAGATCGTCGACCTGGCGGGGGTGCCCACCCTGGCCGGCTCCGCGTCCCGTGCGGCCCATCCGGACGCCCACGTTCCCGCCCGGGACGCCGTTGCGGTGCGCCGCCTGCGTGAGGCCGGGGCGATTGTGTTCGCGACGAGCCGTTCGCACGAACTTGCCTATGGTGTGACCACTCCCCGAACGCACAATCCGTGGCGCTACGACCGTTCCCCCGGCGGATCCAGTGGCGGCGCGGCCGCGCTGGTCGCAGCGCGCTGCGGGCCGGTGGCGCTGGGCACGGACACGGCGGGTTCGGTCCGGATTCCCGCCTCGGTGTGCGGCACCGTCGGGCTCAAACCCACCCCTGGACTGGTGCCCCGTACCGGGATCGTGCCCCTGTCGGAGACCCTGGACACGCCCGGCCCGTTGGGTCGCACCGTCGACGACACCGCTGCCGTGCTGGCCGTCCTCACCGGGATGGACCTCAACCCCGGCCTCCCCGATGCCACCCGGCTCCCCAACGGCTTGAACCTGTCCGAGGTGCGGATCGGGGTTCCCACCACCTATTTTTTCGACGGCTGCGACCCCGAGATCGCCGCGGCGACACACCGCACGATCGCGGCCCTGGACGAGCTGGGGGCCCAGACCCGTGAGGTGGCGCTACCGTACGGGCAGGAACTGGCCACCGCTGGCGGAATCGTGGTGGGTGCCGAGGCCGGTGCCGAACACGGAGGGCTCCTGGAGGAGGATCCCGACTCCCTGACAGACGAGGTACGCAGCAAACTCGCGGTTGGGCGGGACATCTCCGCCGTGGACTACCTGGACGCACAGCGCACCCTGCGGTCGGTGTCCCGCCGCTGGGATGCGGTTCTGCGCGACATCGACGTCCTCGTCACTCCCACCCTGGCCGCGACGGCGCGCCCGTTCGGTGCCGCGAGCACCGACCCCGGGCAGGATCCGCGCATCCGGCACACACGACTCACCCAGCCCGCCAATCTCACCGGGCGCCCCGCCATCACGATTCCGTGTGGCCTGGACACAGCGGACATCCCGATGGGGGTGCAACTCATTGGGCGAGCGCACGAGGAGAATACGCTGCTCGCGGTGGCACGCGCCGTCGAGATGACCGTAGCGTGGTCCGACCGGGTTCCCCTCGCGGCGGATACGGCACAATAGGCCAGTGCGTAATCATCACACCTGCGAGGTGTGGTGGGCCAGCCCACGGCAGGCCCACCCCCGCCTTCTGGACGTCCTGGACGGCCGGGAACGTGAACGCCACGCGCGGTTCCACCGCCGTGCCGACGCCGATCGCTACCTGGTCGGCCATGCCCTGTTGCGCGGCGTCTGCGCCCGCAGGAGTGGGCAGCGGCCGGGCGAGATCTGCTTCGAGTATCACTGTCCCAACTGTGACCACGGTGGGGGGCACGGAAAACCATATCCGTCCGGCCCCGCGCGGGGGCTACAGGTGTCGCTCACCCACTCTGGTGACCGGGTCGGCGTGGCCGTGCTGGCCGATATCGAGGTGGGGGTGGATGTGGAAGCTGTCACGTCGACCCGCGACCTTGACCGCCTCGCCGAGCACGTGCTGACCGAGGGCGAGCGGATCGCACTCGACCGGGTCCCGACCCGCCAGCGGGAACGTGGATTCTTCACCTACTGGTCCCGGAAGGAAGCACTGTTGAAGGCCACAGGCCTGGGACTGTCCGGGGGGTTGCGCACCATCGAGGTCACCGCTCCCGACGAGACGGCGGCGGTCCGATCCTGGCAGGGGCCGGCCGCACCCACAACGGTGTGGCTTACCGATCTGAGCCCCGGCGACCAGCATTGTGGCGCATTGGCCCTCCTGGCCCCCGGACCGGTGCAGGTTATCGAGCATGACTCGACACGATCCGCCACGATTCTCGACTCCGTGTAGTCATTCGGTCCGGCATCCCGGCCGTCGTGCCACCCAGCCCATCGCACTGTCGAGACCTCGAAAGGACCATGCCATGTCCACCTCCGCATCCACACTGACCATGCGTCCCTTCGACCGGGCCGAGATCCCCCTGCTGCACGCCGCCCTGACCACGCACGCGGACCTGGTGCTGTGGTCGGGAACGCAGCTGCACTGGCCGCTCACGCAGGATCAGCTGCGCTCCTACGTCGACAATGCGAACGTCGACCACATGATCCTCTCTGCTGTGGCAGACCACGACACTGTGGTGGGACATGCCTCGGTACGCGTCACACCCGCCCATCGCAGTGCGCGTATCGGACGTGTGCTCGTGTATCCCGACCATCGCGGACGGGGGTACGGCGCCGCGCTTATGACCGCGGTACTGGACATCATCTTCGGCCAGCGGGGCCTGCACCGTGCGAGTCTCGGTGTGTTCCAACACAACGCACGGGCACTGGGCCTGTACGAGCGCCTGGGGTTCACACGCGAAGGTGTGCTGCGCGACGTCGCGCTTGTGGATGGCGAGTGGTGGCCCCTCGTGGAGATGGGGCTGCTGGAGACGGAGTATCAGCAGCCCCGTGTTGACCCCCGCCCGTAGGGAGTGACCGGTGCAGCCAGGATCCCGAACGCCCGGTCACCGGGACTTTTCGGTGCAACGGGATGCGCGCCCCACGATCACCGCACCCCACCTCGCTGGCCGTCGTGCGGGGGAGACCAGTCCCCCGCCGCGGACATGCTCCCGGCGGCGCGCGGAGCACCCCGGCCCCACCACCCCCAGAAGGGGCGGGGATTGTGGTCGCGGCAAGCACCGATCCGCACGCGCCGTGTCGGCCGCCGGCGGCGTCGCGCCACGGTGGCCACCGCTGATGTCCTGTTTCCGGGGCGCTCCCCCGCACGACGGCCAGCGGGGGTGGGGGCGCTGTGGTCCTCTGCACGACGCCCCCGAGGTGGGGGCGCTGTGGTCCACCCACAGGTACCCGGATGGTGGTGCATGGTTACGGGGAGGCGCCACCTGGGCCACAGCGGCCAAAACGGCGCGCACGGGCAACCAACCACCGCCACCAGAACCCTCCGGGATCCGGAGTTCCCGACACCAAACCCTGACCCGACCCACCAGCGGCAGACCCCCACCACCACGGCCACGACAACGCCTGCGGGGAAACCACCACCCGTGCCCACTGGCCTGTAACGCCCAGGGGATACCAGTCCCCCCGCCGCGGACATGCTCCCGGCGGCGCGCGGAGCACCCCGGCCCCACACCCTCCAGGGGAGTCCCCAAAGTGGCCAGGGCCAGGTGAGCATGACGATGGCACCCGACGGCCAGGCCGAGGTACACCGCTAGCGAGACGTAGCCCAACGCGCCGATGGTCTGCCAGCGGTGGAAGTAGACCGCGTGGCCAAGGAGGCCGGCATACCCAGCGGCGCGAGACGAATGATCCACCCCAGCACCATGTCCAGCGCCGCGAAGGTGACGCCCCGGAACGGCTCGGCGGACCTGCCAACCTGCCGACCTGCACCGCGGCGGCTCCGCGAGCGATCGCGATGACGATGAGTTGGAGGGCGGTGCAGCCCAGTGGGATCGATTCCGTACCGACGGCGCGCGTGTGGAACGCCACGTTCCCAGCCCGACTTAGGTCCTGTTTCGTGAACCATTTCGGGCTCGCGTCTCCCAGGACGACGCTCGCTGCGCCGATGCGCGCACACAGCCAAACCAGGATGCCGTTCGCACATCGGCTTGCGAGACCTCTCGCTCTGGAGAGCCGCTCCCTCATCCGAAAGCGTTCAAGAAACACTCCCTAGCGGACCCGGTCACCGAGCGGACGCTCCCCGCGTGATCTCGGCCAGTGCCTCCTGGGTGAGCCGGGTGTACGGATGGCGATCCCCGAGAACGCGCCGCTGGACGCCGAGCAGTTCTCGGTAGCTGGCTTCCGCCGCAGCCGGATCACCGCGGCGCTGGGTCACCCACGCCAGGCGGTACCGGCTCCACAGACTGTCGGGGTGTTCGGCCCCCAGGGCCTGTGTCTGGGCCCGAAGCACCTCCTGATAGGCGGTCTCGGCCGCGTCCAGATCCCCCCGGCGTGCGGCGAGATCGGCCAGCCGGTGCTGGGTCCACAGCGTGTCGGGATGCTCACTGCCCAGCCGCTGGTCCCGCACAGCAAGGACCGCACGGTAGGCTGCGTCCTCCATGTCGAAGTCCCCGTCGGCACCCTTGCCGCGGGCGAGGATCACGCTGACGGACTCGGCCACCTCCAACGCCGAGGCTCCCAGCAGTTCCCGGATCACCCGGGTCACGACCGGATGCAGGGTGATCGTGGCCTCCCCGTCTACGAGCCGGCGGCTCACGAATCCGTGGGCGGCAAGCACGCCCAGCCCCAGTTCCACCTCGTCGCTGCCGGGAACATCGTCGTGCGTATCCAGAATCGTCCCTCGCAGTGACGCCGGATCGAGCCGACGCAACGGAACGGGAACCCCAGCCGCTCCGAGAAAGGCCACAACGGCCAGGAGTGGACGTGCGCGGGTCAGTCGCTGCTGGTCCAGGTGGGTCATGGAGACAACGCAGACCCGGTGCAGGGCGGAATTGTTGTGCGTAGCGGCGTCAGCCCGGGTGTCCGGGTCGTGGTGGTCCAGGAGGCTACGAGCGTTGGCATAGCCACCGATGGTCAGCGGATGTTCCCGGAGCAGCCTGCCCATCAGGCGCAGTGCCAACGGTTCCGCCCCGAGCTGCGCCGCGAGTTCGATCGCCTCCGGGGACGGCTCGGATTCCCGTTCGTGATCGGGTTCGGCGTGTTCCCACAACACCCGAGCCGCAGCCAGGGACTCGTCTGTGTGTCTCGCGGTGTCCGGCTCCGTCATCGACCGACCCCCTTACATCCGAGATGTCTCTACATGACCTGTTTTGCGGGCCTGCGTCAACCATCCGGAACGGAGAGGACGGAACACCCCACGCGAAGCGACACGCGAGGATCACCTCCGGTGTCGACGTGCCGGAGCCAGGCATACGGTGCAGCCACACCCCGGATTCGAATCGCCCCTACGGCGTGGTCGACGGGCCGTCGTGACACCCGACTCCGCTCAACGAACACCCGGAACCGGGGTCCAGCAGGAATCTCACTGGCGGTCGGCTTCCGGACCGATGGATACCGCCATGCCGGTGCCCGGCACTCCGCGGGCAGTGCAAGTGCACGCCTCGGCCACGGCCGCAGAGCGCTCGGTGACGGTCGCGGTGGCCACACTGGTGCACCGGTACCGGAATTCTCGATACCCGAGTTCGGCCGGGTGGCAGACAAATTGGGGCCACCGGGTCCGCGGCGGCTCGGCGCCCAGGACCAGCAGCGGCTCCTCGCGGGAATCCCGGTGGGAATCGCTGTGGCCTCGCCTTCACGAGATCGCGCCAAATCGCGCCACCACGACGTGCACTCCCGATCCGGGAAGGTCGAGGGGGACACCGTCCCGCTGCACCCGGCCCGACATGGGCTGGGACCCGCGGTCCAAAGCGTCAGGAGCGTCCGGCGCGGCTTCCCGGCTGGGCGTCACCAGCCCCGGACAGGACCCGAACCACCGCACGGGTCAGGTCCTCGATAACCAGGTCGGGGGCAAGCTCCGGCTGGTCGAGCAGCCATTCCCCCGCTGCCTGGACCATGCCCACCGCGGCGTGCGCCAATAGCTGCGCCCGTACCGGATCCGGTACCTGGCCCTCTCGGCGCAGCAACTCGGCCAGCTCTTCCCCCAGCCGCCGCACCATGAGGCCGACATCGCTGTGCGTACGTGGATCCTCGGCGGTCGCACGGTGCATCAGGAAGCGGTAGAGGTTGAGATTCGCCCGAATCATGCCCAGGTAGGCACCGATGGTGGAACGGGCACGCGCCGTGAGCTCGGCGTCACCGTGCAGTTCGCTGCGCACGCGGGCGAGGAGCTCTTCGACATGACGTTCGGCCAGGGCTCGGTACAGTCCGCTCTTGTCTCCGAAGTGCCGGTACAGGACGGGTTTGCTGATCCCGGCTTCGCCGGCGATCGCCGCCATCGAGGCATCCGGTCCGTCCCGCTGGATCACGGAGTCCGCCGCCTCGAGGATGGCCCGACGGCGCTGCGGATCGCGTCCCCGGTGGGTGGCGGGGGTGGTGGCGGTGGCCCCAGGTGTCGCGGTCATGGCACGAGCCTAACGGGGATACGGTGCGTGCTGCGTACAGCTCACTGTGGCTGCGCTCCCTCCCGCAGAATGATCCAGACATGCTCGGCGGTGGCCAGGACCGCGCCGTTCTCGTCGTGGAGGGTGGTTGCGGTGCGCACCTTTCTCCCGTCCACCGCGAGCTGTCGGCCCGTGACGATGTGGGCACGACCGATGTGGGGATGCCGCCAGATGCGCGTGGTCATCTGGCCGAGCACCATCGGGCGGCCCACAATGTCACTGGTCCAGCCGCCGGGGCAGTCCAGCGCGGCCCACACGGCGGGCCCGGAGCTGAGGTGGGCATCGCGGGTGTCGACTAGGTCGATAGGGGGCGTCCACACGCAGGCGGTGTGGTCCGCAGCACCGTCCACGGGCCCCGGCGCCAGAGCGAGCCCGTCACCGGCGGCACGCTCGGGTCCGCAGGCGAAGCAGGTTGGAAACGGATGCTCGGTGGCGCCGCGGAACCGCCGCTCGGCGGCACGTGCCTCCGGGAGTGCCACCCAGGGGACCCGGGTTTGCGGATCGATGTCCGGCGTGGCCTCGGCAATGAGACGCCCCTGGTCCCACAGCCGCACCGCGGCTCCGTCGTGCTCGGGGATTACCGTGAGCGAGGTCCCCAGTGGTGGAGGCGCGTGCAGGCGGACACGGACGGCACCCATCCCCTCGAGGGACGATCCGGCGTGAGCTTCCGCTCTCCCCGGTGCACCAACGAGCTTCTGGGCGAGTAGACCGCTGGCATAGCCGCCGTTGGCGGAATCCGTTGGACCGTTGAATCGGGGAGGTATCACCAGACTGTCCGCGGCGGCGAACCCGCCGGCCCCGTCGCGTGGCGTGGTCATGGTTCCAGCCTACGCCGGTGGGATGGCTCCCCGAGCGGTGGCCTCGTCCCGGCCGACGACCGCGGCGAGGCCAGACCCACCCCTCAGCGAACCGGGAGGCCGGTAACCGTACGTCCGATAATGAGCCGTTGGATCTCACTGGCCCCTTCGAAGATCGTGAAGATCGTGGCATCGCGGTGCCACCGCTCGACCGGGTACTCGGTGGTGTAGCCGTTTCCACCCAGCAGCCGGATCGCCTCCCCGGTGACCCAGGTGGCGGTCTCGCTCGCGTAGAGTTTGCTCATCGACCCCTCGGCCTGGGTGAAGTCCTTGCCGTTGCGCCCCATCCACGCGGCCCGCCAGACCAGCAGTCGCGCAGCGTCGATGCGGGTGGCCATGTCGGCGAGGGTGAAGGCGACGGACTGCTTATCCCCGATTGGTCCACCGAACTGTTCCCGCTCGCGGCTGTAGTCCCGGGCGTACTCGTAGGCGGCGCGGGCACATCCGACGGCCATGGCCCCGACGGTGGGGCGTGAGGTCTCGAAGGTGCGCATCGCGGCCTGTCCGCCAGAACGTTGCCCCTCGCGGGCTCGGGCAAGACGAGCGTCCAGCTTCTCCTTGCCACCGAGCAGGCAGTGTCCGGGGACCCGCACGTCGTCGAGGACGACCTCCGCGGTGTGCGAGGCCCGGATTCCGTGCTTGTGGAACTTCTGCCCCTGGCTCAGGCCCGGAGTTCCCGGAGGGACCACGAAGCTGGCCTGGCCGCGCGATCCCAACTCCGGATCGACGCTGGCAACGACAACGTGCACATCGGCGATGCCGCCGTTGGTTGCCCACGTCTTCGTTCCGTTCAGGACCCATTCGTCCTTGGCCTCGTCATAGACGGCGCGGGTCCGGATGGCCGAGACGTCACTGCCGGCGTTGGGTTCGGATGAGCAGAACGCGGCGAGCTTGATGTCATCCGGTGTGCCGAACATTTGAGGCACCCATTCCACCTGCTGCTCCTGGGTGCCATTGGCCGCCACCGAGACCGCGGCGAGCGTGGTCCCGGTCAGGGCCAGGCCGATGCCCGGGTCGCCCCAGTACAACTCCTCGTAGGTCACCGGAATGCCCAGGCCGCTGGGCTCGAACCACTGGTTGGCGAAAAAGTCAAGCGAGTACAGCCCGATCTTGGCAGCCTCTTGCAGGATCGGCCAGGGAGTCTCCTCCCGCTGGTCCCACTCGGCTGCCGCGGGACGAATGACGTCCCGTGCGAATCCGTGCACCCAGTCGCGGATATCGCGCACATCCTCGCTGAGTTCCAGACTGAACGGGGTTGCTGCCTCGGCCGTGGCCCCTGACGTGTCTGCCATGACGGGGTTCCTCCGGTGGTTGGGGAAGGGACGAACGCTAAGTGTTACCAAGGGTAACACTTTTGTTTGGCCTGGGGAACTCCCGGCCGGCCCCACAACGGCGCCCGCCCGGTCGCAATTCACAGCATGGGCTGTGTGCCCCGTGGCGGGCGCCGTTCGTCACCGGTCGCCGTCTCGACCGGGACGGCCGTCACTCACCTCCGGTGAGCGTCACCTCCAACTCGTAAGGGCTCTGGTCCGGGCCGCTGAGTCTCGACGCATCCACGGCCAGGTCCCACACCCCGGGCTGCGGGTCGGTATAGGTGCGCACCAGCGGGTCGCACTCGACGTTGGGCCGTCCGGTGTAGCAATCGCCGGGGGGAACCTCCTCGGCTGTGGGCCCCAACGGGCTGAACGCCACCCAACGTAGGACACTGGTGTCAGCCACACCCGACATCCGTACGGTTACTTCCTGCGTCCCCGGGGGCACCGCCACCGGATGGTTGTCCACCCCGGCCCGGTCAACCTCCTCGGACACCGACCACGAGTCCGCGACCTCAGCTCCGGCGACGATGGTCAACAGCGCCGTGTGGTCCACCCCTCGGGTACGGGGGTTGTCCAACTGGAGTACCGCACTGTGCACTCCCTGCTCGGCGGTCGCGGTGACCTCCAGTTCGGCGGCCGCACCGTCGTCCACCCGAAGCGTACGGGGTAGCTGGAAGACGTCCTCGTCACCGAGAACGGACACCCGATAGCGCTGCGTCCCCGAGGCCGCGGTGGAGACCTCCAGATCATAGGTCTGTGTCTCCCCGGGGGCGTGCCCACCGTCGTCGACGAGGCATCGGTTGTACAGGCCCGGACCCGATCCCGGGGTCACCAGCTGCCCGGACTGCTCGGTGCAGACCGGACCGGTGACCGTCACGTCGTCCACCGGGCTGTCGTGGCGCAACAAGTTCCATGCCTCGGGCACGTCGAACTGGCCGTTGCCCTGCTCCAGCGCGGTAAGCGAGTCGTGGAATTCGGCACTGCCCGCGATTGCGGCACGCAGCTCGGCAGGCGAGACGTACCGGCCCTCCTGGTCGGCCTTGGACAGCAACAGCGCCGCGCCACCTGCCGCCTGGGGGGCGGCCATGGAGGTTCCGTTGTACATCGCGTATCCCGGCGGCAGTTCGTATCCGGCCTCCGGAACCGGAGCCCCCTCCGTGTGCACCGGTGTCGCCGAGATCGCCGATCCGGGAGCGGTGATGTCGGGCTTGAAACCACCATCCTCGCGCGGCCCCCGCGAGGAGAACGGGAACAGACCGTGATCCCGGACGGCTTCGGCACCGTAGTTGGCGGCCCAGGTCTCGGCGGACACAGAGGCGCCAACGGCCATCACCCGATCCGCGACCGAGGGCAGGCCCACAGTGTTCATGCCCGCACCGTCGTTACCGGCGGAAATGAACATCTGCACCCCGGTCTCCTCCACGAGCCGGTTGTACAGCAGATCGCGGGCGTCCTGACCGTCGTTGAGCGCCTGGAGCCCCCCGATGGACATGTTGATCACGTCCACGCCATGGCTGGTCGCCAACTGGACCATGCCGTCGGTGAGGGCGGCGGTGGAGCACTGGGTGCTGTAGCAGGCACGCATGGACACGACCTCGGCGCCGGGGGCAGCGCCGTTCATCTGTCCACCGAACAGGCCGTGTCCGGCCGCGATCCCTGCCACGTGCGTGCCGTGGCCGTGGTGATCCAGCCCGATATGCACCATGCCACCGTGGGCGTCCAACCCGGTGGCGACGAAGGCATGGGCTTCACTGATCTCGGTGTCCGGGTCGTCCTCGCCGAAGTGCCGTACGTCACGACTCTCGGAGAACTCCTCGATGGGCTCCTCATCGCTGAAGTCCCGGTTCTGGTGCAGATCGACCAGGATGGTGCCGTCCTCCGGACGGAACAACACCCCCCAGTCATCCTCCTCCGCTCCCGCAACCGGGTACTCGAAGAGACCGAAACGCCAGTCGCCCGAATCGGGTGCGGTCCAGGTGTGTCCGTGGGCCTCGAAGGTCGGGCCGGAGACATCACTCATGAACACGAAGAAGTCGTCGTTGACGAGATCCACCAGGTTGTTGGGGTCGGTCGCGTTGACCCAGTCAACGATCTTGGGATCCCCGGTTGTGGTTTCCTGTAGTGCCGGATGGTCGAGATCGACCCCCGTGTCGAGCACGCCGATCGTCACATCCCGGCCGTCAGCCTGGGGATGACGGTCCCGGAAGTCCACCGCTCCGATCTCGTTGGCCGGCATGTAGGGGTTGTCGTCGGGGGTGTCCGGCCCCGGCGCCTCGGCGTCGACGTCGCCCGCGGCCTCCGTGGTGCGCGGCGCAACCTCGGGGACCTCGATCAGCTCGTCCACGTCGATGGCGAGCACCTCGTCGATGTCTTCGACTCGCTCGACATCGGCGAAGTCCACGTTGATGCGCAGGTAGCCGAGCTGGTCCTCGACCCCGTTCACCTCACCGCCGAACGACTCGACGCGCTCGGCCACCTCGTCTGTCGAGCCTGGGTTCGTTGCGACGATCAGGGTCACGAAGTCGGTGTCCACGGGAACGTCGGGGTCATCGGCATCCGCTGCCGCAAACGTCTGCGTCTGGTATTCGGCGAGAAGGGCCCGCCCGTGGTCGCCGATCTTGTCCTCGCGGTGCGGCTCGGCCGCGGCGGAACCGGTGGCGAGTCCGACCAGAAGCAAGATCCCGGCCGCACTGGCGGATGCGCCACGAACGACCGACCATCGAAGGACGGACGATGTGTGGTCACCGGATGAGTAGGACGTGGGATGGAAGGGGATATGGGGGAATCTGTGTCTCACTTGCTCTCCTGGGGGGATGGAGGCACCAAACAGGGCCTACCGTGACACAGGAGAAGATCGAGTACCAGATCCCCGCGTATCTGACTTTTTCCGAATCGCACGGCGATGTCCCCCAGCGCGCCGCCCGGCCGCCACGGGGTCGGTCGCCGGGCTCACTCCTGCGCGTACCGCTCCAGGAAGGTGTAGACGTCGGTGTCATCGACGCCGGGGAAGGTTCCCGGGGGGAGCGCTGCCAGCACATGGGAGTGTGCACGGGCGGACGGCCAGACGTTTCCCTCCCAGCGGGCCGCCAACTCCGCCGGCGGGCGTAGGCAGCACTCTCCGGTGGGACAGGCCGAACGTGCACGGTTCGTGGTCTCCCGACCGCGGAACCAACGGGACTCCTTGTAGGGAACTCCCAGTGTGATCGCGAAGTTGCGCTCACGGCTGGGATCCACGTGGGCCACACACCAGTGCGTGCCGTTGGGCTTGTCGGTGTACTGGTAGTAGATCGAGTACCGGTCGGGGGAGGCGAAAACCTGGCGCCCCGACCAGTAGCGGCACATCCGCTGCCCCTCGATCGCGCCGGTGTCATCGGTGGGGAAGATCAGCCCGTCGTTCTCGTAGGCCTTGTAGATGATTCCCGTCTCGTCGTTGCGGATGAAGTGGCCAACCAGATCCAGGTGTCGTGTCGACAGATTGGTGAACCGATGGGCGGCCATCTCGTAGGACACGGAGTAGACGTCCCTCAGGTCCTCCACGGACAGGTCCCGACGCCGCTTGGCGTCCTGGAGAAACGGCACCGCGGTGGACTCCGGGATCAGGATTGCCGCCGCGAAGTAGTTGGCCTCCACACGTTGGCGCTGGAAGTCGGCGAAGTCCCGGGGTTGACCGTGCCCGAGTACGAAGTGACCCAGAGTTTGCAGGAGCACCGTGCGGGGTGTGTGCATCCCCAAGGACTCCCGTTTGAGGAACAGCCGACGGTTCTTGAGGTCGGTCACCGAACGCACCGATCGGGGAAGGTCCTGAACATAGCGCAGGGTGAAGCCACAGTGCGTCACGATGGAGAGGATGAGGCCCTGGGACAGCGCACCCCCCTGGTATCCGATGGAGTCGAGGACCCCCTGGGCAGCCTGCTCCACTTCGGGAAAGTAGTTGTTGCGTTCCCGCATCCACTGCCGCAGCTCAGAATTAGCACGCCGAGCTTCCTCCGGCGTGGCGGTAGGCTTCGCCGTGCGCTGGCGTAGCTCCTCGTAGAGGGCGACGATGTGCTCCAGCACGTCGTTGGGAACCCGCTTGCCCACGCGGAGATGGGGCAGCCCCAGGGACTGGTAGAGGGGATCCCGCTGGGCTTCCTCCACCGCGATCTCCAACTGGGCCCGACGCGTCGGAGGCTGTTTGGACAGCAGCTCCTCCACTGAGGCGCCCAGGGCCTTAGCCAACGACGTCAGCAGGGACAGCTTCGGCTCGCGCTTACCGTTCTCCAGCAACGACAGCTGGGAAGGGGCTCGCCCCACCCGTTCCCCCAGGTCGGACAGGGTCATACCGCGCGCCCGACGCAGGTGCCGCAGCCGCTGCCCAAAGGTGACGAGGTCCAGGTCTTCCGGCAAGGACACGACTTCTTCAGCCCCAAAGTACGACATGGATTCATCCTACAGAAACTTTCGAGGTTCTTCACATCGATTTGGGTAGAAAATCGCTTGAACTTGTCCAAGAATCGTAGTCAGGACCCCAACGGGAACGGCCGAAGGCAGGAGACCATGAGCATCACTGAGCGACGCAAGGCAGTCAGCGCGGAACTACGGCACGCGTGGGAGACCGAGGAGCGCTGGGCCGGCGTGGAGCGCACCTACACCGCCGAGGACGTGGCGGAGCTGCGCGGCTCGGTTACCGAAGAATTCACCCTGGCCCGGCTGGGCGCCGAGCGCTTGTGGCACCTGTTGCGTGGCGGGGAAGGCGACAACTACATCAACACCTTGGGCGCACTGACCGGCAACCAGGCGGTGCAGCAGGTCCGCGCCGGACTGAAGGCGATCTACCTGTCGGGATGGCAGGTGGCCGCCGACGCGAACCTGGCGGGCCAGACCTACCCCGATCAGAGCCTCTACCCCGCGAACTCGGTTCCCAGCGTCGTGCGCAGGATCAACAACGCGCTGATGCGCGCGGACCAGATCACCTGGTCGGAGGCGGATGACAGTGCGCCGCACTGGCTGGCACCGATCGTCGCCGACGCGGAAGCCGGGTTCGGGGGCGTGTTGAACGCCTACGAGCTGATGCGCGGCATGATCGCGGCCGGCGCGGCCGGAGTCCACTGGGAAGACCAGCTGGCGTCGGAGAAGAAGTGTGGCCACCTGGGCGGCAAGGTCTTGGTCCCCACCTCCCAGCACATCAAGACCCTCAACGCCGCCCGGCTCGCAGCCGACGTGGCGAACGTGCCCAGCCTCGTCATCGCACGCACCGACGCCCAGGCCGCGACGCTACTCACCAGCGACGTGGACGAGCGGGACCGCCCGTTCCTGACCGGAGAGCGCACCGCCGAGGGCTTCTACCGGGTGCGCAATGGCCTGGAGGCCTGCATCTCCCGCGGTCTGGCCTACGCGCCGTACTCCGACCTGCTGTGGATGGAGACCTCGACACCAGATCTGGAGGTCGCCCGACAGTTCGCCGAGGCGATCAAGGACAAGTACCCGAACCAGATGCTGGCCTACAACTGCTCGCCCTCGTTCAACTGGAAGCGCCACCTGGACGACGCCACGATCGCCAAGTTCCAGCGGGAGCTGGGGCACATGGGCTACAAGTTCCAGTTCATCACTCTGGCGGGCTTCCACTCGCTGAACCACTCCATGTTCGACCTGGCCCGTGGATACGCCGATCACGGCATGAGTGCCTACGTCGAGCTCCAGGAGCGGGAGTTCGCCTCCGAGAGCGACGGCTACACCGCCACCCGTCACCAGCGCGAGGCCGGCACCGGCTACTTCGACCGGATCAGCACCGCGATCACGCCGGATGCCTCGACCACCGCGCTGTCCGGATCCACCGAGGAGGACCAGTTCACGGCGGCTCACTGAGAACTGTTCCTCCGCCCCAATGAGGTGGTGCCCGCCCTGCTTTCGTGGCTGGGGCAGGGCGAGGCACCACCCCTCCCCGTCGCCCCTCCCGGTTCCCACACATCCCGACCGGGAGGGGCGACGTGTTACTACTGGTCGATCCACCCCGGACCGGCCTTCCGCGTCCGCCGCTTCCGACGCGCCGTGCCTCGCTCCCGATTCCCCTCGTGTGGGTTGCCAACGCCGGACCATCCGGAATTCACTGCGCCTTTAT
Source organism: Lipingzhangella rawalii (assembly GCF_031628175.1). Classification (NCBI taxonomy): domain Bacteria; kingdom Bacillati; phylum Actinomycetota; class Actinomycetes; order Streptosporangiales; family Nocardiopsidaceae; genus Lipingzhangella; species Lipingzhangella rawalii. Next base: position 267,402 of record NZ_JAVLVT010000001.1, on the reverse strand, counting down.
CGAACACTCTGCTAGGTTCGCGACACGCATCCCGGGACGGGCGCCAGTCCCGGATGCCAGGTAATAAACCGGACCACAAGGAGTACATCGTGCAGATCACCGAAACCACCTCCCTGTTCCGCCGCGGGCTCGCCGCCTCCGCCATCGCCGCGGTCGCCGCATTCCCACTCGCGGCCTGTGACGACGTGGACGACGAGCCGGCTGACAACGGCGAGCAGGTCGACGAGAACGGCGAGGACCCGCTCGAGGACGAGGACCCCATGGGTGAGGACGAGGGCGACGACCCCATGGGTGAGGACGAGGGCGACGACCCCATGGATGAGGACGAGGGCGACGACCCCATGGATGAGGACGACCCCGCGGACGACCAGTAAGACTCGTCCACCACGTCCCTGTGGTCACCGGGTCGTATCGGGGAGCGCCGCCCCGAAACGACCCGCGTGCCCCACATCGTTCGGGGCCGGCACGCCACGTGCCGGCCCCGCGCGTGTGTTGGCCCCTCCGATCGTGGGTGCCTCCGAACCACGCACGGGTTCCGGAGTGCCGGGAGCCGGCCGTTCAGGACCGCCCCAACCGCCCCACGCGATTCTGGCGGTATGGTCACATCCGACGGAATTCGCTGTCGTGGTTCAGGAGGTGCCGTGCCGTACCGGTACCACCGCACCCCGGGTGACGTGACGGCCATCGCCGCCGGGGAGAGCCCGTGACCGGCGCGCACACACCCCCGCCGGAAACCGGTGGCCCGGTCCCTGCCGGTGTGTCCCGACACCTCACTCCGGGGCTCCTGAGCGCCGAAATGGGCCTGGTTCTTGGCCTGTCCCTCGGCGCGGCTGCCGTGTCGTCGACGATCTCCTTCCTGGGCGCGGTGACGGCCCCCGCTGCGCTGGCCGAGCAGGCCACGAGCCTCGTGGATCCCCACGCGGCGCAGGAACGCCCATGGCTGGACCTGACCCGCCAGCTATACGCCCTGGTGTACGCCCTCGTTCCGGTGGCACTGGTGGTCTACCTCCTGCGCCGCTCCGGCGAGTCCCGGGCCACTATCGGGTTCGACATCCGCCGTCGCGGCTTCGACTTCACGGCGGGCGCCTTGCTGGCCGCGCTGATCGGGATCGGCGGACTCGTCGTCTACGTCACCAGCTACCAGCTCGGCTGGACGCGGCCCATCGTCCCGAGCACCCTCAACGACCACTGGTGGGTGGTTCCGGTCCTGCTGGCGCAGGCCCTCAAGAACGCGGTCCTTGAGGAGGTGATCGTGGTTGGCTACCTCATGCATCGACTCGGCCAGCTCGGGAAGATGCGTGGTTGGCCCGCGCGAAACACCCTGATCGTTGCGATCCTGCTCAGCGCTGGCCTGCGCGCGCTCTACCACCTCTACCAGGGTCTGGGTATGGCGGTGGGCAACCTCGTGATGGGCGTGGTGTTCTGCTGGTTCTACCATCGGTTCGGGCGGGTGATGCCCCTGGTCATAGCGCACGCCCTCATCGACGTCGTGGCCTTCCTCGGGGCGCTGTACCTCCTCGACACCCTGAGCTGGCTTCCATAGACAGCGTCTGCGGAAACAACTGCCCCTGTGAAATGTGTGCGCAGTGGTCCCGGGCGGTGATCCAGCCTTCGGGGGCGGACCCCACCGGCCCCGCCCCTGTGCGCCCAGCGCACATCGCCCCGAACCGGGGCACAGGATCCGACGGCTAGGCGCTCCCGCCGGACCCTTGGGTCGTCGGAGCGACGGACTGTGGCCCGGGAGACAGCTCGTCCTCGAGGTGGCGGGGACGCCCCAGTAGGAGCCCCGTGGCGAGATTGACCGTTGCCACGATCATTACCATAGCGATGGGTAGTGACCAGCCACCGGACAGCTCGTGCAGGAATCCGAACATCAGCGGCCCCATGCCACCGGCCAGATAGCCGAGGCTCTGACTGGTGGCAGACAATGCGGCGGTGCCAGCCGCGGTGCGGGCCCGGACCGCGAAGAACGTCAGTGCCAGGGGGAAGCTACTCATCCCCAAACCGATCAGTGTGGCCCACACCCACGTCCCCTCGAGCGGACTCGCCCACAGCCCCACGAAACCGCACATGTAGACCGTGTAGAAGACTGTGACGAAACCGCGATGATCCCGGGTGCGGGCCATGAGTCCCGGAAGCACGAGGGAGGTGGGGATCGCGAGCGCTGTCAGATAGGACAGGGCCATTCCCGCGGCCGCCGGACTCATTCCCTGATCCCGGAGGAGCTGGGCAAACCATCCAAACATGATGTAGGCGATGGTGGACTGGGTGGCGAAGTACACCACGCTCTGTCGGCCCACGCCGGTAGCCAGCACCCGCCCCACCCCCAAGGGGCTCTGCCCGGTGTCCCGGGTGGGCTCCCGGCGGAGTACAAGCAGCCAGGGCACGGCCGCGACCAACCCGAACAGGGCATACACGCCCAGGGCCAGGCGCCAGGATCCACTGGCGGACACGAGGGGCACGGTTCCGGCCGCCGCCACTGCGGTTCCCAGAGCCAGGGCTGTCGTATACACAGTGGTCATGAGCCCCACCCGGTGTGGGAAGTGCTGCTTGACCAGGGTTGGCAACAGAACATTGCCGATCGCACCACCGGAGAGGGCCACTGCGCTCAACAGCAGGAACATCCACACCGAGTCGACCAGCACCCGGGTGCCGAGTCCGGCTGTCACCAGGAGCAACGCCGCAGCGATCACGTGGTGCTCACCGAACCGCCGCACCAGCGCGGGCACACAGATTCCCACCACCGCGAAGCAGAGCACGGGCAGTGTTGTCAGTATTCCCGCGCCAACCGCGGACATGCCCAGCCCCACGATGATCTCATCCAATGCGGATCCGACGCTGGTAACCGCGGTTCGAAGGTTGAGGGCCGCCAGTCCCACCCCGAGCGCCAGTACGATGGCTTGCAGACTCCAGGCGGGGGTCCGCGGGGATCGAGAGCCGGTCGCGAGGGTGGATAACGTCGCTGGCTTGCTCGTCATAACCTCACTTCATTCATAGGATGACCGGATCTAACAGGTCGAGGATAACGTATACGAGGACGCATTCCTCGTGTGTGCTCCCGGGGCACGCAGCGAGAGTGGCCGATTGCACCAGCTCTCCCCACGCCCAGTAGGCTCGGCCAGACCAGATCCGGCTGAATCTCACTCCGCAGGAGGTTTTGAGCGTGCCCCTCGCCTCAACGCGACGAACAGGACTCGTCGACCAGGTCATCGCCCAACTTCGTGCTCAGGTGGACTCGGGCGAATGGGCGATCGGAGATCGTATCCCCACCGAGTCGGAGCTTGCCGACCAGTTGGAGGTCGGACGGAACACGGTTCGAGAGGCTGTTCGTGCCCTCGCACACGCCGGCCTGTTGGAGATCCGGCAGGGAGCCGGCACATTCGTCCGCGCCTCCAGCGAGCTGGGAGGGGCGCTGCGGCGCCGTGTGGAGCGGTCACGACTACGCGAGAGTCTGGAGGTGCGTCGCGCCCTGGAACTGGAGTCGGCCCGACTCGCCGCGGATCGACGGACCGAAGCGGACCTCGCCGAGATGGACCATGCGCTTCAGCTCGCCGAACGCGCCCTCGCCGAAGGGGACATGACGGCGTTTGTCGAGGCGGATGTCGGCTTGCACCACACGATTGTGCAGGCCAGCCACAATTCACTCCTGATTGAATTGTACGGCGACATCGCCCAGGTCGTACACGAAACCGTATCCCAGGCCGTGCAGGAACACTCCGGCGAGCATCCCATCGTCGACCATCGCAGTTTGGTCGAGGCGATCCGCGCCGGGGACGTCGCCGCAGCGACCCGAGAGACCGCATGCTACATCGATGAGGGACTCACCACGATGGGACAGCCCTGATCCCGAGTCTCAGTCGAATGGCTCGGGATGCCGAAGGCCTTCGGCTACGACACGGCCGCCCTGGCTGGCACGCCATACGGTAGGCCGACCATCCACGTTCGCGGCCCGTTGCGCCCAGTCAGCCAACGGAGCGAACCGTTGTTCCCCCTCACTGTCCAGCACGGTGACCCCGTGTTCGACCACGGTGCCCCCCTGAAGCAACTCGGTCTGGTAGTGATCGCCGGAGCCGAGGATTCGCATACCGGGGATGCTAGCGCTCGACGGTCGCACTGTCCTCGGAAGTTTCTGCACGGCCGGCGCCGTGGTCACTCGTGGTCACATCGGCCGGGGGTCGGTGTGACCACGATACTGGGGGCCGCGGCCACGGAGCTCGTCCCGGTCAACCACCATGTGCCGAGGAACTCCCGCGAAGCGGAACCGCCTCGGCTGCGGCCGGACGGTCCGCCCAGCCCGTTACCCGGGTCGGATCAAGGTTCAGCACCTCCAGGGTACTGCGCCCCAGGCTCAACTCCGCCAACACGGCACGGTCCTGCTCCACGGACGCGACGGTCGCGGCCACCGTGTCACTGACCTTCCCACGTGGCAGTACGGCGACGCCGTCATCGTCCCCAATCACCCAGTCACCGCGGCGGATCGCAACCCCGTCGATCCGGATGTCCCGGCCGACGGTGCCACCCCCCTCTCGAGCGGGCTCACGTGCCGACACTCCGGCGCTGATGACGGGCAGCCCACACCGGGCAATGGCCGCCACATCACGCACACAACCGGTAACAATGATGCCGGCGAGTTCACGCATCCGAGCGGCCACAGCGAGGATTTCGTCCACGTAACCACAGTCCGGGTCGGCATCGACATCGATCACCAGTGCCGTCCCCGCGGCCGCCTGTGCCACCGCCACGTGCACGGCAAGATTGTCGCCGGGGGCGCAGCGCACAGGAAACACGGGTGCGGCGAGCGCCGCCTCCGGCCAGACCGGAAAGAGCTGCCCCCCGAGTATGCGTGCACCGTTGCGGGCGAGTGCAGTGGTTCCCACTGCCGTAAGGGTGTCCGCGAGCGCCACCTCAGCCTCCAACAGAACCGCGCCGACGGCCCGGGTTGGTCACTACGACGCCCCCGAGACCGATTCCTCCCCCGTTAATACTCACGGGTAACTTTGGGGGTGCGCAAGCCCCCGAGAGCACAAAAAGTGCGTCAACTCACTGCTGCCTGTGATCGACGGCCCCCGACGGCAGGACATCCGGACACGTGAAAGGGATGTCCACGCACCAGGTAAATTCGGATATCCCGGGGCCGACCCCCCAGAGCCGGTCCTCCCCCATCCGCGGTAGTTCCTCAGGCAACCCCACCTTGACTGCCACCCCGGCGTTCCAGCTGTCGGAACCTTCCGGGGCACCGATGCCACCACCATGCACGTGACCGACAAGTCGGACACTGTGGTACGCATTGACCATGCCCCGGTGCGGTATGGATACCTACAACATCAAGGGCAGCGTGCAGGATCGCCCCCAGGCCGCGGAGAGGACACGATGGCCGACCAGTCCGAGGAACAGCCACAGGACTCGGAGTCACGCCCAGACGGGGACACGTCGACGGGCGACGTCGGATCGGCCCCGAGGCCCCGGGACACTCGTGATCTGGGCACCGCACTTGCCTGGACCGCCGGGGCGACCGCCATCCCCGGACTCGGTCACCTTCGTGCCGGCCACCGTGTCCTGGGCAGTGTGATCCTGGGCACATTCCTCACCTGCGTTGGCCTGGCCACGGTCATGCTGATGCTCTTCGGTGACGAGATCGCCAGTTCGAGCCGAATGTTCCTGCAAACCGACTGGCTGCTGGGGCTCGCCGCGGCCACAGCCCTAGGGGCTGTGCTGTGGATAGCGACGGTTATTCACTCCTACCTCCTGCTGCGTCCCCGGGGAACCCGACCCGGGCTGCGAGTCCTCGCGGTCGGCGTGGTGACTCTGCTGTGTCTGGTCGTGGCAACCCCCGCGGCCGGCGTGCTCCACATCTCCTACACGGCCTACGCGACCATGAGCAATGTGTTCGCCGAGGACGATGAGGAACGCCCCCACGACGCCAGCGACCCCTGGGACGGACGCGACCGCATCTCGGTCCTGCTCATGGGCAACGACGGACACCCACAACGCCAGGGCGAGATCGGGACCCGTATCGACAGCATGATGGTGGCGAACATCGATGTCGAACACGGTGACGTGATCCTGATCGGGCTCCCCCGAAATCTGGAGGACATCCCGTTCCCTCCGGGAACTGCCCTCGACGAGCGCTACCCCGACGGTTACGACCAACTCCTGTTGGACATCTACCAGACCGTGCAGGAGGAGCCACAGGGGCTCGCTATCGACCCGACCGCAGACGATCCGGCCGCAGACACGGTCCGGGAGACGGTCAGTCATGCGCTGAACCTGGACATCGACTACTACGCCATGATCGACATGCGGGGCTTCCGGGATATCGTCGACGCCATCGGCGGCGTGCAGATCCGTATCACCGAACCGATCCCCTGGGGACACCAGGGAGATGTTCTGGAAGAGGGGATGCAAACACTCACCGGGCAGGAGGCGCTGTGGTACGTACGCTCACGGATCGGCAGTGACGACTACACGCGTATGGGGCGGCAGGGCTGTCTGGTTCAGGCCATCGCCGAACAGGCGGACCCCTGGACGGTGCTGACCAGTTTCCAGGAACTCGCCCGTGCCACCGAGGTCACCCTGGGTACTGACATTCCCCAGTCGAAGCTACGCCACTTCGTCGACGTGGCCGAGCTGGTTCCAGACGGGCGGATGCGCACGCTCCAGCTTTCCCCACCCCAGGTGGATCCACCACGGCCGAACTGGATCGAGATCCGTTCCATGGTCTCCAACGCGGTTCAGGAACAGGAAGCCGCCCAGGCCGGGCCGAGCGGAACCGACGCCGCTGACGCCCCGGCGGAGGACGAAGAGCGCAACACCGCAGACGCTCCGGACACCCAGGAGCAGGAGACCGAGCCCGCAACCGGGGAGGAGCAACGGACCGACTGGCAGGAGTGGAGTGGGTCGGACGAGCCCGAGCCCCAGGACCCGGGGCGCCAGGCGGGAGCGCAACCGTCGCCGCTCGATGAGTTGTGCCCGTGACCGTGGTTCAGGTCTCGATGATCGGGTGCAGGCGTGCGTAGCCACCTCGCTGGTACAGGAGGGGCTCCCCCGCCTCCACGCTGACCGCCCCGGTCACCCGGCCCACCACGAGCCAGTGGTCCCCGACCGCGAGAACATTGTGGTGATGGCACAGAATGTGGGCGATCGCCCCGTCCAACAGCGGGATCTCCTCGAGGCTGCGGTGCCAGCTCACCGGTGGGGCGAAGCGGTCCACACCGCTGGTCGCGAACCGGGTGGCAACCTCGTGTTGGTTCGCTCCCAACACGTTCACCGCGAAGGTTCCGGCATCGCGGATTCCAGGCCAGGCACTGGCCCTGGCTCCGACATAGAACGAGACCAGCGGCGGCCGCAGGCTGACACTGGTGAAGGACGTCACCGTCAGCCCCACCGGACCACGGTCCGACGGAGCCGTGACCACGACCACACCCGCGGCGTGGGTGGCCATCGCCTGCCGGTAGGTGTCCGGGTCGATTGAGTCACCAGGGGCTACCGCCGGCCCCACCGAAGCCACATGCTGGCCCGAAGCCCCGTCCACCTGTCCGTTCGGCTCCGCGGTGGTCTCAACGGACTCCATCGACGGTCGTGCGGACACCTGGCCTCCTCGCAACATCGGTCTCGGGTGGATCCCCGTCCCGGACCACCACGACGCACAGCGCACCACCCACCGCCGGGTATTCCACGGGCGCCCCCATGGGTCCGACCTCGCGGCCACAACCACCCACCCGACACCGGAGCGGTCCGCACCGACACGTCGCGTGACGATATCTCTCGACCACCCGGTCCCCCGGCCCCTGCCCCACACCGTCCACCGGTGAGGCCCCGAAGGGGGAAGGGCACTGCCCCGTCCAGGCATCGTCCGGGGTCGACGCCAGGCCGTGGATCAATGCCCCACGGCCTGGCGTGACCGTGGGGCTGCGGCGCCATCGGCCCATGCTCGGTGTGGCGCCAGAACCTCCTGCGCTTCGGCACGGACATGTGGCTTCCCAGCCAGGGCCTGGGCGCAGGGTCAGCACCGCACGCTGGCCACGAACACCCTACCGATTCATCCGCGCTACCCGCTGAGACGGGTGCGGCGCGCACGGGCGGGATTCGCCCGAGCGCACCGGTGACCCGTGGAACCGCGTACCAATGGCTGCATCCGAAGTCCCGGTGGCTTTGGGAACCGCGTTCCGGGACAGTGCTCAGGGGCCGGGTGGGCGTGGGGCACGCCCACCCGGCCCCTGAGCACGCTTGCGGCTGTGGGTGGCACCGTCCTCTGCTGCACTGGAGTACTCGATAGGCTCACGGGCATGAGCCAGTCTCCGGGGGACACCCATCGCGGTGCTGAGCTCGGATCCGGCAACCCAACTCCTGCGTGGAGCCGGACCGGCTCCCGACGTTCCGGTGGACGCACCGCAGTGCGGGCGGCACTGTGGCTTACGGTCATCGCGATGCTCGCCACCGTGACGTGGTGGGCCGCCCCCGCGCTTCTGGACCGCGCGGGGCTGACCACCAGCGCGTTGCCGTGGGGGCCGCAATGCACGGTAACGCTCGCGGACGGCGATAGCCGCGGGCTCAGCCGCGGCGAAGCCCGCCAGGCCACCACCGCGGTTGCACGCGCTGCCACCGATGGCGGGCGGGCCGAGGTGGAGGGGATCGATCCGGAGGTCCTGGAGCGACTCCAGCACGGACCGCCGGAGGACGCGGGCCCAAGCCTGACCTGTCGCGCGGGGCGCACCGAGGGGCTCCAACGTCAGGACATGACCGAGACTGGACTCACCCCGCGGGCCGAGACACTGTTGACACAGATCCGTGCCGTGTTCGGGGATGTGAGCGTAGGCGGATTCGCACCCGGCGGTGTTGAGGAGGGACACTCCGAGGACTCGACCCACTACGAGGGCAGGGCCATCGACATCTTCTACCGGCCGGTTACCGAGGAGAATCGACGCGAAGGCTGGATTCTGGCGCACTGGCTGGTGGCCCACGCCGAGGAGTACCACGTTTCGGTGGTGATCTTCGATGATCGGATCTGGAGCGTCCCTCTGTCCGCGGCGGGCTGGCGTGACTACGACGCCGCCGATCCCGACAACGAGGTACTGCGCCACCTCGACCACGTCCACGTTGACGTCCAACGGGGCGAGTAACCAGCCACTGGCGTGGAACGGGGAGGCCACTGAAGGCGGGAACACGGCCCCTGTGCCACCACTGGGCAATCCCATCATCGGCACGCTACGGTTCGTGGCGTGCGTGATATCGATTCTGACTTCCTCGCTTTGCCGTTGCGTGTGTTGGCGGACGCGGCACTCCAACGTGCCCGTGATCTCGGCGCGGCGCATGCCGACTTTCGACTGGAGCGTGTCCGTGGACGCAATCTCCGCCTGGCGGACGGTGCCGTGGAGACCGCTGCGGACACCGACACCCGCGGGTTCGCCGTACGGGTGATCCACAATGGAGTGTGGGGCTTCGCCGCCGACACGGTACTGACCCCCGAGGCCGCGACCGCGGTTGCGGAACGTGCCGTGAACGTGGCGCGCGTCGCGGCTGCCGCAGCCACCGACCGGGTGGACCTGGCCCCCGAGCCCACCCATTCAGACGTGACCTGGGTGTCGTCCTACGAGGTGGACCCGTTCGAGGTGCCCAGCACCGAACAGAGCGCGGTCCTGGCCGAGTGGAGCCAGCGTCTGCTGGCCGACCCGCGGGTGGACCACGTGGATGCCATGCTCGCGATCGCCAAGGACCAGAAGTTCTACGCCGACACCGCCGGCACGACCACCACCCAGCAACGGGTGCGCATGGCGCCGGTCGTGGATGCCCTGGCGGTGCGGGACGGGGTGCTGGACAGCATGCGGACCATCACCCCACCGGCCGGGCGGGGCCAGGAGTACCTGCCCACCGTCGAACGGGAGCTGGACCAGCTCCCGGAGCTGTTGGCCGAGAAGCTCGCCGCCCCGTCGGTGGAGCCGGGTGACTATGACCTGGTGATCCACCCCTCGAACCTGTGGCTGACCATCCACGAGTCGATCGGGCACGCCACCGAGCTGGACCGGGCGTTGGGCTATGAGGCGGCCTTCGCCGGCACCTCGTTCGCGACCCCCGACCAGCTGGGGACCTTGCGCTACGGCTCTGCGATCATGAACGTCACCGGCGACCGGACCGTGGAGCACGGGCTGGCCAGCATCGGGTACGACGACGAGGGCGTGGCCACCTCCTCCTTCGACCTCGTCCGCAACGGGATGCTGGTCGGCTACCAGCGGGACCGGCGGATCTCGGCCGCGCAGGGCTATGCGCGTTCCAACGGTTGTGCGTTCGCTGACTCTCCGGCGAGCATGCCCCTCCAGCGCATGGCCAACGTGTCCCTGGCCGCCGACCCGGAGGGCCCCGACACCGACGGGCTGATCTCCGGCGTGGAGCGCGGTATCTACATGGTGGGCGACCGCAGCTGGTCCATCGACATGCAGCGCTACAACTTCCAGTTCACCGCCCAGCGCTTCTACCGGATCGAGAACGGCCGGCTGGCCGGGATGCTGCGCGATGTTGCCTACCAGGCCACCACGACCGATTTCTGGAACTCCCTGGCCGCCCTGGGCGGGCCCAGCACCTACGTGCTGGGGGGATCGTTCATGTGCGGCAAGGGCCAACCCGGTCAGGTCGCCTCGGTCAGTCACGGTTGCCCCAGCGCGCTGTTCAGCGGCGTGCGGGTCCTCAACACGGTTCAGGAGGCCGGAAAGTGAGCCAGTCTGCGTCCACTGCCCCAGAGATCGTGGAGCGCGCGCTCGCCCTGTCGAAGACCCCCGAGTGCATGGTGGTGGTTACCGAGCGCAGCACCGCCAATCTGCGCTGGGCCGGAAACTCCCTGACCACCAATGCCGTGACCACCCAACGCTCGGTGACCGTGCTGGCGCTCGTACACGGAACCGCTGGCACCTCGGCCGGAGTCATGGAGCGAACGGGCGCCAGCGCCGAGGAGCTGGAAGAGCTGGTGCGCGCGGCCGAACGCGCCGCTGCCTCAGCTCAGCCTGCTGAGGACGCCCAACCGTTGCTCGAGCCGGCCCAGGCCGGCTCCGGCACGGACTGGGATGCCGCCGTGGAGTCGACCAGCATGGACGTGCTCGCGGACTTCGCCCGGTCCCTGGGTGGGGCCTTCAACCGCCAGTCCACGGCGGGACACCTGCTGTACGGTTTCGCCGAACACGAGGTCACCTCAACGTTCCTGGGCACCTCCAGCGGGCTGCGCCTGCGCCACGACCAACCCACGGGCACCGTCGAAATCAACGCGAAAACGGCCGCACCCGGCACCACCGGCGGACACTCCACATGGGTCGCCCAGGCCACCCGCGACTTCACCGACGTCAACGCCGAAAGCCTCGAAGGCGAACTGGAACGGCGGATCTCGTGGGGCCAACGCCAGGTCGAACTTCCGGCCGGCCGCTACGAAACCCTGCTTCCACCATCCGCGGTGGCCGACTTCATGGTGGGACTCTATCGAAATCTCGGGGCCCGGGACGCAGTCGAGGGACGCACCGTATTCTCCACCACAGACGGCGGCACCCGCCTCGGTGCGGAACTGTCCCACCTTCCGTTGACCCTGTACAGTGACCCAACGCAGCCCGGCCTGGAATGTGCGCCGTTCGTGTTGGCCGAGGCCCCGGGGCGCAACCTCAGCGCCTTCGACAATGGTCTGGCAATCGACCGCACCGAATGGATCTCCCAGGGGCGCCTGTCCGCACTGGCACACACACGCCATTCCGCGCAGCTAACCGGGCAACCGGTCACGCCCTTCACCGACAACCTTCTGCTAAACAGTTCCACGGCGAGTTCCGGGCTCGACGACATGATCGCCAGCACCGAACGCGGACTGTTGCTGACCTGCCTGTGGTATATCCGCGAAGTCGACCCGCAGAGCCTGCTGTTGACCGGCCTGACCCGCGACGGGGTCTACCTCGTGGAGGACGGGGAGGTGACCGCGGCCGTCAACAACTTCCGGTTCAACGAGTCACCGGTCGGCCTCCTCGAACGCGCCGTTGAGGCCGGAACCTCACAGCCGACCCTGTCCCGTGAATTCGGCGACTATTTCTCCCGCACCGCCATGCCAGCGCTACGGATCGCGGACTTCAACATGTCCACCGTGAGCCAGGCGTCCTGACGACCTCGTGGGTGCCCCGGCCAGGGTCCGGGGCACCCACGGTGCACGGGCACTGATCCGGGGCACCCGCCGGTGTTGGTCTGATCGGCCCCCGAGGGGAGGACGTGGCGACCCCGGGACGCGCTACTCCTCGAGCCGGAAACCCACCTTCAGCCCCACCTGAAAATGTCCGATATCGCCATCGGTGAGATGGCCGCGAATCTCGGTGACCTCGAACCAGTCCAGGCCGCGCAGTGTTGTCCCGGCGCGCAGAACGCCGTTGCGGATCGCGGATTCCAGCCCCTCGGTCGACGTTCCGACGATTTCGGTAACCCGGTAGGTGTGGTTCGACATCAGTCTCGCTCCTCGGTGTGCGGGTCAACTTCCCACGGATGCTTACTGAGTCGACGCTTCCCGGTTGTCGACCTCATCAACCGCGAAGGATCCACCTGTGTGCCACGCGATGCTCCCATCCCGAGCCCGGACCCTGCATTTCGGTTGGGTTTCGGCGTTTCCCGGGACATTCCCGAGATCACCTCGTAACTGAGTCTTGACGTGCAGCGCGGATACGCCATGTACATTGGGTCCCAGCGCTTCGATCCCCCGTCGGGGCGCGCAGCCGGTGTTTCGAGCCCCCGTCGGAACACCGTGCGCGGCGCTGGGTGGTTTGCCCCCGTAGCCACCCAGCGCCGCTCTCGCCTGCCGACCACCACCCCGTCGTCGCGACCCGGTGGGAGACGGCTGCTAGCTTGTGCTCGGTGGCGAGTTCACACAGAGGGGGGTACGTGCGTCGATCCGACGTGACCAAAGGCATTTCCGTGGCGCTGTGCGCAGCGCTCACGGTCACGGCATGCGGCACCGATCAGGCCGCACCCGAGGACGAACGGGTGCCCGTACCTGAGGATCTCGCCTGCCCACCGGGCAGCATCAGCGGGGCGGGTTCCAGCGCCCAGGAACTGGCGATGCAGGTGTGGCTCGCCGGCTACCAGACCGCATGTACGGATTCGACCATCTACTACGACGCGATCGGGTCCGGTGGCGGGCGTAGCCAGTTTATCGACGGGGCCGTGACCTTCGCCGGATCGGACGACGCGCTGGTCGGCGGGGAGCGCGAGGAGGCGGTCGAGCGCTGCGGAGGTTCGGACATCCTCAACCTACCCGTCTACGTGGTCCCGATCGCCGTGGTGTTCAACCTGGACGGGATCGACGAGCTCAATCTCAGTCCCCAGACCATCGCCGGCATTTTCAACCAGGACATTACTCGGTGGGATGCCCCCGAGATCGCTGCCGACAACCCGGAGACGGACCTTCCAGACCTACCGATCCAACCCGTCAGCCGCTCCGACGAGTCGGGGACCACGAAGAACTTCACCAACTATCTCGAGGTTGCGGCAACCGAATCCTGGCCACACGCCGCCGACGGACAGTGGCCGATCCCCCCGGTCGAGGCAGGCCAGGGCAACTCCGGTGTGGCCCAGGCCGTGGAGGCCGGGAACGGGACAATCGGCTACGTCGAGGCTTCACACATCGGCGATATGGACTCTGCCCACATCGGCGTGGATGGCGAGTACGTGGCTCCGGACCCGCAGGCGGCAGCGGCCGTGCTGGAGACGTCCCAGCGCGTGGACTCCAGCCACGAGCACGACCACATGTTGGAACTCGACTACGGAACGACCGCCGAGGGGGCCTACCCGATCGTCCTCGCGACCTACGAGATCGTGTGCACCGAGTACGAGGATCCGGACGAGGTGGAGCTACTCCAGGCCTTTCTGGACTACACCGTGAGCGAGGTGGGCCAGGAGGCGGTGTCCGCCGAGGTGGGTTCCGCACCGATCCCCGAGGATCTACAGACCGACCTCCAAGAGGCCATCGCCGCGATCGAGTCTCGCTGAGGCAGCTGTTTTCTCCGGGCCGGAGTCATCCATCACCGCGGCGAGCCCGACCGTGCTGGGGATCCTGCTGCTCGGAACCGGTGGACGCGAGGCGACGCACCAGTTCCAGGTCCGCGGGGGTGTCACAGTCGAGGCTGGTGGACTCCGCCTCGCGGACCAGAACGGGGTGCAACGGTGCCAGCAGTCCGTGTAGCGAACTCCCCGCATAGTCGGCCAGCGCGGCACTGAGGCTCCCCGAGTCCCACACGCCGGCAAGCCACTGGTGACGCTCCTGACTGTCCAGCAGAACCGCACCTGCGGCGGCACGGGCACGCCGTTCCCTGCGCAGCCGCTCCACGGTCTGGGCCCCGAGCAGGGGCATATCCCCGGCCAGCAGGACCACCCGAGGCGAGCACACCAGGCGCATGCCGGTTCGCAGGGCCGGGACCGGCCCCGACCCCGGCGGCTCCTCACGTACATACCGGGCTGGTGGCCGGGTACGGGGCGGCCCGACCACGATCACCTGTTCCGCGTGGACAACCGCCGCGGTGACGTGTTCCAGCAGGGTTGCTCCCCCCACCGACAGCTCCAGCTTGTCGACTCCGCCGAGGCGGCGTGCCGCTCCCCCGGCGAGAATCACGGCGTCGAACGCCTCATCCACGGTGGCTGGTTCGGCTGGCACGGCGCAGCCCCTCCCCCCGCATGGCGGTCCGTGTGCGGCACTGTGGGCTCATGTGATTGAGTACTGGCCATGCTAGTGCGTTGTGCCCGCCCCCACGAGCTTCCCGCCGCCGGGGACCTCCGGGTCACCACCTATGTGGGCCAAGGCCTCGTGGATCCCGACTCACCCTACATTCCCACGCTCCGGTCCCTGGGGGAGGACGGCGAGGGGCAGGTTCTGGTTGCTGTGGACGAGGACGACATTCTCGGCACGGCCACCCTGATGGGATACCGTCCCGACAGTGAGGTCGCCAGAACTCCCGACGAGGTGGAACTGCGGGCACTGGCGGTTTCTCCTCGGGCACAGGGCCACGGAATCGGGCGCCTGCTCCTGGAGGCGGTTCTACGGCGGGCCGAGGCTGCCGCTGCTCGGGCGATCGTGCTCAGCACGCAGTCCAATATGGTCACAGCCCAACGTATGTACCAGAAGGCAGGTTTTGTCCGGGCGCCCGAGCGGGACTGGACCCCGGGCCGGGGCATTCAGCTTCTGGCCTACCGGCTCCCGCTGTCGAGCAGCTTCTCCAACAGGGCGCGGTAACCACGCAGGATCAACCGCAGCGCCTCCGTATCCGGACTGGGTGCCGAGGCCGACGCGGTTGCGTCGTCGTCCCCACCGCTGGGGTGGTGGGCGCTGTCGACATCCGCGGCCAACGCGGCGGAATCAGCCCGGTGGTCCGGCTCCGAGGTGCCAGCGTGCTCCGTGGTCCACTGGCGGGCCAGGGCGCTGCGCTGCTGGTGCAGGTGTTCGATGAGATCGCCCATCACCTCTGCCACGAGTGCGTCCGCCGTACGAACAGCGGCCGAGGGATCGTCGACGAAATCCCCCTGGACCTCACGCCACCGCGCGCGTAGCCGTTTCTGCGCCGGCGCGGGGAAAGCGGGGGCAACCGAGTCCACACCCTCGGCACCAGATGGTGGTGTCTGGGTGTCTTGGTCGGCATCGTTCCCGCTCACCTTGGACGTCGCCGTGGCCTTCGTTCCGGAACGGGTTCCCTGCGGCACGGTCACCTCCGTCACTCTCGTTGCCTGCCCGGTCTGCTGGGGCTGCTGGGGCTGCTCGGGACATCGGGCCGCGAGGGTGCGCTTGCGCCGATACTCGGCGTGTCGAAACGCCAGCCGCATACGGTGCCGCTGGGAACCGAAGGCGCCGCCAAACACTACCGCCCCGCCTCCCCCGGGCCGGTCGGATCCCCGGCTGGATCCGCGGTGCCTGGGTCCGGATTTGTGACGGGGTGCGGGGCCGGCTCCACACCCGGCCCGTCGGCGTCATTGGAGGCGGGACGCTGGGCTGCGCTGTGTCCCGCCTCCAGTAACGCCGTGATGAGGTCCCCAGCGGCGCGCATCAGCCGGCGAAGCTCTTCGGTACTGGCCGACGTTCCGGCCTGCTGCACCTGGTGCTGTGCCCGGAGAAGGGTGGCCACACGGTGGGGGTAGCGCACCGACAGATCGGCCATCCGCTGCTCGACCGAGCCTTGCGGATACGCGCGCGCGGTCATGAGGCGCTGAACCAGATCCGAAACCGCTGTTACCGCACGCGAGGGGTCTTCCACGAACTCACGACGGGTCTCCTGCCACTCCGCGGCAAACTCCGCACGTTGCCGTGGGGACAGCTCCCGCAGCTCGAAGGACCGGTGTCGGTGCTCGCGACGTGCCAGTTCCCGATCTACCTCCCGTTCGCTGCCCAGCGCCTCCACCAACCGGTGGTACTCGGGACCGAACCGGGAACGCAGCCCGGATCTGCGGGACCAACGGTGGGCGACCAGCGCCAGGATGGTGGCACCGATCAGCACCGCGATGATGATCCCAGCTCCCACAGCGACGGGGGTACCCACTGCGGCCTCCCGACCTCGACGGCGGGCAGCGTGCCCGATCAGTGGGCAGGCTGCCCCGCGCCCGGGGGGCGGAACCCTCTCCACACCGCTACAGAGAGGTATCCGGGCACCGGCACCTCGGCCCCAGCTATCCCCCGATCGCGGACATCGGGCGCGCCGGCTGAAGGAAACTTGGGTCGTTAATGCCGTGGCCGGGCATCTTCGTGGCTACCGCCGCCCGCCAACGCTCGGCCAACTCGGCGTCGTCGGCCCCATCCCGCAGTGGCCCGCGCAGGTCGGACTCCTCCCGGGCGAACAGGCAGTTACGGATCTGACCGTCGGCGGTCAGCCGAACCCGATCGCAAGCCCCGCAGAACGGCCGGGTCACCGAACCGATGATTCCGACACGCTGCGGGCCGCCGTCCACGAAGAAACTCTCGGCTGGGGCACTGCCCCGTTCCTCCGCGTCGGCAGGGGTTAGCTCCACATGGGCACTGAGCCGTTCGAGGATCTCGTCGGCGGTGATCATGGTGTCGCGTCGCCAGCCGTGTTGGGCGTCCAGCGGCATCTGCTCGATGAACCGAAGTTCGTAGCCACGCTCCAGGCAGTAGTGCAACAGGTCGGGGGCCTCGTGGTCGTTGATGTCCCGCATCAACACCGTGTTGACTTTGACTGGGGTGAGCCCGGCGTCCGCGGCTCCGGCCAGACCGTCCAGGACGTCGTCCAGCCTCCGGCGGCGGGCCAGCTGGTGGAAGGTCTCGGCATCCAGGGTGTCCAGCGACACGTTGACGCGGTCCAGGCCGGCCCGGGCCAGCTCGGGGGCGATGCGCCGTAGCCCGATTCCGTTCGTGGTCAACGCGGTGTGGGGGCGTGGTTCCAGTTCACTGGCGGCAGCGATGATCTCGGGGAGTTCCCGGCGCAACAGCGGCTCTCCCCCGGTGAACCGGATCTCGCGGATCCCCAGCCGGGTCACGCCCACGCGGATCAGTCTGGCCAGCTCCGCTGCGCTCAACAACTCGGGTTTGGGCAGCCAGTCCAGCCCCTCGGCCGGCATGCAGTAGGTGCAGCGCAGGTTACACCGGTCGGTCAGCGAGACCCGAAGGTCGGTCGCGACCCGCCCGTAGGAGTCGGCAAGCATCGGCGGCACCTCCAAGGTGGTGGCAGGGGGCGGGCGGCTCGCCCACGTCACAGCGACTCGGCCCTGCCACTGGATCCAGCGTAGAAGACGGACGGCCCCAGGTGGTCGATCACCCTCGGAACTGTCGGAGGAAGTCGGTGGATGACCGCCACTGCTCGGGCCGATTCCGGTCTACCCGCTACGATCCGCAGGGATGCTCGTGTGCCCGCACGATTCCGGAGCGGCGCCGAGCTGATGATTCGGTGGGATCACCAATTCACGAAAGGTGGGCGGCATGCCACGACCCGAGGATGCGACCGAGGCGCGGACGGTGACCACACGGGAGTGGTACCTGGCAGGGGCACAGGGACGCCTGTTCGCCAAGGCGTGGAGCCATCCGAGTCGGGATCCGGACCACCTCGTGGTGCTCGTCCACGGCTATGCAGAGCACATCGGCCGCTATACGCACGTCGCCGAGCAGCTGGTTGATTCCGGGGCGGTGGTCTACGGCCTGGATCACCAGGGGCACGGCCGCTCAGCGGGGCCGCGTGTGGACATCGACGACTTCGCGACCGTCGTGCAGGACCTGCACCGCCTGGTGACGCAGGCACGCACCGCCTACCGCAGCATTCCGCTCGTGGTGGTCGGCCACTCCATGGGGGGAATGATCGCCACCCGCTACGCACAGCAGCACGGCGCCGGGGTGAGTGGCCTCGTACTGTCGGGTCCCGTGTTGGGCCCCTGGTCGGCGCTTACGGCGTTGATCGACCATCCCGAGCTGCGAGAAGCGCCACTGGACGCCTCGGCACTGTCCCGTGACCCGAACGTGGCGACCGCCTACACCCAGGACGAACTGGTCTGGCACGGTGCTTTCCAGGAGCGTACCCTGCACGCGCTGCGCACGGAGCTGACGCGGATCACCGAGGCTGGCAGCCTCGGGACGCTACCCACGCTGTGGCTCCACGGTTCCGACGATGCGATCGTACCGCTGGCCGACACCTTCGCCGGCCTCGGTGAGGTACTCGGCTCGGACCTCACAGCCCGGGTCTACCCCGGTGCCCGCCACGAGGTGTTCAATGAGCTCAACTGGCAGGAGGTCCTGGACCAGGTCCGGGAATTCACGACCAGGCTGGTCCCGGACTGAGGGCATTCGGTTTCGACCAGTATCCCCCACCGCAGCGCCCGGATCATCCCGTCATGTCGGACTCCAAGCCAGTGACGTACGCGAAGCGGACGCACGTTCGTTGAGCCGGTAGCGTGGGCATAGTCGTACGACACGCACTCGCGGCGACAGCGAGAGCGGGAGGTGGGGTGGCCCGGACGCTACCGTTGACGGACGTCGAGTTGGAAACCGCGTTCGAACGGGGCGTGCGGATCCCGCGGGACCGGATACGGTACGGCGGCCAGTAGTGATCATGTGTTCTGGGGGTGAACTGCGTGTCGAGCAGGATCGAAGACTATGCGCTGATCGGCGACATGCAGACAGCCGCGCTCGTGGGCCGGGACGGCTCCGTGGACTGGCTGTGTCTACCGCATTTCGACTCCCCCGCCTGCTTCGCGGCTCTGTTGGGTGACGAACAGAACGGCAACTGGTGGATCCGGCCGGCAACGGGAACACCACAGGCCACCCGGCGCCGCTACCGGCACGAAACGCTCATTCTGGAGAGTGAGTGGGACACCCCCGAGGGCACCGTACGTGTCATCGACTTCATGCCCCCGCGTAGCCAGTCACCACACATGGTGCGCATCGTGGAGGGCGTCCGTGGAACGGTACGCATGAACACCGCGCTGCGCCTGCGCTACGACTACGGCAACGTCGTACCGTGGATCCACCGCAACGGAACCGAGGTGGTGGCCGTAGCCGGTCCGGACTCGGTGTGGATCAGTTCCCCGATTCCACTCGAGGGGCACAACTTCACCCACGACGCAACCTTCACTGTCAGCGCAGGTCAACGCGTTCCGTTCGTGCTCACCTGGCACCCGTCGCATCACGAGGAATCCGACCATCTCGATGCGGAGAAGGCACTGTCGCGCACCGAGCGGTTCTGGCGCCAGTGGGTGGACACGTGCACGTATGACGGCCGGTACCGGGACGCGGTCGTTCGTTCCCTGATCACCCTGAAGGCGCTGACCTACCGCCCCACCGGGGGAATTGTCGCCGCCCCCACCGCATCCCTGCCGGAGGAGATCGGCGGGGTGCGCAACTGGGACTACCGCTACTGCTGGCTGCGGGACGCGACCATCACACTTGAGGCGCTGATGCGCAGTGGCTACACCGAGGAGGCTGCGGCCTGGCGGGAGTGGCTGGTGCGTGCCGTGGCCGGCGAACCGCAGCGGATCCAGATCATGTACGGCATCCGTGGTGAACGGCGACTGTCGGAGTGGGAAGCGGACTGGCTGCCCGGCTACGAAGGTTCACGCCCGGTACGGATCGGTAACGCCGCGGTGGGCCAGTACCAGCTGGATGTCTACGGTGAGGTCATGGACGTTCTGCACCTGGCCCGGCTGGCCGGGCTGGAGGGCGCCGAGCACGTGTGGGGCCTCCAACGGTCCCTGGTGAACTACCTGGAATGGTGCTGGGACGAGCCGGACGAGGGCCTCTGGGAGGTGCGCGGCCCCCGCCAACACTTTGTGCACTCGAAGGTCATGGCCTGGGTGGCCGCGGACCGGGCGGTACGCATGATTGAGGAATTCGGTCGCGAGGGACCGGTGGAGCGCTGGCGGGCGCTGCGGGACACGATTCATGCGGAGGTCTGTGAGTACGGGTACGACGCCCGCCGTAACACCTTCACGCAGTACTACGGCAGCGAGGAGCTGGACGCCGCACTACTCCTCATCCCGGAGGTGGGATTCCTGCCCTACGACGACCCCCGTGTGGTCGGCACGATCGAGGCCGTCCGGGACGAGCTGATGGTGGACGGCTTCGTGCACCGCTACCGCGCCGACGCGGAGGAGTCGGTCGACGGTCTTCCCGGTGGCGAAGGCGCGTTCTTGGCCTGTAGCTTCTGGATGGCCAACGCGCTGCTGGCGATCGGTCGGGAGCGGGAGGCCCGCGATCTGTTCGACCGCCTGTTGGCCTTGCGCAACGACGTTGGTCTGCTCTCCGAGGAGTACGACGCGAAGGAGGCCCGCATGGTGGGTAACTTCCCCCAGGCCTTCAGCCACGTTCCCCTGGTGACGACGGCACTCAATCTCTCCCACCACGACGGGCACCGTCGCGCCGAGGCATGCTGAATGCGGCTCTGGACCGCACCTGGTGGGCGGTTACCGCGCCCCACGGGCGGGCAGCGACCCACCAGGATGCGTCCAGCTAGGAACGGTGCAGTGTGGGTTCGGACCACACGGGGATGGCAACCTCGCCCTCACCGTCACCCCGTTCCACCTCCAGTCGCAGCCGCAGTGCATCGGAGACGTCCACAGTGATCTCCCGGGTTTCCCCGAGGGCTACGCTTTCGGAGGCGAGGTTGTCGTCATCGGCGTAGACCGAGAACGTCACCGGGATGTCGGCCGAGGATGCGTCGTCGAGCCCGACTGTGACGTTGAGCTCGTCCCAGGAGCGTCTCAGGTTGAATTCGGTCCACTCCGCACCGCGGTGGTACTGCCCCAGCGTCGACATGACCAGTGCCTGTGAGTAGACGTCGGCGTCAACCTCGGCCCGATCCACAACCGCGATTTCCGATTCGGACTCGTCTACGGGATCCATCTGGGTTAGTGATCGCTCGCTGTCCTCCGCATCGTGGTCGCCATTCCCGTCCTCGACGCCGTCGGGATCCTCCGTCACCGGTTCCGCCGGAGTGGCTGTCTGGGTCACCGTGGCGAGTGGAGGCTGATGGTCCTCGGCAGCCACCGGAGTGGTGCTTCCGTACATATCGAGAATCCAGTAGGTTCCGGCACTTCCGGCCAGCATCCCCAGCACGAGAAGCGCGGCGAGCCCGGCCAGCTTGAGTTTGCGAAAACGGCGGCTGGCTGGGGCCGGGGGGCCGGACGGCTGTGCCGCTGCCGCCGGTCCGGGGGGCGGCCCTCCGGACCCGGCAGCGTGCTCGACCGGCGTCGTTCCAGGAGGGAGTGGCGGGCCAAGCCCGGTGGCTGCGTTGGCAGGGGGTGGGGGCGGTGGATTGGGAGGCGGCGTCCGTTGCTCCGCCGCGGGGGGCGGCGATCCGAAACCGGGCTCGGGAGGCGGGGCACCCTCGGCTGGGGCCACGGTGCGGGCGGCAGAGGGACGCATAGCTGCACCGGATGCGGTGGAGTCGTGCCCGCTCGGGTCGGGCTGCGGTACGTCCGCACCGGTGCCGCCGTGCACCGGTGCGGAGGCCGGGGCGCTCCACGGCACCGAGGTACTGACCGAGCGGAGCTCCCGGATCCAGGCCAACGCTCCTGGCCGCTGCTCCGGGTCGACCGCGAACATCGCCTGGACCCGGGTGAGCATGGATTGTCCCGCCTGGCTCAACAGCTCCAGCTGGGCGAATCGCTCCCGGAGCTGTTCTGGTGCCGGAGGTGGCTCCTGTCCGGATAGCACGTAGTAGACCACCGCCCCGAAGGCGTACCGATCGGTTGCCGCCGAATACTCGCCACTGACCACTTCCGGAGCTGCGTAGCCCGGGGTGAACCAGGGGCTCGTGGTGAGATGGTGCGCGGCGATCTTACTCAGGCCGAAGTCGACGAGGGTGGCCTGGCCATCGGCACTGATCATGATGTTCCCAGGAGACAGATCACCGTGCAGGACGACGCGTCCCGAGGGGGTGGCTCTGCCCGAGTGCAGCCAGTCCAGCACCTCAGCAGCCTGTTCCAAGTACCGCAGGGCTGAGCGCTGGCCCGCGGCTCCCTCCGCCGCGTGTTCGGCCCGCCATTCCCGTATATCCACTCCGTTCACATGGTTCATCACGAGGTACAGGGCCCGTTGGGGCTGCTCGGCGGCCGCCGTGGCGGGGTGTTCGGCCGGTCCGTCGAAGTGCTCACGCACCCCGACCACGCCCATCCTGTTGATAAAACGCAGAAGTTCGGCCTGTTCGCTCCAGCGTGCACCGAGCTCCCGGAAGGACTCGGGACCATCCGCGGCAGCTTCGGGGAGTACCTTAACCACGACCGGTTCGGCTGCTCCGGCGAGTGCGACCTCCGCGAGATACAGTGTGGCTTCTCCACCTCGCCCGACCGAACGGATCAGCCGATACTTGTCCGGCTCGGAGTCCGGACCGACATGCAGCGCAGTACTCACTGGGACACTCATTCGATCGGGGGGTCAGAACGCGCGTCGTGCGCCAGGAATAGCCTATCGCCCGGATCCACGCGGACATCCGGGACTCGGCGGGCAACTCAGAGCTAATGGGAGCAAGCGTGTCCGGCACCCTGAACGGGAGGTATCGCCTCGCGCGCCGAATCGGCAGTGGCGGCATGGGCGAGGTGTGGCAGGCCCAGGACGAACTGTTACAACGCCCGGTAGCGGTGAAGCTCCTGCACCACGAACCAGCCGCCACCGATACGGCGCGTTCGGAGGCTGTGTCCCGCTCCCGGTTCGAGCGCGAGGCTCGCCTCACCGCCCGCCTGTCCGGCCATCCGAACGTGGTCCTCGTCCACGACTACGGCCACGATGTGGACAGTGGAGCACTGTACACGGTCATGGAACTCATCCCGGGCCCCAGCCTGTCGGCGGTACTCCGTACACACGCACCGTTGCCGACCGTCCTGGCGATAACCTGGGCTGCCCAGGCATGCCGCGGACTCGCGGCCGCTCATGCCACCGGGGTTGTGCACCGGGACGTCAAACCCGGCAACCTCGTGTTGAGCCATGGCGTGGTGTCCATTGACGATCCGGGCCAGCTCAAGGTCGTGGACTTCGGTATTGCGGGGCTCAACGAGGCCGCAACCCGGAGTCAACGCCTCACGCAGACCTGTGCTGTGATCGGAACCCCCAGTTATATGTCCCCGGAGCGGATACAGGGGCTTTCCGTGGGGCCGGAGAGTGACCTGTATGCGATCGGCGCGGTGCTTCACGAAATGGTGCTGGGCCGTCCGCCATTCGTTGCCGACACCCCGCACGGAATTCTCCAGCAACACCTGAGCCAACCGCCCGAGTCATTGCGCGCCAGCCGACCGGACCTGCCTGCGGGGTTGGACGACCTCGTCCTTCAGCTGTTGGAGAAGGCACCGGAACGCCGCCCGAAGAGCGCACAATCCGTTGTCGCACAACTGGAGCAGCTGCGGCACGCGGCCCAGACGCACCAGAACACCCCGGATTCCAGACCCACGGCCCGTACCGGGACCCAGATGAGCGCGGAACGCTCCCACCTGGACCAGCGCCTCGCTGATCTGGAACGTCGACTCGACGAGGGCTCCTTCGCTGCCGCCGCCCATGGATATCACACACTCACCAGCGAGACGGAGCGTGTGTTCGGCAGCAGCGCCCCGGAGACGCTGCGGGTCCGCAGGCGTCATGCCTACGCCTCCGGGAAGGCCGGTCACCCTCAGCGGGCGGCCCACTTGTTCGGAGAGCTGGCTGGTGATCTCGCCCGTGTCTACAGCCCAGATCATGCGGAGACCCTGACTGCCCGCTACTACCGCGCCGTCAACCTCAGCCTGGCTGGTGATCCCAACACAGCCGCCGGCGAGCAGGCGACACTCCTGGACGACCTGTGCCGTAGCCACGGACCGGACAGTCGGATGACCCTGCTGTGTCGACTTCGCTGGGCCGTGGACATCGGGGCCGGTGGTCAGCCGCAGCGGGCTGTGGTCGCGCTGGAGGAGCTCAGCCGCGATCTCGACCGGGTGCTCGGCCCCGAGGACAAGGTTAGCCGACGGGCACGCGGCTATCTGGAGCACTACGCGCGCTCCGGTCGAGCGGATACGACCATGATGAAGCCTCCCGGGCACCTTCCGCCCAACACGCCGCCACCACGGTAGGCGCGGTTGTAAGGTTTTCCCATGACGAGCCGACCGCTACACGACATCCTGGACCCCGGCTGGGCGCAGGCCCTGGAGCCAGTCGCTGGACGGATCGCGGATATGGGGGCGTTCCTCCGCGAGGAGGTCGCCGCCGGCAACACCTACCTTCCTGCCGGAGAACACGTGTTGCGGGCCTTCACCCAACCCTTCGACCAGGTTCGGGTGTTGCTGGTCGGCCAGGACCCCTACCCCACCCCGGGGCATGCGATCGGGTTGAGCTTTGCCGTGGCCGAGGACGTACATCCCCTGCCCGCGAGCCTGCGCAATATCTTCCAGGAGTACCGGGACGATCTGGGCCTCCCCGAGCCCAGCAGCGGTGACCTGACACCGTGGACCAAGCAGGGAGTTCTCCTTCTGAACCGCACACTGACCGTGCGCCCCCGGCAACCCAACTCCCACGCGGGCCGGGGCTGGGAAGAGGTCACTGACCAGGCCATCCGGGCCCTGGCCGCACGCGGTCAGCCTCTGGTCGCGATCCTGTGGGGGAGCAAGGCCAGATCACTGCGCCAGCTGATGCCGCAGGTTCCGTGTGTGCAGTCCACCCACCCCAGTCCGATGTCGGCGCACAACGGATTCTTCGGGTCGCGGCCCTTCAGCCGCACCAACGAGCTGCTGCGCGAACAGGGCGCGGAGCCGGTCGACTGGCACCTGCCCTGACCAACGCCGGCGGGGAGCGAACTACCGGACGACAGGGCCGACACATGCCCGTATCAAACGGCATTATGGAAGCAGTCGGACAAGGCACGGATCCCACGGAACAGGCCCTCCCCCATGGCTCGTCCCCTCACCTTCACAGATGCCCTGCGTATTCTGGGCAAGCATGACTCCGCCACGCTGGACTTCGTGGAGAAGCTCACCGCCGGCGGTCTGGAGGCACTCGGTGTCGCCAGCCTCGGTGGCCTGCGGGAGCTGGTGCTGACTCAGGGGCGTAAGCAGCTCACGGCGATTCATGAGAAGATCACCGGCATCAGCCGCCACGACCGCACGCAACGCATTGCGGCCGCCCACCGGATCATCGTCACCACAGCACTGTTCGAAGCCCTGGACGAGGTGCTCACGGCTCCGGACATCCCGCTGGCGGCGGCCGACCTCGAACTCAGTTCGCAGGAGCAGGCACACATTCTCACCGCGATGCTCGGGTCCGGGGAGGATCTGCCCCCCTGGCCCCTGGGGGGTGTGCGGGACATGGCCCAACAGCTGTGGGGCACGGGTACCCGAATCGAACCGCTGCGGCGTTTCATCCGGGGACTGGCCGCGCACGAGCAGCTGGACCAGACCCAACGCGCACGCCTGTGGCACCGGCTGGACCGACTGCCCGAGCATGCCGAACGTCGCTATCTGGAGGCCTTCCACCGCCTGGCCACCGAGGTTCCCGAGTTCGGCCTGTGGGCCCAGCATGCAGAGCACCACGCCACCCACGACCGGCTGGGGCAGGTGCACGGCGCCCTGTCCGACGTCGAGCGCCGGCTCGGTGAACTCTCTCCGGGGGGTCGGGCTGGCCGGTATGCCAGCGAACTCGCGGCCCTGTACCGGCGCGGCCTGGAACGCCCGGTGCTGTCCAGCACGCACACCCCGACCGGCTTTACCATGCCGAGCCTGGCGACGGCCTACCTCACCCCGCGGGCACGATTCGCCTGGGTCACCACCGATTCTCCGCAACCACACCTGGACCATTGGTGGCAGGACCAGCCCGAGGAAGTTGACCTTCAGCGCCAGCTCACCCACTGGCTCACCCATCCGCTGGCCACCGAGCGCCCACTCGTCATCCTGGGCCACCCGGGGTCCGGCAAGTCCAAGCTCACCGAGGTGCTGGCGGCCCGGCTGCCCGCCACCGACTATCTACCGATCCGGGTGCAGCTGCGTTCCGTGCCGGCGGAGGCACCGTTGCGCCGACAGGTCGAGCACGCGCTGTCCGAGACCCTGCACACGGATGTGTCCCTGCGTGACCTGCTGGACGGGTCCGGAACTGCCCTGCCGGTAGTACTGCTGGACGGGCTGGACGAGCTACTCCAGGCCACCGGTGTGAAACGCTCCGACTATCTGGAACAGGTCCAGGCGTTCCAGGAAGACCAGGAGGCGTTCGGACAACCGGTTGCGGTGCTGGTCACCACGCGCACCGTCGTCGCCGACCGGCTTCGGTTCCCCGAACGCACAGTGCTCGCCCGGTTGGAACCCTTCGACACACCGCGCATCTCCCGACTCCGCGAGCTGTGGACCGAAGCCAACACCCGGGTTCTGGCGGAACGCGATCTGCACGCGCTGCCCCTGGACACCCTGCTCGAGTACCGGGAGTTGGCCGAACAGCCCCTGTTACTCCTGATGCTGCTGCTCTACGACGCTGACGACAACGCGCTGCAACGCCCGGGATCGGCCCTGAGTCGGGCGCAGCTCTACGAGCGGCTTCTGGCCTCCTTCGCCCGTCGGGAGGTCAACAAGCACGATCCTGGCATGAGTGACGCGGATCTGGATGAGGCAACCGAATCCGAAATGCGCCGGCTGGAGGTCACCGCCCTGGCGATGTTCGCGCGCCGCCGGCAGTCGGTCACCGCCGAGGAGCTCGGCACCGATCTGGCCGTGCTGGCGCCACTCGCCACCGCCGGTACGAGCGACACCGGGATGCGTCAACAGCTGAGTGCGGCCGAACGCATGCTGGGACGCTTCTTCTTCGTCCACGAGTCCCGAGCCCGCCAGGACACCGACCGTCAGGTGTTCGAGTTCCTACACGCGACCTTCGGGGAATACCTCGTGGCGCGACTGGTCGTTGCCGAACTCGAGGAGCTTCTGCACGAGCACACCCATGCTCGCCGGCGACGGCATGCCCGCCCCCTGGACGACGGACGCTTCTATGCGGTGACGTCCTTCGCGGTCACCGCAGGCCGGGGGGAGCTGCTGGAGTTCCTGACCGAGCTGCTGCGCCAGCGAATCACCGAAGAGCCAGAGCTGGCCCGAGAATACCGGGAACTGTTGATCGAGCTGTTCCGGGACGCCCCCTATCCTCGCCCCAACCGTTCCCACACCGGCTACGAACCACGACGCGTCCCGGTGGTAGCGCGACAGGCGGTGCACACCGCGAATCTGGTGGTGCTGCTCACGCTGGTCACCGAGGAGGCAACGGGAATCGACCCGGACGCCGCCACCCCCCATACCGACATCACCGAACTGATGCCGGACGACGCCTCACCCCTGGAGGCGTGGACGAGCGAAGCCAATCTGTGGCGCGGCTGCCTGGCCGACGAGGAGTGGTACGGCCTGATGACCGTGGTGCGGGTGCGCCACCTCGGATACGGCCACGGCACCAACACACCGCGGACCCTACTGGAGCGGGAACGCGGCCAACAGGTCAACGTCGGCGAATGCGTGGGCTTCGACCTGCTTGCGGGGCCCGACATCGACAGCCGGGCCGTGTGCGATCCCTACCGGCTGTGGCTACCGGCCGAGCAGGTCACCGCACGGTTGTTGCGCAGTATCGCACTGCGCGGTAACGGGACCGCCGCCAGGTTAACCCTCGCCCTGCTTCCCTACCTGGAACATGTGGACTCCGATCCGCTGCGCTGGATCGAGGATCCAACCGGGACGGCTCCCACGATGCGCCCCGAGACGCCGGATTCTACGTCGGTGGCTCCGCCCCGACCGACGGAGCTGGCGGCACAGCGGGTGCTGGACCTGCGGCTGGCTCCGATCACTGCCGATCCCCGACACAGTGTGGACCACGTGCGGGCACTCCTGGCGGCATCCACGCTCCTGGGGCGACGCGAGCTGCTCGCGCTACGCCAGGCCGTAGAAGGGCTACGCCTGTGGTTCACGGAAACCAGCAACCCAGACGTCCCGCGGGGAGGCGATATCCATGACCACCTGCTCAACGTGCTCAACGGTGTGAGTACGAAGCCCAGCCTGCGTGGGCTCGCTACCGAGGTACCCCAACGTGAGGTCGACGCCCTGTGTGCCCAACTTCCCAGCGCTGCGGGAATCAAGGAGCTGCACGCGCTCCTGATCCGGCTCACCACGGAACACGAAGATACCCGGACCGGTCCGGACCACCGTCTCGACACGGATCCCGAGCCGCTGCCCGAGGCGGCATGGGGGTCTGCCCCGCCACCCCGACGCCCACTACCCTCGACCTGGCCCCAGGCCGACGAACGGCAGAGTGGATTCTGATCCCCGGCCGTTTCTCCGCAGCAGGTACCGGGTGAAACCGGAAACGCGTTCCCAACGCCGATCGACTCGTTCGAACGGAGCTTCGGTCGACACGAAGTATCGGCGCGGGACCCATCTACTCGGACAACTCCGTGTTCTCCTGGGCGCGAAACTCCTTGTCCAGCACGCCCATGACCAAGGTGTCGTGCCAGCGCCCCTCCCAGTAGAGAGCCTCGCGCAGCCGGCCCTCGATACTGAAACCGCAGGCCCGATAGGCCGCCACCGCCCGCATGTTGAAGGCGTAGACATCCAGTCCCACCCGATGCAGGCCGATGACGTCGAAGGCATAGGACAGGACCAGGCGGGTGGACTCCTTACCAAGCCCCCGGTCGGTGAACTCACTGCTGGACAGGGCGATACGGTACGACGCGCTCTCGTTGTCCGGATTCACGTCCGCCAACGACAGCTCACCGGCGAAACGTCCGGTGGGCTCCTCCAGGACCGCCAGGTCCAACCGGTCGGGCTGGTCGGGTCGGGTGCGACACCACTCCTCGATCTCCTCCCAGGTGAACTCGTGGTGCGTTCCGGTAAGTCGTCGGGTCTCCTCATCGAGCACAGACCGGTACACATCCGGGGCGTGGTCGAGGGAGAGCGGGACCAGGCGAACCCGCTTGCCGTGCAGGGTCGGCTTCTCCCGTAGTGCGCGAAGATCGATCATCAGGATGTGACTCCACTCCAGGCGTGCGGCTCACTCCAGCGACGCCGGTACCGCGCGGATCAGCTCTCGGCATTGTGCGAGCGCTCCGCTGCGGCCGACGGTCACGGTTTCTCCACGCCGGGGATCGGGATACACGGAGCACTTGTGGATATTGCCATACTTCTGCGCTCCCAACCATGGCGCCAGGCACTGGAATCTCCCCGCCGGCGCGGTGCGACACGGCTGCGCGGGAGTCTGCCCGGCGCTAGCGACGGTTCGCGTCGCCGTCCTCCCCCTCCCGGTCGTCGTGTTCCCGGCCGTCCGCAGCACCGGCTGGCGGCGACGGGCGCCGGACCTGGGCGCCCCCCACGGTTCCCGGGCCAGGCCGCGGTCGCGGGGCGGTATTGGTCTGGGGTTCCCTGGGATCAGCAGAACGCTCCGCGTCCGGGTCGGGGGCCTCGCCATCCGCGGCTGCTGCGGATGTCGGATCCGACGCACCCGTCCGCCGCCTGGGGATCGGGGCACCGGCCACGCTCCCCTTCGGGGCAGCGTGACTTGGGCGCTGGCCCCCCGGCCCCGGCTCGGCGCTGTCGCTGTCGCTGTCGCTGTCGCTGTCGCTGTCGACGCCCGCGCTACCGGAATCGTCACAGGTCTCGGCCTCGTCCGCTCCGGTCAGGGCCTGAAGTGCTTCTTCGCGTCGCTCCGCCAACCGGGCGGCCCGTTCCTGGCGTTCGGCCGCGATCCGTGCCCGGGCCGCGGCAGTGTGCTCGGTGGGCCACATGGCATCGATATCGGCGTTCAACGCCGCGCCGATCAGCACCGCAAGCGCCGTCACCCACAGCCAGATCAAAACGGCGATCGGGGCCGCCAGCGAGCCGTAGATGGAGACCTGACCAAGGGAGGCCTCGAGGTAGGCGCGCAGGGCGAACGATCCGAGAAGCCAGATAACCGCTGCGAGTACCGCTCCCGGAACGTGGCGCCACACCGGGGTGGGTACGGGGACACTGACCGTGTACAGCGCCACGAGGCAGATCAGGGACAGCGCGGTGACCACCGGCCAGTACATCAGGTGTAGATAGGGGCTGGCGGCGGGAAACAGGGCGGTCACCACCCCGGGTCCGGCAACGAGGACCGGCAGCACCACCAGTGCGAACAGGAGACCACCCAGGTAGGCCAGGAAGGACAGCAGGCGTTGACGTACCGGCCCCCGCAGCGGCTCCAAGCCGTAGGCGATGGTGATCGTCTGGATGAACACGTCCATGGCCCGCGAGCCCGACCACAGGGACACCAGGAACGTCACCGACAGGAGCCCGCCCTGGGTGCCCTGAAGGAAATCATCGACGAGCGGGCCCACAACGCTGTCGACGGTCTCCTCGGTCAACGCGGTTCCGGCCAACTCCAGCACCCAGGAGCGGATCTGGAGGACCGTTTGGGTCCCGATCAGTCCCTGGAGGTGTCCGAGTGTTCCGATGATGCCCAGGAGCAGGGCCGGTAGGGACAGCAGGGAGAAGAAGGCAGCCTCGGCGGCGAGTCCCACCACGCGGATCCGCAGCACGGCCCGGACCGTTCGTACGGCGAGGGTGCCGAACGCCCCCGTGCGGGGATGACGATTCCGCCAATCCTCGACCCGGTCCCGTATGTGCTGCGTGACGTTCCGCATCATCCCCAACCTATGCCCTGACGGGTGGCCGAGGGGCAGGAGCCCACCCCACCCTGCATGCACGTGACACGCATCACCCTACGAGACAGCTGTCTGCTGTGGACAAACCAGATCTGGGCATGCCATTGTCAGTTCCATGATTGCCTGCCTGGACCCGATGCTCTGCGTGCGCCGGCACGTGGATCTGCTGCGGGTCCGCAGCGCCATCTGTCGTAACGTCGGTTAGTTCCGCGAGCCAGTTGTCCCGCCCATGCAGCGGGCGCGGCGCCGACGTTTCCGCGGTTTCTCGCGACTGACTCCGGGCTGCCCACAGCCGCGCACAGTGCGGCTGTGACCACCCGGGTCCGGAAATTCTCGGCGCGCGCCCCGTGACCGCACCGGAGAATCCACCAGTGCCTGTCGAGTCCTCCACCCAATCGAGCACCGACTCCCAGACGAAGCGGCCCCGGCCCCGGCGTGGCGAGGGGCAGTGGGCGCTCGGCTACCGCGAGCCGCTGAACAAGAACGAAGAGAACAAGAAGAACGACGACGGGCTCAACGTCCGCCGTCGGATCATCGACATCTACTCCAAGACCGGATTCGACACCATCGACCCCGCGGACCTGCGCGGTCGTTTCCGCTGGTTTGGGCTGTACACCCAACGTGCCCCCGGTATCGACGGGGGCAGGACCGCGGTGTTGGAGCCCGAGGACCTCGAGGACCGCTACTTCATGCTGCGGATCCGGATCGATGGCGGGCAGCTGAACCTGGAGCAGCTGCGGACCATCGCCGAAATCTCCACCACCTACGGCCGGGACGTCGCCGATGTCACAGACCGGCAGAACGTGCAACTGCACTGGATCCGCATCGAGGATGTTCCGGAGATCTGGGAACGGCTGGAGGCCGTTGGCCTGTCCACCACCGAGGCCTGTGGTGACGCGCCCCGGGTGATTCTCGGTTGCCCGCTGGCTGGCGTGGCCGCGGATGAGGTGCTGGACGCCACCCCACAGATCGAACAGGTCTACACCGAACACATCGGTAGCCCCGAGTTCTCCAATCTGCCGCGCAAGTACAAGAGCTCCATCAGCGGCTGCTCGCACTACTGCACCAACCACGAGGTCAACGACATCTCTTTCGTCGGGGTGAGTGGCCCCGACGGCACGCCTGGCTACGACGTGTGGGTCGGCGGCGCCCTGTCCACCAACCCGATGTTCGGTCAGCGACTGGGAGCCTTCGTTCGCCCCGACCAGGTCAGTCAGGTGTGGGCAGGCGTGACCGCAATCTTCCGTGACTACGGCTACCGGAGGCTGCGCCACCGCGCTCGACTGAAATTCCTACTCAAGGACTGGGGCGCGGCCAAGTTCCGCGAGGTGCTGGAGAAGGAGTACCTCGGCTTCTCGCTGCCGGACGGCCCCGAACCGCCCATGGAACCGAACATGCGCCGCGACCACGTCGGGGTACACCCACAGCGGGACGGCAACTACTACATCGGCTTCACCCCGCGCGTGGGCCGCGTCAGTGGCCGCACCCTCGCCCACATCGCCGACATCGCCGAGGCGCACGGCTCCAACCGGGTCCGCACTACCGCCGACCAGAAGATGGTGCTGCTCGACGTCGCACCCGAGCAGATCGAATCGGCCACCACGGCACTGGAGAACGCAGACCTGGAAGTCAATCCCAGCTCGTTCCGGCGCCAGACCATGGCCTGCACGGGTATCGAGTTCTGCAAACTCGCGATCGTCGAGACCAAGCAGCGGGGTGCGGACCTCATCGCCGAGCTGGAACGGCGGCTTCCGGACTTCCCGGAGCCCATCACGGTCAACCTCAACGGTTGCCCAAACTCCTGCGCCCGGATTCAGGTTGCCGACATCGGTCTCAAGGGCCAGCTGGTGACCGACGCCAACGGCCAGCAGGTAGAGGGATACCAGGTGCACCTCGGTGGCGGGATGGGTCTGAACGCCCGATTCGGCCGCAAGGTCCGGGGACTCAAGACCACGGCCGAGGAGCTACCGGACTATGTGGAACGGGTCCTGCGTCGGTTCCTGGACCAGCGAGCCGACGGGGAGGCCTTCGCCACCTGGGTGACCCGCGCGGAGGAGGCAGACCTCAAGTGAGACACCCGCACACCGGTCGTTTCGCCCCACGGGAGGCCAACGATGTCTGAACGTGCTGCCCCCATGTACTGCCCCTACTGCGCCGAAGAGGACCTGCGGCCGCACGAGGGCGACGGGGAGCAGGGGTCCGGCTACGCCTGGGCCTGCCCGGACTGTGCCCGTGTGTTTCGCGTCAAGTTTCTGGGACTCCGTGCTGCCAGTGTCGCCAGCACCCCGCCCACCCCCGACAGTGACACGGAGGGTCCAACATGACTGTTGCAGTTGAGGGAACCGACCTGGAGGCCTTAGCGTCTCGGGCCGCGGCCGAGTTGGAGGACGCGCCCGCGACCGAGATCATCCGCTGGGCCACACAGACCTTCGCGGACGAACTGTGCCTGACCTCGTCGATGAGCGACGCCCTGATGGTGGATCTGGTGACGAAGGTACAGCCGGGTGTCGACGTGCTGTTCCTCGACACCGGGTACCACTTCGCAGAGACGATCGGGACCCGGGATGCGGTCGCCTCGATCTACCCGATCAACCTGGTCAACGTGGAACCGATGCGCACGGTTGCCGAGCAGGACCGGGACCTCGGCCCCCGTCTGCACGGGCGCAACCCCGAGCTGTGCTGCTTTCTGCGCAAGGTGGAGCCACTCCAGCGCGCCCTGGAGCCGTACTCGGCCTGGATCACCGGAATTCGCCGGGATGAGGCCGTGACCCGGTCGTCGGTTCGGGTTGTGGAGTGGGACCCGCGCCGTCAGATGGTCAAAGTAAATCCAATCGCGCGGTGGACACAGGACGATGTGGACACGTACATGAGCGAGAACGGTGTCCTCGTCAACCCCTTGCAGTACGACGGCTACCCCTCCATCGGGTGTGCACCGTGCACCCGGCGGGTGGAGGCGGGGGCTGATCCGCGTAGCGGCCGCTGGGCCGGAATGACCAAGACCGAATGCGGAATCCACCAGTGACCACCCGCGACCATCCCACACCCCTGGTCGCGGTCGCGCACGGCAGCACCGACCCGCGGTCGGCTGCGGCCGTGCACGGCCTGGTGTCGCGTATGCGCACACGACGTCCGGAGCTGGACATCCGGTGCGCCTATCTCGACCACGTGTCACCGGACCCGTTCCACACCATCAGCGACCTCGCTGCCTCGGGGGCCGGGGAGGTCGTGGTGGCGCCGGTACTGTTGACGTCGGCCTACCACAGCAAGGTGGATCTGCCCCAGGTGCTGGAACGGGTGCAGCACACCTACCCGTGGTTGAGGCTGCGGTACGCCGACACGCTGGGCCCGCACGCACTCCTCCTCGACGCGGTGGAGCGGCGACTGATCCGCTCCGGTGTTTCGGCGTCCCCGGACACCGCGGTGGTGCTGGCGGCCGCCGGGTCCAGCGACCCGGCGGCGAACCAGGTCATTCGGGACCTGGCCACTGCTCTTGAGGCACGTGCGGGCTGGCACAGCGTGACGGCGGCCTACGCTTCGGCAACAGAGCCCGGCCCCGCGGAGGCGGTAACCGCCGCCTACGAGCGGGGTGCCCGGCGAGTCGTGACCGCGACCTACCTTCTCGCTCCCGGGTTCTTTTCCGACCGCATCGAACGTCAGGCACGGTCCGCCGGAGCGTGGACCACAACCCCGACGTTGGGAGACTGCCCCGAGCTGGCGGAGCTGGCACTGCTGCGCTACGACGAGGCGCGGTCACTGGCCGGCCGTATCGGCGCCCCCCAATAACCGAACCCGATTCGGCGGTTGTGCTCCCGGCTGCCTACTGTGGACGCGTACACGCCCACGGGGACGTCGGAGGGAGCCCTCATGCCGGCAACACACGAGGTCCGCAATCAGCCACCTCCACTGGAGGAGTGTGGCTACAACCTCGCAGCGGAACCAACGCTCGTGGAGGCACTCGACCGCACGGTCGGCACGTCCACGAGCCCACAGCTCGAGGAGCTGGGCCGGCTGGCCGCCAGCCCCCGAGCGCGCAGTTGGGCCGAGCAGGCGAACACCGAGACCCCGGTTCTGCGGACACATGACCGCTTCGGGCATCGTCTCGACGAGGTGGATTTCCACCCCTCCTGGCATGTGCTGTGCGATACGGCCGTATCCCAGGGGCTCCAGGCGGCACCCTGGGCCCAGGACCGCCCCTGGGCCCATCTGGAACGTGCGGCCCGGTTCTACGTGTGGAGCCAGGTGGAGGGGGGACACGGATGCCCGATGTCCATGACCTACGCCATCGTCCCGGCACTGCGCCACTCTCCCGAGCTGGCCGAGCGTTACGAACCCCTGCTGTGTTCCACACGTTACGACTTCGGCCTTCGACCCCCCGAGGGCAAGCAGGGGCTTCTGGCCGGCATGTCCATGACCGAGAAGCAAGGCGGATCGGATGTCCGGTCCAACACCACTCGTGCTGTCGCGGCACCGGACGGTACCTTCCGCCTCACCGGACACAAGTGGTTCACCTCCGCCCCGATGAGCGACCTGTTCCTCACCCTGGCCCAGACCGAGGCCGGGCTGAGCTGCTTCCTGGTTCCGCGCGTCCTCCCGGACGGCACCCGCAACGCGATGTTCTTGCAACGCCTGAAGAACAAGCTGGGCAACCGGTCGAATGCCTCGGCCGAAGTGGAGTATGCGGACGCCGTGGGCTACCTGGTGGGTGACGCGGGACGCGGTCTGCGGGTGATCCTCGAAATGGTCAACTCGACCCGACTGGACTGCGTCCTCGGATCCGCAGCGGGAATGCGCATGGGCCTGGTCCAGGCTCTGCACCATGCAAGGCACCGGGAAGCCTTCGGTGGACCGCTGGTCGATGCGCCGCTCATGCGCAACGTCCTGGCCGATCTGGCTCTGGAGTCCCAGGCCGCCACCGCACTGGCACTGCGTCTCGCCGAAGCCGCCGACCGAGGCATCCAGGGGGACGAGGCCGAGGCCAATATCCGACGGATCGGAGTGGCCGTAGGCAAGTACTGGGTCACTAAGCGTCTGCCGGGCCACGCGGCAGAGGCACTGGAATGCCTCGGCGGCAATGGCTATGTGGAGGAGAGCGGCATGCCCCTGCTGTTCCGGGAGTCTCCGTTGAACTCGATCTGGGAGGGGTCCGGAAACGTCGCTGCCCTCGACGTTCTGCGCGCCATGGCCCGCAGTCCCGAGGTGGTCGAGGCCTACTTCACGGAGGTGGACCGCGCGCGTGGGGCCTCCGCGGTGCTCGACGCGGCGGTAAAGCAGCTGCGTGCGGACGTGGCGGATCCGCAGGATATGGAGTATCGGGCTCGCGACATCGTGGAACGTATGGCCCTGTGCCTCCAGGGAGCTCTCCTGGTTCGGCACGCCCCGGGCCCGGTCGCCGACACGTTCGTGGCCACCCGCCTGGGCACCGAGGGTGGTCACGCCTACGGCACGCTGCCCCGGTCGTCCCCCCGCAGCGGCACGGACGTCACCGAGGCGATCCTGGAACGCAGCCACCCCCGCACCTAGAACGTCTGCTGTGGCCGGGGTGGGCGGGGATGGCTGGAGTGCTCGCCTGGCGGGTGGCCTCGGCGGTCGCCCTGCGCCGGTCCGGCTGGCACCAGTATGTCCTTCGGGGCGGCCCTCCGCGGCCACAGCACTCCCGGAGGTGGCCGCAGGACCGAGTCCACCGCCCGTTGGCCCGTGGCGCGGGATTGTGTGTGGACCGGCCCGGGAGCGGCCTCCCGGGGGCCGCAACACCCTCCACACGCCCCGCCGACGGTGGGGCGACGGTGGTGGTCTCGCTGCGGGGGTGCCTCTCCTGTCGTGCCGGGACCACGCCATGTGGGGTGCCCACGCCCGTCCACCCCACACAGCCTGGTGTCGTGCCCCGCCGGCGCGGGGCACGGATGCCCTACCCTCGACACACGTGTCAGCCTCCCCAACGTTTCGCCAGCTCCTGCCCGCCGCCACCGACGAGGTGGATCTTGGTGCGATCTACGCCTACCCCGAAGAACCGGACCGCCCGTGGCTGAGGGCCAACATGGTCGCAAGTGCCGACGGGTGCGCTGTCGATTCCCGCGGCAGCTCGCGGGGACTCTCCTCGGCTGCCGATCGGACCGTGCTTGCCCTGCTCCGCGGGCTCAGTGACGTCATCCTGGTCGGTGCTGGGACGGCGCGAGCCGAGGCTTATCGTCCCGTCCGCGCCCGCCCAACATGGGAGCCACTACGCCGGGGACGCCCCGCAACGCCCCGCATTGCCGTGGTGAGCCGAACTCTGAACCTCCACACCGAACTGCTGGACGCGCCGGATGACGCCCGAACCCTCGTGTTCACGACGTCGCGGGCAGCCCCCCACCGAATCCGGAGCGTGGCCGAACGGGCGGAGGTCGTCGTTCTCGACACCGACGGGACCACCGGCGCCCACAGCGCAGACGACACGGTCACCTCCGGGGAGTCCGTCCCGATACCCGGTGTCGTCTCCGCGCTGGCGGAGCGCGGCCTGTACCGAGTGTTGTGTGAGGGAGGTCCCCACCTGCTGGGGGAGGTCACCTCCAGCGGGCTCCTCGACGAGCTTTGCCTGACCCTGAGTCCCGTGCTCTGTGGCCCCGGCGCCCTGCGGGTGATTGCCGGAGACACACCATCGGGCACCCCGGCCCCTCAGGGTCTGGACCTCGCTCATCTACTCACCGCAGACGGGACCCTGTTCGCCCGGTATCGGCGGGCCGTGGAGGAACTCACCCCGGATTCGGACGCATGATCTCCGGAGGATCCGGATATATCGGTCCATAGTTCCAGTTCCCGACCGAGGGTCACGGTCACCCCAACGGCTGTGTGGCTGCCTCTCGGGATCGGAACCGCCGGACGTGGCTGTACTGACCGTACTCACCGTGGAGGGCCCCGTTGCGCACCCCGCCGTCGAGATCCGGCCTCGGGGCTGACTCGCCCGCGGTGGTACGCACCGGGCGAGAGGATACCCCCAGTGCCGACATCCGAGGACGAGACAGGTCCGATCTACCGTGTGATCGCTGACAAGCTGCGAAAGTCCATCATCACCGGAGAGCTGGTGGACGGGCAGCGTGTTCCAGGGGAGAACGAGTTGATGCGCCGCTACGGAGTGGCGCGTGCCACCGCTCGCCAGGCGTTACGAACCCTGATCGATGAGGGAATCGTCACTCCCGTCCGTGGTTCGGGAAACTTCGTGCGTTCCTTCCGGCCGGTACGACGGCACGCCCCGAAGCGGTTGTCCGCCGAGTTGTGGGGCCGGGGCCGTCCCATCTGGGACGCTGACGCCGGGGATCGAACGGTTGAGGTCGACAACGTCTCGGTGCGGGAGGTGCGTCCGCCCGAACACGTGGCGCGAGCACTCGACCTGCCCGAGTCCGCCACGACCGTACGGCGCCAGCGCCGCTACCTCGTGGACAACCGTCCCCTGCAACTGGCCACCTCCTACCTGCCGGCCGAGTTGGCCCGCGGGGATGGGGCGGTACTGACGGCCGTGGACACCGGCCCGGGAGGCATCTATGCGCGGCTTGACGAACTGGGGTCCGCCCCCGCCCACTTCACCGAGGAGCTGCGGGTACGGATGCCTGGCCCGCACGAGGCCGAAGCCCTCAGCCTCGCCCCGGGAACACCCGTCATCGAGGTGGTGCGGACTGCACTGACCGCACACCAGCAGGCCGTCGAGCTCAATGAGATGGTTCTGGACGGCTCCGCCCATGTACTTGCCTACGACTTCGACGCCTGACGTCGGGGCCGGGCCGGCCCCGACGTGCCACACCGCGGGCTGGGGCCGGCTACCGTCCTTCACCCAAGGACCGTCGCCGGGGTGCGCGAGCGTCGCGGCGAGCGCCGAACACCAGCGCCACCATCACCAGCAGGAGCACGCCGACCACGACAGCCACCCCGGCAACCAGGACATCCTCGGGAGCGGTGAGCATCCAGTACGCAACCCCGTAGCCCAACCCGGCCGCCAGCGTGAGCGCTCCGAGTGCCACCACGGTGACCAGTGTCAACAGTCCAGCATCGGTGAGGGGGCGCGGTCGCACGCTGGCGAGTGCGGCACCGACGGGACGCGCGCAGCGCGCGATAGCCCCGCCCGCGACCCGACTCCAGCGACGGGCCACAGTCCGGGCGGGCTGAAGTTCCGCACCGAGCCGGTCCAGACAGTAGCCCACCCAGAGTCGCCAGTAGAGAATACGGCCGACGCGCAACGGTTGTCTGTGTCCAAGCGGCTGGCGATACGAAACAAGCATGGTCACTTCCCCACCACAACGTGACGCATACGGAGGGGACTGGCGCCGAACCAGCCCCGTACGGACCCTCGTTCGGAGGCCTACCCAGCACCAAGGGCACGGAACGTCGCATTTCGGAAAAGCCGGTGTGATGCTTCTGTTTCCAACGTTGGCCCACCCGGGGGATACGTTGGTGGACACGGACTCGACCGGGGACGACGGGGAACGACTCCGCGAGAACGGGAGACAGGCGGTAGCGTCGGTGGCATGGACGATGCACAGGTCAGCGAACAGGAATGGCGGCAGCGCCTCGACGCACAGGAGTACGCGGTTCTACGCCAGGGTGCGACCGAAGCGCCGTGGAGCGGCCGCTACGTCGCGACGAAGACCGCCGGGGTGTACCGCTGTCGAGCCTGCGGCGCGGAGCTGTTCCGGTCCACGGCCAAGTTCGAGTCCCATTGCGGCTGGCCCAGTTTCTTCGAGCCCGCGTCCTCACCTGCGGTGCAGCTGCACGAGGATCGGTCCCTTGGCATGATACGCACGGAGGTCCGCTGCGCCCAGTGCGACTCCCACCTGGGGCACGTGTTCCATGGCGAGGGCTATGACACGCCCACGGATGACCGCTATTGCATCAACTCCATAGCCTTGACACTTGAGGAGGAATCCTAGGGCCTGTTTGATGGGTGCAGCTCACTCACCTATCACCAGCCGAACCGGTAGGGCCGTGCACCGTGGTCGACGCCTGCGGGCCAGCCGAGCCCTGCTGGCCCGACCGTGGAAGGAGGAATTGCCGATCCCCTCCCAACGGACGCCAACGCGGACCGGATGGTGCATGGGAACGCCGGGCCGCTGCCCGGCGGGACGTGCGGCCACCAACCAGCCTCCAACCCCACATCCCGTTCCTACCCGCTCCGGACTCCCGCCGTTTCCCGCTCCGGGGACCGAGCCAGCGAGGACTCCGGCCCCACCCAAAGGTTGCTGATGACCGACGCCACCCCCTCCGGGCCCGCCAACCGCGGCGCCACGACGTCCGTCTCCCGGTTCCGTATGGCGCGTGGATCTGCCGCGTGGCTCCTGCCTGCCTGGGGTGCCACCGCCGCGGCGATCGTGGCGGCACGCCGATCCCGTACCGGCCGGCTGCTGGCACTTCCAGCTGTTGGGGCGAGCTGCGCGCTGACCTGGTTCTTTCGTGATCCGGTTCGGACTCCCCCGCCCCAGGGGATCCTCTCGGCCGCAGACGGCACTGTGCAGAGTGTGGAGGACCAGGGCGACGGACGGACCCGCATCGCGGTGTTCATGAGCCCACTCAACGTGCATGTCAATCGCTCCCCCCTTCCGGCCCGGGTGCGTGAGCAGGTGCACCACCCCGGGGGCTACCGCCCGGCCTTCGACAAGGACAGCGAACGCAACGAGCGCGTCGTGTGGACTCTGGAGACGGAACGGGGACCGGTGACACTGGTACAGATCGCCGGGGCCCTCGTGCGTCGCATCGTGCCCTACGTTCGCCCCGGGGCGTCGGTGTCCGCGGGCCAGCGCATCGGATTGATCCGGTTCGGTTCCCGCGTCGACGTGTACCTGCCCGTGGGAGTGGAGCCAGCCGTACAGATCGGACAGCGCGTACGAGCGGGAGAGACACGCCTTGACCGCGACTAACGAAGATCTGGCGGCGCCCGCCGCCGGTCCGGAGGACGAGATCACGTCGCAGCCACGACTCCGTCTCGGGGTGGCTGACTACCTAACGCTGGGCAACGCGCTGTGTGGATTCATGGCTGTGTGGCAGCTCACGGCAGCTCAGGTGGGCCAGGTGTCCTCCGGGGTGGTGGGCCCGCTACAGCGAGAGGCCGTGGCCACCGCCGTCATCCTGCTGTTGCTGGCAGCCGCCTGTGACGTCTTTGACGGCCGGGTTGCCCGAAAACTCGGCGGAAGCGGCATGGGAGCGGAACTGGACAATCTGGCCGATGTCATCAGCTTCGGGTTCGCACCGGCGTTCTTCGTCGTCACCTGGGGCGGACTCGGGGGGGACTCTCGGGGACTGCTGGCGATCGGAGCCGGAGCCGCGGTTCTGTTGGCGGTGGTGGTCCGCTTGGCCCGGTTCTCCTGCCAGTCACCGGGAACGGACTACTTCACGGGGCTGCCCAGCCCCTTCGGGGCGATGGCGGTCGTCACCATCGTGCTGCTGCAACCTCCCCTGTATGCAGGACTTGCGGCGATTCTGGCCGTGGCCTGGCTGATGGTCAGCCGGATCTCCTACCCGAAGCCGCGCGGGCGACTCGCCTATGGTGTCCTCACGGCCATCCTGCTGGGGGTGGGACTCCTGGCAGCATGGGCGCTGAGCCTGCCGCTCGGCGACATTCTCCTGTACGCCGGGGCGGGGCTGGTGTTGGCGATGGTGGTCGCGCTTCCCTTCTACGTGCTGGCCACCCGCCATCACGGCGAGGACGATGTGGTCGAAGACGAGGACGAGGCACCTCTGGGAATGCAGGGCGACGACCCGGACCCAGCCACAGCCTGACCAACTAGTTCCCCGGGGCCGGCCCGGGGAACTCACGTGTCGCGTCGGACTGGCTCGCCGTCGCCCCCAGCCGAGGTTGGCCTCAGGGCAGGCGTGTTACCAGCTCGCCCACCTCGGTGCGACGTCCCGTGAAGAACGGCACCTCCAGACGCGTGTGTCGTCGGGCCGCCGCACCGCGCAGATGCCGCATGAGATCCACGATCCGGTGCAATTCGTCGGCCTCGAATCCGAGGAGCCACTCATAGTCGCTCAGTGCGAACGAGGAGACGGTGTTGGCCCGCACATCCCCGTAGCCGGCAGCCATCCGTCCGTGTTCGGCGAGCATGGCGGATCGTTCCTCGGCGGGGAGAAGGTACCACTCATAGGACCGGACGAAGGGATACACGCACAGGTAGTCCCGAGGCTCTTCCCCAGCGAGGAACGCGGGCACGTGTGCCCGGTTGAACTCAGCCGGGCGGTGTATCCCCATGGCCGACCAGACCGGAGTCAGCATCCGGCCGAGGCTGGTGCGACGCAACTCCACATATGTGCGTTGTAGATCGTCGGGATTGGACGCGACCCACCACACCATGAGGTCGGCGTCGGAACGCAATCCCTGGACGTCGTAGACACCACGTGTCGTCACGCCCGATGTGGAGGCCTCGTCGAACAGGGTGGCCACCTCCGCGCCGGCCTTGACCCGGTCGGCATCGGCCCACGCGCTGAGGTCGCCAGCCTTGAACACCGACCACATGGTGTAGCGAATGAGGCTGTTGAGCTCTTCGGGGGACGTATTCTGCGCGGACGTGCTGCCCTGCGCCGATTCGGTGCTCATGTGTTCCTCCCCGTGGTTGCGGATGGTGACTCGTTGGCCCCCGTGGTGGTGCCGGTGGGACACCGACCGGCGACCTCCTGAGCCGTGGTTCGGGCATCGGCCACACAGGCGGCGATGCCAACCCCGTCGTAGCTGGCACCGCAGGCCCCAAGCGCGGGATGCTTGCGCAGCCGCGCCCTGATTTCGCGGACTCGTTCCAGATGGCCGACGTTGTACTGGGGCAGTGCCCCACCCCAACGCGTGACGTGGCTGTCGACCGGGACCGCGTCGAGGCCGCAGAGTTCCCGGAGATCATCGACGGCGGCGGCCACCAGCTCCCCGTCTGGCCGTTGCAACACCGCCTCCTCCCCGAGCCGCCCGACCGAACAGCGCACCAGCTCCAGTGGCTCGTCATTGCCAGCCACCGTGTCCAGCTCTGCGGCCAGCCAAGGCCACTTGCGGCTGCTGAACGTCGCGGCCTTGATGGTTCTCCCCTCGGCGGGGGGAACCAGGAACCCGGATGCACGATGTCTGCGGGGAAGGGCAGAACGGGGGAACGCGAGGCTCACCACGGCCATACTGGCCGTGGGAATCCCCGACAGAATCTGGGCCGCGGCGGGATCCTGATCTGCCAACAGTCGCGCCGCAGGGATCGCGGGGCAGGCAAGGATCACACCGTCGGCATCGACCTGGTGGGCTGCGGCCGCGGAGCCCACAGTGAGTGTCCACCGGCCCTCCTGGCGGCGGAGTTCACGCACCGTGGCCCCGGTCTCCAACCGCACTTCGGGGTCGCTGCGCAGGGTGTTCTCGAGGGTGGCCACGAGATGTCCCACGCCTCCCCGCAGCGAGGCGAACACGGGCCCCGAGGCCGCAGCACGCGCGCGCAGAGCCGCACGGGCGCTCGCGGCAGCCGAGTGTCCGGCCCGGGCCCCATCCGCCAGCTGCGGAACGGTGGCATCCAGGGAGAGGTCCGCGGCGCGGCCTGCATAGACCCCTCCCAGAAGCGGCTCCACCAGCCGGCTCACCACCTCGCTGCCCATTCGGTGGGCGACGAAATCACCGACCGACTGGTCCCGATCCACGGCGGAGAACCACCGCAGCCGCTCCACCGCGGCACGCACCACACCTCGCGGGGAGACGATGCCGCTGCGGGCCAGGGGCAGCAACCGTGCGGGCACCCCCATCACCTGGCCGGCGGGCAGCGGTCGCAGAGCACCACGACTGTAGACCTGGGCGGAAAGACCCTCCTCCGGGTAAGTTAGGTCGGCGCCGATTCCCAGCTCCTCGATCAGGGTGCGGGCCTCCGGACGTCGAACCAGGATCGACTCCGCTCCGGTGTCAACACGGACACCTCCGAGGTCGGTGCTGGCGATCTTGCCACCGACACGTTCGCTCGCCTCGAGAACCGTCACGCTCAGGCCACGACACCGCAGCTCGTAGGCAGCGGTCAGGCCGGATATGCCGGCGCCCACCACCACGACGTGGCGGCTCCCTGGGGCAGCGGCGGCGCCGGTACTCACGGATGTGTCCTGGTCCATGCGACCAGCTTTCCAGACTATTGGCGGTGGGCGTGTCCGGCCCCGGGGTCGCTCTCGTCACGCTCCGC
This sequence comes from Lipingzhangella rawalii, assembly GCF_031628175.1. Classification (NCBI taxonomy): domain Bacteria; kingdom Bacillati; phylum Actinomycetota; class Actinomycetes; order Streptosporangiales; family Nocardiopsidaceae; genus Lipingzhangella; species Lipingzhangella rawalii. The sequence continues at coordinate 223,202 of NZ_JAVLVT010000001.1, read as the reverse complement.
AGGGAGCGGGATGGGATGTGGACGGCGAAATCCCGTGAGACGGTCCAACCGGCCATACGCTCGACGACTGTGGTCGCGGCCCGGCCTGGTGCGGACCTGGTGCACCACAGGGTGGACTCAGCGCGCGGTCTCCGTGTGGACCAGTTCGGTCAGACGCGCTACCACGTCCGGGTCCGTCTCCGGCAGCACTCCGTGCCCAAGATTGAAGATGTGTCCCTCGGTGGGTTCGGCGTCGGCCAACACCGCCCGTGCCCGCTCCTCGACCACCTCCCACGGTGCGAGGAGCACCGCCGGATCGAGGTTGCCCTGAAGCGCGGTGTGTGGCTGTACCCGTTGGGCAGCCGTGTCCAGGGGAACCCGCCAGTCCACACCGACAACATCTGGCCCAGCCTCACTCAGCAGCCCCAGCAGTTCTCCGGTACCAACCCCGAAATGGATCCGTGGCACCTCGAGAGAACCCAGCTCACGGAAGATGTGCTTGGCGAACGGGAGGACCGACCTACGGTAGTCTGCGGCGCTCAACGCGCCGACCCAGGAGTCGAAGACCTGGACGGCGCTGGCTCCCGCAGCGACCTGGGTTCGCAGGAAGGCGATGGTGATCCCCGAGAGGCGACGCATGAGGTCGTCCCAGGTGTCGGGGTCGCTGTACATCAGTGCTTTGGTGCGTTCGTGATTCTTGGAGGGCCCACCCTCGATCAGGTACGAGGCCAGGGTGAACGGCCCACCGGCGAATCCGATCAGCGGTGTACTGTCCAGTTCCGAAACCAGCTCTCCCACGGCCTCCGTGATGTACGGGATGTCGTCGGGTTCCAGCTGGCGCAGCTGCGCTACCGCGTCGGGTTCCCGGATCGGCTCGGCCACCACGGGTCCGATCCCCGGCTTGATGTCCAGGTCAATCCCGATCGCTCGCAGTGGCATCACGATGTCACTGAACAGGATGGCGGCATCGACGTCGTACCGGCGGACGGGTTGCAGCGTGATCTCTTTGACCATGTCCGGTCGTGCGCACGCGTCCAGCATGGGAACGTCGGCTCGCAGGCTGCGGTACTCGGGCAGCGAACGGCCTGCCTGGCGCATGAACCACACCGGCGTGTGGGGTGCGGGTAGACGCCGGCAGGCGCGGAGGAATGGAGAGTCGTGCAGGGTCACATATCCGATCGTGCCATGCCGCGGGGACCACTGCGTCCGTGCTGTGTCCGTCGGTCGATCCGACGTCGCGAGAGGATCACGAAAGCCCGACACGCCGGGGCTGCTGCATCGGGCCGGTGCGCGAACGTGCCACCGTCGGGATGGTGCCGGACCCCATCGCGCTCGGATGGGTCCGGTTCGTCGTGTCAGCCACCGTACGTGCGTGTGCACGCACCCGAGTGAGTAAGGTCAAGATCCCCATCATGCCCCCTCCCGGTAAGGCCGAGGACGTACCGGCAGAGTTCCAGCAAGCCTTGGCCAGTCTTGAGGCGCCCCAGCTTCGACCCGAGGTTCGCATCGAGGAGATTCCGGCTCCGCGACGACTCGCACCACACGCCGCCGCATGGTCCGGCGCGGTGCACGTCGACGGGGACGATGTCGCGTTGGGGCGGCTCATCGTCCTGTACGACCCGGACCAGTCCCGGGAGTGGCCCGGCCCCCTGCGGATCGTCGCCTATGTGGGTGCGGAGCTGGAGTCGGAGATGGCCGCCGATCCGCTTGTGGGCGAGGTCACCTGGAGTTGGTTGACCGAAGGGCTGTCCACCCACACCGACGGCCAGCAGGCGCTCAGTGGAACAGTGACCCGCGCCACCACGGAGGGGTTCGGGACGAAGGCCGACCAGTCCACCTCCACCGAGGTGGAGTTGCGTGCCTCCTGGACCCCGGTTTCGGTCGAGTTGTCCGGACACATGGCGGCTTGGCTGGAGGTGATGTGTGCCATTGCCGGCCTCCCACCGATGGACGTGAGTGACCTCGACCAGCGCAGGAGTCGAGCCTGAGGGGCTGTCGTCGGGCGTCTGCGTTTCGAAGTGGTGGCTGTGGTGTGGAGTGAGCGTGGTGTGGTGGTCGACACTGGTTCCGGCGTGTCTGGGAGTGGTGCGCAGATCGGACCAGGACTTAACGTGGATCTGTGGCCAACGCGCTGAACTCGACCGACAACCAAGCCGAACCGGCCGGCCGAACCCCGGCGGAGGTGCCCCCGGCGCCAGTCCCGGATGCCGGCGACACTGGCTCGGCGCAGTCCGGTGCGGATTCGCCGGTGCTGGCGGCCCCACGAGAGGGAACTCCGGCCGTGATCTCCCAGACGCGGCAGCTCACCACGGCCGCCGACCGCCTCGCCGCGGGGCACGGCCCGTGGGCGCTGGACGCGGAGCGCGCCTCGGGATACCGCTACGGCCAGCGGGCCTACCTGGTCCAGCTGCGCCGCGCCGGCGCGGGAACAACGCTGATCGATCCGGTTGCCTGCCCCGATCTGTCGGAGATCGACCAGGCAATGTCGACGGATGAGGTTGTGCTCCACGCAGCCCACCAGGACCTGCCGTGCCTTGCCGAGCTGGGCTTGCGTCCCAACGCCCTGTTCGACACCGAACTCGCTGGGCGTCTGCTGGGGTACCAGCGGGTGGGGCTGGCGTCCATGACCGAGCACCTCCTGGGGGTCGGGCTGGCCAAGGAGCACTCTGCGGCCGACTGGTCCGCCCGTCCGTTGCCCGAGGACTGGCTGCGCTATGCGGCTCTGGATGTCGAACTCCTGGTGGAACTGCGCGACGCCCTGGAGGCGGAACTACGTGCCGCCGGGAAACTGGACTGGGCCCGTGAGGAGTTCGCGGCCGTTCTCGCTGCTCCACCGCGTCCACCGCGCAGTGACCCCTGGCGGCGCACGTCGGGGATCCACAAGGTGCGGAGCCAGCGGGGGCTGGCCGCGGTTCGGGAATTGTGGAACGAACGGGACCGGATCGCCCGGGACCGAGACCTCTCCCCGGGGCGAGTCCTCCCGGACGCCGGGATTGTGGCGGCGGCTTCCCAGATGCCCACGTCGCCGGGGCAGCTCGCCGCGATGAAGCACTTCACCACCCGAGGGGCGCGCCGGCACTTGTCCACCTGGTTCGCGGCGGTGCGACGCGCCCGCACCATGGCCAGCACGGAGCTGCCGCAGCCCAATCCGCCGGGTGACGGCCCGCCCGCGGGCAATCGTTGGGCCGAGCGGGATCCCCAGGCCGCAGGACGACTCACGGCGGCTCGGGGGGTGGTAAGTGCCGTTGCCGAGGAAGTGTGCATGCCAGCGGAGAACGTGGTCCAGCCGGACGCGGTGCGGCGCCTCGCCTGGGACCCTCCCCAGCCGGTGGACCCGGAGACCGTGGCTGCCCAGCTCCGTCAACACCAGGTTCGACGCTGGCAACGCGAGCTGTGTGCCACGCGGCTCGCTGCGGCCCTCCGCGAAGCAGAGCAGCAGGGCTAGACCGGCCACCATCCCCCTCGGCCCCAACCTCCACGGGGGCGTGGTGTAACTCACATCCAACACACCCGCGAATCCGACAAAAACGGCACGCTCGCGGATTAATGTTACAGAATCGTTTTGTTCACGACGGTGGTTGTCCGCGGTCCTCCGCAGCATGCAGCCGTTCGGATCGAGTGGGGGTGAGTGATCGTGGTATCGGCAGTGTGGGACGCGGTTAAGCGAGCCAGTGGCCTCTCCGGCCTCCTTGCCCGTCCCGCCAGTACCGTTCGCAGTGGTGCCACGGTGCCACCCCCGGTAGCGGGAGCGACACCTTCGGCTCGGGCCGCCTGGCTGGAACAGACCCTCCAGGAGTACGTCACCACCCTGGGGCCGCAGCACCATCGCAGCATCGCCGCGCGCAACAATCTCGCCGCCAAGTACGCGCAGGTGGGGCGACGCACCGAGGCGATCTCCCAGTTCGAGCGGGCCCTTGAGGACTCTGTGTCCGCACTTGGGGAGGACGACCCCCAGACCGATGTGATCCGCGAGAATCTCGCGGGAACACTCGACGACGCCCGGCGCTACGAGGAAGCGACCCACCACTGGCTGGAACTTCTGCGTCAGCGTGAGCAGCGCTTCGGGCCACGGGACGTCAGCACCGTGCAGGCGCGCGCGGGACTCGCGACCGCGTATCGCAGAACCGGTCAGCTCGATTCTGCGGTAACCCACTTCGAGCGGGCTCTGGCCGACGATCCGGACCCCGGCGGTGAACGGGTAGAGAGTCTGCGCGTGGGACTGGCTCTGGCCCATCGTGCGTCCGGACGCTTCGAGACCGCCGCACAGCAACTGCGCATGGTGCAGGCACAGCGGATGCGGCGTCTGGGGCCACGGCATCCCGACACGTTGTCGGTGCAGCTGCACCTGGGGCGGCTGCAACTCACCGCGGGCAGGTTCGCCGCGGGAACCCGGACCCTGGAACAGGCCTATGGGGAAGCGCTGACCGCATCCGACGACCCCGACGTTCGGGTGCTGACGATGCGTCTGCGCCGGGAGTTGGCCCAGGCCTATCGCGCGATGGGACGAGAGCGGGCCGCGGCAGCACTGCGCTAGCCGGGTCTGTCCTGCACGGTGCAGGGCAGACCCGAGTCGCGTGGTCGGGGTCCATGGCCAGGTTTTGACGCGCTCTGCGGTGACAGGACGCCGGCTGGTGGGTAGGAGACCGGGCACGCCAGACCCGACAGCGCAGCCAGCGCAGTATCCCGAAGAAGGTGACAACGATGCGAGCTGAGGTCGGTGACCAGCTTCAGGTTCAGGGACCCACGGTCGGCCAGCCGGCCCGCGTCGGCACTATTGTGGACGTCCGCGGCGAGGACGGGGATCCCCCGTACGTGGTGCAGTTCGAGGACGGCCACGAGAACCTGATCTACCCGGGTCCGGACGCGATTATCCATCCCCGGCGCCCATTGGACGACGAGATGTAGGGCTCGCTACGCCGGCATGGCGCAATGCCGGTGCCCTGGACCGCGCCATGCGGGCCTAGCTACTGCCCGTGGCCCCGTTCCGGGTGGTCGTGACGGGCCCGCATCCACTCGAGAAGCAGCGACACACCCGCGGGGTCCGCTCTCGGACGCTCTCGCCCAGCGGGTCGGGCACACCCGCTGTCTGGCTGTCCTTCCGACACCCCGCTCTCCTGCTCGCATCAGTGGTTACTGGCGAGTAGCATTGGGGGTGTCACCAACCGACTCATGTGAGTAAGGAGGCGCGATCGTGCCGCGAACCGCCCGCGACGTCGTCTTCGTCGACGGGGTGCGAACCCCGTTCGGCAAGGCCGGCAAGGGCCTCTATTCCGAGACGCGTGCCGATGACCTGGTCGTCCGGGTCATTCGCGAGCTCATCCGCCGCAACCCCGGGCTTCCCCCGGAACGCATCGACGAGGTCGCCGTCGCGGCCACGACGCAGATCGGAGACCAGGGCCTGACCATCGGCCGCAGCGCGGCCGTGCTGGCCGGCCTTCCCAAGACCGTCCCCGGCTTCGCCATCGACCGGATGTGTGCCGGAGCCATGACCGCGGTCACCACCACCGCCGCGGGGATCTCCTTCGGGTCCTACGACGTTGCCATCGCCGGCGGTGTGGAACACATGGGGCGGCACCCCATGGGTGAGGGGGTCGACCCGAATCCCCGGTTCCTCGCCGAGAAGCTCGTGGATCCCTCCGCTCTGGTCATGGGCAACACCGCGGAGAACCTGCACGACCGCTTCCCCAGCATCACCAAGGAGCGTGCGGACGCCTACGCCCTACGCAGCCAGGAGAAGACCGCCAAGGCCTACGCGGACGGCAAGATCCAGCCCGACCTGGTGGAGATGGCGGTGCGCTCCATCGAGGAGGGCTACGGCCTGGCCACGACCGACGAGCCGCCCCGACCGGAGACCACCCTTGAGTCCCTGGCCGGTCTGAAAACTCCCTTCCGTCCACACGGCCGGGTCACCCCCGGAAACGCCGCTGGTCTGAACGACGGGGCCACCGGGGCGGTCATCGCCGCCGAGGACGTGGCCGAGGATCTCAACCTCACCCCACGTATGCGCCTGGTGGACTTCTCGTTCGCCGGAGTCGAACCCGAGGTCATGGGCGTCGGCCCGGTTCCGGCCACGGAGAAGCTCCTGGAGCGCAACGGCCTGAGCATGTCCGACATCGGGCTGATCGAGATCAATGAGGCTTTTGCCGTGCAGGTGCTCGCCTTCCTGGAACACTTCGGTGTCGCCGACGACGACGCCCGGGTCAACCCCTGGGGTGGAGCAATCGCCGTGGGACATCCGCTGGCCTCGTCCGGAGTGCGGCTGATGACCCAGCTGTCGCGCCTCATGGCGGAAAACCCCGACGTGCGCTACGGCCTGACCACCATGTGCGTCGGTATGGGCATGGGCGGAACCGTCCTCTGGGAGAACACGAACCACAAGGGGGCCAAGTGAGCAGCCAGCTCGAGCAGGCGCAGGAGCTCTTCGCCGACGAGGTCGTCACCCACGCGCACGCCCGCGATGTCCAGCTCCCCCACGGGGCCGGCACCGCGGTGCTGATCACCTTGGACAACGGCCACGACCACAACAAGCCAAACACCTTCGGCCCGGCCAGCCTGCGCAGCCTGGAGCAGGCCGTCGACGCGGCGCTGGCACGTGCGAACGCCGGCGAAATCCAGGCGATCGCGCTCACGGGCAAGCCGTTCATCTTCGTGGTCGGGGCCGACCTCAACGGCATGCCCAAAATCTCGGAGTGGTCCCAGGGCCACGCCGTGGCCAAGTACGGGCACGATGTGTTCCGTAAGCTCGGTGAGACGAATGTTCCAACATTCGCGTTCATCAACGGCGCCGCGATGGGTGGCGGGCTCGAGGTCGCCCTCCACTGCCACTACCGCACCGTCTCCAGCGGTGTTCCCGCCGCTGCCCTCCCGGAGACCTTCCTCGGTCTCATCCCGGGCTGGGGCGGAACGTATCTCCTCCCCCGGCTCATCGGTGCGGAGAAGGCCCTCAAGATCATCGTGGACAACCCGCTGGCCCAGAACAAGATGATCAAGGGCCCCGAGGTCCGGGAACTCGGGATCGCCGATGCCATGTTCGAGCCAGCCGACTTCCTGGAGGAGTCGCTGCGCTGGGCCGCGCAGGTCATCAACGGCGACATCACCGTGACCCGTCCCGAGGTTGATACCGGTGAAGCCTGGGACCAGGCCGTGAACCTCGCTCGGTTCACCGTCGAGGGCAAGCTCCACGGCGCGGCGCCAGCTCCGGCTCGGGCCATCGAGCTGATCGCCGAGGCGAAAAACCGCGACGCCGACGCCGGCTTCGCGGCTGAGGACGAGGCCCTGGCCGACCTGATCATGACCGACCAGCTCCGTGCCGGCCTCTACTCCTTCGACCTGGTGCAGAAGCGTGCCAAGAAGCCGGCCGGTGCCCCGGACAAGTCGCTGGCCCGCCCCGTCACCAAGGTCGGCGTGGTGGGCGCCGGGTTGATGGCCGGACAGTTGGCCCTGCTGTTCGCCCGTCGCCTCGAGGTGCCGGTGGTCCTGACCGACCTGGACCAGGACCGCCTGGACCAGGGGGTGGCCTACGTACATGGTGAGATCGACAAGCTGCACGGCAAGGGGCGGATCAACAGCGACAAGGCCTCGCAGCTCAAGGCACTGGTCTCCGGGTCCCTGAGCAAGGATGCCTTCGCCGACGCGGACTTCGTGATCGAGGCCGTGTTCGAGAAGATGTCCATCAAGAAGCAGGTCTTTGCCGAGGTCGAGGCCGTAGTCAGTCCCGAGGCGGTCCTGGCGACCAACACCTCCTCGCTGTCGGTGACCGAGATGGCAGCGGACCTTAAGCACCCGGAACGGGTCGTGGGATTCCACTTCTTCAACCCCGTCGCGGTCATGCCGCTGTTGGAGATCGTGCGGGCCCAGCACACCGACGATGCGACCCTTGCCACCGCCTTCGCCACCGCCAAGACGTTGAAGAAGACGTCCGTGCTGGTCAAGGATGCACCCGCGTTCGTGGTCAACCGACTGTTGACCCTGTTCATGGGAACCGTCCTCGGTGCCATCGAAGAGGGGACCGACCCCGAGGTCGCCGACCGCGCGGTGGCTCCCCTGGGGTTGCCGATGAACCCACTGCTGCTGACGCAGTTGGTCGGTCCGGCCGTGGCCCTGCACGTTGCGGAGACACTCCACGAGTCTTTCCCGGAGCGTTTCCACGTTTCGGAGCAGCTGCGTGCGGTCGTGGACGCAGGGCACACGGAACTACTCAACTCGGATCTCACGCTGAAGGACGAGGTTCGTAAGCTGTTCTCCGGGGGTGACTCCCCGCTGACCGAAGAGCAGATTCTGAACCGGGCGTTGGAAGCACTCGCCCGTGAGGTTCGGATCATGCTGGACGAGGGCGTGGTGGCCGAGCCGGCGGACATCGACCTGTGCCTCATCACCGGCGCGGGCTGGCCGTTCCACCTGGGGGGGATCACTCCCTACCTGGACCGCAGCGGCGTCTCGGAACGGGTCAACGGCCGTCGTTTCCACGGCGAGCAGCTCAAGGCCCTCTGAACGAAACGGGCCGGGGCGGGACCCAGGCTGACCCCAGTCGCAGTCCGCCCCGGCACGCAGGACCGGACGGCCCCGGGTCCCACTCCCCCTCCCGCCCGGGGCCGTCCGCCGGGTGCGGGTCGGGGCGGCCCACCCCACCCGGACCGTCGACCGCGGTGACACCCAGGGGGCCGGTTATCCTGTCAGTCGACGCACGTGCGTAGACACGTCGAATGCAGGCAGAGAGCCCTGTCGAGGGGGCAGGCACGGGTGCAGGTCAACAACGCGGATGCGGCACCGCCCGCACCGACACGGCGCCGCCGGGTACGTGCGGCCACGGTCACCGAGATCAAGCAGACCGCTCGTCAACTCCTGGTGGGGTCCGGGGCCGCGGGCGTGTCCCTGCGGGCGATCGCCCGGGAGATGGGAATGACCGCCCCGGGGCTGTATCGGTACTTCAGCGGGTTGGAGGATCTCCTCGAAGCCCTTCAGGTGGACTGTTTCGAGGAGCTCACCGCCCATGTACGTGCGGCCATCGCCGCCTGCCCGGACCATGATCTGGATGGGCAGACCAACGCCGCGGCACGGGCGTTCCGTGAGTGGGCCACCCAGTTCCCGGCGGAGTTCACACTGTTGTTCGGACCCGAGTCCGGACACCACAGCGCATGTCCGGAGGCTGGTCCGGCCCGGGATGCTGGGGAGCGTTTCGGTGCCGTGTTCTTCTCGCTGTTCTATCGCATCTGGGCCGAGCAACGCTTCGTTCCGCCGCGGCCGCAGACGGTCCCAGACGGGCTCAAGCATTCGCTGGCCCCCTTTGCCGAGATCGCTAGTTGCGGTCAGGATCGACAAGTTCCGGTGGAGGCCATCCGAGTGCTGGCCAGCGTGTGGGCGCGGCTGTACGGGCTGATCTGCATGGAGGTGTTCCACCAGCTGGACTATGTGGTGCGGGACATGGGGCCCCTGTTCGAGGCCGAGCTGCGGGAAATCCTCGAACTTGTCGGGGTCGAGTACCGCACTCCCACATGTGATCACGACTCCGGCTAGGGCGTACGGCGCCAGGGACGATCTCAGTGGACGAATCGCCCAGGTGACCTTCCCCGCTCCGGCTGATACCCACCCGCCCCAGGTCCTCCCCCGCTCCGGGCCGGCGCGGTATCGTCGCACCGCCACGGGTTCGGCGATCGTCACCTTCCGCTGCCCGCTGGCGATGCCTGCGGTCCTGGTGCAGTTCATGGGCGCCAGAAGTGGCTCCACTGCGGGAATGTAGGAGTGACTCCGGGGCAGCGCGGGTGATGAGGAGCGCGCTATTGGTGTGCTTCCTCAGCGCGGTGCGGGTAGGTGGCTGGTCGGTGTGGAGGTCGTGTCGGCTGGGCCGTCGACTTGCTGGGATACGACCAGGAAGGCCGTCAATCCCCCGACAGCGGCGCTTCCTACGGCCAGGACGACGGCGTCGACCATGCTCGTGACCACTGGGAGAAACACGAACGGAGCGAACGTTCCCCAGGCCAGGCCGGCCACGGTGATCGTCCGCCGCAGCCGCACGCGCAGCATGCGGAGCCACGCGCTGTGCAGCCACGCGGCGAGGGTGAGGAGGCCCAGGAGCAGTAGGGGCCACAGGAAGACCTCCCCCCAGCCGCTCCCGGTGTCCTGCACGGCCAGGATCCCGAACAGTAGTATCAGCCCGCCATAGGTGAGCAGCACGGACGTGAGCACGGTCAGAATGGTGACGCTCGCGGCCGTGCCCAGGGCCGCACCGGGACGGGGCGTGGTTGCGGGCGCGGGGGTGTGGCGGGTGGTCGGCTCGGGCGGGGTGGGGTGTGCTCCAGTCTCGGACATGGGGACAACGCTACTGTTCGGTCCGGGACGCGGGCAGAGTTGCCGGACCCAGATGCGGTGAGTATCCGTACCTACCGCGGTCGTTGTTGCGTCTGGCTCCCACCAGAGCAGGTCCCGGTCGGGCGATCGTGGTGTCTGTGCTTATGCGCCGGTACGCGCCGTGTCGGCCGCCGGCGGCGTCGCGCCCTGGGGGCGCTCTCCCGCACGACGGCCAGCGGGGGCGCGGGGGCGCGGCGCATCGAGGGCATCCCCACGGCAGATGCACCGCCTTCCGCCACACGGCCGGCGGGGTGTGTAAGGGTGTTGCGGCCGCGGGAGGCAGCTCCCGGGGCCGGGGCGCACACAGCCCAGCACCCCGGGCCAACGGGTGAGGGTGCTGTGGTCGTGGAGGACCGCCCCTGGAGGACGCGCTGATCCAGCTAGCCTCGCGCCTCCCGACACGGATGACCACACCGCACCTCGGCCACCGCGGAGACTCTTCCTGGCCAGACGGCGGCACCGCAGTGCGCCCCAACCCCGCCGGCCACCCCCTGCAACCCGGTGGCGACACCCCCGGCGGCGCCCCCCACACACTCCGCTCGCCGCTGCGCCGAGGGACGTCCCGAACGGGGCCGGGACACTCCCGCGCCCCCTGCCCGCTCGCCGCCACGCGGGAGACCCCCCACCGCAGGGATGTCTCCCCCAGGCCCACCCCGCCCCCACTCCCGCTGGCCGTCGTGCGGGGGAGCGCCCCGGAAAACAGCACACCACCGGGACTACCACGGCGCGACGCCGCCGGCGGCCACCACGGCGCGTGCGGACACGGAATCACCGACACCACGATCCCCCGGCCAGGCCTCAACACCGAGCACGAGCCTGGCCCCCCGATGGCAGGCACCCCACCAACGGCCACCACCGCGGCGATGTTCACGATGATGCGGCCGTGATGCGGCCGTACAGTGCCGGGGCCACCACCGGCCGAGCCCACTGGAAGAGTGCCCGGAACGCCTCCGACCTCACGTTCGACGGCCGCCTCACCCAACACGCGGATGACCAGGAAAAATGGTGACACCGCACACGGGACAGCCCCGAATATCGCGGCCGTCCCGGCCGCTGCGGGACCGTGCGGGTTTGTGGCAGGCCCTATGTCACTCCAAAGGTGTAGCTGGAGGTGTGGGTGTAGGTCTGTCCGGGACGCAGGATCACGGAGGGGAAGTCCGGGCAGTGCACGGCGTTGGGAAACTGTTGGGGTTCCAGACACAGGGCTGCGTGCGGCCCGTAGATCTGCCCGTTCTTCCCGGCTGTCCCCGCCGGTAGATGGTTGGCCGAGTAGACCTGAAGGCACGGTTGGTCCGTGGCCAGCCGCATGCTTCGCCCCGATGGGGGATGCGTGAGGATCCCTACCGTGCGTGGGCTCGTGTTGTCCCCGTCCAGGACCAGGTTGTGGTCATAGCCGTCGGGACCGGTGGGGGCGGCGAGGTCTGCGATCCGCTCCCCCAGCCGCCGGGGGCTGCGGAAGTCGAGTGGCCCCCCGGATATCGGCTCCACGTCTCCCGTGGGAATCAGGTCGGCTCCCACCGGTGTGTATGCCGAGGCCGCAAGTTCCAGTTGGTGGTCCAGTACCGTGTCCGCCCCCGCACCGGCAAGATTCAGATACATGTGATTGGTGAGATTGACCGGACCGGCCGCGTCTGTGGTGGCTGCGTAGTGGATCGTGAGCGTGGTGTCCCGGACCGTGTAGGTGGCCCACACCGACAGGGTTCCCGGATACCCTTCCGTCCCGGCTGGGGAGACATGCTGGAACCGTACGCTGGAGCGGTCTCGCTCCACGAGTCGCCACACCACCCGGTCCAGGGACTGCCGGCTCCCTCCGTGGAGGTGGTTCGGCCCTTCGTTGGCTGCGAGCCGATAGCTGTGACCGTCCACAGCGAACCACGCGCCGGCGATCCGATTCGCCACCCGGCCGACCGTGGCCCCGAAGTACGCGTTGGCTGGACCCTCGTATCCGGCGACGGAGTCGAATCCCAGCAGGACGTCGGCACGTGTGCCGTCCCGGTCCGGGGCCCAAAGCCCCACGAGTGTGGCTCCGTAGTCGGTCACCTGTACCGTGAGCCCATCGTCGTCCGACAGGGTGATCACCTGGGTGTTCTCGCCGGTGGTGGTGATTCCGAAGTCTCGTACGGTCACGTGCACGCCTTCCGATGTGTAGGGAAATGTCTACTGCTCGGCCACCGCACCTGTGCTGGTGCTGCTCAGGCGGGCTCGGTGGCCGGGACGGGAATCTGGCCGCGCTCCAGGGACTGTACGGGCATGGACGCGCCGCCTCGGGCCGCCGCGGTCAAGCCCAGGGTGGACAGGTGGATACGGGTGTCGTGGTGCTGGGCGGCGAACACCCCGGAACGCAGACGATCGTTCGCGGCCGGCAACAGCCAGGGCCCCAGGGGAACAAAGTATCCGCCAAGGATGATCGCCTCGGTGTCCAGCAGGTTGCACACGTGCGCCGCCGCATTCCCCAGCCAGTGCCCCGCCTCGTCGAGTACGGCCACCACGTCGGCGTCTCCGGACTGTGCCCGGCGCACGGCTTCGTGCACAGCCCCGGCGAGCTCCCTGGCCGCGAGCGGGTCCGTCGTCCGAACCCGGTCCGGAACTGCTCTCCGTAGAATCGCTTCGATGCCGGCCAGGGCTTCCAGACAGCCCTGGCGTCCACACGCACACCGCGGACCATCCGGTTGCATCGCAATGTGCCCGATCTCCCCGGCATAGCCGTGCGCCCCCTGCAACAGGTGACCTCCGCGGAGGATCCCAGCGCCGATACCAACCTCACCCGTGAGGTAGACCAGGTCCTGCGTCCCGGCCAGATGCCCGTCCCGGTATTCGGCCACCACGGCCAGACTGGCGTCGTTGTGCACGAGTATGGGCGCCTCGGCCAGTTGGGAGCAGGAACCGGAGGCGTTTCGCAGCTCCGCGGCCAGTGGCACGTCACTCCAACCGAGGTTGGGTGCCCGCCGCACTGTCCCCGCGTCGTCCACGAGTGCAGGCACGGCCACCCCCACGCCGAGCACTCTCCGCCGGGCCAGCCCCGGCTCGCTCATTCCCGATGCGATCACCTCGGCCAGACGGGCGAGGGTCTGGTGCGGACCGGAGCTGCGGGTGTCGAAGGTGACATGGCGGTGGAGCAGTTCCCCGCCCATCAGATCCACAGCGACCAGGGTGAGGTAGTCGACGTTGACCTCGACTCCGAGGGCAGCCACGAAGCGGTCGTCCAACCGGAGCATCTGGCCGGGACGTCCCACTTTGCCCGTGGTAGATGTCCCTTCCTCCCGCACCAACCCATGCGAGGTCAGTTCCGCGACGAGACTGGAAACGGTGGCCCGGGTGAGGCCGAGCTCACTGGCAACCTCGGCGCGGGAACAGGGTGCGCGACGCCGGACGACGCCCAGAACCTGTCCCAGGTTGCTGGCCCGGATCGCGCGCTGGGCCGTGCTGTACCGCGTCAACGAAACGACGCTCCCCCCTTGTCGGTATCTCGACCCATTGTGCCCTGCCCTTCGAGGCATGGTCGGTCCTGTTGACTTTAGTTTGTTTACTGACCAAACTAATTTAGTCACACGTCCACCCACACGGGAGCAGGGAGCTGATCGTGCCTAAAGTGCCGCTCGTCGCAGGGATCGACTCGTCCACGCAGTCCACGAAGATCGTCGTGTGTCACGCCGGGGACGGGACTCTGGTCCGCCAGGCCCAAGCCCCCCACCCCGACGGAACCGAGATCCATCCTGACACCTGGTGGCAGGCCCTCACGCAGGCATGCGCGGGGGGTCTCCTCGAGGATGTTGCGGCGATCTCCGTCGCTGCACAGCAGCACGGCATGATCGTGCTGGACGAGGACGACCGGGTGATACGACCGTCCCTGCTGTGGAACGACACCCGGTCCGCCCAAGCTACGGAGGAGCTGATCGCCGAGCTGGGCGGCCCCGCGATGTGGGCGGAAGCGGTGGGGAGTGTTCCCGCCCCGAGTTTCACGGTGACCAAGCTGCGCTGGCTCGCCGACACCGAACCCGAACACGCGCGGCGTGCCCAGACGGTGCTGTTGCCGCACGACTGGATCACGAAACAGTTCACGGGTGTGGCGGTAACCGACCGGGGGGACGCTTCCGGGACCGGCTATTACTCCGCCAGCGAAGGATACCGTCCCGACCTGATACGCATGGCCTTCGGGCGAGAACTGTCCGTTCCCCGCGTTGCGGCACCGTCCGAGTCCCTACCGCGTCGACACCACCGAGACCTGTTCCCCGGTGACCTGGTGGCGGCTGGCACCGGAGACAACATGGCCGCCGCCCTGGCGGTCGATCCGCAGCCCGGAGACATCGTGGTATCGATCGGCACCTCCGGGACGGCGTTCGCGGCCACCGGGGCTGTGCCGTCCGACCCCTCCGGAACGATCGCCGGATTCGCCGACGCGACCGGCCAGTACCTGCCACTGGTGTGCACCCTCAACGCCGCCCGGGTCCCGGAGGTGGCCAGTGCGCTCCTGGGAACACGCCGTGCGGAGTTCGACCGCCTGGCTCTCCAGGCGAAGCCGGGAGCACAGGGACTGACCCTGCTGCCGTATCTGGCGGGTGAGCGCACGCCCAACCTTCCGCAGGCAACCGGGCATCTCGCGGGTGTGACCACAGACAACCTCACACCCCAGAACCTGGCCCGGGCCTTCTGTGAAGGAATGCTCTGTGGGCTCGCCGACGCCGTGGACGCCCTCGGCGACCACGGAGTTCCGGTGGAACGGATCCTGCTCATCGGTGGTGGGGCACGCTCCGTCGCACTCCGCACCATCGCGCCGCAGATCCTGCAACGGCCGGTGCTGGTCCCCGAGGACCGCGAGTACGTCGCCGTCGGCGCCGCCCGCCAGGCGGCCTGGGCATTGGCGGGCTCAGATCGCCCCCCGGACTGGGGAAGCATTCGTGGGGCCGAGGTCCACGAGGCCGATCCCCTCCCCCACATCCGCGAACGCTATGCCGCAACCCGAGCGTCCGTGACGTTCGCCAACAGGTAATCGAACAGGAGAGGACACAACGGTGGCTGACTACACCCCAACCCCACAGGACAAGTTCACCTTCGGGCTGTGGACCGTGGGCTGGCAGGGCGTAAACACCTTCGGCTCGGCGGTACGCCCCGCCTTCGACCCGGTGGATACCGTGCACCGCCTGGCTGACCTCGGCGCATACGGGGTCACCTTCCACGACGACGACCTCCTGGACCCGCAGGCGGATCAGGCCACGCACTCCGCCACACTGAAACGGTTCCGTTCGGCCCTGTCGGACACGGGCCTGTCGGTGCCCATGGTGACGACCAACCTTTTCACCGACCCGGTGTTTCGCGCCGGCGGCTTCACCTCCAACAGTCGGGATGTGCGTCGTCACGCACTACGTAAGGTGCTGGACAATATCGACCGAGCCGCCGAGCTCGGTGCGCACACCTACGTGTGTTGGGGAGGCCAGGACGGCGCCGAGACCGAGGCCGGGACCGACACGCGCCAGGCGCTGTCCCGGCTCGCCGAGGCGTTCAACACGCTGTGCGCCTATGTGCGGGACCAGGGCCTGAACCTGCGGTTCGCTCTGGAGCCCAAACCCAATGAGCCGCGGGGCGACATTCTGCTTCCGACGGTGGGGCACGCCCTGGCGTTCATCACCGAACTGGACCACCCGGAGATGGTGGGCCTCAACCCGGAGGTCGGGCACGAGGAGATGGCCGGCCTGAACGCCGTCCATGGGGTCGCGCAGGCGCTGTGGCACGGAAAGTTGTTCCACATCGACCTGAACGGCCAGCGTGGGGTCAAGTTCGACCAGGACCTGCGGTTCGGAGCTGGTGACGTCAAGGAGGCGTTCTTCCTGGTGGACCTACTGGAGAGCTCCGGCTACACCGGGCCGCGCCACTTCGACTTCAAACCGCCCCGCACGGAGGACGTCACCGGGGCGTGGACCTCGGCCGCCGCGTGCATGCGCAACTACCTGATCCTGCGGGAACGGGCCGCCGCATTCCGCGCCGACCCCGAGGTCCGACAGGCACTGGCCGATGCCCGCGTGGACGAGCTGGCGGAGCCCACGCTGGCCTCCGGGGAGGACGTGGCCTCGCTCCGCTCCGAGAGCCTGGATCTGGCCACCGTGCGCGAGCGCGGCTACCACATGGAGCATCTGGATCAGCTGGCCCTGGAGCACCTGTTCGGAGTGCGCTAGCAACGGACGGCCGCCACACACTGCGGGGCACGTGCCGGAACGCCCGGCACGTGCCCCGCAGTTATCGTGCCCCCGCCCAGAGCGGGAACACGAGGCGATGACGCGTTACTTGCCCATTCCGGCAGCAGCGAGACCGTTGAGGAGCTGACGCCGCCCGAACAGGTACAGGGCGAAGATCGGCAGCAACGAGAGCACAACCGCCGCCATCAGCCCGGGCACATCGGTGGTGTACTGACTCTGGAACTCCCACAATGCCATCGGTAGCACCCGCACCTCGGGGCTCTGGGTGAGAACCAGCGGGAAGATGAAGTTATTCCAGGCCTGGAGTCCCACGAAGATCGTCACGGTCACGATGCCCGGGCGTGCGAGCGGCACCACCATGTACAGAAAGACCTGCCAGGTCCGGGCGCCGTCGATGGCCATGGCCTCGTAGAGGTCCCCCGGAACGTCACGCAGCGAACTCGTCAACACCAGGATCGAGATCGGCAGCGTGAAGGCCGCGGTGGGCAGAATGATCCCCGCCAGGGAGTCATAGAGGTTCATCCGGGTGATGATCAGGTACACCGGAATGATGACGGCCTGGGCCGGGATAGCGAGTCCCAGGAGGAAGAGAACGAAACCCACCCGTACGAACCGACTGTGGCTACGTACGATGGCGAAGGCCCCGGGTAGGGCCACGGCAAGCACCAGAAGGATGGCGCTGGCCGCGACGATGAGACTGTTGACCAGATAGCGTAGGAACCCCGCCTCGAAGACGGTGCGGTAGTTCTCCAGGGTCACCGCGTCCGGGAAGGACAGCGGCCCGTCCGCGAGGTACCCCCCTGAGGGGCGCAGGCTGGTCACGACCAACAGGTACAGCGGAACGGCTACCATCACCAGCCAGAACAGCGCGAACAGGCCCATGGGCACGTTGGGCCCGCGACGCAGGGGGCGCAGACGCCACGGGCGTGGCCGTGTGCGCGCCGGTGCGGGGGCTGTCTCGGCCCCAGGGGTGGATGTGCTGGTTGATGTGCTGGTTACTGTCACTGGGCTCCCTCCCGCTGACTGCGCATCCGGGAGTAACCGGACAGCCACACCGTCACCATCGCCATACTGAAGCCGAGTACGACCAGGAGTACCGCGATCGCGCTCGCGTAGCCCATGTCGAAGGCGCGGAAGCCCTCGAAGTACATGACGAGGGGCAGGATGCGGGTGGACACTCCCGGGCCGCCACCCGTGATCAGGAACACCGTCTCGAAGTAGGTCATCGCCCCCACGATCATGAGCACCGAGGAGGCGATGATCGTGTGCCGTAGCTGGGGAATGGTGATGAACAGGAACTGGTGTAGCCGCCCTGCACCGTCGATCTCGGAGGCCTCGTAGAGGCTTCGCGGGATCTGTCGTGCGGCCGACTGGTAGAGCAGCATGTGGAACGGTAGCCACTGCCAGAGAGTGACCAGCACGATCACGTACAGCGCGAGGGAACTGTCGCCCACGAAGTTGCCGTCCGGAACCCCCACGAACGGGCCGATGTCCGCCGCCAGGCCGAAGTTGGGGTCCAACAGCGACAACCACAGCAGTGCGATTGCCGCTCCGGAAAGCAAGAGGGGCAGGAAGTACACCGCGCTGACCACCGCGCGTATGCGTTGGGGACCCGCTGCCCACACACCGAAGAGCAAGGCCATCGGGGTCTGCGTGGCCCAGCACAATGCCGTCAGCACCAGGGTGAGCTTCAGACCGTTGGTCACCCCGTCGTCGGAGGCCATCTCGGCCCAGTTCTCCAGCCCCACCCAGGTGGGTTCGCCGAGGCCCCGCCACTCGGTGAAACTGAGGTAGACGACCCCGAGTACCGGCCCCAGACCGAAGAGCCCGAAGAACAACAGGGCCGGAACGATCCACACGATTCCGGGGCGCTCGGAACGCTGGGGGCGACGCAGCCCGCCGCGCGGCCGGCCGCCCCCGTCAGCCGGCCGCGGGCCGGTGCGTGCACCGGCCCGCGGCGTCGTTGTTGCCGTGTCTTCTGTGGCGTGCATCAAGATTCGTCATCCATATCGGCAACGAACTCCTCGGGCGTCATGTCCCCCTCGAACACGAGGGAGAAGTTGGTGAGCATGGTCTCTGCCTCCGAGGGGTCCAGGTCCTGGTCCCAGGCGGGAGTGAAGTGCTCGGACTCCTCAGTCAGGTCGTAGAGCCAGGTGGTGAACTCGGCCCGCTCGCTGTCGGCAAGGTCGTCCTCGATGCCCTCGATCGGCGGCACGGCTCCGCTGTCGATCAGGCCCTGTACGTACTCGTCCGAGGCCATGGAATCGATCAGCCAGTCCATCGCGACCTCGGGATGGTCCGTCTCGGCGTGTACCGAGAAGTAGTTCGTGGGTGGCCCCACGACGGCGCTGGGGTCGCCCTGGCCGGATTCCACTTCGGGGAAGGCGAACCAGCCGAGGTCTCCGGACTCGTAGAACTCCGGCGCATTGGCCTCGACGTCCTGCACCATCCAGGGCCCCATCAGGATCATGGCGGCCTCGCCCTCGGCGAGCAGGGTGGTGGCCTGCCCACCGTCCCAGTCCACGGCCGCAAAGTCGCTGCCGAAGGCGCCCTCGTCCACGAGGTCCTGGGAGCGTTCGAGTGCTTCGATAACCGCGGGGTCATCCCACGCCCCGTCCGCACCACGGGAGATGTCCGCGTAGACCTCGGCACCCCCGACTCGATCCACCAGATAGGACACCCACATCAGCAGCGTCCAGGAAGCCGCCCCCGGCAGGACAACGGGCGTAACCTCCTCGCCTTGGAAGACCTCGACCAGGTCCAGCAGCTCGGCGTAGGTCTCGGGCGGTTCCGCCCCTGCCTCGTCGAACACCTCCTGGTTGTAGAAGAAGGAGACGGGCTGGGTTCCCTGCATCGGCACCCCGTACACGGAACCGTCGAGCTCGGCGACCTCCAGCACACTGGGCAGGAAGGCGTCTCGGAACTCGGGGTTGTCGTCGAGGTCGGCCGTCATGTCGTAGACCTGGCCGGCGTCGACGTACTGGCCGAGGTTGCCCCCGCCCCAGTTGAAGAAGATGTCGGGGCGCTCCGGCGAGCCCATCGCCACCTGGAGGCGCTCCTTGTAGGGGTCGTTCTGGATCGTGACGAGCTCCAGTTCTACGTCACTGCCGGCGTTGAAGTCCGCTATGGACTCCTCCAGCAGCGGATTGAGGACCTCGTCCTCGACCGCCCAGACCTGGAGCGTGTCGTCGGCTCCCGGGCCGGACTGTCCACACGCGGTCGCCATCAGCAGGGCTCCGGCCGAAGCGGCCGCGACAACTCTGTGCTGGGGGAAATGCTGTCTCATGGGTTGGACACCGCCCTCGGAGTGTTTCCGAAATATTTCCGAACATCTTGACGTGGCAGGCTAGACCGAACCCCGTGTGACCGTCAATACATCCGGTGGCATGGATCACTGTACTCGCTGGCCATGCTCGGAACCAGCACCGACAACATCCAGCTACCTGCACAGACCCAGGACGAACACTCGAACCGCCATGGGTTGACGAGCATAGCCATGGCGCCATACTTTCCGGAAAGCAATCGATAGTTTTTCGAACGATCGAGATCGTGTCCACGGCTGCGCCGGACCGATCGCCACGAGGTAAGGACGGATCGTGAGCGCCCCAGCTGGAAACCACGCCCCCACTTCCCCCACCGCCGCGGACCTGCCCCCGTGGAGCGATCCCGAGCATTCACCCGAGGAGCGGGTTGAGGCGCTCCTGGCGGCGATGACCCCTCAGGAGAAGGTGGCACAACTATCCGGTGTTTGGCTCGGCGCCAGCGACGTGACCGGCAACGTGGCTCCGTTCCAACGGGAAATGGCCGACGAGAACTTCGAATGGTCGGACTGGGTCACCACCGGAGTGGGCCACATCACCCGCCCCTTCGGTTCCGCCCCGATCACCCCTACCGAGGGGGCGCGTCGCCTGCGGGACCTCCAGCACCAGGTGACATCCGCCAACCGATTCGCGATCCCGGCGCTGGCCCACGAGGAATGTCTCACCGGATGGACGACCTGGAAGGCCACGATCTTTCCCACCCCACTCGCCTGGGGGGCCACATTCGATCCGGACCTTGTATCCACGGTGGCGGAACAGATCGGCGCCAGTATGTATGCGATGGGTGTACACCAGGGGCTCGCCCCGGTCCTGGACGTCACCCGAGATCTGCGCTGGGGCCGCACAGAGGAGACCATCGGCGAGGACCCCTACCTGGTCGGAACCATCGGAACCGCCTACGTACAAGGGCTGCAACACTCCGGTGTCCACGCCACCCTGAAACACTTCGCCGGATACTCGGCAGCGCGGTCGGCACGCAACTTTGGTCCTGTATCCATCGGACCCCGGGAATTCGCCGAACTACTCTTGCCTTTCGAGATGGCGATCCGCGACGGTAAGGCCCGTTCGGTCATGGCCTCCTACACCGCGGTGGACGGAGTGCCCTCCCATGCGGACACCAGCCTCCTCACCGACCTCCTGCGACAGACGTGGGGGTTTGACGGCGTGGTCGTCGCCGACTATTTCGGGGTCAGTTTCCTGCAAACCCTCCACCAGGTTGCCGAGGGACGTACCCAGGCGGCACGGCACGCACTCGAAGCCGGCCTCGACATCGAGCTTCCCATGGTCAACTGCTTCGGGCCGCCCCTGCTGAGTGCCGTGGAAGCAGGGAAGGTGGACACGGAGACACTGAACCGGGCCGCGCGCCGGGTTCTCCACCAGAAGTGTCAACTCGGGCTCCTCGACCACGACTGGACCCCCACACCCCCCGGGCTGGCCCCGAGGGACTCGGAGTCCGCCCGCGAACCGGACCTGGATCCACCCGCGGCACGGACGCTGGCGCGACGAACCGCCGAGGAGTCGGTGATCCTCCTCGCCAACGACGGCCACCTCCCCCTGGACGCCAGTGCGCGAATCGCGCTTGTCGGCCCGCTCGCCGACGATCCCAACGGGATGCTGGGCTGCTACACATTCCCGCGGCACGTCGGCCAACACCACCCCGAGCTTCCCCTCGGGGTCGCCATACCCACGCTCACCGAAGCACTTCGCGCAGAGCTCCCCACCGCCCAGATCACTCATGCGGTGGGCTGCACCGTGTCCGGAGACGACGTCACCGACATTCCCGCCGCCGTGCGTACCTGTCAGGAGGCCGACGTCTGCGTCGCTGTCCTGGGAGACCTCTCCGGCCTCTTCGGGGGCGGCACGTCCGGCGAGGGATGCGACGCCACCGACCTGGACCTTCCGGGCCAACAGGGCGAACTTCTCCAGGCTCTCCTGGACACCGGCGTCCCGGTCGTCGCGGTCGTACTGTCTGGTCGCCCCTACGCCCTGGGCACGGCCCAGCACACTCCAGCGGCCGTGGTTCAAGCCTTTTTCCCGGGCCAGGAGGGTGCGGCCGCGGTGGCCGGAGTCCTCACCGGCCGGGTCAACCCCTCCGGGCGACTCCCGGTCAGCGTCCCCGCACGTGGCGACGTACAGCCCAGCCCGCACACAGTGCCACGACTGGGACATGTCAGCGATGTCAGCAGTGTGGATCCGACGCCCCGATACCCCTTCGGCCACGGCCTGTCCTACACCGAGTTCACCTGGAGCGACATCCGGATCAACGACGTGGCCGCCGACCCCACCGCCCCCCAGCCCCTGTCCCCGGATGCTACAACCGAGCTATCGGTGCGGGTCGGCAACTCGGGAAACCGCCACGGCACGGAGGTCGTGCAGCTGTACGCGCACCGACCAGTCGCCGAGGCAACCCAGCCAGAAGCTCGCCTCATCGGCTACACGCGGGTGGAGCTCGCTCCCGGACAGCAGCGGTGCGTGCGGTTCCGGGTTCCGGCCGGGGTGCTGGCGATCGCCGACCGGTGTGGCCAGTGGATCCACGCCCCCGGACCGGCGGAGCTACGGATTGCGGCATCCAGCACCGACATTCGCGGGCAGGTCCCCGTCACCCTGGAGGGCCCTCGCGGCCCACTGCCGCCCGACCGCCCCCTGCGCACGTACGCCGAGGTCCACTGACCCGTGGCTCAGTTCGGCGCCGGGGCGGTGGAGTCACGCACCACCAGCTCCGTCGACAGCTCCATGCGCGCCGGAACGTCGGGCTGAGCCCCCCGGGCCAGGGCGAGCACACTGCGCGCCGCAATCGCCCCCATCTCGCTCAGCGGCTGCCGGACCGTGGTCAACGGCGGGGAGGCCCACTGCGCCTGCGGGAGATCGTCGAAACCCACCACACTGACGTCATCGGGAACCTGGAGACCGCGCCTACGCAGGGCCTCGTACACCCCGAAGGCCATCTGGTCACTGCCCACCACGATTCCGGTGGGATGCCTGCCGGCCGCCAACAGCGCCTGCCCGCAGGAAAAACCGGATTCGTGGGAGAAGTCGCCCTGCTGCACGAGGTCCTCGTCCCAGTCGAGCCCGGCCCGTTCGAGGGCCGCACGGAACCCGTCGAGTCGAGCCCGACTGCACATCAACCGGGCGGGCCCCGCGACACAGCCGAGCCGCTCGTGCCCCAGCGACAGAAGGTGTGTCGTCGCCGCCATGCCCCCAGCCCAGTTGGTGGCCCCGATCGTACGCACGTCGCCCTCGGCACCCCCTGTGGGGTCAACGACCACCAGCGGCACATCCAGCCGTTGCAACTCCACCTGGATCCCACCAGCCACCTCGGAGTTGACGACCACAACCCCGTCGCTGGTGCGGCCCCGCAGGTTACGCAGCCATTGCTGGGTCGCCGTGGCGTCACCGTGGACCGCGGACACCACGGTTCCCACACCACCCTCCTGGGCCGCCATCTCCGCGCCCCGGATGATCTCGACCGCCCACGGGCTGTCCAGGTCATTGAACACCAGGTCGATCAGTCCGGCTTCGGAACGGGCCGGAGCGCCCCGACGCCGATACCCGTGCCGGCGAAGCAACTCGTCGACGCGCTCACGCGTCCCCGGCGCCACGTCGGAACGCCCGTTGAGGACGCGGGACACCGTCGGTATCGAGACGCCCGCTTCCCGGGCGATCGTGGAGATCGTGACCCGGCGTCCGTCGCTCCCGTTCACACACACCTCCGTTGAGCCTGGCCTCCCCAAGTCTAGGCAGTCCCGGGATGTGCAGAACCGCAGTCGTTGTCAACAGCCGCGAACCCAGCACGGTGCATCCGTCGGTCCGGTCGCGGCCCGCGGCAAGGCCTGGGAACAGCGGTCAGGTCAACCACGGCCCGCAGCCGCGTCGTAGAGTTTGGTCCAGGTGTGCAACTTGACGCGTGGCCCGCGGTGCAGCGCGGCACCCAACCGTGCCTCCGCGGCCTCAATGGCCTGCCAGTCCTCGTAGAGCACCTGGTTGGCGTCCGAATCCGCGAGGATCTCCTCGAGCGAGCCACGTTCGCCACGGGCGGCGCGCAGGATGGGGGCGTCATCCAGCAGGGAACGCACCGTCGCAGCGGCATCCGACTTGTTGGTGCCGATGACGCCGCTCGCACCGCGCTTGATCCAGCCGGCAACATAGTCGCCGCGCCGCACCGTCCCCTCCGTGTCCAGCACCCGCCCCGCGTCATGGGGCACCGTACGGGTCCGCGAGTCGAACGGCACCCCCGGCAGCGCAACCCCCAGGTAGCCGACCGACCGCACCACCATCCCCACATCGAGACGTTCCCGTTGCCCCGTCCCGACCAGATCGCCCTGCTCGTCCAAATCGGTCGCTTCCAGGTCCAGCCCCGCGACACGATCCGGACCAACGATGGCCACCGGTCGGCGCCAGAACCGCAGCTCGACCGTGCGTCCCTCTGCCGCCCGGGACCGTTGGGCCCAGTCGTTGAGATATCGCAGATTGGTGCGCGCGGCGCGAGCGGCGTTGCGCATCACCTCGGAGTTGGGGTCAATATCGACCTCGGCGGGATTCACCACCACGTTGGCCCCGGGCAGCTCGCCAAGATCCCGCAGTTCGGGCGCAGTGAACTTGGCCTGGACCGGTCCACGCCGGGCCAGAATGTGGATGCGGCGCACCTTGCTTGCGGCGAGAACGTCCAACATCGGTTGCGGAATATCCGTATGCCGTAGCTCATCCGCCGTCTTGGCCAGGATCCGAGCGACATCCAGAGCAACGTTGCCCGCACCGACGACAGCGACCTCCTCGACGTCCAAGCGAAACTGCTCAGGGTCGATATCCGGATGGCCACTGTAGGCGTTGACGAAGTCCGTGGCGGCAACACTTCCGGGAAGGTCCTCCCCGGGAATCTCCAGCCGGCGGTCCACGCTGGCGCCGGTTGCATATACCACGGCGTCGTAGACCCGCGCGAGGTCCGACCGGGTTACGTGCCTGCCGAACTCCACTCCGCCGACGAACCGCACATTGGGCTGTTCCAACATGTCGCGCAGCGCGCTGGCCACCCCCTTGATCTTCGTGTGGTCAGGAGCGACGCCGTAACGTACGAGCCCGTAGGGGGTGGGGAGCCGATCCAGGACATCAACGGCGACCGGTTCTCGGTCCTGGTTCACCAGGGCCCCGGCGGTGTAGATGCCGGCGGGCCCCGATCCGATGACCGCAACACGCAGCGGATCCGATGTCGAGTCGTGGGTGGGGGTGGATGTGGTACTCGTCATGTGCGGTGTCCGCCTCGGATCGGGGTTAACGGGCAGGCTGCTGGTCCTCCAGAGAGGGAGTCGCGTGGCTGGCGACAATCTCGGTGAGCCGCCGCGCCAGGTGCTGGGCGTCCAGCCCCAACTCCGACAACAGCTCGCCGCGGGCGCCGTGTTCCAGGAACTCCTGGGGCACCCCGAAGGTCTGCACCGGAACCTGGGCCCCGTGGTCCCGTAGCGCTCGAGCCATGGCGTCCCCCACACCACCGGCACGCCCGTTGTCCTCCACCACCGCGACAAGGCGATGCCGAGCCGCCGCCGCGACCAGTTCGCCGTCCAGCGGCTTGACCCAGCGCGGATCGACCACAGTGACCGGAATGCCCTGCGCGGCCATACGGTCGGCCACGTCGCAGCACGACTCAGCCATGGCGCCGACCGCGACGAGCAGCACGGTCTCGCTCTCGGCTGGGACCCGCTCCACGGCGGAATCGTCGACAGTCCCAGAATCGCTCGGTTCTTCCTGCCGGGCCAGGCGTTCCCTCGGGGCGGCCCGCAGGACGTCCGCGGTCCCGATCCGGCCCACGGCGGGCAGCTCCGCCCCCACCTGGCCCGTGGGATACCGCAGTACCGTGGGGCCGTCGTCGACGGCCACAGCCTCGCGCAACAGCTCCCGGAGCCGCGCCTCATCCCGCGGCACCGCGACGGCGAGCCCCGGAACAAGCTGGAGCAGCGAGAGATCCCACATGCCGTGGTGGCTGGGTCCGTCCGGACCGGTCACCCCGGAGCGGTCCAATACGAGGGTGACCGGCTGCCGGTGGAGAGCAACATCCATCAGCAACTGGTCGAAGGCGCGGTTCAGAAAGGTCGCGTACACCGCGAAGACCGGATGCATACCCCCCATGGCCAGCCCTGCGGCGGAGGTCGCCGCGTGCTGTTCCGCGATCCCCACATCGAAGATCCGCTCCGGGTAGGCCTCCGCGAATTTCGAGAGACCGGTCGGGTGCAGCATCGCCGCGGTGATGCCCACCACGTCGCTGCGCTCCGCGCCGATGCGCACGATTTCTTCCCCGAAAACCGCCGTCCACTTCGGGCGGGACGGAGCTGATCCCGCCGGCTTGGCCGGAGCTGCGCGTACCGCGTGGAACTGGTCCTCTTCGTGATTCTCCGCCGGAGCGTGGCCCTTGCCTTTTTGGGTCAGGCAGTGCACGATCACCGGACCACCGAAGGACCGTGCCCGGCGGAGCGCGCTCTCCACCGCCGAGGGGTCGTGGCCGTCGATCGGCCCCATGTACTTGAGCCCCAGGTCCTCGAACATGCACTGGGGTTGGATGGCGTCCTTGAGCCCCTTCTTGATGCCGTGCAACGCGTCGTACAGAGGCTGACCGACCAACGGGGTGCGGTTGAGGGTGGACTTCACCAGTTCCAGCACCTGTTCGTAGCCCTGAGTCATCCGCACTGTGGCCAGGTGATCGGCAAGCCCACCGATCGTCGGGGAGTAGGAGCGCCCATTGTCGTTGACCACCACAACGATTCGTCGACGCTGCTCGGCTGCCCCCGCAGCGATGTTGTTGAGGGCCTCCCAGGCCATGCCTCCGGTCAACGCACCGTCCCCGATGACCGCGACAGCGGTGGAGTCCTCGCGCCCCTGGAGGGCATTCGCTTTGGCATAACCGTCGGCGTAGGACAGCGCGGTGGAGGCATGCGAGTTCTCCACATGGTCGTGCTGGGACTCGGCGCGGGAGGGATACCCGGAGAGTCCATGGCGCTGGCGCAGATCGTGGAACTCCTGTCGGCCGGTCAGCAACTTGTGCACGTAGGACTGGTGCCCGGTGTCGAAGAAGATGGGGTCATTGGGCGAGTCGAAGACACGGTGTAGGGCGATGGTCAGTTCGACAACGCCGAGATTCGGCCCGAGGTGTCCACCGGTACGGGTGACCTCCCGGACGAGGAACTCCCGAATCTCCTCGGCCAGCTGGGGGATCTGGTCGGCGCGAAGGCGCTTGAGGTCGTCCGGATTGTCGATCGACTCGAGCAAGGTCACTCTGGTCAGTCCCCTCGTCAGCGGTCACAGTCTCCCGGCAGCCACTGCGCCGGCTCTGTGGCGGCCAGTATCCCCACGTCACGGGCTACGGCTGCCGACAAGTCCCGAGTCTACGTAACCCGCCGGGATGCCGTGGTGCCTTCCCCATCCGGTCCGGGGCGCACAGACGCAGCCGCGGATCCCGCCCCGTACGCCGCTGACCCCCGGATCCAGTTCCGCATCCGGTCCAGCTCCCCCGCAATGCGCTGGAGGGGCCACTGTGCGTTCAGTCCACTCGGATTGGGCAACACCCACACCGGGATCGCTTCCAGTGTGGCTGACTGTGGCCCGATCACCGCCGACGGGACCCGAAACGCGGTGCGATAGGCGGTGACACCCAGAACCGCGAGACAGCCGGGCCGATGCTCGCGCAGGAGCGCGGCCAGCCGGCGGCCACCCTCCTCCAGTTCGTGCGGGCCGAGCTCATCGGCACGCGCAGTTGCCCGTGCCACCAGGTTTGTGATGCCCAGTCCCCATTCCGTCAGCCGCTGCTGCTCGGCGGGAGCAAGCTGGTGGGGCGTCAACCCTGCCTGGTACAACGCCGGCCAGAAGCGGTTTCCGGGCCGGGCGAAATGGTGCCCGGTGTAGGCGGAGTACAGGCTGGGGTTGATCCCGCAGAACAGGATCTCGAGGCCCGTCCCCACAACGTCGGGAATGGTTCGTCCCCGGACCGCGGCCAGCTGGTCCCTCGTTGGAGTAGCCATAACCGCGAGCGTAGCCCGCCTGCGGGCATAAGCATCCTGGTGACGTGGCGCCGGGCGCTGGTGGAGTCTCACCACACACCCTGCCCCACCAGCACGATCCCGGACACGGTGACCACGGTGAGCAGACACCGCCGGAGCATCCCCCCGTCCACGTGTCGGCGCACGGGGCCGGCGAGGACAAAACCGACCAGAACGAAGGGGGCCAGGGCCAGGCCGAAGGCTACCTGCCGGGCGGGTAGCTGGTTTCCGATCACCAGCGCGATCAGGGACAGGGCCACACCAATCAGGAAGTACATGCCCAAGGTGGCTCGCACCCGGGGGCCGCTCTCGTTCTGGTAGGCCAGCGCCATCGGGGGGCCGCCCATCGAGGTGGCGGTGCCCGCCATGCCGGAGGCGAGCCCGGCCAGGCTGAGGGTCAGGGGTGTGGTCCGTACCCGCACGGCGCTTGCGGTCACCGCGACGGCAACGAGCACCATCACCCCCACACCCAATGCGAGATGCTTCGGGGTGACCAGGGCGACGATCCACACTCCGGCCACGGTCCCGAGTATGCGTGCGGGCATGGACCAACCGATCCCCCGCCAATCCACGGTGTGGCTCGCCGGCCCTTCGGCCCGAACGGTGAGCACCGGCAGCACAATCGCGGCGATCAACATGGCACCGGGCATGAGCGTGGGATCCAGCAGGGCAACCACCGGAGCCGCAACCAGGCCCAGGCCAATCCCCACACCGCTCTGCACCACCGATCCGGCGAGCACCGCAGTTCCGGCCAGCAGAAGAATGGACACATCGGTCATAGCGAATCGACGCTACCCGCAGCCGCTCCCATCGAGGCATGGAGGTCGCCCGGATCGGCGAATCCTCCAAGCGACGCCGAGGGTGAACCGGACCGGCCCCGGGGGTGAACGTCATGGTTCGGCTCCACGAAATCCCCGTAACGGCGGGTGTGACGGCCCAGAACACCCAACGGAAGCGGGCTAGGGTCCAGGTACCGACGCACCATCGGCAGGCGGCCACAGGGACGCCCGGGCCACGGTGCTGATCCGGGCTCGTGCCCATGCCCACACGTCGGGTCCGATCCCGACCCGGCCCACCACTGATGTACAGCTTCCCATGCCGCAGAAACACGAACAGTTCGCCCCGCGTCGTCCCGAACCGTCGACGGGTCCCATCGGACCAAGGAAACCCACGGGGTCACGGGGCCACCTACCGGAGATCGAGGGCCTGCGGGGCCTCGCCGTTGCGCTCGTGGTGATCTACCACATCTGGTTCAATCGCGTGTCCGGCGGCGTGGATGTCTTCTTCCTCTTGTCCGGGCTCCTGATCACGTGGTCTCTGACCGCACGGCTGGTTCGGCCACACCTGCGCGAGGCCCCCGCATGGCTCGGGACCCACTGCGCACGCCTTTCCCGCCGGGTCGTTCCCCCCGCCCTGTTCGTGTTGGTTGGCATCGGCGCAGCAACCGTTCTGTGGCTGCCCCAGGTCCGCTGGCCCAGCGTACAGTCCGAACTCACCGCCGCGGCGCTGTTTGTCCAGAACTGGCACCTGGCCGGCAACGCCGTGGACTATCTGGCCGCGCAGAACGCGGCCGGCCCGGCACAGCACTATTGGTCTCTGGCCGTCCAGATGCAGTTCTACCTGCTATGGCCACTCGTGATCCTGGGACTCGCAGTCCTCGCCCACCACCGCGGCTGGTCCCAGCGATCCACGCTTCTCTGCGGCTTCACAGTGGTGGCCGGTGCATCGTTGGCGTACTCAATCGCAGCCACCGTCCAGCATCCCCAGCCGACGTATTTCAACACACTGGCCCGACTGTGGGAATTCGCTCTTGGGGGGCTGCTCGCCCTGGCCCTGCCCTCGCTACGCCCGAGCCGGCATATCCGCCTACTTCTGGGGTGGCTGGGCCTTGTGGCACTCGTGACCTGCGGAGTCATTATCACCACCGCGGACGGTCATCCAGGCCAGTTCCCCGGCTACGCAGCCCTGTGGCCCACACTCGCAGCCGCGTCTCTGATCGTGTGCTCCGCAGCCGGTCCCCCCACCCGTGTCGGAGCGGACCGGCTGCTCCGCATCCCTGCGTTGCGGTGGTTGGGGAGATACTCGTTCTCCCTCTACCTGTGGCACTGGCCCCTGCTGGTGTGTTACCTCGCAGTGACCGGGCGGACGGTACCGACCCTGGGCGGCGGCGCGCTCGTCGTACTCGCGTCCCTCACCCTGGCGGTCGGGACACACTGGCTGCTGGAGCACCGACTTCCGGCCTCGGGTCTGGGCCAGCACAGCACACATGGTGGCCTGGCCCTGGGCGCCGCCTTCTTGGTCCCGGTCCTCACCGCCACCGGCGCATGGGGCTCAGTGCTCCACACGTACCAGCACGGCGAACATCAGGACATCAGCACGACGGGAAGCGAGGACTATCCCGGTGCCGCAGCGCTGACACAGCCCCCCGAACCTGACGTTCCGTACCGCCCCACCGCCCTCGAGGCCCGCGGGGACCTCCCGGTCGTCTACGAGACGGGATGCCACCAGGACCAGGCCAGCACGGAGGCACACAGCTGCACCTTCGGTGCCTCCATGGAACACGCCGATCGGACCGTGGCCCTGGTGGGTGGTTCACATGCCGCACACTGGCTGCCCGCGCTACGGTTGCTGGCCGAGGAGCACAGCTGGCGAGTGGTGTCCATGACCAAATCTGCCTGCCTGTTCAGTGCGGAGCAACAGCAGCTCGACGGCGCTCCCTACACCGCATGTCACGCTTGGAACGACGATGCCCTACAGCGTCTGGCCGTACTCGACCCAGATGCGGTGTTCACAACGGCGACCCGGATCGGTGGTGGCCGGGAGTACACCCCCGATGGTTATCTCCGTCACTGGCGCCACCTGAGCCGATTGGGCATCGATGTGATCGCCGTCCGGGACACCCCGTGGCCGATGGTGGACGTACCGGAGTGCGTGGAGACCCACGGACGCGACGCAGTTCGGTGCGGCCGGAGCAGGGCGGACATGTACCCGAGTGGCCCGCCCGACGTGGCCCAACGCGAGGACCTTCCGGATTCGGTGACCATTGTCGACCTTACTGACCGGATATGTACACCAGACCACTGTCCCGCCGTTGTCGGCAATATCCTCGTCTACCGCGACAACTCCCACCTCACGGCGAGCTATGCGCGCACACTCGCTCACTATCTACACGATCAGTTGCAGCCACTGCACTGACTCGCCGACTGGCCCGTTTGTCAACCAGCCTTTCCCCGCCATTCACCCGGCATTCTGACCAGGGCCGTCAGGCCGATTTTCGAGCGTCTCCGTCGCAAACGAAGAAGCAACGAAGAAGCGGGGTGACGGTACCCGCCACCCCGCGATGAGCCTGGAGAACTACTCCTCGTCGTCCAAGGCGTCGTCCTCGTCGTCGAGGGCGTCGTCCTCGTCATCCATGCCGTCGTCGACGTCCTCGACCTCGTCGTTGTCCGTCGCGTCGTCAACCTCGTCACAGGCAACGAGCGGGAAGGCGGCAACGGCGGCGATCGCACCGGCGGCGGTCAGCCGGCGCAGTGTCGGCAGCGTCTGGTCACTCATGATCGGTATCTCCATAACGCTCGGTCGGTCTCTTCGCGTCCGGCGATGGGGCGCCCCATCGCCGCACGGACGGCCAAACGGCCCTGGGTGGGGCGGTCCGCCTCGGTGTCGCGACGAACGGTTACGGATTCCCGTTCCGCGCCGCGTACTGTCCGGTCACACCGAAACGGCCACGAGCCCGCACCTGGAGCTGATGCGTCCACTTATAGCTTCCCATCTTTCTGGCGAAGACGCCAGACGTCGTGCTCCATTTTTCGGACGACATCGGATACAAATACGATCGATCACCATTGTTGCGACCCTTCCCTGACCGCAACAACTCTGCGAAGTATCGGAGTCACGGTCAGACCTTCAGTCACCGCGATTAGTGGGAGCCGGGTGACGCGGAGGCACATCCCGTCACCGAATGACACGACCATCTCCCCAAGTCCCTGGTGCACCCCGTATCAGGGACTCAGTAGATCCCCCCATTCGTGCCCTCGTCCGAGTTCTCTTCGGTCTCGACATCGCCACCATCGGTTCCGGTCAGGTCGTCACAACCGGCTGCTCCGGCCAGGGTAAGAACGGCGACGCACCCAACGGCCGCGACATGCCACACCCACGCCGAGCCGGTGTGATTCACGTCTGGTCCACATCCCCCCACAGCGGACACCTCCTTGAACGGGCACCGGTGACACGCGCTGTCCTCCCGTCACTGTTCGGCCTACCCATAGCGCGTCGACGCAATCACATGGCATCTCACGGCCCGTTACTGCCGGTGCCAGGCATGGCTCGGCCCGGGCCGGGCAGAATGACACCTAGACACAGCCCGCAGCCAGCGGCCAACGTAAATACTGTCACCACACGCCGGAGGTGGTCCTGGGACGTCGATGCGTGCTTCCCTGTGTCCGGCTACCGACGAGCATCCACGGCCGTGCCGGTCGGAGACGACGGACTCCGTGCCTGTCATTGATTGCGTCCGGGCTGTGCTGTACAGACTGGAGGGGAAACGCTCCGCGACCGTGCGGAAGCGAGGCGTCGACGAGGGGGCGGAGGAACAGCGTGATCCTGGACCACACAACGCTGCGTGACCTGGCCAGAATGACCGACGAGATGGGTGTGCTCTCGGTATACGCGACAGCCGACCCACGCGACCGATCCTCGGCCCCGGCGTGGCGGCTCCAGGTCAACCGTGCGATCGCCGAATTGCGCAGCGAGGTGAACGACATCGAGGATCGCAGGCGCCGCTTCGCCCAGCTCGAGCGTCTTGAGGCGATTGAACCCGAACTGGAGTCGATGCTGGCGAACGGCGAGCCGGGAATGGGACGAGCCCTCTTCGCGCCGGTGAGTGGGAGCGAGATCCATCGACTGTCCGTACAGGCAGATCTCGGAGCTCGCGCTGTGCTGGGGCAACAGCCCTACCTGACGCCTCTTGCCGAAGCGCTCACCCTCGGCGCCCCTGCCGGGGTTGTTGCGTTGTCCCACAGTACGGTGCGCATCCTCGATGTCCGATTCGGCATGGGTGAGGAGGTACGCACCATCCCCGTCGAGGTCGAGAGCGAGGACTGGCGCGCCATGCGTGGCCCGGCCGGCGGGCATCCCGGCGAATTCGCCCGCGCCTCAACCCAGGGTGACCTGTTCGACCGTCGTCTGGAGGAACACGTCCACCGGTATCTGGCCTCCATCCGGCCGCAGGTGAGCGCGATCGCCGATGAGTACGGCTGGGACACCATCGTGGTAACGGGCGACGCTCAGCTGGTCGAGACGATTCGTGGCACCTTGTCCACCACCAAACGCACGGTCGTGCTGTTGGATCGTGTTGTGGAGAGCAAGTCTCCGGCCGAGATCGCAGCACTCGCACGACCCGAGATCGAGACGGCGCGTCTGGAACGGTATCGGGAACTACTGCGGCGGGCCCGCGAGGCCGCCCTGAGCGGGGGGCCGGGCTCGGTGGGACTCAGCGACACGCTCGGGGCATGGCGGGAGGGACGCGTGGAGCACCTCTTCCTCCACGGAGCGCGTCGCCTGTCCGGCCACTGCACCCGGGACGGGCGCTGCTTTCCCAGTGACGAGCGGCCGCCGGGAGAACCGCAGGAGTCCCTCATCCCAGAGCCGGACCTGGCAGAGCGGCTGATCCGGGAGGGTCTGACCAGCGGGGTACGGGTTACCGTACTACCCTCCCGGGTGCCGGACCTACTGGCCGACGATGGGGACATGGCAGCAATCCTCCGCTGGTAACAGGGATCGCCTCACCAGGCATGTCCGGCACCGTCGCACACGAGGGAACGGCACGTTCCCATGCAGATCCACGGACCTCGGTGGAGACGTCCGGGAGTCGTCGCGGGTGCGACGCGGACTGGCACTGTCCACCGCGACGGTCAGCGATGACCACCTGCCAGACATCGGCCGTACCTGGGCGATCGTGGCGTCTGTGCTGACGGATCCGCACGCGCCGTGGTGGCCGCCGACGGCGTTCTCGGCATCCCGGTGCCCGGACCGTGGCTGCACACCCCCGGGCACTCGGGGCTACCCATAACGCTCCGGTCGGCCAATTCAGGCACCTACAGGAAGAGAGAAGGGAACGGTGAACGGATCGCACAGCTGTGGCATCGGGGCGCATCGGGACTGCGCTCCGCTAATCCGCTCGCTACCTGGACGGCGCGTCGCCACGCCCCGAGAACCGGGCCCGTGTGAGGATGGCGGTCACCGCACCGGAGTAGGGCGGAACACAGCGCAAGTGTGGCCGGCAGAGTTTCCGAGACACCGCATCGTCCAATCGATGCCACCACCGCGGCCTGCGCTGAGGCCTGGTCGGCCGGACGGCCGCGGACACACCGGTGCCCGTTGCGGAAGAAATGGGTTCGGGGGCCGTGCCGGTGGCGCGGCCCCCGAATCTTCGCTGCGGCTAGCTGTGCAGCAGCTGGCGCAACACGTAGGGCAGGATGCCGCCGTTGCGGTAGTAATCTGCCTCTCCCGGAGTATCGATACGAACCACGGCATCGAAGGACACTCCGGTGTCGGTGCTCACCCGCACCGTGTCCGGAATCCGCTCATTGAGCTCGGTGACACCGGTGATGGAGAAGGTCTCCTCCCCGGTGAGCCCCAGCGAGTCCGCGGACTCTCCCTCGGGGAACTGCAAGGGGAGGACGCCCATCCCGATGAGGTTGGACCGGTGGATGCGCTCGTAGGACTCGGTGATAACCGCACGCACTCCCAGCAGCCGGGTTCCCTTGGCTGCCCAGTCCCGGGAGGACCCGGATCCGTACTCCTTACCGCCCAGCACCACCAGCGGCGTGTTCTGCGCGCTGTAGTTCTGCGCCGCATCGTAGATCGTGGTGATGGGCGCATCCTTGGGGTCGTCGGCCTGGGTGAAGTCGCGGGTCACACCACCTTCGGTTCCGGGCGCGAGAAGGTTGCGCAGCCGGATGTTCGCGAAGGTGCCCCGGATCATCACCTCGTGGTTGCCACGGCGGGAGCCGTAGGAGTTGAAGTCCTTGCGCTCCACCCCATGGGCCTTGAGGTACTCTCCGGCCGGGCTATCCGGCTTGATGGCGCCAGCAGGCGAAATGTGGTCCGTTGTGACCGAGTCACCGAGCTTGGCCAGCACCCGGGCACCGGTGATGTCCGTGACCGGCTCCGGAGAAACCCCCATCCCGTCGAAGTACGGGGGCTTGCGCACGTAGGTGGAGTCCTGGTCCCACTCGAATGTGTTGCCGGTCGGAGTCGGCAGGGAACGCCAGCGCTCGTCCCCGGCGAAGACGTCGGCATAGGCCTCGGTGTACATGTCCGAGGCGATGGAGCTGTCGATCACCTCCTGGATCTCCTCCGGGGCGGGCCAGATGTCGGCCAGGTAGACCGGCTGTCCATCCGCACCCGTTCCCAGGGGTTCGGAGGTGATGTCGGTGTCCATCGATCCGGCCAGAGCGTAGGCCACAACCAGCGGCGGAGAGGCCAGGTAGTTCATCTTCACGTCCGGGTTGATCCGGCCCTCGAAGTTACGGTTCCCGCTGAGTACCGACACCACGGCCAGATCATTGTCCTGGACCGCCTGGGAGATCTCCGGCGGCAGCGGGCCGGAGTTCCCGATGCAGGTCGTGCAACCGTAACCAACCAGGTTGAACCCGAGCTTGTCCAGGTACGGGGTGAGGCCCGAGCGTTCGAAGTAGTCGGTTACCACCTTGGACCCGGGCGCCAGGGAGGTCTTGACCCACGGCTTACGGGACAGCCCCTTCTCCACGGCGTTCTTGGCCAGCAGGGCCGCACCGATCATCACCGAGGGGTTGGAGGTGTTGGTGCAGGAAGTGATGGCGGCGATAACGACCGAGCCATGGTCGATCTGGGTCTGGGTTCCATCGGCCAGGGTCACCGGAACCGGCCGGTGCGGGCGCTGGCCGTTGGGGTGCTGCGCCGGGGCGTCCGAGGCGGGGAAGGACTCGTCGCTGGTCTCGTCCACCTCGTCCGTGACATAGCCGCGCACGTCGTGCCGCCAGGTCTCCTTGGCCTCGGTCAGGGCAACCCGGTCCTGGGGGCGCTTGGGACCTGCGATGGAGGGAACGACCTGTCCCAGGTCGAGCTCCAGGTATTCCGAGTAGACGGGCTCGTGGGCCGGGTCGTGCCACAGGCCCTGCTCCTTGGCGTAGGCCTCCACGAGCTCGGTCTGGTCGCTGCTGCGCCCGGTGAGCTGCATGTAGCGGATGGTCTCGGCATCGATGGGGAACATGGCGGCGGTCGAGCCGAACTCCGGGCTCATGTTGCCGATGGTTGCCCGGTTGGCCAGCGGCACCGAGGCCACACCATCCCCGTAGAACTCAACGAACTTGCCGACCACACCGTGCTCGCGCAGCATCTCGGTGATGGTCAGCACCAGGTCGGTGGCCGTGGTTCCGGGCGTCAGCTGTCCGGTGAGCTTGAAGCCCACAACCCGGGGAATCAGCATGGAGATGGGCTGACCCAGCATGGCGGCCTCGGCCTCGATACCGCCGACACCCCAACCGAGAATCCCCAGGCCGTTCTGCATGGTCGTGTGGGAGTCGGTACCGACACAGGTGTCCGGGTAGGCAACCCCGTTGCGGACCATGGTTACCCGTGCCAGATTCTCGATATTGGCCTGGTGCACGATGCCGGTACCAGGCGGTACCACTCGGAACTCGTCCAGGGCGGTCTGGCCCCACCGCAGGAACTTGTACCGCTCGTGGTTGCGTTCGTACTCGATCTCGACGTTGCGCTCGAAGGCGTCGGGACGACCGAACAGGTCCACAACGACGGAGTGGTCGATGACGAGCTCGGCGGGGGCCAACGGGTTGACCTTCGCCGGATCACCGCCCAGGTCCCGCACCGCTTCCCGCATGGTCGCGAGATCCACCACACACGGAACACCGGTGAAATCCTGCATGATCACACGCGCGGGGGTGAACTGGATCTCCTGATCGGGGCGCGCCCCGGGGTCCCAGTCGCCGAGGGCACGGATGTGTTCGGCTGTGACGTTCGCCCCATCCTCGGTGCGGAGCAGGTTCTCCAGCAGGATCTTCAGACTGTAGGGCAGGCGCGCAGAGCCCGGAACCGCGTCCAAGCGGTAGATATCGTAGGACTCCCCACCAACATGGAGCGTGTCACGGCTGCCGAAGCTGTTCGCGGACACGATGGATGCCTCCTGATCTTGCGAATGTCTCTGTGCACCCTGCCGTTACGGCGGCGCGGTGACTCCAGGAAGACTGGCCCGATCCGGGAGGACCGGTCAGCCGTCGGGGCGACGCCCGCACGCCGAGCGCAGCGGTCGCCACGACCCCGGCACCCCACACGGTGGGGCCTGCCTCATCATGACAGCACCACAGCTGTCTGCCAGGGATGCCGGGTGTGGCTCGGCCTGTCGACGCCTCCCCAAAGTCTCTCGATATCAAGCTATCGCAGCTGTATCTCGACATCAAGTTACAGCCCGTTCGCGGACCCGAGAGCCGGAAGGACAGCGCGAATACGGACCCGCCCCGATCCTCAGGTGAGCTTGGGAGCCACGGCCGAGGCGATCAGTTCCAGATGGTCAAGGTCCTCCAGATCCAGAATCTGGAGATAGAGCCGTTCGCAGCCCACCTGCCCGAACTGGGCCATCTTGTCGACGACCTCCTCCGGACTTCCGGCGAGTCCGTTGGCTTTCAGTTCATCCACATCGCGTCCAATCGCTGCGGCCCGCCGGGACACCTCGGCATCGTTACGGCCACAGCACACCACCTGGGCCGCGGAGAACGTCATGGGAGCTGTCCGGTCCACCGCCCGCATCGCTGCTCTAGTCCGGTCGAACGCCGCCTCGGTCTGCGTGGGTGAGCTGAACGGCACATTGAACTCGTCGGCGAAGGTTGCCGCGAGTCGTGGTGTGCGCTTTGCCCCGGTTCCCCCGATCAGCACCGGTGGAGCAGGAGACTGGGCCGGTTTCGGTAGGGCCGGCGAGTCCGTGAGCCGGTAGTGGCGCCCGGCATACTGGAAACTCTCCCCCTCCGGGGTAGCCCACAGTCCGGTGACGATCGCCAGCTGCTCCTCGTAACGTTCGAACCGCTCCTGTGGCGTATCCGGGAAGGGGATTCCGTATGCGGTGTGCTCCTGGGCGTACCAGCCCGCTCCCAGGCCGAACTCGACCCGCCCCCCACTCATCTGGTCCACCTGGGCGACACTGATCGCCAACGGCCCCGGATAGCGGAAGGTGGCTGCGGTCATCAATGTCCCGAGCCGGATCCGTTTGGTCTCCCGAGCCAGGCCGGCCAAGGTGATCCAGGCGTCGGTCGGTCCGGGCCGGCCGTCGGCAGACCCCATTCGAAGATAGTGGTCGGAACGAAAGAATGCGTCGAACTCGAGGGCCTCGGCTGCCCCCGCCACCCGGAGTAGGGTGTCGTAGCTGGCTCCCTGCTGGGGTTCGGTGAAAATCCTCAGGCGCATACCCACATTGTGCTACCGGACCGCGGCCTTGCGGAACGTCGGCCGTTGGCGGCGCGCCGCCGGCGGAAGCGGCGGCAGGCCCCCCTTCACGCCGGCTCGGGACCGACCTGACCGCCGCCGCTCCCAGGCACCGTCACCCCCGAAGCTCGTTCACTCTCGGGATGTCGAAGGTACCGCGATCCGCAACGCGAGGAAAGGAGGAGCCGGGTAAAGGATCGATGGCTCACAGCGCCGCATCGCCAGACGCGGAGCCACCTCGATTGAGCAGCGCCACACACTCCAGATGGTGGGTCATGGGGAACGCGTCGAAGGCCCGTAGCTCGCCCAGGCGATAGCCCACCTCGTGGAACCGTCCCAGGTCGCGCGCCAGTGTTGCCGGATCACAGGAGACGTAGGCGATACGACTGGGGCGTAGCTCCGCCAGGGCGGCGACGACCCCGTCGCCGAGCCCGGTGCGCGGCGGATCGACAACAGCCAGGTCCGCACGCAGGTCGTTCCACTCCCGAAGCTTGGCCGGGACGTCCGACTGTTCGATTCGAACCTGGGGCAGATCCTGAAGGTTGTGCCGTGCATCCCGGACCGCGGCGGGATGGGACTCCACTCCCAGCACCCGCCCCTGGGGACCCACCTCATCCCCCAGAACGCCCGCGAACAGGCCCACTCCGCAGTACAGATCAAGGACGGTCTCGCCCGGCAGTGGCGCGGTGGCTGTGCGGACCGCAACGGCGAGAGTCTCGGCCGCGGCCGGATGCACCTGCCAGAAACTGGAAGCCGATGTCCGCCACTGACGGCCGGCGGCCATCTCACGGACACCCCGGCGCCCCTGCACCTGCTGTGTACGCCCTCCCCGGAACCGCCGCAGCACCGAGGCACCCACCGGCAGACGCGGCAGACGCGGCAGCTTCGCTGCCCGCGGCGTCACCACCACGGCCCGGTCTGAGGTGCTCCCGGAGACCACCGTCTCCACTTCGGCAACACCGGGCCAGTTCAGTTGCGGAACGTTCAGCCGGCGTGCTTCCGGGTGGGCGATGCGACACTCATCGACCGGTTCGATCTCATGCGAGCGATGCCGACGCAGCCCCGCGGTGCCGTCCCCTGCCACGGCATACCGCACCCGGGTTCGCCATCCCAGGCCATCGCTGGCTCCCGGAAGTTCCTCGACCTCGACATCACGCTCGATTCCAGCGATACGCCGAAGCTGTTCGGTGAGAACCTGCCCCTTGAGGCGACGTTGGCCCTCCAGTGAGGCATGCTGCCAGTCGCAGCCGCCACACTTTCCCGGCCCCGCGAACGGACATGGTGGAGTGACCCGATCCGCCGAGGGTTCCACCACATCCACCGCGTCCGCACGCAGAAACCGCTTGGTTTCCTCGGTCACCTGCGCCTGCACCAGTTCCCCGGGCAGCGCGTGGCGCACGAAAACGACCTGGTCCTCATGCCGGGCCACACACCAGCCACCGTGGGCAACCGCATCCACACGCAGCTCTAGTCGCGTTCCGACCCGACTCATCACACACCACTTCCAGGGCACCGTAGGCATGACGTCCGTCGGCACGGTCGCCTACACAGCCGCCCCGCGCCGCCTACTCTAACCGGCCCGCGGGGCGCCCCGAGACCTCACCCAAGCCCTCTACGGAGGTCAACGGTGTGTGTCCACGTGCCAACAGCCACACCATCGCGGCCAGGGCTGCCACCTGGAGGGGCCACCCCATGGCCACCTTGGCCCCGCCCAAGGCACCCAGTGCCCAGGCGACGTCATTGGAGGCCACCAGGTAGAGCGGATACTGCACCGCGACCCGCAACACGCAGGGAACAACCAGGAGCCAGGTCAGGCGGGAGCTCAGCTGGACCACCGCGGGATTGTGACGCCACCGGTGCTGGACATCCTGGGTCACCGCACCGATGAGCAGCCCCACCGCCGGCCACCGCACCAGGATGCTGACCACGAGAACCGCGGCATACACGGCGTTGTAGATGATCCCTGGCAGAAAGGCATCCTCGGCCTGGCCGCTCCGCGCCGCGAACAGAGCGGCAATCGCAATCCCAATCAGGCTGTTGATCACGTACTGGACCTGGGACCGTTGCAGCAGCCGCACCACCACCAGCAGCAACGCGGCACCGATACCCAATCCCAGTGCCCACTCCAGAGCGGGATCGTCGAGTAGCCCGAACTCGCGGAGTCCGGGACGATCCTGGAGAACCAGGTAGGTGATGGTAAACAGGACGGTGGGAATTGCCGTCTCCACCATTCCCCGCTTACCACCCAGGGCCTTGGCCAGCTCCCGCCGAACAGCCGACTCCACGGTCTGCTCGGAGACCACCCCGCGGACGTGGTCCTCAGGCGGAGAGTCGCCCGATGTGTGATCCTGCGCCGCGTCCGGATCCGTCCGGGGATGATCCGCGCCCGGCTCGCCCTCCGGGCCCGGTGTGGACTGGGATTTGGACATCGTTCTCCTGATGGTTGCAGTCTGGTGCCGCACGGCCCGGCCATGTGGCGCACCGTCCAGCCTAGCCGGACTACACCTGCCACAGGTGAGTGTCCGCACCGGGATTGCGTACTCTTGGAGCAGGCACGACCGGGAGGTGAGCATGGCACGACCCGCACCCCCGAGTTTTCCCGGGGATCACGTGGACTTCGCCCTACGTCTCGGCGGGACACTGGAACCGCCCGCGTCCGGCAACCGCATATTCTCGCCCTACTCGTTGGCCACAGCACTGAGTCTGGTAGCGAGCGGGGCTCGCGGGACTACCCGGGAGGAACTCGACAACCTCCTGGGACCGGAGCCGGCGACGCTGCTCACCGAGCTGAACCGTGCCGCCGGGGCGGCCCCCGATGACGCGGACCGGGGCAAGGACGCACCACCGGTCCCCGATCTGGCCAGCCGTACCGCCCTGTGGACGCGTCCCGACATCGCGGTAGAGCCCCGGTTCGAGTCCACACTGCGGCAGTGCCCCGACGCAGCCGTACTCCACGCCGACTTCGCCACGGATGCCGACCGGGCCCGACAGGAGATCAACAGCGATGTGTCCAAGGTGACGCGCGGACGTATCACGGATCTCCTCGGGCCGGGATCCCTGCACGCCGACACACGTGCGGTGCTGGTGAACGCACTCTGGGCGCGGCTCCGCTGGCTCACTCCTTTCGACGCAGACGCGACCCGCCCCACGACCTTCCACGCCCCCGATGGGCGACGTAGCGTACCGATGATGCGCCACACCGGCCAGCTGCCCCACGCCGAGCTTGGTGGATGGCGCATGGTGACGCTGCGTGCGGAACACGAGCTCGCCATGGATGTGGTACTCCCGTCCACGCCCCCGGCCGAGAGACACGTTCCGTCTCTGCCGGCCCCGGCCGAGCTGCATGCCTTGTACCGCGCCAGGTCGCCCACCGAGGTTCGACTTCAGCTTCCCCGGTTCGGGCTGAGCTACGACAGCGAGCTCAGCGGCGCACTCTCCCAGTGCGGGGTACGCACCGTATTCACCAGCGACGCTGACCTGACCGGGATTTCGCGCACTCCCCTCATGATTGACGGGATCCAGCACAAAGCGGTACTGGAGGTGGACGAGTACGGGGCGGAGGGCGCCGCAGCCACCGCGGTGATGATGACCCTCGCCGCGGTCTCGACCCAGCGTCCGGTCACCTTCACCGCCGACCGCCCGTTTCACGTGCTACTACGGCGCGACGGTGCACTGCTGTTCCTCGGCACTGTCGCCGCACCGTAGCCGGGCCTGCCTCGTCGTGTCACAGGACCGGGCGGATCAGCAGGGGATGGCCTCGAACGCGGCAGCCAGGGGAACCCCGGCGGCCGCGCCGTTGCGCTCCGCGATTTCCCGTAGGAACGACTCGGCATCCATGGTCTGGTCGAGATTCGCGAAATACACCTCGTGCGCCACCAGGGAGGCGATTCCGGCCTGAAGATCGGCTTCGGACAGCTCCACGTGATGGGTGGGATGCGGCGGATTGGCGAAGGCCACATACCGCACGCCCTTCCACGGCGGCAGCCCGTCCTGCGCGAGGTCCGGAAACATCCAGCGGTTGGCGGCGTCGACCACGGCATCCAACAGCGCCGGCCCCAGTGCCCGATGGTCGGGATGGTTGAAGGAGCCACCCTCCTCGAAGCTCTCCCGAAAATTCAACGAGATAACGAGATCGGGCCGGTGCACGCGGATCGCCCGGGCCAGCTGGCGCCGCAGGGGCAAACCGTATTCGAGGGCTCCGTCCGGGAACTCCAGGAACTCCACCCCGGACGCTCCGACCGCGCTTCCGGCCGCCTCCTGCTCGCGCATGCGGATCGGGGCACACTCCTCGGGCGGGATGCTGTCGATGCCCGCCTCTCCCCTGGTCACCAACAGCTCCGTGACGTGCGCACCCGCACGGGACATGCGTGCGAGCGCAGCGGATGCCCCGTATTCGAGGTCATCCGGGTGTGCGACCACGCCCAGGACACGGCTCCAGTCATTGGGCAGGGCTTCGGTCCCTGCCGACGTGTCCGTCACTGACTGCCTCCCCGTGTCCGGGCTGCGTCCTCGTCCTCGCCCTCGTCAGCTCGTGGTGCTGCGTCCCCGTCCGAAGACGGAGCGCCGGTCGACACGGTGGACGCCGACGTGGCCCCATCCTGGTCTGTGCCGATCGCTTCCGGCTGGGCTTCCTCCCCACCGGAGGCGTCGCCGGAACTGTCCTCCTGAGCCGCCTGCTCACGCGCGCGTTTGATGCCCGCGCGGGTCTCGGGAGGCAACTTCAACGGCAGCCGCTCCCGCGGCGGCAGCGGGTTCTCCCCACGCACCACGACGATGCCCTGAAAAACCTCTTCGATTCGGGCCGCCACCCGGGGATCGAGCGCTCCCTCTCCACGCATGATGCCACGCAGCAGCCAACGGGGGCCGTCAACCCCGAAATAGCGCACGGGACGCCCCACCGGATTCCCGGAGTCGTTGGTCTTCC
Source organism: Lipingzhangella rawalii (assembly GCF_031628175.1). Classification (NCBI taxonomy): domain Bacteria; kingdom Bacillati; phylum Actinomycetota; class Actinomycetes; order Streptosporangiales; family Nocardiopsidaceae; genus Lipingzhangella; species Lipingzhangella rawalii. The sequence continues at coordinate 179,956 of NZ_JAVLVT010000001.1, read as the reverse complement.
CCGGAACTGGAATCACCGCACGCACCTCGGGTCCGAAGGTGCCCTCGAACTCGCGGATCTGGGCCTTGGCCTTGGTCAGTTCCTCCTGGATCTCCGAACGCAACTCCTCCCACAGGCCCGTGGACTTCGGAGCCGCCAGGGGAATCACTTGCAGCATGGTCTTGCCGCTCACCAGGGTGACCCCGACCACCTGCTCCTTCTTCTTGGACATGTTGACCTGAAGCTGGATGTCGGAGACAACCGGAACCCGAAGACTCCCGAAGTCGATGCGCCGCACCTCGGGAACGTCCTCCGCAGCGTCCCAGGGGCCCTGGCCACGAAACACATCGGCTGGCTTGTTCGGCTCGGCCGGAGTCGAACGCAGTTCCTCGGGAACATCGACGATCCCAATCTCCCGAGCGTCCGTCTGCTGACTCTTCTGCTTCTTGCGTCGGCGTCCGAACACGCCTCACACCTCTCCCGCTTGTCCTGCGACCTCATAGCCACCGGTGGAACCGAAACCCGCCGTGCCACGCTCTGCTTCCGGCAGACTCGCCACCTCCTGGAACACGGGGCGTTCCACCCGCTGGATCACCAGCTGGGCGATCCGGTCCCCACGACGGAACCGCACGCTGTGGCTCCGGTCGGTGTTGAGGAGGGTCACCCTGATTTCGCCACGGTAGCCCGCGTCGATCGTGCCCGGAGCATTCACGAGGGTGACACCGTACCGGGCGGCGAGTCCGGACCTCGGATGCACGAAGGCGGCATGATTCTCGGGAAGCGCCACGGCCAGCCCCGTACCCACGACCGCGCGCTCACCAGGGCCCAGCTCGACCTCACTCGTGGTCACCAGGTCTGCGCCCGCATCGCCCGGGTGGGCGTAGCGCGGCAGCTGTGCCTGTGGGTCCAGCAACTGCACGAGTACGTGGGTCTGGTCTGCGGGCATCACAACCCGTCACCCTACCGGAGTGCACTCCCACCCGCGTGCCACCGGCGTGGCAGCCGCGTGGCAGCCGCGTGGCAGCCGCGTGGCAGCTGTGGTTGCGTAGAATCCGAACGGAACCGAACCGTGATCCTCCCTCGATCACGGGGATACCGGTCCTCCCCCCTGTTTTCCGACCCTCGTTCTTGCCGCCTGGAGTGTCGTGATGACCGATGACTCGGATACCACCACCGATCCTTCCTCGATCTTTCCACTCGCTGGGCGCTACCACCCCGAGATCCTGTTGGGTCAGGGCGGGATGGGTCGGGTGTGGCAGGGACGAGACAGCCTGCTGGAGCGGGACGTCGCGATCAAGGAGTTGATCTTCCCGCCGGGAATGGGCACCACGGAACGCGCCGAACTGCGTCAGCGGATGCAACGCGAGGCGCGTACCGCAGCACGGATCAGCCATCCCTCAATTGTTGCGATCTACGACGTCGTCGAGGCCGACGATCGCCCCTGGATCATCATGGAACTGGTACGTGCCCGCTCTCTGGCCACCATTCTCGCTGACGAGGGGCCACGTCCCGTGGCGGAGGTGGCCAGCTACGGTCGACAGCTCGCAGACGCACTGGCGGTGGCGCACGCCGCAGGCGTGGTACATCGAGACGTCAAGCCGGGAAACGTCCTGGTCACCGACGGGGGACGGGTAGTCGTCACGGACTTCGGTATCGCGGTGCACCACAGCGACTCCACGTTGACACGTACGGGGGTACTCGTGGGTTCGCCGGCGTACCTGGCCCCCGAGGTGGCCCGCGGCGGCTCCGCCACGGACGCCTCGGACATGTGGTCCTTGGGGATCACCTTGTACGCGGCGCTGTATGGCAGGTCCCCGTTCCACCGTGAGGGCGGTCCCCTGGCGACACTCACCGCCATCATCGCCGAGGAACCACCACCACCGACCGAGGCCGGGCCGCTGGGAACGGTCCTCACGGGTCTCCTGACCAAGGATCCACAGCAGCGGATGGATGGAACCTCCGCGAGCGCTGCCCTGCGTGAGATCACCAACGGTGTCGATCGGGCTACGCCCATGGGGCTGGTCCGAGCCGCCTCCCACCACCTACCGCGGATCACTCCGGTCGTGGCGCGTCGCCCGCGGACGTGGGCGGCGGCGGGAGTGACGGTCCTGGCCTTCGTGGCGCTCCTTGCGGTGGGCCTGATCAGCGTGTTGGGCACCGGGGACCACGGAACCTCCGCCACCCCCGCAGGCAACGAGGACCCACCGCACACGGGGGAGCCGAACCGTACGGAACCGGGTGGTGATGACGGAGACGACGGCGACGACGACGGCGACCAGGACGAGTCGAACAGTCCTCCGGAGGGAATGACCCTGCACGAGGACGCCACCGGATTCGCCCTGCACGTGCCGGAGGAGTGGGAGGTGGATCCCGAGGGGGACATGGTCTACTTCCGCAACCCGAACGGCGGGCATCTCCTGGTGGACCAGACGACCAATCCCGGTGACGACGCGCTGGCGGACTGGGAGGATCTCGAAAGCCAGATCGCGGGGAACTTCACCGACTACGACCGGGTCCGCATGGAGTATCTGGATCACCCCGCAATGGACCCTTACCACACCGCAGCAGACTGGGAGTTCACGCACGCCAACAACGAGTACGGGCCAATGCGCGCCATCAACCGTGGCTTCCACACCGACGAGTACGGCTACGCCCTGTTCCTGAACATGCCCCAGTCGGAGTGGGATGCCGGCGGCCGCGAACTGATGGAGGAATTCACCGAGTCGTTCGAACCGGCCGCGTAGCCCACCCCGGCCACCGCAACCGGGGACAGCGCCAGCCACACCCCCGTTCCCCGGGAGAGCCCCGGGGCACGGCGCGGCCACGACTGTGTCGCGGTGTCGCGGCCGCGCCGGCGAGGTCATCCGGTCGCGGATTCCGCCAACTCGACGTCGACGTGCAGCTCCACCTCATCACTGTCCTCGAAGAAGAGGTCCTGAACGTTACCGGCCGCAGCGAGATCAGCACTCGCCCGACGAGCGTCCTCGGCGGTCTTCCCGCACACCCGGACCCGGGCCACGTCTGCGCGCATGGACAGCTTGGCCTCCGACTTGGCCTTACGGATCCCCCGGAGCGCTTCGGCCGTAGCATGCAGGACATCAGCCCCGGCGCCCGCCGCGGCGGTGTCCAGATCGGTGCCGTCCGGCCACTCGGCACCGTGCACCGATCCTTCCTGCCACCAGGACCAGACCTCTTCGGTAACGAAGGGGAGGAACGGTGCCAGCAAGCGGTGCAGGGTGGACAGGGCGAGCAACAGGGCCGACCGCGCGGAGGCGGCCGCGACTGGGTTGGCCTCGGCGTCGTAGGCCCGCGCCTTCACCAGTTCCAGGTAGTCGTCGCACAGCTCCCAGAAAAACCGCTCGGTGCGTTCCAAAGCGCGGGTGTGGTCATAGGAGGCCAGATCCGAGGTGGCGTCCGCGACCACAGTGGACAGTGCCGCGAGCATAGCCCGATCCAGCGGCTCCGTGACGGCGGCGGGATCGGCGCCGCTGTGGGGACCGGCAACGGACAGCGCGAACTTGCTGGCGTTGAGCAACTTGATCGCCAGACGCCGCCCCACCTTCATCTGTCCCTCGTCCAGGGCGGTGTCGGTCCCCAGGCGTCCACTGGCAGCCCAGTAGCGAATCGCGTCCGAACTGTACCGCTCCAGCATGTCCATCGGAGTGACCACATTGCCCTTGGACTTGGACATCTTCTTGCGGTCCGGGTCCAGGATCCATCCGGAAATCGCGGTGTTGTGCCAGGGCAGGCCCCCATGTTCGAAGTGACTGCGCACCACGGTGGAGAACAGCCAGGTGCGGATGATGTCCTGCCCCTGCGGCCGCAGATCCATCGGGAACACCCGGTGGAACAGGTCGTTGTCGCGCTCCCAGCGCCCCGCGATCTGTGGCGAGAGGGAGGAGGTCGCCCAGGTGTCCATCACGTCGGGATCTCCGATGAACCCACCCGCGGCACCTCGCTGCTCCTCGGTGTAGCCCGGTGGAACGTCGGAACTGGGATCGATTGGAAGAGCGGACTCGTCGGGCAGGATGGGCGCGGCGTAGTCCGGGTTCCCGGAGGAGTCCAGGGGATACCAGACCGGGAACGGGATCCCGAAGAACCTCTGCCGGCTGATCAGCCAGTCACCGTTGAGTCCACCAACCCAGTTCTCGTAGCGGGTACGCATGTGATCCGGGTACCAGTTCAGCTCCCGGCCCCGCGCGATGAGCTCGTCGCGCACCTGCGCGTCACGCCCGCCGTTACGTATGTACCACTGCCGGGTGGTCACAACCTCGAGCGGCTTGTCCCCCTTCTCGTAGAACTTCACCGGCCGTGTTGTTGGCTGCGGCTCCCCGACCAGCTCCCCGGAGGCCCGAAGCATCTCGACGATGCGCTCGCGCGCGGTGTGCACCGTGGCGCCCACCAGTTGCGCGTAGGCGTCCCGCCCCTCGGGACGGACAATCGCCTCGGGGGTCTGGGCAAGAATCCGGCCGTCCCAGCCAACGACCGGGCGCGCCGGCAGGTTCAGTTCCCGCCACCAGGTGACGTCGGTGAGATCACCGAACGTACAGATCATCGCCGCGCCCGTTCCCTTGTCCGGCTCGGCGAGCTCGTGTGCCCGAACCGGCACCTCAACCCCGAACAGGGGGCTTCGCACGGACTGACCCACCAACTCGCGGTAGCGCTCGTCGTCGGGATGAACAACCAGGGCCACACAGGCCGGGATCAGTTCGGGGCGGGTGGTCTCCACCTCCACGGTGCGGCCGTCGGGCCGCTGGAACGCGATCCGATGGTAGGCCCCGGTACGTTCGCGGTCCTCCAGCTCCGCCTGGGCCACCGCCGTGCGGAACGTGACGTCCCACAGCGTGGGAGCCTCGGCCAGGTAGGCCTCCCCGCGGGCGAAGTTACGCAGAAACGCCCGCTGCGAGGCGGTTCGCGAATCATCGTCGATGGTGGCGTAGGTGTACCGCCAGTCGACGCTCAACCCCAGCCGGCGCCACAGGTGCTCGAACACCTGCTCGTCAGCAACCGTAAGACGTTCACACAACTCGATGAAGTTCCGGCGTGACACCGGAACCTGACGCTTGGGATCCGGTTTCTCCGGTGGACTGAAGTCGGGATCGTAGGCCAGGGAAGGGTCGCAGCGCACACCGTAGTAGTTCTGTACGCGCCGTTCCGTCGGCAGACCGTTGTCGTCCCACCCCATCGGGTAGAAGACCGCCTTCCCCCGCATCCGCTGGAACCGGGCGACGATGTCGGTGTGGGTGTAGGAGAACACGTGTCCGATGTGCAGCGACCCGGAGACCGTCGGGGGCGGAGTGTCGATCGCGTACACCTGCGAGCGCTGGGCAGTACGGTCGAAGTGGTAGACACCGGTCTGCTCCCATACCTGTGCCCACTTCTCCTCGACACCGTCGAGCGAGGGCTTACTGGGCACACTGAAGTCAGGAGAGCGCTGGGTCATAGGGGCCATGGTATGGGTATTGGCCGGTCGCTCGCACCGGCTCCTGGTAAGTCCCAGGCGTGAAAGGATTCGTTCTACGGACGCCCGGCACGAAATCGTGCCGGGAACCGTGTCCGCACCCACCGGCGCGGACCAGATCCCACCGGCGGGTCGACCCAAGGTGACACGCAACTGCTAGACGCGGATGGCGAAGATGACACAGACAGACGAAGGCGGGGACTTCACTTCCCGAATCGTGGCGGGCGTCGCTGCGATCGCCGCCGGCTACGCCGCGCGCAAGGTCCTGAGCTTCGCATGGACCAGCGCGACGGGCAAGGAACCGCCCACGGATCCGGAGTCCCTCGACACGGGACTTGCCGAGGCTCTGGGCTGGGCCGCACTCACGGGAGTGGGCATGGAGGTCACCCGTGTACTGGCGGTCCGGGCTGCGCATCGGCGACTCGGTGGCCATGCGCGCGGCTCTACCCGGGCCTAGACGACTGCCGCGGCGTCAGTGCCGCTAGCGCCGCCAACGCCGTCAGGGCCGGCAGTGCCAGCAGTGCCGGCAGTGCCAGCAGCGAGGCGGATCGGCGAGCCGGGGACGTGGGTCACCCACGTTCGCCCGGTGACATCGCCGGTACCGTGCGTCTCCGGCGCCCACGGCACGGACGCGCTGTGCGTCCACGGAGATCCACATGGCAACCTCGCCGTGGACGCACAACGCGGTACGGACGTCGGCGTCGCCGCTGCCGCATCCGGTGTCGGGGCGGCTCAGGCAGCACATTCCCGGCAGACGAGCTGCCCGCTACGCTCCTCGGCGAGCTGGCTACGGTGATGGACCAGAAAGCACCGCGAACAGGTGAACTCGTCAGCCTGCCGCGGTAGAACCCGGACGGACAGCTCCTCATTGGACAGATCCGCACCGGGAAGCTCCATCCCCTCAGCGACCTCTTCCGGGTCGACGTCGATGGTGCTGGTGCCCTTGTCGGTGCGACGCGCCTGCAACTCTTGCAGACTGTCCTCGCTCATCTCTTCGTCCGCCTTGCGCGGGCTGTCGTAGTCGGTGGCCATTTCCTTTACTCCATCCCCCTCGGTTCATCCCTCGTCGCGCGCTTGTAACGCTTGGGCAAGCCATCTTGTGCCCGATTCAGCAAGAAATTCCCCCGGCGTAAGTGGACTGTGACCACCGCGTAGGACGATGGCCGATACCGGCCGCACGCTGGGTCGTCACGGCGCTGGCGTCGGACTGGGCGTCGGCGTGGATCCGCCCGCGCACACACGCGCTTCGGTTCCGCCGCGTACACGGCGCGACGCGGTCGCGCACGCCGTACCCCTCTGCCACCCACGACTCGCCTGTGCTCCCGGTTGAACTTGTCACGACTGTCGTGACTACCGTGCGGACACGTTCACGATGACGTCACTGCCCCGCCACCGGATGCGCGCCCGGGTGAGCATACCTACCCACAGAAGCGGATTGCTCCACTGGTGATCGTGTCGTGTGACACGCGTTCGTCAGTTGGAGGCCTGGGTCGTGGGTACGGACACGATCCCGTCCGGGTCGGTTCGCCGTTCTGGATCCGTAGTGGTTGCACTCTCGGGAAACCTGGCGGTGACAACGAGACCGCCCCCCGGCCGCGGCCATGCGCGAAGTTCCCCGCCGTGCGCCCGGACCACCGAACGTACGATGGACAGGCCCAGCCCCGCGCTGTTCCGCGAGGACACGCGATCCCCAGAGCCTCGTCGGAACGGGTCGAAGAGGTCGCTGACCTCGTAGGCAGGAATGACCGGCCCGGGATTCTCCACCTGGACCGCCGCGGCACCGTCGTGAGGCCCCACCCGAACGATGACCTCGCCGTCGGTGGTGTTGTACCGGATCGCGTTTTCCACCAGGTTCGCCACCAGCCGTTCCAGGAGAACCGGGTCCCCGACCATGGGGGCGGGGTGCAGGTCGGTGCGCAGTTGCAGTCCGGCCTCACTCACCTCCTCGGACAGCTGACCCAAGACCGTGGTCGCCACTTCGTTCAGGTCGACGGGAGACCGCGCACTGAGCTCCCGGTCGCTCTTGGCGAGAAACAGCAGGCCTTCGATAAGTCGTTCGTGCCGAGTGTTCGTTTCCATCAGGGTCCGAGCGATCGCCTTGAGGTCCGCGGAGGCGTCCGGGTCGGCCAGGGCCACCTCGAGCAGGGTGCGGTTGATCGCCAACGGGGTGCGTAGCTCATGCGAGGCGTTGGCCACGAACCGGCGTTGCGCATCGAACGCGTGGTCCAGACGGGCGAGCATTCCATCGAACGTGTCCGCGAGCTCCTTGATCTCGTCGTCGGGTCCCCCCAGGGCGATGCGCTCGTGCAGGGAACGCTCGGACAGTCGGCGTGCGGTTCGGGTGATTCGGTGCAGCGGGGACAGGGCACGGCCGGCCACCACATAGCCCAGAATGACGGCCAACAGTCCGACCACCACCAGCCCGATGATGGAGTAGCGGGTCAGATCACCCAGCACACTCTCGATCAGCTGTGCCTTGAGCTGGTCGGCAACCTGCTGGTCGGGAACGAGCTGGTCCCCCTGGACAACCAGCAACAGGTCGAACTGGTTGAGGATGCCAGCCACCACCACGTAGTTGACCAACACCAACAGCGACCCTGCCGCAAAGAACAGCATTCCGTAGATCAGGGTGAGACGTGCGCGCAGGCTGAGCTTGTCGGGAAGGTAGGACGAACCACGGGGGCGGGCGGCCCCCGAGCGGTCCTGGCTCGCGCCCTGCCGGCGCCAGCGCGGACCGCCGTTGCTATACCCGGTCGACGGGCCCGTCCGGGAATCACTCTCGCCGTGGTCGGGCGCTGCCGCCTCCTCGGCCCCGTCCGAATCCCGCTCCGTGTCGATCGTTACTCACCTCGCTACCCGCCATGCCGTGATGGGTCTCCCGGTTCCGGACGGCCTCCGCCCCGAGGGCGCGCGGGGCAGAAGGCGCCTGCCGCTCGTGGTCGCGACGACCCTCGCCCGCGGGGCTACCTGTCCGGGGTCCCGCCGGCTCCGCAGGCCCGACACCACAGGAAACCGGCCTAGATACGGTAGCCGGCACCGGGGACGGTGTGGAGTACCTGCGGCTCCCCCAACTTCTTGCGCAGTGTCATGACGGTAACCCGGACCACGTTCGTGAACGGATCCGCGTTCTCGTCCCAGGCCTTCTCCAACAGTCCCTCGGCACTCACCACGCCGCCCTCGGCGCGCAGCAGCACCTCCAACACCGCGAACTCCTTGGGGGTGAGACTGATGTCGCGACCGTCCCGCTGCACCGTGTGGTTCGCGGGATCCAGGGTGATTCCGTTACGGCTCAGCACCGGGGGAAGCGGAGGCGTGGCCCGACGACCCAGCGCACGCACCCGCGCGGTGAGCTCGGCAAACGCAAAGGGCTTGGCGAGATAGTCATCGGCGCCAAGGCTGAGTCCGGCCACCTTGTCACTGAGCTCGCCGGCAGCCGTGAGCATGAGGATCCGGCCGGAGTAGCTGCGCTCCACCAGACTGCGGCAGACGTCATCACCGTGTACCTTCGGCAGGTCACGATCGAGCACGATCACGTCGTAGTCGTTGACGCTGCTGTGTTCGAGCGCGCTGTCTCCGTCGTAGACGACGTCCACCGCCATGGATTCCCGACGCAGGCCAACGGCGATCGTGTCCGCCAGGACCTGCTCGTCTTCGACAATCAGTACCCGCACGTCTCGCTCCCTTATGGCCGGGACCGCGTGGCACCGCCGGCGCATCCCCCAACACACCGGCAGTGCCACGCTACCCCGGCCGCGGGGGCCGCTGCCGGCGCATCCCCCAAGACACCGGCAGCGACGTCAACCCCGCACATCTCAAATATGACACATCACGAGTAAGAAAGAGATAAGAATACGGGCGTCGGGTCACGAGGGCGCTGTGATCCGCCCCACCGTGCCCATGCCCGGATCACACTGTCCGACGAGGATGTCCAGGGATGAGCACAGGGGCTCGGGAGCAGCGACCAGGAGATCAGTAGCGCGACCGTCTGGCTGGACACCCGTGGGCTCGCGCTCCGTAGGCTCCCGTACGTGGACCTTGGCCTCGGTGGCCACCAGCGCGGCGGCGCTCCAGTCCCAAGGACTGAGTCCGTGCTCGTAGTAGGCGTCGGCCTCCCCCGCAGCCACCGCGCAGATGTCCAGGGCACTCGAACCGGCACGGCGAATATCCCGCACCCGGGGGAGTAGCCCGCGCAGGATCTCCGCCTGCCGCTGGCGGCGCTGGGCGGCGTAGCCGAACCCGGTTGCCACCAGCGCCGTGTCGAGTTCGGGTGGAGCATCGCGCCGGAGGCGGCGCTGTCCATCCCAGGCACCGCCACCCCGGATCGCGGTGTAGGTGCGGCCCAGGGCCGGGGCCGCCACAACCCCGGCGACCACGGTGCCGCGGTCCTCGACCGCGATGCTGACCGCCCAGTCGGGCCTACCGTAGAGATAGTTGACGGTTCCGTCGATCGGGTCGACGATCCAACGCACGCCGCTGCTGCCCCGGGAGTCACCGTCCTCCTCGCCCAGAACCGCGTCTGTGGGACGCAGGCCGACGATTCGGTCACGGATGTGCCGCTCGCTGGCCTGGTCCATCTCGGTCACCACGTCCGTGGGCGACGATTTGGTGTCGAGGACGCGAACCCGGGACTGGCCGGCTGCGGCGATCTCGCCAGCTTCCAGGGCGATGCGCTGTGCCAGGTCCACCAATGCAGCCGGTGAGGAGTCCCCCGCACCGGGCCCGTTCGTGTATCCGGTCTCGATGCTCATCGTTGCATGCAGCAGTCGACGGGGCACACATCCGGGCAGGGACCGAGCCGGCTCAACGACACCCGTTCGGCTGCGGGATCGCTCCGTTCCTGAACGAGCTCACGGACCATGGACACAAACGCCGGGTGAACCCCGGGGCTGGGTGCGCGCTCGAGGTGGATCCCGAGTTTACGGGCGGTTTCGAGAGCCTCCACGTCGAGGTCGTAGATCACTTCCATATGGTCGGAAACGAACCCGTGTGGAATGACGACAACCGACCGCACCCCGGATGCCGCCAGCTCTTCCAGGCGGTCGTTGATATCGGGTTCCAGCCAGGGCTGGCTCGGCGGGCCGCTGCGACTCTGATAGACGAGCTCGTAGGGGTAGGCGGTTCCGAGTTCGCTCGCAACCTGTTCGGTGATCAGCCGCGCCGCCTCCGCGAGTTGGGCGACGTAAGCGCCACCCGGCCCGTGCTCCGTGCGTGGGTCGCCGCTGGCTTCGGCCATGGCCGTAGGAATGGAGTGAGCGGAGTACAGCAGGCGGGTCTCGGAACGCAGCCCGTCGGGCACCCGGTTCACCGCCTCGCGGGTGTGTTCCGCCAGGGCCGTGATGAAGCCGGGGTGGTCGTAGTAGGGCCGGATCAGATCCACCTCGGGCGCCTGCGGACCGATCGCCTTCCGGGCCCGCTCGATATCCTCAAGGTACTGGCGGTGGCTGGAGTAGCTACTGTGTGCCGAGGTGGCCAGGGCGACCACCCGCCGTATGCCCTGTTCGTGCATGCGGGCGAGGGTGTGCTCGACGAAGGGATCCCAGTTCCGGTTGCCCCAGTAGACGGGAAGCTCCACGCCATTGCGGGCGAAGTCGGTCTCGATCGCGGCGATGAGGTCGCGACACTGTTGGTTGATCGGGCTGATCCCGTCGAACATGAAGTAGTGCTCGCCGACCTCGGCCAGACGCTCGCGCGGGATGTTGCGTCCCCGGGTGACGTTCTCCAGGAACGGGATCACGTCCTCGGTTCCCTCGGGCCCGCCGAAGGACAGCAATAGGAAGGCATCGTATGGCTGTGCTGTGCGCTGCATAACTCCATGTAACCAGCTGTTCGCCCGGCTCGTGCACCGGCCCAGGCTCGGCCACGGTAGTCTCCGGGTACTGCCGGCCCGGAAAGGAGGCGCGTGGCGTGGCCACCACCACCGGCCCAGACGTCACGCCCGTGAAGCGATGCGTACGTTAACGTGGCAGAACTGGGCGGGCACCCAGCAGGCACGCCCCCAAACGGTCCGTACCCCCACCAGCGCCGCCGAGGTGGCCGTCGCCGTGTCGCAGGCGGCCGGACGCGGTGAGCGGGTGCGTATGGTCGGCTCCGGGCACTCGTTCACCGCAGCCGCAGTCACCGACGGCATGCTGCTGGCCCCGACAGCTCTGGGGCGGGTCAGTTCCGTAGACAGCGACGCCGGACGGGTGACCGTCCAGGCGGGTCTCCCCCTGTGCGACCTGAACGAGGTTCTGGAACACCACGGGCTCTCGCTCGGCAATCTGGGTGATATCGCCGCACAGACGGCTGCGGGTGCGACCCAGACCGGCACGCACGGTACGGGTCGAACCCTGGCCGGGCTCGCCCAGCAGATCCTCGCCCTGGAGCTCGTCCTGGCCGACGGCTCCATTGTGAGCTGTTCCCCCGAACACAACCCTGACCTGTTCGCCGCGGCCCGGCTTGGACTCGGAGCCTTCGGTATCCTCACCTCGGTCACCTTCGCGGTGGTCCCATCCTTTCTGCTCCAGGCCAGGGAACAGCCGATGCCGCTACATCAGGCACTGGAGCAGCTGGACGTGCTCCGTGCCACCAATGACCATGTCGAGTTCTACTGGTTCCCGTACACGGACCGGGTCCAGACCAAGCAGAACAACCGGGTGGAGGGGCCGGCACACCCCCTGCCCCGGTGGCGGCGCCGTCTGGACGACGAGTTTCTCCAGAACACCGCTTTCGAGCTGGTGAACCGGACGGCACATCGTGCTCCCCGACTGGTCCCGATGATCAACCAGGTGTCGGCCCGAGCTCTGACGTCGCGTACCTACACCGATACCGCGCATCGGGTACTGACCACGGCGCGTCGAGTCCGCTTCGTCGAAACGGAGTACGCCATCCCCGTGGAAACGCTGGGCGATGTGCTTCGGGAGATCCGCGCTCTTCTCCACCGACGGGAGTACCGAATCACCTTTCCCCTGGAGATCCGGTTCGCCCCCGCCGACGACGTCTGGCTCTCCCCCGCCTACGGACGTCCAACGGCTTACGTCGCGGCCCACGTCCACGAACGCGGACGTCACGACCACTACTTCGCGGACCTGGAAGCGATCTTCGCCAACGTCGCCGGGCGCCCGCACTGGGGCAAGCTACACAGCCGCACCTACAGTGACCTCGTGGAGTTGTACCCACGCCTGGGGCACGCCCGGTCTGTGCGCGACCAGGTGGATCCCGAGCGCAGGTTCGGCAACGCCTATATCGACCGCGTCCTGGGGGACTGACGCCTCGGGTGGGGCTGCGCGGGATCGGTGGACACCCGCGGCGCCCCCGGCTGCACCGCCCGCACTACTCTTCACCCGGATCACCCGGATCCGACTGCCCGGTGTCTCGATCCCCACTGTCGGGAACATCGGACTGGCCGTCATCCGAACCGTCGTCGCCTCCAGCGCCACCGGGCTCGGTGTCCGTGGGGGCGTCCCGGTCTCCCTCGGAGTCGGAACCGGCTCCGGGTTCCTGGCCGCCCTGGCCCTGTTCCGGTTCCGAATTCGGTTCCGTGTGCTGCCGCGGTGCGGGATCGGCATCCTCACCGGTGTCGCCCTCGCTGGAGTCGGGCTCGTCCTCCTCGGCCGTGGACCCACCCCCCAGCAGCGTGGGGGCGGACCCTCCGTCGCTACCACGAACCGTGTCACTGAGCGACTTGCCCGAAAACAGCTCGAACGCCGTGACCAGAGCCATGACGACGAGGAAAACCGCCACAGCCGACAGCGCGGCCCCGCGCCAGCGTCGCCATCCCCCCGCTGCTCGCGGCTTCGGAGATCCCGGCACCGATACGTCCGTGCCGGACGAGGCGTGCGTCTGCGACGGCGCCGTGTGCGACAGGGCTGTGGTCGTATCGCCGTCACTGCCAACCCCACTGCCAACCCCACCGCCAGCCCCACCGCCTGGCTGACCGTCGGGCGCGTTCGACCCTGCCGGGCGACGCCGTTGGGTCTCGGCCAGTTCCTTGGCCTTGTCCCCGCTGCGCCGCAGGTAGTACTGGAACACCGCGGTACCAGAGGTGCTGAGCACACTCATGACGGCGGCGCCGATGATCGTCCCGTAGAGCCCGGCGTAGGAGGCGGCTGTCGCTGCCGCCAACGTTGCCGCACCACCCCCGACGACCTGCGATGGGCTCAGGTCGATACGCGGAGAGGCACTGCTGGTGTCCACAGCAGCAGCGTCGGTCGTGTCGACGGATGGCGTGTCTTCGGTGCGGTTGGGCTCGCGCACGATCCCCCCTTTCCTGTGACGCGAAGGGGCGCCACGATGTCGCCCAGTACCCGCTGATCCTGGTCGCCGCCCTGGGGGATCCGAGAACGGACGGCATGCGGGCACCTCCACACGGAGACACCCAAACCTACGCGATCCTCGCCGGTCGTTCCCAGCCCACCCACCATCGGATAGATCACGACACCCGGTTGTACTCCGCATTGTCGCCTGCGACGTCGACCGTAGGGATCCCGCCCGCGCCCGAGCGGCGAACCCTGTACCCGGGCGTCGGACATGTCAAGATGGCACCATAGGTACGCGGGAGTGGGTGGTAATGGACATGGACACTGCTCCGGGGCCACCGACTGAGCCGGAACCCGACGACGGCAACGTGGACATGCCGAGGACGGTACTGGCCGAACGGAGTGAACGCCGACAAGACTGAGGACATGGGGGATGGCCCGGGACATACCCTCGACGGGACGCGAAAGGGAACTCGATGCAGGAGCTTCGCCTCGTCGCCGTCAGCGAGGACGGCACTCACCTGGTGTTGGCGAGCGCTGACCGAGGTAGCCGCTTCGCCCTGCCCGTCGATGACCGTCTCCGCGCTGCTGTGCGGGGCCAGTTCTCCCGGCTTGGCCCGTACGAAATCGAAGTGGAGAATCCGTTGCGCCCGAAGGAAATCCAGGCCCGGATCCGCTCGGGAGAGACCGCGGAGTCCATCTCCGAGGTGTCCGGGATCGCGATCGAGCGTGTGCGCTGGTTCGAGGGACCCGTGCTCCAGGAACGCGAGTACATGGCACAGCAGGCGCAACGGGCTACGGTCCGGAGCTCGGCCGAGGCCACTCCCGGCCCTCCGTTGGCAGATCTGGTGACCGCACGGATCGGGCCGGGCCACGTGGACGCTGGCGATGCCGTGTGGGACTCGTGGAAACTCGCCGACGCTACCTGGCGTGTCCAACTGTCCTTCAGTATCGATGGCCAGGAACGCAACGCCCACTGGACCTACGACCCCCGCCGCCGCAGCGTCACCCCGGATGACGAGGAGGCCCAGCGGTTCATCACCGGTGCGGACACCGCGTCGGGATCGGGCCCTCGAACACCGGACCCACGAGCGAACGTCACTCCGCTTCCCGCCCGGCGCGGTGCCACTCCCTCCGGGAAGGAGGCGCCCCGGCAGCCGGCGGAGCCGACCGCGGGACCCTCCGGGACCGACGGCCACCCTCCCGAGGTGGCCCACACCGCCGCTCCGGAGCCGCAGGAGCACCGCCCGGCACCGACCGCGAGCGCCGAGCCGCCACGGCCCACCGAGTCACCCGCACCCGCGGAATCCGAGGACCGGCCAGTGCCGGGCTCGGTGCCATCGAGTCGGCCGAGCCCGCCGTTCCCCGCCGATTCGCCGTCGATCCTCACGCCACCGACCCCCCCGGCTCCCGGACGCACCACCGCAGCAGAGGACCCCCCAGCCGCGGAACCTCCCGCGACACAGCCCCCCGCGACGGAGACGGGGCCCACGCGCCGACGTCCGGCAGCCGCAAGCGCCGGGATCGGAACGAACCCGCCCAGCCGGGAGGAGGAAACGGGCTCGTCGGACGGCGAAACGGCGACAAGTCCGGCAAAGCCGGCGCACCGTGCCAAGTCCAGGGGACGTGGGCGCCGCGCTTCCGTCCCCTCCTGGGACGAGATCATGTTCGGTTCGAAGAAGCAGGACTAGGGGCCGGCTGGATCCGGGTGCCGTTCCTACGTAGCTGCCTCATCCTGGGGGCCAGACGGGGACGTGTCCACGAGGAACGGGCGCACCATGTCTGGCGTCACCTCGGAGACGAAACGCACGGAATCGGCGAAGTTCATGTCCAAGGCCGAGTAGCCTCCGCTGCCCGCACCCACGCTTACTTCCAGGGTGGCCAGTCCGACCCGGCGCTGGAACAGGGACTGGTTCCAACGCCAGCCAATGATTGCGGGACGCTCGATCACAGCCTGAGTGCGGCTCAGACTGCCGGAGCGTACGCTCACATGGTGGCCGTCGTAGCCGTGCCCCAGGGCCCGGTAACGGTCGATTCCCAGCGGCACCGACGCGAGTGCCAGGACGAGGGCTGTCACGGCGAACCAGTACTGCCCCAGAGCCCAGGCGATCCCCGCCAGCACCACGAAGGGTGTCACCGCGCGGAACAGCCTTCGGGAGCGCGCCGCGGGTGGATGTGCCACGAGCTCCCCCCTGAAGGGGGTCAGAGCCGAGGAGACCACACGATGCAGGGTGCTTCTGCGGACGATGGGTAGCAGCGTGGCCCGGGTCGCCGCATCCCCCAACCCCGTGACGATGGCACGCAGCGCCGCAGTGCTGGCCCACCGCTCCAGAGGACTGTCCAGGATCTCGTAGCCGCGCACCCGCCGCAGTTCGAGGGTCACACTGTGCCGGGTGAAGAGACCACGCTCGGCCACCAGGGAGACACCGCGGCGCCACAGGGTAAACGACCAGTTGTTAACGGCGTACGACACCACAGCGAATGCGGGCATGAGCACGAGAAGAACGGCAATGCCGCCCACGACGGCCCACAGGATGGTGGCCGCACTGCTTTCGGCGATCCAGTCGGCGACGCTCTGCACGTCGACGTCGCTGGCCAGTCGGGCATCCCGCGCCACCTGCCCCGCAAAGCCGAGCAGTGTGGCCAGGACAACGAACGGGGTCAACAGATAGCCGAGGCTCAGTGCGCCGAACAGGTACCAACGCGCCGGTAGCACGAAGTGCACCCGAGTGCTGGTGCTGTGCTGCGGGAGGTCCTCCTCGGTGGGCGCATCCGGCTCGACGGTTGTGTCGGTATGGTCGGTGGCTCCGGGGGTCGATGCACCCGAGGCCAGCGCCGCGTCGGATGTGGACTGCGGACCTTGGTGCTCGTGCGTCTGACCACGGAGCTCGGCTCGACGGCGCAGCAGCTCGTCCCGCAGCCGCTCGGCCTCCCCGACATCAATGGCGTCGAGGGTGCCCTCTTCGGAGTGGCCTCCCCCGGCGGCCGCCTCCACCCGGACAACGGCGAGACCGAAGATGCGGTGCAGGAGTGTGGAGGTGACGTCCACACCCCGGATCCGTTCCAGGGGAATCGTGCGCTTACTGCGGTTCACCAACCCACGATGGATCTCCAGATGCTCACTCGTGACCTGGTAACGCACGGTTTGCCAGGTCACGAAACCACTGACGAGAAAGCCAACGATGGCCAGGACCGCGCCGGTGAGAACCATCGGGTTGGTCGTACCGAAGATCAGCGCAACGATCACGAAAGGAAAGAGCGTCCGCAGGTACCGCACCGGCTCGGTCACCAGGATGCGGGGACTGAGCCGCCGCATTCCCTCTGGCGCCGGATGGTGCCACTGTTCGTCCGGGGCCACCTCCCCGGCGGCATCGGGCCACCAGGGGGGCGCCTCCCCCTGGCTGGACGGGCTCCCCCCGCCCAGGCTGTCAGCCGAGTCCGGGGCCACGCCGTTCTCGCCGGCGACCCCGCGGGCGCCGGAGACGTCCTGGGTACGGTCAGGTTCGGGCCGCGCACCGGATTCTGGCGAATTGCCCCGTTCCGGCTGCGGCGGATCGTTTGGCTGTGTCATGTCACTGGGCCACCAGGTCGCGCGTCAGGTTGCGTCATCACGCAACTCCCCGGCTCGGCCGGCGATGTCCTCGGCGATCTGCCCCGCCAGCTGCTCCTCCAATCCGGTGATCTCCGAAGATCCGGCGTGGGAGGCCGTCTGGATCTGCACCGTGGCCAGTCCGAACAGTCGCTCCAACCACGTACGGGTGTGGTCGACGGTCTGGACCCGGCTGATCGGAACCAACTGCCAGTTCATGTTCAGCCATCCCGTACGCGTGTAAACGAGGTCGTCGCTGACCTCCCATCGGTGTACCCGGTAACGCCACTGGGGAATGACGACGGCGCGCACCAGTGCGTAAGTCGCATAGGCGGCGAACAGCCACCAGACGTTGTCCAGCACCCACACGGGAACCCAGCCGAATCGGGCAACCGCCACGGTGGAGGCAACAGCCACACCGAACAGGATCTTCACGACAGCCCCCGCCAGCCCGCTGACGGTCCACATATAGATCGCTCGCGGGTCGACGAGATGGCGCGGAGGTCGTAGTCGGGCGTTCACGCCCGAATTCTAGCTGTTACGAGCGTCTCGTTCCGTGTGGGAACAGGCGTTCCCCGCCAACTGTTACACCCGGCGTCACACTGGCGCGGCAGCAGTTCCGGTGGCCGCGGCGCCGTGGGGCCGTCGGGCCGTCGAGCCGTCGGGCCGCCACTGCGAAAATCGCTGGGAAATGTCGCCCCGGTCCGGCACACTCTCCATGTTCTCCGGCACCGAAATCTCGTATTGGGGGAAGGATGACCGACGCCATCCGCGCAGAGGGGCTGGTCAAGCGGTTCCGCGACACCACCGCACTCGACGGGATCAACCTGCGCGCACGGACCGGCGCGGTGCTGGGGGTACTCGGCCCGAACGGCTCCGGGAAGACCACCACGGTGCGCATTCTGTCCACACTGCTGCAACCCGACCAGGGTCACGCCACCGTAGCCGGATTCGACGTTGTTCGGCAGGCACACGAGGTACGGCGCCGGATCGGATTGACCGGCCAGTATGCCGCGGTCGACGAAGAGCTGACCGGCAACCAGAACCTGGCGTTGATCGCCCGCCTGTTGGATTTCTCGCGTCCCGCCGCACGGGCCCGCGCAGCCGAGCTTCTGGACCGGTTCGCCCTCACGGACGCAGCGGATCGCCCGGCCAAGACCTACTCCGGTGGGATGCGTCGCCGGCTCGACCTCGCGGCGAGCCTGGTAGGACAGCCGTCGCTGCTGTTCCTGGACGAGCCGACAACGGGACTGGATCCACACAGCCGCAACGAGCTGTGGGACGTGGTCCGGGGGCTCGTCGACGACGGAGTGACCGTGCTCCTGACCACGCAGTATCTGGAGGAGGCGGACCAGCTGGCCGACGACATCATCGTCTTCGACCACGGAACAGTTATCGCGGAGGGAACCCCCGAGCAGCTCAAGGCACGGGCCGGCGACCAGGTTCTCCAGCTGGAAACCGTCCATCCGGAGCATCTCGGTCGCGCCACGGCCATCGTAGAGGCGGTCACCGAGCGGGGCGTCCGTCACTCCGGAACTGAGGTGAGCGCTGCCGTCACCGACCCCGCGATGCTTCCGGCCGTGGTACGCCAGCTCGACGACGCCCAGATCCCGGTGGCCGAACTGGCACTGCGCAAGCCAAGCCTGGACGAGGTGTTCCTCGCACTGACCGGACACACGGCCCAGGCCCCCGACACCGATTCCATCATCCCGGAGGAGGCACATCCGTGACCGTGACCACCACTCCCTCGGTCGAGGCCGGGTCCACCGCCACACCGATGCGGCCCACCGGTCCCGCTCGGCTGACCCCGGCGGCACTGGTCAGACACGGCCTGCTCCTGACCTGGCGCAGTCTGCTCAAG
Source organism: Lipingzhangella rawalii (assembly GCF_031628175.1). Lineage (NCBI taxonomy): Bacteria > Bacillati > Actinomycetota > Actinomycetes > Streptosporangiales > Nocardiopsidaceae > Lipingzhangella > Lipingzhangella rawalii. The sequence goes on along the minus strand of NZ_JAVLVT010000001.1, from coordinate 160,829 downwards.
ATCAAGCGCAATCCGGAGGAGATTCTCGGGCTGACGTTCATGCCCATCATGTTCGTGGCGCTCTTCGTGTTCGTGTTCGGGCAGGCCATGATGGGCGACTGGCAGGTGTACCGGGACTTCTTGATGCCCGGCATCATCGCCCAGTCCGTGATCTTCACCACGATCGGAACCGGGATCACGCTCAACACCGACATCCAGAAGGGGATCTTCGACCGGTTCCGTTCCCTGCCGGTCACGCGCTCCTCCCCGCTGGTGGGGGCGGTGCTCGGTGACCTGGTTCGTTACTTCCTGACCGTGGTCGTGATTCTCGCCGTAGGAATGGCTATCGGCTTCCGTCCGGGCAACGGGCTCGTCGGCGTGCTGGCGAGCACCGCCGTCATCATGGTTTTCGCTTTCGCGCTGTGCTGGATCTCGGCCTGGATCGGCCTGGTGATGCGGACCCAGATGGCGGTACAGAACTTCGGGATGATCTGGATGTTCCCGCTGAGCTTCGGGAGTTCGGCCTTCGTCGATCCCAACGACATGCCAGGATGGATGGCCGCGTTCGCCGAGATCAACCCGGTAACCCATGTCGTGGACACCATGCGTGGCCTGTTGGTGGGTGGAGACGCCCCGGTCACGGAACCGCTGCTGTGGACTCTGGGCTGGACGGTGGTGATCACGGCGGTCTTCTTCCCACTGGCGGCCCGCGCCTACCGCAACCGCTCCTGATCGGGCGAGTCCCGGTGGTCACGGTGACCACCGGGACTGGCCACACCGTTGCATCCGGCAGAGTAGGGTTTTGGGCAGAGCCTCGACACGGCATACCCCAGCGAACCCCTGCGAACCGGAGTTGGAGTCCGTGGACGTGAACAGGTCCCCTTCGCACGCGCGGCCAGCCCGGGCCGCTCGAGCCCGGCCACTGGCGGTGGGCGGCGCGGCGAGTGCCCTGACGATACTGGTCTCTGGTTGCGGTATGATCCTCGGCTCTCCACTCGACGAGGCCACGGACGATCTCACCGTGAGTAGTCCGGTGATCCAGGAGGGTGGGGAGATCCCGGATCGCTACACCTGCCATGGGGAGGGCAACAGTCCACCTCTGCAATGGTCGGGAGTTCCACCGCATGCCGAGTCAATCGCCGTGGTTGTGGACGACCCCCAGGCCGCGGGCGGACCCAAGGTGCACTGGGTCGTGTACAACCTCGATCCCGACATAGCCGAACTGCCGGAGAACGGGCTGCCCTCCTCGGCCCAACAGGCCGAGAACTCCGTTGGCGAGGTCGGCTATGATCCCCCCTGCCCGGACGGCTCATCCGCGGAGCGCGGCTACGAGGACGAGCGGTCAGAACAGTCCGAGGACAGCCCGAACTCCGATGAGGTGCTCCAGCACTACCGGTTCACGGTCTACGCACTACAGGCTCCCATCACGCTCGAGGATGACGACACCGCCGAACTCGACGAGGCCCTGGGGGCGATTGCCGCCCGGAGCCTCGCTTGGGGGCGGCTGCTCGCCGACGATGGCAGGTGACATGCACGACACATATCCACACCGTCACCCCCCACTGCGCCGCGACACATGCCACACGAGACACCTCGGGCACCGACACGTTCCACACGGGACGATGCGTGTCGCCCACTGCACATTCACCGCAGAAGCGCATAAAGTGGAATCGTGCCCCCCACTGAACTTCTGATGGACACACTTCTTCGGCGTCCGTCCCGCCACTGGGGCGTGCGGAGGCGTGGGACCGCACGCAGAACGCCGCAGGAGGTACCGAGCAACGAGGTGGGCGGTTTCTGTCATGACAGCAGTCTGTCTGCGCGCCAGCGCCGACCCCTCTGACCATGTGGCCCCGCGCCCTAGGGTGGTGCGTCTCTGATGATGATCTACATTCTTGGCGCCGTATTCGTCGTACTCCTGGTTCTAGTTCTGATCGCATTGGGTATGCGTGCGTTGGGTTCCTCCGACACCCAGGACGCGGAGTTCGACGAGGAGCAGGAGGACTCCGAACCGGCGGAGGAACGGCGGCCCTCGGCGGCGCGGCGGTTCCGGCCAGGCCGCGGGCGGAAGGAACCCGAGGAGTGGGGCGACGGTGACGACGACCTGTCCGACGCCGACTTCTGGTCCAGCATCTCGGACGAGGACGCCCCCTTCCCCGGACGCAGGACCGGTACCGCACATGGCTCGGTAGACAGCGAACCGCACAGCCCAGCAACCGAGGCCGCAGAGCAGCACGCCGCCGTGGATACCGCGGCCCCGGCAGCGGGAACCAGGGCGGACACCGCGTCGAGCTCGGATGGGGCCGCAGGCAGCGACCTGGACAAGCTCGCGAGCCTGGGGCAGGGAACCGAGGAAACCGAAAGCGCCGGCAACCAGAACGTCGCGGCACCTGTGGACAACGCGGTGCACGCACCCGGTTCGACGTCGGCTCCCGAGTCCGCTCACCGAGCTCACCAGCCGCGCACCAGTGTTCCCCCGCGCAACACCGAGCCGTCGATGCCGGAGCAGGACCCCAGCTCCACTACGGTGTCGGGCCCGCTGATGGGGGTGCCCGACACCGGCCCAGGACACACCGCCGTCTCCCAGGGCTCCACCCCATCCGGCCCGGCGGCCAGCCCTCCGCCAGTCGAGCCGCCACTCCAACCCGCCGCGGACGCGAATCCACCCCACTCCAGGCCCCGGGCTGCCACACCGGACCAGGGCCCCGGTAGTTCGGCGACAGACGACCCCTTGTCCGATCCCAGCTTCCGGCCAGCCACGGCCGGACCCGAGACGGGATCCCCAATCTGGTCCAGTATGGACACTGGCAGCCACCAACGCTCGGCCGTGGACACCGGAAGCCACCAACGCCCCGCGATGGACACCGGAAGCCACCAACGCCCCGCGATGGACACCGGAAGCCACCAACGCCCGACCGTGGACACCGGAAGCCACTATCCCCCGAACCCGCCCGCGGGTTCGGCGTATCAGCCGGCCTCGTTCCCGGGAACCGAGCCACGCTCTGCCCCCTACCCCGCCCACCCCTCCCCCGAGACACACACCGCGCCCGGAGCAAACCAATCCCCATCGGCGAGTGGCTACAACTCGGCGAGCGGCTATACGCCCGCAGGATGGGGACCCGAATGGTTTCCGGCAGAACCGGCCGCGACGCCGCAGGACCACACCCCGGAGGGGTTCCATCAGGGCTGGGAAGGTCCGCATCCGAACGGCCCCCAAGGCTATCCGGCCTCCGGGTACCCCGCAGAACAGCCCGGCGTGCCCTACACCTCGGATTATCCGTACGGGCCGGTGGATAGCAGCGTGCACATGTACGACGCGGCAGCGCCTCCCGCCCCTGCGTCGCCACCCCCGGGGCCACCTGCCCAGAGCGGATACCAGTTCCAGTACGGCCCGTCCCCGGATCTCCTGGGGCAGGCTCCACCACCGCCCCCCCAGCCCACAGACCCCTACGCGTCCGGGGCACAGAGTCCGTACCAGCCCGGACCGCCGGACCCAACGGCCTACCAGCCGTCCGCCTACGACCCTCCCGCCTACGAGTCCGGAACCGGCGGCTGGCCGGTCCAGTGGACATCACCGCCCCCGAACGAGGAGTATCCGCCCGCACCCTATGACGCCTACGGCTATCCCTACGGTGAGGGACCGGCACGGTAACGCCGCCCGGGGTGCACCTGGACCTGACCGGTACTGTGCACCCCGGCCCCCAGGGGGGTGGACCCAGCCTCAGCGACCGGTACACCTACTCATTGCGCGTGTCCTCACCGTCGGGGGGTTCGACCGGCGTGGCCCAGTTTCGCGCGAGCAGGAAGATCACAATGATCGCCAGTAGCGGGATCCCGAACATCACCGCCAAGGTCGCTGTCGAGAATTCCATGTCTCCACCGAGTCACTAGTACGTGGGGCGCCGGATCAGGGCATGCACCGAGGACTATGGTGGCTCGGTGCACGCACGATCCCAATGTAGGTGACACGGCCGTTTGACGCCCATGATCCGGCCGCGGGCATTGCCGCCACCCCAGCCAGGCGCCCGGAGTGCGGCCACAGGAACGGGGAGCCGGTCGATAAGCCGGATTCTGTTACGGTCCGTATCCGGACCGGGCGACCATCCATCTGGGACTGCCGTTGCCGACAGCCTCCTGCGGTCTACCCGCGAACTCGGGCGGGCCACCCTCGATCGTCCGCGCAGAGAACCCGAAGGCTCTCCTCTTGACCTTGCTCCGGGTGGGGTTTACCAAGCCGACCGGATCGCTCCGGCCGCTGGTGGTCTCTTACACCACCGTTTCACCCTTACCACCGGATCGGTGGCGGTCTGTTTTCTGTGGCACTGGCCCGCGGGTCGCCCCGGGTCGGTGTTACCGACCACCCTGCCCTGTGGAGTCCGGACTTTCCTCGACGGTACGCGAGCACCGCCGCGGTCGCCTGACCGACTCCCCGTCCCTTCAGTATATGCCCCGCGATCGCTGTGGCCACGACCGAGGGATCCACGGCGGCCGGCCGCGGGAGTCACCGGCTGAGCCGCCAGCTGCCGGCGTCCCGCCGCCACGATTTGTCATCCGCTCGAATGCAGATGCGCGGTATCGTTCACAGAACGCACGACCGCGGGGCCGTCGGCATAGTGATCGACCTCGCACAGGCAGGCCACGTCCAGGTGCATGCGGTACAACGCTTCGGGGGGCGCCAACAGCGCGAGCCGGAGCAGGGTCTTGATCGGCGTGACATGGCTGACGATCAACACCGACCTGCCCGCGTAGTCGCGCAGGAGCTCGTCACGGGCGAGGCTGACCCGGCGCGCCACGGCGGCGAAGCTTTCCCCCCCGGGCGGAGCCTGCTCAGGGTCAGACACCCACCGGGACAGGGCCTCAGGCCAGTCTTGCTGGGCCTCAGCGAAGGTCAACCCCTCCCACTTTCCGAAGTCGGTCTCCGTTAGTCCGTCGTGCACCTCGACGTCCAGCCCCAGTGCCGCAGCCACGGGAGCGGCCGTGTCTCGGGCACGGCGCAGGGGAGATGAAACGACCACGTCGATGGGGACATCACGCAATCGGGACGCCGCACGATCTGCCTGGTGCACGCCCACGTCTGTGAGTGGGATATCGCCCCGGCCGGCGAACCGGCGCTCAACGGACAGTTCGGTCTGTCCGTGCCGCAACAACAGCAGGGTGGTGGCATCCGTGGCCGGAGCTGCCCAGCCAGGACCAGCCGGGCTCGTCGAACGGTCTGCCGATGGAGGAGTCGACCCAGCGGAATGCGCGCCGTCATCCACGGAACTGCCATCCATGGCGGCGTTGGCGAGCCGATCCGCATGTGCGTTGCGCTCCCGTGGAACCCACGTGTAGCTGACGTCCGCGAACACGGCCGCAAGCTCCTGGGCCTCTCGAGCCAACACTGCCAGGTCCGGGTCCTTGATCCGCCAACGACCGGACATCTGCTCCACGACGAGCTTCGAGTCCAGCTGGACGTTCACCGTCGCGGATGGGGCCAGTTCGGCGGCACGACGCAGACCGGCGATGAGGCCCCGATACTCCGCGGCGTTGTTCGTGGCCACACCGATGGGTTCGGCGACCTCGGCCAGCAGCACCTCGGTCTGCGCATCCCGAACGACGGCCCCGTAGCCCGCCGGGCCGGGGTTACCCCGCGACCCTCCATCCGCTTCTATTCGGAGCCGCCTCACAAGCCCGACTCCGTCGTCCGTACCAGGATGCGCCGGCATTCCTCGCAACGCAGCACCTCGTCCGGAGCGGCCGTGCGGATTTCCGAGAGTTCCGCGGTGCTCAGTGCCAACTTGCAGCCCTGGCACCGCCCGTACTGGAGAGCCGCGGCGCCGATCCCCGCATAGGATTCCCGGAGCTTGGTGTAGAGAGCGAGGAGATCCTCCGGAAGTTCGGCGACCACCCGGGCACGCCGGTCGCGTACCGACTGCTGCTCGGTGTCCAGGTCCACCACCGCGGCCGAACGGCGTTCCTCGGCCTCATCCCGCTGCGCGGACACCGATTCCAGTTCCTCGTTGAACCGTGCCCGCCTGTTCTCGGCCGCCTCTCGGCGCTCCATGATCTCCAGGACGATCTCTTCGAGCTCGGACTGCCGCTCGTTGAGGGAAGCGATCTCCGACTGGAGACTCTCCAACTCCTTGTGGGAGGACACCTGCGCCGAATCCAGGCGTTGCTGATCCCGCTGGGCGCGGTTACGCACCTGCTCCACGTCGGATTCGGCCTTACGTTGTTCGCGTGCGATGTCGGCGAGTTCGGTCTCGACTTCCGTCACGCTGCTCTGGAGTTCCCCAAGGCGCGCGTCGAGCTGAGCCACCTCGGCGGTCTCGGGCAGGTTACGGCTCCGATGCTGGAGCCGATCCAGGGTGCTGTCGATCTCTTGCAGATCGAGCAAGCGTAGCTGGTGCTCGGGTTCAGCTTTCACTTCACTCCCTCATGAATGTGGCGAGACATGCCGAATGCGTCATGCCAGGCGTCGGTGACGATGGTGGAGACTCGCGTTTCCAGCGTAGTCTGCCCGGTTGTGGTGTGACCGGCCATGGCCCGGGAGAGCTGCGCTGCTGCGACGGGCAGCCAGGGCCACTCACTGGCCCAGTGCGGCGTATCGATCAATGCGGTGTCATGGGCTTCGACGAACTCTGTGGCCGGATGGTGGCGGAGGTCAGAGGTGACGAAGACGTCGACTCCCGCGGCTCGTGCCTCCTCGAGTAGGGAGTCTCCGGCACCCCCGGAAACCGCGACCCGACGCACTGGCCGTCGGGCATCACCGGCGACGCGTACCCCAGCTGCCGTCGCGGGAATTCCCGCGACCACCTGTTCGGCGAAGTCACCCAGCGACGTCACAACCTCCAGTTCCCCGACCCGGCCGAGGCCACGTTCGCCTTGGGAATCGGTCACGTCGGGGGCGAGCGGCCGCAGCTGCCCGGACAACCCCACTGCGCTCGCCAGAGCGTCCGAGACGCCCGGATTGGCCACGTCGGCGTTGGTGTGTGCCGTATACAGGGCGATACCGGAACGGATCAGCCGATGCACGAGGGCACCCTTCGGTGTGTCCGCAGCAACGCTGTTCACCCCACGGAGCAGCAGGGGATGGTGCGCCACGATCAGGTCTGCCCCCCAGCTCATGGCCTCGTCGACCACCCCAGATGTCACGTCTACTGCGAACAGGACACGCCCCACCGGCTGCTCGGGGGCACCGCAGACGAGGCCCACCGCGTCCCAGGAGGCAGCCCACGCTGGGTCGTAGCTGCGCTCCAGGACGGTGCGGACGGAGGCCAGTGTCGGCGTGTTCGGTCGTGCGTCAGCCATGCTTGTGGACGAAGTACTCACGGGGGCAGGTTAGCCCGCGCCGCGCCCCACTGTGTGCCACCGGCGGAGAGTGGCTACCCTGAGGTTCGTCCGCACTCGAGCCCGGTCGTTCGGCAGATCTGGCACCCCGACAGGGAGGGCGGTGACCGTTGGAGCCCCTCAGCCTCGTGACCGGAGCGGCGATCGCCCTGTCCGGTGTCGTACTGGGACGTCTACTGGCGGGGCGTCGCCGCCAACCAGCCCGCGGCCACCGCTCTGCACTCACCGGCCCGTCCGGTACACCGCAGGCGATCTGCGGTTGTGGACACCACCTGGTGTTCCACGACAATGAGACCAGAAAATGTCGAGCTCAGGTGATCATCCCTGGCCGCTGGACCGGGGAACGCGGCGACTCCCACCACACCTGTGTCTGCCAGGGCTACCGGGGCCCGATGCCTGTTGACGAGTACTTCGCTCCCGACATCATGCCCGACGGCCCGGACAGCAGCTCCAGATAGCACAGCCTCCCGCACCGTGGATCTGCTCCGGAGCCGCGGGACGCCTCGCCCCACCGACCGCTCCCCGATTCCTCCGGCAACACCCACAATGCCTTCTGTATCTTCGGGGAGACCCGGCCCACACCGGCCTGGTGTCAACCACGTGGGACAAGGAGAGGACCGGCCATGGGAGTGTCACACGCGCGGACAATGCGGCTTCAGGAACGGCTACGGGATGAGGTGCGCGGCGATGTCGACTTCTCCACCACCGCACGGGCCACGCACAGTGCCGACGCTTCCATCTACCGGCATCCTCCCCTCGGAGTGGTCTATCCCGTCGACGGTGCGGACGTAGCGGCGGTCCTGGCACTGGCGCGGGAATTCGACGTGGCACTGACCATGCGGGGAGCGGGAACAAGTATCGCCGGCCAGGTACTCGGTAGGGGGCTCGTGCTGGACTGCTCCCGCTACATGTCCGGGATCAGCGAAATCGACCCCGAGGGCCACACCGCATGGGTGGGTCCGGGCACGGTCCTGGACGAGCTGCGGGAGGCTGCGGGAAAACACGGGCTGACGTTCGGCCCGGATCCGTCAACCCACAGCCGGTGCACGCTCGGCGGCATGATCGGTAATGACTCCTGTGGCTCCCACTCGGTGGCCTGGGGCCGGACCGCGGACAATATCGAGGAACTGGATGTTCTGCTGGCCGACGGGACCCGGCTGACGGTCGGCCGCACGTCGCCGGAGGAGCTCCGGCGACGGTGCGCCGAGCCGGGTCGGGTGGGTGACCTCTACCGCGGTCTGCGCGACCTCAGCACTGCGAACCTGGAACTGCTGCGCACTGGCTATCCGCGGCTGCCTCGCCGTGTGTCCGGCTACGCCCTGGACGCGCTGCTCCCCGAGAACGGTTTCCACCTGGCCCGAGCCCTGGTGGGCACCGAGGGCACCTGCGCCATCGTCCTCGGGGCCAGGGTGCGGTTGATGCCGGCACCGCCCGTGCGGGCACTCGTCGTTGGGGGGTATCGGAGCATGCCCGCCGCCGCGGATGCGGTTCCCGACATCCTCGATGTGGCTCCCCTCACCGTGGAAGGTATGGGCGCCGACATGGTCGAGACGGTACTCGCGCACGCACCGGGGGGACCGGGGCCGACGGCTCTCGACCGACTCCCCCCGGGCCGGGGCTGGCTCTTTCTGGAAGTGGGGGGAGACACCGCCTCCGAGGCCGAAGGGCGCGCTGGGGAGCTCGCCACCCGCCTCGAGGCGGGAACCACCACCGGGACGATCGTGGTGACCGACCCAGCGGAGCAACGCAAACTCTGGAGTATACGTGAGGCCGGATCCGGGCTGGTCACCCGCGCCCCGGACGGCACCGAGGCGTGGCCCGGCTGGGAGGACGCGGCGGTTCCACCAGAACAGCTGGGCCGCTACCTGGAAGATTTTCAGGAACTCCAGCGCCAGCACAATCTACGCGGTATCCCGTACGGACACTTCGGCGAGGGATGTGTGCACGTGCGGCTCGATTTCGACCTCGACACGGCACCCGGGCGGGCGAACTTCCGCGACTTCATGGAGGCAGCCGCCGATCTTGTGGTCTCCTACGGAGGTTCGATCTCGGGGGAGCACGGCGACGGACAGGCCCGTGGCGAGCTCCTGGGCCGCATGTACCCACCCGAACTTGTGAACCTGTTCGCACAGTTCAAGTTCCTGTTCGACCCCGACAACCTGCTGAACCCCGGAATCGGTGTCGATCCGCGCCCCCTGGACGAGAACGTACGCGTGTCCGGACCGGCGCGCCAGCTACCCCTCGCCCTCCCCTATCCGCATGACGACGGCAGCCTGGCCAAGGCGACCCGCCGATGTGTCGGGGTCGGCACGTGTGTGGACACCAGCAGTGGGGTGATGTGTCCCAGCTACATGGTGACCGGGCAGGAGGAGCATTCGACACGGGGACGGGCTCGCCTCCTCGGGGAGATGCTGCGGGGCGAGATCATCACGGACGGGTGGGACTCCACCGAGGTGCGGGAGGCCCTGGATCTGTGTCTGTCCTGCAAAGGCTGTCTGAGTGACTGTCCGGTCAACGTGGACATGGCGACCTACAAGTCGGAGTTTCTGCACCAGCACTACCGTCGACGGATCCGGCCGGTGACCCACTATTCGCTGGGAGCACTTCCGCTGTGGCTTCGTCTGGCAGCGCCACTAGCTCCGCAGGCGAACGGGATGGCCCAAACCAGGTGGGCCGGGAACCTGGTCAAACGGATGGCCGGGATCGCCGCGCAGCGAGAACTACCCACCCTGGCCGAGACCACCTTCCTGCGTGCGTTCCACCGGCGACGGCGCGCCGCTGGACCCTCGCGAGCCACCGGCGGCTCCGGGCGGGCGGGGACCACGGTCCTGCTGTGGCCGGACACCTTCACCAACTACCTGGAACCCCGGATCGGCGCTGCGGCCACGGAGGTACTGGAACACGCGGGATTCACCGTGATCGTGCCACGGAACCCGGTGTGCTGCGGCCTGACGTGGGTGACGACCGGCCAGTTGAATGTTGCGCGGGCCGTGATGCGGCACACCGTTCGGACCCTGGCCGCCCCGCTACGTGCCGGGGTTCCCGTGGTCGGGCTGGAACCGAGCTGCACCTCGGTTCTGCGGGGCGAGCTCCCGGAGTACCTGTCCGCTGCCAGCGAGAACGCCGACGTCGCCGCCTGGGCCACCCAGCTCGGCCAGCAGACCCACACCCTGGCCGGTTTCCTGAACGAGTACGCACCCGACGCCGAATTCGGCAACCTCGACGTGGACGCGATCACACAGGTGCACTGCCACCAGCACGCCACACTCGGTTTCTCCGCCGAGGAACGACTCATGGAACGGGTGGGGCTGCACAATCGCACCCTGGACGCCGGGTGTTGCGGGCTGGCTGGAAACTTCGGGTTCGAGGACGGGCACTACGAGGTATCGGTGGGGGCGGCGGAACGCCGACTGTTGCCGGAGATGCGCGCTGCGACCCCGGACACGGCGGTGCTTGCGGACGGCTATTCCTGCCGAACCCAAATCGAACAGCTCGGGGATCGCCGTGCGCAGCACCTGGCCGAGGTGCTACGCACGGCGATCCCAACCTGACGACGCGCGGGACCGCATCGCGACTGCCCGGCTCCCGAGCACCTTGGTACCCTCCAGGGAACCTGCGGCGCCGCCACCGCGGCCGCAGCAGGCCCCACCGCCCGGAGCAATGGAGTGCGATCCACCCGTTGCACAACAGCGAGCGAGGTAACGTGAGCCAGCAGCCCCTCCGCTTCACCGGTGCCCGGCTGATCGACGGAACCGGGACAACGCCCGTTGACAACGCGGTTGTCGTCACCGACGCCTCCGGACAGATCGCCTATGCCGGCACGGCCGACTCGGCGCCACCGCACCAGCCGGAGCAACACACCGTGGATGTGGACGGGCGTGTCCTCCTTCCCGGATTCATCGACTGTCATGTCCACCTGGGCCTGGCCAGCCCACGGGCCCTGCTGTGGAACCATCTGGACCAGCACCGGAGCCTGTTGGCGTTCGAAACCGCCGAACGAATGCGCGCCACCCTGGAGGCGGGGGTCACCACCGTGCGGGACCTGGGCGGGCTGGACGCCGGTTTCCGAACCGCCTGGCAGCGGGGCCTGGTAACCGGTCCCCGGATGCAGCTGGCACTCCGGCTGATGAGCCACACCGGCGGCCACGCCGACTTCACCCAACCCAGTGGATTCGATCCGCACACCTGGCTGGCGGGAGCCACGGAGATCGCCGACTCGGAGCAGGAGGCCGTGGTGGCGACCCGTCGGCTGATCCGGGACGGCGCGGACGTGATCAAGGTGTGCGCCACGGGGGGTCTGTCCAGCCCGTCGGACACGCCGCACGACGAGGGCATCACCGCAGCTGAAATCACCGCGATCGTCGACGAGGCGCGGCGACACGGGGGGCGCGCCGTCGCCGCCCACGCCCAGGGCGCAGCGGGGATTCGTAACGCCGTCGAGGGAGGTGTCACGAGTGTGGAGCACGGCTACCTCATCGACGACGCCGGTATCGAGTTGATGCTGGAACGGGGAACATTCCTGGTTCCCACGCTGAACACCTTCGACTACGCGGGCCGGGAACACCTCATGACGGACAAGGCCTATGCGGAGAAGCTCCGCTTGGGCGAGGTGACCTTCACGCGGGTCGCGGAGGCGATCCGTCGAGGGGTACGCGTGGCGCTCGGCACCGACGCGGGGATCGCGCAGCACGGCGCGAACCTGGGCGAGCTGAGGTTCCTCACGCAGCTCGGCATGAGCCCACAGCAGGCCATCGCCGCCGGGACCCGGGACGCTGCGCAGCTGCTCGGTCTCGCCGACCGGATTGGCACCGTGGAGGCTGGCAAGCTGGCGGACCTGGTGGTGTGTGATGGGGATCCACTGCATGATGTGGAGGTCCTCACCGACCCGACCAACATTCGGATGGTGGTGCAGGCGGGGCAGACCGTCAAGGACACGACCGGTACCGGGCCGGCCTGAGTCCCCGTCCTTCCACCGCCACCAGGGTGGCGCCGCGCGGCCGGCGGCGCCACCCGCGATCTCCCGCGCGGCACCTACCGGGAGGCGGTCTCCTCCGGGCTGTCGGTGACGGGACCGTCCTGGCCCCGCATCACCCGCATCTGCTCCTCTACGTCCGCAGGACGGCTGCGTGCGGTGGCCAGGCTGACGAGCCACACTGCCAGGGCCGAGGCTGCGAATCCGGGAAGCCCTTCGAACAGGTAGTCCGAGAGCGTGTAGTACCACACGATGGTCACCAGAGCCCCGGTGACGACGCCGGCCCCGGCTCCCGCCGCGGTGGTGCCCCGCCAGAACACGGTGAACAGTAGCGGAGGCCCGAAGGCCGCTCCGAGGCCGCCCCAGGCGAACAACACCAGCCAGAACACCGCATCAGCGGCTCCGGGAACGTAGAGCAGGCCGATGGCGGCCAGCGACATCGCCAGCACGACACCGCGACTGATCCACACCGCGGACCGGGAGGGGATGTCCCGTCCGCCCGCGATGATGCGCTGATAGATGTCGCGGACGATACCGGAGGCTCCCACCAGCAGCTGCGAGTCCGCGGTGGACATGATCGCGGCGAAGACGGCGGCCACCAGGATCCCCGCCACGATCGCCGGCAGGTACTCCCCGGCCATGAACGGGAACAGGGCCTCCGGGTCCTGCCCCGGCAGTGCGTCCTCGGTCTCGTAGATCGCACGCCCCGCCATCCCGAGGTAGACGGCACCCCAGCCCATGAGGACATTCCAGAAGGTGGCCAACAGCGCGGCGGGACGCAGGTTTTTCGGGTCGTCCACGGACATGTACCGGACCACGACGTGGGGTTGCCCCGGCGAACCGAGACCGATACCGATCCAGGCAATGACCATGCCGGCGCCAACGGCGAGTGGGTCCAGCAGTGCCGGGTTCAGGGCCTGCAACGTGTCGAACATCGGCCCCCAGCCAAGGGAGGCAACGACGACAGTGGGCAGGACCACGAGTCCGAAGAGCATGAACAGGCCCTGCAAGGCGTCACTGAGGGCCACCGCCACGTAGCCTCCGACCATCGTGTAGAGCACCACAATGGCCGCGGTGATCAACAGACCCCATTCGGGGTCGATGTTGAAGGTCCCGGCGAAGGCGGTCCCTCCGGCCTGGAAGTTGGAAGCCACGTAGGCGATCATGAACAGCACGATGACGGTGACCACGATCCCCCGCAGCACGTTGCCGCCGCGGAGCCGACTGACGAAGAAGTCGGGGAGGGTCAGGTCTCCCATTCGCCCGGTGATGCGTCGGATGCGGGGTGCAACGAACAGGAACAGGAACAGTTCCATGACGGTGTATCCGACCACGGCCCACACTGCGGCAGCACCGTTGACGAAAGCCATGCCGGTAACACCCAGCACCAGCCAGCCGCTACGGGCCGAGGTGACCGAACTCAAGGCCACCACGACATAGCGCATAGCCCGGCCGCCGAGGAAGTAGTCGGTCATCGAACCGGCCCGTGCGTATCCCGCGTAGGCGGCGATGACCACGAGGATCACCAGATAGCCGACGAAACCGGCAACAATCGGCCAGTTGACGTCGACAACGACGGCGGTTTCGCTCACTTCTGCACCTCCCGTGGCTTGGTCAGGACATAACCGGCGATGGCCAGGGCCAGAACCAGTAAGGGCAGAATGAACAGCACAAAGTTCGTCACGATTGCGCTCCGTTGGATGGCCGACGCACGAGTTCCCAGTTCAGGGGTTTCGCGCAGCTTAGACGGCGAAGCTGGCCACGCCAGCTGTGGACCTGCACTATCTCCACCCCACGCCGTTGTGGCCAACGACAACTTTCGGGGTGACGCAAGACTCACGAGTCCAAACGCTGATCAGTTCGTAACTGGAGCGCGACAACAAGCCGTTGGTCGGCGTCGTCCAGGTCGAGACCGGTGCGTTCGCTGATCCGGCGGATCCGGTGCCGCAGGGTGTTGGGATGGACGTGCAACCGCTCGGCGGCCCGGGCCGTGTCACCGAAGGTGTCCAGGAACGCGCCCAGGCTACGCCGCTGTTCGTCATCGAGGAGATCCAGCGCAGGGTGACGCAGCTGGGGATGCTGGGCCAACAATCCTGTGATCTGGTGCAGCAGCACAGTGGAACGCCGCTCCGTAACGGAGGCGGCACGTTGCCCCGGGGTCGCGGCCAGAACGTCGAGTACCTGCTGGGTGGCGTGCAGGGACTCGGGCGCCTGGGCCAGCGGGGCGGCATCGGCGACCGCTGCCTGCGCTGGCACGTGCAGAGAGGCACGCAACTCCCCGATCACGGTGCTGGCCCACTCGGTGATCCGGGAGGTGGATCCAGGTGACCCGGCGATGGCGGGCAGAAGTGCATAGATCTGGCCGTGGGCAACGGCCACCAGGGCGTTCTTGCGATAGCCACTGGCGTAGACGTTGACGATGCTGGCAGCGCGGCTGAGACGTAGCTCGTGCTCCACCAGATCCGCGGTGTCCCGGAGGTCGACGGCCACGACGGCCGCCGGCGCATCCGCGGCAATACCCAACTGACGGGCCAGGGCGGCCGCGTCCCGGCTTCCGGTGAGCAGTGCGGAGGTGAGCTCGGCGGCAGATTCCCCGCCCCAGGCCGCGCTGTGGCGCGAACGGACGATTCCCATGGCCGCGAGTCGGGCAGCTCCGGTGAGAACATCGGCACTTGTGGCGGCCAGGGACTCGGTTGCCTCCTGCACCCAGATGCTCCCGAAGAGGCGTTCCTCCACGAACGCGGCCACGGCCAGGCGCCGGCGCATGCCCAGGTCCGAACAGGCGGGCACGTCGACAACCTCCCCGGCGAGCAGTTGCTCGTACACGCCTTGGGACCGCAGGTGGCTCAGGTAGGGCTCGGGACAGTGGTGGCTGAGGATGGATCGGCGACGCAGCTCGTCCGCGCCTTCCGGTGAGGAGGAATAGGCCAGGACTCGGTGTTGGTCGTCCTCGATGCTGACGACTCCGTGCGTCAGTGTGGCCACGGTCCTGGCCAGTGAGTCCAGGTCCTGTGGTGCGATGTCAGTACTCACGGACGCTCCGCCGGCTCGAGCACAACGGGTCCACCGGGGGTTCGCAGGGTGACCGTCATTCCCAGGGCTCCCGTGTCGACCTGCTCGGAGATCCCCAGAGCCCGCAGCGCCCGCTGTGCGGGAGCCGGATCGGGGGCGGACAGGTGGAGATGCTCCACGGTGGCCTGGGGCTCCAGATCCTCGCTGGGATGGCGGGTGTCGCCCCAGTCGATGAGAAACGGAACCAGCCCGCCGGGCTGGGCCGACCTCGGATCGGTCAGGCTCCACTGCAACAGGGATCCGTCCGGCCGGCGGCGACTCATCTCGCGCACCGGACCGGGATCGTAGCCCGCCGCCCGGGCCGTAGCGACGGTCGACACGATGTCGGGTGTGCGAACGCACCAGTGCACCACCCCGGGCGTGGGCACGGTGTCCACCAGGAACGGGCGCTGGCCGTGGGGTGGCTCCTGGTCCGGATCGGGACCGACGATCTCCAGATAGGTTCCGGGGCCCAGGCCGACCAGCCAGTTGCGCGTCCCCCATCCGGGGTGCGCTCCCCCGGGCACGGGCTGCACCCCCGTGCGTTCCGCGAAGTCGGTGACGGCGGCCTCCCCGTCGGGGGCCGCATAGACGAGGTGGTCCAACGCCGGCGGATCTGATGGTCCACCAGCGACGTCACCCACGGCGTCCGGTCGTTGCTGTTCACTGTGCATAGCAGCATCTACAGTATCCACAGCGCCGTTCCCCCGTTCGTGGGCGCCCGGTAGGGCCCGGCCTCGAACCCTGAGGTCCTGATGCTTTTCCCGTCGGTGATCTTCAGTTCGAGTCGGCCAGTGCGTACTGTCAGATGGAGGGCACTGTGAACGGAGGCAGCTGTGGCTGAGGGGCACGACCAGGCAACCTCCATCCGGGTCTCGGATACCGAGCGAGAGGCCGCTGCGGAGACCCTGCGTGCGGCCACGGCAGACGGACGCCTGGATCTCGGCGATCTGGACGAGCGGGTGAGTGCCGTCTATGCGGCGCGAACCCGCGGCGAACTGGACATGGTCACCTCTGATCTGCCCCGGATGGGGGGCACGGAGCCGGGACCCCTCCACCTGCGCACCAGTAGCGGATCGCTGGTGAAGGACGGGTACTGGCGGGTGCCGGCCGACATCACGGTGGAGTGCGTGTCCGGTGCCATACGTGTGGACCTGACCCGTGCCAGCTGCACCCAGCGGGAGGTCGTGCTCACTGCGACGGTGCACTCGGGCTCGGTCCAGATCGTGGTGCCCCACGGGTGGCTGGTGGAACAGGACCAGGTCGGCGTGTACAGCGGTGGGTTCCGAAACCGCGTGCGCAGCGCGCCCGAGCCGGGCGCGCCCACAGTGCGTATTCGTGGCGAGGTGCACTCCGGGGCGCTGGTCGTGCGCCATCCCCGCCGTGGCTTTGTGGCGTGGCTCCTACGCCGACCACACTGACCCGGGAGGCTGTGCCGGGCGGAACTGCGAAGCGTGTGCTACTCCCGCTCGGACGTTTCGAGCGTATCGTTGATCGCGCGGGCCAGTGCCACATCGTGCCGGGTGAGCCCGCCGGCGTCGTGCGTGGTCACGGACACTGTGACCTGGTTGTAGTCGTGCACCGTGATATCGGGATGGTGGTTGCGGCGGTTGGCCACGTAGGCGACGACGTTCGCGAGCTGTACAGCCCCGTTGAAGCCCTTGACCTGCCAGGTCCGCACTAGTCGATCTCCGGAGCGCTGCCACCCCTCCACCTGACCGATCACTCGGTCCACCTCGGTGTGGTCCAGGAGCTCGTCTGCCATGGTTGTCCTTCCGATCCGTCGAAGGTCCGGGCTGCCGCGAACCCCAGAAATCCGTCAGTGGCGGTTCCGGAGTGCTCCCTGCCAGCGTGCCACGTTCGGGGGGACGAAACCCAGGCGGCGAACCAGCAGGTGTGCCGCGGTCGCGTTCCCGGACGGCGTGCGTCTGGCGGCCCCGGCACATCAGCGAATACCGGGGCGATAGGAGCGCATGCGGACCCAGGGTCACCGCGGTGCGGCGTGGCCGGCATCGGCCACGCCCCTGGGACGGTATCGGCACCGGCCGTGGCTGATGACCGCAGCCAGGGAACAGAACAGGGGCCGCTGGAGACAACGGCGACGTCGCACTCCGTAATCAGCGCCGGGTAGCGGATTCTGTAGAGACCACTCCGGAACACGGTCTGGTCCGTCGTGCGCTCCCGGATACGGAATACCCGGCCCGCGAACCAGGAGGCCGGCCGGATTGTGTCGGCGTTGGTTCCGCTCCCCGCACATTGCTGGAGGGAACACTTTGCTGGATAATGTGCCCCGGGTCCAGGAGGACTCGCGACACCATAACCGCAAGAAGGGGTCAGTGTGGGACTGTTCGACTCATTCCGGGGCGAGACAATCGATATCATCGAATGGTTGGACGATAGCCGGGACACCTTGGTCTGGCGGTTCCCGCGACACGACAACGAGATCAAGATGGGCGCCCAGCTCGTGGTTCGCGAGTCCCAGGCTGCGGTCTTCATCAATGAGGGAAGCCTGGCGGACACATTCGGCCCTGGAACATACACTCTGGAAACCCAGAATCTTCCGGTATTGTCCACCCTCCAGGGATGGAAATACGGATTCGAGTCTCCCTTCAAAGCCGAGGTGTATTTTGTCAACACTCGGCAATTCACGGACATGAAGTGGGGAACACAGAACCCGGTTATGGTTCGTGATCCCGAATTCGGCCCGGTGCGGTTGCGCGCGTTCGGTGGCTACTCCGTGCGCATCGTCGATCCGGCGCGATTCCTCCAGGAGCTGGCGGGAACCGATCCGCAGTTCCGGACCGAGGAAGTTTCGGACTACCTGCGACAGATGATTGTTGGCCGGCTGGGCGATGCTCTGGCTTCGGCCGCCGGGGAGACCCCGGTGCTCGACCTCGCCGCCAACCAACACGCAATCGGCGAGCGCATGGCCGAGGTGCTCAGCTCCGATCTGGCCGAGGTCGGTGTGGCGGTCCCACGCTTCATCATTGAGAACATCTCGCTTCCCAGCGAGGTGGAGGAGGCCCTCGACAAGCGTTCCCAGATGGGCATCCTGGGTGACCTGGACCAGTACGCCCAGTTTCAGGCCGCCAACGCGATGGAGGATGCGGCCAACAACCCCGGAAGCGGGGCGGGGGACGCCATGGGCATGGGCATGGGTGTGGCCGCCGGGCAACAGATGGCATCCGCGCTGGGAACCAACCAACAGCAGGCCCAATCCGCTCCAGAGGCCGCCCAGCCCCAGAACCAGGCCGGACCTCCGCCGTTGCCACAGCAGGAACAGTGGTATCTGGGCGTTGACGGCCAACAGCTCGGTCCGTTCGACGCGTCCGGCATGAACAGTAAAGCCGCAGAGGGCGTCCTTGGCGCGAACACGCTGGTGTGGAAGGCCGGTATGGATCAGTGGACGCCGGCCAGCCAGGTCCCTGAGCTCGCCCAGTTGCTCTCCAGCACACCACCCCCACTCCCCCCGAACTGACTCCACCCCGCCCGCCTGCCAAGAAGGATCGATGCACGACTCCCCCGCCGCCGAACCGTCCATCGAGCACCACGACGCCTACGCCTGTGCGGGATGTGGTGCCAGCCTCGAATACGCCCCCGGAACCAACGCCCTGGAATGTCCCTACTGCGGGCACCGCGCCGAGGTCGAGACACAGACCGGAACGGTGCGTGAACACGACTACGAGAAACTGTTGGCCAAGGCGCGCACCGCCGCTTCAGAGATCTCGACGCACCATATGCAGTGCGAGCAGTGCGGGGCCCGGTTCAATTCCGAGGAGCTGTCCCACAAGTGCCAGTTCTGTGCGGCACCACTGGTGGTCGACGACAGGAACGACGCCCAGATTTCCCCAGAGGGGGTGGTGCCGTTCGCCCTCGAACGTAGCGACGCCCGCGCCGCACTACGGGCGTGGATCCAGGGCCTTTGGTTCGCTCCCAACTGTCTCAAGAAGGTCAGTGATGCGGAGACGATGAAGAGCACCTACGTTCCGCATTGGACCTTCGACGCGATGACCGTGTCGAGCTACGAGGGCGAACGTGGGGAACACTACTACGAGACCAAGACCTACGAGGTCGAGAAGGACGGCAAGACGGAAACCCGCACCCGCCGGGTGCGACGTACACGGTGGTATCCCACGAGCGGCACGGTTCGCCGCGAGTTCGACGATGTCCTTGTCGTGGGCACGACCCGGCTTGACACCGAACGGCTGAACGGGCTCGCTCCCTGGCCACTCGACGACGCTGTTGCCTACACACACGAGTATCTGGCCGGCCACGAGGCACTCCGCTACGACGTTGAACCGGACCAGGGCCTCGCTGACGCCAAACGGCAGATGGCCCGAACTATCAAGCAGGACTGCCTCGCCGATATTGGCGGAGACGACCAGCGCCTCTCCTCGGTGGACACCGACTACTCGGACGTCACCGGTAAGCTGCTCCTCCTTCCGGTGTGGACCGGGTGTTACGTCTACCGGGGACAAACCTGGCAGGTGCTGGTCAACGGGTGCACCGGCGAGGTCCACGGCGAACGGCCCTACAGCGCCGTCAAGATCACCATCGCGGTCCTGTGTGCCCTGCTCGTCGTCGCGGCGGTGGTCGCGGGATTCGTCATGGTGAGCTAGGCCGTGTAGTGGGAGGTTGTGCGCTCGGCGGGGTATCCGCGGTGCACCCCTGCCTCCCCGTTGGCCGTTGTACGGGGGAGCCCCCGCATGACGGCCAACGGGGCAGGGTGGCGGCGTGTTCTCCCCCGCGGTGGCGCGGGGACATGGGTGGGAGTGCCCCAGCTTGGCCAGGAAACCCCCACACGACGGTCAACAGGGCGTGGGGACGGCTGGACCTGGGGGCATGGCGACCACCTGAGTAGGCACCCATGCAGCGAATCTCACACTGAGAGCTAGTTGCTGGGTCTCGAACCCGACGTCCTGCCCCGGTGATCCTGCCGAAACCTCGGCCACACGGCGCTGCTGCACACGGAGGTCGGGGCTGGCCGTTCCGTATGCCCCCGGAGTGTGGCCCGGTGCGCTGCGGAAATGAACTAACTCCTGGGCTCTTCCTGTTATATGTCCGTTATAGGGTGAGGTCGAACCGCTGATACCCCTGACCTAGAGGGAGAGATGGGACGGCATCGACGCAGGCGTACCACCCCCGACCCCAGCAGAAGAGAGATCCTCGGTGGTGGTGCGATGCTCGCTGCGGCGGTGCTGCTGGGCGGCTCCGGCTCACCCCCCGCAGAAGCCGATCCCGCCAGTCCAGCGGTGACTCCCGCCGCGCCCCGGATCCACGATCGGTCGGACTGGCAGGCCCGCGAGCCCGAGTGGCCGGCCCGGGTCCTCGACGATGCCCCGAGCTACATCGTGGTTCACCACACCGCCACGCCAAACGTCTCCGACCAGTCGCAATCTCGGGCCTTCGAACTGTCCCGGGCGATTCAGCGCCACCACATGCAGCACAACGGATGGTCCGACACCGGCCAGCAGCTGACGATCAGCCGCGGCGGTTATCTCATGGAGGGCCGGAATGGGTCCCTGGAGGCAATCCGTTCCGGCCGTCAGCTCCTCGGAGCGCATGTGCGGGACCACAACCCGGTGACCGTGGGCATCGAGAACGAGGGGACCTACCATGACGGGGATCCCCCCACCGAGCTGTACGACACTCTGGTTGAGACCTGCGCGTGGTTGTGCGACACCTATGCACTGGAGCCCCAGGCAATCGTTGGGCATCGGGATCTGATCACCACGACCTGTCCGGGTGACCAGCTCTATGCGATGCTGCCGCAGCTGCGCGCGGACGTGGCGGCCTCGCTGGGCATCGGATCCGGTTGACCCGGACCACACTCCACTCCTCCCCCAGGTCAGCTACCGCCTCCAGGATCCCGTCCCCACATCGACCATCTATCCGGAATGTTTCCGGTAAGTATGAGGGGACTATACGGGCTACCTGACGCTAGGGTGACACTATTCTCTGGCACCACTCTCCCTCTTGAGGCCTCGTAAGCGCCATTACCAGCATAAACAGCGTGTCTGCTACCCAAGCTTCGCTATCCATATTTCCGGAAATTTTACGGAAAGCATTGACGTTACAGTGCGGTAACGCGAAGACTGTGGCTATCGACAGCCCCGACGGTCTGTCGATCCGGTGCACCGATGCGTATCGAGCTGCGACGGCCATCCCCCTGGCCGACGCGCCATCGTTCGGTTCGCAGTCGACTGCCCGGCTTTCGGAACGTTCCTTGGAGAAGGAAGGCCACACATGACCGGCACCCCCACCAGGCCCCGGCACCCATGGCACAACCGTGCCCGCCAGGCACTGGGCCGCGCCGTCGCGGTAACAGCAGCCGTCGGTACAACCATGGCACTGTTGTCCGGCACCGCCACCGCCGAGCCCATCACCGAGAACCAGCAGGGAAACCACGACGGGTACTTCTACTCATTCTGGACCGACAGCCCAGGCACCGTCTCTATGGATCTGGGCCCCGGTGGAAACTACGGCACATCGTGGAGCGATACCGGCAACTTCGTGGTCGGCAAGGGCTGGGCCACCGGTGGTGACCGCGCGGTGAGCTACTCCGGAACCTTCAATCCGTCCGGAAACGCCTATCTCGCGCTCTACGGCTGGACCCGGGATCCTCTCGTGGAGTACTACGTGGTGGACAACTGGGGAACCTATCGCCCAGACGGCGAATTCATGGGCACCGTGACCAGCGACGGCGGCACATACGACATCTACCAGACGATGCGCTACGACGCCCCCTCCATCGACGGCACCCAAACCTTTCCCCAGTACTGGAGTGTTCGCCAGTCGCCACGAACCGGTGGAACCATTACCAGCGGAAACCACTTCGACGCCTGGCAAAGCCACGGCATGGAGATGGGCAACCACGACTACATGATCATGGCAACCGAGGGCTACCAGAGCAGCGGCAACTCGAACATCACGGTGGAAACCGGCCCGGACGGCGGCGGTAACGGCGGCGACGGAGGCAACGGCGGTGACGGCGGTGACGGCGGTGACGGCTGCACCGCAAGCCTGTCGGCGGGCCAACAGTGGGACGACCGGTACAACCTCAACGTTTCGGTCTCGGGGTCCGACGACTGGACTGTCACGATGGACGTCCCGTCACCCGCCAGCATCATCGCCACCTGGAACGTGAACGCCGAATGGCCCAGTTCCCAGGTCCTGACGGCCACACCCGACGGCAGTGGCAACGACTGGGGCGTCACGATCCAGCACAACGGTAACTGGGACTGGCCGAGCGTCTCCTGTAGTACGAACTAGCAACCAGCACCGAGAGCGCCCGCGATTACCTACGGCGTGGCGGGTAGGAGCACAACGCCACGGGTTTCGGGGGCCACGGCCGACACTAACCCCTTGACCTGGCGCCACAGGTCAAGGGGTCTGGGGCCTACTGTTTGGAATTGGGAGCGAGGCTGGGCCTGGCCTGGCGACGTCCGCCCCGCCCCCGATCTCGCTGGCCGTCGTGCGGGAAAACGCGCTCCCCCGGCCAACGGGACATGGGGGCGGGGCCGGCGCACGGCCCCCACCCACAGGCGCCCTGACGGCGGTGAATGGCTATGGGTCCGCGCCGCCGCGAACCGGATTTGATCGGCCGCGACTTCACCACCAGTGCGCACAAGCCCAGCAGTGGAGCGTCGACCCCTCACCCTGTCATCGGGGCCACGGCACGGTTATGTGCAGCTCGAATCGTTAATCGTGGTGTCGAAGTAGAAGTCGCCGTCGTGGTAGCGCTCCCCATCCTCACTCATGGTGATGCACACAACCGGCTCCTCCTGGTCGATCTGGCTCACCTCGTAGACGTAAGTCATCCGGTAAACCCAGGATCCCGAGAGAGCGCCGTCGTCGTGGTGGTCCATGGCGGAGGTGCGAACCTCAACCGCGGGTTGGTCCAACCTGGCGGTCGCACGGTCCAAGCTTTCCGAGACGGCCTGTGCGACCGGGCCGGGCCGCCGGTCGGGAAAGGGGGTCACCTGGAGCCACTCCGCGGCGGTGCCGGCGATCTCCTGCAAGTCCGCGTCGTCGAGCGTAGTGCTGCGCTGATAGAACCAGATGCCAACAGCGACCATGACCAGCGTGGTAGCTGCGGCGCCCCAGGAGAGTATCCGATGTCTGCTGGACACTCGGCCCAGTACGGTCAACGATCGCTCCCTTCCTTAGAGCACGAGCACCTCTGCGGCACGCTGGAGCCCCTCGTCGGGACGGCCTATACGGCATAGGACTCCCCGGATCACCGCTGGGTTCCCGCCAGTGTGCCCTTGCGGCCTCCGAACAGCGGGAGGACACCGAAGAGCACCTTGTGCCGTGTCCCCCGGAACTCACCCGACTGTTGTGGGAACACCTGGAACGATTCGGAGTCGACGATCAGGGGCACCTCGTCCGAGGCGTGCGTGGCGGGCCTCTGCCTGAGGTCACCTACCCACGCGCCTGGCGGCAGGCTCGTCGTCAGGCACTGACTCCCGCCGAGGTTCGCGCCCCGTTGGCGCGCCGTCCCTACGACCTGCGGCACGCCTGTGTGTCCACCTGGCTCAACGCTGGGGTCTCCGAGACCCTCGTGGCGCGCTGGGCCGGCCACAGCGTGGCGGTCCTGAAGAAGGTCTACGCCAAGTGCCTTGTTGGAGAGGAGGAGCGAGCGAAGGAGCAGATCGATGCCGCCTTCGGCAGGAGCCGAGGGGGATGAAACTTTGACGCATATTCGACGTGGCCCCCCGCGGTAGGCCGCGGAACCCCACCGTCAGCCACCGACGACACCACTAGTGTTCTGAGTTGTTAGTGCGATGAGGAATTGATGTTCGGCCTGTATGGCGGCACGTGGACGGCGTAAGAGGCCCTTGGTGGTGAGCGATGAGGATCAGCGCACGCTGGAGTAGATCGCGCGGCGGCGAACCTCTACGCAGGTCATGGCCCAGCGTGCGCGGATCACCCTGCGGCGTGCCGAAGGGAACTCCGACGCTCAGGGCGCCACAGAGCTCAGCGTGTGGCCTCAGACCGTGGGTAGGCGGCGTAACCGCTCCATCGATGACGGGATTCAGGCGCAGTCCGACAAGGAGCGACCGGGCCAGCCCCGCACGATCAGCGATGCCACGGTCGATTCGGATGACGGCCGCCCAGGCCGGACTGAATCAAACCGCGGTCTCGCGAATCCGGCGCGCCTGCGGGCTCACGCCGCACCTGGTGGATGCATGGAAGCTGTCCACCGACCCGTTCTTCATTGAGAAGGTTCGCGATGTCACCGGGCTCCACCTCACCCCTCCCGATCACGCCCTGATGGTGTGTGGACGAGAAATCCCAGATCCAGGCACTCAACCGCTCGACCCCGATGCTGCCGATGATGCCGGCCGTGCCCGAGCGCCAAACCCATGACGACACCCGTGCCGGCACGACCACCCTGCCCGCCGCACTGGACGCGGCCTCGGACACACTGATCGCCGCCCAGCACCACCGCCACCGCGCCATCGAGTTCCGCACGTTCCTCAACCAGATCGACCGGGAAACACTCCCCCCGCGTCGGACGTGCACCTCGTTCTGGACACCTACGGCACACACAGCGCCGATCACCAACGACTGGCTGCTGGCCCACCCCCGATTCCATCTACATTTCATCAGGACCTACTCCAGTAGGATGAACCTGGTGGAGCGGTTCTTCGCCAAGATCACCCGCCGGATAATCCGGCCGAGCACCTACACCTCGGTCACAAAACTCGAACTGGCATTGCAGGCATGAATCGATGACTCGAACGAGGATCCCAAACCGTTCGTGTAAGCCAAGACCGCCGAAGACATCTTCGAAACCACCACCACACATCTTCAACAAACTAACCACGCAGAACACTAGCGGGCTCGTGACGGCATATCCAGAACCTTGCTCCGCGGAGCTCAAACGGCAGGTTGTAACTCACTCAGCCAGAACGGGAGTGTCCAATTAAAGGCGCAACTCCGAGACGATAGGATTTCGCTATGAGTGACAATGCGCAGGTTGTAACCGATAATGAGGTAATCCCGGAGAATTTGAGCCGGTCACGGGGATGCGAAGCGGGCATTCGGTACGGGTGGGGAGGAGTGTTCGTTCCCCTGACATAGGCGTGGAGCCCCGGGTAGAAGGCGAGGTGTCCAGCTCCGCCGGACGACCGTGACCGGCTGCACGTGGGCACCGATCGTGCCATCCTCGACGTGCGCCGGGACACGGTTCGGTTCCGCTCCCGCCTGCTGGCCGCCGAGCGCCGCCTGCGGTCCATCCCCACTCGCGTGGGGCGCACCCGGTCGCCCTACTCGTGGGGTGCGTGGTGTGCCCGGTCCATCCCCACTCGCGTGGGGCGCACGTGGAGGGAAGCTCATGGTCCATCACGGTCTCCGGTCCATCCCCACTCGCGTGGGGCGCACCGGTCGCCCTACTCGTGGGGTGCGTGGTGTGCCCGGTCCATCCCCACTCGCGTGGGGCGCACGTGTTGTGCTGGCTGACCAAACCCGACCCGGGCGGTCCATCCCCACTCGCGTGGGGCGCACATCACCCGCTTGCCTAGTCATCGAAATCAAAGCGGTCCATCCCCACTCGCGTGGGGCGCACGGTCACGCGGCCTCCCCACGGGTCAAGTACTCCGGTCCATCCCCACTCGCGTGGGGCGCACCTCAGATTGCGCCAGCCCAACAGGTAGGCCAGCGGTCCATCCCCACTCGCGTGGGGCGCACACCACGCGGTATCGAATATTCGGGACGCGATCAGGTCCATCCCCACTCGCGTGGGGCGCACGTTTCTGGATGACGATGAGGTGGCCGCGATTGCGGTCCATCCCCACTCGCGTGGGGCGCACCGGGCGCGTAACGGATTTTACCTGCCCCCGCCCGGTCCATCCCCACTCGCGTGGGGCGCACACCAGATGACCTGCACCGTTCAGGGCGCGTTATGGTTTTGTGACTGGGTATTGGGGGTTCGCAGGAAGGTCTGTATCTGGATTGCTACTCTTCGTGGTCTTGGGTGTGGGTGGGAACACGCAGGGATGTCTTACCGTGACGCGTGCCGCGCTGTCCAGCCGGGGTGTGGATCCAGGACCTGGGGCACACTCGCCACCCACCATGACCCCAACGCGCCCCAGAGGCCCATCCCCACGGGGGGCATGCACCAGGAACATGGCCCCGTACTCCGTGACCATCGCCCGCACCTCCGCCCGGGTGGCGGCCGACGGCGCGATCGGCGCACCCTCGGACCTGTGCAAACGCCGCATCTCCGCCCCCTCCTCCCCAGTGATCACCCCTTCGATGATCAGCCGACAGGGCCAGCCTTCCTCCAACGCCAGCGGGCCAGGATTCCCGTGTCGCCCCCACCCTGGACCCCTATACCTCGGATCCGAGCGGGTCCGTAATACACCACGCACCACGTCGTGCCCCGCAGGGCGGCACCAAGGCCACCGGGAAGCGCGCTGGGAACATCGGACGTGGACCGGGAAGGCGCTCACCAGGCTGACAGTAGGTGGCTCGCTGGCACAGGACTCACCGGCAGCCGGAATCCCATCCGCAGGGGTGATGCTGTGCGCAGCACAGTAGACGGTGCCGTGGCGCGGCAAGCAGACGATGCGCCACAACGAGCTACCGAAAGACCAGCGCCGAGGGTCATCCACTGGCCGCCGGGCTGCATGTACTGTAGCCGGCTACGCGGAGCGCTGGGCCGACGTCGCGGCCAGGTCACCGGACCCACCATCTGGCCGAACGAGGACAGTGCGGCGTTCGCGCGCCAGACGAACGGAGGCAACGCGACCCCGCCGACCACGGCAATCCACGGTGCGGCGACACCCACCCCCACCCCGGACATGGTGCTCCGGCACCTACGCGACGATGGACACCGGGAGAAGCAAGCCGAAAGCCCCGGGCCGAACCCCGACACCGAGGACGGCCACCGGACGGACCCCGACGAGAGCACTGCATACGTGGGCGGGTGGAGCCGGTGTCGCACTGGCAGCCCGGAGGGCACCCCCAGCGGATGAGGGCAAAGAAAAGCCGACGAGGGTAGATGCGGGTGGGCGCAACTGGACTCGAACCAGTGACCTTTCGGTTGTAAGCCGAATGCTCTGACCAACTGAGCTATGCGCCCCAGAGTGCGCCGGACCGTAGTGGTGGGTTTGTCGGCGGCTTCGGTCATCGTACCTGGTTTGAGGAGAGGGTTGCACCGGATGGGATCACCACTCGCACCACCTTTACATCGTAGATTTATAGAAGCGAGGTGGGGCCCGATGCGTGGACACGCGGGCACACGGCTCCGAGCCCGCGGGATCTCGCCCTGGCTCCGGTCCGCGGCGGTGTGGGCCGCAGTGAACTCGCGCCACCGCGCGCCCGTGTATCCGGACAGAGGGACAGCGCCCCGGCACCCCGCCTACGCAGCGAAGGACACCCATCATGGCGCCGCAGATACTCGGAAATGACGGAGATCACCACGGACAGCGATTCCAGCTCGACGAGCTGCCGATTACCTTCGGCCGCAGCAGTGACAACACGGTCGTGGTCGACAGCCGCCAAGCCTCGCGCCACCACGCCAGTGTGGCCCGCGAGGGCGAAGACTATGTCCTCAGCGACCTCGGCAGCCGAAACGGCACCCTGGTCAACGGACAGCCGGTCGAGACATGCCAGCTGCGTACGGGCGATCTGATCACGGTCGGGGAGGAGACCTTCCGGTTCGAGAACCTGGACCCGAACGAGACCGTGACCGCCCACCCCGTCCAATCCCACAATCGCGAGGCAGTGGAGGTCCCGCCGGCACGCGTACGGGACAACGCGCCGGTCCTGCGGGTCACCGTCTCCGGAGGCGGCCCCGTGGGGCTGGGGTTCGCGCTCCTCCTGGAACACCTGATGGGCGACCGGGTGGCTATCACGGTCTACGACGAACGCTGGGTCAACGAAGGAACACGGGTGGTGTGGCAGGACGAACGCCACGGCAACGTACGCCGCCAGCAGGTGGTGACGATCCAGAGTCGCCAGTTCCGGGCTCTCCCCCAGCACGTCCAGGAACACGTCTTCCAGAAGGGAACCTACTCCGAAATGTGGCCGACCGGCCCCGACTCCGTGGAGGGATACGGTCCTCGCAACGTACGGATCGCCCACGTGGAGAACGCCCTACTGGAGCTCGCCAACGCCCGCCCCCAGAACATTCGGCTGGTCCCACGCCGTTTCCATCCACAGGAACAGGCTGCGGACCTGGGGGGCGAGCACGTACTCGCCATCTGTGAGGGCGCCCGGTCGCCCACCCGAGAGTACTTCCGGGAGAACTTCGGCAAGGCCGAGGAGTCCATCTACTCCCTGAACGGGGAACACGTCCAGGACGTGGTTCTGGGGCTGCGGGTGGCCTCTTCCCTGAACGATCCCATGACCGTACTGCTGACCGTGGCCCAGAACCGCTTCCTGCTCAACTCGCTACATGGCGAGGGTTTCCTGAACATGCGACTCACCGCCCAGGAGGCGCGCGAGGCGGTGGGAATCGACCCCGCGCGGCAGGTATTCGAGGACTGTATCGCCTCCCGGCCGTGCGTCCTGGTGCGTGACGAGCACGAGAACTTCCACTGCCCCACACACAGCTCCCTGTTTCTGCCCGCGCTGGTCCGGGGGTCCGCGTTGTGGGACCGCGTCCGCGAGGGACTCCGTTTGTTCGGAGTGGCCGACGACCAGCTGGCGGCCATCACCGCCTTCCGGCTGGGAATGGTGCAGCGGCCGCGCTTCACCGCTCAACTCCTCCCGGCCACCGTGGACACACCGAGCACCTACGGCTTTCTCCTCGGTGACGCCGCGAACGCGATCCACTTCTGGCCCGGACGTGGACTCAACAGTGGCTTCGCCTCGGCCGTGTCCCTGTCCCGGGCACTGGCAACCAGTTGGAGTGGGCGTCCCCTGCGCGACGCCGACTTCGTCCGACACGAAGCGGCCATGTCGATGCTCCAGTACCGACACAAGAGCAGGGCCTTCACGGCGATGGTGGACACCGACGAGCACGGTGTGAGTCAGCCGATCGCCGCACGTATTGCAACGGCGCAGGACACGACCCCGGACCGGGACAGCGACCTCGAAACATTCCTGGATCGACTACGCGGGATCCGAGACCGCCTCGCCTCCCGCATGCCCGGAATGCCGGACGATGCCACGCTACGCAAACACCTGCGCGGGATCGGAGACGAGACGCTGCACACGCTGGTGGCAAGCGGCCCCTGGGATACGGCAGCCATGGCCGGCGAGGAAGTCGACGTCGAGATGTTCCACCGGCCGTCCACCCCACCATCGAGCACGGCGAAATCCGGAACGGCGCCGACCCCCGCCGGAATATCCTGAACTGGGGTGTGGCCGGACCGATACGGCCCGGCCACGCAGCCTCTATGTCCGGGTGGCGGGTGCGGCGTCGCCCCCGCCACCCGGACGTTCATGCGGCACGCTGTTACGTCAGCTCTGCCAGTGCCTTGCGGTACTCGTCCAGGTCGCGGGCATCCGACAGGGCATTGACGACCTTCCAGCGGACCGTACCCTCGGTGTCGATCAGGAACGTTCCGCGCACGGCAACGCCCTTGGTGTCATCGAAAACACCGTAGCTCTGCGCGACCGCCCCGTGGGGCCAGAAGTCGCTGAGGAGCGGATAGTCGAACCCTTCCTGTTCGGCCCACACGCGATGCGCGAACATCGAGTCCACCGACACGCTCAGCAGCTGGACCTGCTCGTTCTGGAACTCGGAGACGTCGTCGCGCAGCTCGCACAGTTCGTTGCTGCACACGCCGGAGAACGCGAGGGGGTAGAAGACGAGCACAACGTTCTTCCGTCCCCGGAAGTCCGACAGGCGCACGGTCTGCCCGTGCTGGTCGGTCAGCTCGAAATCCGGAGCAGTCTGGCCAACCTCAATCGCCAATGGGGATTCCTCTCGCTAGGGGAAAATCCGTGCCACCCACGTTGGGCGAACACGGTGACCGGGCCGCACCGGCATCCGGTACGGCGCCGGGCCCGCCCTACACGGGACGAAGCGCCCCAAGCGTAACGTTCGCGCCGTGAACACCACGAAAGAGGGCCCCTGCGCCGCTCGGGGTCACCTGCCGGGGTCGGCGCACGGGAACACGGCCACCGGTGGGAGGACTCTCCCGCCTCAACGCCCCATCTTGGGCACGATCAGCTTGGTCCCTGACCAGTCCGCTCCGGCACTGATGGCACTGGTTTGGGACAGTCCCGCCGTCGTGGCCGCCTCGGCGACATCGGTCGGCGGAACGTGCCCCTCCCGACCGGCCTTGGGTGTCAACACCCAGATGATGCCTCCGGCCTCTACTGGTGTCATCACATCCACCAACGCATCGGCGAGGTCATCCTCCTCGTCGCTACGCCACCACAGCAGAACGACGTCGACGATACCGCCGTAGTCCTCGTCGACCAGCTCTCCGCCGATCCGCTCGGCGATCGACGCGCGGAGCTGCTCATCCACGTCATCGTCGACGGCGATCTCCTGCACCACCTGACCCGGCCTGATGCCAAGTCGATCGGCCAGGCTGTGCTCGCTCTGTGCCTGGCCCGCGGTCGCGCTCACGAAAGTCCTCCTCCATAACCCAAGGTGGCCCGCCCTATACGGGCTTTCCCCGCGGCGTACCTATAGCCGCCGTTGCAGGCTAAGTTCACACGCTGGAGGCGGTCCGCGTCAACGCGTTCCCCCTCTGTCACGCCGCTCCCCTCATCCTGCCCCGTTATTTGGCTCCGTCAACAGGGAAAGTCGTATGTTGCGGTGCGGATTGTCGACATTGATATCGACGATGGCAATACTCTGCCAGGTTCCCAGAGCCAGGCGACCCTCCACGACCGGAACCGTGGCATACGGCGGAACCAGGGCCGGTAGGACGTGGCTGCGACCGTGACCGGGTGTGCCGTGGCGATGGCGCCACCGGTCGTCGGCCGGCAGGAGTTCGGCCAGCGCCGCCAACAGATCCTCATCGGATCCCGCCCCGAGCTCCAGAATGCCCACACCTGCGGTGGCGTGGGGCACGAAGACGTGCAGCAGGCCGCTGACAGCCCCCGCACGCGTCACGAACTCGGTGCACTGGCGAGTGATGTCGACGACGGCATCCGTGCCGCCGGTGGTCACGTCGATGATTTCGCTTCGCATAGTGCCACGGTCCCTTCCCGTGCCGACGCGGCACAACCGCAATGGCTCCACCACACGGCCGTGCGGTATTGAATGGGGAGGTGGGGTGGTGATCAGGGTCGATCAGGGCGCTGTGCCGCCCCGGCCCGAGACTCCCGGACGAGACACGGAGCGTATCCAGTGAGCGTCGAACTACGGCTTGGTCCCATGCTGCGCCACGTGACGGAGTCCAGTGCAACCGTGTGGGTCGAGACCGACACCCCGGGCACCGTGACGGTCATCGCGGGACACGGGCACACTGAGCGGCGGGCCAGCACCGAGACGTTCACCGTGCACGGGCACCATTTCGCCCTGTGCGACCTGGACGGGCTCCCCTCGGGGCACGCCCTGCCCTATCGGGTTCTGCTCGACGACACTCAGGTGTGGCCGCAGCCCGGGGCGGTCCATCCACCAAGCCTGATCCGCACACTGGACCCGGATGCCCCCGTCCGGATCGCATTCGGTTCGTGTCATCGCGCGGCGCCCCACACCACCGAGACGGACACGGTCCTTGGTGTGGACATGCTGCGCTCCTACGCCGCGCGTCTGGCCCGTGAGCGGTCTGTGGACGGCGCCCCGTCCACGCCCGTCTACGGAGAACCCAGTGTGCTGCTCCTGCTTGGCGACCAGGTCTACGCCGACGAAGTGACCGAGGGGATGCAGGCCTTCCTCCAGCAGCGCCGTGCCGCGGCCACGCCGGAACGGCGACAGGCCGATCCGCCGGCGGACGAGGTGGTCTTCTTCGACGAATACGCGGAGCTGTACCGGCAGGCCTGGTCCGACCCGGACCTGCGGTGGCTGCTGTCCACCGTGCCCACCCTGATGCTGTTCGACGACCACGACGTGCGCGACGACTGGAACACCTCGGGAAGCTGGCGCCAGAACATCGCGGAACAGCCCTGGTGGCGGTCACGGATCACCTCCGGCCTCGGGGCTTACTGGGTGTACCAGCATCTCGGGAATCTGTCGGCCAAGGATCGTGACGCCGACCCGGTACTCAGCTCCGTGCACCGAACCGAGGGTGACGCGGCGGCAGTCGTGGACGAGTTCGCCTGGCGGGCGCACGAGCTACCGGGAAGCTATCAGTGGAGCTACCGGTTCGATATTGCCAACAGTCGGGTGCTGATGTTGGACACCCGATGCGGGCGCATCGTCGACAACGACGCCCACCGCACGATGCAGGACCCAGACACCGAGGCCTGGCTCGCTGCGCAGCTCACCGGAGATGTCGATCATCTGATCCTGGCGAGTTCGCTACCGTTTCTCCTGCCCACCGGGGTGCACTACCTCGAGGCGTGGAACGAGGCCGTGTGCGCGGGACGGTGGGGTGCTGGCCTCAGGGGGACCGGCGAGCGACTCCGCCAGGCCTTCGACCTGGAGCACTGGCCCGCGTTCCATGCCTCCTTCCAGTGGATGTCTGACGCCGTCCTCGACCTGGCCTCGGGGCAGCGTGGCCCGGCTCCGGCCAGTGTGCTCTTCCTCGGCGGGGATGTGCACTTCTCCTACCTCGCCACGGCCTATCCGCGCCAGACCGTGGGCGGTGTGGCGCCGATCGTGCAGCTGGTGTGCTCCCCGACGCGGAACCGCCTGCCGACCAAGCTGCGCTGGGCTACCTGGCTTGCGGCGCGACGAATCACCGGCTGGTGCACCGCCCTGATGGCTCGCCTGGCCGGGGTCGGCGCACCGGCGCTGCGGTGGCGTATCGAGGACGGGCCACACTATGAGAACACTGTGGCGACCCTGGTATTGCGGGGGCGTTCGGCCGAGGTGTACTGGGAACACCCGGCGCTGCCCGGGACAACCGGAGCGCCCGCCACCTCCGCACGTCCGGGGTCCGAGGTTCGGGAACTCACGCACCACACCCTGACCGATTAGCGCACACGTGGTGGGGTGCCCGAGCCCCAGGGCGACAACCGCCGCGGAGGAGCGCGCCTCGGAACGCTCGGGCAACCACCTTTTGTGACTCGCCAGTAACTTTTCTGGTCTTCCCATACCGAACAGTCGCCTCCTAATCTCGTGATGTCCGTCACTTGGAGGAGGGCTCACGGCTATGCGCAGCACCATGCAGGATCACCCACTGAACCTCGGCGACCTCGTGCGCTACGGCACCAGCACGCACGGCGCCGCCCAGGTCGTCACCTGGACCGGTGGGGAACCTCGGCGCACCACCTATGCGGAAGTCGGGCGGCGCGCGGCGCAGCTGGCGCACGCCCTGCGGAGTTTGGGTGTGACCGGGGACCAGCGGGTGGCCACGTTCCAGTGGAACAACCAGGAGCACCTGGAGGCGTACCTGGCCGTTCCTGCCATGGGCGCGGTGCTGCACACCCTGAACATCCGGCTTCCCGCGGAACAGCTGGTCTACATCGCCAACCACGCCGAGGATCACGTCATTATCGTCGACGCGACCCTGGTCCCGCTCCTGGCCCCGCTCCTGGGGCAGCTGCGGACCGTACAGCACGTCATCGTGGCTGGCGGGGATCCGGGAGACGCCCTCGACGGTGCCGCGGTCCAGGTGCACCGCTACGACGACCTTCTGTCCTCCCAACCGACAGAGTTCGACTGGCCCGTTGTTGACGAACGGGACGCCGCCGCCATGTGCTATACCTCCGGCACGACCGGGGATCCGAAGGGAGTGGTCTACAGCCACCGGTCCATCTGGCTGCACTCCATGCAGGTCGCCATGACTGACGGTATGGGCCTCACCCAGGCGGACTACGTCCTGGCGATTGTCCCCATGTTTCACGCCATGTCCTGGGGCCTGCCCTACGCAGCCCTGATGATCGGCAGTTCGACGTTGATGCCGGACCGGTTCCTGCAACCCGAACCGCTGGTCGACATGACCGTGGCAGAACGGCCAACCGCGGCGGCGGCGGTCCCCACCATCTGGCAGGGCGTCCTCGCCGAGCTGGACGCCCGTCCCCGCGACATCTCCACGCTGCGCCAGGTGATCGTGGGAGGATCCACCTGTCCCCCGAGCCTGATGCGCGCCTTCGAGGAACGGCACAACGTCCCGATCCTGCACGCCTGGGGAATGACCGAAACGTCCCCTCTGGGTAGCGTGGCCCATGCCCCCGGGGGCACCACCGGCGACGAGGCCTGGCGCTACCGCATCACCCAGGGACGACTTCCGGCCTCCGTGCAGGCGCGCCTGATCGGCTCCGATGGCGCGCAGGTCCCCTGGGACGGCACGAGCGTCGGCGAACTTGAGGTCCGCGGCCCCTGGATCGCCGGCGGCTACTACCAGGTGGAGGCCGGGGACAAGTTCCACGACGGCTGGCTGCGCACCGGGGACGTGGGAACGTTGACCCCGGACGGTTTCCTCACGCTCACCGACAGAGCCAAGGACGTCATCAAGTCCGGCGGCGAGTGGATCTCCTCGGTCGACATCGAAAACGAGGTCATGGCGCATCCCGCCGTCGCCGAAGCCGCGGTCATCGCTGTCCCCGACCCGCGATGGGACGAACGTCCGCTGGTCTCGGTGGTCGTCGCCGAGGGCGAGTCGGTGGACGCCACACAGCTACGTTCCTTCCTCGCCGACCGCCTTCCCAAGTGGCAACTTCCCGAGTACTGGACCTTCCTGGACGAGGTTCCCAAGACCAGCGTCGGCAAGTTCGACAAGAAGGTGCTACGCGCCCGCCACGCCGACGGGGACCTGACCGTCACCGAGGCCCGCTGAGCCAGAACGGGCACCACCCGTGCCCGCATCGGCCACCGCCGTTCCCCTGTCCTGGCCGATGCGGGCACCACTAGGGGCCGCAGGCCACGAGCCCCTCCCCGGTTCCCGGTCGGGCGGCGCAGCCCTGCGTACGGGGCTGCTTACGGCTTGCGGCCCACGGCGCAGTAGAACGGCAGATCCCGATCGGTGTGCGCCGTCTGCGGTGTGGGTCGCCACTGGGGCAGCGAGACGAGCCCGGGGTCCAGCAGATCCACACCCGCGAAGAGCTCCCGCACCGCGGACTGGGACCGCACTGTCACCGGCGTGGCCCCACTGTCGTTCCACAGGCGCATAGCCTGGTCCATCACGGTTCCGGTGAGCGGGTGTGTCATGGCGAGCAGGCTGCCGGGAGCCAGATCCCCAAGCAACCGCTCCACGATGGAACGGGCCTCCGCATCGTCCGGAATGAACTCCATGATTCCCAGCAGCGTCACCAGTACCGGCTGCCCCAGATCTAGGGTCCGTGCGGCCGCGTTGAGGATCCGTTCGGGGTCGCGGAGGTCCGCGTCGACATAGTCCGTCGCGCCCTGCTCGGTGCTGGTCAGCAACGCCCGGGCGTGCACCAGAACGATGGGATCGTTGTCGACGTAGACCACACGTGCGGCCGGATCGAGCCGCTGGGCGACCTCGTGAGTGTTGTTCGCGGTGGGAACGCCCGTACCGATGTCGAGGAAGTGACTGATCCCTGCGGACGTGACCGCGTGGCTGACCACGCGTGCGAGGAACTCGCGGTCGGCGCGGACGATGGGGATCCAGTCCGGTATGGCCGCGGACAACTGGTCACCGGCCGCCCGATCGGCGGCGAAGTTGTCCTTTCCACCGAGCCAGTAGTCCCACACCCGCGCCGGGTGCGCCACTTTGGAGTTCAGCTCGGGCGGAAAGTCGGGATCGGAGTCGATCCAGCGTGGCGATTGGCTCATACGGGCTTCCTACGGTCGGGGGGTGACCGCAGCCAATCTTAGAGGGCCCGACGAGGATGGTGACCACGGGCTGCCGCCACGTCACCGCGTGCGGGCCACGACGCCGACGAAGGGCAGGTCCCGCCCCCGGTACTGCGTGTCCGGGGCGGGACGCCACTCCGGGAGGGGGACCAGCCCCGGCTCGAGGATGTCCATGCCGCTCAGTAGCTCGGTGATCTCCGCCTCGGTTCGGGCCCGCGCCGGGACGGTGCTGCGGAGGTTCCATCGGCGCAATGCCTCGTCCATGGCCGGGCTGCGCAGGGGGTGGGCCACGGCCACGTAGCTCCCCGACGGAACCGCCTCGGTGAGCCGGAGTAGGGCGGATCGAGCCTCCTGCTGGTCAGGTAGGAACTCCAGCACCGCGAGGAGGGTGAGTCCCACCGGCTGGGTACGATCCACGCCCGCGGATTCCATCAAGGATCGGGGACTGCGCAGGTCGGCCTGCACGCAGTCCACACGCCCCTGGGTGCCGCCACGCAGGAGCGCACGCGCGTGCGCGAGCACCAGGGGATCGTTGTCGACATAACACACCTGGGCCGTGGACCGGATCGCCTGGGCAACCTCGTGGACGTTGGGAGAGGTTGGGATGCCCGCGCCGATGTCCACGATCTGGTGCAGGCGGGCATCAGTCATGAAGAAGCGCACCACCCGGATCAGGAACTCCCGGTCGGCCCGGGCGAGATCGCCCCACTGCGGGAGGACGTCCAGGAGCAACTCCGCGGTCTCACGGTCGGCGGCGAAGTTGTCCTTGCCGCCAAGCCAGTAGTCCCACACCCGCGCCGGGTGCGGGCTTCTCGCTCTGATCTCCGGGGGTGTCTCCGCCGCACCGGCGGAGCGCATCCAGTCCGGTGTCCTGGCCATACGGGTCTCTCTTCAGTACTCGCCACCTTCGTGCAGCGCCAGCCTAGGGATGTCCGGGGTCATGTCGACAGGCCCCGGACCCGGTCCCGACAAAACTGACCACTTCCGGCCGAACCACCCCCGTCGTTCATGCGTCGCCGCCACGCCACCGCAGTGCTAGTTGCATAAAGTCATATCTTCGATACTCTTCGTAGTGGCCATTGGGTCATCCGGAAAAGGAGTTCTCGACATGCGCAAATTCCTCGCGGTAGGCGCCCTCGCCTTCGCCAGCACCTTCGCACTCGCCCCGGCCGCACACGCCGGCGACGGCGACACCTACGCCGTGATCAACGGGGATGTGGCCAGCAAGTGGTGCGCCCTGCCCTGGAACTGGGAAGGCCCGGGGACGATCGCCTCACTGACCGGGCCCTACTCCGCATGCATCGACGGGGACGTCAAGCAGTAACGCCCCCGCCCGCCCTGGCACGCGGCCGCCATGGGGGCACATACAGCGCGCCGCGGCGTCCGCGCTCCGGCGGAACAAGAGGGCACCCGGCGAGCGAGCACCTACCGGTGACCGATCCGGACACGCCCTGTAAACCTCAAAACTACATAGAGCACTGGACTATGAGCAATACGTCAGCACGCACTTCGGGTGCTGGTGCACACGAAAGGACACCATTCATGCTCCGTAAGACCCTGGCTGTCACGGCTCTGGCTTTCGCCGGGACCTTCGCCTTCGCACCCGCGGCCAGCGCCTACGATTACGACTACGCCGACGGCGGCGGCGACACCTACGCGGTGATCAACGGTGACGTTCTCAGTGAGCTGTGCGCGGCCCCGTGGAACTGGGAGGGTCCGCTGAACATCCTCACGGCCAGCGGCCCCTACGCGGCCTGCATCAAGGGTGACGTCGACCAGTAGCGTCAACCGTCAGGTCGGCAACGAACCCGCCGCGGCCGGTATGACCCGTTCGGTCATACCGGCCGTTTCCGTCGCCACCGGCCGTCGCGGCCCGCTAGGCTGGAGAATCGTGACTTCCGCACCGCAGATTCCCGACGTCCTGGCCACGCGCTACGCCTCGTCCACGCTCACCGAGCTGTGGTCGCCAGCCCACAAGGTCGTCCTGGAGCGCCGGCTCTGGATCGCGGTACTGCGGGCCCAGGCCCAACTCGGAGTGGATGTTCCCGACGCCGCGATCCGCGACTACGAGAGCGTCGTGGAGCGGGTCGACCTCGCCTCCATCGCCGAGCGGGAGCGGGTGACCCGCCATGACGTCAAGGCTCGCATCGAGGAATTCAACGCGCTGGCCGGGCACGAGTACGCCCACACGGGGATGACCTCACGCGACCTCACCGAGAACGTCGAACAGCTCCAGGTGCGGTCCAGCCTGTGTCATGTGCGGGACCGCTGCGTGGCGCTGCTGGACCGACTCGCCCGCCGGGCCACGGAACACACCGACACGGTGCTGCCCGGCCGCTCCCACAACGTCGCCGCCCAGGCGACAACCCTCGGCAAGCGGTTCGCCACCGCCGCGGACGAACTACTGATCGCCTACACCCGGCTCGACGAGCTGATCTCTCGATACCCACTGCGCGGGATCAAA
Organism: Lipingzhangella rawalii; assembly: GCF_031628175.1. Lineage (NCBI taxonomy): Bacteria > Bacillati > Actinomycetota > Actinomycetes > Streptosporangiales > Nocardiopsidaceae > Lipingzhangella > Lipingzhangella rawalii. The sequence continues at coordinate 122,252 of NZ_JAVLVT010000001.1, read as the reverse complement.
GGACCGGTGGGCACCGCACAGGACATGCTGGACCTGCTGGGAGGGGACTCTGCGCCACTCGCCGAGCTGGAGCGCCGTGTAGCACAGCATCTCGGTTTCGATCAGGTCCTGCGAAGCGTGGGCCAGGTCTATCCCCGCTCCCTGGACCACGAGGTCCTCACCGCGCTGGTACAGCTGGCCGCAGCCCCCTCCAGTCTGGCGACGACGATCCGCCTGATGGCCGGCCACGACGCGGTCACCGAGGGGTTCCGGCCGGGGCAGGTCGGATCGAGCGCGATGCCGCACAAGATGAATACCCGCTCCTGTGAACGGGTCAACGGGCTGGCCGTCGTCCTGCGGGGCTATGCGGGGATGACCGCCGAGCTGGCGGGACAACAGTGGAACGAGGGCGATGTGTCCTGTTCCGTGGTCCGCCGGGTGGCGCTGCCGGACGCCTTTTTCGCGCTGGACGGGCTGTTGGAGACCATGCTCACGGTGCTCGACGAGTTCGGCGCCTTCCCCGCCGTGTTGGACCGCGAGTTGGAGCGTTATCTGCCCTTCCTCGCAACCACGAAGGTGCTCATGGCAGCCGTGCGCAAAGGGGTCGGGCGGGAGACGGCCCACGAGGCGATCAAGGAGCACGCGGTCGCTGCCGCCCTCGCCCTGCGGGAGCAGGGCTCGGGCGACAACGAGCTCTTGGGCAGACTCGCGCGGGATCCGCGGCTTCCCCTCGACCGTGCCGAGTTGGACGCCCTGCTCGCCGACCGGATGTCCTTCACGGGAGCGGCGGCGGACCAGGTGACCGCCGTCAGTCGAACCGTCGGCGAGATCGTGGCCGCACATCCGCAGGCCGCGGCCTACTCGCCCGAGGCGATCCTGTAGCGCTGCGCCCCCCACCGTCCCGCCCCGTCCATGGTCGAGCGGGTCAGGATCCGTCTGGCGGCACGGATGGGGGTTGCCCGAATCCGCCCCCACCGGGGGTTTCGATTATCAGGACGTCGTCGACCCGAACCTCCACCGAGTCACAACCGGCCAGCTCGACCCGGCTGCCATCCGCACGCTCCACCACGTTTCGCCCCAGCGCCCCCGGGTTCCCGCCAGCCATACCGTACGGTGCGATACGACGATGCCCGGAGAGGGTACTGAGCGTCATCGGCTCCAGGAAACGAAGTCGGCGCAGCCCACCGTCTCCCCCGCGCCACCGCCCGGCACCACCGCTTCCGGAGCGAATCCGGAATTCCTCCAGCCGAACGGGCAGCCGCCACTCCAGAACCTCGGGGTCGGTGAGTCGCGAGTTGGTCATGTGTGTCTGCACCACCGAGGCGCCACAGAATCCCGCCCCAGCACCGGCCCCGGAACCGATCGTCTCGTAGTACTGGTGGTTGGCGTTGCCGAAGGTGACGTTGTTCATCGTCCCCGAGCCCTCCGCCTGAATCCCTAGCGCGGCGTACAGAGCCCCGGTCACCGCCTGGGAGGTCTCGACGTTCCCGGCGACCACCGCTGCCGGATAGTCCGGGGCCAGCATGGATCCCGGCGGGATCACCAGCCGCAACGGTTTGAGGCAACCGTCGTTGAGCGGAATGTCGTCGGCGACGAGCGTCCGAAACACGTAGAGGACCGCCGCGGTGGCCACAGAGGAGGGCGCGTTGAAGTTGGTGTCGAGTTGCGCGGAGGTGCCGGTGAAGTCGACGGTGGCGCTCCGACGGGCACGGTCCACACTGATACGCACGGCGATCACCGCCCCAGAGTCCATCTCGTAGGTGTAGGCGCCGTCATCGAGGGCGTCAATCACCTTCCGTACGGATTCCTCGGCGTTGTCTTGGACGTGACGCATGTAGGCGAGTACCACGTCCAGCCCGAAGTGCTCGATCATCGCATCGACTTCGGCAACGCCTTTGGCGTTCGCTGCGATCTGGGCCCGCAGGTCGGCGAGGTTGACCTCGGGGGAACGCGACGGGTGACGGGCTCCCGTCAGCAGTTCTCGCGTCTCGGTCTCCCGAAACTGCCCGTCCCGCGCCAGCAGCCAGTTGTCGAACAGCACCCCCTCCTCGTGTACTTCCCGACTGTGCGCCGGCATCGATCCGGGCGTCACCCCACCGATCTCGGCGTGGTGACCACGGGAGGCCACATAGAACAGCACCTGGGCGCCAGGTCCGTCGAATACCGGCGTGACCACGGTGATGTCGGGGAGGTGGGTTCCTCCGTGGTAAGGGTCGTTGACGGCGTAGACGTCGCCGGGCCGCATGCTCCCGGTGTTGCGCCGGATCACCTCCTGCACGGTGGTTCCCATGGAACCGAGGTGCACCGGCATGTGTGGCGCGTTCGCAATAAGGTTGCCGTCCGGATCAAACAGGGCGCAGGAAAAGTCCAGGCGCTGTTTGATGTTGACGGACTGGGCGGTCTGTTCGAGCCGTGCTCCCATCTGTTCGGCGATCGACATGAACAGATTGTTGAACACCTCGAGGAGTACCGGGTCCGGGCGCGTGCCGGCCTCGGCTGCGTCGTCGGCTCTGGCCCGCACCCGGTCCATCCGCAGGAACCCATCGACCGATGCCTCGGGCAGATACGCCTCCCACCCCTCGGCCACCACGGTGGTGGCCTGCTCCTCCACAATCAACGCGGGGCCCCGTACACGGTGACCAGCCCGCAGCTGCCCGCGGTGGTGCAACGACACCGAGTGCCACCGCCCATGGCTGTAGATGCTCCCGCGCGTGGGGATCGCGGGCACTCCTCCACCACCCACGGGGCTGGCCGCGACGGTGGTCTCGGCGTGACGGGTGAGATCCGGCTGCTCCGTGTGGCCGATCGCCTCCACGGTCACCGCCTCGACCACGAGCCCACGTTCCAGGAGAAACGAGTAGGTGCGGCGATGCGCCGCCTCGAACTCCGCCACTATGGACGCATAGTCACCCAGAGTGACCGCGACTGGGGTGTCGGTTCCGTCGTAACGGATCTGGGCGCGCCACACCGCATCACTGTGTTCGGGCAGGACCCCCTCCGCCACGAGCTCGGCCCGGGTGTGGTTCTCCAGCTCGGAGGCGATCGACCGGAGGGTCGGCATGAGTTCGGGGGTCAACGGGCGCTCCACCGACTGTTCCCGCAGGGCCGCCGTGTCGGCCAGCCCCATTCCCAGCGCGGACAGCACTCCTGCCATCGGCGGCACCAGGACAGTACGGATGCCCAGGGAGTCGGCCACCGCACAGGCATGCTGTCCACCGGCGCCACCGAAGGTGGTCAGAGCATAGGTGGTGACGTCGTGCCCCTTCTGCACCGAGATGCGCTTGACAGCATTGGCCATGTTGAGCACGGCGATCCGCAGGAAGCCTTCGGCCACCTGTTCGGCGCTGCGTTCCACCCCCGTGTGTGCAGTGATCGAGTGGGCCAGTTCCCCGAATCGTCGCCGTACCAAGGCCGAATCGAGCGGCTGGTCGCCGTGCGGGCCGAACACGTGCGGAAAGTGGTCGGGCTGGATGCGGCCCAGCATCACGTTGGCGTCGGTCACGGTGAGGGGGCCACCATTGCGGTAACAGCTCGGGCCGGGGTTAGCCCCAGCGGACCCCGGCCCCACCCGCAGCCGGCTACCGTCGAAATGCAGCACGGATCCCCCACCGGCAGCGACCGTGTGAATGTCCAACATGGGGGCGCGCAGACGCGCTCCGGAGACCTGGGTGTACAGGACGCGTTCGAAGGAACCGGCGTAGTGCGAAACGTCGGTGGACGTCCCGCCCATGTCGAATCCAATGACATGCTCGAAGCCCGCCATACGGGACATGCGGGCCATACCGACAATGCCCCCGGCGGGACCGGACAGGATCGCATCCTTGCCGCGGAACTGATGCGCGTCGGTCAGGCCCCCGTTGGACTGCATGAACATCAGCCGCACACCGCTCGTTGCCGTGGCGACATCGTCGACGTAGCGCTGGAGCACCGGGGACAGGTAGGCGTCCACGACCGTGGTGTCCCCCCGAGGCACCAGCTTCATCAGCGGACTGACCTCGCTGGAGACGGAGATCTGCGTGAAGCCGATCCGACGCGCGACGGCAGCGAGGAGACGTTCGTGCTCGGGGTACTGGTGGCTGTGCATAAGCACGATGGCCACAGCCCGAGCCCCGGCCGCATAGGACGCCTGGAGATCCGCGGCGACACGCTCCAGGTCGGGGACGCGCAACGGGGTACCGTCCGCCGCCATCCGCTCGTCCACCTCCACCACCTGCCGGTACAGCATCTCGGGAAGCTGGATGTGGCGGTCGAAAATCTCGGGCCGGTCCTGGTAGGCGATTCGGAGCGCGTCCGCGAACCCACGGGTAGTTACCAGCACCGTGGGTTCGCCGGTGCGCTCGAGGAGGGCGTTGGTCGCAACGGTCGTTCCCATCCGCACCACTTCGATCTGGCCGGCTGGAACGGCGACGTCGGGGTGGAGGCCCAGCAACTGCCGAATTCCGGCCACCGCGGCGTCGCGGTAGTGCCCCGGGTTCTCGGACAGGAGCTTATGAGTCACCAGGTGACCATCGGGGCGCCGAGCGACGATGTCGGTGAACGTGCCACCACGATCTACCCAGAACTGCCATCCCCGCTCGGTCACACCACACCTCTTCCCTGGATGCCCTGGTCGTTTCGCGACCACAACCGGTGAGCAGCCTCACTCCGCGCCCGCGCCCCACGCGTTGTTGAACAATCCTTGCCGAGGACCACAGCTGCGGAACGTGACGGCCACATCCCGCAACCCCCACTATGCCGGCAGGGGGACGGGGATGCCCGGTCATTGGTTCGATTCGGGGATTGTGAGTGCCGGCCACGCTCCGACCTGCCGGTTCACGCGCAGGGCAACACGGGAAGTGAACGCGGCAGTGCCAACCCAGCCAGCCCAGCCAGCCCAGCCAATACGCCAGCAGAACCGACGACCGCAGCGGAGGCACCGGGCTGGGGCCGACCTTCCGGCACCGCCACACGCCCCGTGGACGTTTCAACCAGCCTCGGCGTGGCACCGAGATTCGGGAAACGCCGCCAGAGCGTGGACGGGGCCGTAGCCGAGAGAGGCCGGAATCCGGCTGAGCGGCCAGCACAGGGACGCTGCGCTTCCACCCGGAAGTGACCACGCCGTCCGCTGGAACGTCCCGCAACGACCGCAGGACCGGGAGCGGGGACCCGGCGCCACCTCAGTCCCGGCGCACCCGCACCCGACCAGTCCGGCCGGGGCCCGGGCGCCGCGGCCCTCCCGGGACGGGGCGGCTGGCCCCGGCCGGGCGCCGGATCGGTGGCCGCGCCAGATGGCTACGCCGCGCCGATCCACCCGAGTCCTGCGCTGCGCCACCGGCTGGAGTTCCGGCTGGTTCCGCTCCCCCGTGCCCGGGCAGCGATGCGAACTGATCACGCCGCCGGCCGGGCCGAACCTCCGGTGCGGGCTCGGCCAGTGCGGCCCACAGCTGCGCCTGCGCGCCCCAGGACTCCATGCTCTGCCGCGCCCGGGAGATGTTGTGGTACGACGGCAGGGCCAACAGCAGCTGGGGCCACGCGAGCACGAGCGCCGCCACGTAGGGCGCCAACCCACCGCTGGTCACGGCCGCAACGCCCCCGGTGGCCAGGGCCGCCAGCGGCAGGGCGATCCGCAGGCGTGTGACCTGCTGGTAGCGATGCAGGGAACGTCGCACTGACGCGCGGGTGGATAGCCCCTCCGGCAGGGGTGGGGGCTGCATGATCAGGCACATCAACAGTGAGGCCACGCTCACCGAGACACTTACCAAGACCAGCCAGCCCGCCGCTGCCCAGCTTGCGGACACAGCGATCGTGATGGGAACCAGGGCCGCCAACGGCACTGGCAGAAACACCAGCACAACCCGACGTAGATAACCGGCCATGGTCGGTTCCCGGAATGCCCGAACCTGGCCCACAATCCAGGTACCTATGGATCGGACTACCGAAACTACCGACACATCAACCACGATGTCATCTCCCCGAAAATTCGGCCCCGTTACCGCACTGGCCACCCTATCGTCACAGATGGCCAGCAAAGCATCTCACTGTGAACAAGGACGCCGCGGTGCAGATCGGGGTTCACATCCCCGCCCCGCCAGGCCTCAGCCAGTGGTCTCCTGCCCGGAGAGGCGGCCCAGCGCCACGGCGACCCGCAACGCGAACGAACCACGCCCATCCGTCGGGGCGTATCCGGTGAGGTCGGCGATCCGGCCCAGCCGGTATCGAACGGTGTTGGGATGTACGAACAACATGCGTGCCGTGGCTTCCAGGGAACTGGCGTGTTCCAGATAGACCGTCAGCGTCTCCAACAGCGGGGAACCTGCGCTCCGCAACGGAAGGTACACCTCACGCACCAGCTCCTGGCCGGCGCTGTCTTCCCCGGCCAGCGCACGTTCCGGCAGCAGGTCCTGGGCCAGTACGGGCCGGGGAGCATCCGGCCAGGCCACGGCTGCCCGCAGGCCACTGACCGCGACGCGCGCCGAGGAGGCCGCGGAGTGCAGGTCCGGTACCGGCGGTCCCACCACAATCGGCCCCGGAGCGTAGGCTCCGGCCAGGGTGCCGGCGACCCGTAGTGGATCCTCGGCCCCCTGGACTTTGGCGTTCACCCCCAGGACGACAATGAGCCGTTCCCCCTGCATGCCGGCCAGGACGTCATGCCCCTGCCGGCGTGCGAGTCGACGAACCTCGTCCATCAGCGTGGTTTCCGGTTGGGCCTCCGGACGGTATCCCGCAACCACGATGACGGGAGAATGCGACCAGCTCAGCGCGGTTCCCCAGGTCGCCAATCCCTCCTCGCCATCCCCGTGCAGGAGCGCGTCCACAACCAGGGCCTCCAAGCGAGCGTCCCAAGCACCGCGCGCCTCCGCGGCACGCGCGTACACCTTGGCCGTGCTGAAGGCAACCTCGCGCGTGTAGCGCAGCATGGCCTCCCGCAGCTGCTGCTCCCCGCCGGGGGCCGCCAGCTCACCCACGCGCGCCTCGGCCGTATCCACGACCAGCCGAACCATCTCCACGGTCTGTTGCAGGGACACGGAACGGGTGAGCTCACGCGGTGCCGTGCCGTAGACCTCCACTGTGATGGCCGGTCGCCCCCGATTGGGGTCCTTGAACCAGTCGACGAACGCCGCAACCGCGGACTGGGCCACCAGACCCACCCAGGAACGGTCCTCGGCGGACATCGCCCGAAACCAGGACAGGCGTTCCTCCATGCGCGCCACCGCGGCCGTACCGAGTTCGCCCATCGCCCGCTCCAGGCGCCGCGCCGTCTCCGCCCGCAGGTGCTCGTCCTCGGGGTCGGGTGTCGTCTGGCCAGGATCTGTGCTCATCACTCTCCAGATTGACACCCCTGGTGCGTCCAGCGCGACCGCAGGTCACTCCCGGACGGTGGGATTTGTATGAATGCCCCAAACCAGACGGTCGGAAGTTCGTGCCTGTGCGACTCCAGTCCGCGGACGTTGACAAGGCAGTCTAGATGGTGTGCTTGTGATTGTTGCTCCCGGACAAGGCGCCCAAGCGCCTGGTTTCCTCACGCCCTGGCTGGAACTGCCCGGACTCGCCGATCGACTGACCTACTGGTCGACGGTCACCGGTCTGGATCTCATCCGGTATGGCACGACGGCCGACGCCGAGGAGATTCGCGACACTGCGGTCGCTCAGCCGCTACTGGTCAGCGCGGGTCTCGCCGCAGCGGAACAGCTCCTGGGCAATCTCGCGGATGACCCGGCGCTGCCCGACGCCGTGGCGGGACACAGTGTGGGGGAATTCACCGCCGCTGGTATCGCGGGTGTACTCAGTTGCGAAGCGGCGCTGGTCCTGGTGGCCGAGCGCGGGCGTGCCATGGCCGAGGCGGCCAGTGCGAGTGACACCGGGATGACCGCGGTGATCGGTGGTGATCGTGACGAGGTTCTTTCTGCCATCAGCGCGGCCGGCCTCACCGCGGCTAACGACAACGGTTCGGGCCAAATCGTGGCGGCCGGCACCAGCGCGCAGCTCGAGGCGTTCGCGGCGGCCCCGCCCGCGCGAGCCCGGTTGCGTTCGTTGTCGGTTGCCGGCGCCTTCCACACCGAACACATGGAGCCGGCGGTGGCACGGCTACGCCGCGCGGCGGCGGGTGCACCCGTTGCCGCCCCCCGGACCCAGTTGCTGTCGAACCGGGACGGGGCCATCGTGAAGGATGGGCAGGAGTACCTGGACCGGCTGGTTGCGCAGATCAGCGCCCCGGTTCGCTGGGACGCGTGCACCGCCACACTCGCCGAGGCCGGGGTGAGCGCCCTGATCGAGTTGCCGCCCGCCGGCACACTGACCGGGCTCGCCAAGCGTGGCCTACGCGGAGTGGAAACACTGGCGGTGAAGACGCCCGAGGATCTGGACCAGGCTCGTGAGCTGATCGCGGCCCATACACACGGACCTGGCCGTCGCTCCCCTACGGAAACGGTGGACACATGAAGAATCTGCCACCCCAGTCGCCTGGTAGCCGGGTCATCGCGCTCGGCGAGCATCAGCCCAGCCGGGTTGTCACCAACGACGACCTGGCCCGCACGGTGGATACCACCGATGAGTGGATTCAGAGTCGGGTGGGTGTCGCCGAGCGGCGCATCGCCGGTCCGGAGGAGTCCGTGGTGGACATGGCTGTCGCGGCCGGGGGCAAGGCCTTGGCTGCCAGCGGGCTCACTCCACACGACATCGATCTGGTGATCGTGGCCACCTGCACCCCGCTCGACCAGATCCCGAACACGGCTGCGAGTGTCGCGCACCGACTCGGGATCGAGGCGCCCGGCGCGTTCGATATCAATGCGGCCTGCGCCGGGTTCTGCTATGCCCTGTCCGTGGCCAGTGACGCGATCCGTGGTGGCTCCGCGGGGCGGGTTCTGGTGGTCGGTTCGGAGAAGTTGTCGGACTGGGTGGACTGGACGGACCGTTCCACCTGCGTGATCTTCGCCGACGGGGCGGGTGCCGCGATTGTCGGCCCGGACGAGAGTCCCGGTATCGGCCCCGTGGTGTGGGGCAGCGCGGGCGACAAGGCGGAGACGATCCACCTGCGGGACCATGCGTACCTCTATCAGGAGGGTCAGGCGGTGTTCCGCTGGGCGATCACCGAACTCTACCCCGTGGCCCTGGCCGCGCTGGAACGGGCCGGTGTAGCTCCGGAGGAGGTGACGGCATTCGTCCCACACCAGGCCAACCTTCGCATCGTGGAGGGGATCGCCCGCAAGCTGGGGGCGCCCCAGGCACTGATCGCCCGCGATATTGTCACCGCGGGCAACACCTCATCCGCGTCGATTCCACTCGCTCTGGCGCGCATGTCCGGCCGTGGGGATCTTCCTCCCGGCAGCACCGTCCTCACCCTGGGGTTCGGAGCAGGGATGACGTACGCGGCGCAGGTGTTGGAACTGCCCTAGCCAACCGGGGGCCATCCGGGTGCGTCCCTCGCAGTTCCCCGGTACACACGACCAGCGACACAGGAAAGAGAGAAGCCTCATGGCCCTGTCCGAGCAGGAAATTCTGAACAACCTCGGCGAGATCGTCAACGAGATCGCCGGAGTCCCCGCCGACCAGGTCACCCCGGAGAAGAGCTTCGTGGACGACCTCGACATCGACTCGCTGTCGATGGTGGAGATCTCGATCGAGGCACAGGACAAGTTCGGGGTGGAGATCCCGGAGGACAAGCTCAAGGACCTCAAGACGGTGCAGGACGTCGTCAACTACGTTCAGAAGTAGTCCGCAGAACGTGACCTGTCGGGTGCCCTCATACCGATCCGGGCGAGGGCACCCGCCCCAACGAACGTCGAAGGGCGCGATCGGCCATGAGTACAAGCGATGTCGTCGTCACTGGCCTGGGTGCGACCACTCCCCTGGGCGGGGACGTCGCCACCACCTGGTCCGCGATGCTGGAGGGCCGTTCCGGGATAACCCCCATCACCGAGGACTGGGTTGCGGAACTGCCGGTGCGATTTGCCGGACAGGCGGCGGTGGACCCCGCGGAGATCCTGCCCCGCCCGCGTCTACGGCGGCTGGACCGGACCCAGCAGTTCTCGCTGATCGCGGCGAAGGAAGCGTGGCAGGACTCGGGGCTGACCGAGGTGGATCCGCTGCGCTTGGGGGTCGTCGTCAGCAGCGGAATCGGCGGCATCCTGACCACTCTCGACCAGTACGACATCTTCCGGGACAAGGGCTGGAAGCGGGTGTCGCCGTTCACGGTGCCGATGCTCATGCCCAATAGCTCGGCCGGCGCGGTCGCTTTGGAGTTCACGGCGCGGGCCGGAGCTCATTCCCCGGTGAGTGCGTGCGCCTCGAGTTCCGAGGCGATCGGTAATGCCATCGACATGGTGCGCTCCGGTCGGGCGGACGTGGTGATCGCCGGAGGAACCGAAGCGGCCCTGCACCCCCTGAATATCGCTGCCTTCGCGTCGATGCGGGCATTGTCCACCCACAACGAGGATCCGGCAGGCGCATCCCGCCCCTGGGATGTGAACCGGGACGGTTTCGTCATGGGTGAGGGCGCCGGAATCGTGGTCCTGGAATCGGCAGAGCACGCGGCAGCACGCGGGGCCCGTGTGTATGCGGTGGCGGCCGGGGCCGGCTACTCCGACGACGCACACGACCTGGTTGCCCCCGATCCGGAGGGGCAGGTGCACGCGATCCGTGGCGCCCTGGCCAATGCCGGGATGTCCCCGACGGAAATCGCCCACGTCAATGCCCATGCCACCTCCACGCCGACCGGAGATGTCGGCGAAACCGTGGCAATCCGTCAGGCCCTGGGCGATGCCGTGGCCGATCGGGTGGCGGTCACCTCCACCAAATCCATGACCGGGCATCTGTTGGGCGGTGCCGGTGCCGTGGAGGCGATCGCGACCATTCTGGCTCTGCACGAGGGACGGATCCCCCCCACAATCAACATCAGCGATCTGGACGACGACGTCGTCGTGGACATTGTGCAGGACAAGCCTCGAGAGCTTCCCAACGACGCTGTGGGTGCCCTGAACCAGTCCTTCGGCTTCGGGGGGCACAATGTCGCCGTGGCCTTCCGACGCCCCTGAAGCCCGATCCAGTGAGACCGGGCCGGAACCGCGCAAACGCACACGGTCGGCAGCGGGCGTGATCCGCGATGGCCCGTCGTTATCCCCACCGCCCGGGGCCAACGCCAGACGCCAGCCTCACCCCCGGAGCGGGCCTCTCGACTCGGCCCGGGGATGGGGGCGGCTAGCTGGGTGGGATGGGGGTGGTTGTGGCATCTGGGGGTAGCCCCCAGACAATCGGGCTCAGGAGAGGCCGATGAGGGTCGGGAAAGGTCGATGGGGGTGACACACGGGGGCAGCTGCGCCGAACGAGGGATCTCCAGCGTCCCTGGATCGTTCCGTGAGTTCGGGGCCTGTCGTCCGGGACATCAACGGAGACGCGTCATCCCGCGGGCACCACCGGCGGGCTATCCGCGGTCCGGCTGGGGCATGCGCCGGTCACAGTGCTGGGTCGGCGAGGCCCACTGACCGTTCCAGCTGGGGGTGGTGTTGTCGACGTTCTCGACCGTACTCGCGTGGGTGGCTGGAGCACTGCCGGTTGCGGGCTCAACCCCCGGATTCAGGACGGTCAGCTCGGGTCGTTTGGGTTGCCGCCCGTCCCCGGAGGACCGCCCCAGGGCCCGCCGACCGATCCACGGGACCAGGTGTTCATAGGTCCAGCGCAGGGTCTTGCGGCGCCGAACTGCCGGCGGCGGCGTCAGCGCAGGGGTCGTCCAGGGATGTTTCCAGAGTTCAGGTCCACCCATCGGTTGACCGAGCACCTCGGCGGTGCGGGCTGCCACGATCGTGTGTCCGGCAGCGTTGAAGTGCAGACGATCCACGCTCCAGGCCCGGGCGTCGTTTAGCGCGGCCATGGCCCACATGTCCACGATGTCGCAGGCGTGACGCTCGGCGATAGCACGTAGGTGCATGCTGAACACGGCGATCCGCCCACGATAGGCACGCAGGACCGGAATCCAACCGGTGTCATGCCCGGACAGGATCACCACGCGAATCCCGGCGTCCCGGAGTTCGCGCACCCCCTCGTCCAACATGGCGGCCAGCCGGTCGAGATTGGTATTGGGCCGCAGAACGTCGTTGCCTCCCGCGTGCACGGTCACCAGGTCGGGCGACATCGTCAGGGCCTGGTCCAGCTGCTCACCACAGATCTGGTTCATCCGCCGCCCCCGCACCGCGAGGTTCGCATACCGGAAGCCGGGACACTGGATGGCAAGGTGCTGGGCGAGGCGATCCGCGAACCCGCGGTACTCCCCGTCCACACCGAGGTCGTCCAATCCTTCGGTGAAGCTGTCCCCGATCGCCACCAGGGAACGAACGACTGCGGGACCAGCGCCGCCAGGGTCACGATGGGGGTCTGTATCCAGTCCTGTCACGGTTACCAATCAATGCGACTCGAGCCGAACTGTGCGCACCACGCCGCAATGGGACACCATGGGAGGCACCGACCTCGCGGGCGGTCACGGCCGGGCAACGAACAGAGTGTCACAGGACACCGTTGCATCGATCCGGACGGCCTGGGTACGGCGGGGCCAGTTCAGCATACCGTCCCTGGCAGCCACCGGGGTGCGAGTACTCGCCCACCCGGCACTCGACGATACAAGGAAGGTTATGACCAGCTCAGATTCGGGCGAGCCCACGGACAACCCCACCATCTCCGATGGTTCGGGTTTTCCCGTCAACGACGTCGAGGTTGAGCTCGGCAACGCGCTCGCGGCCGGAAACGCCGCCGCGGATGCGACCGGTGACTCCACAGACACCGCTGCGGCGGCATCGGGTGGCGGAGAGGCCGGCACCAACACAGCAGAAGCCCCGGATGCGGCAGGCGTGGCAGGCGCGACCGCATCCGAGGCCAGCGACGCGACCGTGGAGGCGGTGAGTCGCTTCCTTGGGGTACTGCGGCAGGGCGAGCTGTGGCTCCCCCTGCCGGAGGGCACGGGGCAACAGGAGGACGGTTCGGTGGCGCTGCCCACCTTGCAGGTTCGCGAGACCACCTTTGTTCCCGCCTTCACCTCCGAAGAGCAGTTCAATCTGCACAGTGCGGAGCTGCCCCGGGCCCGACTCGCCGTTCGAGACCTGACCAGTGCCCTCCCGGAGGGAATTGGTCTCGTCCTCAATCCCGGCAACGAGGCCAGCGTCCCGGTCTACCCCGCCATGGTGGACACGATTCGGGATGACGAGGGCCATCCGGAACACACCAACGGTAGCGATCCCCGCTCCGAGACCGGACATGGTTGACAAAACGGTAAAATCTTTGTGGTGAGGATCACAGAAACGAGGAACGTCAGTCGGTCGCAGCCTGGTTAGCGGCGCCGGTTGTCGTGGTTTCGGACCCCGCCACCGCCTACCCGGGGGCACGCATTCGGCGCTGCCCCCGGGTAGGCGTAGGCGCCCCGGTGCGCATACCATCACATCCAGTTGGCGCGCCAGCGTGAGTCCCCCCAAACCAGCGAGTCGCTTCCAGGAGGTCGAGGTCCCCCGCAGATGAACCCCGTATCGCCGATCTGCCTCGCCGACCTCGCCCCTGCGCTGCGGTGGAGCAAACCCGAACCGGTGACCACAGAGTCCTACCTGGGGCACCACCGGCTGGGAGACGCGTGGTGGCACACGCTTCCGCTCGCGCGGGTCCTGGAGATCGCGGGGTCCACCTGGCTGGCGGCCAATCTCGCCCGGCTCGCGGTGGAACAGTGGGAACACCTCTCGCTGCGGGAGGCCTTGCCGAGCCTGCACTCCACGCCCGTGGACATCAACGAGATCGGCGAACCTGTACGCAGCGCCATTCTGCGCACGGCAGGGGACTGGGACACCTTGGTGGACACCCCGCTGACCACGCTTCGCGCGTGGAGTCTCCCACCGAGCTGTGGGGTGGTTGACGTCGTGAGCACGGTGATGCTGCGCGTGGTTCAACCGTTCGGCACCCCAGGAACCGGTGGCACCGTCCCCTCCCCCGCCCTGATGCAAGAGGCGCTGCGCACGGTATCGGGGTGGGTTCCGACTGAGGCACCCCAGCACGTTCACGATGCCCTGAACTATCTCACCGACGCCGTCGGCTCTCCCCCAGCATCGGAAGCCCCACCACCCTCGTCCCGGGCGATCCGGACCCTGCGTGCCCTACGCAACCAGCGGGACGAGGAGCCCCGGACAGCCCGTCCGGAGCGCAGCTCCGCCCTGCGGGGGCCGGACGGCTCGTTACGACGCCCCGCGTTCTCCCCCGCCCGGCCAGGCGGTTCGTCCCCCGAGCAGCCCCACCCCACTCCCGACGTGTCCGCCCCGTATGCCGGTGCCGCGCCCCCGGCCGAGCACCCCCTCGTCGACCGTGTGGACAGTGTGGTTCGGAGCTGGTCCGCCCCACAGCGCCTCCTCGCCTCCCAGCGGCTGTTCGCGGCCGAACCCGTGAGCATCCGCGACCTTGCGCACCAGTACAGTCTCGACGTGGCGCAGCTACGCAGCGCACAACGGGACGTCGAGGACCGGCTACTACGCTGGCTCTCCTCACCCGAGGGTGCCCCACTGGCCACGCATCTGCGCACCGTGGACGAGCAGTTGGGTGTTGCCACCACCGTGGACCAGCTCGTGGCTGCCCACAGCGAACACACGGTGGAGGTTCCCGCCCTGGGGGTCCCCTTATGGCGCGTGCTGCTCGTCCTGTTCACCGACCGCCGAGCCCAGGACGGTTGGCTGATCACCGGTGATCCTGGGCAGCTTCGGTGGCAGACCCGGCAGTTACTCGCCGGACAGCCCAGCATGGCCGAGGCGACCATGCGCCTGACCCAGTTGGGTATCCGGCACCCCGTCGCCCACGCGTGGATCGCGAGCACCCCCGGAGTGTCCATCCGGGACGACTATGTCCACCTGGACAGCCCGCCCACGGCAGAACCCTCGCCCGACGGACGCACCGTGCCGCCCGTGGCCGCGCCCGCGGCCACACCCGAGCCGCGCAGCCCCACCACATCCAACGGGCTCCCCATTCGCAGACGCACGGAGGGACGCAGCCAGCAGCCGGCCCGGGTTTCCACCTCGGCGCAGTGCTTCCGCGCTCCGGACGGGCGCTGGTGGCACCGTGTCGACGTGACAGCCGACCAGCTCAACGGCGCTCCGGTCGGGGTGCCGCAGGGATACGCCGCCCACCTGGGTCTGGGCCCCGGACAACTGCTGTGCCTGACCGGGCCGGGAGCGGACCTGATCGTGTTGGTCTGGCGGGACGCGCCCGCGTTCGACTCGCTACGGCCGCTGTTGCGCCGGCTCGATGCCCGTCCCGGGGATCATGTGTTCCTCACCGTCGACGGGGACCGGCTCGATGCGCGGCGTCTCGCCGCCGCAGACGTTCCCGAGCACCCACCGACCAGCCGTGCCTTGCACCTCATCGGCTACACGGCTCCCGCCTCGACCGAAGAAGCGCTTGAGATCATCCTCCGCCGCATTTCCGAAACCGACCAGACCGGCCCCGTCGAGGTGAACCGAGTGCTGGAGCTGCTGGAGCGCCGAGGCGACAGCGACATCGCCGGTGAGCTCCGGCCAGCTCTCTACGCCACGCGCTGAGCTGACGCGTCGGCATCGCGGAACGCACCCCACATACGTTGGTGGCCGGGGGCATCCCGTTCGGGAGCCCCCGGCCACACGGCGCTCGCGCGGAAACGGTCCGGCGCGAGCCTAGACGTTGAACCCGAGCATCCGCAGCTGGTCGCGGCCGTCCTCGGTGATCTTCTCCGGCCCCCACGGGGGCATCCACACCCAGTTGATGTGCACCTCACGCTCATAGTCGGCGAGCGCACTGTTGACCTGGTCCTCAATGACATCGGTCAGCGGGCAGGCCGCACTGGTCAGTGTCATGTCCAGGGTGATGTCCCCGTTGTCTCCCTCACCGAGGTTCACTCCGTACAGCAGGCCGAGATCGACGATATTGATGCCCAGCTCGGGGTCGACGACATCCTTGAGGGACTCCGTGATGTCCTCGACCAGCGCCTCGGTGCTCTGTGTGGTCTGTGCTTCGGTCATCGTGCGCTCCCCAACTAGTTCAGGCCAGCGACTGGGCGGTCGCGTCCTTCCACGCCATCCAGGCGAGCAAGGCGCACTTGATACGGGCGGGATACTTGGCCACCCCGGCAAAGGCGACCGCGTCCTGGAGGATCTCCTCGTCCGGTTCTCCCCTACCGCGGGAGTGCATCAGTTCGGTGAACTCGTCTGCGATCCGCATCCCCTCGTCGACAGTCTGTCCGATCAACAGGTCGGTCAAAACCGAGGCACTCGCCTGGCTGATGGAACATCCCATACTGTCGTAGGAGACGTCGGTGATGGTCGCCGCCCCGTCGAGAACCTCACCAGCCGGAGTCAACTGCACCCGCAGAGTCACTTCATCCCCGCACGTGGGGTTGATGTGATGCGCCTCCCCGTTGAACGGTTCCCGCAGCCCCTTGTGGTGCGGATCGCGGTAATGGTCCAGGATGATCTCCTGGTACATGCTGTCGAGCTGCATCCGTCCCGATGTCCTCCTACTTCGATGTGCGGGCGAAGAAGTCCTGCGCTGCGCGGATTCCCTCGACCACCGCATCGACATCCTGCTCGGTGTTGTACAGGTAGAACGACGCTCGGGTGCTGGCCACCACCCCCAGCTTTCGGTGCAGCGGCCACGCACAGTGGTGCCCCACCCGCGCCGCCACCCCCCGGTCGTCCATAACCTGGCCAACGTCGTGCGGGTGAATGTCGTCCACAGTGAAGGACAGGGTGGCGCCCCGGTTCTCCGCCGTCTCCGGGCCGAGCAGGCGCACTCCGTCCAGGGACCCGATCTGCTTGACGGCGTAGGCCGTCAAGGCGTGCTCATGCGCCGCCACCGCGTCCATCCCCACGGCGGTGAGATAGTCACATGCCGCGGCCAGCCCCACCGCCTGGGGTGCCATAGGCACTCCGGCCTCGAACCTCTGGGGAGGTTCAGCCCAGGTCGAATGGTCCATGTAGACCACACCGATCATGGACCCACCGGTCAGGAACGGCGGCATAGCCGACAGGAGCTCCGAGCGCCCCCACAACACCCCGATACCGTTGGGGCCGAGCATCTTGTGCCCCGAGAAGGCCACAAAATCCGCCCCCAGCTGGGTGACGTCCACCGGGAAGTGTGGCACCGACTGTGCCCCGTCCACGACGACCAGCGCACCCACCTCGTGGGCCCGGGCCGCGACCTCGGAGACCGGGTTGATCGTTCCCAGCACGTTGGACTGGTGTGTGAGCGCCACGACCTTGGTGCGTGCCGTGAGCAGGTCCTCCAGCTCCGACAGATCCAGCCGGCCGTCCGCAGTCACCGACAGCCACCGCAGCCGGGCTCCGGTACGTTCACACAGCTGCTGCCACGGAACGAGATTGGCGTGGTGCTCCATCTCGGTCACCAGGATCTCGTCCCCCGGGCCAACCGCCAGATCTGCGTAGGCTTCGCCTGCCGTGGCGGCGTTACTCAACGCGTAGGCAACCAGGTTGATGGCCTCGGTGGTGTTCTTCGTGAACACCAGTTCCTCGGAACGCGCCCCCACGAATCCGGCGATGGTGGAGCGTGCGTCCTCGTAGGCGTCGGTGGCCTCCTCGGCCAGTTGGTGTGCCCCACGGTGGACCGCGGCATTGTGCCGTTCGTAGAAGTCACGTTCGGCGTCGAGGACCTGGCGTGGCTTCTGGGAGGTGGCCCCGGAATCGACGTAGACCAGGGCACGATCCTGCCGCACGGTCCGGTCCAGGATGGGAAAATCGGACCGGATCCGTGCGACGTCGACAGGCTCACTCACCGCCACGGCTATGCGCCCGCCTTTGCGAACCGCTCGTAGCCCTCGGACTCCAGCACGTCGGCCAGCTCGGGACCACCCGACTCGGCGATGCGCCCACCGGCGAAAACGTGGACATAGTCGGGGTGGACGTGCTGCAAGATGCGGGTGTAGTGGGTGATCAGCATGACCCCGACCTCGCCACTCTGCCGGATACGGTTGACCCCTTCGGAGACGACCTTCAGCGCGTCCACGTCGAGTCCGGAGTCGGTCTCGTCCAGGATCGCCATACGCGGCTGGAGCAGCTCCAGCTGCAAAATCTCGTGCCGCTTCTTCTCCCCGCCGGAGAAGCCCTCGTTCACACCGCGGGAAGCGAAGCTGGAGTCGATCGCGAGGTTCTTCATGGAGCCCTGCAACTCCTTGGAGAAGTCCCGCAGTTTCGGTGCCTCACCACGCACGGCAGTGACCGCGCTGCGCAGGAAGTTGGACATGGATACGCCCGGCACCTCGACCGGGTACTGCATGGCGAGGAACAGGCCGGCGCGTGCCCGCTCATCCACGCCCATCTCCAGAACGTTCTCCCCGTCCAGCAGCACCTCACCGGAGGTGATCTCGTAGCGGGGATGGCCGGCGATGGCGTAGGCCAGGGTGGACTTGCCCGACCCGTTCGGTCCCATGATCGCGTGGGTCTCACCGGAGTTGATGGTCAGATCAACGCCCTTGAGAATCTCCTCGCGCTCCTCGGCACCGATCAGGACGTCTGCGTGTACGCCGCGGATCTCGAACTTGGTCATGGTTTGTCTCTGCCTTAAGCGTTCTCTGTGGCGACCGAGACGAGAACATCCTCGCCGTCGATCTTGACTGGGTAGGTCGGCACCGGCTTGGTCGCGGGCGGGTTGATCGCCGCACCCGAGGAAAGGTCAAAGCAGGATCCGTGCAGCCAGCACTCGATGGTTCCGTCCTCAACCTCGCCCTCGGACAGGGCCACCTCCGCGTGCGAGCACACGTCGCGTACCGCGTAGACCTCGCCGTCACTGCGCGCGAGCGCGATCGGCGTACTGCCGATCTCCACACTCAGTGCGCCCTGTTCGGGCAAGTCGCTGAGCGAACAGGCGCGGACGAATTCCTCACTCATGCTCGGCCAGCTTCTCCTCAACCTCGTCACTGATGCGCTGCCGTAGCTGCGGCAGCTCGATCCGGTTGATGAACTCGGCGAAGAAGCCACGGATCACCAGCCGGCGGGCCTCATCCGCGGGGATCCCCCGGGACTGGAGATAGAACAGGTGCACGTCGTCGAGCCGCCCGCTGGCGCTCGCGTGACCGGCTCCCTCCACCTCACCGGTGAAGATCTCGAGGTTGGGCACGGAATCCACCCGGGTGCCGTCGGTCAGCACCAGGTTGTGGTTGTGCTCGTAGGAGTCGGTTCCCTCGGTGCCCTCACCGATGATGACGTCACCGATCCACACCGCGTGGGCGTCCGCGCCGCTGAGAGCCCCCTTGTAGTCGGCCCGGCTCCGCGTCCGCGAAACGTTGTGGTCGATCAACGAGCGATGCTCGTGGTGTTGCCCGGCACCCGTGTAGTACAGCCCGCGCAGTTCGGCGTCGCCGCCCGGACCGTCGTAGCGGACACTGGGCGAGACCCGCACCAGGTCTCCCCCCAGCGTCACCGAGAACGACCGCAGGGTGGCGTCACGCCCGATGCGGTCATACTGGTGGGAGACGTGGGCGGCCCCCCGGTCCCAGTCCTGCAAGCTGATGAGGGTCAACCGCGCGCCGTCGCCGAGCACAACCTCCACGTTGTCGGCGTAGACGGCCGACCCGGAGTAGTCCAGCACGACCGTGGCGGAAGCGTGGCGCTCGACGTTGATCAGGGTGTGGCCGAACGACCGGTTCTCGGGACGCTCCGGTCCGTGCCCGGTGACCTTCACGGTCACCGGTTCCGCAACCTCGGTCTCCTTGGGCACGGTGAGCACCGTGGCCTCGGTGAACGAGGCGTAGGCCCGTGCGCTGATCCGGTCGGTGGGCAGAAAGGACGTGCCCAGGCGCGAATCCGTGCGTGCCACGGTCTCGGCCACGACGCCGTCCGCGGCGGTGACCTCCACCGTCACATCCGAGCTGACCTCCTGGCCTTCGGCTGCGTCCTGGTGCAGGCCACGCAGTCGCCGCAGTGGAGTGAAGCGCCACTCCTCCTCGCGCCCGCTCGGTACCGGAAACGCGGTGACATCGAAGGATCCGCGCACGTCGATCCGGGAAATCGGCAGCTCGCCGGCGCCGTGGCTGTGCGGCGCCGGGGCGCTGGCGGCTGTCGTTGGGTTGGTGGCGCTCACTTAGCCAACCGCTCCTTCCATCTGTAGCTCGATGAGCCGGTTCAGTTCCAGGGCGTACTCCATGGGAAGCTCGCGCGCGATCGGCTCGACGAACCCACGCACGATCATCGCCATCGCCTCGTCCTCGTCGAGGCCACGGCTCATGAGGTAGAACAGCTGGTCCTCACTCACCTTGGAGACGGTGGCCTCGTGGCCCATCTCCACGTCGTCCTCACGGACGTCCACGTAGGGGTATGTGTCGGACCGGCTGACCGTGTCGATGAGCAGGGCGTCACACTTCACCGTGGACTTGGAGTGGTTGGCGCCCTCCTCCACCTGGACCAGTCCACGGTAGGAGGCGCGCCCGCCGCTACGAGCCACGGACTTCGACACGATCGTCGAGGAGGTGTTGGGGGCACAGTGCACCATCTTGGCGCCGGCGTCCTGGTGCTGGTCCTCCCCCGCGAACGCCACGGACAGGGTCTCGCCCTTGGCGTGCTCGCCCATCAGGTAGACGGCGGGGTACTTCATGGTCACCTTGGAGCCGATGTTGCCGTCGACCCACTCCATGGTGGCGCCCTCGTAGGCCACCGCCCGCTTGGTGACCAGGTTGTACACGTTTCCGGACCAGTTCTGGATGGTGGTGTACCGGCACCGGGCGTTCTTCTTCACCACGATCTCGACCACCGCGGAGTGCAGCGAGTCGGATTTGTAGATCGGCGCGGTGCAGCCCTCGACATAGTGCACGTAGGCGCCTTCGTCCACAATGATCAGGGTCCGCTCGAACTGGCCCATGTTCTCGGTGTTGATCCGGAAGTAGGCCTGGAGCGGGATGTCCACGTGGACGTTCGGGGGCACGTAGATGAAGGAACCACCACTCCACACCGCGGTGTTCAGCGCTGCGAACTTGTTGTCCCCGGGCGGAATCACGGTGCCGAAGTACTCCTGGAAGAGTTCGGGGTAGTCCCGCAGCGCCGTGTCGGTGTCCAGGAACAGCACACCCTGGGCCTCCAGGTCCTCGCGGATCTGGTGGTAGACAACCTCGCTCTCGTACTGTGCGGCCACACCTGCGACCAGCCGCTGCTTCTCCGCCTCGGGGATACCGAGCTTGTCGTAGGTGTTCTTGATGTCCTCGGGCAGTTCCTCCCAGGAGGTGGCCTGCTCCTCGGTGGACCGGACGAAGTACTTGATGTTGTCGAAGTCGATGTCGGAAAGATCCGAGCCCCAGGTGGGGATCGGCTTCTTCTCGAAGAGCTGGAGTCCCTTGAGACGGATGTCGCGCATCCAGTCCGGCTCGTCCTTCTGGCCGGAGATGTCGCGAACCACCTCTTCGTTCAGGCCACGGCGCGCGGACTGGCCGGCTACATCCGGATCTGCCCAGCCGTACTCGTACTTGCCGAGCCCTTCGAGCTCGGGGTGCGCGATCGAGGTCATGCGCGGTTCCTCCTGGACCAACGTTGTCCTGGTTTCTGGGTGATACTCAACGGGTTCGAGCTAGCTACTGACTCGGCTCGGTGGACTCCTGACGCTCCGCGGGACCAAGGTCACGGGGGCTGACGTGGGTCGTACACACGGCATCGCCGTGCGCGATCGTGGCCAACCGGCGTACCGGAGTTTCCAGAAGCCGAGCGAAAGCTGCCATCTCGGCCTCGCACAGCTCGGGAAACTCGGCGGCTACGTGTGCTACCGGACAGTGGTGCTGGCACAGTTGTTCGCCACCGCCGGGTGCGGGTGCCTGCTCCACCGAGGCCGCGTAGCCGTCCGCGCTCAGCGCCTCGGCAAGTAGCCGCACCCGCTGTTGTGGTGGAACACCGGCCAGGGCTGTGTGATACCTGCGCTCCAGGTCGGCGACCTGGCGGTGCGCGAACTCGGCGACCGCGTCCGGCCCCGCCTTCTCGGCGAGAAACCGCAATGCACTGGCAGCCAGGTCGTCGTAGCCGTGTACGAAGGTGTCCCGTCCCGCGTCCGTAATGGTGTAAACACGTGGTGGGCGCCCCCGCCGGCGCTGGCCACCCGGATGGGCGTCCCGCGCCGTCACCATGCCCTCCTGTGTCAAGTTGTCGAGGTGTCGGCGGATCGCAGCCGAGGTGAGCCCGAGTCGTTCCCCCAAGGCAGAGGCGGTGATCGGCCCCTGCTCCAGGATGAGCCTGGCCACCGCGGCCCGCGTGCCGGTGTCGGCGTTCAGCTCGGCCGCGCCGGACCGGCGGGGTGGCTCCGCTCCACTCCGCTGAGACCGCTCGCGCCTGCTCACGCTTTTCACAACATCAGTGTGGCCTAAATCCATCCCAAACAGCAAACCCGACATCGTGCGATGGGCCACGCAGGACAGGCTTTCCTAACTGGACATCGCCCGATCAGCCGCGTCTCAAATCGACACCCGAGCGTCGCGATTCCCCCGGGATCGTCCACATAGCAGGCATGTGTCTCACATTTCAATACGCGGCTTGCACGGTGGCGTGGGGTCCACCCCCACCGTCGGACCACCCCGTGCCCGGCGACGCACCAGCCAACCTAGACTCAGCAGCATGGACACAGCCGACGACCCGCTCCCCATCGCGGTCGACGTCCGCGACGTCGTCAAGCGCTACGGATCTGTCACCGCTGTCGCCGGGCTGTCCCTCACTGCGGAGCGGGGTGCCGTCACCGCCGTCCTCGGCCCCAACGGCGCGGGCAAGACCACCACATTGGAGATCTGCACCGGATTCCGCCGCCCGGATACGGGAACAGCGCGGGTACTGGGACGCGACCCTATTCGGGACGCCCGTGCGCTGCGCCCCAGGGTTGGGGTCATGCCCCAATCCGGGGGGATCCCCACCGGGGCTCGTGCCGGCGAGTGGCTCCGTCTCATGGCCTCCTTCCACCGGAGCCCGCTCTCCCCCCAGCTTCTCCTGGAACGGCTGGGGCTGTGTTCCGTGGAACGCACACCCTTCCGTCGCCTCTCCGGTGGTCAGCAGCAGCGCCTGTCCCTGGCCGCTGCGATCATCGGACGTCCGGAACTGGTATTTCTGGATGAACCCACCGCGGGTCTGGATCCCCAGGCCCGGGCAGCCACCTGGGAGCTGGTCGACGAACTGCGTCTGGCCGGTGCCGGGGTGGTGCTGTCCACGCATTACATGGAGGAGGCGGAGCGCTTGGCCGACCACATCGTCATCGTGGACCACGGTCGGGTCATCGCGGAGGGCAGCCCCGTCGAACTCACCAGCAACGAACGTGAAGTGCGCTTCCGAACCCGGCCGGGCCTGGACCTCCAGGCGCTCGCCGAGGCCCTCCCCTCGGGCACCTCGGCCACGGAGCGAGCCCCGGGACACTACGTGGTTGAGGCCACGAACCCCGAACTTGTCGGCCCTGAGCTGATCGCGACGATCACCACCTGGTGTGCGGCCCGCGACGTCCTGGCCGAGGACGTTCAGGTACGCACCCGGACGCTGGAGGACGTGTTTCTCGAACTGACCGGCCAGGGTCTGCGGGAGTCCTGATCATGCCAGCCGAGTCCGCCCGCCCTCACGGTTCGTCGCCGTCGTTCTCGCCCGGAGACCAGGTGCCCAGCGGATCCTTCACCCCCTGTCCCGGCGCCGCCTCACTGTGGCGCATGGTCCTCGCCCAGACCGGGATGGAGCTGCGGATCCTGCTGCGTAACGGCGAACAACTGATTCTCACGCTCGTGATCCCGGTGATGCTGCTCGTCCTGTTCAGCCAGGTGGATCTGCTCAACCTAGGGGTCGAGCAACCGGTGAACTTCCTGGCGCCCGGCGTACTTGCGCTGGCCGTGATGTCCACCGCATTCACCGGCCAGGCCATCGGAACCGGTTTCGAGCGCCATTACGGCGTACTCAAGCGCCTGGGCACCACTCCGCTACCGCGCAGCGGCCTGTTGGCCGCCAAGACCAGCGCCGTCCTGGCCGTTCAGGCGTTCCAGATCATCGTGCTGGGCAGCGTGGCCGCACTCCTGGGCTGGAGCCCGACCATGACCCCGAGCGGAATGGTGAGTGCGGCACTCCTGGTACTCGGGGCAACTGCCGCGTTCAGCGCCCTAGCCCTGCTGCTGGCCGGAACACTGCGTGCCCAGGCAACGCTGGCGGCGGCCAATCTCGTCTATGTGATCCTTTTGGGGATGGGTGGAGTCGTGTTCCCGGTGGAACGGCTCGGCTCCACGGTGCAGACGATCTCCGCGCTCCTGCCCATCACCGCGCTGTCCGAAGGGCTGCGCGCAGTCCTGAGTCGGGGCGCAGTCTTCCCGGGGACCGAGCTGCTGGTGCTCCTGGTGTGGAGCGTGGGCGGCGCACTCCTGGCCAGCCGATTCTTCCGCTGGGAGTAACATCTCGACTCGGATGACGCGGCACCCGGCGCCGGAACCTGCCGACACCGGACGGCCCCGCCGCTCGGGGGCTGGTTCGTGGAGTCGGTAGCGAGACTGGGCCTGGCCTGGCGACGTCCACCCCGTCCCGCAGGCACTCCAACCGCCACACCTAGGCTTCCCGTTCGATCGGGCACGTCATACAGTGTGGCCCGCCCCGGCCCCGCCCGAGTTCTCCCCCGGAGATCTCCAGTACCTCGATTCCGTGATCCCGGAGATAGGCGTTGCTGGTGGTGTTACGTTCGTAGGCCACCACCACCCCCGGTTCGAGGGCGAACACATTGCACCCGTCGTCCCACTGCTCCCGCTCGGCGGAGTGCGCATCCTGCATCGGGGACAGCACCGTGATCTCGTCCCGGTCCAGGAGTGCCGCAATCTGACGGTGCATCTCCTGTGGGGGATAGTGGGTCACCCGGAGCTCCTTGACCGGATCCGTGGTGCCGCCGGCCGGACCATCCCCGGGCTCAAGCAGGGTGGACGGGAGCATCCCCAGCCCGGCGTACTGGGTGAATACGCCGTAGTCCACCATGGTCAGCACGGTGTCCAGATGCATGACCGCACGCCGCTGCGGCAGCCACACACCCAGGACCCGACGTGCCCCGCCCCGGGTGAACAGCTCTCGAGCCAGTAGCTCCACCGCCTGGGGCTGGGTTCGCTCACTCAACCCGACGAGAACAGCACCGTTGCCCAGCGGCATCACATCGCCGCCCTCGAGTGTCGCCGGGGCCCAGGCACTACCCGGGGCCCAGCGAGCGAAGTCACCGCCGCTGAACAGCGGATGCCAGCCGTAGATGGCCTCGTAATGGATGGTCTCCCGACGTCGGGCCTTCTTCCGCATGGCATTGACGGCGACACCACCGTAGATCCAACAGGAGGTGTCCCGCGTGAAGAGGTGGTTCGGCAGTGGCGTCAACACGAAGTCCTCGGGGTCAAGACCATGCAGCCATACCGAGGGGGGTTCGTCGACCTGGTCGAGGAGTTCCCGCTTGGTGATTCCGCCAACCAGATGGCGACGTAGGGTCGGGGTGTCCATCGCGTCGAAGGCGTTGCGAACCGGATCCAGAGCGAGCGGACCGTGGAACCGCTCGTCCAGGCTGCGCTCCAGAATGTGGGAACGCGCTTCGGGGATGTCGAGCACGGTCTCCAGCAGCTCGTGGAGGAGGTGCACCCGGACACCGCGGTCCTGGAGCAATTGATGAAAGGCGAGATGCTCCTCCTGGGCCCGGCGCACCCACAACACGTCATCGAACAGTAGTTCCGCGGAATTGCGTGGTGTGAGCCGCCGAAGTTCCAGGTCTGGGCGGTGCATAATCACCTGGCGCAGATGCCCCACTTCGGAGTTGACGGTCAACGGCATGACCCCTCGCTTTCCGCGTGTCACCTCGGCCCCCCCGCATGGCTGAGGCTAGTCGGGCCGGCGACGTGGCGCCAGGACCCGGCACCGGAACATGTGGCGACGACATCCACCCCAGACCGACGCAATTCATAGGATGTATCCCGTGGAACTGGAGTCGCGCCCCCGCGGAAACGACGGGACGCCCACGTCCGTCCGGGCTCTCACCCAGGACATGGTGGAGCGTCTCCCGCCCGCGTGGCTGGTACTCGGGAGCATCGCCTCGGTGCAGTCCGGAGCGGCCGTTGCCAAGATCCTGTTCGAGGTGCTTCCTCCCGGTGCGGTGGTCTGGCTACGGCTGCTGACCTCCATGGTGCTGCTCGTGCTGGTGGTACGCCCCGCCGTTCGGGGACACAGTCGCACCGACTGGCTGGTTGTGCTGGGGTTCGGGGCCAGCCTCGCGCTAATGAACTGGGCCATCTACCAGTCGTTCGCCCGGATTCCGCTGGGCATCGCGGTGACGATCGAGTTTCTCGGGCCGCTCCTCATCGCGGTCCTGGGATCGCGACGCCGTCTTGACCTGGTCTGGGTGGTGCTGGCCGGGGTAGGCGTGACCCTGCTGGGATGGGACAACGGCGAACTCGACCCCGTGGGCGTCGCATTTGCTCTGCTCGCCGCGGCCGCCTGGGCCAGCTACATCCTGCTCAGCGCAGCGACCGGACAACGCTTCGCCGGCATGTCCGGACTGGCCCTGGCCAGCATGGTGGGCGCAGCAGGCCTCGCCCCGGTGGCCGTAGCGGAGGCCGGCGCCGCTCTACTCGACTGGCGCCTGGTCGCGGTCGGGCTCGCTGTCGGCGTCCTGTCCTCGGTCATTCCCTACACCCTGGAACTCCAGGCACTACGCAGAATGCCACCCCGGGTCTTCGGAATTCTCATGAGTCTCCAGCCGGCCGCTGCCGCCCTGGCCGGTATGGTACTGCTGGGCGAGTTCCTCACCCCGTGGCAGTGGCTCGCTGTGGGCTGCGTGATCGCCGCCAGTGCCGGAGCGACACGCGCCAGTGGAGCCCCCGGATCGCGTGGTGCAGGTCGATCCGGGGCCAAGCCGTCCGGCTGACCGCCACGCGGGGCTCCGCCCCGTAGGTGCTCGGCCAGGGCCGCACCCACAGCGGACGTCCTCACCCACTGGTCCGCGACGACCTCGAGCGGGACCGGACTGCGGGACTCCCATGCGGGGGCGGGATATCCTGAACCCACCGACCTACTACACTTCGTCGTATGCTGAACTCTTCGTGGCACGGCGCCGAGCTGGCCGCCACCGGTGCCCACGTTCTCGGTGTTCCATTCTGGGCCTGGCAGATTCTGCTCTCCGGCATCGGCGTGCTCACACTCGCCGCCCTGGCACGAACCGCCTGGCATCCCACACCGTCCGCGCTACGTTGGTGGGCACTGGGCAACGTGGTCGTCAACGCCGGGATCGCGGTCACCGGCGCCACGGTGCGGGTGACCCAGTCCGGCCTCGGCTGCCCCGAATGGCCCCGCTGCACACCGGACAGTTTCGTGCCCTCGGGCGGGGAGTACCATCCGGTCCTGAACGAGGCGATCGAGTTCGGCAACCGCATGCTCACCTTCCTCGTACTCGCGGTCGGCCTCATCGTGTTGCTCGCCGTGTGGCGCCTGCACCACCAGCACCACCAGCACCGCGAGCACCCCCGCCCGGACCTGCTCCTGCTGGCTGTGATCACTCCACTGGGAGTACTCGGTCAGGGGGTGGTGGGCGGAATCTCCGTGCTGACGGAGCTGCATCCCGCCGCCGTCGGTTCCCATTTCCTGCTGTCCATGGTGATCCTGGTCGTTGCGGTGGCCCTGTATGTCCGGTGTCAGGAACCGGGGGGTGAACTGCAACGCACCGTGTCTCCCCTCGCCCACCGGCTGGCAGTCCTGGTCACCGGCCTCGGTTTCGTTGTCCTGGCCGCCGGGGTGGTCACCACCGGCACCGGTCCACACGGCGGGGATCTGGACGCACCCCGCTGGCCGTTGGACCTGGCAGCGGTGACCCAGACGCACTCCAGTCTGGCCTGGGTCCTCCTCGCCGCCACCGGCCTGTTGCTGGCCACCCTCCTCTACACTCGCTCCGGGCGCCAACCACGCGTCCTGGCTGTCCTACTCCTTACGATCCTCGTCGGCCAAGGGGCATTGGGCTACATCCAGTACTCCCTGGCACTTCCCGAAGGGCTCGTCGTGCTGCACGTCCTTGGCGCCGTGGTGTGCTGGGTGACGATCCTGCGGCTCTACTTCAGTGCCACGCGGCGTGCGGAACTCACCCAACCGAGTCCGGAGGGTGCGCGGGAGGCTGCACCCGCGCCCGGTCGATGACGTGCT
The DNA here is from genome assembly GCF_031628175.1 of Lipingzhangella rawalii. NCBI lineage: Bacteria > Bacillati > Actinomycetota > Actinomycetes > Streptosporangiales > Nocardiopsidaceae > Lipingzhangella > Lipingzhangella rawalii. The sequence goes on along the minus strand of NZ_JAVLVT010000001.1, from coordinate 94,176 downwards.
GGAAAGAATCATGGTGCATGAGTCCGGAGTCTGAGCTACTGCCCGCCCACACGGGAACGACCGGACGGCGCACCCCACCGAGGAAGGCGTCCCGGGCCACGTGCATGAGTGCGAGGAAGGCGTCCCGGCGCTCCCACCAGCGGGGGCGGGCAACCCCCCGTTCCAGACGCTGGTGTAGCAGGGCGAGTTCCGTGGCTGCGAGCTGATAGTCCCGCATCGCGCGGCGCCCTCCGGATCCGGCGTTGTGTTGCGCCCAGCCGCGGGCCCGGCGCCGTGCCTTCATCGAACTGAGCATGTGAATGTCCGCCGGGGTAACCAGCCCCGTGACCTGGTACGGACTGAGGTACCGACTAATCGCGGCTACTTGGCGATGGCGGTCGAGGACGGCTCGGACGATCACTCCGACCAGGACCCAGAAGCAGACGAAGTAAGCGAAGGCGAATCCCAGCCAGCCGAAGACCGTCGATCCGTTCCACAAGGCGTGCAGCAGAACCGCACCGACCCAGCCCACGAACGGAGCGAGAAAGCGGACCGCGTCCCGGTTGATCGCGACGTGGGCGACACCGAGCCCGATCATGGCCGTGAACAGGGGGTGCCCCAACGGGGACACAAGCCCCCGCAGCAGGAAGGTGAACGCCACACCCAGTGCTCCCGCCTCGAAGAACGAGGTCAGGAAGTACATGACATTCTCGGTGAAGGCGAAACCCGCGGCGACCATGCCCGCGTAGATCACGCCATCGGTGTAGGAGTCGATCTCGTGCCGGCGACGCCACAGCAGGAAGAGCAACACCATGCCCTTGGCGCTCTCCTCGACGACGGGCGCGATGACGGTGGCACCCAGGTACTCGCCCATCCCCGCCCCGAACGCAGGAATGGTGTACAGCTCCATACCCAGCGTGTTCAGGATGAGTGACACCAGAACTGCCACCCCGGCTCCCCACAGGAACGCGAACAGCAGCATCGCGGGTGGCTCGGGTTCCAGCCGGTCCAACAGGAGGATCAGTGGAACAATGATGCTGACCGGAATCGTTGCCAGCATCAGGCTCAGGACGAACCCGACGACCCCGCTCGCGCCGGCGCCGGCAGCCCCCAGCACCAGGATGTATCCGAGTACGCCCAGCAGGCACAGCACACTGACCGTGGTTCCGACGACGAGACCGACCGAGTGGCGACCGGGCCGGTGGCCCTGAAGGATCGCCTGGGTGTCCAAGGCACGCATCGGGTCAAGAGTACCGTTGGCTGTGGTCACCCTCAGAGTAGGCCCACGGGCCTCGCGCGTCCCCATGGGCTGGAGGAACTGTCCCACCGGCGGCCCGGCAGCGCCGGTGGCACGTTCAGCGCAGAATTCAGCGCAGAATACCCGCGAGCAGTGGATCCACGGTCACCGCGGCGAAGAGCAACGCCAGATAGGCGTTGGACAGGTGGAAGAACCCCATCGTCCGTAGCTGGGGGCCACTGACCCCGGACCGCACCTGCGCCCACAGCCGATGTGCCTGGGCCAGCAGGATCCCCCCGAGGAGGGCGGCCACCGCCGGGTAGAACAGGGTCGTGTCTGCGACCGGCCACAGGGCCAGAGAACAGGCCACGGTAACCCAGCTGTAGAGCACACACTCGGCGATGACCCGGCGGTCGGTGGCCACAACCGGCAACATGGGAACGCTCGCCGCCGCGTAGTCCTCGCGATAGCGCATTGCCAGCGCCCAGGTGTGCGGGGGCGTCCAGAAGAACACGACCAGAAACAGCACCACCGGGGGCCAGTCCAGACCACCGGTGATCGCCGCCCACCCGATCAGGACCGGCATGCATCCGGCGATCCCACCCCAGACCACGTTCTGGGCGGTGCGCCGCTTGAGCAGCAGGGAGTAGACGAAGACGTAGAACAGGATGGCAAACAGCGACAGTGCTGCGGCCACCAGATTCACCACCAGGGCAAACCCCAGGGTCGACACGACCGCCAACACCAGACCGTAGGTGAGGGCTCCCTGCGGCCGCACCTGGGCCATGGCCACCGGCCTGCGGCGGGTACGCCGCATCTCGGCATCGATGTCCCGGTCGATGTAGCAGTTGATGGCGTTGGCGCTGGCAGCCGAGGCGGTGCCGAACACGAGCGTGGCCACGGCCAGACCCAGCGGCGGGACCCCCTGGGCTGCCAGAAACATCACCGGAATCGTGGTGATCAGCAACAGCTCGATCACACGGGGCTTCGACAGCGCAACGTAGGCCCGTACATGTGCGAGGAATCCCGACGTCGGGCGCTCGCTGTCGGAATGGGCGCGCGTCGATGGCTCGTCGTGCTGCTCGGTCCTGGGCTCCGGCATCGAGGACGACGGGGGCACGGGAGCGGTCATGAGGCCACCGCAACCATGCCACCACCGAGTCCAGCTCGCCACGGTGGCCCGAACCGTGGCGCACCGGCCACGGCACACACAAGAAGTCTCGTCATCAGCTGCCAGTTCGCTTCCGGGGTGTCCCGTCCGTTTCCGGGGCTTGCCGCGTCGCCGCCAGCGCCCGTCAACGACATACTGTAGTACTTCCCTGTTCGAGGCGACGCAGGGGGTCGGCCGCGCGCGGCGTTCGATATCCCACCATGCACGCCTGGCCGCTTCGAGTCGCCACTCCGACCCCGACGGGCCGGTGGGCCACTGCCTCCAGGCTCGCACAGCCTCCCACGTGAATCGCAATCACCCTCCGGTGTTCGACCGGCACTCCGTGACGGTCCCGGAGCATCCGCCGCCGCGTCGACAGCCATGGCACGCTAAGCTCGTTGTCTGGTCGCATCGCCGGACGGTGTGGCCGTACACGCAGAACACGCAGAATCGGTCAATGACAGGACAGCGTATCCGGGGGGCCACTGTGACCGACGGTGCTGGCCGCACCACCCGTGGGGCGGCTACGGTCACCATGGCCGGCGCGGCCACACCAGCTGTGTCGGGGCAACCCCGGGCACCGCGCACGGTGGATGTCAGTTCGCCCGGTGCAGTGCCACTGCCACCCTCTGTCCTGTTGGTCCCCGCTGCAAGGAAGAACCCAGTCACACGGGCGTGCCGGTGGCCCATGCACGCCCGTCGCTCGCCGCGAAAGGACAACCGGTGGTGAACATCGACAGCACGGGTGCGCTGTCCTGGTCGGAGCTCGACCAGCGCGCCGTCGACGTGGTCCGTGCCCTGGCCATGGACGCGGTCGAGGAAGCGGGGAACGGACATCCCGGAACCGCCATGAGCCTGGCCCCGGCTGCCTACCTCCTCTACCAGCACGTCATGCGGCACGACCCCAGCGATCCGGAATGGCTGGGCCGCGACCGATTCGTGCTGTCAGCCGGGCATTCCAGTCTCACCCAGTACATTCAGCTCTTTCTTGCCGGCTACGGACTCGAGCTCGAGGATCTGCGAGCGCTCCGACAGTGGGGCAGCCGCACGCCGGGCCATCCCGAGTACCGGCACACCCCCGGGGTCGAGACCACGACCGGCCCGTTGGGGCAGGGCCTGGGCAACGCTGTGGGTATGGCGATGGCCGCGCGCCGCGAGCGTGGACTGTTCGACCCGGAGACCGCTCCTGGAGAGAGTCCCTTCGACCACATGGTCTACGTGGTCTGTTCGGACGGCGATGTGCAGGAGGGGGTGAGCCACGAGGTCAGTGCCCTGGCCGGACACCAGAAACTGGGCAATCTCGTGGTGCTCTACGACGACAACCACATCTCGATCGAGGACGACACGGCGGTGGCGTTCTCCGAGGACGTGGCAGCTCGCTACGCAGCCTACGGCTGGCACGTGCAGCGGGTGGACTGGACCACCTCGACCGGCAGCTACGCCGAGGATGTCCAGGCGCTGTACCAAGCGTTTCAGCAGGCCAAGGCGGATACGGAACGCCCCTCGTTCATTCAGCTGCGGACCATCATCGGGTGGCCGGCACCCAATAAGCAAAACACCGGGGCGATCCACGGGGCGGCGCTCGGCGCGGAGGAGGTCGCCGCGACGAAGCGGGCTCTGGGGATGGACCCGGACGCACGCTTCGAGGTTCCCGAGCAGGTGTTGGAGCACACCCGTTCCGTGGGCGATCGCGGCCGGGCCGTGCGTGCCGACTGGGAGCGGTCCCTGGACGCGTGGCGATCCCAGAACCAGCAGCGGGCACAGCTGTTGGATCGTCTGCTGTCGGGACAGCGGCCGGACGGCTGGGAGGAGGCGCTGCCCAGTTTCCCGGCCGACCCGAAGGGCATCGCCACCCGGAAGGCCTCGGGGGAGATCCTGGGCGCCATCGCACCCGTGTTGCCGGAACTGTGGGGGGGATCTGCCGACCTCGCCGGCTCCAACAACACCACCCCGAAGGGCCAGCCATCGTTCATTCCGGAGGAGCATTCCACCAAGGAGTTCTCCGGTAACCGCTTCGGGCGTGTCCTGCACTTCGGTGTGCGTGAGCACGGCATGGGCTCGGTCCTGAACGGCATCGCGCTGCACGGACCCACCCGCCCCTACGGGGGCACGTTCCTCGTGTTCAGCGACTACATGCGCCCCTCGGTGCGTCTGGCGGCGATGATGCGCCTGCCGGTCACCTACGTGTGGACCCACGACTCGATCGGTCTCGGCGAGGACGGCCCCACGCACCAGCCCGTGGAGCACCTGTGGTCACTGCGAGCCATCCCCGGTCTGGATGTGGTGCGGCCGGCCGACGCCAACGAGACCGTGGCGGCCTGGCGGACCATCCTCCAGGGGGAGCGGCCCACCGGCCTGGCGCTGACCCGGCAGAACGTGCCCACTCTCGACCGCAGTCAGTACGCCAGCGCCGAGGGGGTCGCCCGTGGCGGCTATGTCCTCGCCGAGGCCACGGGTGGACAGCCCCAGGCACTCATCATCGCGACCGGAAGCGAGGTCGCTGCCGCGCTGGAGGCCCGCGAGCGCCTGGAAAGTGCCGGCACACCAGTACGGGTTGTGTCCATGCCCTGCGTGGAGTGGTTCGCCGAGCAGGACGCCGACTACCGGGCGGAGGTGTTGCCTCCGTCGGTCCGTGCCCGCGTCTCGGTGGAGGCCGGGGCCGCCCTGGGGTGGCGGGACTACATCGGTGCGGACGGCGAGGCGGTCAGCCTGGAGCACTTCGGTGCCTCGGCCCCGTACGGAACCCTGTTCGAGGAGTTCGGGCTCACCGCCGACCACGTGGTGGCGGCGGTACGCACCACACTGGACCGGGTCAACGGATAGGAGAATGGCCTGTCCGCTCGCCCGGTGCCGTGGCTCGGGGCACAGTGGGTGCACAGATCCACGACCCCGCCCCGGGCCGGCGGCCCAGCTCCTCCCGTTCCCGGCGGTGTGGCTGGAGCGCGCGAGGTGGGGGCCACCGGCCCGGCCGGGTTAACGACCGGCGGGGCCGGGCAGGCATCGACATGGAGGGCGATCATGACCAATCCACTCACCGAACTCTCCCAGGCGGGCGTAGCGGTCTGGCTTGACGACATCAGCCGGGGACGGCTGGACAGCGGGAATCTCGACGAGCTGATCACCAAGCACGAGGTGGTCGGGGTCACGTCCAACCCCACCATTTTCGCCGGTGCCCTGGCCTCAGACGAGAGCTACTCCGCGCAGCTGGCTGATCTGCGGATGCGCGGAGTCGGCGTCGAGGAGGCCGTACGCGCCATCACCAGCTACGACATCCGCTGGGCTGCGGACGTATTGCGGCCTGTCTATGAGCGCACCGACAGCCGGGACGGGCGCGTGTCCTTGGAGGTGGATCCCCGGCTGGCGCACGACACCGAACGCACCCTCGCTGAGGCCAGGGCGCTGTGGTGGCTGGTGGACCGCCCCAACACCATGATCAAGATTCCTGCCACGGTTGAGGGGTTGCCGGCGATCGCTCAGGCCTTGGCTGAGGGCATCAGCGTCAACGTCACCCTGATCTTTTCTCTGGACCGGTACCGGGCGGTTCTGGATGCCTTCCTGGAGGGCATGGAGCAGGCACGTGCGGCGGGACGGGACCTGTCCGGGATCGGATCGGTGGCCTCCTTCTTCGTGAGTCGCGTGGACAGTGAGGTCGACCGACGCCTCGCCGAGGTGGGCTCCGAGGCGGCCACCTCCCTGCGTGGACGCGCCGCCATCGCCAATGCCCGCCTTGCCTACGCCGAGTTTGAGCACGTGCTGGCCTCGGAGCGTTGGCGGTCCCTGGCCGCGGATGGAGCCCAGCCCCAGCGTCCGCTGTGGGCCTCTACGGGTGTCAAGGATCCCGCGTTCGACGACACCCGTTACGTGACCGAGCTGGTGGCGCCGTCGTCGGTCAACACAATGCCGGAGGCGACACTGCACGCCACCGCCGACCACGGAAAGATCCGTGGCGACACGATCCGCGGCACCTACGAGCAGGCACGTGCCGACCTGGATGCCCTCGCGGAGGTGGGCGTGGACTATGACGACGTGGTCCGGGTCCTCGAAGAGCAGGGTGTGCAGAAGTTCGAGCAGTCATGGACGGAGCTGCTGGCGAGTGTCGCCGACGCCCTGTCCGTCCGAAGGTGAGAGTGGGAGCCAGTGCGCAGCACCGATCCGAACAACCCCATGCCAGCCACGGAATCCGGGGAGGCCAGTGCGCCCCCTGCCGCCACGTCGACGGTGAGCGCCGGAGGTCTGACCGTCTCGGCGCGTTCGGCGGTCCACAACGCCGCCCGGGCCGCACTGGAGTCCCTGGTCGAGGATCGGGTCGCCCCGCGGCTCACCGAGCGTGACTCGGAACTGTGGGGGCCGGATGCCGCGGCGGAGGCCGCGGTGCGGCTGGACTGGCTGCGCCTTCCCCGAACATCGCGGGAACTTCTCCCCCGGCTGTCGGAACTGGCCGCGAACACGCGCGATGCCGGACTGGACCATGTGGTTCTGTCCGGGATGGGGGGCTCCTCGCTCGCGCCGGAGGTGATCGCGGCGAGCCGCGGATGCGAACTCACTGTGCTGGACACCACCGATCCGCAGCAGGTTCACTCCTGCCTGGCTGATCGGCTGGAACGCACGGTGCTGGTCGTGGCCAGCAAGAGCGGAACCACCATCGAAACCGACAGTCATCGCCGGGCCTACGAGCAGGCGTTCCGGGAGGCCGGCATCGATCCGGCCGATCGCATCGTCGCGGTGACCGACCCCGGCTCCCCGCTGGCCGAGCTGGCCCAGGAGCGGGGATACAGCCTGGTACTCGCGGACCCCAATGTCGGGGGACGCTACAGTGCGCTGAGCGCATTCGGTCTGGTGCCCGCTGCCCTGGCGGGTGTGGACGTGGCCGCGCTGCTGGACGAGGCCGAGGCCCTCATGGCCTCCCTGTCCGCGCCGCCCGAGGAGAATCCGGCGCTGATCCTCGGCGCGCTGTTGGGTGGCTGGTGGGGCCACGACAAGCTCCTGGTCACCGGAAGCGCGAGCACCGGACTCGGCGACTGGATCGAGCAACTCGTTGCCGAGTCGACCGGGAAGGACGGCACCGGCCTGCTACCGGTTGTGGTTCCCGAGACCAGCGTTCCCGGGGTCGCCCCCGCTCCCGACGCCCATGCGCTGCGGGTGGAAACCGCCGCCACCGCCGGAGCCTCGGAGACCACCGCGCTGGTGGACACGACCGTGACCGGTCCCCTGGGGGCACAGTTCCTAGCTTGGGAGTACGCCACGGCGGTCGCTGGGCGCCTGTTGGGAATCGACCCGTTCAACCAGCCCAACGTCACCGAGTCCAAGGACAACACGAAGGCACTCTTGGCCGCGCCCGAGGACGAGAACACCGGCACCCCAGCATCGAAGCCGCACCTGGTGGCCGGGCCGGTCGAGGTGTACCTGGGCGATTCCCCCGCCAGTCGGGAGCTAGCGGTCCACGAGGATCTCCCCGATCTCCTGCGCGCCCTCCTCGCCACCGTTCCCGAGGACGGGTATCTCGCCGTCCTGGCGTATCTCGACCGGGATGTCGACACGCGCGCCACCGAGATTCGCACCCTGCTGGCACGGGGAACCACCCGCCCGGTCACCTTCGGGTGGGGGCCGCGCTACCTGCACTCCACGGGCCAGTATCACAAGGGCGGCCCCCGCTCGGGCGCTTTCCTCCAGATCACCGGGGAAGCACCCCAGGATGTGGCCATTCCGGACCGGCCCTACACCTTTGCTCGGCTCCAGCGGGCTCAGGCACAGGGGGACCTGGAGGCGCTGACGCGCCGTGACCGCCCCACAGTGCGGCTGCACCTGCGGGACCGCGCCGAGGGGGTGGCCCGTGTCGTCGACGCACTCCGGCGGGTAGCGAGCTAGCAACACGGGAGTCCCACACAGCGAGGAGGCATCGAGGTGAAGGAACCCATCATGCCCGGGGCGGTTCCCAACCCGCTCCGGGCCGCCTCCGACCGGCGGCTGCCGCGCATCGCCGGCCCCGGTGCGCTGGTCCTGTTCGGTGTGACCGGAGACCTGGCACGCAAGAAGCTGCTGCCCGCGGTTTATGACCTCGCCAACCGTGGCCTGTTGCCCCCCGGATTCGGACTGGTGGGTTTCGCGCGCCGGGACTGGGCCGACCAGGACTTCGCCCAGGTCGCCCACGACGCCGTCCGTGAGCACGCCCGCACCCCGTTCTCGGAGGACGTGTGGCGTCAGCTCAGGGAAGGTATGCGTTTCGTTCCCGGCGACCTTGACGACGACGAGGCCTTCGACACGCTCGCCCGCACCGTGCGGGAGCTGGACTCGGACCTCGGCACGGGAGGCAACTACGCCTTCTACCTCTCCCTACCACCCAAACTGTTTCCAACCGTGGTGACCCAGCTCAAACGTAGCGGTCTGGCGGACGCTTCCGATGAGGCCTGGCGGAGGGTGGTGATCGAGAAGCCGTTCGGGCACGACCTGTCCAGCGCCCAGGAGCTCAACGCCGTCGTCGACGAGGTGTTCCCCCCGCACTCCGTTTTCCGGATCGATCACTACCTGGGTAAGGAAACCGTCCAGAACATCCTGGCGCTGCGCTTCGCCAACACCCTGTTCGAACCCCTGTGGAACCGCGGTTTTGTGGATCACGTCCAGATCACCATGGCCGAGGACGTGGGAGTGGAGGGGCGTGCCGGGTACTACGACGGGATCGGGGCGGCCCGGGACGTGATCCAAAACCACCTGCTCCAGCTGCTCGCGCTGGTGGCCATGGAAGAACCCGTCTCGTTCACGGCCGATGCCATCCGCGCGGAGAAGGAGAAGGTACTGTCCGCGGTAACCCTGCCGCAGGACCTCGCGCGGGAGACGGCCCGAGGTCAGTACGCCGCCGGCTGGCAGGGCGGGGCTCCGGTCACGGGATATCTCGAGGAGGAGGGGATCCCCACCGACTCCACCACGGAAACCTACGCGGCGCTGAAGCTCGGGGTGGCGACCCGGCGATGGTCCGGGGTGCCCTTCTACCTCCGGACCGGGAAGCGGCTGGGGCGCCGGGTGACCGAAGTTGCCCTGGTGTTCCAGAACGCACCACACGCCTTTTTCAACTCCGCGGACGTCGCCGAGCTCGGCTCCAACGCCCTGGTGCTACGGATCCAGCCCGACGAGGGGGTGACCCTACGGTTCGGATCCAAGGTTCCGGGCACGGCGATGGAGGTTCGGGACGTGAGTATGGACTTCGCCTACGGGGAGTCGTTCACGGAGTCAAGCCCCGAAGCCTACGAACGCCTCATCCTGGATGTCCTCATCGGGGACCCGCCCCTGTTTCCCCGCCAACAGGAGGTGGAACTGTCCTGGCAGATCCTCGACCCGATCGAGGAACACTGGGCCAAGGAGGGGCAGCCGGAGCAGTACGCGGCCGGCACCTGGGGGCCGCACTGTGCGCACGAGCTACTGACCCGGGACGGACGCCAGTGGCGCCGTCCCTGAGCCGCCCATCCGGCCGCACGGGGAGAGAACATGACGCTGTACCTACCGCGTACCACCACCGGCCAGATCACCGAGACACTGGCCGCGGAACGGCACAGCATCGGTGGTGGCGCCATGAACATGGTGCTCACCCTCGTCGTGGTCACGGACGAAGCCACCCATTTCGAGGCTGTGCAGGCGGCGACGGAGGCAGGTAAGGAGCATCCCAGCCGCATCGTTGCTCTGATCCGTCGGGACCCGGACGCCGACCCGGCTGTGGACGCCGAGATCCGTCGGTCGGGCACGTCCGGCCCCGGTGAGACCCTGCTGCTGCGCCTGTACGGACCGCTCGGCGACCACGCCGACTCGGTTGTCATCCCCCTCCTGGTACCGGACAGCCCGGTGGTCGTGTGGTGGCCCGGAGCGGGCCCCCTGCACCCTGCCGAGGATCCGGTGGGGCGGCTCGCGCACCGTAGGATCACCGACGCGGCCTCCGCCCCGGATCCGTACACCGATCTGCGTACGCGCATCGAGCACTACCGCCCCGGCGACACCGACCTGACCTGGACCCGGATCACTCCGTGGCGATCCCTACTCGCGTCGACGATGGACCAACCCTGTGGCTGGGTCACGGCGGCCGAGGTGACCGCGGCCACCCACCAGCCGAGCGCGGACCTGTTGGCGTCCTGGCTTTCCCTGCGCCTGGACGTACCCGTGCGCCGAAGCACCTCCACCGGCCCCGGCATCACCGCGGCCACGCTGGACACCGACTGTGGCCGGATCGCGCTGCACCGCCTCGACGGGCGCACCGCGACCCTGTCACGTCCGGGCTTTCCCGACCAGACCGTCTCCCTCCCACGCCGCGGCCCCGCCGAAGCACTCGCTGAAGAACTACGCCGGCTCGACCCGGACGTCACCTATGAGCAGGCCGCCCGCCACCTGGACGCCCTGACAGTCTGACGGTCTGACCATCCCGTTGCCCAAGGAGCCGCCGCATGTCCCATCCCAGCGTCGTCATCCACCCGGACGGGGAACTTCTCGCCCGCGCCACGGCGGCCCGTCTGGTCACCCGCATCGTCGACGCGCAGGCTGCGCGAGGCGCGGCCTCGGTCGTACTCACGGGCGGGGGGATTGGTATCGCCACCTTGGAGCAGCTTGCAGTAGCTCCCGCCCGCGACGCGGTGGACTGGCAGCGGCTGGACGTCTGGTGGGGAGACGAACGCTTCCTCCCCCGCGGCGATCCCGACCGCAACGAAACCCAGGCACGCGCCGCCCTCCTCGACCGGGTTCCCCTCGACCCGAACCGGATCCGTCCGTTCGCGGCCTCCGACGACGCGGACGAGGCCACCCCCGAGCGGGCAGCCGAGCAGTACGCTCAAGCGCTGCGGCACGCCACGCGCGCGCAGGACCATGCCCCGGTTCCCTGGTTCGACGTGTGCCTGCTGGGGATCGGACCGGACGCCCATGTGGCCTCGCTGTTTCCGGAACAGCCCGCGGTGTACGAGGAGGAACGCAGTGTCGTGGCCGTGCACGGTGCGCCGAAACCTCCGCCGACCCGCCTCACCTTGACGTTTCCGGCGATCCGGAACGCACGGCAGGTGTGGCTGTTGGCCGCGGGGGCGGCGAAGGCACCCGCGGTCCGCCTGGCCGTGTCCGGAGGTGGGCCCGTGCAGGTTCCGGCGGCGGGGGCCTGGGGACGGGAACAGACGCTCTACCTGGTGGACGAATCCGCGGCCGGTGAACTTCCGCGGTCGATGGCCTCCCCCGGGGTCCTGTGACCGCTGGCCGCACAGGGCCACCTGCCCAGCCTCGGGAGTTTCCTGGAACGCGCGTGGCGCAGACCCGGTGTGGCGACCGAGGCCGCTACCCTCAGCTTCGCCACCTACATCCCGGATTGACTGTGCGAGCACAGCGGAACAGCGATCCTCGTTCGGGAGCAGGGCCGCAGACGCAGGTCCGAAACCGTTCACCAAACCAAACCCACACCCCGGACCTAAACCAGAGCCGCGGCCAGCTCCGCGCGCCGGGACACGAGCCAACGCTTGCGCCTGAGGATCATGTCGCCGACCCCCGCACGCCACATTCGGGCCCAACCGCCACCCAGCTGTTCGGCGGAGGCACGCATCCGCTCCCAGGAGACATCCGCGCGTGCGATCCCGAGGTCGAGCAGACTGGAGCGTTCTCCGGAGGTCGCCCCGTAGGCGTCGACCAGTGCGCGCAGCCGTGAAAGCTGGTCGACGACGTCCCACGGTGGCCGTAGATCCTCGGGGGCGCACAGCGGAACCCAGTGCATCGCGGTGTTGTAGAGGTCGGTGAGTCGCGTGGTGGGGCCGGCGAGATCGAAATCCACGAGGCCCACGGCCTCGCCGTCGCGCACCACCACGTTCTGCGGCGTCACGTCGAGATGGGAGACCAGTTCCGGTTGCGGCTCCGGTGCGGGCAGGTGCACCGGAACCAGGTCCCTGCGCCAGGTCGAACCGGCCGGAGCGGCGAAACCACGGTCCGCGGCAAAACCGGCCGAGGCGGTGTGCAGGGCACGCAGCAACCGGCCCACACTGGTCAACAATCGCTCGTCTGTGGCCCAGGGCTCGACGGGATCTCCCGGAACGTGGCCAGGCAGGAAGGTCAACACGTCCCGGCCAGAATCGTCGCGCCCGAGGTAACGAGGACTTCCCGGAAACCCGACCCGCTCCAGGTGATCGAGATACTCGGCCACGGCGAGACTCTGTGGCTGGTGGGGGCGACGGACCGTGTCGCCGACCCGGACCACGCCTTCGGTTACGTCGCCGGCGGGTAGCCTCAGCTCCGGCTGTGTGGCCGTTTCGTGATACCTCCGGGAGTGGGGAGGCTCCCGCCGTGGACCCGTACTCATTCGCCCAAGGCTACTGGCTTCCCTGGGACCGATCGCGCTGGTACCGCCGTCCGGGGGCGTGACTTCGGGGCTGGTGCCGGCGCGCTGCGGATACGACTGGGGGTGTCCCCGCCCGGTGGTTCGGGTCGGTGCCGATCCCCTGCCCACCGTGCTGGCCACGGTGCGGACAGGAGTGGTGTGTGAGCCCGCACCTGCCCATCCCACCGACATTCGATACGGCCCTGCCCAGCCAGCACTGCCTAGGAGCGCGCGGCTCCGCTGCCGGTGAGGGAGCGGAGCTGGAGGTCCTGGTAACGCTCGGGATCGTACTCCCGACAGGTGAGCGTGCCGAGCACCGCACACAGAAAGCCGACGGGAATCGCCACGATGCCGGGATTCTCCAGCGGGAACACCTGGATGTTGATCCAGGCTGGAAGGAGCGAGAGGTTCTCCCCGGTCTGCGGATCGGTCTTGCCGGACACCACCGGTGAGAGCAGTACCAGGGTGATCGAGGACACCAGTCCCCCGGCGATACCCCACAGCACTCCCCGGCTGTTGAATCTCCGCCAGAACAGCGACAGCAGGATCACCGGAAGATTCGCCGCCGCGGCGACCGAGAAGGCAAGACCAACCAGGAACGCCACATTCAGGTCCCGAGCCAGGATCGCGAGTCCGATCGCCACCACCCCGACCACGGCGGCACAGACCCGGGCAACCCCGACCTCCTGGGACTCCTTGGGACGCCCCCACATGACGATGTGTCCAAACACGTCGTGCGCCAGCGACATGGAAGACGCCAGGGTCAGGCTGGCAACGACGGCGAGGATCGTGGCCAGCGCCACCGCGGAGATGAACGCCAGCAGAACGGCACCGCCCACGGCACCACCCAGGGACTCCCCCAGGGCCAATGCCAGTTGTGGGACCGCGGTATTGCCGCTGCGGTCCTGGTCCAGGATCGCGTCCCGTCCCACGATGGCGGCCGCACCGAAGCCCAGAACCAGTGTCATCAGGTAGAAGGCGCCGATCAGGGCGATGGCCCACCGGACCGAGGACCGCGCCGCCGTACCGTCGGGGACGGTGTAGAAGCGAATCAGGACGTGCGGCAGGGCCGCCGTTCCCAGAACCAGCCCCAACCCCAGACTGAACAGGTCGAGCTTGTTGACCAGGGTCTGGGCCGTGTCCCCGGGCACGTCCTGCCCCAGGTACAGGCCGGGCTGGAGCAGCTGGGTTCCGTGGCTGCTGGCATCGGATGCCGAGGTGAGCAGACGGCTGGGGTCGAATCCGAACTGGGCGAGCACCAGAACGCACACCAGCGCCGAACCCAGCAACAACAGGACCGCCTTGATGATCTGTAGCCAGGTGGCGCCTTTCATGCCCCCGTACATCACGTACACGATCATCAGGACGCCCACTCCGACGATGCCCATGATCCGGGTGCTGGTGGCAGTGGTGCCCACCAGCATCGCCACGAGCGCCCCCGCCGCGACCATCTGGGCCAGCAGATAGAACACGCAGACCGTGACCGTGGCACAGGCACACGCCGCGCGGACCCGCATCCGGGGCATGCGGTACCCGGGCAGGTCCGCCATGGTGAACCGGCCGGTGTTGCGCATCAGCTGGGCGAGAGGCAGCACCAGCATCCAGGCGACGAGGAACCCCACCGAGTACAGGAAGCCGTCGTAGCCCCACAACGCGATCATGCCGGCGATTCCGAGGAACGAGGCAGCGGAGAGGTAGTCCCCGGTCAGTGCCAGCCCGTTCTGGACCGGTCCGAAGCGACGACCCCCGGCGTAGAAGTCGACTGCCCCGCGGGTGTTGCGCCGCGCCCACACGGTGATCCCCAGTGTGAGAGCGACGAAGAGCGCGCACAGGAGCAGGGTCAGGGCGTGGCTGCTGAACTCGAGCGACACGGTGGTGTCCAGCGCAGCATCGGGGATGGCTTTGCTCATCGGGACACCTGCCCCGGGGTTCCCGGGGTGTTTCGGGATCCGAGTTCGCGACGCAGCTCCGCCGCGATCGGATCCATGGTGCGGCTCGCGAATCTCCCGAACATCCAGGCCAGCAGGAACGTGCTGGCGAACTGGCCCAGACCCAACACCATGGCGATGTTGACGCTGCCGTACACGTCGATGATGAGCAGGTCCCGAGCGAATGCCGTGAGCCCGATGTAGCCCAGGTACCAGGCGAGCACACCCGACAACAGCAGCACCATCCGGGTTCGGAACCGGCGCCGCAGGAGTACGAACCGTGGATCCCCGTGCACACGGACCGTACCGAGCCCATGCGACACCACCAGTGTGGACAGCTCTCGGGCGTCCCAACGCTGCCCGGCTGTCCAGGAGTCCGCGTGCCTGTGCGGTTCGGCCTGCTCGGATGTCGTGTATCCGACGTGCTCCACCACCTTGGCGTCCCCCCTTGCGAGTCCAGCTCTCCTCCGGGGGCCGCCGCCCCGCCGTCGAGCCGCGCCCCCGGAGTGATCTCCCACACCGTAGCGACGTGGCCCCCTCGCTGTTCGGGAAATGCGCGAATTCCCCCGCATTCGGTCCCAATTTCCCCGAACGGATTCTGGACTGCGGGAACCGTGCGGCCGAGTCCGAAGTCCAAGGCGCTATGACCGCACTCAACTGCCCGAAATGCCCCGGCGCCATGCGCCGTCACGCCCTCATCGGCGTGGAGATCGACCAGTGTGAACAGTGCTCCGGAATCTTTCTGGATCGCGGTGAGCTCGAACAGCTCCTGGAGGCGGAGCACCGGTGGAGCCGGGGTCTGGACCCCACCGACGATGGCGTGGGGCGACGCCGTCGTCGCCCCACGGAGTCCATCGCCGAGGTGACCCACCAGGGGGAGCAGCCGGAGCCGGACTACGCGGGGCAGCGCCGCCGGGAGAGCTTCCTGGACGAGATCTTCACGTGATTCCCGCCTGCTGTGCACGGCAGGTACGGATGGGCGCGAGTACGGTACTCGTGCACTAGGATCGACGGTTGTGATCTTCGCTGCGGCCGCTGTTGGCGTCCGCGTTCCAGCACCCGCGACGGCCTTCGAACGCGTGTATGATTGGGCCGCAGGAGCGAGCACCGCCCGTCGACACGAAGTGAGAGGTTTCCTGTCGTGGTCACCGAGGTCATCACCCGCAAGTACTGTGATCCGCACGCCGTCCACGAGGAGCGGGTGGAAGCGACGGACGTCATCCAGTTCGCCTTCGAGGGGGCGATCCGCGAGGTCGATGCCTGCGCCGAATGCAAGAAGGACTACGACGCGCGGATCGAACCACTGGTCGACTTCTCCCGTCCGGTGAAGAAGCGCCGAAAGACCAAGAGCGACAGCACTGGCTCTGGGTCCCAGGACCAGCACGGTGACTCCTCGGATCAGGGCGACACCGCCGCGGGCTCAACCGAGCAGGACGACGCCGCGGACAACAGCTGACCGTCCGACGTTCTCCTCGTTCTCCTCTCGCCGGGATACCCAGTCCCCACTGTTGGGTGTCCCGGCGAGCCTCCCGCACAGCACGGCCCCGACGGCGCCGCGGCGCGCGGTCCGGCTTCGCGGACCAGCGGTCTCACCGGGAACCGAACCGGGGCGCTGTCGGGGGGAATGTGTTCTGGTAGACCATGGTTCCGCTCTCCCACACGCTGTGTACCAGCGGTACTCCCGGCCGGTAGGCGAGATAGACGGGGTTGGGTGCCTCCAGCTGCACCACATCAGCTCGGGCCCCGGGGGCGAGATGACCGACGTCGCTGCGGCGTAGTGCCCGCGCCCCGCCGGCGGTGGCGGCCCATACCGCTTCCTGGGGGCTCAGGTGCATCTCGCGCACGGCCAGCGCGATGCAGAACGCGAGGCTGGACGTGAAACAGGACCCGGGGTTGCAGTCGCTGGCCAGGGCCACGGTCGCTCCCGCGTCCCAGAGGGTGCGCGCGTTCGGATAGGGCTGGCGCGTTGCGAAATCAACTCCGGGAAGCAGGGTGGCCACGGTCTGCTCCTGCGGGCCACGACGGGCAGCCTCGGCCAGGGCCGCCACGTCCGCCTCGGTCAGATAGGTGCAATGGTCCACGGAGGCGGCGCGCTCGGCCACGGCAAGCTGTACGCCGGGCCCGTGGTCCAGTTGGTTGCCGTGGATGCGGGTCCCCAGTCCCCAGCGGCGCCCGGCCTCCAGCACGCGGCGTGCAGCCTCCGCGTCGAAGGCGCCGCGTTCGCAGAACACGTCGATCCAGCGGGCGTGCGGAGCGCACGCCGCGAGCATGTCGCCGGTGACGAGGGAGACGTATCCGTCTGGGTCCGCGCGGTACTCCTCGGGAACGAGGTGGGCTCCGAGGAAGGTGGTCTCCTCGGTGAACTCACCGGCCACGCGCAGGGTCCGCTGCTCGTCGGCCACGGTCAGACCGTATCCGGACTTGATTTCCAGTGTGGTCGTGCCCTGCATCCGGGCCTGGGCCCGCTGCCACCGGGCCACCTCCTGTAGTCGACTGTCGGAGGCCGCGCGGGTGGCCGCCACCGTGGTGTGAATGCCGCCGGCTCGGTAGGGCTGTCCGCTCATACGTGCGGCGAACTCCCCCGAGCGGTCCCCGGCGAACACGATGTGCGAGTGGCTGTCTACGAATCCGGGCAGGATGCAGGCTCCCTGAGCGTCGTGGCGAGTGTCGGCGGCTGGGGCCTGGGCGCGCGGCCCGACCCAGCCCACCCGTGGCCCATCGAGGACCATGGCGCTCTCGGTGATCTGTCCAAGCAGTCCCTCGCCCAGCTGGGGATCGTTGGTCACCAGTGTTCCGATGTTGTCGATCAGGGTCGCACTCACGCCAGGAGCTCCTTTATGGTCGTGTCGAGGGTGTGGGCGACGTTGGGCAACTGCTGATGGGTTCGGTCGTGCACGACCCGGCGGCCGTCCACGAACACGTCGGTAACGTCGGGGGTGCCTGCGGCAGCCAGCACCATGTCGGCAGCCCGTGCGGGGTCCAGGCCGGCGGTACGCACCCCGGTGAGATCCAGGGTCACCAGGTCCGCGCGATAGCCGGCGGCGATGTGCCCAGCGTCCGGCCATCCGAGGGCAGCGTGCCCGGCGGTTGTGGCGGCGGTCAGGGCGGATGCCGCCGGGAGGGTTCCACGGTGTCCGGTACGCAGCCGTTCGTTCATCTCGGCGGCGCGGGCTTCCTCAATCATGTCGATCGTGGAGTGCCCGTCCGTACCCAGCACCAGGGGAATACGGCCTGGGGCTAATTCGCCGAGCCGGGGCAGGCCGTCGGCCAGGTCCCGTTCGGTTGTTGGACACAGGCACACCCGGGGCTGGTGGTGCCGCAGCAGGCCCAGGTCCGTGTCGGTGAGGTGGGTGGCGTGCACGAGGACGGGGTGTAGCCGGTCCAGAAGCCCGGTGTCGGCGAGGAGCTGCGTGGGGCTGCGGCCGTGCACCGCACGGCAGGCGGCGTTTTCGGCCGGTTGTTCGGAGAGGTGGATGTGGGGGCTGCCCCAGTCCACGGCGGCACCCGGGGCGCGGTGGTCGGTTGCGAGCCGAACCAGCTCCGTGAGCTGGGCACGGTTGAGGGCACGGACCGAGTGCACGGCGGTTGCGATCCTGGCGTGGTCTGCCGTCGGGGCAAGCCGGGCGACACGATCCGCCCAGGCGTGGACCGAACCGTCGGAGAACCGGTGCTGGACCCCACGCAGCGGCTGGTACCCGTCCGTGTCGAGGCCACCATGCAGGTAACAGGTGTCCAGGAGTGTGATGCGCACTCCGGCGTCCTGCGCGGCGGCGAGGAGTGCTGTGCCCATGGCGTTGGGATCGGTGTACGGAGTGCCACCGGGGGTGTGGTGCAGGTAGTGGAACTCGCCCACACAGGTGATTCCCGCGCATGCCATCTCGGCGTAGACGGCGCGTGCGAGCCGGTAGTAGCTCTCGGGGGTGAGCCGGCCGGCCACGCGGTACATGGTCTCCCGCCAACCCCAGAATGATTCTGCCCCCGCGCTGGTTCGGCCGCGCAGGGCCCGGTGGAAGGCGTGGGAGTGGGCGTTGGCGAAGCCGGGGAGTGTCAGACCACGCAGTGGTTCGGCCCCGGCTGGCGGGGTCGGGACCTCCGGATGGACCGCGTCCAGGACACCGTTTCGTTCTTCCAGCACAACTCCAGGACTGGCCGCTACCGCGAGCCGGTGCGACTCCGCCGTATCGGGCAGGAGCGCCCATTCGCACCAGTAACGACGCCCGCGGGACTCACCATCGTGCACCGCGGTACCTCCTCTGGACGACCGGTGTTCGGTGTGGCTCTCGTCCGCACCCTGTTGCTTCGCTGCTCCATGGTTCGCGCCGGGTACAGGCGCGCATGGCGTTTCTCCCCCCCGGATGTGTAGGGTCTTGGCCATGCCCGACCAGATTGTGCGTATCGTCGACCATGATCCGAACTGGTCCGACCGGTTCGCTGCCGAACAGGAGCACGTGCGGAGCCTGCTGGGGCCACTGCTGGCCACGGAGGTGGAGCATGTCGGGTCGACCGCGGTGCCCGGCCTGCGGGCCAAGCCGATCATCGACATGCTGGCGGAGGTCCACTCCCTCGAGGATGCGCGGGCCGCCCTGCCCACCCTGGAAAAGTCGGGCTGGTGGTACTGGGCCGAGGACCCGATGGGCGAGGAACGGTTGTGGCTGCTGCGCCCGTCGCCGGAGCAACGCACACACCATCTTCAGATCCGTGCCACCGGGTCGCCACAGGCACAGGCACTGCTGGCGTTCCGCGACGCACTGCGTGGCAGTCAGGCGCTGCGCATCGAGTACGCAGCACTCAAGGAATGGCTGGCCAAACGCCACCCCAGCAACCGCAACGCCTACACGAATGCCAAGAGTGCGTTCGTGGACCGGGTGCTGCGGGAGTCCGGGATCACCCCGCCGCAGCGCGTTCGGCTGCCCGAGTAGTCCCCCCGGTTCCAGCGCAGTCACACTAGGCCTCTGGAGGGATCGGCACCGTCAGGCCGTGCTGGCGGGCGGTGGTATGGGCAAGCGGATACCCGGCGTCGACGTGACGGAGTACGCCCGTTCCCGGGTCGTTGGTGAGCACCCGCTCCAGTTTGGTTGCCGCCAGGTCGGTGCCGTCGGCCACGCTGACCTGCCCGGCGTGGATGGAACGCCCCATACCGACACCACCACCATGGTGGACCGACACCCACGTTGCTCCGGACGCGGTATTGACCAGTGCGTTGAGGAGCGGCCAGTCGGCGATGGCGTCCGAACCGTCGGCCATGGCCTCGGTCTCGCGGTGGGGGGAGGCAACCGAGCCCGTATCGAGATGATCCCTGCCGATGGCTAGTGGGGCCGCCAGCTCACCGGAGGCCACCATCTCGTTGAACCGGTTTCCGGCCGCGGCACGCTCCCCCTGCCCCAGCCAGCAGATGCGTGCGGGCAGCCCCTGGAAGGAGACCCGCTCACCCGCCATGCGAATCCATCGGGACAGTCCCTCATTGTCTCCCAACAGGTCCAGGAGGGCCCGGTCCGTGGCGGCAATGTCAGCGGGGTCACCAGACAGGGCCGCCCACCGGAACGGGCCCTTGCCCTGACAGAACAGGGGACGGATGTAGGCGGGCACGAACCCCGGAATGTCAAACGCGCGGGAGCATCCCGCCCCGTGCGCCTCCCCACGGATGGAGTTGCCATAGTCGAACACCTCCGATCCGGCATCCGCGAACTGCACCATCGCCGCGACATGCGCAGCCATGGACGCCCGAGCACGTCGCGCACACTCCTCGGGGGCAGTGCGGGCATACTCCGGCCAGTCGGCGACATCCACGCCGGAGGGCAGGTAGGCCAAGGGATCGTGCGCCGACGTCTGGTCCGTAACGATGTCAATGGGCGCGGCGGAGCGAGCCAGTTCCGGCAGGACGTCGGCCGCGTTGCCGAGGAGGCCGATGGAGAGGGGCTGGCGGGCATCCCGCGCCCGGGTGGCCAGGCGCAGTGCCTCGGCCATCGACTCGGCCCGGACGTCGAGGTAGCCGTGGGAAAGCCGCCGTTCGATGCGTTTCGGGTCACACTCGATGACGATGGCCACCCCACCGTTGAGGGTAACCGCGAGGGGCTGGGCTCCCCCCATACCCCCGAGTCCGGCGGTGAGGGTGATGGTACCGGCGAGACTGCCTCCGAACCGCTGCTCGGCCACCGCGGAGAAGGTCTCGTAGGTGCCCTGGAGGATTCCCTGCGTTCCGATATAGATCCAGGAGCCGGCCGTCATCTGGCCATACATCGTTAATCCCAGGTGCTCCAGGCGACGGAACTCCTCCCAGTTCGCCCAGTCCGGCACCAGGTTCGCGTTGGCGATGAGAACCCGTGGCGCCCACTCGTGCGTGCGCAGCACTCCCACCGGGCGTCCGGACTGCACCAGGAGCGTTTCGTCGTGGCCGAGCGACCGCAGGCACCGGTCGATCGCCGCGAAGCTGGACCAGTCCCGGGCGGCGCGTCCGGTTCCGCCGTACACCACCAGATCCTCGGGACGTTCGGCGACCTCGGGGTCGAGGTTGTTGTGCAGCATCCGCAGCGCCGCTTCCTGCGGCCACCCCCGAGTGTGCAGGGTGGATCCGCGGGCGGCGCGCACGGGCGTGGCCGGGGCGGCGTGCTGACCGGGTGACTGCGGGGACATGCTGCTCCTCTCCGGGGGACTCGCCGTTCACCGCAGGGGCGTTTCCCGCTGCGCCGCGGCAACAACGGCACCCGAGGCGACGAGGTCGACGACGGCTTCGATATCGGGGGCAAGGTGCCGATCCGGGCCGGGCCCGGGAACCCGTTCCCGTACGGCGCGTACGACCGCACCGGTGGCGGGGGCGGGCTCCAGTGGGGCACGCAGGTCGAGGGCACGGGCGGCGGTGAGGATCTCCACGGCCAGAACACGGCGCAGACCATCCAGCCCACCGCGCAGCTTGCGTCCCGCCGCCCACCCCATGGACACGTGGTCCTCCTGCATGGCGGAACTCGGGATGGAATCCACGCTGGCCGGGGTGGCCATCCGTTTCAGTTCGGAGACGATGGCGGCCTGTGTGTACTGGGCGATCATGTGCCCGGAATCCACACCGGGATCCTCAGCGAGGAACGCCGGCAATCCGTGCGATCGCGCCACGTCCAGCATCCGGTCGGTACGGCGCTCCGCGATCGACGCCAGATCCGCCACCGCGACAGCGAGGAAATCCAGAACATAGCCCACGGGAGCCCCGTGGAAATTCCCGTTGGACTCCACGCGCCCGTCCGGCAACACCACGGGATTGTCGATGACCGAGACGAGCTCCCGTTCGGCGACGGTACGGGCGTGGGCAAGGGTGTCCCGCGCGGCACCAGCGACCTGTGGGGCGCACCGCAGGGAGTAGGCGTCCTGAACCCGGGTGCACTCCGGGCCCCGGTGGGAGGCGACAATCGGCGAGTCTGCGAGTAGAGCCATCATGTTCTCCGCCGCGACGGCCTGCCCGGGGTGGGGACGCAGGGCCTGTAGCTCGGCGGCGAAGGCACGGTCGGTCCCCAGCAACGCTTCGACACTCATGGCGCCGGCTATGTCGGCGGTGATCAGCAGCTGCTGGAGATCGTGGCAGGCCAGGAGCAGGTGCGCCAGCATGCCATCCGTGCCGTTGATGAGGGCGAGCCCCTCCTTCTCCTCCAACACCAGCGGCTCGATTCCGGCCGCGGGCAGGGCCTGGCCTGCCGGGACGCGCTGCCCGGAAGCATCCCGAACCTCGCCTTCACCCATGAGAGCCAGGGCGATGTGGGACAACGGCGCCAGGTCGCCGGAACACCCCAGGCTTCCGTACTCGCCGACGACCGGAGTGATCCCGCTGTTGAGTAGGTCGGCGAGGGTCTCGGCCGTCACGGTACGCACCCCGGTTCGGCCGGTGGCCAGGGTGCGCAGCCGCAATGTCATCAGCGCCCGGACGATCTCGGGTTCCACCTCGGGTCCCGTGCCGGCCGCGTGGGAACGGATCAGGGAACGTTGCAGCTGCGTGCGGGCCTTGGCCGGGATGTGCCGGGTCGCCAGGGCACCGAAACCCGTGGACACACCGTAGGCAGGATCCGCGCCCGTGGCCAGTGTCTCCACGGAGGCGCGGCCGGCGGCGAGCGCCGAACGTGCCGCACTGCTCAGCCGCACCCGAGCCCGGTCACGGGCCACCTGGCGTACCTCGTCTCCAGAGGGGGCGTGGGGGCCGATCTCGACGACAGGTGTACTCGACATGCCTCCATGGCACAACGCCGTGGCGGAACGCGCGAGCCACGACACGGGAAATGTGTCCGAGATTTCATATTCCGCCCAGCGGAGCCCAACTCGTCAGGGACGCCCGACGCCACCGCGCGCCGCGCGCACGGTGGCCAGCCAGCCCCGTGCCGAACGCAGCACCTCGGGTGGTGGAGCACCGTGCCCACCCGGGTGGCTCCGAAACGTCACCGCGGCCCCCCGGTCGGTGAGTTGGTTAACCAGCAGCTGGGCCTGGTCGATGGGAATAATCGGGCCGGCCATGCCCGCGGCCAGAAACACCGCGGTTCCGGAGAGATCCACCTGCTCGGGGCTTCGGTCCTGGAGCGAAGCGCCGGCCGCCAGCAGCACCGCTGCCCGCAGCACACCCGGGTGTGTCAACAGCAGTGCGGCCGCAATACTGGCGCCGTTGGAGAAGCCCACCGCGACGACCGGGCTGGCTCCCAGGCCGGACCTGGACGGAACACGTGTTCGAAACCGAGCTCGGCGGTCACGATCCGTCCCCCAGTTTCAGCGCGGGCAGGGCCTGTTCGATCTGCGAGCGCTGCGGCTCCAGCCACGGAGGCAACCTCAAGGCCCGTCCCAGCTCCAGCAGCGGCTCGTCGTAGTCGAATCCGGGGCCGTCCGTGGCGATCTCCAACAGGACGCCACCGGGTTCCCGAAAATAGATGGAGGTGAAATCGTTCCGGTCCCGGACCTCGGTCACCCCCACACCAGCGTTAGCCAGGTCACTCTGCCACGCCACCTGTGCCGCCGCGTCCGGGGCCCGATAGGCGACGTGATGCACGGTGCCGGCCGCCACCAGTCCACGCGGGGCAGACGGGTTGGCCACGACGTCCACCACACTTCCCACGGCTGTTCCCGCAGCGGCCGTGCGGAACCGGTACCGGTTTCCCTGCTCGGCATCCAGACGGAAACCGAGGTTTCCGGACAGCATCCGCGCGGTGTGCTCATGGTCGTGTTCGGTGAGTGTGACCGCCCGAATGCCCCGGATCGCGTACTCGACCGGAATTCCACCGGCGTCCCAGGGCTCGGTGTCCTGGGTGTCGACACTGGCGACGAGTTCCAGTGTCAGACCGTCCGGGTCCCGCAGGCTCAGCACGTCCTCCTCCACCCGTTCGGACGGCCGAGTCACCGCCACACCGTGCGCGGCAAGGTGCCGCTCCCACCACCCGAGCGCCCCTCGGGAACCGAGAACGAGGTCGTGGTGGCCTGGCCCGCGCCCCGCCGCCCCCGCGGGGCCTCGGGCCACGGAAAGAAGGTCATGATCGTTCCCGGATTTCCGGAGCGGTCCCCGTAGTAGAGGTGGTAGGTGTCCGGAGCTTGACGTCCTCCCCTCGCCTAAAGGTGGGGGATTCCAGCCAGCGGCAAGGCCGGTTGGTGCGCTACCCCTCGCGGGGGCGCTGGTTCCTGCTTCACGGACCGCCCAACGGCGAGGTCTCCACAGGCTGGCACCGCATGCCCTGCGGCGCGAAGGATGTTCGTGGCGGCGTTCACGTCAGCGTGGTCGATGTGTCCGCACTCGGTGCACTCGAAGACCGCTTGGCTCGTGCGGCTGTTCGAGTCCACGTGCGTGCACCGGTGGCACGCCTGCGAGGTGTAGGCCGGGTTGACCAGCACGACGCTGGTCCCGGTCGTGCGGGCTGCGTTGCGCAGCGCGGTTTCGAGGCGGTACCACCCCTGGTCGAGGATGGCCCGGTTCAGCCCCGCCTTCTGACGCACCTGCTTTCCAGGGGACTCGACAGTGCCCTGAGCGGAGGCAGTCATGTTGGTGGTGCGCAGCTCCTCCAACACCACCACCCCGTGCCGGGTCGTGAGCTGGTGGGCGGTCTGCGCGCAGAAGTCGCCGCGCCGATCCACCGCCCTCGTGGAGATACGGCCCATGGCCTTAAGGGTCTTGGCCCTGTTCGCACTGCTCTTCTTCTGCCGGGCGAGCTTCTTCTGGAGCTTGAGGTGGCGGGCCTTCTCCCCGGAGGTGGCGAACTCGCGGTCGTGGAACTCGCCGCCG
This sequence comes from Lipingzhangella rawalii, assembly GCF_031628175.1. NCBI lineage: Bacteria > Bacillati > Actinomycetota > Actinomycetes > Streptosporangiales > Nocardiopsidaceae > Lipingzhangella > Lipingzhangella rawalii. The sequence continues at coordinate 69,339 of NZ_JAVLVT010000001.1, read as the reverse complement.
CTGGTCGTGGCCGCCACCGCCACGCCACGGTCGATCCCCACCGGGGTTCCCGGGTGCGACTCGGGGGTGAGCTGTCCGTCTTCGACGAGGAAGGACACGAACCAGTGCCCGCCCTTGCGCGACACCGTCGCCGACCGGATCGTGCCGCCGATCGGCCGGGAGGACCGGAACGTCACCCATCCGAGTTTGGGCAGCTTCGCCCGGGACCACGTACGGTTCAGCTTCTCCACGGTGATGAGGTTCCCGGCAGGGAAGCGGAACGAGGGATTCCACCGGTGCTTGGCCCGGAACGTGACCTTAAAGGTGCCCTTCTCCCGGCAGGAGCGGTCCAGGTCCTTCAGCGTCTGCTGGAGCACATGCGAGGGCGCCGACGACAGCCAGGGTTCTTCGGCCTTGGCCTCGGCGAGCTGGCGGGCCTGGAGGTGGTACCCGCAGAACTCACCGTCACGACCCCGCGTGTACCGGTCGACGTACTGGCGGCGCTGGTCCAGGGCGGTGTTCCACACCGCCCGGCACACGTCCCCGAACTCCTGGCAACGGCCGGCCTGCTCTTCGGTCAGCTCAAGCCGGTACCGGCAACCCGACAGCATGAAACACCCCCTTCCTCAGCGGTCCTCTGGTCCTCCACGTAGCGCTTCATGGCCGCCAGCGGCGCCCCACCGACGGTGGCCACGAAGTAGCTGTTGGTCCACAGCGTCGGCAGCCGGGACTTCAGGTGCGGGAACTCCTGCCTCAGCGCCCGGGAAGAGCGCCCCTTGATGGCTTTCACGAGCCGGTGCACTCCGAACTGGGGGTCGACCTCCACGAGCAGGTGCACATGGTCGGGCATGACCTCCATCTCCACGAGCCAGGCGCCCTTGTCATCGGCGACCTCGCGGATGAGTTCCTTCAAGCGCGCTTCGATGCGCCCTCCGAGGACGCGGCGCCGGTACTTGGGGCACCACACGACGTGGAAGGCGCACTGGAACGTGATGTTCGCGTTGGAGCGCACGGTGACTGCCACACCAAACAGTATCCAGCTAGGAGCTACCTAATGCGTCAGGACGTAAAGGGGCAGCTAACCCCACGACTGAAGCCGGGGGTCTGCGCCGCATGAAAGAAATCAGCGTTGGCCTGGGGATCACTGGCCACGGCCGTAACGTGATGGATACCGGCAGGTTGTGGGCTCATACTCCAGGCCTTCCCCACGGCCACGCCACCAACCCCGACGGCGACGAGCACGCGGACACGTGCCACAGCCAGGACGTCGACCTGGCGCATACAGTGCCAGGTATGGCCGCTGCACAGGAGGGGTCCCGCGTCCCGGCCGCCACCCGAGCGGTGCGGCTGCTTCGGTTTCTCGCCAGCCAGGGCGGACCAGTGTCCGCGGGCACGCTCGCATGTGCCCTGGACCTCCCCCGGTCGAGCGTCTACCAGCTTCTGGAGGCCCTGGCCGCCGAGGGATTCGTGGTACACCTGTCCGAGGAACAGCGCTGGGGGCTGGGCGTCGCCGCGTTCGAGGTCGGTTCGGCCTACCTGCGGCACGATCCGCTGGAACGACTGGCCCGTCCCGCACTGGCCCGGCTCGCCGACGAGCTACGTGTGACCGCGCATCTCGGGGTACTCCACGGTGCGGACACCCTCTACCTCGTCAAGGAGCAGCCCCGCAACCTCCCCTCGCTCGTCACCGGGGTCGGCGTGCGCCTGCCCGCGCACCTCACCGCCTCGGGCCGTGCGATGCTGGCCCGGCTCCCACGGGCCCAGGTGCGCGCGCTGTATCCCAGCCGCGAGTCCTTCGTCCGGCGCACCGACCACGGCCCCGCCTCCGCGCAGGAGCTGCGCACCCTCCTGGACGAGGAGCGGCGCCGCGGCTGGTCCAGCGAACACGGACAGGTCACCCCTGGATACGTCTCCGTGGCCGCCCCCGTGTTCGACCACGCCACACATCCGGTTGCCGCGGTCAGTATCACCGTTCCGGACTGGCGCTCGGACCAGTGCGCGCATCTCGCCGGTCGAGCGCGACACGTCGCCGCGCGCCTGACCGAACGTGTCAGCGGCCGCCACCGGCGAACGGGACAGCCGTAACCCATTGTGTTGGTCGCTGCTGAGGTTCACAGGGGGCCGCGACACCGCTGCTTGGTAGCACGTGGCGATGGCCTCCCGATCGGCGATAGTGCCGGTGACAGCCGCAGGATCCGTTCCTGTTCGGAGGCCGGGTGCGGGTGCGGATGTGGGGCGTGTCCTGGGGGCAGAGAGCCGACGCCGGTGTTGGCCCAACCACGAGTAGAGACAACGCGAGGTACGCCAGGGCGCCGCCGTACGCTTGAGCCACAGGCAGACCCACACCCACACCACAGCCAACCGGGCGCGCCCCAGCTGCCCACACGCTCCGGCGCAGGCCCGGACGAACCTCAGTTCTTCGTGGCCGCCTCGATTTCGGCACGGTTGGCCCGAAGCCGCGCGAGCGCCTCCTCCAGAATGGCCTCACCATCGGCGTCGCTGCGCCGCTCCTTCACGTAGGCCAGATGAGTCTTGTAGGGCTCGGTCCGCGGTGGCTCGGGGGGCTGCGTGCGGTCCTTACCGGCCGGAAACCCACAGCGGGGGCACTCCCACTCCTCGGGAACCGCTGCCTCGGAGGCGAAACTGGGCACGGTCTCGTGACCATTCGCGCAGTAGAACGGCACATGAACCCGCGGTGCGGCCTCACCACGTTCAGCCTCACCCATCGGGCCGGCACCGACCCGACTTCCGCGGATGGCACTGCCATTACCCACGAGAATCTCCTTTACATTCCCCGGGCTCGGGGGGCGGGGACATGCTGCATGCGGGCGTGAGTTACGGCACCACCGGGCTACACCGAAGCCATGCCGAGCCAGACCACCAGCAGGAACCACAGGATCCCGACGCCGATGGTCAGCATGTCGAGGTTGCGCTCCACAACCGAGGAGCCACCCAGAGACGAGGTCACTCCACCGCCGAACAGGTCAGACAGGCCACCGCCCTTGCCCTTGTGGAGCAGCACCAGCAGGATCAACAGCGCACTGAGCGCGATGACGACGATGGACAAACCCAGGATCACACGCTCACCCGTAACTCGAAACGCCCCGTCGCGGGGATTGGAAACGACCACGGCCCCTGCTCACCGGACACGCGTGCCGCGGCGAGCACCTGATGAGCAGGGGCGCGGACAGGTCTATCGGGATACGAATCGTATCGTACCGCGCCGACAGTACCGCAGTTGTGGACTCAGGCTAGTTGGCCGGGGGTCGTCACGACAACTCGCGGTAGCGGGCGAGGCTGGCGAACTCGTCCGCCTTCAGGCTCGCCCCGCCGACGAGCGCACCGTCGACATCGCTCTTGGCCATGATGCCGGCGATGTTGTCGCTCTTGACCGACCCTCCGTACAGGATCCGCGCGGCACGGGACGTTTCCGGCGAGTAGAGCTCACCCAGCCTGACTCGCAGGGCGGCCGCCACCTCCTGGGCATCGTCCGGGGTTGCCACCTCGCCGGTGCCGATCGCCCACACCGGCTCGTAGGCCACCACCACCTGTGCGGCCTGTTCCTCGGGAACATCGGCGAGGGCAGCGTCCAGCTGGGCCACCGTGTGCGCCACATGTTCCTTGGCCTTGCGGACCTCCAGCCCCTCGCCCAGGCACAGGATCGGAACCAGGTCCGCGGCGAAGGCCGCCTTCACCTTGGCGTTGACCAGGCTGTCATCCTCGTGGTGGTGCTCGCGCCGCTCGGAGTGGCCAACCAGGGCGTAGGTACAGCCGAGCTTGGCCAACATGCTCCCGGACACCTCCCCGGTATAGGCGCCCGAGGAGTGGGCCGAGATGTCCTGGGCCCCGTAGCCGAAGCGCAGCTTATCGCCCTCCACAAGCGTCTGTACGCTGCGCAGCGCGGTGAACGGGGGAAGCACCACGATCTCGGTGGCGTCGAAGTCGGCGTCGTTGAGGGTGAACGCCAGCTTCTGCACCAGTGCGATGGCCTCGAAGTGGTTGTTGTGCAGTTTCCAGTTGCCCGCGATCAGCGGGGTGCGCTTACTCATGACTCGTCCTTGTCCAACGCCGCGATTCCGGGCAGGGTTCGGCCTTCCAGGTACTCCAGGCTCGCACCACCTCCCGTGGAGATGTGACCGAAAGCGTCCTCGGCGAAGCCGAGTGAGCGCACCGCCGCAGCCGAGTCACCGCCACCCACGACCGTGAACGCCGGGGAGTCGATGAGCGCCTGGGCCAGGGCCCGGGTTCCGGCGGCGAACGGCTCCATCTCGAACACGCCCATGGGCCCGTTCCAGAACACCGTCCGGGTGTCGGCGAGTCTGGCGGCGAACAGCTCGGCCGACCGGGGACCAATATCCAGGCCCATGCGGTCGCTGGGAATCGCGGAGACGTCAGCGACGGCGTGCGGGGCCTCGGCGGAGACCGAGTCCGCGGCCATCACGTCCACCGGCAGCACGAACTCCACCCCGAGTTCCTCGGCCCGGCGCAGGTAACCGGACACGGTCTCGATCTGGTCGGTCTCCAGCAGACTGGAGCCGACCTCGTATCCCTGGGCGGCCAGGAAGGTGAATACCATTCCCCCACCGACGAGGATGCGATCGGCGGTTCCCAGCAGATTGTCGATGACCCCGAGTTTGTCGGAGACCTTCGATCCGCCCAGCACGACCGCGTAGGGCCGTTGCGGATGCTCGGTGAGTCGGCGCAGGACCTCGACCTCGGTGAAGACGAGGTCCCCGGCGGCGTGGGGCAGGCGCATGGGCAGGTCGTAGACGCTGGCGTGCTTGCGGTGCAAGGCTCCGAAGCCATCCCCGACATAGACGTCGGCCAGACCGGCGAGACGCTCGGCCAGGGCGGCCCGTTCGGAGTCGTCCTTGCTGGTCTCCCCCGGTTCGAAACGCAGGTTCTCCACCACCAGCACCTCGGCATCGCCGAGCTGGTCACTGAGACGCTGAGCCTCCGGGCCCGCCGTGTCCGTGGCGAAATGGACCGCCGAGGCCGCTGTACCGAGGAGCTCTTCCAGACGCCGGGCCACCGGACGCAGGGAGTACTGGGGGTCGGGCGCACCCTTGGGACGGCCGAGGTGGGCAGCGACGACGACCCGCGCCCCACGGCCCAGCAGGGCCGCGATGGTGGGGACACTCGCCCGGATGCGGCCGTCGTCGGTGATCCGGTCGCCGTCCAGGGGGACGTTCAGGTCCGCGCGCACGAACACTCGGCGTCCGGCAAGTTGGCCGGCCGCGTCGAGATCCGCGATCGTTCGCATTGGGGGGTTTCCTCCTTGTTCGGGCCCGACGGGCCCAGGGCTCATCGCAGACCCGCAGAAACCGAATCAGGTCAGTCGCGAGGAGCCCTGGACCGTGCCGGACGTTAGAGCCGGGAGCCGAGCAGCTTGGCGACATCCACCAACCGGTTGGAGTAGCCCCACTCGTTGTCGTACCAACCGATGATCTTGACCTGGTTACCGAAGGTCATTGTGAGGCCGGCATCGAGGGTGCAGGAGGGCGACGTGCCAACGATGTCGCTGGAGACGATCGGGTCCTCGGTGTAGCGCAGGTACCCCTTCAACGGCCCCTCGGCGGCCGCCTTGAAGGCGGCGTTCACCTCATCGCGGGTGACCTCACGCTCGGTTTCGACCACGAGGTCGGTCACGGAGCCGTCCGGCACGGGAACGCGCATGGCCATCCCGTCCAGCTTGCCGGTGAGTTCGGGGAGGACGAGCGCGGTGGCCTTGGCAGCGCCGGTGCTCGTGGGAATGATGTTGGCCGCGGCAGCCCGGGCCCTGCGCAGGTCCTTGTGCGGAAGGTCGAGAATCACCTGGTCGTTGGTGTACGCGTGCACCGTGGTCATCAGGCCCTTGACGATGCCGAAATTGTCCAGCAGCGTCTTGGCCATCGGGGCCACACAGTTGGTGGTGCAGGAGGCGTTGGACACCACGTGGTGCTTGGACGGGTCGTAGTCCCCGTCATTGACACCCATGACGACGTTCCAGTCCTCACCCTTGGCCGGAGCCGAGATGATGACCTTCTTCGCGCCGGCCTCGATGTGCTTACGCGCGTCCTCGGCGTTGGTGAAGCGGCCGGTGGACTCGACCACCACATCCACCCCAAGGTCCGACCAGGGCAGGGCCGCGGGGTCGCGCTCGGCGAGCGTTCGGACCGAGCGGCCGCCAACGCTGATCGAGTCGGAGCTGACCTCGACGTCACCCTCCAACGTTCCCAGCACCGAGTCGTACTTGAGCAGGTGCGCAAGTGTCGCGGTGTCGGTGAGGTCGTTGACCGCGACGATCTCCACGTCACTCGCGGCCCCGGCGGCATGGACCGCCCGCCAGAAATTACGACCGATCCGACCGAAACCGTTCACGCCTACACGGATGGTCACGGAACCAATCCCCTCGTGTCTATGGGTTGTCGCTGTTTATCGGGGGGAGACGCCTGCGGCACCACCGAGCCTAACGGAGCACACTGCGCCGTCCTCCGCGGGGAGCACACGCCACCCATAAGGTCTAGACCACTTCGAAGTTATCGCTGTTACAGGGATGGTGCAAAATCCGCACCATCCGCAACAGCTGCATCGCTCCTGGTACTCAGGACGCAAGCATGTCGGCGGTGAGATTCGCGTCGGTGCCGGGAATCCCCAGATCGTCGGCCCGCTTGTCGGCCATCGCCAGCAACCGCCGGATCCGTCCGGCAACCGCATCCTTGGTCAGCGGCGGGTCCGAAAGCTGACCCAACTCCTCCAGGGAGGCCTGCTTATGCGTCAGGCGAAGCCGCCCGGCCGCCGCCAGATGCTCGGGGGCCTCCTCGGCGAGAATCTCCAATGCGCGTTCCACCCGAGCACCCGCCGCAACCGCGGCTCGGGCGCTGCGGCGCAAATTCGCGTCGTCGAAGTTCGCCAACCGGTTGGCCGTGGCCCGGACCTCCCGGCGCATCCGGCGTTCCTCCCAGGTCAGAACGCTCTCGTGGGCCCCCAAGAGGGTCAACAGTGCGCTGATGGAATCGCCGTCGCGTACCACCACTCGATCCACTCCCCGCACCTCGCGGGCTTTGGCCTGGATCCGCAGCCGCCGCGCCGCTCCCACCAGGGCGAGAGCCGCCTCGGGTCCGGGCGCGGTCACCTCCAGCGACATCGAACGTCCCGGCTCGGTCAGGGAGCCGTGCGCAAGAAAGGCGCCCCGCCAGGCGGCCTCGGCGTCACATGTTCCCCCGACCACCACGTGCCGCGGCAGACCCCGCACCGGCCGTCCCTGCGCATCGATCAGGCCGGTCTGCCGGGCCAGGCTGTCGCCGTCCTTGATCACACGCACCACATAGCGGTTTCCTTTGCGCAGCCCGCTCGGGGACAGCACGACGACCTCCGAGTCGTGCCCGAAGATCTCGGAGATGTCCTTGCGGAGTCGACGCGCCCCCGAGCCCGTGTCCAGCTCCGCCTCGATCACGATCCGCCCACCGACCAGATGCAGGCCACCGGCGAAACGCAGTGTCGCCGACACCTCCGCCTTACGGCAGCACGGCTTGAGCACGGTGAGCCGGCTCAACTCATCCTTCACGACACCGGTCATCGCCATCAGATCTGCGTCCTCCCCCTCTGCAACTGCCGCGCTGTCCCTGCCGTTGATCGCAGACTACTGGTCCGAGGCCGCAGGGCCACGCATCCACACGCAGGATCGCCATCCCCGAAACAATCCGGCGCGTCGCACGTGCCACCGTTTCCGACCATATCCGGACGGGCCGGACACGGGCCGCGAAGCGGCGAGGCACGTCGGTCGTGCACGGCGTAGGCGGGTTCAGTCGGATTCAGTGCTGATGCAGCCGTCGCGCCAGTTCGGCGGTGGCCGCGGCCGGGTCGGTCGACTCGGTGATGGCCCGAACCACGACAACCCGTTGGGCTCCGGCGGCCAGTACCGCATCCAGGTTGGTGTGGTCAATCCCGCCGATCGCGAACCAGGGGCGGGCGGGGGCGCGTCGCGCGGTGTGTTCGACCAGGTCCAGGCCGGCGGCTGGTCGCCCCGGCTTGGTTGGGGTTGCCCAGGCCGGGCCGACGCAGAAGTAGTCGACGCCGTCTGCACTCGCCGCGGCGTCGGCGCGTTCCGGAGTGTTGGTCGAACGGCCGATGATCATGTCCGCACCGACGATGGCGCGGGCCATCGGCACCGGCAGGTCCCGCTGGCCGAGGTGCAGGATGTCGGGGCGAACGGCATGCGCGATGTCGGCGCGGTCGTTGACCGCGAGCAGGGCACCGTGGCGGTTGCACGCCTCCCGGACCGTCGCCAGGACCTCCAGTTCCTCGGCGGCTTCCAGCGACTTGTCCCGCAGCTGCACGATGTCGACGCCCGCCCCGAGCACCTCGTTGAGGAACTCCGGCAGGTCGCCCTGTTCTCGACGGGCGTCGACACACAGGTAGAGGCGCGCGGCAGCCAGGCGCGCACGGGCGGATTCGGTCATTGCCCCCAGGCTAGCCCGACTCGGACCAGCCGCCTCACAGAGCCATGGCCTGGGCTCGACGTCGCACCTCGGTCCCGCGGTTGGCAACGATCGCCTCGATCGGCGCCCCGGGAAGCGTGTCGTCGGCGGTGAACAGCCACCGAAGGGCTTCCTCGGTGGTGAATCCACAGTCCGCGAGCACGGTGAGGGTTCCAGGAAGCCCCTTGACCACGGCACCGTTGGCGACGAACGCCGCGGGGATCCGTAGCACCCCCTGACTCCGCACACCGAGCAGCTTATGGTCCCGGATGAACTGTTTCACACGGTTCGGACTGACGTTGAGGGCGCGTGCCGCCTCCTCGAGAGTGAGCCAGTCGTCGACGAGGGTCTCGATGTCTTGAACGTTCTCGGTCACATAGCCCAATGTGCCACGTTTCGCGCCTCGACAAACCCGGGTTTCGCCTCGTGGCGTGGGGCCCGTGTTCACCGGCGCAGAACGCCGACCTTGAGGGCTCTCCTAGAATGGGAGGGCAAGAACACAGAGCCGTCGAACCCGCGGGAGCCGGGAGCACCCGGCTGAGAGGGAGACTTCAGCGTCTCCGACCGCACAGACCTGATCCGGATCATGCCGGCGAAGGGAGTGGTGTTTCGTGCAGTTCGAAGCTGCGCCCACATCAGCCACGGCGACGACTCGCCCCACACCCCCGGTGGTGGCCGGAGCCGGCAGCAGGCTGGACACGATCGTGGTGGGCGGCGGGATCATCGGGCTTGCGACCGCGTGGCGCCTGGGCCGCCGGGGCCAGCGGGTCATGGTCGTCGATTCCGCACACCCACACGCGGCATCCCAGGTTGCCGCGGGAATGCTCACACCGGCGACGGAGGCGTCGTTCGGCGAGGAGCCACTGATGCGCCTGGCGATGGCCTCGCGGGACCTGTATCCGAGCTTCGTCGCCGAGGTCGACGCCGATCGCGGACACAGCCCTCCCGCCTCGGGGTCCGGGTATCACCGCACCGGAACGCTCCAGGTCGCCTTCGACCAGGACGACCTGGCCCGCCTGGATGAGCTCCGACTGCTCCAGGACCGGATCGGGGTCCGCACCGAACGGTTGACGAGCCGTGCCTGTCGCCGGCTGGAACCGGGGCTGGCTCCGGGGGTGCGTGGCGGGATTCTCGCGCCCGACGACCACTCCGTCGATCCTCGGGCGCTCACCACGGCCCTGTACAGTGCAGCGACCCGCCGGGGAGTGCAGCTGCACACCGGCCGGGTTCGTGAGCTCTGCGTCCGGAGAACGGAAGAGTCAACCGCGTCAGCAGCACCCGAGCCTGACGCGGCGGTGTCCGGCATTCGTCTGGATACCGGCGAGACCGTGGAGGCGTCCACGGTGGTGTTGGCTACCGGAGCCTGGGCGAGTGAGCTGCTGCCTCGTGACCTGGCTCAGCATCTGTGTGTGGACATACGCCCGGTCAAGGGTGAGGTCCTGCGGTTGCGTCCGGCGGCAGGAGCGCGGAGAGGCAGCGGGGCACTGGTCTCGCGCACCGTGCGTGGCCTGGTTCGGGGGAGCCCGGTGTACCTGGTGCCCCGCGACACCGGCGAAATCGTGCTGGGTGCCACCCAGGAGGAACTCGGATTCGATGCGAGCCTCACCGCGGAGGGAGTGTGGCGCCTGCTCCGCGACGCGCACGAACTGGTTCCCGGTGTGGGTGAACTGGAGATCACCGAAACGTCGGTCGGGTTCCGCCCCGGCTCGCCGGACAACGGCCCTCTCCTGGGCCCCACGGGTGTACCCGGTTTGCAGTTGGCGGCCGGGCACTCCCGGCATGGCGTACTTCTGGCACCGATCACAGCCGAGGCCTTGGCTCAGTCGGTGACCACCGGCACCCTGCCCGCGGCGGCCGCGGACTTCGCGGCGACACGGTTCACAGACCGAACGTTCACAGCGCAGGAGGTACAGGCGTGACCGAGCACAGCGAGCTCCCGGAGGCCCGACCGTCCGGCACCGTACTGGAGGTCGCAGTCAACGGGGAGACCCGCACCCTGCCACCGGGAACCACGGTGGCCACGGTCGTGGGCGAGCTCACCACGGCAACGTCGGGTGTCGCGGTCAGCCTCAACGACGAGGTGGTGCCCCGCACGGAGTGGCCCCGGCGTGTCCTTCGTCCCGGAGATCGGATCGACGTCCTGACCGCGGTGCAGGGAGGCTGAACATAGTGACGGCACAACTCGGAGCCCAGTCGGGCTCCACATCCACGGCGCCTTCCCCGACGGGAGCGCAGGGCCGGGACGATCCGCTGGTACTGGCCGGAACCTCGTTCGACTCTCGCCTGATCATGGGCACCGGCGGCATTCCCAGCATGCAGGTGCTGTCCGAGGTCCTGGACATCTCGGAAACCGAGCTGGTCACCGTGGCAATGCGCCGGGTCGACCCCACCAGCCGCGGCTCGCTGGTGGATGTCCTCGGTGACCGGCCGATTCGCCTCCTACCCAACACCGCCGGGTGCTTCACGGCCGTGGACGCACTCAAAACAGCCCGTCTGGCGCGGGAGGCCCTGGAAACCGACTGGGTGAAGCTGGAGGTTATCGCCGACGAGCACACGCTGCTGCCGGACCCCGTCGAGCTGTTGGAGGCCGCGGAGCAGCTGGTCGACGACGGTTTCGTGGTCCTGCCCTACACGAACGACGATCCCGTGCTGGCGCGGCGTCTGGAACAGCTGGGCTGTTCGGCGATCATGCCGTTGGGGGCCCCGATCGGATCAGGGTTGGGGATCCGCAATCCGCACAATATCGAACTGATTGTCGAGCAGACCGAACTTCCCGTCATTCTGGATGCCGGCATCGGCACGGCGAGTGAAGCTGCGCTGGCCATGGAGCTGGGGTGCGCGGCGGTGATGACCGCCACAGCTGTCACCCGTGCCCAGGAGCCGGCTCGGATGGCCGCTGCGATGCGCGACGGGGTTCGCGCGGGGCGCGCGGCCCGGCGTGCGGGCCGGATTCCGGTACGTCGCTATGCCCGCGCCTCGTCCCCACCAGTGGACTGAACGACGCACCCACGGGACATCCCCGCGTGCGCGCCAGTTGTCCCGATCACCCGTACACTCACCGGTGTGGACCAGATGACCGTGGACCCACTCGTCGGGATCACCTTAGGCCAGCGCTACCACGTGGACGCGCGCCTGGCCGGCGGCGGCATGGCGACGGTCTATATCGCGCACGACCAGCGGCTCGATCGGCGGGTCGCGCTCAAGGTCATGCACGCGAACCTGACCAGTGACCCGGCGTTCGTCCGTCGGTTCATCGGTGAGGCCCAGGCTGTGGCCAAACTCTCCCATGCCAACGTCGTTCAGGTGTTCGACCAGGGCACGGACCAGGGTTATGTGTATCTGGCCATGGAATACGTTCCCGGCAGCACCCTGCGGGACCTCCTGCACACCCACGGTCGGCTACCGCCCGAAGAGGCCCTGCGCACTCTGGCCTCGGTACTGGCCGGGCTGGGAGCCGCCCACCGGGCGGGGCTCGTTCACCGTGACATCAAACCGGAGAACGTCCTCCTCACCGCCGACGGTCAGGTCAAGGTGGCTGACTTCGGACTGGCCCGCGCCGCCGAAGGCAGTGTCGACGGGCAGACCCGTGCCGGTGAGCTGCTGGGGACCGCGGCCTATCTCGCCCCGGAGCAGATCACCGACAACCGGGCGGATGCCCGCACCGACGTGTACGCGGCCGGGATCGTCCTCTACGAGCTCCTCACGGGCGAGCAGCCACACACGGGGGAAAGCCCGATCGCGGTGGCCTACCAGCACGTCAACACCGACGTTCCCCCACCATCGCGGCGGGTCGCGGAGCTGCCCGAGGGTGTGGACCAGGTGGTCGCCAGCGCGACGGCGCGCGATCCTGAGCGGCGCCCCAGCGACGCCCAACAGCTGCTCGCGCAGTTGCAGTCCGCCGTTCCCGACATCGGCGCGCCGGCGCCGGTGGCCGCGGCCACCTCCGTGCTTCCAGCCGCGGCCGCGGGGCACCACAACGCGACACTGGTGGACGGACTGGCCACGCAGAACCTCACCGACCCCGGCAGCACGTCTGCTCGTGGGGGGCGCTGGCAGCTCGTGGTCGGCGCGTTGATTGTTCTCGCGGTGCTCGGGGTGCTGGCCGGCTACGCCTGGTGGCTCCTGGTGGGGCGCTACGAGCCGGTTCCGGACCTGGTGGGGATGACCGAGGACGAGGCGGTGGCCACGGCCGAGGACGCCGGTATCGATGTGGTCGTGGGAGACGAGCCCGTCTACAGCGACGACGTGGCCGAGGGCGAGGTTGCCGAAACCAGCCCCGAGGCCGGAGCGTCCATCCTCCCGGACGAGGACACGGTGACCCTGTCGCTATCCCAGGGCGGGCGGCACGTCGAACTTCCCGAGGGGCTCGTGGGGCGGCCGGCCGGCGAGGTACGTGCGGAGCTGGAAGAGCTCGGATTCACCGAGTTCGAGGAGGAGGAGACGGTCTCCTACGACCAACCCATGGACGTGGTCGTCGGCATCAGCCCCAGCGAGGGTTCCGCCGCCGATCGGGAGGAGCCGATCGAACTGCGGGTCAGTGCGGGCTTCGATGCTCCGGACCTCGTGGGCGAGCACGTGGACGACGCCAGGACCCAGCTCGAGGACGCCGGTCTCGAGGCGGACATTGTCGAGGAGGAGAACGAGGACATCCCCGAGGACGAGGTCATGGAGCAGGCCCCTGCGGCCGGGGAATCCGTGGCCCACGGGGACACCGTCACCCTCACCGTGTCCGCTGGTCCCCCCGACGTCGAGGTTCCCGACCTGCACGGCATGCCACTCGACGAGGCACAGGCGGAGCTGGAGGAACTGGGGTTGGAAGTCACCGTGCGGGGGATTCTCGGAGACCGGGTGCGGGCCATGTCTCCGGAGCCGGGGGAATCCGTCCCGCCCGGGACGGAGATCGAGCTCAATGTGTCCCCGCTCGGCCTCCCCGGTCGCGGTGGAGACGGGCCCGAGGACGACGACTAGCGGCGCCGGGTGGTGCTCGACCGTTCCGGCACGTAGCCCACGTAGCTCTCAGTAGCCCGCTGGCCCCAGGGTTTGGGGATGGTGGACATGCGTGTCGCCCGGACGCCAACTCCCCGCCAACGTCCGAGCGACACGCCTTCGGTACCGCTCCCCTCCTCGTCACCGACCTGCTACATCGGTGACGCACGGCACCGTGTCCGCACCCTCCCTGACCGGGATCCACTCTCCCGGATCAGCGTTTCCACCTCCGCCTGCGGCGGCGGTAGAACCTCCGAGCACGTCTCACTCTAGGCCCCTGGGCCGTGCCCGCACCCGGGTTCCGAGCCTCGGATCGGCGGACGGGCGGAACCGGGCGCTTCACGGCACGGGGCGCGACGAACGGTCATTCACAAGCGATGAGCGGTAGGAGGGGTGAATGGCGCCTCGTCGGCACCGGCCAGATGCATCCGTCCCAGATGTGCGTGCACCTTGGGGGGTGCGCGACGCGCGGTGACCAGGGAAACCACCATCATGACAGCCACCACGGCGGGCGTCACCAGCAGGACCGGCTGGGTGACCAGCTCACCGAAAGCGCCGCCCCCTCCGAACGGGACCGCGGTCACCCGGAGAGTGAGACTGACCACCGTGGCCACGAACCCGACTGCGAGCCCGGAGGCCACGCCCACGTCCGTCAGTCGGTCCCACCAGATCCCCAGGATCAGCATGGGGGCCAGGGTGACGGCGCTCAGCTCGAACACGACACCCACGAGCGTGGCCAGTCCCAGCTGGGAGAGTCCGGGCAGCACGGCGAGCCCCAACAGCGGCACCACGAGGGCCAGCGTCGCCCCCACGCGCAGGGCACTCACTCCCCCGCCCAACACACACTGGGCAATAGCGCCGCCCATCAGCCGCAGCAGCCCCGACACCCCCGCAACCAGGGCCACGGCCACCCCCAGGCCGAGCACGGCTGCCAGGATTCCCCCCATGGCCGTCGGAGCGGCATGCGTACTCAGCACCAGGGGCAGCAGTTCCGGATACACGCCCTGGTCCCGCACAAAATCCGTCGCCAGCGCTGTGTAGCCGAACGGAACCAGCACCAGCAGGGCCAGCAGCGGGGGAACGAGCAGAACCGTGCGCCGGGCCCGACGCGCATCCCGCAAGGTCGAGCATCGCACCGCCAGCTGCGGGAACCCGACTACTCCCAGAGCGAGTGCGAGATAGAGCGAGTACGTTCCGACCGAGGTTTCGGGTAGGAAACCGGTTCCCTCTCCCCGCACCGGAACGGGAATATCCCCGCCCCCGCCTCCGTCAATCGACACGGCCGGTAGCCCCCACGCCACCATCACGACCGGGGTGGCCAGGGTCACCAGCAGCCCCCAGAACTGAAGCGCCTGAAAGCCGGTGCTGGAGCCCAACGCTCCGGCCAGGGCGATCGGCAGGGCGATCACGGCCAGGCCGAGCCAGCCCACCCAGTCCGGCGCCCCGAACAGCCACGCGGTGAGGCGCCCCGCCAGCACGAACAGAGACAACACCGACAGGCAGCCCACCCACACGGCGCAGAAGCTCACCATGCGCCGCACCCAGCGGGACTGAAGCCGCCACTCGGCGAAGTCGGACAGGCTGTAGACCTGGGAACGACGCAACGGCGCCACCACCAGGGTGGCGAGCAGCACATAGCCGCAGCCAACGGCTACGGCGAGCCACCCCGCGGCCACCCCCTCGACCAGGAGCAGCCCGGTGAACGCCAGCAACATCGCGACCGAGATCTGCTCAGCGCAGATGGCACAGGCGGCGGTCACCGGCCCAGGTGCACGCGTGGTGCTCACCAACGGTTCCACCGGTTCTCCCCGTCCTCCAGGGACTCACTGCGGCGCACGGCCACCGTCGCCAACGCCAGGAGGACGGCCCCAGCCGCCGCGGCGAGCACCAGGGGGGCAGGAGCCCCCCACAGGGTCTGTTCGACCAACGCGGGATGCACCAGAAGTAGGGTCGGGCCACCAAACAGCACCACAACCACGGCGGTCACCGGCAGCA
This sequence comes from Lipingzhangella rawalii, assembly GCF_031628175.1. Taxonomy (NCBI): domain Bacteria; kingdom Bacillati; phylum Actinomycetota; class Actinomycetes; order Streptosporangiales; family Nocardiopsidaceae; genus Lipingzhangella; species Lipingzhangella rawalii. The sequence continues at coordinate 53,920 of NZ_JAVLVT010000001.1, read as the reverse complement.
GCGCCGCGGTGAGCTGCCGCCGCATGGCCGGATAGGGCGACCAGGAACGGGGGCCGTACTCGACCTCGGAGGCACCGGCCGGGCCACGCGTCGAGGCCGCTACCGCACGCGCGTCGACGGCGGCGCGGGCACGGCGCGTGGCGGGACTCATCACCGTGACCCGCCGGGGTCGCTCCGCGTCGCTCACGACTGCTCGCCCACCTGGCGTAGCAGGTGTTCGCGAACCTCACGTGTCTGTCTTCGACTCACCGGCAGGTACTCCTCCCCTACCTTGACCCGTGCCCGGGCGCCATCGGTACGTAGCTCGGACACGTGCCGCACCGCGACCAGTACGCTGCGGTGGATCCGGACGAACCCCGCACCTTCCCACTCCCGTTCCAGGGCGCTGAGCGTACTTCGAATCAGGTACCCGCCCTCGGCCGTGCGCAGGCGCACATAGTCTCCCTGTGCCTCCGCGTAGCGAATGTCGCCGCGCGGAATGAGGCGGGTGCGCCCACCCAGCTCGACGGGAACCCGCGGATCCTCTTCCTGTGGGTTCCGGGCCTCGGCGATACGCCGCACCGTCTCCGCCACCCGTTCCTCCCGCAGAGGCTTCAGCAGGTAGTCGGTGGCCCGAAGTGAGAAGGCCGTCACCGCGAAATCCTCGTGAGCGGTGACGAACACCACATCCGGGGGGCGGGCCAGGGCGCCGACGAAACGCGCGATGTCGATCCCGCTGGGCCCCGGCATCCGAATGTCGAGAAACAGGGCATCGAACGGCTCCCCCTGGGCGACCGAGTCACTGACCAGGCGCATCGCCTGGGGGGCGTCGTCAGCGACCGCGACGTGCCCCACACGTGAATCCTGCCGAAGGAGATAGGCCAGCTCCTCGAGGGCGGGGGCCTCGTCGTCCACAGCTAGGACCCGAAGCATGGTCACGAGCATGCTCAACCGCGGCGAAGCTCGCAACCCATTCGCGAAACCCACCATGCGGACGGGTGCGGGGACATGGGGCGTTCAGTCCACCGTCTGCGGGCGGAACTTGGGGATGCGCAGGGAGATCTTGGTTCCGGCCTCCGGTCCGGTGTCAACCACGAGTCCGTAGGCGTCGCCGTACATGGCCCGCAGCCGCTCGTCGACGTTGGCCAGGCCGATCCCGCCACTGGGGGGGACCTCTCCGGAGAGCACCGACTCCACAAATTCCGGGGCCATACCCACCCCGTCGTCCTCGACACTGAGCTGGGCCTCCGCGCCGGCGTCCCGCGCGGTCACCGTCACCTGCCCGTTGCCGCGCTTGCCCTCCATCCCGTGCCGGATTGCGTTCTCCACCAACGGCTGGAGGCACAGGAAGGGAACCTGCACGGCCAGCACCTCGGGAGCCACCCGCACCGAGAACTGCAACCGCTCACCGAACCGGGCCCGTTCCAGGGCGAGATAGCGGTCGATGGAGTGGAGTTCCTCGTCGAGCGTGGTGTGGTTACGCGAGCTGCGGAAGGCGTATCGCGCGAAGTCGGCGAAGTCCAGGAGGAGTCCCCGGGCGCGTTCGGGATTGGTGCGCACGAACGAGGCGATCGTGGTGAGGCAGTTGTAGACGAAATGCGGGGAAATCTGGAGCCGGAGGGCACGTAGCTCCGCTTCGGCGAGTCGCGCGCGGGATCGTTCGAGTTCGGCGAGTTCCAGCTGGGCCGACACCCAACGAGCCACCTCGTCGGTGGCGCCGACGAGCGTGGTCTCTGGGCTGGGACCAACCGCGATCAACGCCCCCACGGTGCGCCGTTCCGCGGTCAGTGGCGCCACCACTGCCGACTCGATGGGGCAGCTTGGGTCGCCGCAGTCCAACCGGTCCACCACACAGGTTCGTCCGTCCCGCAGTGCGGGTGCGGCCAGCAGGTGCGCCTGCTCACTGTGGCTGGATCCGACACCAACCCAGGCCAGGCACTCCTCGTGGGTCACCAGGGCTACGGCTGGGGTTCCCAGCAGGGTGCGCAGGTGCCGTGCCGCCTTGCGCGCCGGTTCGGGACGCAGACCGGAGCGCAGACTGGGCACGGCCTGGGCCGCGGTGCGCAGGGTGCTGCGGGTTGCCTCGGCGGTCAGTGCGCGTTCCCGGCGCCGGGTCCGGTATCCGCGCCGAACCAGCTCGGTCGTACTGACCAGCGCGATCAGGCTCGTGACAAGCGCGAGATACTCCACCCTGGTGGCCACCACCCTCCTCGACCTGCCCCGGGCCGGGATGCCCGTTCCACCGTCACGGTGGCGGCCCGTCCCCGGGCTCCTCCTGATAGGCGTATCGCTCGGCCCGCCATGGATCGGCACGGTTATGGTAGCCCCGCGCCTCCCAGAATCCACGCCGGTCGCAGGTGAGGTACTCGATGGCGCGCACCCACTTCACGCTCTTCCAGGCGTAGCGGTGCGGAACCACCAACCGCACGGGATGTCCGTGTTCCGTGGCGAGCCGCTGGCCGTTGTGATGGGTGACCAGCAGGGTATTCGGATCTTCGAAGTCCGCGAGCGCCACGTTGGCGCAGTAGCCGAACTCGGCCCACACCATCACGTGGGTGGCCTCAGGCGCCGGTGGCGCCAGCCGCAGCAGCAGAGCCCCGGACACCCCGCCCCACCTGTTGTCCAGGACGCTGAACCGCGTCACGCAGTGCAGGTCAGCGACGACTTCGGTGCGAGGGAGGGCATCGAATTGGGCCCAGTTCCACCGCTGTTCGGCACCGGTGGCGGTGGCGCCGAACACACGCAGGTCCCAACGTTCTTCCTGGAAGCGTGGCGCGGGGCCGTAGTGCAGCGCGGGCCAGCCGGGCGGCACATGCTGTCCGGGCGGGAGCCGCTCCTGTGACACACCCAACTCCTGCCATCTGTCGAGTCCGATTCTCCCCGGCTGTGGGCAATCCTGCCAGGTTGGCCCCCGCGACGTCCCGGCCCCCGGTGTATCCACATCCCGGAGTTGTACGCTATAGTCTCTTCCCATGCAGCACACGTTCTGGCGCTTTTATGGCTACCGGTCCGGATCTCCGGCGGTCGCCTGGCCAGCGCTGTGCTGACATAGTCGACTTTCGGAAGAGCCCCGGACCGGCACCGGCCCGGGGCTCTTTCGCGTTCCGGGGCCGGGCCGGGCGGATGCCCTTCCGTTGATGCAACCGGACAGCGACCGCTACGGAAACGGACAGGAACACTGCCATGGTCATCGTTATGGCGCCGGACGCCACCTCGGACAACATCGACAGTCTGGTCACCCTCGTCTCGGCGGCCGGTGGGGAGGCCTACGTGACGCGCGGGGTGAGCCGCACGATCATCGGACTGGTGGGTGACGTCCAGCGCCTGTCCAACCTCGACCTGCGTGCCCAGCCCGGGGTCAGTGACGTGCTGCGGATCTCCGCTCCGTACAAGCTGGTCAGTCGGGAGAACCATGTGAGCCGATCCGTGGTGCGGGTGCGCGATGTTCCGATCGGTGGCGACCACATGACGGTGATCGCTGGGCCGTGCGCGGTGGAGACGCCCGAGCAGACGCTGGAGTCCGCGCGGATGGCGGCCGATGCCGGCGCGGCGCTGCTGCGTGGCGGTGCCTACAAACCCCGCACCTCCCCCTACGCCTTCCAGGGCTTGGGCGAGGAGGGCCTGAAGATTCTCGCCGAGACGCGCGAGGAGACGGGCATGCCGATCGTCACTGAGGTCGTGGACGCGGGGGACGTGGAGGTGGTCGCCTCCTACGCCGACATGCTCCAGGTCGGTACCCGCAACATGCAGAACTTCGCACTGCTCCAGGCCGTGGGCGAGGCCGGACTGCCGGTGCTACTGAAGCGCGGCATGAACGCCACCATCGAGGAGTGGCTGATGGCCGCCGAGTACATCGCCCAGCGCGGAAATCTGGATATTGTGCTGTGCGAGCGGGGCATCCGCACCTTCGAGAAGGCGACCCGCAACACCCTGGACATCAGCGCGGTGCCGGTGGCCCAGGAGCTGAGCCACCTGCCGGTGATCGTGGACCCCTCCCATTCCGGGGGCAAGCGCAACCTCGTACTGCCGCTGTCCCGCGCGGCGATCGCCGCCGGGGCCGACGGCATCATCGTGGACGTGCACCCGACTCCGGAAACCGCGCTCTGCGACGGGCCGCAGGCCCTCGTGGAGGAGGATCTGGCCGAGCTCCGGGATGTGGCCGGAACCCTGTCTACTCTGATGGGCCGGGACCTGACCCCCGCCCCCGGCCTGGAGCCGGTGCAGGTGTAATTCGCTGATGGGGGTGACCCCCGTGCACGACGGCGCACGCCGATCGGCCCGTCCCGGTTGGTGCCCGCCCCGAGTCACCCCCATCGGCCTTTTCCTGCCCTCATCGGCCCCTCCCAGCGCCGATCATCTGGGTGTACTCCCCCAGACGTCACAGCCACCCCACCCCCACCCACGCCGGGGTGGGGGTGGTCGCGTGGGGTCAGGTGGTGGGTGGGTCTTGTCGGCGTCCGGCGGCGCCGAGGATGGTGGTGAGGAGTCCGGCGAGGGTGCGGGTGGTGGTGCCGGGCGGCAGGTCGCTTTCGCCGTGTAGCGTCCAGGCGGCGCTGCGGTCGTCGTCGATGACGAGTTCGGCGGAGAGGTCACTGGTGGGGTCGGTGATGTCGAGCTGCACCTGGGCGGTCAACGGGGTGATCTCCACACACAGCCCCGCGCCGCGCAGCAGCGCGGCCACCGTCTCGGCATACCGGTCCAACTGCTCCTCAGACAGCAGCTCCGGGGGCTCGGTGTCGATACTGGTGTCGACGTCCTGCCACGCATCGGGGAGAATCGGGGCAGGGAGGACGTGAACGTCAGACATGACGGGCTTTCCCTTCCAGTTAGGGCACCGCCCGGGGCACCAGAGCGCCAACTCATCACGAGTGCCCCGGGCGGTGTTCATGTGTACCTGGCCGGCGTACCAACTCGGCCATAGCGCGAACCCTCACGTTCGGTGTGACCCAGCTAACGCCTAGTGCTAGAGTGACAGTCGCCAACTAGAATCGCAACTTCTCACGAGAAGTTTTCTGAACTTATGGAGACGACGCCATGGCCGCCAAGTCGAGGGTGACACTACGGGCGCAGTGGCTCGGTGAGATGCTGCGCGGCCTCAGGGAGGAGAACCAGCTCACGCTGGCAGAAGCCGGTGAGTACATACGCCGCAGCAAGTCGACGATGAGTCGTTTCGAAGCGGGCACCTGGCCGATCAGCCAGGACGAGGTGGCGGATCTCATGAAGCTCTACGGCGTCGACAGTCCAACTCAACGTGAGCAAATGGTGAAGCTGGCGGCCGAGATCACCGAAACCGGCTGGTGGGAGCGGTACTACCAGGGGACAGCCATGATCAATTACGTGTGGCTGGAGAACCGCGCAGAGCAGCTACGTATCTTCACCCCGCTGGTGGTTCACGGACTATTCCAGACCAGAGAGTATGCCGAACGGCTGATCCAAATCGGAGACCCTGATGCCTCAGCCAAGCAGATCGAACGTTGGGTGGGGGTCCGCATGGCGCGCCAAGAGATCCTGGAACGCAAGACTCCTCCCACGGTGCAGCTCATCCTGGATGAAGCTGTATTGCGCCGTCCAGTTGGTGGCACGGACGTGATGCGGGCACAGCTGCGGCGGCTATTGAGTGAAGCTGAGAAGCCCAGCATTCAGATCCAGGTCCTGCCGTTTGGCTTCGGTGAGTACCCCGGAACAGACGGCCAGTTCACTCTGATCAAGATGGGCGACCCGTTCCCCCAGGTCGTCTACATCGACTCTCCAGCCGGACAGATCTTCCTGGAATCCAGCGACGTTCAGGAGTTCGCCACCCAGTATGATCGAATCCAAGGATGCTGCCTGAGCGCGGAGGATTCCGTCGCGTTCATCGCTGCGATTGAGAAGGACCTATCATGACAGCCGGCGACTTCACCTGGACAATCAGTAGCTACAGCTCGAACCGTAACGGGGAGTGCGTCGAGGTCGGCTGGCACAAGAGCAGCTACAGTTCCAACGGTGGACCGGAGTGTGTTGAGGTTCGCCGGATGCATGTAGCTGCGGCCCCCGTGGCCCTCCGCGACTCGAAGAACCGCGGGGCCGGCCACCTCACCCTGCCCACCCACGAGTGGACCGCCTTCCTCCACGCCGTACGCACCAGCGAGTACGGCGCCTAGCGACACCCGTCACACCGTGCTGGCGGACTCATGATTCTACACTCCCAGCCGGTAACGAGCCCATGCCTGATGGGCGGGGAGGGCTTTTCGCCGACCGTGGGCCAGCCAACTGGGACCGGCGTGGATCTTACCGAGTAGAAACAGCATCCGGGTGACGGCGAGCAGATCCACCGCCCGCGTAGGGGCCTCCGCCCAGTCCGGATGTTCCTCTGCCCACGCCTGTGCGTTTGGCGGGGAATACCCTGCTGCGATCAGTGGCGGGATGAGCAGTGCGACGTCAACCCAGGGAGCCCCTACGCTGGAGAGCGCCCAGTCCACGACCCATACCGAAGTGCCGTCGTGAATCAGGTTGGATGCGGCCGGATCCGCATGTACCAGCGCTGTCCCCTGGAAGTCTGCAAGGTCGGCGTCATCCAGAACCACGCGATAGGAATCCCGATGGTCGAGTAGTTGCAGCTCGCTGACGACCGTCTCTCGTGCCCCGGCGAGAAAGACGTCCAGCTTGTGGGTGATCGGCCGCAGTTCGGCAACCGGAGAGGATCGCAGCGGCTCCCGCATGGTTCGAAGTGCCGCCATGACCGCATCGGCGTCCCGGGACAGGTCGACTTGCCGCCCCGGAATGTACTCGAACACCAAGGTAAGCCAGCTGTCCTGGTGCGACCACAGCAATCGCGGCGCAGGAACCGTCGTGGCTATGGCTTGGCCGACCGCACGCTCGCGAGCATAGTCCAAGAACGCGGGAGACCTCCGGGGTACGGCCTTCACGAATACGGTTGTGTCCGCTGTCTCCACCCGGGCAGCAACCCCGACAGTCAGCCCGGCCGGAGTGGTCGAGGTGGTGTGCACCTTCCCGAACTCGCGCTCGAAGGCCCTGTGGGTGGTCTCGGGAAGGTGCTCCCAGGTGAATCGCTCCATCGAGCTAGCGTGCCTGACTGTCGTGGCATCCCTTGTGGCACCCGTCTCCGCTTCCACCGGATCCAGCGTCACTACAGTTGCTGCCGCTAGTGGCAATCTCCGCCCACATCTCGAGGTCCACATAGAGCCCCGTGGCATAGACGGCATCCAAGGTGCGTGCGTTCATCGATGCACGCTGAACCGTAGTAGGGCGGACATCGTTAGGGTGATGGTCGACGAAAGAACCGAGCACGCGTGCACAGAAGTCTCGGTACTCGGCCGTGCGTAGGATGAATGCGTGCCACCCCCGATCCACCAGTTCCGACGGGCCAATCGGTTCACTGGTCCGTCCGCAGGCCACAAGGTAGACCAGAGCCTGATCAACGATACGCTCGGCGGTGGCATGGTTATGCCCGTGCTCACGACGCACATCGTTGACCAGATGCTCAAGCAGTGCAGGGTCGACAAGATCTTGGCCCCGGCTGGCTCGCGTGAGAATCGCCGTCACGGTGGACTCTCCTTCCGTCGGGTCTCGGCTGTGCAGCATCCGCCCGCATCTCTGGGGGATTCGCTCACGAAAGCGTAGGGCGAGCCCAGGGAAACAAGAAGGCGCGTTGCTCGAAATTGCTCCCGTCCGATCCGGAACGACCTCACTTCGTAGTGGACATGCGGGAGATACTGGCATAGCCGAAGCGAAAGGAGTCCGCATGAAGCTGCGGAAGATCGGAACCACCTCGCAGAACGGTGGCTGTCCCACTCTGTACGAGACCGACACTGGTGAGATTGTGGTTCAGGGAGACCGACTGACGGACCCGGAGGCGTTGGCACACCTGGCCAATGTTCTGCCCGGCGAAGATTTCGTCGTGGTGCCCCGCGAGCTGTTGACGCGATTCGCCGTTACGGAGTGACATGCCCGAATTGATTGCCGGTGCCCAGTTCGAGGAGCTGTTTCGCAGCTACCGTTACACGGCCTGGCGCTTGGAGACCCGCAGCTACTATGGCAAGGCCGACGAGGAACAGCCGTTCCAGGAGTGGCTCGCTGGTCGGGATCCGGGCTTGGACTGGTTCACGCCCTGGCTACAGATGATCCAGGAGGAAACGGCTCGTGGTAAACACATGGCACGGGTACGACTCATGAACGATCCCCCATCCGACTACCAACGCTGGGAGCTGTGGGGAACCCCGTACAACCTCGGAGTGGGCGAAGACATTCGGTATCTCCCCCGCAACCATCCGGTGGTGTCCGAGCTCCCCGACCACGACTTCTGGATCTTCGACTGCCGCACGGTCGCCCCGCTGCACTTCGACGAGGAAGGACGATTCCTCGGCGTAACTCTGAGCGAGGATCCCACCACTGTCCTGACGGCGGTGCAGGCCCGGGATGCCGCCTGGCACCACGCGTTGACCTACACCCGCTACCTCGCCAGCCGGGCGGTATGACGGACTTCCAAACCGCCCGGACCAGCCTGGGAGCCCAACTACGCCAGCTGCGTGTCGATGCCGGCCTGTCCGGACGTGATCTCGCCGCGCAGCTGGGATGGCATCCCGCGAAGGTGTCCAAGATCGAACGCGGGAAACAGACAGCCAGCCCTACCGACCTCCGTCACTGGACGCACGGCTGCGGCAGCCCCGAGACGGCTGACGCACTGATCGCCCAGCGACGCTCCCTCGAAACGCACTATGCGAGCTGGCGCCGCCAGCTCGCATACGGGACTCGCCCCCGACAGCTGGCATTCGCTGACCAGGAACGCGCGGCCCGGCACATGCGGATCCTGGAGACCGCCTGCATCCCAGGGCTGTTGCAGACCCCCGCCTACGCCCGCGCCATGATCCGACGCGGGATGCGCCTGCACAACACTCCCAATGACCTGGAGGACGCGGTACAGGCCCGAATGGATCGTCAAGCCATTCTGGAAACCTCTGGCCAGAGCGTCGAGTTCCTCCTCTGGGAACCCGCGTTGCAAGTGCGGCTGTGCGAGCCCACGGACCATGCCGAACAGCTCACCGATCTTGCCCGGAGAATCGCCCACGAGAAGCTGGACATCGGCATCATCTCGATCGCAGCCCGTATCGACCTGGTTCCGGCACACGGATTCTGGGTATTCGACAGTCATCTCGTGTTGGTCGAAACAGTCAGCGCCGAACTTTCCCTCACCGACGAGGACGCCATCCGTCCCTATCTGGCTGTGTTTCGGGAATTGTCTCAGGTTGCGGCCCGCGGCCAAGCCGCGCTGCGCATCATCGAACGGCACCGACACGCTGTCGCGCGGTAGCGGTCCCTGTGCGCCGGCTCGGACGCCACTTCGGTAAGCGACGTCCGAGCCGGTACGGCGGGCACGCGGCTCGCCTACGGCGAGCCCTGCACACCGTCCTTGAACGGGCTGTGTGGCTGGTCCGGGCGACGCGGCACCCGTTCGTGGCCGCGTTCGGTGAGCACCACCCGGTTCAGGGCGTACTTCTTGTCGTCGGCGTAGACGGCACGCACCAGGCCGTAGCAGATCAGCAGCATGACGATACTGAACGGCAGTGCCGTGGTGATCGCCGCGGTCTGCAAGGCCGCCAGACCACCAGCCCCCGCCAACAGCAGCACACCGGCGATACCACCCTCCAGCACGGCCCAGAACACCCGCTGGATCTTCGGGGTGTCGGTCTTTCCACCCGAGGTGAGCATGTCGATCACCAGGGAGGCGGAGTCGCTGGAAGTGACGAAGTAGGTTGCGACCAGCAGGATCGCCAACAGGGTGGTGATCTCGGTCAGGGGCAGCTCGGCCAGCAGCCCGAACAGGGCGATCGCCGGATCGTCGGCGACCTGGGCGGACAGCTCGCCGTTGGTGGCGGCGTCCACGGAGAAGGCGGTGTTTCCGAAGATCGCCATCCACAGGAAGGTGAGCAGTGCCGGAACCAGGAGCACCCCGAACACGAACTCGCGGATGGTGCGGCCGTAGGACACGCGCGCAATGAACATGCCCACGAACGGCGACCAGCTGATCCACCAGCCCCAGTAGAAGATGGTCCAGTCCATCTGCCAGCCGGTCTGGTTAGGAATATCGGTCCACAGCGTGGTCTCCGGAAGGGTCTGCACGTAGCTGCCGAGCTGCTGCACGAAGCTGGACAGCACGGTCAGGGTGGGGCCGACCGCCAACACGAACAGCATGAGCGCCAGCCCGATCCCGAGATTGGTCACCGAGAGCCGGAGGATGCCCTTGTCCAACCCGGACATCAGCGACAGCACCGCCGCAGCGGTGATTCCGGCGATGAGAAGCAGCTGCACCGTGGTGGACTGCTCCAGCAACCCCAGGCTCGCCAAACCGGCATTGACCTGAAGGATTCCGAAGCCGAGCGAGGTGGCCACCCCGAACATGGTGCCGAACACCGCGAAGGTGTCCACCACGTCCCCGAGACGACCGTGGATGCGCTCCCCCAGGATCGGGTACAGGGCGCTGCGGATGGACAGCGGCAGGTTGTGGCGGTAGGCGAAATAGGCCAACGCCAGGCCCACCACAATGTAGATCGCCCAGGCGTGGGTTCCCCAATGGAAGAAAGTGAACCGCATGGCCTCCTGCTCGGCCTCCGCGCTGCCGGATTCGGCCATAGGCGGGTTGGCGAGGTGCGACAGTGGCTCGGCCACCGCCCAGAACACCAGACCGATGCCCATCCCGGCGGTGAACAGCATGGCGAACCAGGTCAGATAGCTGTAGGTCGGCCTGCTGTCCGGCGGCCCCAGGCGCAGCCGCCCGAAGCGACTCGCGCCCAGCCAGACCACGAAGACGAGGAAACCCCCGACGATCAGGATGTAGTACCAACCGAGCGTGTTCGCGATGCCTTCCTGCACCCGCTCGAAGGCCTGCTCCATCCAGGATGTGGCGGTGAGCCCGGCGATCAGGAACACCAGGATCACCAGTACGGACACCCCGAACACCACGGGGTTCGTCTTGAGACGCATGACCTCCTCCTCTGTTGTGACCAGCGTGAGTCTGGCACACCGCAGTGAAGGATGTCGCGTTCCCCCCGGGGCAGCGCTGGTGCGCGGCGCCGCCCGTCCGGATCAGCGCGTCGTGTTCGCCACCAGGGTGGGCTCGTTCGCCTCTCCCAGGAAGCTGGGCTTGTGCAGCTGGGCGGTCGTGACCAGGTGCTCGGCCATCTCGGCGGCGTCCATCCGCTTCTCGATCTGACGCAGATCCGGCACCTGGGCGGCCGTCTCGACCTGGCGCGGGGTCAGCAGGGTGCAGCAGTCCTCATCGGGAAGCTCGGAGATGGCCAGGGTCCCGATCCGACGGGCCTGGTCCATGATCTCCTGCTTGTCCATCCCGATCAGGGGGCGCAGGATCGGCAGATCCACGGCGTCGTCCAGCGCGGTCATGTTGGTCAGGGTCTGGCTGGACACCTGCCCGAGGGCATCCCCGGTGACGAGGGCCTGGGCCTTGAGATCGTCGGCGAGTACCTCGGCGGTCTTGAGCATGAGACGGCGCTGGGCCACCACCTGGAGGCGCTCACTACCCGACGTTTTGAGCTGCTGCTGGGCCTTGCCGAACGGAACCACGAACAGGCGGGATCCCACCTGGAAACGGTCGAGCTCCCGCACCAGGCTGTAAGCCTTGTAGATGGAGTCCGGTCCGGTGAACGGCATACCGGAAAAGTGCAGGAAGTCGACCTTCAGCCCGCGGCGCATCATCCGGTGCGCGGCCACGGGCGAGTCGATTCCCCCGGACATCAGCACCAGGGCGCGGCCACTCATCCCCACGGGGAGCCCACCCTGGCCGGACATGCCTTCGGTGAACACGAACACCTCGTCACGGTCCACCTCGAGGTAGACCGTGTTGTCCGGATGCTTGAGCCGCACCGGCAGACCGTGTGCCCGATTGATGGCGGCACCAACGTGCGCGGCCAGTTCCGAGGAGCTCAGGGGAAACCGCTTGTCCCGGCGACGCGCACGCACCGCGAAGGTGCCGTGGCGCCCCGCCATGGAGTCCACGGCCAGCTCGGTGACCGCCTCGACGTCCTTAGCGACGCGACGCACGAGGTGCACCCACACCACACCCATCACCTGGGTGAGCCGCTCGGCCAGCTGACGCACCTCATCGTCGGCTGCTTCCGGCATGCGCACGATGATCACGCCTTCACCCCTTTGGGTGATCCGGATCTCACGCAGGTCCCTGGTGGCCGAGCGGATGTTGTTGTGGAGACGACGCTCGAACAGCTTGCGGTTACTGCCCTTGAGGACGATCTCGCCGAGCTTGAGCAGCACGCACAGCTCCCCCAGCGTCTGGGTTGCACCGGCGGACTGCTCCACGGCCGTTGCTTGGCTCAGCTCGGCTGAGTCGGCGGTGCCGGACATGCGGCGAAACCTCCCGGAAAGTGGTGTGAGCCCCAGGGCCAGAACCGGGCCCCGACTCCAGTATCCGACACCTCAGCGAGTGCTGACAGCATCCACTGTGCTCGGTCGCAGCACCCACAGCGCGACTGTGGTCACAGCGGGCACGACTCTGCCCCCGCGCAACGCCGGTGGCCGACAGCCCCCGGGCACACATCGGGGCTTCGTTCGGACGGTGCAGGTTCGGCCCGAACGAAGCCCCGGCCGGTGCGGTCACCGGCGTGTGTGGGTTACCTCAGCCGAAGAACACCTCGGCCTCGGCGTAGCGCTCCTCCGGAACGGTCTTGAGCTTGTCCGTGGCTGCGGAGAGGTTCACGCGCACGATCTCCGTGCCCTGGAGGGCAACCATCTGCCCGAAGGCTCCGGCCTGGACCGCCTCGATCGCATTGACGCCCAGACGGGTGGCCAGCACGCGGTCGAAGGCCGAGGGGGTACCGCCCCGCTGCACGTGCCCCAGCACCACCGAACGGGACTCCTTGCCGGTGCGCTGCTCCAGCTCCTCGGCGAGGCGCTGTCCGATGCCACCCAGGCGCACGTGACCGAAGGAGTCCCGCTCCCCGGTCTGAAGCTGCATCTGGCCTTCCTTGGGGTGTGCGCCCTCGGCGACCACCACGATGGGGGCGTAGTTGGTTTGGAACCGGCTCTCGACGTGGGCAACCACCTCGTCGATGTCGAAGGGGCGCTCCGGGATCAGGATCACGTTGGCGCCGGCCGCCATACCGGAGTGCAGGGCGATCCAGCCCGCGTGCCGCCCCATGACCTCGACCACGAGGGCGCGGTGGTGCGACTCGGCCGTGGTGTGCAGCCGGTCGATGGCCTCCGTCGCGATGTTCACAGCGGTGTCGAAACCGAAGGTGTAGTCGGTGGCGTTGAGATCGTTGTCGATGGTCTTCGGGACGCCGACAACGTTCACGCCCTGTTCGGTCAGCTGGGTGGCCACACCGAGGGTGTCCTCACCGCCGATGGCCACCAGCGCGTCCACACCCAGCTCGGACATGGTCTGCTTGACCTTCTCGACCCCACCCTCAACCTTCATCAGGTTGGTGCGCGAGGAGCCCAGGATGGTGCCGCCCCGCGGCAGGATGCCGCGTACCGCAGAGATGTCCAGGGGCATCGTGTCGCCGTCCAGCGGCCCCCGCCAGCCGTCCCGGAACCCGACGAACTCGTACCCGTAGTCCTTGATGCCCTTCCGCACGACCGCACGGATCACGGCGTTCAGCCCCGGGCAATCGCCGCCACCAGTCAGGACCCCGACTCGCATGCCTGTCTCCTCGATTGCTCAACGTATGGATGGACGAATCATGACCGAGACCGCACCCGTCCTTCCCGGCTACAGCCAGCACACATGTGGGTACGCCAGGAACGACGACTGCGGGCTCAGGATCCGCATTTGGTCTAGACCATAGCCGGGACAACCTCTGGAGGCCAAACCCATGGCAGTGCTCACCATCGACGCCGGGACCACGGGAGTGACCGCCCTCGTGGTCAGTACCGAGGGAACCGTGCTGGCCCGGGGCTATCAGGAGTTCGCACAGCACTACCCGGCCGCCGGGTGGGTCGAGCACGTTCCCGAGGAAATCTGGCAGGCCACACTGGCCGCCACGCAGGAAGCCGTGGACGCCACCGACGCCGAACCCGAATGTGTGGGAATCACCAACCAGCGCGAGACCGCCGTGCTGTGGAACCGCGAGCGTGGCTCCGCTCCCCGTCGGGCGATCGTCTGGCAGGACCGGCGTACCGCGCAGCTGTGCACGGAACTGGCCGAGGCCGGGCACGAGCCACGCGTGACCGAACTCACCGGGCTCCGACTCGACCCCTACTTCACCGCCACCAAGCTCACCTGGATCTCCCGCAACGACCGGCGCGCGTGGCAGGGGGTCATGGACGGCTCCGTGGCGGTGGGAACTGTGGATTCCTACCTGATCGCTCGCATGACGGGTCGCCGCCGCCACGTCACCGACGCGTCCAACGCCTCGCGCACCCTGCTGTACGACATCCACCAGGGCACCTGGTCCCCGGAGCTGTGCGCCCTGTTCGGTGTTCCCGAGCACGCCCTGCCGGAGGTGGTTCCCTCCTACGGCACCATCGCCGAAACCGACCCCGGCGAGTTCCTCGGCCTGCGGCTGCCCATATCCGGAATCGCCGGAGACCAGCAGGCCGCCATGTTCGGGCAGAACTGTTACGAGCCGGGATCCTCCAAGTGCACCTACGGCACGGGCTCCTTCGTCCTGGTCAACACCGGTAAGGCGCCCGTGCCGCCCGAACGGGGCCTGCTGAGCACAGTGCTGTGGCAGCACCCGGACGGGCACCGTGACTTCGCGCTGGAAGGATCGATCTTCGTGACCGGTGCGGCGGTGCAGTGGCTGCGGGACGGTTTGGGCATGATCGACAGCGCCCAGGAGGCCGAAGGTCTGGCGCGTACGGTGTCCGACTCCAACGGGGTGGTGTTCGTCCCCGCCCTGACGGGGCTCGGCGCGCCGCACTGGGACCCGCAGGCGCGTGGCGCCATTCTCGGAATCACCCGGGGGACCGGACGCGCGCACATCATGCGGGCCACCCTGGAAGCAATCGCCTTCGAAGTGCGTGACGTCGTTGATGCCATGTCCAGCGCCTCGGGCACCGACACCGAAGAGCTGCGGGTGGACGGGGGCGCCGCGGCGAACAATCTGCTCTGCCAGATGCAGGCCGACCAGCTGGGGGTGAGCGTCGCGCGACCCACCGTGCAGGAGACCACCGCGCTGGGGGCGGCGTTCCTCGCCGGGCTGGGCAGCGGGGTGTGGTCCTCGACCGAGGAGCTGACGGCTACCTGGCATCTGGACCGCAGGTTCACCCCACAGGTGCCTGACGACAGCCAGCGTGCCGCGCAGGAGGCCGCATACCGGCAGTGGCTCCGTGCCGTGGAGCGGGCCAAGGACTGGGTCCAGCAGCAGTAGCCAGACCCCAGCAGTGCAGTATGAGCGGCTCCTGATCGCCGCTGGGGTTCCGACTCAGGGCGTCTCCTCGGTGCCGTCATCCAATCCTTCGGCCAGGGCGTAGCGGACCAGCTGCACCCGATTGTGCAGTTGCAGTTTGCCCAGGACGTTCTGGACGTGGTTCTGCACGGTGCGGTGGGACACGGACAGGCGCGTGGCGATCTGCTTATAGGTCAACCCTTTGGCGACCAGCCGCAGAACCTGGGTTTCCCGTTCGGTCAGGCGCGGTGCCGCGGTGTCCCGGTCCTCGTGTTGGGCGGCCGTTGCCTGGGAGGACAGCCGGCGATACTCCCCCAGGACCAGCCCGGCCAGTCCCGGGGTGAACACAGCTTCCCCCTCGTGCACCCGCTGCACAGCGTCGATCAGCTCGGTGCGGCTGGCGGACTTCACCAGATAGCCGGTTGCGCCCGCCTTGACCGCCTCCAGGACATCATCGTGCTCCCCACTGGCGGAAAGCACCAGCACCCGGGGTGGGGTGTCCATCGCCACCAGACGTCGGGTCACCTCCACCCCGGAAACGTCGGGGAGCTGGAGGTCCACAACCGCGACCGTGGGGGCTACGGCAGGGGTAACCCGCAGCGCCTTGGTTCCCTCTCCGGCCGTGGCCACCACCGTGCAGCCCGCCTCGGTGAGGTCGCGCTCCACAGCGTCCCGCCACATCGGGTGGTCATCCACCACCAACACCCGCACATCCGTCATGTCCGTAACCGTAGTGCCTCGCCGCCTGTCATGCAGCGCCGCTTGGACGCGGGCTCAGGTGCCCGCGGGGAGGGGAACGGAGAGTTCCACTTCGGTCCCCTCCCCCGGCTCGCTGGTCACGGTGACAGTTCCGCCAAGCTCGTGGATACGGCCACGGATGGACTGGGCCACCCCCAGTCGTCCGTCCCCGGCAGCCTCGGCGAGTCGGCCCGGGGCGATACCGGGCCCATCGTCACGAACGGCAACCGTGACGACACCTTCGTCCAGTTCGGCGAAAATCCACACACGCGTGTCGGACGGACAGTGCCGTGCCACATTGTCCAATGCCGCACGGACGGCGGCGTCCACTTCCGTGGCGACGTTACGCGGCACGGGAATCTCGGTCGGTGGGGTAGCCACACTGTGCCGTTCCGTGGCGTGGGCACGCAGCAGCGGCCGCAGGTCCAGCTCACGGTCGGTACCCGCCCCCGGGGACTCCGGGGACGCCGGCTGCGGGGCACCGATCAGCTCTCGCAGCGCGACCTCCTGCTGTCCGGCGAGCCGGCCGAGCTCGGCCGCGGTGCCGCCCACTTCGTCGCCCCGGCGCCGCACCATCGCCAGCACCTGGAGCACGGAGTCGTGAATGGACCGCGCCAGTCGTTCCCGTTCACGGGTCCGTGCCTCCAACTCCACGGCTTGGGCCAGGCGCCGCTCGGACTCGGTGGCCAGAGTCGCCATATACCCCAGGGCGTAGCTCGCCAACAACAGCAACACGACGCCGCGCGGCGTCGCCGCTGTCATCGACAGGTCTAGGCTCCAGCGCAGCAGCACATCGGCGGCTCCATAGCCCAGGGCAGCCGTCATCCCCCACCGGCGACCCCGCAGCACCGAGGTGGCCAACACCGCTCCGGCGAACCACGTTGTGGTCAACGGTGGGGCCATACGTAGGTAGCTGGGAGAGACCGCGAGTCCCGTGCCGAGCAGGCACCCGTAGGCGATCGCAAGGTCCACCAGCAGCAGGGGCCATCCCCGCATCTCGGGGCGGGAGTAGGCGTAGGTGGCGACCACGGTCCAGGCCACCATCACCACAACGAGAGCCCAGGCGACCCACGGCCGGGCCAGGAGCTGGTGGTGCTGTATGACCAGCACCACCACATAGCCCAAGGAGGCGATCCGAAACGCCGCGATCCCCCGCCACAGCGGAACATCGAACCCGTGCGGCGGTTGGGGCCGCGTCCCGGACGCGCTGCTGTCCTGCACCACCGCCGTCGAACTACCCGCTGTCGGTCCCGGAGTCGCCATCCTCACCGGATCGACGCCAGAACCGCAGGCGGTCGCGCCACGACCGGCTCTGCGCCCGCTGCTGCTCCCGTTCAGCTTGGCGTTCGGCACGGCGTTCGGCACGTTCGGCGTCCCGCTCCTCCTTGGCTTCCCGCTCCAGCTCGGCCTTGACCGACTGCGCGTAGCGATCCACGTACTCCTGACCGGACAGCTCCAGCAGCGCGTACATGCACTCGTCGGTAACGGCCCGTAGTACGCGGGGGTCGCGCTCCAGGCCGTAGTAGCGGGAGAAGTCCAGCGGCTTACCGAACCTGACGATCGGCCGAATTCCGAGCTTGGGCACGGTGCGTCCGGGCGGCATGATCTTCTCCGCGTTGATCATGGCCATGGGAATCACCGGGGCCTGGGATTCCAGAATGATCCGGGCAACGCCGGTCTTGCCGCGGTACAGGCGACCATCCGGGGAGCGGGTGCCCTCAGGGTAGATTCCCAGAAGGCGCCCCTGGTCCAAGACCCGCTTGCCGGTTCGTAGCGCGGCCTCACTGGCCCGCCCCCCGGACCGGTCGATGGGAAGCTGACCCACGCCGCTGAAGAACATGCGGGTGAGAAAACCCTTGACCCCGGTGCCGGTGAAGTAGTCGGACTTCGCCAGGAAGGTGATCTTACGCGGCAGCGGCAGGGGACCAAAAAAGTGGTCGGCCAGGGAGAGGTGATTTCCCACCATGATGGCCGGACCATGCCGGGGCACGTTCTCCACTCCCTCGGCACGAGGTTGCCACAGAATGGCCAGGATCGGGCCGAGGATCATCTTGACTACCCAGTAGAACACGCGGTCACCTCCGCCGTCGTGCCCCGCCGGGGGCGATCGATGCGCTCTGACACGTTCACCTTCCCGCTGTCCTCGACGATCCCCGACATCATCCCACCGGCGTCGACCAGCACCAACGCCGGTGTGGGCTTACCCTGGCCCGATCTCCGTCCCGTAACCGGTGCAGTGGTCACAGAACGGAAGCCGACCGGAACGCGGCCGTGGACCGTCCACGCTAGCCGAATCACCGGCTGTGTATGTCGCCGTATGTCGCCACCGTCCACGGCGCCTACGTAGTAGGGTGAGACAACGGCCGGGCACCCGAGGACGGGGCAGCAGAAAGGGTGTGAGGATGGCCCGACGCTGGGACAACGGTCTGCCCGCGGAGTCGTTTGTCGCGCTGGCCCCGGTGCCAGCAGAGTATACCCAGCCCGTGCTGGATGCCCTGCGGGGTGCCGAGATTGCTGGCTATGTGGACCTGGCTACCCGGCACGCCACACATCAACTCTTTGTTGACGCCGAGAAGCGCATGGCTGCCGCAGACCTGATCCACGCCGGATTCCCGGAGGTCTCCGCCGACCTGTTTCCCGACACCGCCGCCCCGAGCGGCCGAGACCGGGACACGCTCGACAGCGCCGAGACCGGCCACGTCCCCGGGGACACCAAGCAAGATCCGGGAGCGTCCACCAGTGGCGCGGACAGCCTCTGGGACGATTTGGTGGCCCGCTACTACGAATCCAGCGGTTCGGACGCGCACTGGCCGGACGCGGAGAATCTCGACCCAGACGAAGACACCGACACCGACACCGACACCACCGAGCCGGCCTCGGACCGGGATCCGCCACCGGGGCGGATCTCCAGGTTTGTGGTGCTCCGAAGCAGCCCCGCTGCGGACGACGAGCGTGACCACCCCAACACCTCCGGGGAGCCGGCACCGCAGGAGGACGACGAGGGTCACTTCGTGCCTCCTCCGGCCCCGCCCCTCCCCCGCGGCGATGTCGTGAGCCGGCTCGCCTGGGGTGGCCTGTTGGGGGGACCGGCCCTGTGGATCCTGATGATGCTTCTGGGCCAGTCCATCCCCGGGTGGATGGCACTGCTGCTGGTCGCGTGGTTCATCGGCGGTTTCGTCGTACTCGTCGCCCGTATGCGCAACGACCGGCCCCCCGGTGAGGGACCGGACAACGGCGCCGTGGTGTGAGACGCGAACCGGTGTTCGTCAGCGTCGCGCCAGGTCGGCGGCGCCCACCAGTCCGGCTGCCGACCCCAGCTGCGCCTGACGCAGTTCGGGAAGCCGCCGGAAGGATCCACCGGTGACGTGCCTCTGGAACGCAGCCCGCATCGGATCCATGATGATCTCGCCTCCATCGGCGACCCCACCACCCAGCACCACGTACTCGGGGTCGAGAATCGCGGTCAGGGCCGCGATCCCCTGGCCCGCCCACGCACCGACAACAGCGAATGCCTCCAGGGCGATGGCGTCTCCGGCCTGAGCCGCGGTCATCACATCCTGTCCGGTGAGTTGTTGGGAGTCGTCGCCACACTGCTCCCGCAGCCGCACGGCCCGCTCGGGCACGCTGTCCATCAGGGAGCGTGCTGTGGCTACGAGTGCGCGTCCGCTCGCGTACTGTTCCCAGCAGCCGTCCTTACCGCAGCCACACCGTCGACCGTTGGGAACCACCTGGAAGTGTCCGATCTCGGCGGCAATCCCGAATCTGCCCCGGTAGGGCTCTCCCCCCAGGACCAGTCCCCCACCGATCCCGGTTCCGAGGGTGACGCACACCACCTCGCTGGCGTTCTGTGCGGCGCCGAACCGCACCTCGGCCCACGCGGCGGCGTTGGCATCGTTCTCCACGACCACCGGAAGGCCGAACCGCTCGTGAACCCGGCTCCGTAGCGGTTCCTCCCGCCAGGGGAGGTTCGGGGCGAAGGTGACCACCGAACGACTCTCGTCCACGAAACCCGGGGTCCCGATCCCAATGCCGTCGACCTCGGCGCCAAGCCCAGGGTCCCCCAGAAGCTCCTCGATGGCGGCGCAGACCACCTCCGTCGCCGCGTCGGGCCCCTCCGTTGAGGGAGTTGGCTGCCGCACGGTGCGGTGCACGGTTCCTGTCGTGTCGACAACTCCGGCGGCCACCTTGGTCCCGCCGACGTCCACACCGATCGTTAGCCGCATCCCGGTCCTCTCGCTCGCTCGATCCAACTGGAGTAAACCATTGGATTAAACCAGCCTGGACCGGGATCACGTCCAACCCCCCTACCGGCCGTCCGTCAGCTCGGAGGTATCGGAGGAGGTGTCCGTGGAACTGGAGCGTTGCTGTTCGGCCTGCCGCAGCGAGCGTTCCACCACCTGCCAGCTCTCCCCGAGCGCCCCCAGCAGGGTCGACCCGGCCCGGCCCAGGTGTCCGGCCACCTCGGGGGCGGCCGTGCGGGCGATCTGGACGAGCTGATCCAGAGGGGGATCCTCCTGACGTGGCTCCTCCTTGACGGCTTCCTCCCAGACGTCACCTTTGGCCGGGGCGGAGGTCGTTCCGGACACACCACGCCGGACACCGGCCACGATCAGCTTGCGCTGTAGGGTGTCCACCAGCCGAAGCGCATCGTCAATGATGTCCGTGGACGCGTTGGTCTCACGATCCGTACCTTCACGTTCTGCCATAATCGACCAACCCTTGTCTCAGCTCGTGGTGCCACCGTAACCGCTCTGCGTAGACGGAGTCGGATCCCCAGGTGACACGCGGACAGAATCAAGGTCAGATTACTTTCAGGTACCAAGTAGGCTCTCATACCTACCGGCGGGTAGCAGATCTTGTTACCGTCGTCACGTTTCCGAGCCGAGTATGTCGTAGTCCAGGAGCGAGATTCGTGCGCGAGTACACCAACCAGGCCAAGGTGGAGGTCACCTCCGACCAACGGCTGACTGACAAGGTCTTCGAACGCGCCGCGGCAGAACCCAATGGGGTGATGTTCCGGAGACAGGAGGGAGCCAGCTGGCGCGACGTCACCGCACGAGAGTTCCGTGACGACGTATCCGCCCTCGCCAAGGGGCTGGTGGCGTCCGGGATCGACCAGGGTGACCGGGTCGGCCTCATGGCCCGTACGCGCTACGAGTGGACTCTTCTCGACTATGCGATCTGGACGGCGGGCGCCGTCACCGTTCCCATCTACGAGACCTCCTCCGCGGAGCAGGTGGAGTGGGTCCTGAGTGACTCCGGCGCCAAGGCGGTGTTCGTCGAGCACGCCGAGCACCAGGGCCGGGTCGAAGAGGTGCGGGGCAACCTCGAGGGACTCACCCACGTGTGGCAGATCGACGGGGGCGCACTGGACGAGCTCCGCTCGGCCGGCACGGACATCTCCGACGAGGCCCTGGAGGACCGTCGCACGAGCGTCACCGCAGAACAGCTCGCGACGATCATCTACACCTCGGGCACGACGGGGCGCCCGAAGGGCTGTGAACTCACACATCACAACCTTCTGGCCACGATCCGCAACGTGAACGAGGACCAGCTCAAGGACATTTTCGGCATGGAGAACCGTGCCACTCTGCTGTTCCTTCCGCTGGCCCACTCCTTTGCCCGGATCATCCAGATCGGCTGTGTGGAGTCGGACACGATCATGGGCCACTTCCCGGACGTGGGTCCGGAGCTGATCGACGCCCTGGGCAGCTACCAGCCCACCTTCCTGCTGGCGGTTCCCCGTGTCTTCGAGAAGGTCTACAACAAGGCCGAGCAGAAGGCCATGTCCGAGGGCAAGGGCAAGATCTTCCAGCGTGCCGCGGACACCGCGATCGAGTGGAGCAAGGCCCAGGACACCCCCGGTGGGCCTGGCCTTGGGCTACGGATCAAGCACGCGATCTTCGCCAAGCTCGTCTACCGCAAGATCCTGGACCGTATCGGCGGCAAGGCACAGTACGCGGTTTCCGGCGGATCCGCGCTCGGCTCCCGACTGGGCCACTTCTTCCGCGGTGCGGGCCTCACGATTCTCGAGGGCTACGGCATCACCGAGACGTCCGCTCCGGCAACCGTCAACCCACCGGACAAGGTCAAGGTCGGAACGGTCGGCCGGCCGCTACCGGGTGTCAGTATCAAGCTGGACGAGGACGGCGAGGTCCTGATCAAGGGCATCAACGTGATGCAGCGGTACCGCAACCGGGAGGACGCCACCAAGGACGCCTTCACCGAGGACGGTTGGTACCGCAGTGGTGACCTGGGCTCCATCGACGAGGACGGCTACCTCAGCATCACCGGCCGCAAGAAGGAGATCCTGGTGACATCCGGGGGCAAGAACGTCGCCCCCGCCGTGCTGGAGGACCGCGTCAGTGGCCACTCCCTGGTCAGCCAGTGCATGGTGGTCGGCGACGGCCGCAACTTCATCTCCGCCCTGGTCACCATCGACCCCGAGGCCATCGAGTTCTGGAAGCAACAGAACAACAAGACAGGTGAGATCGCCGAACTTGTCGACGATCCGGACCTGGTCGCCGAGATCCAGACAGCCATCGACAACGCCAACAACGCAGTGTCGAAGGCGGAGTCGATTCGCAAGTTCACCATCCTCCCGGAGGAATGGACCATCGCCGGCGGCTACGTCAGCGACTCCATGAAGATCAAGCGGCACGTGGTCACCAAGCAGTTCGCCAACGAGATCGAGAAAATGTACGCGGAGGGGTAAACCTCCTCGGCACTGCGGCCCGGGACCGTGCGCGGCCCCGGGCCGCACGCGTGCCGGGCCCGGCTGGAACCAGGCCCGGCTCAGGGCAGGAGCATTCGGTGCTGGGGTGCAGAGCCCACCAGGTGCCACGCCGGCCGCCCACGGGGCCGTGCCCCCCGCACCAGCGCGTCCCAACACAGCTTGCGGGACGGAACTGATGCGGCTCTGGCACCCTGATCGCACACCGCCGGGCGATCCGAGGCGTGACTGCGCCCCGCAGAGCCATGCTCTGCGGGGCGCAGTCACGAAGAAAAAGCTGGGACGGACGTCCCTAGACCCGCACTCCGAACTGGAAATGCCCATCCCAGTAGCCGGCGAGGGAGACCACCTCGACGTGGCGGCCACTACTGGGGGCGTGCACCATCTGGTTGTCCCCGAGGTACAACCCCATGTGTGAGACGCCACCGTAGAAGAACACCAGGTCGCCGGGCTGGAGCTCACCCTTGGAGACCCGCGTGCCGACACCCGACTGGCCACCCGTGGTGCGCGGAAGATTCACCCCAACCGAGCCCCAGGCGCGCATGGTAAGCCCGGAGCAGTCGAAGCCGTCCGGGCCAGTCCCACCCCACACATAGGGCTTGCCGACCTGGGCCAGGGCATAGTCAATGGCTCCCCGAGCGTCGCCGGAGGCGCTCCCGTCGTAGTCAACACTCTCGGTGCTTCCCGGTGAGTCGAACTCGTCCAGGAGGGCTTCCTGCTCCGCGAGTGCCTCCTCGACCTCCTCACGCTGCTCCTCGATGTCGGAGAGGTGCTCGTCGGCCTCGTCGTGGGCCTCCTCGGCCTCCTCACGCAGCCCTTCCAGACGTTCCGAGGACTCCACGAACTCTTCCAGCTGTGCGTACCGGCTGTCCGAGAGGTAGTCCAGGTCGTCGGCCTGTTCGAGGAGGGTGTCCGGATCGTCCACCGAGAGGATATTGGTCGTCGAGTCGAGGTCGTTGCCCTGGTAAACGGAGCTGGCGAGCTGACGCACGTCATCGCGGAGACCGCTGTGCCGCTCTTCCTCCTCCTCGATCTGTTCCTCGATCTCCTCGAGGCGTTCCTCGGCCGCCTCCGCGTCCTCCTCGGCCTCGTTGTAGGCCTCGACCAGCTCGCTGACCTCCTCGTCGAGCTCCTGGACGCGCTCTCTGACCTCGTCTTCCGAGGGCTCCGGATCGGCGTGGGCAACCCCGGCCGGCAGGACCAGACCACCAGCCGCGGCAAAGCTCAGGCCAGTGACGATCCGACGACCCGTACGCCGACCTACGCTGTCAGTCACGGCGGTACACGCTCCTTCGATCTGTGACCCAGCGGCACACGCGGGCCCGCGGATCGCCGCCACCAGGGCGCATCGTTGTCTCGGCCGCGGTCCGCGAAAGCCGGTGGGGACACGCTCCGGGGCAGTATCGCCCAACCGGAGCAGAGGGGACAGGCTTCGGACAGAAAGGTAGCGGACGGGCACGCGCTGCACAACCGTCCCAGGTGACAACCGTGTCCCCAGAATCCTCGGAGACCCCACCCACCGGGATGTGCAGCCTCGGACCGAACCCGTCCACGTTCTCGGATGTCCTCCGCAGCGATCCTACCCGCCACTGTGGACAACCGACGGCCCCGGGGCCAACCGGGGCGCGGCAACCGACGGCCCCGGGGCCGGGGCACAGGGACGTACATGCTCGGGCTGGTGGGATCTGGGGCTCGCCCGGTTGGCTGTGGCGTGGGGGTGAGTCTGCCTGTGGCTCAAGCGTACGGCGGCGCCCTGGCGTACCTCGCGTTGTCTCTACTCGTGGTTGGGCCAACACCAGCGCCGGCTCTCTGCGGGGGTGATGGTGGGTGCGGTGGGTGGTTGCCCGCGCGCGCCGTGTCGGCCGCCGGCGGCGTCGCGCCCTGGGGGCGCTCCCCCGCACGACGGCCAGCGGAGAATCGTGGTGCCAGTGGTCGGGTAGCCCTACGCACCGTGCTGACAGCCGGCGGGCGTGGGGTACGGCTGGTTGCTCCTGCCTGTGGGCGAGGGTGGGCAGAGTGGTTTCCCCACACCCGTGACCACACACCAGGCCGACCGCTCCAGGGATGCGGTCCCGGCCCGGCCGGCGACCTGCACCCCCAGACCCGCAGCCCCGCACAGGGACCCCACCCTGGGCCTGGTGACGCCACCAGGCCCGCGGGCCGTCGGAGCGGCCCAGCTCGGGCTGGCTGGCGCGCTCCCACACCGCCGCCCGTAAGCCCACGGACGGGCGCCCCTGCGAGGAACGATTCCCAGCCCGGCGCAGCACACTGCACACGCCCCCCACGCCCGCTGGCCGTCGTGCGGCCGAGCGTCCCCAGGGCGCGATGCCGCCGCCGGCCGACACGACGCGCACGGGCAACCCCACACCACACCCACCATCGCCCCCAGGACACGTCCCACCTCCGCACCCGCACCCGGCCTCCGAACAGGAACGGATCCTGCGAACGCCGCCGACGGTTCCGACTCCAGGACGAACACGCCCCCCACCTAGCGCTGGCGCGGCACGTCGCGGGCCGTCCGGACGGTCGGACCTTCGCCATCCGCACCGGCACCGAAGACCCTGTGTACATGCATCAGCCGGGTTGGGTGTGACCGACCTCCGCGGCCAGTACACCCCGCCACCGCCCGCACCCCACCGTGCTCCTCGTCTCCCGGCGCACCTCGTCTCCCGGCGCACCGAAGGCACCCCGCAGATCCACACAACCCACGGCCCGGACCAGTGCGTGCTCAGTTCGTTGCCGCCCGCAGGCCCCGGACCAGTGCGTGCTCAGTTCGTTGCCGCCCGCAGGCCCCGGACCAGTGCGTGCTCAGTTCGTTGCCGCCCGCAGGCCCCGGGCCAGCACGGCGCTGGGCAGCGCCCGCGCCCCGGCTCGCCGGACCGTGGAGGCGATCTCGGCATCCGAGCTAACCACGGCGATGGGGCGCCCGGCCGGTTCAGCGCGGACCATGCGAATGATCAGCGTGTCCGCCGTTTCTTCCGCAGCGCTGAACAGGAGACGTACGCGACGACGGGACGGGGGCGTCGGCACGGGGGTGGCCATGTTCGCACCGTCGAAGACGCAGGTGATCTCCGCGCGAGTGCGGGCGGCGAGACCCTCCAGGCCCGCAAGCAACCACTCCCGCTGTTCTTGGAGTGTCATCTCTGGATGGGCGGACTTGGTTACGTTGTAGCCGTCCACGAGCAAATGCACCTGCGGCATGCGCAGGACCTCGTCCAACAGTCCGGGATCGTCATCCGGACGGCCCGCGGCCGGCATGGGGGCCGTCGTCGCAGGCTGTCCACGTTCCCGTTCGCCGCGGGTGGCCTCCTTTCCCGTCGCGGTCTCAACCTCGGCCACCAGGTCCGCGGGACGTTCGATCGTGCTGGGCAGGTCCAGTTCACGCCAGAGTCCGTGCGCAGCCCCCTGGAGCACCTCCAGCAGCACCCGCAGCCGCGCATCCTCGGCACTACGACCGGCCTTGGCTGCCTGGCGCGCGCTGTCGGCCTGAGACTGGGCGGTCTCCAGGCGTTCCCGCAGCCGGCGGTTCTCGGCGCGAGCCGCCGCCAGCTCCTCCCGTAGCCGCGACACCTCGCCCTGGGTCTCCTGCTCCACCTGCTCGGCCCGATCCTCCGCGCGGCGAGCTCGCGTACGCTCGGCGTGAGCCGCGCGACGTAGATCGGCGATAGTGCTGCGTGCCGTGCGCAGTTCCGAACGCAGTCGCCGTTGTTCCTCGCGGGCCTGGCGACGGGTGTCGTCCACCTTCTTCTGGAGACTGCGCAGGCTGTCCTGGGCCTCTCGCTCGGCCTGGTGTTCCTCCTCGCGTCGCAGCTCCGTCTCGGCAGCCGTGACGATCTCGACCCAGTCCGGCCCGCGGACCAGATAAGCGACGGCCGCAACCGTCACCGGATCTGCCGCAGCGGGAGTCGTGCCCTCCCGCAGGGCGGCAACGACCTCGGGAAACTCCTCAGACAGTTGCTGGGTCACCGCGGCACGGAACACCGGATCTTTCTCCAGCTGCGCAGCGATCTGCCCACCGGCCAGACGGGCTCGACGTTTGGGTTCGAACCGCGCCACCTGCCGCAGTGCCGCCGGGATCTCCGCCTGCGGCAGCGCTTGGAGCGTGGCCGAGGCGTGATCCACGACGCGCTCCCGCACCGCCGGCGCCAGCGGCCGGCCCAGCCCGTCGGGGTCCTCGCCACTGCTCGTGGTAGCTTGCGCATCCCTCACCGCTGCCGCGTCCCCGTCCGTGCCTCGATTCCTCCCGGCCCCCGCGGACGCAGGCCCCCATGACTGCGCACTACCCTGGCGGGGTGAGTGCAGATCCCGCGTCGTTTCCGCCCCAGCAGCTGAGTCTCGACGAGCTCCCCGAGGCCCTGTCGGAAACCACCTTCGTCGTGGTGGACCTCGAGACCACCGGCTCCCGACCGCAGGAGGCGGGAATCACCGAGATCGGCGCGGTCAAGCTGCGGGGAGCGGACGACGTCGCCGAGTTCGCGACCCTCGTCCATCCCAGGCATCCGATCCCTCCGTTCATCACCCTGCTGACCGGGATCACCGAAGCGATGGTCTCCACGGCACCACCGGTCGAAGCCGTCCTCCCCGCGTTCCTGGAGTTCGCCCGCGACCACGTGCTCGTCGCACACAACGCCGCGTTCGACGTCGGATTCCTCAAGGCGGTCTGCGCCCAGCATGGTTTCGACTGGCCAAGTCCTCCAATTCTGGACACGGTATCTCTCGCACGGCAACTCTTCCCTCGCTCGGAGGTCCGCAATCACAAGCTGGGCACTCTGGCCCAGCATCTTGGTCTGGAGCAGCAACCCCGACACCGGGCCCTGGACGACGCCCGGGCCACCGCGGGGGTCCTGCG
This sequence comes from Lipingzhangella rawalii, assembly GCF_031628175.1. Taxonomy (NCBI): domain Bacteria; kingdom Bacillati; phylum Actinomycetota; class Actinomycetes; order Streptosporangiales; family Nocardiopsidaceae; genus Lipingzhangella; species Lipingzhangella rawalii. Next base: position 26,265 of record NZ_JAVLVT010000001.1, on the reverse strand, counting down.
CGCCGCCATGGAGCGTGCGCAGGGCCAGGGCGTCACCACGCTGCCGGAGCTGCGTTCCCTGTCCGCCAGCCCTGCCAGTGCGGCCCAACGGCGGGCACGCAGCCGGGTGGACCTCGATGGAATTCCCGCACTGCCCGGCGTGTACGTCTTCGAGGATGCGCACGGGCAGGCGCTCTACATCGGGAAGAGCGCCAATATCCGGTCCAGGGTTGCTTCCTACTTCACCGGATCCGAAAAGCGCCGGCATATTCGCCAGATGCTGGACCTCGCCCACCGCGTGCGTCCGATCGTGTGCCCGACCGCGCTGGAAGCCGAGGTGCGCGAGCTCCGGCTTATCGCCGAGCACACTCCCCACTACAACCGACGTCCTCGCAAACCGGGCCAATTCGTATGGCTGAGGATCGCCCCGGAACGGGAGCCCTCCCCCTCCGCCCTGCGTATCGAACGGTGCGCCAATCCCGTCCCCGCGGGCACCGCCGGACCGGCGCCGGCGTGTCTGGGCCCGTTCTCGAGTGTCCGCGAGGCGGAACTCGCCCGTGCCGCCCTACGCCAGGCCCTGGGTTCGGTCGCGCTGCGCCCGACGTCTGGTCCTGCCTCAACGCCAAGGCCGCAGGAGCCCACGACCGCCGAGCTTCTGGAGGGGGCGATGCACCGCGACACCGAGATGGTCCGCACGCCGTTGACCCGCAGGATCGAATCGCTGGCCGCCCAGCAGCGCTACGAGGAGGCGGGCCAGGTTCGGGATCGTCTGTCCGCCTACCTACGGGGCGCGCGTCGACAGCAACGTCTCACGGCCCTGGCGTCCTGCTCCCATCTCGTCGCCGCTCGGCGGACCCGCCCCTACGGGGAACCCACAGCCGAGGAGCACCGCTGGGAACTCGCAGTGGTGCGTTCCGGGCGGCTCGCCGCGAGCGGAGTCCTGCCCCCCGAGGCCGATCCGCAGGCCTACCTGCGGGCCACCGTCGCGACGGCGGAGACCGTGTCGGGTGGGCCGGGCCCGACCCCGGCGGCCAGCGCCACCGAAATGGAGGCGGTCCTGGCGTGGCTGGAGCAGCCGGGAACGCGCCTGGTGGAACTGACCGGAACCTGGGCCTGCCCGATCGACGGGGCGGAGCGCTATCGTGACCTGACAGACTGGCACCGTGGCGAGTATCCCGCTCAGTGACGACTATCCGCCGCGCCGCCTGCCGGTACTGACCTACGGTCTGATCGCGGTGAACGTGACGGTGTTTCTGCTGTCGCCGCTTTCGACGGTCGCGTTCTGGTACGGCGGTCTCGGGCCGGAGCGGGCCTGCGCTCAGGAGACAGTGCTGGTGTCCTGGGGGCTCGTGCCCGCCCAGCTCCTGGGAAACGCCGAGGTCTCGGGCTGGACGGGTTGCCCCGGTTCCGTGCCCGGTCCCACACCGGTGGCCTCTGTGGTCACGCACATGTTCCTGCACGCCACACCCGCCCACCTGGTGGGCAACATGGTGTTCCTGTTCGTGTTCGGCCCCTGCGTCGAAGACCGCCTGGGGCGTCTACGCTTTGTTGCCTTCTATCTGTCCTGTGGGGTCGTCGGCGCCTTGGCGCACGCTCTCAGCGCTCCCACGGATGCCGTACCGCTGGTGGGGGCCTCCGGTGCGATCTCCGGAGTCCTGGGGGCCTACCTCGTGGTTCAGCACCGGTCCCGAGTACTCACCCTGATCCTCTGGCTGATCCCGGTACGTCTTCCCGGGTGGGTGGTCGTTGCGACGTACTTCGTTTTGCAGTACCTCTTCTACCTGAGTCCCGCCGATACGGACGGCCCACAGATCGCCTACGACGTCCACGTGTACGGTTTTCTGGCCGGGGTCATCGGCGGACTTCTCACCAGCCGGCGACACTGGCGCCTCGGCGTAGGAACGCCACCCAGCTAGCCACCCATCCCACGACCCGAGGAGTTTTCCGCGTGATCACCGCGATCGTCATGATCAAGGCCGATGTGAACCGAATCCCCGAGACCGCACAGGAGATCGCGGGCATCGACGGCGTCAGCGAAGTGTACTCCGTCACCGGAAACACGGATCTCATCGCGATCGTACGGGTCCGTCAGCACGACGAGCTGGCGGAGGTCATTCCCCAACGGGTGAACCAGGTGCCCGGCGTGCTGGCGTCCGACACGCACATCGCCTTTCACACCTATTCCCGCCACGACCTCCAGTCCGCGTTCTCCCTGGGCATGGAGGACTGAGCATGCGCCCCCGCTGGAGCGGGGATCAGGACTGCTTGGCGTAGGCCTGGCTGACCTCAACCCACCGGTTCAGCAGCCGTCGCCCGGAACCGTCGTCCACAGCAGCCGCAGCGCGTTCGTGGGCAGCCCGCAGGGCCTCGGTCAGCGTGGTATCCCCGGAGGTGTCCACGATTCCAACTGCGACCAGGGCGGCCGCGGCGTTGAGGAGGACCGCATCCCGCACCGGTCCGGGCTCGCCGTCCAACAACCGCCATACCGTCGCAGCGTTGAACTCTACGTCCCCACCCCGCAGCGCGTCCGGTTCGGAGCGTGCAATGCCGAGGTCGGCAGGATCCACCCGCTCGCGAACAGCGTGCCCGTCCCGAACCCACCACACCGTGGACGTGGTGGTCGTCGTCAGTTCGTCCAGGCCGTCATCACCGCGGAAGACCAACGCCGAAACCCCACGCTCGGCGAAGACCCCGGCCAACACCGCACACATCCGTGGATCAAAGACACCGATAGCCGCGGAGCTGGGACTGGCAGGGTTGGTCAACGGGCCGAGGAAGTTGAAGGGCGTCGGTACTCCCAGCTCGCGACGGGGTTTCGCGGCGTGTCGCAGCGAGGGATGAAACAGCGGGGCGAAGCAGAAGCTGATGCCCACCTCCTGGGCGACCTGTGCGGTGAGTCGGGGTGAGAGGTCGATAACCACCCCGAGGCGCTCCAGAACGTCGGCGGTTCCACATGAGGACGAGGCCGCTCGGTTTCCGTGCTTGACGACCGTGGCACCGCAGGCCGCGGCCACGATCGCCGCCATTGTGGACACGTTGACCGTGTGCGCACGATCCCCGCCGGTCCCCACCACATCCAGGGTGGGGCCGGGCACCGTGATCCGCACAGCGTGTTCGAGCATCCCGTTGGCGAGCCCCAGAACCTCGGAAACCTCCTCGCCCTTGGCGCGCAGCGCGATGGCGAATGCGGCGATCTGGGCCTCGGTGGCCGACCCGGACATGATTTCACCCATTGCCCATCGGGTGTCCGCCGAGGACAGGGACTCTCCCGCCAGGAGAGTCGACAGCAACGCCGGCCACCCGGAAGCGGAATCAGCCGTGGTGGAGGTGGCGGGTGCGGAGGAGACCGAGGGCCCGGCGCTGGCCGGGTGCTGGGAATGATCCGGATTCGTGGCCACGGTACACAGTCCTCGTGTTCGTTACGCAGGCGGTTGGGCGGAGGTCGGAGCCAGCTGCACGCGCTGCCGCATCAGGTCGGCGAGAGCCGCGGGAAGCTCCACGGGATCCACCGGATGCGTACTCACCGCGTCGGCGCGGGACCAGGTCGCCAACCATCCGTCGTCCCGGCGCCCGATGAGCACCAGTACCGGAGGGCACCGGTAGATCTCGTCCTTGGCCTGACGGCAGATCCCCATACCCCCAGCGGGCTGGGCTTCCCCGTCCAGGATCGCCACATCGATGTGCTCCTCTGCCAGCCGGCGCAGGACCACGGGCTCGGTGGCGCACTCCACGAACTCGACCCTGGGCACATCCGCGGCCGGACGTCGGCCGACCGCCAGCCGTACCTGCTCTCGCACCTGGGAACTGTTGCTGTACAGCAGCACCCGCATCCGTGCCGGTTCCTGTGTACCCTCGTCGCCGGCCATCACTCACCGTCCTCGTCGTCACGTGGGCGCGGAGGTGCGGGCACTGTCCGAACCGCCACACCCGGCCGAGACATACCCGGCGATGGGCTACCGTGGTCCCCGTCCGGGTACGAACGTCGTTTCCCCAACCCTATTGCCTTGGCGTCCCGCACGGGACATCATGGTGGGGCATCGGTCGCGGTCCGGCACCCGACCGGCGACAGCGCTGATTTCGTGACTGTCGGGGGGTCGGGTAACAGGTCGCGTGAGTTACCGCGATAATGCTCCCGTGGCGACAGCAACCGCGAACCAAGAAACCGCACCAGCGCATGGTGCGCCCAGACGTCCTGACCTCGTAAGCGTTGGCACCATCGTGTGGCTCGCCAACGAGCTCATGTTCTTTGCCGCGCTGTTCGCGATGTACTTCACCATCCGATCAGTGACCCTCGGCAACCCGGACCTCGGCCAGTGGCCGGACACGCACTTCAATCTGCCGCTCGCCTTCACGATCACGGCGATCCTGATCGCGTCGAGCTTCACCGCCCAGGCGGGTGTGTGGGCCGCGGAACGTGGCGATGTGCGCAAGCTCCGGTTCTGGTTCTACGTGTCCTTCCTGATGGGTCTGATCTTCGTCATCGGCGTGGGCTTCGAGTACTACGAGCTGGTGGCACACGAGGGGTTGACCCTCCAGTCCAGTGCCTACGGCTCGATGTTCTACCTCACCACGGGCTTCCACCTCATGCACGTGATCGGTGGCCTGATCGCGTTCCTGTTCATGCTGGGACGCACCTACGCCGCGAAGCGCTTCACCCACCAGCAGGCAACTAGTGCCATCGTCGTGTCCTACTACTGGCACTTCGTTGACGTGGTCTGGATCGGTCTGTTCTTCACCATCTACATCCTGGATTACTTGATCCCAGTCGTCCTGTGACCCGGAACGGGGAAACCGTGAAATGGATTAACGCGCGGCGACGGCATCCCCTCGCGGGCTACGCCGTCGTCGTCCTAGCGCTGGCTCTCCTCGGAGGTGTGTACTCCGTGGTGGCCCCCGACAACGCTGACCGGGCGCAAGCCCAGGCGCAGAGCGCTGACGCCGACATCTACGAGGACGTCGACATCAGCAACGGCAAGCAGATTTTCACCCAGAGCTGCGCGAGCTGCCACGGAATGGGCGGTGAGGGAACCGAGAACGGCCCCTCACTCGTCGGTGTGGGCGCAGCCTCGGTGGACTTCCAGGTCAGCACCGGACGCATGCCGTCCATGGACCCTGACGTCCAGATGCCGCGCAAGGAGCCGGTCTATGACCGGGAGGAAACCGCCGATCTCGCGGCCTACATCTCTGAGGAGTTCGGTGGGGGCCCGGCGATTCCCCTCGACGCGCCCGGCAGTGAACCCGAACGCGCAGAGTTCGAGGATGGCGCGGCCGGCGACGAGGCCTACGAAGAGGCGCTCGAGACCTACGAGGCCGAGTACGAGGCCTACGTCAGTGGCGGCGACATCGATGCCGGACAGACGCTCTACCTCACGAACTGTGCCCAGTGCCACAGCTGGTCGGGCACCGGGGGTGCCCTCACCGACGGGCACTACGCGCCGCCCATCGGTGAGGCGACTCCGCGGCAGCTCTACGAGGCGATGCTGACCGGCCCGGGGGCCATGCCCGTGTTCGACGAAACCACTGTCACTCCGGAGGAGAAGCAGGACATCATCACCCACGTCGAGGAGCTCCAGATGGAGGCGGACGCCGGCGGGATCTTCAACCTGAACCGCATCGGGCAGGCCGCTGAGGGCTTCATCGCGTGGACCATCGGAATCGGCCTGATCATCGCGGCCGCCGTCTGGATCACTGCGAAGCAGCGAGCACATGACTGAGAACCCACAAGCACCCAACAGCGGCCCGGACCCGGCCGCGAACGAGGCGAGCGGCACAGGCGGGGAACGGGTCATCGGAACCCCCACGGGCGGGACTGCCGGACCAACCGGCATGACCGCGGACGCTCCGCAGGAGTCGACGCCGTCGTCCGCGCACGAAGGCCCCTACCCTCCCGAGGAAACGCACCTGCGTACCGAGGAGGAGCAGCGTAGGGGCGAACGCATCGCGGCCCTGTGGTTCGTGATCGCGTTCCTGGCCGGCGTCGGATTCATCGTCAGCTACTTCCTGTTCCCACCGGGGCCGGACGGGCCCGCCGTCGGCGACCCGTCCACCGGCCAGATTGCCAATATCGCCATGGGCGGCACCCTGACCGTGGCCCTGTTCGCCATCGGCGCCGGAATGACGGTGTGGGTCCGTCGGGTGATCCCCCACTACGAGGTCGCCTCGCCCTATGACGAACTGCCCTCCGACGAGCAGGAGAAGAGCTCGTTCGGGGAGTTCTTCATGCGCGGCGCCAACGAGAGCGGATTCACCCGGCGCCCGTTGATGCGCCGCACCCTGTTCGCAGCGATGCTGCCGCTCGGAGTCGCTCCCATCGTGCTGCTACGGGACACCGGGCCCCTGCCCGGCGACATCCTGAAACAGACGATGTGGGAAGACGGCATGCATATGGTCGTCGAGGGCACCTCCCGGCGTATTCGTGCGGAGGACCTGGCCACGCCAGGCGGTATGATCACCGCCCTTCCGGAGAACCCCGAGGATCCCGAGCATCCGGTCAGCCTGAACGATCAGTCCAAGACCGTGATCATTCTGATCAAGATGCGTCCCGACGACTTCGACTCGGAAATGACCGAGGAGCAGTTGGGGTGGACCCACAACGGGATCATCGCCTACTCCAAGATCTGCACCCACGTGGGCTGCCCGGCGGCGCTGTACGAGCCGACCACACACCGGATCCTGTGCCCCTGCCACCAGTCCACCTTCGACGCCGCAAACGCGGCGAAGGTGGTCTTCGGTCCGGCACACCGTCCGTTGCCGATCCTTCCGATCCGGGTGGATGACGAGGGCTATCTGGTGGCGGCCGGAGACTTCTCCAGCCCGGTCGGCCCCACGTTCTGGGACGCCGAACGGGACAACTACCTAGCGGAGAGGGAGGACTAGCCGGTGAGCACGCAACCACCCAAGGCGCTGGCCTCCGCCGGCAACTACCTCGATGACCGGTTCCACCTGGCCAAGACCGGGGAGAAGAACCTACGCAAGGTCTTCCCGAACCACTGGTCGTTCATGCTGGGCGAGATCGCCCTCTACTCGTTCATCATCCTGATCATCACCGGGGTCTTCCTGTCGATCTGGTTCAAACCCAGCATGCAGGAAGTCATCTACGACGGGGCCTACACCCGGCTTCAGGGTGTGGAGATGAGCGAGGCCTACGCCTCCACTCTGTACATCATGTTCGAGGTGCGTGGGGGCAACCTGATCCGGCAGATCCACCACTGGGCAGCCCTCATCTTCGTGGGAGCCCTGGTCGCACACATGCTGCGGGTCTTCTTCACCGGATCGTTCCGTAAGCCGCGAGAGCTCAACTGGCTCATCGGTGTGCTCATCTTCATCGTCGCCATCCTGGAGGGCCTGTTCGGCTACTCGCTGCCGGACGACATGCCCTCCGGTATGGGTGTGCGAATCCTCCAGGGGGTCCTACTCTCCCTACCGGTGATCGGTCCCCATCTGTCGTTCTTCCTCTTCGGAGGAGAATTCCCGGGTGAGGACATCATCTCCCGGCTGTATCTCCTGCATATTCTGGTCCTGCCCGGGATTCTGCTGGCGTTGATTACAGCGCACATCTTCATCCTCTGGCACCAGAAGCACACCCAGTATCCCGGGCCGCGGCGCACCGAGAAGCAGGTTGTCGGTTCGCCGATGTACCCCGCGTTCGCCGTCAAGGGTGGGGCGTTCTTCTTCTTCACCTTCGCGGTTATCGCGGGGATGAGCGCCATCATCCAGGTCAACCCGATCCACCTGTTCGGACCGTTCACGCCCACGTCCATCACCTCCGGTCTCCAACCAGACTGGTATATGGGCTTCATGGAGGGTTCACTGCGAATCTTCCCGGACTGGTTCGACTTCCAGGTCGCGGGCTATGCGATACCGACCGGTGTGTTGATCCCTGCCCTGGTCATTCCGGGCATCCTATTCACGGGCCTGGCGGTCTGGCCGTTCCTGGAACAGTGGATCACCGGGGACAAGCGGCACCACAACGTGGCGGACCGGCCGCGGAACGCGCCGGTGCGCACCGGCCTGGGGGTCGCCGGGATCGTCTTCTACGGAGTGCTGTGGGCGGCGGGCGCCAATGACGTGATCGCCGAGACGTTCTCGATCAGCCTGTACCACACCACCTACTTCTTCCGGGTGACGTTGATCCTGGGCCCGATCCTCGGCTTCATCATCACCAAGCGCATCTGTTTGGGGCTGCAACGCCGGGACCGGGAAACCCTCGAGCACGGCTATGAGTCCGGTGTCATTCAGCAGCTTCCCGGCGGGAGGTTCATCGAGGTGCACCAGCCGTCGTCGGCGGAGACCGTGGACACCCTGCGTGCCAAGGACGAGCCGGTGCCGGCCCCGGACGACACCACCGACGACCAGGGGATTCCCAATCCCAAGCGTTCGGGCCTGCGGGGCCGCCTGTGGTTGGCACTCAACCACTGGTACACCAAGGACAACGTCCCGGTGAGCCATGTCGAGCCCGGTGCCCACCACCACGCCGACCACGGCGCTGCGGGCACCAACTCGGGTAGGGAAGGCCCCCGACACAGATAACCGCAGCTGCGGCCTGCTGCACGCCACAGAGCAGGGACCGGGACACAACCGGTGACTGCGGCCCATCTCCAGCCCACTCCGGTGGGGTCAGGAGGTGGGCCGCAGTCGTGTCCGCCCCGCAGCGGGACCTCCTGTCAGAGCTACTGATAGAGCTCCTGCCGGAACAGAACCACAGCGGGCATGGTGGGAAACGCCGTCCCCTGCCCGGGTCAGCCGGGCCAGCTGGGACTGTGGGGCCGGGCTGAGGCGGACAGAGGAGTGGACTCCGCAGTCCAAACCTGCACGCCATGCCCGCCGGGCACCGGGGAGCACATCCGAACCACGCGCTGGCACACAGGCGTCGAGCCGCCGAATGAAGGCATGGGACAGCACGAGCTACAGAGGGAGCCCAGCCCAGTGCGTCCCGAGGCCACAGTGGCGCCTCAGGGCCGCAGACGCCTCTCGAGTCAGGGCGAGTGTCGTCGCTCCCCGCCGGAGTCAGTCTTCGTCCGGCTCCTGGAGGAAGGGCCGCGCCGGTGTGCCGGGGGTGTCCGTGTGCTGCGGCTCGTCCAGCTCACTGTGGTCCAGCCACTCCTGCCAGTCCCGCTGCCAGTAGCCCCAGCCATTGTCGACCTCGGCCTGTCGGTCCGTTCCGGTGGTGATGACCGGATCACCCATCAATGCCTGGTCGTAGAACCATTCCGCGTCGTCGTGGCGAAGGTTGGTGCAGCCGTTACTGGTATTACGTTCCCCGAAGTCGTCATGCCAGTCGGCGCCGTGAATGAACTCTCCGCTGTTGGAGATGCGCACGGCCCACTGCACATCCAGGCGGTAATAGCCGGGGTCGTCCTCCGGGATTCCGACCGTGGCGGAGTCCATCGTGTAGTGTTCGTACTTCTCCATCGTGAGCTGGGTGCCGCTCATGGTGGTGTCGAAGTGCTCGGTCTCCGCACCGTTGGTCACCTCGATCGTGCGGGTTTCCGCACCGTCGACAGAGACCACCATCTCGTGGTCGGGGACACTCATCTCCGAGATCATTTCGCGGCCGACCTCGAAGTCGATCTGGTAGTTGTCCGTGCCGTACACATCCTGGCTGGACCGCACCCCGGCGAGGCGAAGATTGACGGTGACGTTCTGGTAGGGCTCCCAGTAGTCCTCGGTCCGGAACACAGCCATCTGGTCGCCGAACCAGTTCCAAGCTCCGAGGGTGGGTTCCTCCGAGACAACCTCCATCGCAGCCTCGACCTGCTCCTTGTTGTGCACGGGCCGAGTGAAGTTCACGATCACCGGCATACCCACCCCGACGGTGTCCCCGCTCTGTGGAAAGTTCGACTCCAGGCCGAGTCGCTGTCCGGCGGGCACCTCCTGGGTCGTGAACTCGCTGGTTTCCTGCACATCGTCACCGTCCTCGCCGGTGGCGGTGGCGGTCACCGAGACGGACGTGCCGGGGGGCAGCGTCCAGTCCGAGGTCCACTGGGTCTCGTCATCGTTGAACGTGCCGGTGATCTCGTCCAGCTCGGCCGGCTGGGACTCGTCCCCATCATCCGCACTTCCCGAGGCCGGGGCAGACACAGCCACATCGTCGATGGTGCCGTCCTCGGCCGTGACCGTGATGGGGGTGTCGGGACGCAGCTCGGTCTCTCCGTCCTGAGGGCTGATCTCCAGGCTGGTCTCGACCGCGTCACCCGCCTCGGCGCCGGCGTCCGTGGATTCTTCGGTTCCCGACGTGGTGGCCCCCGTGCTGCCCGAACAGGCCGTCGTGAGCAACACGACCGCTCCGAGGAATCCCGCGCCCGCACGGCCTACCGTCGGGCGGACTACGCTACGGTGCACGCCTGAACCTCCAGGACTCTGTGGTCATCGCCGTTTCCCACTCGGTTGGACGCGCGCGGGGGGTATGGGGTTTCCCCCGGTTCTCCGCATGTCCCGTCACGGCGACGTCGCGGTGATGACCGGCCCGCGACCACTCCCCGCACAAGACTACCCCGGTGCATCCGAACCCCGACAGGGGCATTAGATACACCGGGGCAGCTATGGCGTAGGCGCGGTCTCTGCTAGTGCTGGAACTCCTTGCGGTAGTACTCGAACACCCAGCCAATCGAGGTCAGCACGATCGCGAACCCACCGATCAGGACCATCCACCATCCGATGGCGACGCCCACCGCGGTGAAGGCCACCGCCAGGGCACAGAAGAGGGGCCACCAGCTGTGCGGGGAGAAGAACCCGTACTCACCGGCGTTCTCGTCGATCTCCCCGGTGTGGGTGTCCTCGGGAGGCAGCCCATGCTGGCGTTCGCTGCGACGTGCGGCCTGCCAGAGCCAGAAGCCCACCATCAGCCCGAAGAACACGCTGAACACCAGAGCGACCGTGCCGGTCCACTCGATGTTTCCGCCGGTTGCCGCCGGCCCCGTGTCCCACAGCGACCAGGTGATGTAGATCCCGGCAAAGACCGCGAAGACAAGGGCGGTGATAATCCACAGGTATGCCTGTGCCTTCATCGAATGCTCCTAATCCCGGCTAGTTCCGGTCGGCGGCGGCAACCGCGCCCGGAGCCGCGGCGTGCGGGTGGTTCAGGTCGAACGCCGGCCGTTCGGAACGGATCCGCGGCAGCGAGGTGAAGTTGTGCCGCGGCGGCGGGCAGGAGGTGGCCCACTCCAGCGAGCAGCCATACCCCCACGGGTCGTCCACCTCTACCTTGGGTGCGCTGCGGTGCGTCTTGTAGATGTTGGCGAAGAACAGCAGCGTGGACGCTCCGAGCACGAACGCACTGACCGAGGAGATCTGGTTCAGCGTCGTGAAGCCGTCGGTGGGCAGGTAGTCGGCGTACCGGCGGGGCATGCCCTCTGCACCCAGCCAGTGCTGCACCAGGAAGGTCCCGTGGAACCCGAAGAACAGCAGCCAGAACTGGATCTTGCCCAGCCGTTCGTCCAGCATCTTTCCGGTGAACTTCGGCCACCAGAAGTAGAACCCGGCGAACATCGCGAAGACCACGGTTCCGAAGACAACGTAGTGGAAGTGCGCCACCACGAAGTAGGTGTCGGTGACGTGGAAGTCCAGCGGCGGCGAGGCCAACAGGACACCGGTGAGACCACCGAACAGGAAGGTCACCAGGAACCCGATCGTGTACAGCATCGGTGTCTCGAACGTTAGTTGTCCTCGCCACATGGTCCCGATCCAGTTGAAGAACTTCACTCCGGTCGGAACCGCGATCAGGAAGGACATGAACGAGAAGAAGGGCAGCAACACCGCCCCGGTGGGGAACATGTGGTGCGCCCAGACGGTCACCGACAGGCCGGTGATCGCGATCGTGGCAGCCACCAGGCTCTTGTAGCCGAAGATCGGCTTGCGGCTGAACACCGGAAGAATCTCGGTCGCCACCCCGAAGAACGGCAGGGCGATGATGTAGACCTCGGGATGCCCGAAGAACCAGAACAGGTGCTGCCAGAGGATGGGGCCACCGTGTTCGGGGTTGAACACCTGGGTCCCGATCATGCGGTCCGCGCCCAACGCGATCAGCGCCGCGGTCAGCACGGGGAACGCGATCAGCACCAGAACACTGGTGAGCATGGTGTTCCAGCAGAAGATCGGCATCCGGAACATCGTCATCCCGGGTGCACGCATGCACAGGCCGGTGGTGATGAAGTTGACCGCACCGAGGATGGTTCCCAGGCCGGAGACCAGGAGCCCCAGAATCCACAGGTCCCCACCGACCCCCGGCGAACGCACCGCGTCCGAGAGTGGGGTGTAGGCGAACCAACCGAAACTCGCCGCACCGCCGGGCGTGAGGAAGCCCGCGACGACGATGAGCCCCCCGAAGAGGAATAGGTAGTAACTGAACAGATTGATCCGGGGGAACGCGACGTCGGGCGCCCCGATCTGAAGGGGAACGATGATGTTCGCGAATCCCACGAAGAGTGGAGTCGCGAACAACAGCAGCATGATCGTGCCGTGCATGGTGAACAGCTGGTTGAACTGTTCGTGCGTCATCACGTTCATGCCCGGGAACATCAGCTCCGCGCGGATGAGCAGAGCCATGATCCCGCCCAGCAGGAAGAACCCGAAGGAGGTGATCAGGTACATGTACCCGATGACCTTGTGGTCCGTCGAGGTCAGCCAGTTGACGATGAGCGAGCCCTGGCGTGTGGACTGGGCGGTTGACTGTGTGGCGGGAGCCTCGCTAACAGCTGTCATGAGGTGGCCGCCTCCGCTTCCTCGTCGTCCTGCTCCTCGTCGCGCACTGCGGCCGCCTCGTCGGCGTCGTCAGTGTCCTCAGCACCATCGGCGGTGCCTCCGTTGAGTTCCTCGAGCTCCTCGGCTGCGGGAACCTCGATCCCGGACTCGGGGTCGTCCCGCTGCTCGGAGATCCACTCGTCGAACTCGTCCGGGTCGACCACGCGAACCGTGAACAGCATCTGTGAATGGTCGACACCACACAGCTCTGCACACTTACCCTCGAACACACCCTCGACGTCCTCATGGAGGTCCACCTGGAACTCGTTGGGGTGTCCGGGAATCACGTCCAGCTTGAACAGGAACGCGGGAACCCAGAAGGAGTGGATGACGTCCGGCGACTCCAGATTGAAATGGATCGTGGTGTCATTGGGGATGACCAGCTGGGGGTCCTCACCGGGGATACCCGCAATGGCAACATCGTCACCACTGACGTTCTCCTCCCCGACATAGGTGAACTGCCAGCTCCACTGATAGGCCAGGACATCGATCTCGACGACATCCTCAGATGCCGGATCGGCCTCGGTGTCCATGAGCACGGTCTGGTCACGCGCGGTGAAGTAGAACAGCACCGCGATGATCACGAACGGCAGGACTGTGTAGAGGGCTTCGATCGGCAGGTTGTACCGGACCTGCGGTGGGAGCTGCTCGGAGCGCTTCCTGTGGAAGATCACGGACCAGATGATCAGTCCCCACACCAGGAAACCGACCGCGAACGCAGCGATCCAGGACCCTTGCCACAGGGCCAGGACCCGGTCGGCCTGGTGGGTGATCGGCTCCGGCATCCCCAGCCGCGTGAACTCGTTGTTGGCACAGCCGGTGAGGGCTATGCCGAGCGCGGCGAGCACGGCGCCACGTGGTGCCCATCGGCGCAGCGCCGAGCGCCGATTCCAATGGCGGGTCGGACTCACGGATTGCCTTCCCAGCGGTGGTGCCCGCATGCTGCGGGCAGTCGTGTATCCAGGACGTTCAGGGGACCAGTATCGCGCACCACACGCCCCGGTGAGCACAGCCAGACACGCGCAGCGTGTTGCATGCAGCGGCCCGGTCTGCCCGGCGGGGTGCCGCGAATGTCGCCCGCCCACCGTTCGCGGATGCACGTGGCCCCAGGTGGGAGCCAGTGCGCCGTCACGGCGAGCTAAGGCGAGCGTATCGTTGCTCGCGCAGCACCCTGCACCGGGTCCCCCGTTCTGAGGATGCCCAGGAAATGCACGGCCCGCCCCCGACCGGGGGCGGCCGCACGAAACGAAACAGCGGGCGGGGTGGGTTGAGCCCCACTCCGCCCGCTGTCGGGCGTCTGCGCCGCACCCCGTGTTCGGGTCTAGCGCGCACTTCCCTTGAAGTACTCCACAACCATCTGCTCGTCGAACGGCACGGGAATCTGCTCCCGCTTCGGCCGGTCAACGACCGCGATTCTCAGATCGGAGTGGCTGACCGCCAGGTAGCCCACCGTCTTGTCGTCGGCGTGCACACCCTCGGCGGCCTCGATGAAGGGCACCATCTTCTTGGACTTCTCCCGGACACTCACGATCTGGCCCGGCTTGAGCGTGTAGGAAGGAATGTCGACCTTCTTACCGTCCACGGTGATGTGCCCGTGTGTCACGTACTGCCGCGCCGCGTAGATCGAGGGGGCGAACCCGGCTCGCAGAACCACGGTGGCCAGACGCAGCTCGAGGTCGGCGAGCATCTCCTCGCCGGCACGTCCCGAACGCTTGCTCGCCTTGTCGAAGATTCGGGACAGCTGCTTGGCCGAAACGTCGTAGTACCAGCGAACCTTCTGCTTCTCCAGCATTCGCACGCCGAAGTCGCTGTTGGAGCGCCGGACCCGGCGGCCATGCTCACCCGGCGGGTAGGGCCGCTTTTCGAAGTAGCCGACCGCCTTACGGGTCAGCGGGGTTCCGGCGCGCCGGGACAACCGCACCTTAGGTCCGGTGTAGCGCATGTGAAATCCTCCGATGATTGGTCAGTCATCTGATGGGAGTCCTGAGTAAGGCTTACCTGGATCCAGGAGGTGGCCCAGTGGCCCCCACGGCCGACGTGCCCGGCCGGCTCCCGGTGACCCCGCCTCCTGCCGGGGCGGGCTCAGCCCGTAGGCCCACAGCGGCGGCGGTCAGAATCCCACTCTACGCCCTGCGCAGGAGTGCGCAGGACAACACAGCCCGCCGACGTCCGGATAGCCCCACTCCCTGGCTCAGGAGAGCGTAGCCCCGATCTCCTGGGCAACCTCGTCCCCGTAGGAGGCCGAGAGTCGCTCGGTGATCGACTGCGTGGTCAGGGTGTGCTCCTGGGGAGCCGAGGTCTCCAGGACGTGCACCGCGACCGCATTACCCAGTTGCAGCGAGCGCTCCAACGACAGCTTCCGCCCCAACCCAGTGAAGAACCCGGCTCGGAATGCGTCACCGGCACCGGTCGGGTCGGCGACGGTGTTGACCTGGGCGCTGGGCACGTGGATCGGGGGTTCGCCCTTACGGTCGATGCGCGAGCCCTTCTCCCCGAGCGTCGTGATCCGCATACCGACGCGGTCAAGGACCTCCTCGTCGCTCCAGCCGGTCTTCTGCTCGCACAACGACTTCTCGTACTCGTTGGTGAGCAGGTAGGCCGCTCCGTCCACGACACTGCGAATGCCCTCGCCGTCCATGAGAGCCATCTGCTGCGACGGGTCAGCTGCGAACGGAATCCCCAACTCCCGGCACTGCTCGGTGTGCCGAGTCATAGCGACCGGGTCATCGGCACCGATCAGAACCAGGTCCAGCCCTCCGACCCGGTCCGCGACCTCCCCGATGCTGATGTCCCGGGCCTCGGCCATAGCGCCCGGGTAGAAGGAAGCGATCTGGTTCTTGTCCTGGTCGGTGGTGCACACGAAGCGAGCCGTGTGGTGCTCGGAGGACACGCGGACCTGGGAGGTGTCCACGCCATGGCGATCCAGCCACTGCCGGTACTCCTCGAAGTCGGGCCCAACCGAGCCCACGAGGATCGGCCGCTGACCGAGCTGCCCCATGCTGAAGCTGATGTTGGCCGCGACACCCCCGTAACGCACGTCGAGCTGGTCGACCAGGAAGGACAGGGAGATCTGCTCCAGCTGATCAGCAATGAGCTGCTCAGAGATGCGTCCCTGGAACGTCATCAGGTTGTCGGTGGCGATTGATGCGGCAACAGCGATGCGCACTGCGAAAAGCTCCTGTGACGGGAACGATGGACCCGACAAGAGTACCCGGAAGGCCTCACCTCACGGCAGGGCAGGGGGGTCATAACCGCACAGACCGGACACCTGCGCCGGGGGACCGCAGAGGTGTCAGGACACCTGCACCCCGCGGTATCCCCGGCGCCGACGGGTCCCACCGTGGGCCGGTCAGCGACTCAGTTGAACGAGTCTCCGCAGGCGCAGGACCCGGTCGCGTTCGGATTGTCGATGGTGAATCCCTGCTTCTCGATGGTGTCGACGAAGTCGATTTCCGCGCCCTGTAGGTACGGCGCGCTCATCCGGTCGGTCACGACCGCGACATCGCCGAACGTCACCACGGAGTCTCCGTCAAGCTCACGCTCGTCGAAGAACAGCTGGTAGCGCAGCCCGGAGCAGCCCCCCGGCTGGACGGCGATACGCAGCCGCAGGTCATCCCGACCCTCTTGGGCCAGCAGGGCCGACACCTTAGCCGCTGCCTCGTCGGTCAGGTTGACCCCGTGCGCGGGGGCCTCGCTCTCAACGGTCATATCGCTTGCTCCTCCAGGAATGGGGTGGGCCGCTGGTGTGCGACCGGACGCACTTCTGGCCGGAAAACACCGCGATGCCGCGCGGTATTTCCTGGCATTTCCATGGCACGTTTGGTTGTGGCGCTGCATCCAGGCTACGTGCTGGACGCCACCGTGCACCACTGTGGACACCCGGACGGCGCACGGCCGCGCACGGCATCCCATTCGCGGCACCGGCGAGGGTCAATGTCCCCCTGCGGCCTGGGACTTTTCTGCCTGCCGCCAGCTCCGGGCCACCACCGCGGCGAGTTCGCGCAGGTGACGTTCCGGTTCTGCAAGCGCCGCCTCTGTGGATCCAGCCTGGTCAACGAGAGTATGGATCCCGGCGATGCCCGCCTGGTGCGCCTCATCGGCCGCTACCGTGCTCTGCCCGGCCAGGATCAGGCAGGGAACACGGTGCGCCCGCGCGGCCGCGGCCACACCGTGCGGAAGCTTTCCACGCAGCGACTGCCGGTCGAAAGAGCCCTCACCGGTGATGACGAGATCGGATGTGGCAATGTACTCGGACAGGGCAACCGCGTTCAGGACCACCCCCACACCGGACTCCACCTGCCCGTCCAGCAGGAGTAGACCGAAGCCGAGTCCACCGGCCGCCCCGGCTCCCGGCTCGGCACGGAGCTCTCCCGACCGTTCGGTGGCCTCCGCGAACCGGGTCAGCGCCTGGTCCATCCGCCGCACCGCCGCGGCATCCGCCCCCTTCTGTGGACCGAACACCGCACTGGCCCCGTGGGTGCCCACCAGCGGACTGTCCACATCCGTGGCTGCGACCAGGCGAACGCCCGAGAGTGCACTGCGAGCCTGGTCGACATCGACCTTACCGGACAGTCGTGCCAGCGGGGCGGCGCCCGCGTTCAGTGGCTCGTCTGCCGTGGCGCCCAGGGCCGCGAGCATGCCTGCCCCGCCGTCATTGGTGGCGCTGCCGCCCAGCCCGACCACCACGGTGTCCGCCCCCGCCCGCACAGCGTGGTGGATCAGCTGTCCCACCCCAAAACTGGTGGCGTACTCGGGATTGCGGACCTCCTCGGCCACCAGGTGTAGCCCACAGGCCTGCGCACTCTCGACGTAGGCGACGGTGGAGTGCTGTGTGTCGTCCGCGGCGGCGGGGGCCTCGCACAGGAGGTACTGGGCCAGCACCGGCTCGCCACGAGGATCGCTGACCGTGACCGGGTGCACGGTGCCGCCAACTGCGGCGTGCAGGACGTCGACGAAGCCGGGCCCACCGTCGGACAGGGGAAGAAGATGCGGTTCGACGTCGGAGATGGACGTGGCCCAGCCCTCGGCGATGGCTTCGCTGGCTTGGACCGCGGTCAGGGTGCCGGCGAACTTGTCTGGAGCAATGATGATACGCACACCCCTCAGTGTGCCGCTTCACGCCCCACCCGCGCCACACTTTTCCGAAAATCGGAAAAGTGAATCTGCAATGCGAAAATCAAAGACCGGGTGCGCCATAGACCGGAAACCACCGGCTCTTGTCCTGCTCGATCGGCAGATCCTGCTCCAGGGCGGCGGCCACCTGCAACTCCACGGCGTTGTCCCGGCGCTGTCCCCCCACTGGTGCGAAGGGATAGAAGGTGCCCCGCTTGTACAGGTAGACCAAGGCCAGGCTGCGCGCCCGGTCGTCCACGAACCCCACCAGTGAGCACAGCAGGGACGGTCCGAAGCCTCCGGACTCCAGGGTGGAGTTGACTGCGTGGAGGTCGGTGACCAGGCCACTGATGTCACCGTTGGCCGCCGCACCGGCCTCGACCCCAAGCACGATCCAGGTGTAGTTGTACTCGTCGGTTCGCACCTCCACCTCGGGCCCCTGCCCCGCTGTCAGCAGCTCCACGACCTGCTGCTCCGTCTGGGCGAAGGCAGTGCCCTCGGCCGCCCGGAACGAGACGGACCCACTGCCACTGGGCGTGAACCCGGCTGTTGCCTGGAGGGTCACCGCCGCGCTCGGCAGGCGGAAGAGGGCGTCGAGGTCGGGCTGGGCGGGCTTGGAACGCCCGAGTAGCGCCCGCAGGAATCCCATAGTCATGTCCTTCGCACATGCACCGGCTGTTGCTGAGGCGGCACGACGGTCTAGGTTCCGGTTCCGAGCTGGCGAGAGATTCCCGCCAGCTGTTCGAGACGCTTCTCCACGGGCGGGTGCGTTGCGAACAGGCTGCTGAGACTCACTCCGCTACGGGAGAACGCCGGGGTGAAGAAGAACGCGTTGAACGGCTCCGCACTGCGCAGGTCCCGACTGGGGATCCGGGCCATCTCACCGGTGATCTTGGTCAGCGCGCTGCCCAGGGCCGAGGGCTGTTGGGTGAGGTAGGCGGCGGCCCGGTCGGCGGACAGTTCCCGATAGCGAGAGAGCATCCGCGTCAGCAGGAAGCTCACGGCCCACACCAGGGCACTCACCACGACCACGGCGAACGCCACCATAACCAGCGGCACACCCTCACGATTGCGTGCGCCGCCACTGAACAGGGCGAACCGCAGCCCGACCTGGGTGAGGAACCCCGCGACGATACCGAGGAATCCAGCGATGGTCATGACCATGACATCGCGGTGGGCCACGTGCGACAACTCGTGGGCCACCACCCCCTCCAATTCCGTGGTGTCCAACCGACGCAGCAGCCCGGTTGTGACACAGACCACGGCGCTGGAGCGGCTGTGCCCGGTCGCGAAGGCGTTCGGTACATCCGAGTCCGCGATTGCTACGCGCGGCTTGGACATATCCGCCATCGAACAGAGCCGGTCGATGACCCCGTGCAGCTCCGGAGCCTCGTGTGGTGCCACTTCACGAGCGCCCATCGCGAACATCGCAACCCGGTCCGAGGCGAAGTACTGGAGGGCCGCGAACCCGATCACGATCAGGGCAACCAACCACAGGGGCATGCCCACCAGCACCAGGGCGATGATGAACGCCACGTAGACAATCCCCAGCAGGGACATCGTGGCCACCATCCGGGCGGTGAGTCCGCGGTCCGGAATAAAACGGGAGCCTGCCACTCAGACAGCCTTTCGTCGACGTACTGACTCTTTCCAGGTCACACGCGAGTCTAGACGTCCCGAGTTAACGGCTCCCTATAGCAACACCAAAGCCGGTATTGAATCTGTGCTTCAGCCGGCGTCCGGAATCAACCCGCCCTCGTCGGAAAGCATGGCACTGACCTCCGCCATGCTCGCCTCCGGATGGGGAAGGATGAACTGGGACGACTCCAGCGAATCGGCAGGCAGCGGCTTACCGTCCCGCCGCACGCGTTCCAGCAGGTCATGCAGAGTGCTACGGAAGGTGTCTTCATCACCGGACTCGATGGCCCGCTCCAGGGTCGCATCGAAGGAGTTCAGGACATCCAGGTCCGCCTCGGAGAGGTCCAGCTGCCCCTCCCCCATGATCCGGACGATCATCGTCCCTCCCCGGAACCATTGCCCTCGATCTGTGGCCGGTTACTGCTCTCACCCGGGCCAACCTCGCCCTTGAGCCGCTGTAGCTCCATCTCCACGCTGTTCGTGCTCGCCATCTGGTCGAGCTCGGCCTGGATGTCGTCCTTCTGCCCGGTACCGGAGGAGGTGACATCGTCGAGAGCTCCCGAGGCCAGCAGCTCGTCCACGGCTCCCGCACGCGCCTGCATCTCCGAGGTCTTGTCCTCGGCGCGCTGCACGGCCATACCGACGTCGCCCATTTCCTCGGAGATCCCAGAGAATGCCTCGGAAATCTGGGTCTGGGCCTGTGCGGCGGTGTAGTTGGCCTTGAGGGTTTCCTTACGCGTCCGGAAGGAGTCCACCTTGGCTTGCAGACGCTGGGCCGCGGTCGTGAGCTTCTGCTCCTCGCTCTGGAGCTGCTCGTGCTGCGAACGCAGATCCTCGATCTGGGACTGCACCCCTGATCGGCGGGTCAGCGCCTCGCGAGCGAGATCTTCACGGTTCTGGGCGAGTGCCGCACGACTCTGGTTCTCCAGCTTTCCGGACTGCTGCTCCAGCTGCTGAATCTGTAGCTCCACCCGCTTACGCGAGGTCGCAACATCGGCGACCCCCCGGCGGACCTTTTGCAGCAGCTCCAGCTGCCGGTTGTACGAATAGTCGAGGGTCTCCCGCGGGTCCTCGACCGAGTCCAGGGCCTTGTTGGCCTTGGACTTGAACATCATCGAAAGTCGCTGAAACACGCTCATCGGCGTGGCGTCCCCTTCTCGGTCCGTGTCGGCTGTTCCCAGCGGGCGCTTATGGCAAGCCTACGCCTCATGGCAACCGGTCGCCATGCCGCCAGGACCCGTTACCCTGAAGAGGTGTTCCGACGTCGTTCCGCTCCCACAACCGGGGATTCGGCCCCGACCGGCTCGCCTCGTGGCTCCGAGCCTACCGATGCCGCGCCCTCTCGTGGGCATACCCCGAAGAAGGGCGCTCCTACCCCGAAGCGCAAGGAAGCCGAAGCGCAGCTGAAACGGCCCCTCAACGCACCGCTGACCCGCCGAGAAGCCTACCGCCAGTACCGGGAACGCCGTAAGCGTGAGGCGGTACGCGAACGCGAGGGCTACCTCAAGGGGGACGAACGCTACTTCCGCCCCCAGGACAAGGGCCCGGTGCGTGCCTACGCACGCGACTACGTGGACTCGCGCCGCACGGTCAGCGAGTTCTTCCTGTACTTCTCCCTGGTGATCATCCTGCTGCTGTTCGTGGCTCCGGTAACGGTGCAGAACCTGGTCGCGACGGTGGTGTGGCCGCTGATGATGCTCACGATCATCATGGAGGGCATCTGGACCGGACGGCACATCAAGAAGGTCGCCACCGCCCACCTACCCGGGGAGCCGGTGCGGGGAGCCGGTTTCTACGCGGCCATGCGGATGCTCCAGATCCGGCGGCTGCGCCTACCCAAGCCGCGGCTCAAGCCCGGCGACACCCCGGTTCCCGGGCAGTAGTGAGCCGGCGGGAGTCACGCTAGGCTCATGGGTATGGAATTCCGCCATCTCGGACACAGCGGACTTGTCGTCAGCGAGATCGCCTATGGAAACTGGATCACGCACGGCTCCCAGATCGAGGAGGACGCGGCCCTGGCCTGTGTACGGACCGCGCTCGACGAAGGGGTAACGACCTTCGACACCGCGGACGTGTACGCACGGGGACGCGCCGAGGAGGTGTTGGGACGCGCGCTCAGCAGCGAGCGCCGGGACGGCATCGAGATCTTCAGCAAGTGCTACTTCCCGATGGGGGAGGGTAAGAACGACCGCGGGCTGTCCCGAAAACACATCGTGCGGTCTGTGGAAAACTCGCTGCGTCGACTAGGCACCGACTATCTGGACCTGTACCAGGCCCACCGGTTCGACCAGTTCACCCCCCTCGAGGAAACCCTCCGGGCCTTCGACGATCTGGTGCGGCAGGGCAAAGTCCTCTACATTGGGGTTTCGGAGTGGCGCGCCGAGCAGATCGACCGGGCGGTTCAGCTGGCCGACGAGTTGGGGCTGGACCGAATCGTGTCGAACCAGCCGCAATACAACATGCTGTGGCGCGTCATCGAACCCGAGGTGATGCCGAGCTGCGCCAAGGCCGGAATCGGACAGATCGTGTGGTCGCCGATCGCCCAGGGGGTACTCACCGGGAAGTACCATCCCGACCAGGCGCCACCGGCGACGTCCCGGGGGGCCGATGAGCGGGCGAGCAAGGTCATGCAGTGGGTGGACGACCCGCAGACCCTGCGCCGGGTCCAGCAGCTGGGCTCCCTCGCCGAGGAGGCCGGCCTGAGTATGGCACAGCTGGCGATCGCGTGGGTGCTCCAGCACGACAATGTCTCCGCCGCGATCATCGGCGCGAGCAGGCCGGAGCAGGTGCGTGACAACGTCCGCGCCAGCGGTGTCACGCTCGATTCCGAACTGATGCGACGTATCGACGACATCCTGGGGGACAGTGTCCAACGCGATCCGGCGTTGACCGCGACTCCCGCCGAACGTCCGTAACAGCTGACGATGCTTCTCGCCAGCTCCCGCCCACTCAGC
The DNA here is from genome assembly GCF_031628175.1 of Lipingzhangella rawalii. NCBI lineage: Bacteria > Bacillati > Actinomycetota > Actinomycetes > Streptosporangiales > Nocardiopsidaceae > Lipingzhangella > Lipingzhangella rawalii. Next base: position 3,844 of record NZ_JAVLVT010000001.1, on the reverse strand, counting down.
GAGGTCTACGACGCGGCACTGTTGGACCTCGACGGGGTGGTCTACCTGGGTGCGGCGCCGGTGCCCGCGGCTCCGACGGCCGTGGGCAAGGCACGGGCCACCGGCATGGCGACCGCGTTCGTCACGAACAATGCCGCACGCACGCCGGCGGCCGTTGCCGATCGCCTCCGGGCCGTGGACGTGCCGGCCCGCCCGGAGGACGTGGTCACCTCGGCACAGGCGGGGGCGCGACTGCTGGGGGAATGCGTTCCCGAGCACACTCCGGTACTCGTGGTCGGGGACACCGGGCTGCGACTGGCGGTGCGACAGCAGGGCTTGCGTCCCGTCACCAGCGCTCGGTGTGATCCCGCCGCGGTGATTCAGGGGTTCAGCACCCGCACCACCCACGACCTCCTCACCGAGGCGTGTCTCACCCTGAACGCGGACTCCGGAGCCGAGGTTCACTTTGTCGTCACCAACGGCGACGCCACGGTCCCGACCGGCCGCGGCGTCGGTCCGGGGAACGGATCCCTGGCCCGGGTGGTGGCCAACGCAACGGGCCGGGAGCCTCGGGTGGCCGGGAAGCCAGAACGGCCGCTGCACGACCTGGGTGTGCTGCGGACCGGGGCGGAGCGTCCACTCGTGGTGGGTGACCGCCTGGACACCGACATTCTGGGGGCATATCGCCGGGGGTCGGACAGCATGCTGGTCCTGAGCGGCGTCACCTCTGCCCTCGATGTGGTGTTGGCGGCCCCGCAGCTGCGCCCGAGCTACCTTGCCCAGGATCTCGGTGGGATCAACGAGCCGCATCCCGAGCCGGAGTTGGATTCCTCCGGTGTGGCCCGGTGTGGTCACTGGTCAGTGTGGCTGGAGTCCACGGCCGTGGGCGTCCGGGGCGAGGGAAACCCTGTGGACGGCCTGCGTGCGCTCTGTGCGGTCGTGTGGCGGGCGCAGCCGGGACTTGCCCCGGATGCGCCCCAGATCGCCTTGGCGCTGGCTCAGTTCGGCTTCTCCGGCGGGTCGGTGGGCAGGCGCGCGACCGCACGCGCCTCCACCTCGTAAACGACCGACGAACCACTGGCTGAGCGCCAACGCCGGCGCCGTAGAGCGCCATCGACCTGGACCAGATCGTCGAGGCGCCATCCTCGCACCACGGCCTGAACCTGCGGGCTGAAACTGACGCACGTCACCGTGTCCGTCTTCTGCACGGACGGCTGTTCCCGGCTGCACCGTGGGACTTCCAGACGCCAGGTCACCAGCCGCTGCCCCCCGGACAGTTTTCGCAACGCCGGTTCGGACGTGATACGTCCACGCAGTTCCACCCGGTTGGCCGGCCGGGTCTCGGAGACATCACTCCTGGTTGCAGCCGGCGGGGCCGGGCGGGGGCGCGGGCGTGCGCCCACCGCGGTCTCGGCGTCGAACGGGTGCGCCATCGGGGAACCTCCTCGCATCCCGGATGCGGGCAGGCCCCGGTGTCCGGGGATACCCGCACCTGCTCCTGGTGATGTCGAGCGTGCACGCCCGGGGCTGCCGGCGAAAAGTCGAATCCGGGTGGGTGTGGAGAGGATCTCTCCGCTAGATTCGGGAGACACGGCCACCGCAGAATGTGGAGGGGAAACCCTTGACCAGCAGCGCAGAGGACACGGGCGTTCCCGCCGGTGCCCCCACCGAGATCGTTCCCCTCGGCAACGAGGTGTTCGCGATTGACACGATGCTCGCCGGATACCCAGGAGTCACCTCCGCCTACCTGATCCGCACGCAACGCCCCTGTCTGATCGAGGTCGGAGCTGCCGGTTCCGCGGAACTGTTGCGGGACGCGGTCCAGTACCTGGGGGTGGGGGCGGCGGACCTCGCCACGATCGCCGTGACCCACATTCACCTGGACCATGCGGGTGGGGTGGGCGATATGGCGCGGTTGTTTCCCACCGCCGAGGTGGTCGTGCACCAGCGCGGCGCGCGCCACCTCGCCGATCCGAGTCGGCTGATGCACAGCAGCCGCCAGGTGTGGGGAGATCGACTCGATGTCCTGTTCGGTGAGCTTCTCCCCACCGAGGCGAGCCGGATCCGTGCGGTCGACGAGATCGGCCAGATCGACCTGGGTGCGGGGCGGAAACTCACCACGCACTATTCTCCCGGGCATGCCAAGCACCATGTGGGCCTGGTGGACTCGGTCACCGGGGATCTCTACGTCGGGGACGCTGCCGGTGTCTACAATCCCCACACCTCAGATCTGCGGCCGGCCACACCACCGCCGGACTTCGACTTGGACGCTGGCTTGGACAGTCTCGCCCTGTTCCGGGACATTGCTCCCCAACGGCTGATGTTCTCGCACTTCGGGGCGGTGCATGCCGTGCAGTCGACTCTGGACCGCGCCGAGGAGGAGCTGCGGCTGTGGGTGGAGACGGTCCGGTCCGCCCGGGGCACGAAACCGGACCTGGATCACGCGGTGGCGATGGTCCGCGAGCAGGTCATGTCACGCTATAAGCCCCTGCCCGCGGACGCCCCCGTGGAGTCTCAGCAGGTTATGGAACTGTTCAGTGGCGCCGAGTCCAACACGAACGGTATCTGGCACTGGCTGGACCGGCTGGAGGCTGAGCAGCGCGGTGACCGGTCATAGCGGCAGGTAGGCAGGTACCGCCCACTCACCCCTTCGGGGACGGACTCTCGTCCGCGACCTGTTCCGCCGGGGGATCCTCCGCGTCCGTCCACACGACATCCGCACCCACGTCCACGATCTGGAGGCCCTCCAGCTCGGCACAACGCTCGTCGGCATCGGTTTCGTTCTCGGTGTCCACCGCGGATGCGCGGCTGAAGTATTCCCGCGCCTGTGCCGTGCGCCCCAGGTGCAACAGCGCCTCCGCATAGGCGTAGAACAGGCGGGCGAGCCAGGGGCGCGCCCGACGTTCCTGGAGCTCGGGCCCCTGAAGCTCGATGAGTGCGGCTTCGGGCTGCTCCAGATCCCACCTGGCCCCCGCAGCGACGATTCTCAGCTCACAGCGCTCCGGAGCTTCGAGCTGTTCTGCTTCGGAGCCGTGCGCGATCTCCAAGGCCCGTTCGGGACGCCCGAGTCCCCGCTCGCAGTCGGCCATTACGGCCAGATAGGTGTCTCGTCCGGTCATCCGGCGGGCTGCGCGCAGCTCGGAGAGGGCCTCCTGCCACTTTCCGACGGTGTAGGCCGCGACTCCGGAGATCTCCCGGACCACACCGACCCGGGACGCCTTCGCCCGTGCGGCTCGCGCGTGCTCGTAGGCGAGTTCCGGATTCTCGGCAAGATGCTCCTGGACCATCACCAGATGCCGGGCAATGACCTCGGCCAGGGTTCGGGGAAGGGAGCGGAGTTCCGCCCGTGTGGTGGATTCGAGCTGCTCTGCGGTGACGTCTTCGGGCAGCGTGGGCCCCTCCGTCCGCCGCTGGGCCGATTCCCCGGCCCGTCCGGAGTGGCCCTCATTGCGCTGCTGCCGCGATGTGTCTCGGTCCCGTGTGGGCTTCTTTCCGCGCGGACGGTTCCGATCATCGCCACGGCCGGCCCCACGGCCGTTGGCGGGCGGCTGATTCCGGCCGCCCTTGTGGTTACCTCCACTCCGGCGGGGTCGTCCCGAACCCTCGGAGCGCTTTTCGTCAGTCATGACCTACCCAGACAAGCCCAGTAATAAAGCGCCGCCACGACACACGTGACAGCGCGACAGGATGCATCCAGACTACGGCATCTGTGTCGGTACTGCCGACACGAGGGCCGGCTCTGTCGAGACGGTGACCTAGACACATATGCCGCCCGGCACGGGGGTGGGGCGGGGAGCCAGCTGGCCTGCTCCGAAGAGCGGCCGGGCTCGACCCGTACCCCACCCCGCCCGCGCCGGGCGGCGAT